>NZ_FCOB02000022.1 GCF_001545075.1 Caballeronia ptereochthonis
GGGTGTCGGCTTCTTAAGCATGACCTCTATTAAAGAACAAAGCCCTGGGCAGAGCCAGGGCTTTGTCAGCAGTCTGAGGGCGCCTTGCGGCGCCCTTTTGCTACAGCTTGCAGCTCACGCGACTTTTCTATTAGAAGCGGTGACGGATACCCGTGTTCACGAGCACCTGACGGCTGCTCGAGGAAGGACCGAATGCGCCATTGCTGTTCGCGATAGCCGCCAGCGGGGTGAAATTATCATTACCGCCGCTGCCGATCTGCGCCACGGTTTCGATATGGAAGTCCGTGCGCTTGGACAGCGCGTAGTCAGCCTGCAGACCAAACTGATGCCACTTGAGCGTACTGGACGTAAGGCCGAAGTCGCTGATCTTGCCGGTGGTATATGTGTACGCCGCTCCGAGCGCCAAAGCCGGCGTCACGAAATAGCGCCCATTAACTTCATAGTTGTTGAATACGTTCGAGTAGTCACCACGGCGACCATTGTCGAAGCGCGTCTGCGTCCACACTGCGCCGAAGACCATGGCGTCGTACGCGTAACTGGCGCCAGCGCCGAACGTACGCTGACGGAGGGAACCGTCGATGTCATCCAGGCCCAGCATCTGCGGGGCTGCATCGCCGATAACAGCGCCATTGCCATTGGTGTGCGAGTTCACGCCGTTGGCCTGCATATACGCAGCCCCGATCTTCAACGGGCCGTTTGCGTAGCCCGCACCGAAGCTGTAAGCCCGGTTGTCTGCAAACGCACCTGCCTTATTGGAGAAACCATACAGACCGCTGAACGAGAAGCCAGAGTAGTTGGCGCTCTGGTACTTGATCGAGTTGGCGATGCTGAAGTTGCTGTTCAGGTTGTCGTTAGCCGCGACGTGGCCAAAATACGTACCACCCCAAGTACCGGCAGCACTCAGCGGCCCAAGGTAGTCAACGACGCCGTCGTACTGACGACCCAGTGTGACGGTACCGTAGTCGGAGGACATACCGACGTACGCCTGACGACCGAACAGCGTACCGTCTTCGTTGGCCTTACCGTTGTTCAGGCTGAAGCCATTCTCCAATACGAAGATCGCCTTCATGCCACCGCCCAGGTCTTCGGATCCGCGCAAACCCCAGCGGCTCTCTTGCAGATTGCCACTGGTCAGGCCGCGAAAGCTCGCCTTCTGGTTTCCGTTGTTCGGATTGTCGTTGATGACGTTGTTCACGAACGTCAGCCCCGCGTCGACAACGCCATACAGCGTGACGCTGCTTTGCGCGCTTGCAGCGGTTGCAAACGATGCAGCCAGTGCTGCTACTGCCGCGCCGATGAGATTCTTTTTCATGCGTGTTCCTATGAGTGAGTCCTGAGACTCGATGGGTTGCTTCAGGCTGAGTGTTTGTCGAGTAGATTTGCTTCTTCACTCGCTTGGCTCTGCACCGATATTCGGCAGAGCAAAGTTTATTGCCCGACTTTTTTGGGACGCCGAAAAAGAAAACACAAAAATCCTTTCGAATAATTCAAAAAATGCAATTTCAATATGAATAAACGCTTAGGCCACGTGGACTTATCCATCGCTTCGTTCAACGTGGGACAGAGCGCGAACACGCTTCAGTTGCATACATGCGACAGTGGTCGTATTGAGACAGGTGACGTTGATCAGAGCGATCTGATTCCGATGCAGCCAACTGCCCTTTAAGATCGCGCACGCGAGAAGGCCCTTCCAGCTCGCGTATCGAATCGCATAATCGCAGCGCTCAAAGATCGCTCCCTACCCGATCCCTTCATGAATCAACTCCAAGCGATGCGCGTCTTTCTCAAAGTGGCGGAAACCGAATCATTCGGCCGTGCCGCCGCAGCGCTTGATCTGTCCAACGCCGTGATTACGCGCTACGTCTCCTTGCTGGAGACGCATCTCAACACTCGCCTGTTGAACCGGACAACGCGCAGCGTATCGCTGACCGAAGCGGGGCGCTCCTACGCTGAAGGCTGCCGCGCGGTCATCGAGCAAATCGACGCGATCGAAGCGTCCGTGGCGAACAGCTCGGTCGACCCGTCAGGCACGCTCAAAATCGTGGCATCAGCGTCGTTCTCGCTGCTCGGGCTCACACCGATGCTGTGCGAATTTCGCGACCGGTATCCGAACGTGAAGTTGCGCCTGACCCTGCTGCATCGGCCGGTCGATCTCGTCGCCGAAGGCTTCGACGTCGGGATCGTCGTGCCTCATCTGGTCAACAGCGGCATGCTGATCAATCGCCCGTTGCTGAAAGTCGGCGCAGTGCTCGTCGCATCGCGGGAGTATTTGTCGCAGCGCGGTACGCCCGCTCATCCGGCCGCGCTCGTCACTCATGAATTTCTCGCGCCGTCCGCGGAAATCCACGGATCGACGTGGTCGTTCATCGGGCCATCCGGCGCAGTGGAAAGCGTCGTGCTGGATCCCGCGTACACGGTGAACAGTTCGCACATGCTGCGGCAGGCGGCCGTGTCCGGAATAGGCATTGCCGTGCTGCCTGAGACCTATGTGACGCAGGACATCCAGGCGGGTGCGCTGGTTCGCTTACTGCCGGACTACACGCTCAAGGACGCCGACAAGGAAGTGTCGATCGTCTACCCGGGACGGCGGCACGTCTCCGCCAAGACACGTTCCTTCGTGGATTTCGCGTTGGACTATTTTCGAAACCGCGAGCCCTTCAATGAGAACGCCGGAGCGTCCTCTGAATGGGTTGGATCGCGAACCCATTCGTAACAGGCGCGACGCTCGGCGCGCGGCCTGCCCCAATCAGATGATCGTGGCAACCTGCGAGTGGATGCGCTCGACAAGGCGCTCGCATCGCGCGGCAAAGGCAAGCCCTTCTCGCTGGCGCATTTCTCGCGTTGCCGTACGCAAGTCGCGGCGAAAGGCCTCGAGCTCATCCAGCAGCGGCCGATACTGCAACACGCTGGCGGCCCCGATGACGCGATGATGCCAGTCGCGCAGATCATCGACGGTGCCGCGATCAAGCAATCGCCGAAGCGCGACGAGATCCTCGCGGAACGACGATACGAACGCCTCCAGCAGCGCCTTCACGGTCGCCTCGTTACCCCACAGTTGCGCCATGGCCGCCAGATCGAGCTCGTCATCGTCTCGTGACGGCGTGGCGACATTGGGCGGAGACTGGGCATCGGCCCCGGTTGCAGAACGCTCCGACGCCCGCCAGCGATTCAGATGTTCGCGCAAGGTTGCAAGCCTGGTGGGCTTGACCAGGCAGTCGTCCATGCCGGCTTCGCGGCACCGGCTCAACTCGTCGGGCACGGTACTGGCCGTGATGCCAAGAATCGGCAGATGCCGCAACGTTCCGGACTCTTCGGTTCGCACGCGGCGCGCAAGCTCGTAGCCCGTCATGTTCGGCATGTGGCAGTCGGTGATCAGGAAACCGTATCGCGTATTCGCCAGGGCGGAGAGCGCCTCGGCGCCGTCGTGCACGACGTCGCAGGCGAAACCGAGCAGCGCAAGCTGATGACGGATCAACTCCTGATTGACCGGATGATCCTCGGCCACGAGCACGAGCGTGCCGCTGCGCAGCGCATCTTCCCGGTCCGGCACAGCCATCTTCGTTTCAGGGCCGAGCGCCGCGCGCGATGCGATCTGCGGCATACCCGTCAGCGCCGCGACGCATGCCGCGCCGAGCCCATGCCATGAGATCGGATTGACGCTCACGCGGATGTCGTCCTCGAGAATGCGGTATCCGGTCGGCTTCGGCTTCTCGGTGATGTGGATCACGCGCGAGCCCATCGGCGACGTGCTCTTGTGTATGTCGCTCAGAAAGATGATGTCGACGCCTTCGAGCGCTCCAGGCTCGGATAACGCAAGGTCTCCGGGCGCGTGCCGTTCCAATTCGAGGCCGAGCGCTTCGCCATAGTGGAGGAGCGCCGCAGCCACGCGGTCGTCGTCGATTGCGACAATGCCGCGCTTGCCTCGAAGTCCCTCGATCTGGTAATGCAATGTCTCGACGGGCATCGTGAGCCGAACGGTCATGGCCGTTCCGACGCCAATTGTGCTCTTCAGGCTCATCGTGCCGCCCATCAGTTCGACGAGGCGATTGCAGATCGTGAGTCCGAGCCCGGTACCACCGAAGCGCCGCGTCGTGGATGTCTCCGCTTGAACGAATGGTTCGAACAGGCTCTCCTGGGCCTCTGGGGCGATCCCGATGCCGGTATCCTTCACGCACAATTCGATGATTTGTTCCGCGTCGCGCTGCTCGACCGCATGCACATGAAGCGAGACATCGCCCTTGATCGTGAACTTAATGGCGTTGCTCATCAAATTGAAGAGAATCTGCCGGAGGCGCACGCTGTCGCCCCTGACGGTCGCGGCCACTTCCGGCCCGACATCGACTCGCACGCGTAGGCCCTTCTCATGCGCTCGCCCAGCAAGCAGGCCGACCGCGCTGTCCACCAAGTCACGAAGGTCGATCGACGTCGATTCGATCGCCAGTCTGCCCGCCTCGATCTTCGAATAGTCGAGGAGATCATCGAGGATCTGCAACAGCGCGCTCGCGGAATCCTGAATCATGCCGAGCATCTGCGACTGGTCCGGATTCAGCCGCGTGTTCTCGAGAACTTCGACGAGCCCCAGCACGCCGTTCATCGGCGTGCGGATTTCGTGGCTCATCATCGCGAGAAAGTCGTCCTTGGCGCGCGAGGCGGCTTCGGCGGTATCTCGCGCCCGGGCGAGTTCATCCGCGCGCGCATGCTCCACGCTGGCATCAGCCCAGTAGCCGCTCCATACCACCGCGCCGTCGTCTTCGCGCTGCGCGACGAGATCAGCGCGAATCCAGCGCGTGATGCTGTCGATTGTCGAGCGGAATTCCGTATGCAAAGGCTCGAGCGTGCGCGCCGACGTTTCGATTTCCTTGAGCAGGCGGGCGGCGTCTTGGGCGTGGACCCGCATCAGCAGATGAATCGGATCGTCGGCCAGCGTCACCACATCCAGGCCGAGCAACTGGCGCGTGTCGCCATCGATATATGGAAGACTGTAAGTGCCGTCGCTCGCCCGGCGCAACTGAAAGACCACGGCGGGCAGCGATCGGGTCACGTCGTGAAGGCGCCGCTCGGTCTGCCGGGCGCGGGATTCCGCATTGCGAATATCGGTGATGTCGATCATCGTACCGACGACGCCCGCCCGCTCGCCATTCGAAGCCGCGAACGCACCGGTCCAGAAAAGACCGCAGCGCGGGACATTCTGGTCGTCACGGAACTCGGCTTCGAGTTCCTGCCGCTCGCCGGTCGCAAAGGTCCTGCTGGTGAGATCGTGCAGCAGTCGGCTATGCTCGGCGCCCCATGCTGCGACCTCGAGGCTGGTGCGCCCGATGATATCTTCACGCCGTACGCCGAGCGCTTCTTCGAAAGCACGGTTGACCGCGATGTAGCGGTTCTCCATGTCCTTTGCGACAAGCGGATACGGAACCACTTCCATCATGGTCTGCTGAAAGCTGAGTTGTGTGCCGAGCTGCTGCTCCGTCTCGATTCGCTTAGCCACCTCCTGTTGCAGCAGGATGAACGCGCGAAGCGTCACGAACAGCACCGCTGCCACACCGATGAGCACCGGCAGCAGGCGCAACCCTGTGATGTTCCAGCCCGGCTCCGCCGCGTAGCAGCAGAGTGGCACGATCAGACATATGAGCAACAAGCAACGCGCGAACGATGATCTCAATTCGAACCTCTCAGAAGCAGGCCGACACCTGCCACGGCAATTCATCGCGCTCCGGCTGACCGCGTCGAAATGCAAATGTCCTGAGTCTGATCTGCCTCGCTTCGAGACCGAATCAGAAGCGTCCCAAATAATTCCGAGATGAACGCGGTCCAGACGATCTCGTCACTTCATATCAACCCGACCTGCTGCAGAAAAGCGACGAGTTCAGTTTCTGTTTCGAGTCCCAACTTGCGCATGCCGCTTCGTTTCTGCGTGGCGATCGTCTTGCGGCTACGGCCGACATGGGCGGCGATCTCGTGGACCAAAAGGCCGCGCGCATAGAGCTGAAACACCTCCCATTCGCGCCGGCTCAGCACGCCGGCCCGCGCCGGCGACGTATGCGGCAGTTGACGCACGGCCGCTTCCACGCACGGTGAAAGAAAGCAGTCACCGGCCTCCGCCACGGATATCGCCTCGCTCAGACACTCGAGCCCATCGCGCTTGTCGATCACGCCATCGAGTCCCAGTTGAACGAGAGCCGCCAGCATGCGAGGCTGTGAGATCATCGTCACGACGATGACCTTCGGTCGCCCCTGCTGCCACGACAGACGCCGTAGAAATCCGATCGAATTGCTTTCTCCGTCAATGCCCCGCATACCGATGTCCGAGAAAACGTAGTCGCACGGCGAGGCGTCGAGCGCCTCGGCCAACTGTGACGTGTCTCGCGCAGTAGCGACCACCCGTATCTGCCCTTCCCGCTCCAGAAAGCTCCGAATACCCTTGATGACGACTGGATGGTCGTCCGCAACGATCGCTCGTATCGGCGTTGTTGTTCTCATATTCTTGTTGGTTGTGTTGAGAAATCCGGCACGCACCAATCGTTGAAATCGACTGAGCGTTGTCCCCTGCGCAGGCCTCGAATGCCAGTGCGTCGTACGCGCTGCGAGAACCTGTTAAATCAAGCCGCTGTCCGCTATGAAACGATATAGATCCGCGTCGGTAGAAAGATCCAGCTTTCGCATGGCCGCGCACTTTTGCGCGCTGATCGTCTTCACGCTGCGTTCCAGTTCCTTCGCGATCTCGGTGACATTCGCGCCCCTCGCATAGCGTTCGATCACTTCGAGTTCACGGCTCGTGAGCCTCTGCCGGATGAAGCGCGCGTGATTTTCGGCGTCCGAGAGTGCCAGCGTGCGGCGTATCGTCGGCCCGAGATAGGTCTCGTTCGCAATGACTGAGACGATGGCCACGTAAATCAGATCGAGGCGATCCTCCTTGCTGAGAAATGCATGTGCGCCGGCTTCCAGCACCTGCTTGACGAGCGCGGCATCGTCGTTGCGCGACAGAACGACCAGCTGGACATCCGGATAGCGATTGGCCAGATGCTGGATCATCTCGACACCTTCTCCGTGATGCCCGCCCGGCATGAAGAGATCGACGATCGCTACGTCGCAATCTCCACGCGCGAGCGACTCATTGAGCTGCGTAGAATTTGCGTTACGACTCACAACCTCCACGTTGGGAAAATTCCCCACGAGTCTTTCGATCGCGAGAATGACGAGAGGATGGTCATCCGCGATCGCCAGCCTCACCCGTTTAGCATGCGAAAACACCTGGCTTCCGTTTGCGGATTCCATCAAATCAAACCCCTTCGCGCCATGCGAACTTGAATCTACTGCAAGAACCGATTTATTAGAATCGGATACCGAAACATTGAAATACATAAGATGCATCCGAAATAAAACTGGATGATGAAACAATCATCCCAATCCACGTGCGCGAACAAAAGCGAACAATCCGGGATCGTTCCTCACGCCGAGCTTGTTCATGGCATCGCGTTTCTGGCGGCTGATCGTGCGAACATCGCGGTCGAGTTCCCTTGCGATTTCCGTAATCGAGTGGCCTTTGGCGAACAGCCGGACGACCTCGATCTCTCTCGGAGAGAGAGGCAGCTGCTCGGAGGGAAAGTCCGTCTCTGCGCCCGCTTCCGCAAGCGCTGCAACAAACGATGCGCTCACGTAACGCCGTCCGACACTGGCGTGGCGGACCGCCGTTGCCACGAGTTCAATCGGCTCGGCCTTGTTGACAAGCCCCATTGCGCCGGCGTTCAGGATGGAACGCAGGATCGCAACGTTGCTCACGCTCGTCAGCACGACGATGCTGATGCTCGGGAAATCCTGCCGCACCTTGCGAATGAGACGAAGTCCATCCTTCGCATCCGCTCCGTGCTCGGGCATCGCGAAGTCCGTGACGAGTACATCGCACGGAACATCGACGAGCTCGGCCAATAACGTACTCGCATTATTTGCCTCGCCGACTACGTCTATTCCATCGTCGGCAGCAAACAGCGCCTTCATCCCAAGGACAACGAAGGGATGATCGTCAGCCAACACTACTCGAAGTTTCAAAAGGCCCCCGTTATATCGTTTAGTCTCCACGATTCCGCTTATTGGATCGCACGCTGACCGGACAGTAAGCTGCATCGGCGCCTTTTCGGCCGAATAACTGCCTGTCTATATGCACGCTTATTACCCGGCGGTCTTCAAACGCGAACAACAAAATGAATGAATTCAATGGCAACAAGCAAATAAAAATTGCTCACCATATTCGCGAACGCGTGCTTTCAAAATAAATTGCGGATATTTCGCAGACCATAGGATTATTCCGATTGGGCCATCCTAAATCCACCTCCTCGGAATTCGGCGCACCAGATCATTGGCAAACGACGTGAGATTAATACGTCACGGCAAAAAAAGGGGGGAGCGCGCGATAATTCAGAAAGCGCCTCGCCAAAATGAAAAAAGCCTCGAGCTGTCGAAGCTCGAGGCTGTCCGATGCATGAATCGTTGCGATTCGTCAGAACGGGATATCGTCGTCCATGTCGTCGAAGCCGCCGCCGGCCGGCGCGCTCGGACGGCTGGAACCGCCACCCGCGCCGCTGCTCGCGCGTCCGCCCGCAGCAGGAGCGCGCCCGCCGCCGCCCGAACGCTCCGCCGGGGCGCTGCGGCTGTATTCGCCGTCATCGCCGCCGCCCGCGCCGCCGCGGCCGCCGAGCATCTGCATCTGGTCGGCGACGATCTCCGTCGAATAGCGTTCCTGGCCCGATTGATCCGTCCATTTGCGCGTGCGGATGCGTCCTTCGATATACACCGACGAACCCTTCTTCAAATACTCGTTCACGATCTCGGCGAGGCGGCCGAAGAACGCGACGCGATGCCATTCCGTGAGTTCCTTGAACTCGCCGGATGTCTTGTCCTTGTATCGGTCCGTCGTTGCGAGACGGATGTTGGCCACGGCGTCGCCGCTCGGGAGGTAGCGAGTTTCCGGGTCGGCGCCCAGATTGCCCACGAGAATGACCTTGTTGACTGATGCCATGATTTCTCCAGTAGATTCCTTGCTTACTGCCAGCCGCACCGCGTCATCAAGCCGATCCCGCCTGACAGACAGGGATTCGGCAGCACCGCGCCGGCTCGATTCGATGGTTCAAAAATTCTCTCAGGCCGCGCGCTCGGTTCGGCGCGGCGGCGCCTTCATCCCGGCCGCGACCAGCAGCCAGGCGAGCACCAGCGCCGAACAGGCGAAAAAAACCGCGCTCGGCCCGTCGAGCTTGAGCAGCCAGCCGCCGATCACCCCGCCCATCGCGAGGCCGATCGATTGCGTCGTGTTGTACACGCCCGCTGCCGCGCCCTTTCTCGTGCCCGGCGCAAGCTTCGACACCAGCGACGGCTGCGACGCCTCCAGCACGTTGAAGCCGAGAAAGTACACGAACAGAATGGCGGCCACGGACCACAGCGTATGAGGAGCGGCGCCCAATAACAACTGGCCAATCAGGATAAGCCCGATCGCGCTCAGCATGACGCTCTTCATTTTTCCACGTTTCTCCGCGGCGATGATGGCCGGAACCATCATCACGAAGGCGAGCGCCATCACGGGCAGGTAGATTTTCCAGTGCGACGCGACCGGCAGCCCGCCGGCCTCCAGAATGCGCGGAACGACGAGAAAGAGCGCGGTCTGCGTGGCGTGCAGGACGAGCACGCCGAAATTCAGGCGCAGCAGCTCGACGTTATGCAGCACTTCCGCGAAAGGCGCCTTGACGTGGACCGGATGCGCGGGCGGATCGGGCACGATCCAGAGAACGACGCCCACCGCGACGATCGACAGCGCGCCGATCACCGTGAAAAGCCCGCTCATGCCGATCCAGTGGAACACGATCGGCGCGCCGACGATCGCCACCGCGAACGACACGCCGATGCTGCCGCCGACCATCGCCATGGCCTTGGTGCGGTTTTCCTCGTGTGTCAGGTCCGCGATGAACGCGATCACCGCCGACGACACCGCGCCCATGCCCTGAATCACGCGCCCGGCGATGATCCACGCCATCGAGTGCCCGATCGCCGCGACGAAGCTGCCGAGCGCGAACACCAGCAGCCCGAACGCGATGACCGGCTTGCGCCCGAACTTGTCGGAGATCCATCCGTAGAAGATGTAGAGCATCGACTGCGTGACGCCATAGGCGCCCAGCGCGATGCCGACGAGCAGCACGTTGTCGCCGCCGGGTATCGTTTTCGCGTAGATCGAGAACACCGGCATGATCATGAAAAGCCCGAGCATGCGCAGGGCGAAGATGGCGGCGAGCGACACGGTCGCGCGCAACTCCGGCGCGGAGAGACGTGTGGACGTGGCAGACGGATTGGACATCAGAAACGGGAAATGGATGAGGGTCGCGTCTGGCCTGGCCCGCGGCGCAGCCAGGCGCGGCCGCCTTGTTCTTGCTCGAAACGGCACTATATGGGACGCATTGCCTGGACGGCGCCGCGTTTTATTCGCTTGCCGGCCGCGCCCGCCCCGCACATGGCCGGCAAGTCCCCGCGCCGACCGATCGGTGCGCGTCCGGCCCAGGGAGCCCCGGCGCCGCACCCTTTAAAAGTCGTTATAGTAGCAGGTTTGGCCCCCTCCCTTTTCGCCCCGCGCCGCCAGCACGGCCCGGTCGGGGAAAGCTGGAATAGCTGCCGAGAACACCCGAAAGAACCCCGGAACAAACTCGTGGAAGAAATTCGCATTCGTGGGGCTCGCACCCACAATCTGAAGAATGTCAGTCTCGACTTGCCGCGCCACAAGCTGATCGTGATCACCGGGCTGTCCGGATCGGGCAAGTCGTCGCTCGCGTTCGACACGCTTTACGCGGAGGGTCAGCGGCGTTACGTGGAAAGCCTCTCGGCGTACGCGCGGCAATTCTTGCAGTTGATGGAAAAACCCGACGTCGATCTGATCGAAGGCTTGTCGCCCGCGATTTCCATCGAACAGAAGGCGACTTCGCATAATCCCCGCTCGACCGTCGGCACGGTCACGGAAATCCACGACTATCTGCGTCTTCTGTACGCGCGCGTCGGCACGCCGTATTGCCCGGATCACCTGATTCCGCTCGAAGCGCAAAGCGTCTCGCAAATGGTCGACGCCGCGCTCGCGCTGCCCGAGGAAACCAAGCTGATGATCCTCGCGCCCGTCGTAGCCGATCGCAAGGGCGAGCACGTCGAATTGTTCGAGGAAATGCAGGCGCAGGGCTTCATCCGCTTTCGCATCCGCTCGGGCGGCGGCACAGCGAACGAAGGCGTCGCGAAAATCTACGAAGTCGATTCGCTGCCCAAGCTCAAGAAAACCGACAAGCACACGATCGACGTCGTGATCGACCGGCTCAAGGTGCGGCCGGACATGAAGCAGCGTCTCGCGGAATCGTTCGAAACCGCGCTGCGACTCGCCGACGGCCGCGCGATCGCGCTCGAAATGGATACGGACCGCGAAAAGCTTTTCAGCTCGAAGTTCGCGTGCCCGATCTGCTCGTATTCGCTGCCGGAGCTCGAGCCGCGCCTCTTCTCGTTCAACAACCCGATGGGCGCGTGTCCCGAATGCGACGGCCTCGGCCAGATCACCTTCTTCGATCCGAAGCGCGTGGTCGCGCATCCGTCGCTGTCGCTGGCGGCGGGCGCGGTGAAGGGCTGGGACCGGCGCAACCAGTTCTATTTCCAGATGCTGCAGAGTCTCGCGGCGTTCTACGAATTCGACATCGACGAACCGTTCGAGGAACTGCCCGAGAAGGTGCGCAAGATCCTGCTGTACGGCTCGGGCAAGCAGGCGATTCCGTTCTCGTACATCAACGAGCGCGGCCGCGCCTCGGTGCGCGAGCATGCGTTCGAGGGCATCATCCCGAACCTGGAGCGGCGCTACCGCGAGACGGATTCGGCCGCCGTGCGCGAGGAGCTCGCCAAGTACCAGAACAACCAGCCCTGCCCGGCTTGCGAAGGCACGCGTTTGCGGCGGGAAGCGCGCTTCGTGAAGGTCGGTTCCGGCGACGACGCGCGCGGCATCTACGAAATCAGCGGCTGGCCGCTGCGTGACGCGCTCGGCTATTTTCAGACGCTGCGTCTCGAAGGCGCGAAGGGCGAGATCGCGGACAAGGTCGTCAAGGAAATCGTCGCGCGGCTCTCGTTCCTGAATAACGTCGGGCTGGATTACCTGTCGCTCGAGCGCAGCGCCGAGACGCTTTCCGGCGGCGAGGCGCAGCGCATCCGGCTCGCGTCGCAGATCGGCTCCGGACTCACCGGCGTGATGTACGTGCTCGACGAACCCTCCATCGGCCTGCATCAGCGCGACAACGACCGGCTCATCAACACGCTCAAGCATCTGCGCGATATCGGCAACTCGGTGATCGTCGTCGAGCACGACGAGGACATGATCCGCATGGCGGATTACGTCGTCGACATGGGACCGGGCGCGGGCGAGCACGGCGGCGTGGTCGTCGCGCAGGGCACGCCGCTCCAGGTGCAGCAGGACGCGAACTCGATCACCGGCCAGTATTTGTCCGGCAAGCGAACCATCAGCTATGCGGCCGAGCGCACCGCGCCGGACGAGCGCAGGCTGCGCATCGTCGAGGCGCACGGCAACAATCTGAAGCGCGTGACGCTGGATCTGCCCGTCGGACTCTTGACCTGCGTGACCGGTGTTTCCGGCTCCGGCAAGTCGACGCTCATCAACGACACGCTCCAGCACGCGGTCGCCCAGCATCTGTACGGCTCGGCGACGGAGCCCGCGCCGTACGAGTCGATCGAGGGTCTCGAGCACTTCGACAAGGTGATCGCCGTCGATCAGTCGCCGATCGGCCGCACGCCGCGCTCGAATCCGGCCACCTACACCGGCCTTTTCACGCCGATCCGGGAACTGTTCGCGGGCGTACCGGCGGCCAAGGAGCGCGGCTACGATCCCGGCCGCTTCTCGTTCAACGTGAAGGGCGGACGCTGCGAGGCCTGCCAGGGCGACGGCGTGCTGAAGGTGGAAATGCACTTCCTGCCGGACGTGTACGTGCCCTGCGACGTGTGCCACGGCAAGCGCTACAACCGCGAAACGCTCGAAATCCAGTACAAGGGCAAGAACATCAGCGAAGTGCTCGACCTGACCGTGGAATCCGCGCACGAGTTCTTCAGGGCGGTGCCGGTGGTCGCGCGCAAGCTGAAGACGCTGCTCGACGTCGGTCTGGGCTACATCCGGCTCGGCCAGTCGGCCACGACGCTGTCGGGCGGCGAAGCCCAGCGCGTCAAGCTTTCGCTGGAACTGAGCAAGCGCGATACCGGTCGGACGCTGTATATCCTCGACGAACCGACGACCGGATTGCACTTCCATGACATCGCGCTGCTGCTCGAAGTGATCCATCGGCTGCGAGATCAGGGCAACACGGTCGTCATCATCGAGCATAATCTCGACGTGATCAAAACCGCCGACTGGCTCATCGATCTCGGCCCGGAAGGCGGCGCGGGCGGCGGGCAGATCATCGCCCAGGGGACGCCGGAGCAGGTCGCGAAATCGAAGGCGAGTTTTACCGGCAGGTATCTGGCGCCCTTGCTGCAACGGCCCAAGTCGGCGGCGTGAGTTCCGCTCCGGGGCCACGGCGTCCCGGGCCGCGCCGGCGTGCCGAGTCAGGTCGGCGAATCAGCCGCCCGCGCCGTGGCGCGGATAACCGTTGTATGCAGCAGGGAAAAGGAACGCAGTCATGCCGAAGCGCAACGAAGCGGCCAACGAGGAGGGCCAAGTACGGGATCTGCCGACTCGCCACGTCAGGCTGACCAGCGACATGAGCCTGCCGAAGCTGTCCGCGGTGGAGATCGGCAGTTACATCCTGGCCTTCGTGGCGATGTATCTCGTGCTCACGCTCAAGCTGCTCGGCGGCCTGCTCGCCGGCATGCTGGTGTTCCAGCTCGTGCACATGATTTCGCCGGTCATCGAGCGCCACGTGGTGAGCAGGGGCGCGCGGCTCATTTCGGTTGGGCTGATTTCCGCGATCATCGTCGGCGGCCTCACGGGCGCGACCATCGCCACGATCGAGCATTTCGAGCATGACGTGCCGAGCCTGCAAAAGCTGCTGGATCAGCTGATGAGCATCACGTCGAGCGCGCGCCTGCGCGTGCCGGACTGGATCGCGAATTATCTGCCGGTCGACGCCGGCCAGATGAAGGACAAGGCCACCGAGCTCATGCACAGGCATGCCGAGATGCTCCAGCAAGGCGGCAAGGAGATGGCGCGCGGCTTCGGCCATGTCGTCATCGGCATGATCATCGGCGCGATCATCGCGGTCAGCGCGCCGAAGCAGTCGCATCACCGCCTGCCCCTGTCCACGGCGCTCGTCGCGCGCGTGTCGCGCTTCTCGGACGCGTTCCGCCGCATCGTGTTCGCGCAGATCAAGATTTCGGCGATCAACGCCGTCTTCACCGCGCTGTATCTGCTCGTCGCGCTGCCGATCTTCCACGAGAAGCTGCCGCTCTCGAAGACGCTCGTGCTGGTCACGTTCATCGTCGGCCTGATGCCGGTGATCGGCAATCTCATCTCCAATACGATCATCGTCGGGATATCGCTGTCGGTATCGTTCGGCACGGCGGTCGCTTCGCTCGCGTTCCTGATCCTCATTCACAAGCTCGAGTACTTCCTGAACGCGCGCATCATCGGCGGGCAGATCGAGGCGCGCGCGTGGGAATTGCTCCTCGCGATGCTCGCGATGGAAGCCGCGTTCGGCATTCCGGGCGTGATCGCCGCGCCGATTTTCTATGCGTATATCAAGCGCGAGCTGATTTATCTGCGGCTCGTTTAAGCAGCGTTCAGGCATGAAAAAGCCCGCCGGTCGAACGATCCGGCGGGCTTTGTCGTTTCAGGCGAGGCTCAACGGAACACAACCGTCTTGTGCCCGTTCAGCAGAATGCGATGCTCCGCATGCCACTTCACCGCGCGCGCGAGCGTCACGCATTCGACGTCGCGGCCGATCGCCGTGAGTTGCTCCGGCGTCATGTTGTGATCGACTCGCTCCACTTCCTGCTCGATGATCGGGCCCTCGTCCAGATCCGACGTCACGTAGTGCGCGGTCGCGCCGATCAGCTTCACGCCGCGATCGAACGCCTGATAGTACGGTTTCGCGCCCTTGAAGCTCGGCAGGAACGAGTGATGGATATTGATCGCCCGGCCGGCGAGCCTGTCGCACATGTCCGCCGACAGAATCTGCATGTAGCGCGCGAGCACGACGAGATCGGTGTCGTGCTGATCGACGATTTCCAGCGCGCGGGCTTCCTGCGCGGCTTTCGCTTCGGGCGTGGCCTTGTGCAGGGGCAGATGATGGAACGGAATGTCGTAGCTCGCGGCGAGCTGATAGAAATCCTTGTGATTCGAGATGATCGCCGGAATCTCGATCTGCAACTGGCCGGTGCGATAGCGGAACAGCAGGTCGTTCAGGCAGTGACCGATCTTCGACACCATGATGACAACGCGCGGCTTCACCGATGCGTCGTGCAACTCCCAGCGCATGCCGAATTCGTCGGCCAGTCCGGCAAACGACTTGCGCAGCGCGTCGAGGCCGGGATCGCCGCCGACTTGCTGGAAATGCACGCGCATGAAGAACTCGCCGGTGCGGCTGTCGCCGAACTGCGCGGAATCGAGGATATTGGCGCCGAGGTTGAACAGGAAACCGGACACGGCATGGACGATTCCCGGACGGTCCGGGCACGACAACTTCAGGTAAAAGCTATGTTCGGTCGACATGACCTTCCTCGTTCGATTCTTTGAAATTCAAACTTGCGGCGATTCGTAGAGCGCGGCGATGCCCGCGCACGCGTCCTCGTCGATCCACTGACGGCGCAGCATGCAGTCGAGCGTCGCGAGGCTGGCATCGACGGTGAGCTTGCCCTCTTCGATCCAGCGCGCGACTTCCTCGATGCGCGCGAGCCGGTGCTCGCCGACTTCGCCATCCTGATTGCGCGGGGCGAAATCGGGCGGCAGGGATACGTCGTAGACGAAGATCTGCTCGGCCTGCGTGCCTTCGGGCAAGGATTGCAGCACATGGAACGTGCGGCCGCGCTCGGCGGTCCGGGCGAGTTCCGCGCTCATGCCGGCTTCTTCCCAGCACTCCTTCACGAGCGTCGGCATGAGTTCGAAGCCCCAGCCGATGCCGCCCGCCACGACGTTGTCGAGCATGCCGGGATCCGTCGCCTTGGTGTCGCTGCGGCGCGCGATCCACAAGTGCGGTGCCTTGCCCGCATATTTTACGATGCCGTTGAGATGCACCGCGTAGGTCATCGTGCCGAAGAAGCGCGACGCCGCACGCTCGATGAACGCGAGCGGCGCG
This sequence comes from Caballeronia ptereochthonis, assembly GCF_001545075.1. Classification (GTDB taxonomy): domain Bacteria; phylum Pseudomonadota; class Gammaproteobacteria; order Burkholderiales; family Burkholderiaceae; genus Caballeronia; species Caballeronia ptereochthonis. The sequence goes on from NZ_FCOB02000022.1 coordinate 16,287, forward strand.
GCGTCGAAGTCGTTGCGGATCGCGTAGGTTTCGTCGCGCCAGCCGGGGATTCTGCCCTCGGCGTAGAGCGCGCCGATGACCGCGCCGAGCGCGGCGCTGCGGGTGTTCGCATCGGCGAGCGACGCGCGCAGGCGAACCGAGGCCGCGGCGATTTCGAACACGTCCGGCCAGCGCCGCAGCGCGTCCACGTCGGCATGACGAATCCAACCGACGCGCTCGTCGCCGATGATAAACGGCGCGTGCGCGGCGGCATCGAAGCGGCGGGCGGCAACGATCGCAGGCAAGGTCATGAGGGCTCCGGCAAGCTCGGCAGGAAAAATGGCCGGAAATTGTAGCGCGCGGCCGCTCGTCGAAAAGCTCAGTCGCGCAGCGCGACGCGAATCCCCAGTGCGATGAAGGTCACGCCCGCGAGCCGGTCGAGCCATACGCCGACGCGCGGACGGCGCTTCAGCCACACCCCGATGGTTCCCGCGCCGATGCCGAACAGCGAAAACACGACGACCGTCTGCAGCATGAACACGCCGCCCAGCTCGAACATCTGCAGCATCACGCTTTGCGCGCCGTGCGGATCGACGAATTGCGGCAGGAACACGATGAAGAACAGCGTGACTTTCGGATTCAGCATGTTGCCGATCACGCTCTGGCGGAACACGGTCGAAAGCGGCTGGCTCGGGCGCTCGTGCGCGGTCGCGAGACCGTGGCTCCTGAGCGCCTTGATGCCGATCCACACGAGATATGCCGCGCCCGCGAGCTTCACGGCCTGAAACGCCATCGGCGACGAGCGCAGCAGCGCCGCGATGCCGAGCGCGGCGAGCGTCGTGTGAAAGATCACGCCGCACGCGAAGCCGAGCGCCGCAACGACGCCCGCGAGCCGTCCTTGCGAGATGCCGCGCGCGAGCACCTGAAGATTGTCCGGCCCTGGCGCAACGGTAATCGCGATGGATGCAGCAAGAAAGAGCAGGAAGTTCGGCATGTCAGTGCCCGCCAAATTCGCAGACGGTGTAAAGCGGGACGCCGTTATCGCGCAACAGCTTCGAGCCGCCCAGATCCGGCAGATCGATGATCGCCGCCGCCTCGACCACTTCGGCGCCGAGCCGCTCCAGCAGAATCTTGCCCGCCATCATCGTGCCGCCGGTGGCGACCAGATCGTCGACGATCACCACGCGGTCGCCCGGCTTGCACGCATCCTCGTGAATCTCGACGGTGGCGCTGCCGTATTCCAGCTCATAAGACTGCGAAAGCGTCCTGTACGGCAGCTTGCCCTTCTTGCGGATCGGCACGAAACCGAGGCTTAGCTCGTACGCGAGAATCGGCCCGATGATGAAGCCGCGCGCGTCCATTCCGGCGATCACATCGATGTTCTCGTCGATATAGCGCTGCACGAACAGATCGATCAGCGTGCGCAGCGCACGGCGGTCCTGCAGAACGGGCGTGATGTCGCGGAACTGCACGCCGGGCTGCGGCCAGTTTTCGACGGTGCGCACACGCTCCTTGATGAAACGCGCGGCGTCGGGCGGCGCATTCGAAGGGGAAATGGACATGACTTCTCCGGAGTCCGCGCTGTGAGGCCGCGCCCGCCATATGACAAAAGAAGACGATTACGCCGCCCGCCGATTGCGCGAGAGCCGTTCCTCGGCAAGCGCCAGCACTTCGGGCAGGCCGCGCAGCACGACGATATCGTTCGCGCGCAGCTTGGTTTCGGGGTCGGGTTCGACGCCCCGGATGCCGTGGCGCCGGATCGCGGTCACCTCGACACCGTTGCCGACGAGCCCGAGATCGTCGAGCGAATGCCCGACCGCGTCCGAATTCTCGTCGATCGGTACGGATTGTAGCCGCACCTGCTCGTGGCCATCGTCGTCGTCGACGTCGTCGGCGCCGTGGAAGTAGCCGCGCAGCAGGCTGTAGCGCGCATCGCGCATTTCCTCGACGCGCCGCACGACGCGACGCATCGGCACGCCCATCAGGACGAGGGTGTGCGACGCGAGCATCAGGCTGCCCTCGACGATCTCCGGAATCACTTCCGTCGCACCGGCTGCGGTGAGTTTCTCGAGATCGGCGTCATCGACGGTGCGCACGATCACGGGCAAAGTCGGCGCGAGCTCGTGGATGTTGTGCAGTACGCGCATCGCGGACGGCGTGTTGGCGTAGGTGATCGCGACCGTCGCCGCGCGATGCAAGCCGGCCGCGAGCAGCGATTCGCGCCGCCCGGCGTCGCCGAACACGACCGATTCGCCGGCCGCCGCGGCCGCCGCCACGCGGTCCGGGTCCAGGTCGAGCGCGACGTAGGAGATGCCTTCCTGCTCCAGCATGCGCGCGAGGTTCTGCCCGGCGCGGCCGTAGCCGCAGATGATCACGTGGCCGCTCTGCTTCAGGCTTTGCGTCGCGATCTTCGTCATTTGCAGAGATTGCAGCATCCACTCCGTCGATGACAGGCGCAGCACGATGCGATCGGCATTCTGGATGATGAACGGCGCGGCGAGCATCGAAAGCAGCATCGCGGCGAGGATCGCCTGCAGGATGGTCGAATTGACGAGATGCGAATCCAGAATCAGATTCAGCAGCACGAAGCCGAACTCGCCCGCCTGCGCGAGCCCGAGGCCCGTGCGCATCGCGACGCCCTGCGGCGCGCCGAACGCGCGCGCCAGGGCGGTAACCATGACCGCCTTGAGCAGGATCGGCACGATGAAGAAGCCGAGCACCAGGAACGGATGTTCCCAGATCACGCGCGGATTGAGCAGCATGCCGGTCGTCACGAAGAACAGGCCGAGCAGCACGTCGCGAAACGGCTTGATGTCCTCTTCCACCTGATGCCGGTACGGCGTCTCGGCGATCAGCATGCCCGCGATGAACGCGCCGAGCGCGAGCGACAGCCCGAATTTGTCGGTGATGAACGCCGCGCCCAGCGTGACGAGCAGCAGGTTCAGCATGAACAGCTCTTGCGAACGCCGCCGCGCGACGAGATCGAACCAGCGTGTCATGAACTTCTGGCCGATGAAGAGCAGCACCGTCAACGCGACGACGATCTTCACCGCCGCGATGCCGAGCCACATCGCGAGCTGCGACGAATTGCCGTTGGCGAACGCCGCGATGATGATGAGCAGCGGCACCACGGCGAGATCCTGGAAGAGCAGCACGCCGAAAATGTTGCGGCCGTGCTCGGATTCGAGCTCGAGCCGCTCCGCGAGCAGCTTGCTGACGATCGCGGTGGACGACATCGAAAGCGCGCCGCCGAGCGCGAAGCTCGCCTGCCAGGACATCGCGACCCAGAAATTCGCGATCCAGCCGAAGATCATGGCGAGCGCGATGGTCCCCCCGACCTGGCTGGCGCCAAGGCCGAACACGATGCGCCGCATCGAACGGAGCTTCGAGAGCGAAAACTCGAGACCGATGGAGAACATCAGGAACACGACGCCGAATTCGGCGAGATGCTGAGCCCGGTCCGAGTCCGGCGCGATGCCCGCGGCGTGCGGGCCCACGATGATGCCCACCGTCAGATAGCCGAGCATCGGCGGCAGGTTGAAATACCGAAATACCACGACGCCCACCACCGAGCACAGCAGCAGCAGCAGCGTCATTTCGAGCGGAGAAATCATCCGTCTGGCGTCCTCGTTCGGCAGCGTACCGAAGCGCGTATTTCGATGCGCGGCGGTGTCGTGGAAAAGCCCCAGATGACAGGGCCCGCGGGGGCGGATGGGCGGCGGCGGGCCACGCACCGTGCGGCGCGGCCCGGAATCGCCTTTGCTATACTCCCGCGCATGATAGCGAAAATCAATGGCGACCGGGCACTGGCGCTGGCTCGCAATGTAATCCAGATCGAAGCCGACGCCGTTCGCGGTCTCTCCGAACTCCTCGACGACAATTTCACCAACGCGGTCCGGGCCCTGCTCGGCTGCCGCGGGCGCGTGGTCGTGTCGGGCATCGGCAAGTCGGGACACGTCGCGCGCAAGTTCGCCGCGACGCTCGCGAGCACCGGTACGCCCGCATTCTTCGTGCATCCGGCCGAAGCCAGCCACGGCGACCTCGGCATGGTCACCGCCGACGACATCTTCATTGCGCTATCGAACTCGGGCGAAACCGAGGAGCTCGTCGCCATTTTGCCGCTCATCAAGCGTCTCGGCGCAAAGCTGATCGCAATTACCGGGCGTCCCGAGTCGAGTCTCGCGCAACTGGCGGACATGCACCTGAACGCGCGCGTCGAAAAGGAAGCGTGCCCGATGAATCTTGCGCCCACGGCGAGCACCACCGCCACGATGGCGCTCGGCGATGCGCTCGCCGTCGCCGTGCTCGACGCCCGCGGCTTCGGCCCCGAAGACTTCGCGCGCTCGCATCCGGGCGGCGCGCTCGGCCGGCGCCTGCTCACTTATGTACGCGACGTGATGCGCGTGGGCGACGAGGTGCCCGTCGTGTCGCTCGAGGCAACCGTGTCGGACGCGCTTTTCCAGATCACCGACAAGCGCATGGGCATGACGGCGGTCGTCGACGGCAATCGTCATGTGCATGGCATCTTCACCGACGGCGACCTGCGCCGCATCCTGCAGCGCGACGGCGATTTCCGCTCGCTGAAGATCGCCGACGTCATGACGCACAATCCGCGCACGATCGCGCCGGACCACCTCGCCGTCGAGGCGGTGGAACTGATGGAGCGTCATCGCATCAATCAGATGCTGGTCGTGGACGCCGAGGCGACGCTGATCGGCGCACTGAACATGCACGACCTTTTCTCCAAGAAGGTAATTTGATGGCGCAAAAGCCTTCGTCCGCCGCCGCGGCGCTGCCGGCCACGGCGAGCGCCGCTGAGCGCGCAAGCCGCATCAGGCTGATGATCTTCGACGTCGACGGCGTTCTCACCGACGGCAGCCTCTACTTCACCGCCGAGGGCGACGCGATGAAGTCGTTCAATTCGCTCGACGGCCACGGCGTGAAAATGCTTCAGTCGGTCGGCGTGCAGACGGCCATCATCACCGGGCGCAAGTCGGGCATCGTCGCGGCGCGCGCGAAGGAGCTCGGCATCACGCATCTGTATCAGGGCGTCGAGGACAAGACGGTGGCGCTCGCCGAATTGCTGGACGCCACGGGCATTTCCGCCGTCGAGTGCGGCTACATGGGCGATGACTGGCCCGACCTCGCGGTGATGCGCCGCTGCGGCTTCGCGGCCGCGCCGGCGAACGCGCATCCGGAAGTCATCCAGCGCGTGCACTGGGTCGCGGAAGCGCGCGGCGGCCATGGCGCGGTGCGCGAAGTGTGCGACGCGATCCTGCGCGCGCAACATCGCTACGACGAGCTGCTCGCCGCAGCGCTCGGAGGCTGACGTCATGCAGCGCCCCGGAAAGCTCGCCTCGCTGCTGCCGCTCGTCGCGATGGCGGCGCTCGCGGGCATCACCTACTGGCTGTTGCAGGCCACGCTGCCGCCCGCGTCCGAAGCGCCGGAGCCGGCCAAGCGCCATACGCCCGATTATTTCGCGGACAACTTCTCCGTTTCCGAACTCGACGCGACCGGCACGACGCAATATCGTCTGACGGCCAAGTCGATGGTGCATTATGAAGACGACGAGAACAGCGATCTGACGCTGCCCGCGATGCGCATGTTCCAGCCGCAGAAGCCGACCGTCACGGCGACGGCCCTGCGCGGCACGGTCAACGGCGACGTCTCGATCGTCGATCTCTACGACAATGCGCGCATCCTGCGCGCCGCCGGTTACGGAGATCCACAGATGCAGGCGGATTCCCAGCATTTTCGCGTGCTGGTGAACGACGATGTCATCGAAACGGAAAAACCGGTTAGACTTCAGCGCGGTCCGTCGGTGATGACGGCCGACGGCATGAACTACAACAACGTGACCCGGGAAATGAAGCTCTTCGGTAACGTGCGCGGCTCGATCGCCGCCTCGGATATCAATGGCGGCTCTTCCAAGTAATCCCGGCACTCCCATCCGAATTGTGACTGCATGAACGAAAGGTTCCCTCGTCCCGATGGCGGCCATGCGCGCGCAACGCTCGCGCGCCGCGTCACGCGCGCCCGGCGAGTCTCGAGGGCCGCGCTCTGCGCCGCCCTCGCGTCCGTCGTCGCGCTGACGGCACTCCCCGCGCACGCCGAAAAGGCCGACCGCGACAAGCCGCTCAACATCGAAGCGGACAACATGTCGTACGACGATCTCAACCAGAAGAACATCTTCACCGGCCACGTGGTCGCGACCAAGGGCACGATCGTCATCAAGGCCGATCGCGTGGAAGTCACGCAGGACCCGCAGGGCTATCAGTACGCCACGGGGACGTCGAGCGGCAACACCCTGTCGTACTTCCGCCAGAAGCGCGACGGCGTGGACGAGTACATCGACGGCAACGCCGTGCGCATCGACTACGACGGCAAGAACGACTTCACCAAGCTCACGACGCGCGCCACCGTGCGCCGCCTGCAAGGCCTGACGACCGTGCAGGACGAAGTGCACGGCAGCGTGATCACCTACGACGGCCAGAAGGACTTTTACACGGCAACCGCCGGCAAGGACGTCGCCGGCCCCGGCAATCCGACCGGCCGCGTGCGCGCGATGCTCGCGCCGCGCTCGGGCGGCGCAGCGCCGCTGAACGGCCCGCCCGCCACGCTCTCTCCGTCGACCACCATTCAAGGAACGCCGCAGCAGTGAATTCGTCCGCCATGCCCCACCGCAAGCCGGAAGGCCAGTCGAGCTCGCTGGTCGTCCGCAATCTGAAGAAGCGTTACGGCTCGCGCACCGTGGTGAAGGACGTTTCGCTCGACGTGAAGAGCGGCGAAGTGGTCGGTTTGCTCGGCCCGAACGGCGCGGGCAAGACGACTTCGTTCTATATGATCGTCGGCCTGGTGCCGCTCGACGCCGGCGAGATCGATCTCGACGGCAACTCGATCAGCCTCCTTCCGATTCACCAGCGCGCGCACCTCGGCCTGTCGTATCTGCCGCAGGAAGCTTCGGTGTTCCGCAAGCTGACCGTCGAGCAGAACATCCGCGCCGTGCTGGAACTGCAAACGGACGAATCGGGCAAGCGCCTGTCCAAAGACGCCATTACCCAGCGCACTGAAGCCTTGCTCGACGAACTGCAGATCGCGCACTTGCGGGAAAATCCCGCGCTGTCGCTGTCGGGCGGTGAACGCCGGCGCGTGGAAATCGCGCGCGCGCTCGCGACCAATCCGAGCTTCATCCTGCTCGACGAGCCGTTTGCAGGCGTCGACCCGATCGCCGTGCTTGAAATTCAGAAGATCGTCAAGTTCCTGAAGCAGCGCAACATCGGCGTTCTGATCACCGACCACAACGTGCGCGAAACGCTCGGCATCTGCGATCACGCGTACATCATCAGCGACGGCAGCGTACTCGCGGCCGGGGCGCCGAACGAGATCATCGAGAACGAAAGCGTGCGGCGCGTCTATCTCGGTGAGCATTTCCGCATGTAAGCGCTACCCGGCGAGCGCGGCGCGCATCGTGCGCCGCACCAGGAGAAAGCAGCAAGACTTACGTGCCGCCCCTCGAGGCGGCACGCTTCTTTTTGGATTCGCCGCGAGGTTTCGCGCGCGTGGCAAACTCTCTACAATGATTAAAACTTTGCCATGAAAGCCAGCCTCCAACTCCGCCTCTCGCAGCATCTTGCGCTGACCCCGCAACTGCAGCAGTCCATCCGGCTGCTACAGCTGTCGACGCTCGAACTGCAGCAGGAAGTCGCGATGGCCGTCGCTCAGAATCCGCTTCTGGAGAACGAGGACGACTGGATCTCGAGCCCGCTGCGCGTCGCTGCGGACGGCTCGCTAATCGCCTCGCCCGCGGCGCAGAGCGCGCCGCCCGAGCCGATGATGAGCAACGGCTCGGCATCGGGCACGTCGAGTTCCGAACGTTCGGAAAACAGCGAGCCGCAGGGCGTCGACGAGTACAACGGCCTGGGTTCGGACAGCAACTCGGACTCCAGTTCGTGGAATCTCGAAGACTACGGCCGCGCGAGCAACGCGTCCGACGACGACGATCTCCCGCCGCTGCAAATCCACGAATCGACGACGACGCTGCGCGATCATCTGACCGCGCAATTGCGCATGACCGCGGCCAATCAGCGCGATCGCGCGCTGATCACGTTTCTCATCGAATCACTGGATGAAGACGGATATCTCACGTCCTCGCTCGAGGAAATCCAGGCCGATCTGCCCGAGGAGCTCGAAGTCGACGTCGACGAGCTGAGCGCCGCGCTCGCGCTCCTGCAAAGCTTCGATCCGCCCGGCGTGGGCGGACGCTCGGCGTCGGAATGCCTCAAGCTGCAATTGCTGCGGCTCGATGCGTCGCCCACGCGCACGCTGGCGCTCGAGATCGTCACGAATCATCTGGAACTGCTCGCGGCCCGCGATTTCACGCGGTTGCGCAAGCAGTTGAAGGCCGGCGACGACTCGCTTCGGGACGCGCACGTGCTGATCAAGTCGCTCGAACCGTTCCCGGGCGCGGCGTACGGCAAGAGCGAGGCCGACTACGTAGTGCCCGACATCATGGTGAAAAAGAGCGCCAGCGGCTGGACGGCTGAGCTGAATCCGGAAATCGTCCCGCGGCTGCGCATCAACCATTTGTACGCGAATATCCTGCGCAACAATCGCGGAGATCCGGGCAGCGGCTCGCTGCGTCAGCAACTCCAGGAAGCGCGCTGGCTCATCAAGAATATTCAGCAGAGGTTCGAGACGATCCTGCGTGTGGCGCAGGCAATTGTGGAGCGTCAGAAGAACTTTTTTGCACATGGCGAAATCGCCATGCGGCCCTTGGTTTTGCGGGAGATTGCTGATACGCTGGGTTTACACGAGTCGACCGTTTCGCGGGTGACCACAGGGAAGTACATGCTCACCCCCTTCGGGACGCTTGAATTTAAGTACTTCTTTGGATCGCACGTTTCGACCGACACAGGAGGCGCGGCATCGTCCACGGCGATCCGGGCCCTCATCAAGCAACTGATAGGAGCGGAAGACCCCAAAACTCCTCTTTCAGACAGCCGCATCGCCGAACTGCTGGCGGAACAAGGATTCGTGGTCGCGCGGCGCACTGTAGCCAAATATCGCGAAGCCCTCAGGATCCCGGCAGTGAATCTGCGCAAGTCTCTATGACCCGTCTCTATATAGTCCATCGCATTTTGCGATGGGCGTTTACCGGCCGCAACGCGAAAGCGCGGACGTGCCGGCCGAAGCGACCCGTTTTTTCGAGCGCGTCAAACATGACGAGCTGACGGGACGCATTGCCGACCGGTATCGGACGAGCCGACGTGGCCTGGCGGCCATTAGCTTGGAGAGCAACTATGAATCTGAAGATCAGTGGACACCACCTCGAATTGACGCCTGCGTTGCGCGAGTACGTGATCACGAAACTGGACAGGGTGCTCCGTCATTTCGATCAAGTGATCGACGGCAACGTTGTCCTCTCGGTCGACAATCATAGGGAAAAGGAAAAGCGGCAGAAGGCAGAAATCAACCTGCACCTGAAGGGCAAGGACATTTTTATCGAGAGTTGTGACGCTGATATGTACGCGGCCATCGATCTGATGGTCGACAAGCTGGATCGGCAGGTCATCAAGCACAAGGACAAGATTCAGGGCCACGCACACGAGGCAGTGAAGTATCGGGGCGAACCGCAAAGCATCGAGGCGCCGTCGCCCTGAGCGAGCAACAGCGCACTGCTTGCGAACTGACCGTGTAGTCCGGCAAGACCCGCCGCCACGGGACGGCGGGCGGGTTTCGAGGAATTCCTCGAAGTCCCGAAACGATCGCGATGAGCGTGCACCGAACCGAAGCCGCCCTTCCAGGCGGCTTTTTTGTTGGATTTTCGTCGTTGCGTGGCTCAAGCCATTGATTTTCAGGGTTTTGTACTGCACATTGGATCGCTGATACTTCCATGGCGCGGCGCACCATCGTGCTTTGGCCTGTTCTATAATGGTCCGGTTATTTTCGGGGTCGCACGACAGGAACGCTGCAGGGAAACGCCGCCAGCGCACATTTCGTTTCACACCGCCGTGAGCGCTTTCAGACAGCAGCCACGATGAGGAGCTATCAGGCCACGCATCAGCCTGCCAACATGAATCGTTTAGCCAAATTTCTTCCCATCGAGAACGTCGTTCTCGGACTGTCCGTTACCAGCAAGAAACGCGTATTCGAGCAAGCGGGCCTGATTTTCGAAAGCCAGAACGGCATCGCCCGCAGTACCGTCACCGACAATCTCTTCGCCCGAGAGCGCCTCGGCTCGACCGGCCTCGGCGAGGGCGTCGCCATTCCGCACGGCCGCATCAAAGGGCTGAAGCAGCCGCTCGCCGCTTTCGTGCGCCTGGCCGAACCCGTCGCGTTCGAATCGCCCGACGGCCAGCCGGTCTCCCTCCTGATCTTCCTGCTCGTGCCCGAGCAGGCGACGCAGCAGCATCTGGAAATTCTTTCGGAGATTGCGCAACTGCTCTCCGACAGCGAGGCGCGCGAGCGTCTGCACAAGGAAGAAGATCGTGAGGCGCTTTATCAAGTGCTCACGCAATGGCAACCGTGATAGCCGCACGAACATAGCGACTCGCGGCCGGGGCGCCGGCGCTTTTCATACACCCGGCGCGCCTCGCTTACGCGTTGCTTCTAGGGCACAATCGGTCAAACGCAGCGCCATGCGGCATATCGAAGCGACCCGCTTCAACGTCCCGCGAAGGCTGCTCCCGGCTTCCAACGGAGTTCCGGCCTCATGGATACGTCCAGCATCAACGCCCAAAGTATTTTTGACGACAACGCCGCCGCTCTGAAGCTCAGCTGGCTCACCGGGCACGAGGGCTGGGAGCGCGGCTTCTCGAGCGAGACGGTCGCGAACGCGACGTCGAGCGCCGACCTGGTCGGTCACCTGAACCTGATCCACCCGAACCGTATCCAGGTGCTCGGCGACGCCGAGATCAACTACTACCAGCGCCAGTCCGACGAAGACCGCTCGCGCCACATGGCGGAGTTGATCGCGCTCGAGCCGCCGTTTCTGGTCGTCGCGGGCGAAGTCGGCGCGCCGCCCGAACTCGTCCTGCGCTGCACGCGCTCGTCCACGCCGCTCTTCACGACGCGCATGTCGGCGGCGGCCGTGATCGACAGCCTGCGCGCCTACATGTCGCGCATTCTCGCGCCGCGCGCGACGCTGCACGGCGTGTTCATCGACATCCTCGGGATGGGCGTGCTGCTCACCGGCGACTCCGGGCTCGGAAAGAGCGAGCTCGGCCTGGAACTCATCAGCCGCGGCCACGGTCTGGTAGCGGATGACGCAGTCGATTTCGTGCGCCTCGGCCCCGACTTCGTGGAAGGCCGCTGCCCGCCTCTCCTGCAGAATCTGCTCGAAGTGCGCGGTCTCGGCCTGCTCGACATCAAGACGATCTTCGGTGAAACCGCCGTGCGCCGGAAGATGAAGCTCAAGCTGATCGTGCAGCTCGTGCGCCGGCCGGACGGCGAATTCCAGCGCCTGCCGCTGGAGAGCCAGACGGTCGACGTCCTCGGCCTGCCGATCAGCAAGGTGACGATTCAGGTCGCGGCCGGCCGCAACCTGGCCGTGCTGGTCGAAGCCGCGGTGCGCAATACGATCCTGCAGTTGCGCGGCATCGATACCTTGCGCGACTTCATGGACCGTCAGCGGCTCGCCATGCAGGACCCGGACAGCCAGTTTCCCGGCAAGCTGATCTGATCGCGAGCGCGAATGGCTCGACCGCCATTCGCTCCGACTGTTTCGCGCCGAAATCGAATCAAGTGCAGGTGCTAAGATTAAGCGAACGAGTCGATTCCCATGCGTATCATCCTGATCACCGGCATTTCCGGTTCCGGCAAGTCCGTTGCGCTGAACGCCCTGGAAGACGGCGGCTACTACTGCGTCGACAACCTGCCGCCGCGCTTTCTGCCCGAACTCGCCGCCTACCTCGCGAAGGAAGGCCAGACGCGCCTCGCCGTCGCGATCGACGCGCGCTCGAGCCTCTCGCTCGACGAAGTGCCGGGCATCATTCACAAGCTCTCGAACGACTACGACCTGCGCGTGCTGTTCCTCAACGCGAGCACGCAGTCGCTCATCCAGCGCTTCTCCGAGACGCGCCGGCGTCATCCGCTTTCCGGCCCGCCGATGCGCGAGGCGGACGTCGGCGTGCTGAATTCGCTCGCCGAAGCGATCGAGCGCGAGCGCGAACTGGTCGCCGGTCTCGCCGAATACGGGCATCAGATCGACACCAGCAACCTGCGCGCGAACGTGCTGCGCGCGTGGGTCAAGCGCTTCGTCGAGACGGAGGCGGCCGATCTCACGCTGATGTTCGAATCCTTCGGATTCAAGCGCGGCGTGCCGCTCGACGCCGATCTCGTGTTCGACGTGCGCACGCTTCCCAACCCGTACTACGACCGCGAGTTGCGTCCGTTCACGGGCCTCGACAAGCCGATCATCGACTTCCTCTGCGCGCAGCCGCTGGTCGGCGAGATGATCGACGACATCGGCGCGTTCGTCGGCAAATGGCTGCCGCGTTTTCGCGACGACAACCGCAGCTATCTCACCGTCGCGGTCGGCTGCACAGGCGGCCAGCATCGCTCGGTTTTCATCGCAGAGGCGCTTGCCGCGCGCTTTCGCGAGAAGGCAAATGTGATCGTGCGGCATCGTGACGCGCCCATCCCGGTGGATGACGACGCGGCTCACACGCGAACCTGATCGCCGCGCCGGCGGTCCACTCTGGAGGAGCGCGATGTCCGCGAATCCTGTCTTGGCCGACTTGCCGCTGTTTCCGCTTCACACCGTGCTGTTTCCGGGCGGCCTGCTGCCGCTCAAGATCTTCGAGGCGCGCTATCTGGACATGGCGCGCTCGTGTCTGCGCGAAAAGACGCCGTTCGGCGTGTGCTTGCTGAAGAGTGGGCACGAGGTGGCGTCGCCGGGCGATCCGTCGGTGCCGGAACGCATCGGCTGCCTCGCCGAGATCTCGGAATGCGATGTCGATACGTTTGGCCTCCTGCTCGTCCAGGCCCGCGGCACGGAGCGTTTCATGCTGACCGACCATCGCGTGGAACCGAGCAATCTGATCGTCGGCACGGCGGAACTGCTGGGCGAGGATCAGCCGCTGCAAGGCGCCGAAGCGCTCGCCAAGTTCGGCGCGTGCGCGGAAGTGCTGGAACGCATCATCGACACGATCAGGGAACGCGAGCCGCAGAACCTGCCGTTCGTCGAGCCGTTCCTGTTCGACAATCCCACCTGGGTGTCAAACCGTCTCGCCGAAATCCTGCCGATCCCGATGCGCGCCCGCCAGAAGCTCATGGAGCTGATGGACGCCGGCGCGCGCATCGACGTGGTGCATCACTACATGCAGCACCATCAGCTGCTCTAGATCAGCGAGCCGGTCAGCGCATCGAGGAGCTTGCGCACGGGCGCGGGCACCCCGTACGAATCGATCCGCGCGAGCGGCGCCCAGACGGTTTGCGCGCTCATCGCCTCGCGCGGCGCGCCGCGCGCCTCGCCGAGCCGCGGCTCGATATCCAGCTTGAAGTGCGTGAAGGTATGCGACAGCGGCGCGAGACGCTGCAACTGCGCGTCGGCGCCGAGGCTGTGCGCCACCGCCGCCAGCGCCGCCTCGTCCGCCGCTTCGGGCAGGCTCCACAAGCCGCCCCAGATGCCCGTCGGCGGACGCTTCTCCAGCAGGATCGAATCGCCGTCCCTCAGCACGAGCATCCATGTCTTGCGCGTCGGCACCGTTTTCTTGGGACGCGCCGCGGGCAATTCGCGCTGACGTCCCTCGACATTGGCCACGCAATCCGACGCGAACGGACAGCGCGCGCAATCCGGCTTGCCGCGCACGCAGAGCGTCGCGCCCAAGTCCATCAGACCCTGCGTGTACGCCGTCACTTCCTCCTTGTTCGCCGCGTCCGGCAAAAGCGATTCGGCGAGCGTCCACATTGCGTTTTCGACGCGCTTCTCGCCCGGAAAGCCGTCGACGCCGAACACGCGGGCGAGCACGCGCTTCACGTTGCCGTCGAGGATCGTCGCGCGCGCGCCGAACGCAAAGGACGCGATCGCCGCCGCGGTCGAGCGGCCGATGCCGGGCAACTCGGCGAGTTCGTCGACCGTCTGCGGAAACGCGCCGCCATGCTCATGGGCCACCACCTGCGCGCAACGATGCAGATTGCGCGCGCGCGAGTAGTAGCCGAGCCCGGCCCACAGCGCCATGACATCGTCGATGGGCGCGTCGGCGAGCGCCGTCACCGCCGGAAAACGTTCGAGAAAACGCGCGTAGTACGGGATGACGGTCGAAACCTGCGTCTGCTGCAGCATGATCTCCGACAGCCAGATGCGATACGCATCGCGCGTGTTTTGCCACGGCAGGTCGTGGCGGCCGTGAATGCGTTGCCACGCGATCAGGCGCGCGGAGAAATCGGTGAGAGCGAGCATCGGAAATTAGCGTTGGCAGCGCGGACAATAGTACGTCGAGCGCTGCCCCTGGACGATTTGCTTGATGGCGGTACCGCAGACATGACATGGCAACCCGGCGCGATCATAGACGAAGTAATCGAGCTGAAAGTAGCCCGATTCGCCATTGCTGCCGACGAAATCGCGCAAGGTGCTGCCGCCCTTGTCGATGGCGGCCGCGAGTGTCACGCGCACGGCGTCCGCAAGCAGGTCGTAGCGCACGAGCGAGATGCGCCCGGCGGCGGTCGTCGGCCGGATTCCCGCGCGAAAGAGGCTTTCGGACGCGTAGATATTTCCAACGCCGACGACGATTCCGCCCGCGAGCAGCGCCTGCTTCACCGACACCTTGCGCCCGCGCGTCGCGCGAAAGAGCAGCGCACCGGAGAACTCGGGCGAGAATGGCTCCACGCCCAGGTCCGCGAGCAGCGGATGATCGAGCACGTCGCCGTCCGCGCGCGGATGCCACAGGATCGCGCCGAAGCGGCGCGGATCGCGAAAGCGCAGGATGAAATCGTCGAACACGATATCGACGTGATCGTGCTTCGCCGCCTCAGGCGGCTTCGGCACGTGCCGCAGGACCCGCAGCGTGCCCGTCATGCCGAGATGAACGATCAGCCATCCTTCCACGGTTTCGAACAGCAGATACTTGCCGCGCCGCTCGACCTTCTCGATTCTCAGGTGATCGAGCGTCTTCGGAAGATGCTGCGGGATGGGCCAGCGCAGCGCCCGCGTGCGCACGTCGACATGCTCGACGCGCCTTCCAGCGACGTAGGGTTCGATTCCCCGGCGGGTGACTTCGACTTCCGGCAGTTCGGGCATTTTTCTGGAGAGAGACTTGCTTGGGCGAGTGTGCCGGTATTTTAGCGACCGCGTTACAATCGACTGAAACATCGTCTGGATTTCCATGAACTCGTTCGTCATGAAGCTGTTTGCGAAGCGTCAGGCCAGCTTGGCGCATTCGTTCGCCATGCCAATGTCGCGAATCGCCGGCGCCGTTGCGCTCGCGATGGCCGCGCTGGCCTTCGCGCCCGCGCACGCTCAGGAGCCCAACGCGACGCCCGTCCCGAGCGCCGATGATCAATCCGACGCGCAAAACGCCGCGGACATGCTGACCGCGCCGGTGAGCGGCGCGGAATCGCAGGATTTGCCGAACGTGGCGATGTCCAGCCAGATCGTGTTTCAGGTTCTGGCGGCGGAGGTCGCGCTGCAGCGCGGTCAGCCGGCGCCTGCATTCCAGACGTATCTCGCGCTTGCCCGCGACACGCACGATCCGCGCTTCGCGCAGCGTGCGACCGAAATCGCGATCGCGGCGCAAAGCCCGAACGACGCCCTCGCGTCGGCGCAACTCTGGCAGCAGTACGCGCCGCATTCCGATCGTGCGGCGCAGTTGAGCGCGTCGCTTCTGATCGTCAACGGCAAGCCGGAAGACGCGAAACCCACTCTCGAGCGCGAGCTCGCGAAAGTGCCGCCGGAGCAGCGCGGCGACGCCCTCGTGTCGCTGCAGACCTTGCTCGCGCGCGGACCGAATCGCATCGGCGGGCTGAACGTCATCAAAGATCTGACGAAAGACGATCAGGACCGGCCCGAGGCGCAACTCGCGCTCGCGCGCCAGCAATTGCTCGCCGACGATGCGCCGGGCGCGAAGGCATCGCTCGAAAAGGCGTTGCAACTGCGTCCGGACTATTTGCCCGCCGCGCTGACGCTCGCGCGCATGGGCCCGGAGGAACGCAGCGAGGGCATCGCCTCGTTCGAGAAGTACCTCGACAAGAATCCGAAATCGCATGATGCACGGCTCGCGCTCGCGCAGTTGTATCTGTCGGCCGACAGGCTCGACGATGCGCAAAAGCAGTTCGAGATCATGCGCAAGAACGACTCGAAAGACCTCACGCCATTGATGGCGCTCGCGCTCATCAGCGTTCAGAAGAAGCAGTTCGACAAGGCGCAGGATTATCTGAATCTCTACGCGAAAACCGCCGAGAGCACGCCGGGCGCGGATCCGGGCCAGGCGTACATCTATCTCGCGCAACTCGCGCTCGAACAGAAGAACGATGCCGTCGCGAGCCAGTGGCTCGACAGGATTCCGCGTACGAGCCAGCAGTATCTGCCCGCCCAGATCACGCGCGCGCAATTGCTCGCGAAGCAAGGCAAGGTCGACGATGCCCGCGCCCTGCTCGGCAGCCTGCAGAGCTCCGATCCTCGCGATCTCGCACTGCTCGCGCGCACAGATTCAGCGATTCTCTTCGAGGCGCATCGCTACAAGGATGCGGAAGCCAATCTCGCGAAGGCCGTCGCCGCGTTCCCGGACGACCCCGATCTCGTCTATGACTACGCGATGGCCGCGGAGAAGAACGGGCATTACGACGTCATGGAAACGCAGTTGCGCACGCTGATGCGCACGCAGCCGAACAACCCGCAGGCGTACAACGCACTCGGCTATTCGCTGGTCGATCGCAATCAGCGGCTCGACGAAGCGGTGAAGCTGATCGAAAAGGCGGTCTCGCTCGCGCCGAACGACGCGTTCATCATGGACAGTCTCGGCTGGGCGCGCTTCCGTCAGGGCAATTCGGCCGAAGCGGAAAAGATTCTCAAGAATGCTTATAACCTTCAGCCGAATGCCGAGATCGGCGCGCACCTGGGCGAAGTCCAGTGGAAATCGGGACAGCAGGATCAGGCCCGCGCCACCTGGCGGCAGGCACAAAAGCTCGAACCCGATAACGACACGCTCGTCAAAACACTAAAACGACTCCAGGTAAACGATCTTTGATGGCTTTCGATTTCTTTGCCGGCGCGCCCCGTCTTCATGTCCGATGTGGCGCGCTCGGGTTGGCGGCGGCCGCCGCGCTGGTGATGTCGGGTTGCGCGGTCCAGCCGCGCGTGCCGACGACGACGAACGCAACCACCTCGCTCGCGACGCAGACGAGCCGTGCGTATCACGGACGCTTCGCGGTCCAGTACAACGACCAGAACGGCGTGCAGCGCAACGCGTACGGCAACTTCGACTGGGAAGAGACGGGCGATACCGTCACCCTGCAACTGCGCAACCCGCTCGGCCAGACGATGGCGATCGTCACGTCGTCGCCGTCGCTCGCCACGCTCGAATTGCCGAATCGTCAGCCGGTAAACGCCGAGAACGTCTCCGAGCTGATGCAGAACGCGCTCGGCTTCGCGTTGCCGGTCGAAGGCCTGCGCTACTGGCTGCAGCCATCGGCGGCGCCCACCTCGCGCGCGCAGACGACGCTCGATCCCGAAGCAAACAACGGCCGTCCGAAGGAAATCAAGCAGGACGGGTGGACGATCGACTATCTCGCCTACGCCGACGCTCCCGCGACGGGCGTGAAGCGCGTGAACCTCACGCGCAACGAGCCGCCGCTCGACATCAAGCTGGTGCTCGATCAATAACGTCTTCTTGCATTTGCCATAGCACCACGCATGTCCCGAACCCACGATTCGCTCCGTGACTGCCTCGCGCCCGCGAAGCTGAACCTCTTCCTGCACATCACGGGCCGCCGTCCCGACGGCTATCACTCGCTGCAGACTGTCTTCCAGTTGCTCGACTGGGGTGACCGGCTGCACTTCACGCGACGCGACGACGGCGTCATCACGCGCAAGACGGACGTGCCGGGCGTGCCCGAAGCCGACGATCTCGTCGTGCGGGCCGCGCGACTGCTGCAGCGACATACGGGTTCGAAATTCGGCGTGGAAATCGAGATCGACAAGCGCCTGCCGATGGGCGCGGGCCTCGGCGGAGGCAGTTCCGACGCGGCGACGACGCTTTTAGCGTTGAATCGTCTCTGGGGTGTTGATCTTTCGCGTGAGATTCTGCAGAATCTCGGCCTGCAACTCGGCGCCGACGTGCCGTTTTTTGTCTTCGGGCAAAATGCTTTCGCTGAAGGAGTGGGCGAAGCGCTGCAGGCGGTGAATCTGCCTCAACGTTTCTTCCTGGTAGTGAATCCTGCTGTGCACGTCCCCACCGCGGCGATTTTCTCCGATAAAAGCTTGACACGGGATACGAAAGTCGCCACAATGATGGACTTTCTTGCACAGCAAAGGTCAGACGCTAACTGGCCAGACAGCTTCGGTCGAAATGACATGCAGGCTGTTGTTGCAGGAAAGTACGCGGAAGTTGCACAGGTGCTCGAGTGGTTTTCCAATCTCGCACCGGCGCGAATGACCGGATCTGGAGCAAGCGTGTTTGCCGCTTTCGCCAGCCGAGCCGAAGCGGAAATGGCGCAAGCCAAACTCCCGGCAAGCTGGAAGAGCGTGGTGACGGCAAGTCTGGATTCTCATCCTCTCTTCGCTTTCGCGTCATAGGTTTTGTTTTGTCGGGCATGTCCTACACTTCCCGGCAAGACTCAAAGTTAGTGTAGGGGAGTCGCCAAGTTGGTCAAGGCACCGGATTTTGATTCCGGCATGCGAGGGTTCGAGTCCTTCCTCCCCTGCCATTCTTTTTCTCGCGTTTTTTCCTCTCGCCTCCAGCCGCAGACAGGTGCACGATGAGCAGTGACGGCCTGATGGTTTTTACTGGCAACGCAAATCCCGCGCTTGCACAGGAAGTCGTCAAGATCCTTGGAATTCCTCTCGGCAAAGCGATGGTCAGCCGTTTCTCCGACGGCGAGATCATGGTCGAGATTCAGGAAAACGTTCGGGGCAAAGACGTATTCGTTCTGCAGTCCACCTGCGCTCCCACGAACGATAACCTGATGGAACTGATGATCATGGTCGATGCGCTCAAGCGCGCGTCCGCCGGCCGGATCACCGCAGCCATCCCCTACTTCGGCTATGCGCGTCAGGACCGCCGTCCGCGTTCCGCGCGAGTGGCTATCTCGGCGAAGGTCGTCGCGAACATGCTGGAAATTGCCGGCGTCGATCGCGTGATCACCATGGACCTTCACGCCGACCAGATTCAAGGCTTCTTCGACATCCCCGTCGACAACATCTACGCCACTCCCGTTCTTCTCGGCGATCTGCGCAAGCAGAACCATGATCATCTGCTGATCGTGTCGCCGGACGTCGGCGGCGTGGTGCGCGCGCGTGCACTCGCCAAGCAGTTGAACACGGACCTCGCGATCATCGACAAGCGCCGTCCGAAGGCGAATGTCGCCGAGGTGATGAACATCATCGGTGAAGTGGAAGGCCGCACCTGCGTGATCATGGACGACATGGTCGATACCGCAGGCACGCTGTGCAAGGCCGCGCAGGTGCTCAAGGAGCGCGGCGCGAAGCAGGTTTTCGCATACGCCACGCATCCGGTGCTCTCGGGTGGCGCAGCGGAGCGCATCGCGGCGTCGCAGCTCGATGAGCTCGTCGTGACCGACACGATTCCCCTTTCGGCGGAATCGCTGGCGTGCCCGAAGATCCGTCCGCTGTCGAGCGCGGGTCTGCTCGCGGAGACGTTCTCCCGAATCCGGCGTGGCGACTCGGTGATGTCGCTCTTCGCCGAAGGTTAAGCAGAATTGGCGAAAAGACGCGAAGCACACGCTTCGCGTCTTTTTGCATGATCGGTGCGAACGAACGAAGGTTCGCATCGCTTGTTGTGGGATCACACATTTTCGATGATCCCGGTTTCCCTGCCTGGTCGCGGGCAGATATAGGAGTCAAACATGAAAGTCGTCGCTTTCGAGCGTAGCAAGCAAGGTACGGGTGCGAGCCGCCGCCTGCGCAACTCGGGTAAGACCCCGGGTATCGTGTACGGTGGTGAAACGGACGTTCAACTGGTCGAACTCGACCACAACGCCCTGTGGCACGCCCTGAAGAAAGAAGTTTTCCACTCGTCGATTCTCGACCTGGAAATCGCTGGCAAGTCGCAACAGGTTCTGCTGCGCGACGTGCAATACCATCCGTTCAAGCAACTCGTGCTGCACGTGGACTTCCAGCGCGTCGACGCGAAGAAGAAGCTCCACACCCGGGTGCCGCTGCACTTCATGAACCAGGAAACCAACCCGGCCGTGAAGCTGTCGGGCGCGGTGATCACGCACGTCGTGACGGAACTGGAAGTGGAATGCCTGCCGGCTGACCTGCCCGAGTTCCTGGAAATCGATCTGGCGAAGATCGAAGCTGGCCAGACGATGCACGCGAAGGACATCCCGCTGCCGAAGGGCGTGAGCCTGACGGTGACGGTCGTGACCGAAAACCCGGTGATCGCATCGGCGACGGTTCCGGCTGCTGTCGTGTCGGATACGGCGGGCGAAGCTGCGGAAGGCGAAACGCCGGCGGCCGAGTAAACACGCGGTACACCGCTATCCTCTCGATCCGTTCTCGCGAACGGTCGACGTGACCCGCCGGAGCGCAAGCCCGGCGGGTTTTTTTCGCTCTAGACCAAGCGGGCTTTCGGGCTCGCGATGACTCGACATGATCAAGCTGATCGTCGGCCTGGGCAATCCGGGCGCCGAATATACCGCGACGCGTCACAACGCGGGCGTCTGGTTCGTCGACCAGTTCGCACGCGACGCAGGCGCTACGCTGCGCGATGAGCGCCGCTTCCACGGCTTTTACGGCAAGGGACGCCTGCACGGCCACGAAGTGCATCTGCTCGAGCCGCAGACGTTCATGAACCGCTCAGGGCAATCCGTGGTCGCGCTCGCGCAGTTCTTCAAGATCCTGCCCGACGAGATTCTCGTCGCACACGACGAACTCGATCTGCCGCCCGGCACCGTCAAGATGAAGCTCGGCGGCGGCAGCGGCGGCCACAACGGGCTCAAGGACATTTCCGCGCATCTGTCGTCGCAGCAATACTGGCGGCTGCGCATCGGCATCGGGCATCCGCGCGATCTGATCCCGGAAAGCGCGCGCGCGGGCGCCAAGCCCGACGTCGCGAATTTCGTGCTCAAGCCGCCGCGCCGCGAAGAGCAGGACGTGATCGATCAGTCGATCGAGCGCGCGCTCGCCGTGATGCCCTTCGTCGTCGCCGGCGAAACCGAGCGCGCAATGATGAACCTGCACCGCAATTCATGATTTGGAGCCGACCGTGAGCCGTTTCTGGAGCGATATCGTTCATCGACTGACGCCCTATGTGCCGGGCGAGCAACCTGTGCTGGCGCATCCCGTCAAGCTCAACACCAACGAGAATCCGTATCCACCGTCGCCGCGCGTGGTCGAGGCGATTCGCCGCGAGCTCGGCGAGGACGGCGCGTCGCTGCGCAAGTATCCCGATCCGTCCGCCCGCGCGGTGCGCGAAGCCGTCGCGAAGCATCACGGATTGCGCATCGAGCAGGTGTTCGCGGGCAACGGCTCCGACGAAGTGCTCGCGCACGCGTTCCAGGCGCTGCTCAAGCATGACGAGCCGATTCGCTTTCCCGACATCACGTACAGCTTCTATCCGGTCTACGCGCAGTTGTACGGCGTCCAGTACCGCACGATTCCGCTGAACGCGGATTTCGCCATCGATGTCGATGATTATCGCGCGCCGAACGGCGGCGTATTGCTGCCCAATCCGAACGCGCCGACGGGCCGCGCGCTGTCGCTCGCCGAGATCGAGGTGCTGCTTGACGCGAATCCGGATGCGCCGGTGATCATCGATGAAGCGTATGTGGACTTCGGCGCCGAGTCGGCGGTGAATCTGATCGACACGTATCCCAATCTGCTCGTCGTGCAGACGACATCGAAAGCGCGCTCGCTGGCGGGCATGCGCGTCGGATTCGCGTTCGGCGATCCCGCGCTGATCGAAGCGCTCACGCGCGTGAAGGACAGCTTCAACTCTTATCCGCTCGATCGTCTCGCGCAGGTTGCGGCGCTCGCATCGTACGAGGATCAGGCGTGGTTCGAGGAAAGCTGCGCGAAGGTCGTGGCGAGCCGCGATCAGTTGCAGGCGCAGCTACAGGCGCTCGGCTTCGATGTCGCGCCGTCGGCGGCCAATTTCGTGTTCGCGAAACATCCCGCGCACGATGCCGCGACGCTTGCCGCCGCGCTCAAGAAGCAGGAAATCTTCGTGCGCCACTTCAAGCTGCCGCGCATCGATCAGCATTTGCGCATTTCGATCGGCACACCCGCAGAATGCGATGCGCTCGTCGCGGCCCTGACCGGCCTGGTCGGATAAGCAAGCACGAAGGGCTTACTTGCCCTTCGCCGCCATCAGCGCGTGATACTTGGCCAGCAGCTGCTCCGGCGTTTCGAAGTGCGCCGGATCACGCGGAATGCATTCCACGGGGCAGACCTGCTGGCACTGCGGCTCATCGAAATGGCCGACGCATTCCGTGCATTTGTTCGGGTCGATCACGTAGATTTCCGGACCCATCGAAATGGCGTCGTTCGGGCACTCGGGCTCGCAAACGTCGCAGTTGATGCACTCGTCGGTAATGATCAAAGACATGCTTCACTCTCTTGCGCCGGTGTCGAAACCGGCATGACGCCCGCGCGCCGCGCTATTGAAAGCGGCACACGGGCCGGGCGCTCAGGGCGCCGCAGGGTCCTTCTGCGACAGAATAGCGACTTTGTCGATCAGCCGCTTTTCCACCGACGGGAACACGAACTTGCTCACGTCGCCGCCGAGCTGCGCAATCTCGCGCACGATGGTGCCGGAGATGAACTGGTATTGATCGGACGGCGTCATGAACATCGTTTCGACGTCGGGCAGCAGATAGCGGTTCATGCCGGCCATCTGGAACTCGTATTCGAAATCGGAGACGGCGCGCAGGCCGCGCACGATCACGCGCGCGTTGTTCTTGCGCACGAAATCCTTCAAAAGACCAGTGAAACTGCTCACATGGACGTTCGGGTAATGCCCGAGCACGTCGTGCGCGATGTCGAGCCGCTCCTGCAGCGAGAAAAACGGCTTCTTCGCGCGGCTGTCCGCGACGCCCACGACGAGCTGATCGAAAATGCTCGATGCGCGCCGGACGATGTCCTCATGCCCGCGAGTGAGCGGGTCGAACGTTCCCGGGTACACGGCGACAACCATGAGCTTCTCCTCTTCTAATTGACCTTGGGCCGCGTGGCTGCGACGACCAACTCTGCCTCATTTCCTGCGACATTGGCTGCGCGAGAATCGGGAACGCGCATTATTCCTCATTTTCGCGGCGCAGCAAATGATAGCGGACCGCGCCGGCCTTCCCTTCGCGCACGACCGACCAGCCCGCGAGCGCACCGATGCCCGGCACGTCGAGCGGATCGCCGCATTCGACGTAGATCACGCCGTCGGCGGTGGCGAGCGGCGCCGCCAGTTCCAGTGCGCGCAAGAGCAGCGCGTGATCGCCGAACGGCGGATCGAGAAAGATCACGTCGAACGAACCGGGCGCGAGGCCGGCGGCGAGCCGCAGTGCATCGGCTTCCGCGATTTCGATATTGCGCGCGCCGAGCTTCGCCTGGTTCGCCCTGAGCTGCCCGGCGGCTTTCGCGCTTCTCTCGACCATCAGCACCCGCGCCGCGCCGCGCGACGCCGCCTCGAAGCCGAGCGCGCCGCTGCCGGCGAACATGTCGAGACAATTCTGTCCGGAAAGGTCCTGGCCGAGCCAGTTGAAGAGCGTTTCGCGCACGCGGTCCGGCGTCGGCCTGAGGCCGTCGAGATCGAGCACGGGCAGCGGCGTGCGCTTCCAGTCTCCGCCGATGATGCGGATCGTATGAGGTTTGCCTCCGCGCGATGGAGTATGGCTGGGCAAGGCGGATCGAGTGGCGGACGAGCGAGGCATAGGAACGGAATTCGAATCGGGGCGCGGTCTTCGCATGGTTTTCGCGCGTATTGACCGCCAACGTTACCACAGCGGCTTCGTGTGCCGGGTACCGCACTTTTCCGGCCCGGAAGTCACCGGCCGCGCCTGATAAAATACGCGGCTTCCACTCCATCGCGCGGGCTTTTCCGGCGTGGCGCTTCGCGGCGCACGCGGCAAGCCGTCTGATGACGCGCGCATCATCGCCACACACCCATGTTCAGCTTCTTCAAACGATTCAAAAAGCCGGCTGACGAGCCGCTCGACACGCCTCAGGAAGAATCCGTCGAGGCGGCCGAAGAGGAAGAAGTCTCCGAGGCCGAACTGGAACGGCAGGCGCTTGCCTCCGAAGCGACGCCGGAAGAGGCGCAGCCGGATGCGCGCGAGGAATCGGCGCCTGCCGCACCCGCAGCGCCCGCCGCGCCGACGCCCGCCAAAGCCGTCGCCGCTCCCGCTCCCGCATCCGCTTCGCCCGCGGCGCCACGAGCGGAGGAGTCGAAGGAATACTGGGAGGGCCGGACTCAGTCGCAATGGTCACGCGGTCCCGAAACGGATGAGGCGAGCGAAGAATTCGTGCCGCCGCCCGAGCCCGATCCGGTCGCGAAGAAGTCGTGGCTCTCGCGCCTGCGCCACGGCCTCTCGAAGACGAGCTCGAACCTGACCGGCATCTTCGTCGGCGCGAAAATCGACGAAGATCTGTACGAAGAGCTCGAAACCGCGCTCCTGATGTCCGACGCGGGCGTCGACGCAACGGAATTCCTGCTCGAATCGCTGCGGGAGAAAGTGCGCTCGGAGCGTCTCACCGATGCGCCGCAGGTCAAGGCCGCGCTGCGCGATTTGCTCGTCGATCTGCTGCGTCCGCTCGAGAAGACGCTGATGCTCGGCCGCGCGCAGCCACTCGTGATGATGATCGCGGGCGTAAACGGCGTCGGCAAGACGACGAGCATCGGCAAGCTGGCGAAGCATTTGCAGCGCTTCAACCAGTCGGTGCTGCTGGCCGCGGGCGACACCTTCCGCGCCGCCGCGCGCGAACAGCTGACGGTCTGGGGCGAACGCAACAACGTGACGGTGATCGCGCAGGAAAGCGGCGATGCCGCGGCGGTCATCTACGACGCCGTCGGCGCGGCGCGCGCCCGCAAGATCGACGTGATGATGGCCGACACCGCGGGCCGCCTGCCGACGCAGCTGCATCTGATGGAAGAGCTGCGCAAGGTGCGCCGCGTGATCGCGAAAGCGATGCCCGACGCGCCTCACGAAGTGCTGCTCGTGATCGACGCGAACACGGGTCAGAACGCGCTCGCGCAAGTCAAGGCCTTCGACGACGCGCTGGGCCTCACCGGCCTCATCGTGACGAAGCTCGACGGCACCGCGAAGGGCGGCATCATCGCCGCGATCGCGCGGCAGCGGCCGATCCCGGTGTACTTCATCGGCGTGGGCGAGAAGGTCGAGGATCTGCAGCCGTTCAGCGCGGAGGAATTCGCGGACGCGCTGCTGGGCTGATTCGCAGGCTGACTGGCAGAAACAGGGCGTTCGGGCGAACGCCCTTTTTTCATCGCGCGAGGATCAGGGAAGCTGCGATCCACCACATCACGCAGCCGACGATCACGTCGAGCACGCGCCACGACATGTCCTTCTCGAACCACGGCTCCAGCAGACGCGCGCCGTAGCCGAGCACCATGAACCAGATGACCGACGCGCACATCGCGCCCGCCGCGAACCACGCGTTGCCCGGCCAGCCGCGCCGCGCGCCGATGCCGCCGAGCAGCACCACGGTATCAAGATAGACGTGCGGATTGAGCAGCGACAGCGCGAGCACGGTGGATGCCGCGCCGAGCGCCGTCTGCGAATCGCCGTCGGACGCATTCAGATGCCCCGGCCCGCGCCACGCTGCAAGAAACGCGCGCAGTCCGTATAGAAACACGAAGACCGCGCCCGCCCAGCGAATCACGTCGAGCAGAAAAGGCGCGCGCGCGATGAGCGCGCCCATTCCGCCGATGCCGAGCGCGATCAGCAGCACGTCGATGAGCGCGCAGATCGACACCACGATGCCGACGTGCCTGCGCTTCAGTCCCTGCCGCAGCACGAACGCGTTCTGCGCGCCGATCGCGACGATCAGGCTCGCTCCGAGCCCCGCGCCCGACAGATAGCTCGCCAGCGCTCCCGCTGAAACCGCTCCCGTCATTCGGCGTCCGGCTGCTGCGCCGGAGCGGCCCGTGCGAAGGCGTCGATGGTGCAGGCGTGATCGGCGATGCGCGCGAGCGTCGGAAAGCGGCTCACGTCGATGCCGAAGCGCCGCGCGTTGAACACCTGCGGCACGATGCACAGATCGGCGACTGTCGGCGTGTCGCCGAAGGTCAGTGCGCCGACGCGCCTGTCGGCCGCAAGCCGCTTTTCAAGCGACTCGAAACCGGTGTCGACCCAGTGCCGGTACCAGGTGTCCTTGACTTCGTCCGGCACTTTCACCTGATGCTTCAGGTACTTGAGCACGCGCAGATTGTCGAGCGGATGGATTTCGCACGCGACCTGCATCGCGACCGAACGCACGAACGCCCGATCCGACGGGCTCTTCGGCAAGAGCGGCGGCTCGGGATGCGTCTCCTCCAGATACTCGATGATCGCGAGTGACTGCGTCAGCACGTCGTCGCCGTCGATCAGCGTCGGCACGATGCCGTCCGGATTCAGCGCACGGTATTCGGGCTTGAGCTGCTGGCCGCCGTCGCGCAGAAGATGGATCGCCTCGTACTCGTAGCCGAGGCCCTTCAGGTTCAGCGCGATGCGCACGCGATACGCGGCCGAGCTGCGGAAATAGCTGTAGAGCTTCATGGTCATGGACTCAGACCACGCGCACGGAGAATTCGCCGATCCCGTCCACGCCGCCCTTGAGCAGATCGCCCTTCACGACCGCGCCGACGCCTTCGGGCGTGCCGGTGAAGATGAGATCGCCGGGAAACAGTTCGAAAAGCGTCGAGAGATACGCGACCGTCTCGCCCACCGACCAGATCAGCTGCGAGATGTCCGAGCGCTGCTTCTCCTCGCCGTTGACGGTCAGCCAGATCGCGCTCTTTTCCAGATGCCCCACCTTCGACACGGGGTGAATCGGGCCGATCGGCGCGGAGCGGTCGAAACCCTTCGCGGTGTCCCACGGACGGCCGAGCTTCTTCGCTTCGCCTTGCAGGTCGCGGCGCGTCATGTCGAGGCCGAGCGCGTAACCGTAGACGTAGTCGAGCCCTTTATCGGCGGGAATGTCCTTGCCCTGCTTGCCGATCGCGGCGACCAGCTCCATCTCGAAGTGCAGGTTCTTCGTCTGCGACGGATACGGAAACTCGCCGGTCGCACCGGGCGCGACATACAGCACGGCATCCGCGGGCTTGCTGAAGAAGAACGGCGGCTCGCGGTCCGGGTCGTGCCCCATTTCGCGCGCGTGGGCTTCGTAGTTGCGCCCGACGCAATAGATGCGGCGCACGGGAAACTGCTCGTTCGAACCATCGACGGGCACGGCTGCCGCCGGCGCCGGAGGAAACACATAACTCATCCCGCTCTCCTGTTGCTGTTTCTGGATTGGCAGATTCATGGGCGCATGCGCTGGCGCGAACGACCCGCGAGAAAAGGGAGTTTAACGTGCGCGCGCAAATCGTGGCGAGGCTTGTCGGGCGCGGCTTTGCGAGCTTTCGACGAGCCTTCGGCGGCTCGGCCGGCCGGGCATCGCGACGATGCATCGGACCAAATCCGCGCGAAACCTTTGATCATCCCACCTTGCCAGCGCTGCGCAAATGCGATACTGAATGACATTCCTGCACCCTGAATACGCGCGACGGCATCGCTCACCCTACGGAAATGAGCGCCCGAACCGCGCACCCTGCCGATGACCGACTCCGCTGCCCCCACTTTCACCTGCGCGCGCTACATCAAGGAAATCGGCCGCGGGCCGCACGGCGCGCGCGCGCTTTCGCACGACGACGCCTACGCGCTCTATGAAGCAATGCTCGACGGCCGTGTTCCCGAGCTCGAACTCGGCGCAGTGCTGCTCGCCTATCGCGTCAAGGGCGAGACTTCCGCCGAACTCGCCGCGATGCTTTCCGCCGCGCATCGCTCGTTCGAGCCGCTGCACGTTCAGGATGGCCGCGAACACGCGCGGCCCGTCTCGATTCCGAGCTACAACGGCGCGCGCAAGACGCCCAACCTCGTGCCGCTGCTCTCGCTCCTGCTCGCGCGCGAAGGCGTGCCGGTGCTGGTGCACGGCGTTACCGACGATCCGGGCCGCGTGACGAGCGCCGAGATATTCACGGAATTGGGCATTCCGCACGCGGCCTCGCACGATGAAATCGAGGACAGCCTCGCGTCGCGCCGCCTCGCCTTCGCGCCGATCACCGTGCTCGCGCCGAAGCTCGCGCGGCTCCTGGCGCTCAGGCGCCGGATGGGCGTGCGCAATTCGACGCATACGCTCGTGAAGCTCCTTCAGCCGTTCGCGGAGCCGGGACTGAGGCTCGTCAACTACACGCATCCCCAGTATCGCGAGAGCCTCACCGGGCTCTTCTCCGAGCATCCGGATGCGGCATCGGGCGGTGCGCTGCTCGCGCGCGGCACGGAGGGCGAAGCCGTCGCGGATACGCGCCGCCAAGTGCAAGTCGACTGGTTCCACGCAGGACGCGCCGAAACGCTGATATCGCCGGAGCGTTCGCAGCCGGACGCGCTGCCCGTCGAGTTGCCCGAGGCGCTCGACGCGGCCTCTACCGCGCGCTGGACCGAATCCGTGCTGCGCGGCGACGTGCCGGTGCCGTCCGCGGTCGCACGGCAGGTCGAAGCGATCGCGGACGTGGTCCGCAGGCCGGCTTGATCGCGTTCGTCAGCGAAATCCGCATTTGACACAGTCTTCAGCGCTGGTTTAAAGTCGAACGCATGAGCTTCACCCAGCCTTCCTCCCTCCGAATTATTTCGGGCCGCCTAGCGCGGCCCCTATCGCTACGTCTAGCGTAAGTCGCCAGACATAGCGCCGTGCGTCGCAAGGCGCGCGGTCCTTCCCGCAGTTCCCGCAGTTCCTTTTCTTACCACCTGTAGTCGTCAGCTTTTCGTTCGCGCATCCCGCGAAACGGAAACGCGAGGGTCAAATGCACGCTGCTTCGCGCACGTTCACATTGGTCGCAGGCGTCACCGTCGCTGGTGATCCGTGTGACCGCGCGCGCTGCCCGGTTTCACGTGCATCCCGCCACGCCCGGCCAGCCGCCGGACACGGCCTCTCTCGCAGACGCTACGCAAACCGTCCCAAGAGAGATCGACGATCATGATGCCGAACCCCGCCGAGAAATACCGCCCGTTTCCGCAAGTCCGTCTGAATGGCCGTCGCTGGCCGAATCGCACGATCGAAAAGGCGCCGATCTGGATGAGCACCGATCTGCGCGACGGCAACCAGTCGCTGATCGAGCCGATGAGCATCGCGGCCAAGCTCGAATTCTTCGACATGCTGGTGGCAACGGGTTTCAAGGAGATCGAGGTGGGGTTCCCGTCGGCATCGCAGACGGATTTCGACTTCGTCCGCAAGCTGATCGACGAAAAGCGCATCCCGGACGACGTCACCATCGAAGTGCTCGTTCAGTCGCGCCGCGAACTGATCGAACGCACGTTCGAGGCCGTCGTGGGCGCGAGGAAGGTGATCGTGCATCTCTATAACGCGATCGCGCCGTCGTTCCGCCGCATCGTGTTCAATCAGTCGAAGGAAGAAGTGAAGGCGCTGGCGGTCGAAGGCACGCGCGTCATCAAGGAATGCGCGGCCGCGCGGCCGGAGACGCACTGGATCTATCAATACTCGCCCGAAACCTTCAGCATGACCGAGCTCCCGTTCGCGCGCGAGGTCTGCGACGCCGTCGCGCAGATGTGGCGGCCGACGCCCGATCACAAGATGATCGTCAACCTGCCCGCGACCGTCGAAGCCGCGATGCCGAACGTCTTCGCCGATCACGTCGAGTGGATGGACCGCAACATGGGCTATCGCGACAGCATCATCCTCTCGGTGCATCCGCACAACGATCGCGGCACGGCGGTGGCCGCGGCGGAACTCGCGGTGCTGGCGGGCGCGGAGCGCGTCGAGGGCTGCCTCTTCGGCAACGGCGAGCGCACGGGCAACGTCGATCTCGTGACGCTCGCGCTCAATCTCTACACGCAAGGCATCGATCCGGGCCTCGATTTCTCCGACATCGACGCCGTGCGCCGCGTGGTCGAGCGCTGCAATCAGATTCCGGTGCATCCGCGCCATCCGTACGCGGGCGATCTCGTGTTCACGGCGTTTTCGGGTTCGCATCAGGACGCAATCCGCAAGGGTTTCGCGCAGCGCGTGCCCGGAGCGGTCTGGGAAGTGCCCTATTTGCCGATCGATCCGGCCGACCTCGGCCGTAGCTACGATGCCGTGATTCGCGTCAACAGCCAGTCCGGCAAGGGCGGCGCGACGTATCTGCTCGAGCGCGGTCTCGGCTTCACGCCGCCGCGCCGCGTGCAGATCGAGTTCAGCCACGCGGTGCAGGCGCTCGCCGACGCATCCGGCGAGGAAATCAGCGGCGAGGCGATCTGCGCCCTCTTCAAGCGCGAGTACTTCGACGCGGGCGGGCCGGTTTCGCGCGTCGACGCGTCGACGCTGTCGGTGCTCGGACGACGCGTCGCGGTGACGCCGGCATCGAGCGCGGAGAGCGGCGACATCTGGGCGCAGGCCGTCGCGGCGGCGCTGGGCGTCGATGCGAACGTGAACTGGTTCGAGACGGCCGTGACGGCGGGCGGCGATACGGCGGCGTTCGTCGGCTGCCGCGTCGGCGATGGCCCGACGCGCTTCGGCGTCGCGGTGCATGCGAACCCGGCGCTCGCCGTCGCCGATGCGGTCGTGAGCGCGGTGAACCGCTCGAAGCGCGTCGCGCAGGAAGAGCGTCAGGACGAGACGATGGAGGCGGCGTAATCCTCAGCGTACCGCGCGCGTAGTGCTACTCGAGGGCTACGCGCGTCGCCTGCAACGCGAGCAGTTGCCACTGCCCCTCGGTCTGGATGTGCACGGCCGTATAGGCGATGGGAAAAAGCAGCGCGCCGTTCTTCGATTCCATCTCGATCAGCGCGCGGCCGGAAACCAGACAGGTATCGCGACCGGCGGGAAGCACGTCCTGCGACTGGATTTCGATCTGGCGATAGCGGCGGCGGCCCGCGGTGATGGCGTCGATGAACTGGCGCTTCGTCTCCCGCTTGCCATTCGTATGAACGTAGCTGACGTTTTCAGCCAGCAGCGCATCCAGCGCCGCGCTGTCGCCCTCGACCATCGCACGGAAGCGGTCGCGCTCGAGGCCGCGTATGGCCTCAATGGTTTTTGCCGGCATCTGTCGGTTCCCCTTGTGTCGAGGAACCGCTGCGCCGGCGCCTCGTCAGAAGTTGTATTGCAGATATAGCTGGCTGAAATTTATACCAGGATTCGGTTCTTTGATACTGGCGTTCGACAGGTGCTGGAAGCGAAAGCCCGCCTGGTAATTCTGCTTCTCGCCGAAGATCATGCCGACGCCCACCATGTCGGCGAACTGGAACGCCGTCGATACGGTGAAGTCCTGTGTGATGCGCGCGTGCGAGAGCAACCGCACGCCGACGCCCGCCTCGATGAAGGGCCGGAAGTAGCCCGCGCTCTTCACGAAACGCACGACCGGCGTGAGGCCGAACTCCCAGATGTTCGGGTTGACGGCGTTGGCCTCGGTCGAATGCCAGTAGGAAACATGGCCTTCGCCCAGAAGCGTGAAGTGGAAGCCGCCGATTTCCCACCAGGTGAGGCCCGGATCCCAGACCACGCCGAGGTCGGCCTTCTTGATGTCGCGGTCGGCGACGCCGCCGGCGATCTGAACCCCGAACCGGTCGGCGTGAGCCGCCGCCGACGCGAGACCTAACGTCGCGCAGATTGCCAGACGGGACAACGGACTAAGCCATGAACTCTTTTTTTTATGCATGAGCACCCCATATTCAAATAACGGGCGTGTTTCACAAACGGTGTCGCCTGGCGGATTCTAGAGACCTTCTACAAGATTTGCAGGAATCGCATTCACATACTACATTTTGTTGAATTATCTTTCGCCGCAGTGCACAAGCGCGGTAATCAATTCGATCGGCGCCGGCATGTCGGTAAATGTGACATCGACCCGCGCAACGATCTGTCCTATGAGACCCACAAATTCGATAGTATTTGTGGGAACTCGCACATGCCTTTGACCTCTAACTCTTAGCACTCGCTGAATGGGAGTGCTAATATCGTGCTTGATTCGCCGCCGCCGCATGGCGGCCGCGGGCAATGAATTGTTGACAAGGAGCTTATGAGCGTGACCAATGCGATGACCCTTCCGAATGTTGTGAGCTCGGCACCTGCCAAGGCATCTTCGGCAGGCGCGCTGACGTACGCACAGTCGTCGATGCTGACCGGCCAGATCGGCAACATCGATTCATACATACAAGCAGTGAACCGTATTCCGATGCTTTCGCCGGCAGAGGAACGTCAGTACGCCACCGAATTCCGCGAGCATGGCAACCTGGACGCCGCGCGCCAGCTCGTGCTTTCGCACCTGCGGCTCGTCGTGTCGATCGCCCGCAACTATCTGGGCTACGGCCTGCCGCACGCGGACCTGATCCAGGAAGGCAACATCGGTCTGATGAAGGCCGTGAAGCGATTCGATCCAGAGCAAAACGTGCGCCTGGTTTCCTATGCGATGCACTGGATCAAGGCTGAGATCCATGAGTACATCTTGCGCAACTGGCGCATGGTGAAGGTCGCGACCACCAAGGCGCAGCGCAAGCTGTTCTTCAACCTTCGCAGCCACAAGACCGGCCACTCGGCGTTCACGCCGGATGAAATCGACGGTCTGGCGAGCGAGTTGAACGTGAAGCGCGAGGAAGTCGCGGAGATGGAAACCCGCTTGTCGGGCGGCGATATCGCGCTCGAAGGCCAGGTCGACGACGGCGAGGAAGCGTTTGCGCCGATCGCCTATCTGGCGGACTCGCACAACGAGCCGACGAACGTCATCGCCGCACGCCAGTTCGACAAGCTGCAGAGCGATGGCCTCGCCGACGCGCTGGAGTCGCTGGACGAGCGCAGCCGCCGCATCATCAAGGCGCGCTGGCTCGACGTGCAGGACGACGGCTCGGGCGGCAAGACGCTGCATGAACTGGCCGACGAGTTCGGCGTATCGGCTGAGCGCATTCGCCAGATCGAGGCGAGCGCAATGAAGAAGATGCGCTCGGCGCTGCACGACTACGCGTAATACCTGACTGTGCTTTAGCAGAAAATGCGAAGCCCGCCGTCGAAGGACGGCGGGCTTTTTTTTGGTCCGTCGTGCGGTGGAACAAGAAACGGCGCCCGAAGGCGCCGTTCCGTTACAACAAGCTTGCTAACGCATCATGCCGGCAGCGGTGCCGCACCGCCGCCGTTGCCCGACAGACGCGTGGACATCTGCGCCGCATAACGCTGTGCCGCCGTGCCCACGACGATGTGGAACGTATCCGCCGACACCCACGCCACGTCGAGCGACGAAAGCCGCTGACGATCCACCGACGACGGATCGCGCACGACCACGCGCAGGCGCGTCGCGGCGACCGCGTCGAGCGATGCGATATTGGTCGCGCCGCCGAACACCGCCAGCCAGCGGAGCGGATCGGGGTCGAGCGGTCCCTCCGTCTGATCGGCGCCGCTCGCCACCGCGACCGCCGCGCTCGATTGAGCCGGCGCGGATGAGGCGGGCGTCGCGCCGCGCGTCGACGAATGCTCCAGCTCGCCGCGGATTTCATCGGCGATCAGGTCTGCTTCCGGCCCGATGATCACCTGCACGTTGGTCGCACCGCGCTTCAGCACGCCGCGCGCGCCGATGGTCTTCAACTGCGCTTCAGACACCTTTTCCGTGTCCGCCACCGACAGACGCAGACGCGTCGTGCATGCATCGACGAGCGTCAGATTGGACGCGCCGCCGAGCGCCGCGATGTACTTCGAAGCACGCGTGCCCGATGCGGACGCGGCCGCGCCCGGCAGCGGCGGAATCAGACCGCCTTCGACGGTCGCCTGGGCGTCGGTTTCGGCATCGGTCGTCGCCGGTTCGCGGCCCGGCGTCGCCATGTTGAACCTGCGGATGAAGAAGCGGAACAGGCCGTAGTAGACGACGAAGTACACGACGCCGACCACGAGCGCCAGCCAACCGCGCTGCGACAGGCCGTAGTTCAGCACGTAGTCGATCGCGCCCGCCGAGAACGTGAAGCCCAGATGGATGCCGAGCGCCGAGCAGATCGCGAGCGACAGGCCGGTCAGAATCGCGTGAATGCCATAGAGCACGGGAGCCAGGAACATGAAGCTGTATTCGATCGGCTCGGTCACGCCCGTCAGGAACGCGGTCAGCGCCATCGAGAACAGCAGGCCGCCGACGACCGCGCGGCGTTCCTTCGGCGCCTCGTGGAACATCGCGAGGCACGCAGCCGGAAGGCCGAACATCATGATCGGGAAGAAGCCGGTCATGAAGCCGCCCGCGGTGGGATCGCCCGCGAAGAAGCGATGCAGGTCGCCGTGCACCACCGCGCCGCCGCCCGGCGGCGTGAACGAGCCGAACACGAACCATGCGAGCGAGTTGATGATGTGGTGCAGACCGGTGACCAGCAGGATGCGGTTCAGCACACCGAACACGAAGGTGCCGAGGGCGCCCGCCGTCGTGAGCCAGTTGCCCGCGCCATCGATGGCCGACTGCACCGGCTGCCACACATAGCCGAACACGATGCCGAGCACCAGACACGCGACGCCTGTCACGATCGGCACGAAGCGCTTGCCGCCGAAGAACGCCAGATACTCGGGCAGCTTGATGTCCTTGTAGCGGTTGTACAGATAGCCCGCCACCATGCCGGCCACGATACCCGACAGCACGCCCATGTTGAGCTTGTCGTTGATGTCCTTCATCACGGCCACCTCGATGAGATAGCCGATCGCACCGGCGAGGCCCGCCGTGCCGTTGTTGTCCTTCGCGAAGCCCACCGCCACGCCGATGGCGAAGAGCAGCGGCAGGTTGGAGAAGATCGCATCGCCGGCGTCGGCGATCATCTTGATGTTGAAGACATCGGGCTGGCCGAGACGCAATAGCAGACCGGCCACCGGTAGCACGGCGATCGGCAGCATCAGCGCGCGACCTAGTCGCTGCATCTTTGCAAACGGGTTGGCGTCCATCGGGTTCTCCAAAAATATAAGTCTTGTCGTTACTGCTTCGGGGATTACTGAAAAGGCTCCGCGATACGGACCGAGGGACGGACGTTAGTCCTGCGGCCAGATTTCGCGGCTTGCCGCTCTTACTGCCTGTGCCGACTCGAGCGCGAGGCAGTCCTCGGCGCGCTGACGGCAAAGGTGGTAATCGAGATTGCGCACACGCGCCTTGATGCCCGGCACCGACACCGGATCGACCGACAGCTCGGTCACGCCCAGTCCGACGAGCAGCGGCACCGCAAGCGGATCGCCGCCGAGCGCACCGCACACGCCGACCCACTTGCCGTGCTGCTCCGCGCCCTGCACCGCCGCCTTGATGAGACGCAGCACGGCGGGATGCAGGCCGTCGGACTGCGCGGCGAGATCGGGCTGGCAGCGGTCCATCGCGAGCGTGTACTGCGTGAGATCGTTGGTGCCGATCGAGAGAAAATCGGCGTACTTCGCGAGCTGGTCGGCGAGCAGCGCCGCCGACGGCACTTCGATCATCACGCCGACTTCGATCGGCTCGGTGCGGCCGGCTTCGCGCGCCAGTTCGTCGATGCGCGCGCGCAGGCGCTGCAGTTCGCCGGAATCGGTGACCATCGGCAAGAGGATCCGCACGGCGCCCATCGGCTTCACGGCGAGCAGACCGCGCAGTTGATCGTCGAGCAGATCCGGGCGCACTTGCGCGAGACGGATGCCGCGCAGGCCGAGCGCCGGGTTTTCTTCCGGCGGCAGCGTCAGATAATCGACTTCCTTGTCCGCGCCGACGTCCAGCGTGCGGATGATCGCGGTGCGGCCTTGCAGCGCATCGACGATGCCCTGATAGCTTTCCGTGTGCTCCGCGACCGTCGGCGCCGACTGGCGATGGATGAACAGCAGTTCGGTGCGCAGCAGGCCGACCGCGTCCGCGCCGTTCTCGACGGCGGCCCTGGAGTCGTCGAGTGTCGCGATATTGGCGGCGACTTCGATCGCGCGGCCATCCTTCGTCGACGCGGCTTGCTGCGACACGCGACGGTTCGCTTCGCGCACGCCGGCGAGGCGCTGCCGCTCGGCGCGGGCGCGTTCGACGTCGAGTTCGGTCGGTGCGTGCTCGATGCGGCCCGCCGATGCATCCACGACCACTTGCGTGCCTTCGGGAATCGCGTGCAGTGCATCGCCGACGGCGACGAGCGCCGGAATCCCCACCTGCCGCGCGATGATCGCCGCATGCGAGGTCGCGCCGCCGCGCGACATCACGAGCGCGGTGACGCGCGTGCGGTCGATCGACGACAGATCGGACGGCGTGAATTCGGTGGCGACGAGCACGGCTTCTTCCGGCAGCTCGCGCGCCGCCGTGTTCGTGAGCCCGAGCGCGCGCAGCACGCGCTTTTCGATATCGCGCAGATCGGCCGCGCGTTCGGCGAGCAACTCGTCGTTGACGTTGTTCAGGAGCGCGATCTGCGCGCGGATCACCTCGCGCCACGCGAAGCCCGCGCTCTTGCCGAGGCTGATCAGGTCGCGCGCGGCATCGACGAGCGTCGGATCTTCGAGCAGCACGCGATGCACCGCGAAAATGCCTGCTTCGCCGACCGCGCCGCGCTGCGACGCGGTGCGCACGGTTTCGCCGAGTTCGACATCGACCTGAGCGATGGCTTTATCCAGCGCCCGGCTCTCCGCCGCCGACGAACCGCTCGCCTGCTCGGGCGGCACGATTTCCTGATCGTCCCAGCGCACCAGCTTGCCGACCGCGATGCCCGGCGCGGCGCACACGCCCGCGAGCGTATTCGGCGGCAGCGGCTGGCCCGACATGGCGGCCTGAGCGACGGGCGCCGGCGACTTGTTGCGCGCCGGCGTCTCTTCGACTTCGCCTTGTGCCGCGCGCAGCAACTCGGCGGCGACGGCTTCGACCGCCTGCTGCGCCTGCGCGCCGATGGCAACCAGCTCGATGGTGGCGCCCTCGCCCGCACCGAGACCCAGCAGGCCGACAACGCTTTCCACCGGCGCCTTCTTGCCTTCGTAGCGCACTTCGACCTTCGCGTCGAAGCCGCGCGACGCCTCGCGCGCCCGCGCCGCCGGACGCGCGTGCAGGCCGCCCGCATGCGCCAGCGTCAGGCTGCGGCGCGCCTCCTCCATGACGGCCGCGCCGGAGCGCGCCGTTTCAGCCTTCGCGCCGTCCTTCGCGCGCAGAACGAGCATGCGCGCGCCCGCCTGCAGCACGCCACGTCCGGCGCGCTCGACGACGTCGAAGGCATCCCCATTCGCCACCGCGATGACCGACACGAGGCTCGGCGCGTGCCGCGCGACGTAATCCGCATCGAATTCGATCAGCGGCTGACCGGCGCGCACCGTCGCGCCTTGCTCGACCATCGGCGCGAAGCCCTTGCCGCCCAGCTCGACCGTGTCGATGCCGATATGCACGAGAATCTCCGCGCCTTCCTTCGTGCGCAGCGTCACCGCGTGATGCGTGCGCGCGAGGTGCGTGATCGCGCCGTCGCAGGGCGAGACGAGCACGTTGTCGAGCGGATCGATGCCGATGCCGTCGCCGAACATGCCTTCGGCGAACACGGGGTCGGGCACGTCGGCGAGCGGCACGATGGGGCCGGTGAACGGCGCGAGCAGAACGACGTCGTTCGGGTTATCGGTGGAATGGTTCAACAGGGACTCCTCGGCACGGCGCATCGGCGTTCTCACTCAATGGGTTTCGGTGACCTTGTTCAGGTGGCGCGGCACGTCGGGATTGCGCCCGCGCGCGGCGGCCAGACCCGCGGCCATTACGTAGAAGGAAAGAATCGCGGCGATCGGATCGAGCGCCGGGTGATCGGTGGCGACGAGCGGAAGCTCCGCGTCCGCGACGTCGTCGGGTGCGGCAAGCAGCACGCGCGCGCCGCGGGCGCGCATGTCGGCGGCGAGCTGGATGAGCCCCGCCTGCTCCGGCCCGCGCGGCGCGAACACGAGCAGCGGATAGTCGCGGTCGATGATTTCCATCGGGCCATGACGCACTTCCGCGCTGGAGAACGCCTCGGCCTGGATGCCCGAGGTTTCCTTGAGCTTCAGCGCCGCTTCCTGCGCGATCGCGAGGCCGAGACCGCGGCCGATCACGATCATGCGATCGACGTTCTTCAGCTCGTTCACGGCGCGCGTCCAGTCGAGCCTGCCCGCGCCGCGCAGCTTGTCCGGCAGCGACTCGAGCGCCTTGAGCAATTCGACGTCGCGCTGCACGTGCGCGATCACGATGGCGGACAGCGAGAGCATCGCGATATAGCTCTTGGTCGCGGCAACCGAAAGCTCGGGTCCCGCGAGCAGCGGCAGGAAGTATTCGCACGCGCTTTCGAGCGGCGAGCCCGTGACGTTGACGGCCGCGACGGTGAACGCGCCCGCATCGCGCAGCGCCTGCATGGTGCCGACGAGATCGGGGCTCTTGCCCGATTGCGAGAACGCGACGGCGAGCTGACCGGACACGCGCAGCGGCGCCTGCTGGAGCGTCGCGACCGACATCGGCAGCGACGCCACCGGCACGCCGATGCGGCTCATCGTCAGGCTTGCGAAGTAACTCGCCGCGTGATCGGAGCTGCCGCGCGCGACCGTCAGCGCGACATGGCGCGGCTGTTCGGCGAGCTTGACGGCCAGCGCTTCGATGCGCGAGGTGTCGGCGAGCTGGGCCGCGACGACATCCGCGGACTCCAGCGCCTCGTTAAGCATATTCGACAATTGATTCTCCTTCGACATAGGTGGCGGTCAGCGCGAGGTCACGGTCGAGCACGACGAGATCGGCCCATGCGCCGCGCGCGATGCGGCCGCGATCCTCGAGTCCGAGGTAGTCGGCGGGATAACGCGACAGGCGATTCGAGACGTCCGCGAGCGGAATGCCCAGCGAAACGAGATTGCGCAGCGCCTGATCCATCGTCAGCGTGCTGCCGGCGAGCGTGCCGTCCGCGAGACGCACGCCGCCCATACATTTGGTGACGTGTTGGCTGCCCAGGCGATATTCGCCGTCGGGCATGCCGGCCGCCGACGTGCTGTCGGTCACGACGTAAAGCCGCGGGATCGCGCGCATCGCGGCACGGATGGCGCCGGGATGAACGTGCAGCAGATCGGGAATGAGCTCGGCATATTCGGCATGCGCGAGTGCCGCACCGACCATGCCGGGGTCGCGGTGATGCAGCGGCGACATCGCGTTGAACAGATGCGTGAAACCGCGCGCGCCGTGTTTGAGCGCGTTGACGGCGTCGTCGTAGGTGCCGAGCGAATGGCCGAGTTGCACGCGCACGCCGCGCGCGGCCATTTCAGAAATGATGTCGAGATGGCCGGAGATTTCCGGCGCGATGGTGACGACCCGGATCGGCGCGAGTTCGAGGTACTTCAACACCTCGTCGCGCACCGCGACGGCGGCCGCGTCCGGCTGCGCGCCGAGCTTGCCGGGATTGATGTACGGCCCTTCGAGATGTACGCCGAGCACGCGCGCGCCCCCCGCGGCGCGGCGCTTCGCCTGTTCGCCCAGGCCTGCGACCACTTGCATGAGTTCGTCGCGCGGCGCCGTCATCGTGGTGGCGAGCAGGCTCGTCGTGCCGTGCTGAGCATGCTGACGCGCGACGGTGTCCGCCGCGTCGCCGCCTTCCATGATGTCGCGCCCGCCGCCACCGTGCACGTGCAGGTCGATGAAGCCGGGCAATATGTACGGCGCGTCGTTGGCAAGGGGATCGGCGATATGACCTTCGAGCGCCGTCACGCGGCCGTTCTCGAAGCGGATCGATCCATGGATCCAGCCATCGGTCGTGAGTATGTTTCCTTTCAGCATGAATGTCTCTGGAAGTACGCGATGCCTAAATGAGGTTCAGCGCCGTCCGCGCCTTGCTGCGAGCAGGCTTCCATGGCGGAAGAAGCGAACGGTTTCCTTGGGTCCTCTCGTTCTCTTTCTTGCTGTCGTGCTGCTTCGTTACGTCATGCGCCGGGTCCGACATGATTCCCGGCGTTTATCGGTGCAGTTCCGCGACGAAGTCGTAGTAGTCGTCGCGGCAATAGGTATCCGTCAATTCGATCGCGCGCTGATCCGCCGAATAGCCGATGCGCGTGATCACGAGCAGCGCGGCGCGCGGCGCCACGCCCATCAGCCGCGCGACTTCCACACCGGCGTTCACTGCGCGGAAGTGTTGCAATGCGCGCACCACCGACACCCCGCGCTCCTCCAGATGGCGATACAGCGATGCGCCGATCGCGAGGGGATCCGGCACGACGGCCACCGGCAAGGTCGAATGCTCGACCGCCATCACGATGCCGTCCGCGCGCCGCAGTCGTCTGAGGCTCGCAACGGCCGCGCCTGGAGACAAGCCAAGACGCACGACTTCATCGCGATTCGCTGTGCGCAGTCCGCGATCGAGCCAGATCGAATCCGGCTTGAAGCCGCGCTGCTCCATCTTTCTGGTGAATCCGGTGAGGCGGGAAAGCGGATCTTCGGTGCGCGGGGTGATGAAGCTGCCCGCGCCGCGCACGCGCCGGATCAAACCTTGCTCGACGAGCAGCGCGATTGCCTTTCGCGCCGTGATGCGCGATACCCCGACACGCTCCGACAGCGTGCGCTCCGATGGCAGCGCCTCTCCTGCCGTCCACGTACCCGCGTGGATCGCCGTGGCGAGCCGCGAGGCCAACTGCAGATAGAGCGGCGTATCGCTTTGCGCGTCGGGCGTCAGATCCTGCCAGCGGTGCTCCATCGAACGCCCTCGCTTGTCGAAGTGGAGCCCATTATATAACCAACATAATACCAGTCAACGCTAAAGCAAGACCTCAGAACAACCATCAAAATTTGTTGAAAATCAATGGGTTAAAATGTGTTTAGCCGGCTTGTCGGAAACATGACGGCTATCAGGACTTACCCGTACATGCAGTCCACTTGCCGAATTGGTTTCTTACTTGCCTGATTACCCACTTTTCGGGCATTTTCGTATTCGCACGCTCGTGCTCCTTTGGCAAAATGCGCTCATTAGTTCGGATTCGCAATTAATTCAATCAAAACTTGAGAGACTAACGTAATGGGCCATCCTG
Organism: Caballeronia ptereochthonis; assembly: GCF_001545075.1. Classification (GTDB taxonomy): domain Bacteria; phylum Pseudomonadota; class Gammaproteobacteria; order Burkholderiales; family Burkholderiaceae; genus Caballeronia; species Caballeronia ptereochthonis. The sequence continues at coordinate 57,545 of NZ_FCOB02000022.1, forward strand.
ATCCGAGCCGGGCCGTCGAAGCGGTTCGCCGCTTCAATCGTTTCTATGCGCGCCATACGGGCGCGCTTCACGAGCGGCTCCACAAGAGTTCCCTTTCCCTGACGGAGGTACGCATCCTGCACGAACTGGCGCAGGAGCGTGCCAGCACGGCCGCTGACCTGTCGCGCAACCTGGGGCTGGATACGGGATATCTGAGCCGCTTGATCAACAACTTTCAGAAACTCGGCCTCGTCGCGCGACGAAAGAACGAGTCAGACGGCCGCGCGCACCTGCTTTCGATCACGTCCGAGGCAAAAGCGAAAGTCGACGAAATCGATCTGCACGTGTCCGTCGAAACCGCAATGCTGCTCAAGAAGCTGAGCGCCGCGGAGATCGAGCAGTTGTGCACGGCGATGGCTGACATCGAAAGGCTGCTGTCGCCGGTGTGCGGCGATGCGGAAACGCGGCTGCGCGTGCCGCGCGGCGGAGATTTCGGCTGGATGATCGAGCGGCACGCGCATCTCCATTCGGGCAGCCGGCCAAAGTTCCAGAGCGAAGCGTCTGCCGCGAAACTCGTGTCCCGCTTCCTTGCGGCCATGCAGGCGAGTACGCCGCGTATCGCGTGCTGGGTTGCCGAACAGGAAAGCGCCACACGTGTCGGCGCGGCCCTCCTTACTGCGGAGTCCGAAACGCAGGCGCGCATCGAGTTGCTGTTCGTCGAACCGGGCGCGCGCCGGCGCGGCTTGGGTGAGCGGCTCGTCGCCGCTTGCACGAACTTTGCGCACGGCGCTCGCTACGAGCAAGTGATCTGCCGCCTCGAAGAACCTCAGGATGATCTGTGCGGATTATTCACGCGCACAGGCTTTACGCCTGTTCAGGAAGGATCGGGCGTGGTGTGGCAAAGAGAACTGCAGCAGATGTGCGTCGACTGACCACTGCGGCAAAAAAAAGCGTCCCGTAGGACGCTGTCGAACAGTTGGCCGCCTGCGCGATCAGAACGAAGGCACGACCGAGCCTTTGAACTCGCTCTTCAGGAACTGGCGCACGTCTTCGGACTGATAGGCCGCGACGAGCTTCTTCACCCACGGCTGATCCTTGTCCTTCGCGCGCACGGCAATCAGGTTCGCGTACGGGCTGTGCACGTCTTCCAGCGCGATCGCGTCTTTGGTCGGCTGCAAGCCGGCCGCCAGCGCGAAGTTTGTGTTGATCGCGGCGGCGTCGACGTCGGCAAGCGTGCGCGGGAGTTGCGCTGCGTCGAGCTCGAGAATCTTGATCTTCTTCGGATTATCCGCGACGTCGAGGGCCGTCGCGCTGCTGCCGTTCGTGCCTGCGCCCGCCTTGAGCTTGATCACGCCTTGCGCCTGCAGCAGCAAGAGCGCGCGGTTCTCGTTCGACGGATCGTTCGGCACCGCAACCTTCGCGCCTTGCGGCAGATCCTTCAGCGACTTCAGTTTCTTCGAATACACGCCGAGCGGCGAGATATAGGTCAGACCGGCATTGACGATCTTGTAGCCGCGCTGCTTGATCTGGCTGTCGAGATACGGCTGATGCTGAAAGCTGTTGGCGTCGAGACCGCCGGCGTCGAGAGCTGCGTTCGGCTGAAGGTAGTCGTTGAATTCGATCACCTTCACGTTGAGCCCTTCGCGCTTCGCAACCTTCTGCACGACTTGCCAGATCTGCGCGTCGGGGCCGCTGATCGTGCCGACCTTGATCACCTTGTCATCGGCATGAGCCGCGAAGCTCGTGAAAAAAGCGGCGGACGCCGCAACGGCGGTAATGGCTTTGAGCAAATTTCTGCGCTGCATGGTGTTCCTGTTTCGATGATGCATTCTTGCTGCGGGGTTGCCTGATTCGTCTTCGGTCAGCGACACAAACCGAGGCGACGGATGTTCGCACAGCTTTGGTGCGAGTGGAAATACAGAATGCTCATGTCGATATCACGCGCGGCACGGTGCGGATAGAATCGCGACAGAACATCACAACTCCCGCACGCCAGAGGCGAACGTCATCATGTACATGATCAATCTGCGTTATACCGGCGCGCTCGCCGAGATCGACGATGCGCTCGAGGCGCATCGCGTCTTTCTCGAGCGCTATTTCGCGGCCGGCGTGTTCGTCATCGCGGGGCCTAAGGTGCCGCGCGACGGAGGCATCATTCTGGCGTCGGGCATCGAGCGCGAGCGGCTCGACGAGATCATCGCGGAAGATCCGTTCGCCCGGCAAAAACTCGCGCACTACGACATCACCGAATTCAAGGCGACGCGGCTCGCGCCCGGTCTCAATCTGCCGGTGCCTTCCTCGGAGAGCTGAAAAGACAAGCGGCCCAGAGCGGGCCGCCTTCGCATGACGCAGCGAGATCGATCAGTCGATCAGCAGCTTGAGGTCGTGAACCCACGGCTCGACGCCCTGGCCGTCGCGCGCGAAAAGACGCAGCTTGCCGTCCTTGTCGAACACGTAGCTCGCGGCGGTGTGGTCCATCGTGTAATCGTCCGCTGTCTTGCCCGGCGACTTCGCATAATAGACGCGGAAGTCCTTGGCGAGTTGCGCGAGCTGCGCGTCGTTCGCGGGCCGCAGGCCGATATACGACGAATTGAACGCCGCCACGTACTGACCGAGCAGGTCGGGCGTATCGCGCGCCGGATCGACGGTGACCATCAGCACTTGCACGTCCTTCGACTTGTCGCCGAGTTGCTGCATTGCCTGGGAAAGCTCGGCGAGTGTGGTCGGGCACACGTCCGGGCAGTGCGTATAGCCGAAGAACAGCACGACGGCCTTGCCCTTGAAGTCCGCCAGCGTGCGCGTCTTGCCGTGCGTATCGGGCAGCGAGAAGTCGCTGCCGAACTGCTTGTTGCCGGTGATGTCGAGATTCTTGAAATCCGGCGCTTTCTCGCACGCGGAAAGCAGCGCGGCGCACGCCAGCAGGAGCGCGAGCGGCCCAAGCGTCTTGCGAAGCAATGCGATCATGCGCCGATCACCGTGCGCACGTAATGATCGACGAGCAGCGCACCGAACAGCAGCGACAGATACACGATCGAGTAACGGAAGGTCTTGCGCGCGAGGGCATCGGAATAATCGCGATACATCTTCCATGCGTAGCCGATGAAGCCCGCGCCGAGCGCAATCGCGCTCGCCAGATACACCACGCCGCTCATGCCGGAGATATACGGCATCAGCGTGACCGCGAACAGGACGAGCGTATACAGGAAGATGTTCAGCAGCGTGTAGCGCTCGCCGTGCGTGATCGGGAGCATCGGCAGGCCGGCGTTCTCGTAGTCCTTGCGGCGATACAGCGCGAGCGCCCAGAAATGCGGCGGCGTCCACACGAAGATGATCAGCACGAGGATCCATGCATCGCCGGGCACCGTGCCCGTCACGGCTGCCCAGCCGAGCGCCGGCGGCATTGCGCCGGACGCGCCGCCGATCACGATGTTCTGCGGCGTATAGGGCTTGAGCAGCAGCGTATAGATGACCGCATAGCCGACGAACGTCGCGATGGTTAGCCACATCGTGAGCGGATTGGTGAACGTATAGAGCGTCCACATGCCGATGCCGCCCAGCACGGCCGAGAAGATCAGGATCTGCGCGGGGGTGATCTGCCCGCGCGCGGACGGACGCCACGCGGTGCGGCGCATCTTCGCATCGACTTTCTGCTCGACGAGGCAATTGATTGCGAACGCGGCGCCGGCCAGCAGCCAGATGCCGACCACGCCGCCGATCAGTTTGTCCCAGGGCACCATGCCCGGCGTGGACAGGAACATGCCGATGACGGCGCAGAACACGGCGAGCTGCGTGACGCGCGGTTTGGTCAGCGCCAGATATTGCGATACGCGGCTGCCGAGGGGGGAATGAAGTGTCGTGCTATCCATGATGTGGAGTCACGCTGAAACGACGTCGCGCGCGGGAACAGCGGCGCGGCCGGGACGGCTGGAAGAGATTCGAAAGTTTAGCATAACGAGCAGCAGCAACAGGATCGCGGCCCCGCCATTGTGCGCGACGGCGATCGGCAGCGGCCATTGCAGCACGATGTTCGACATGCCGGTCAGGAACTGGATCACGATCATCAACAATACGCCGTTTGCGGGCTTTCGCAGCGATTCGAATCGTCGCAGCCTGGTCGCGAGCCAGAGCAGATACAGCACGACGACGACCGCGAACGTGCGATGCGTCCAGTGAATCGCGACCAGCGCGTCCTGCGAGATCACGTCGCCGTCGCCGGTCATGCCGAGCGCGCGCCACAGGTGAAAGCCGTGCTCGAAGTTCATCGGCGGGACCCATTGGCCATTGCACAGCGGAAAATCCGTGCACGCGAGCACCGCGTAGTTCGTGCTGACCCAGCCGCCCAGCGCGATCTGCACGACGAGCAGCAGCAGGCCGAGCGCGGCGGCCGGCATCCAGCGCGCGGCGGCGGGATCGAGCGAGGGAATCGGCGTCATGCGCGCCGCGAGCCAGCCGAGCGCGCCGAGCAGCGCAAGGCCGAGCAGCAGGTGCGTCGTGACGATCACCGGCTGCAGCTTCAGCGTGACGGTCCACGCGCCGAACGCGCCTTGCAGCAGAATCAGAAGCAGGATGGCTGTCGGCCACCACGGCGACACGTGTAGCGGACGCTTCTTCACGCGCGCCGTCCACGCGATGACCACCTGCGCGATGATCAGCACGCCGATCGCCATCGCGAAATAGCGATGCAGCATCTCGATCCACGCCTTGACCATGCTGACCGGGCCGGTGGGCATCGCCTGATACGCGGCCGCGATCTGCGCGTGCGCGATGAACGGCGACGACGTGCCGTAGCACCCCGGCCAGTCGGGACAGCCGAGGCCGGAATCGGTCAGGCGCGTGAAGCCGCCGAACATGATCAGGTCGAGCGTCAGGAACGTGGTGAGCCAGACGAGCTTGCGGAATTTGTCTTCATCGGCCTTGACCCACACGTAGGAGAGCGGCAGGAGCGCGATGCACAAGCCGATCAGACCGAGTTGCAATACGAACATGCTTTTCTACCTTCAACCGATGCGTGACCACTTCAGCAGCTTCGCCAGGTCCCCGTTGATTTTCTTCGGATCGGGGTTCTTCGGGAAGCGCATCATCAGATTGCCGTTCGGATCGACGAGGAAGATATGATCCGTGAGCTTCGTGCCGTCATCGACGGGCAGCCACGCGGAAATCGCCTTTTCGTCCGCGACGAGCATGCGCGTGTCGGGCTGCGGATACGCGCTCTTGATGACGTCCGCGACGGGCGTGTCATCGGTGCGCAGCCACACGTTCAGGACGCGATCGCGCTCGCCCGATTGCAACGCGCGCACCTGGCGCATGAAGTAGAGGCGCGTCACGCATTGCTCGTCGCAGTCGCTGCCGTTGACCATGACCATCAGCCATTTGCCTTCGAGCGACTTGAACGGCAGGCTCTGCCCTTTCTCGTCAGTGACGACGAGTTGCGCCGGAATCGGCCGCTGCGGATCGATCAGCGCGCCATAGCTCGTCGTGCCGCCCGTGGGCTTGAACACGTAGTACATCAGGTACGACGCGATCACCGGCGCGGCGCACACGAGCGCCAGCAGCAGGAGCATCCAGCGGCCGCTGATCCAGGAGCCTTTCGAGGCCGTTCGTTGCCGCGTGCGCGTCTTGTCGGCGTCGGCGGCGGTGGAGCGTTGTGATTGCATCGGTAAAACGTGCCTCTGTTCGGTCGATCGGGCGCGGCGTGCGCCCGGTGTTTCAAGCATGGTTCCCGGCTTCTTCGTCGCGCTCGTCGCCTTTCTTCGCGGCGCGTCGCGCGGCGTACAGGCCAAACGCGACGGCCGCGGCCGCCATGCCCCACCACTGGAACATGTAGCCGTAATTGCGCTCGACGCCGAGCGTTGGCGCGGGCCAGTCGCGCACCAGTTTGTCGCCGGTGTCGTTCGTCTGCTGGATCACGAACGGCTGGAAGGCGAGCCCGGTTTCCGCCGCATACGATTTGACGTCCAGGTTCTGCCGGATCTCCTTGTGCGCGGCCGATCCGCCGCTGCCCAGTTCGAACGCCTGCGACGCGTTCGCGCGCGCGATGCCCTGCACGTCGACGACGCCTTTCGGCGTTTCGTACGGCTCGATGCCCGTGCGGTCCGCCAAGTTGCGCGGCAGCCACCCGCGATTGACGAGTACATAACCGCCGCCCTCGAGTTTAAGCGGCATCACGACATAAAAGCCTGGCTGGTCGTTATACGGACGATTGTCCAGATACACGACGCGCTCCGGCATGAACTCGCCGCGCGCCTCGACGCGATGAAACTCGATCGAGCCGAGCGGCAGCGGCTCCACGCCGACTTGCTGCGCCGGCGCATTCTCGAACGCGACGATCCGCGCGTTGAGCGCCTCCTTCTGATGCGCGCGGTCGCGCTGCCAGAAGCCCAGACGCACCGTGACCGCCACGACGATCAGAATCAGGAGCGTGGGCCAGAAGCGAATCTTCATGCCGCCAACCCTACCGCCGGGATCCGCTCGGGCGACGCGCGGCGCAATCCATCGAGTGAGATAATGAGAGGGTTCAATTCAATACTGCTCAACGTGGTTCCTGGGCAAAAACGCTGGCTGGTTTCATGCACATCATCGTTGCTATCGCATTCATCCTCATCATCGGCAGCCTGGGTTCGGCGCTCTACTTCATGATGACCGACCGGGGCAGGACGAAGCGGATGGTGTGGTCCCTCGCCGCGCGCGTCGGGCTTTCCATCTCCCTCTTCCTCTTCATCCTGTTTGCGCACTGGATGGGCTGGATTCAATCGACGGGCATCCCTCTTGGACGATAACCCGTCACGCGGGTTCTTCCCTACGAGGCGTATTGTCGCGCCGGAGCACTTTCGCGCTTGCGCAAACCGCCCTTGAAACGACAACGCCGCCCTTGAGACATCGAGGGCGGCGTCGACGCCGGTCTTGCATGGCGGACGGCGCACTGCGCGCGCCCGCTCGAACATTCCGCTTACAGCCAGTAGACGACGACGTACAGACCCAGCCACACGACGTCGACAAAGTGCCAATACCACGCGGCGCCCTCGAATGCGAAGTGGTGTTCCGCTGTGAAGTGTCCGCGGATCAGGCGGATCATCACCACGGTCAGCATCGTGCCGCCCAGGAACACGTGGAAACCGTGGAAGCCGGTCAGCAGGAAGAACGTCGAGCCGTACACGCCGGATGCGAGCGTGAGGTTCAGCTCGTTGTACGCGTGGAAATATTCGTAGCCCTGGCAGAACAGGAAGATCAGGCCGAGGAGAACGGTCGCGCCCAGCCAGATGATCGCCTTCTGACGATGATCCTCGCGCAGCGCATGGTGCGCCACCGTCAGCGTCGCGCCGGAAGAAAGCAGCAGCGCGGTATTGATGGTCGGCAGCGGCCACGGCACCATCGCGCGGAAATGCGGCACGAGCGCGGCGGGGCCGTTGTTCGGCCACACGGCGGCGAAGTCGGGCCAGATCAGCTTGTAGTCGAGGCTGCCGAGTTGATGCATCGCGATCGCGCGCGCATAGAACAGCGCGCCGAAGAACGCCGCGAAGAACATCACTTCGGAGAAGATGAACCAGCTCATGCTCCAGCGGTACGACACGTCGACGCGCTTGCCGTACATGCCGCCTTCGGATTCGGAGATCGCGTCGCCGAACCAGTGCCACAGCACGAACAGCACGAACAGAAGGCCGATGAACGTGCCGAACGGTCCCCAGGTATGGCCATTCACCCACGACGCGAGCGAGGCGAGCATTACCAGCAGGCCGCACGCGGTCATGATCGGATGCCGCGACGGATGCGGCACGAAATAGTACGGGCTCTCGTTTTGACCGCTCATTGTTGATTCTCCACTTCGATCCAGTTGCTTGAATTTTCTTTTACCGTCGCGCGATGGACACACGCCCGACGTTCCGTCTATCCCACTACCGCGCGCACGACCAGCAGCAACACGACGATGAACAGCACCGCGCCGATGATGCCCGCTGCGATCAGATGCAGCGGCTTCAACTGCGCCGCGTCGCTTTCCAGGTCCGCGCGGCGCCGGACACCGAAGAACGACCAGAGCACCGCTTTCACGAGCTTGAAGAAACCGCCCTTGTTCGGCCTGTCCGCGCTCATGCCCGTTATGATCCTTTCGCCACCGACTTCGGCGAATCCAGCTCGAAGAACGTGTACGACAGCGTGATCGTCTTGATGTCCTTCGGCAGCTTCGGATCGACGACGAACACCACCGGCATGCGCTTGGTTTCGTTCGGTGCGAGCGTCTGCTGCGTGAAGCAGAAGCATTCGATCTTCTTGAAGTACTCGGTGGCCTGCTTCGGCGCGTAGCTCGGGATGGCTTGCGCCTTCACCGTGCGGCCCTGCTCGTTGGTCACCTGGTACATCACCGTCATCACTTCGCCGGGGTGAATGTCCAGCGTGTTCTGCTCCGGCTTGAACTGCAGCGGGCCGCGCGCGTTCGCATCGAATTCGATGGACACCGTACGGCTCGCGTCGACCTGCGTGTTCTTCGCCTCGCGCGCGCCGACATCGCGCTGCACGAGGTTGTTAATGCCGGTGATCTGACAAATCGCGCGGTACATCGGCACGAGCGCGAAGCCGAAGCCGAACATCAGCGCCGCCACGACGAAGAGCTTCACCAGCATCGACCGGTTGAACGACCGGTCGACATGCGAATTTTCCTGCTGAGTGGACACTTGGTCTTCCTACCCTCGCGACAACAGGTATTGCCTGACGACGATACCCACAAAGAAAACGGCGGCGATCAACACCATGACGATTCCGAGCCGCTTGTTGCCCGCGCGGATTTCCTCGGGCGTGCGTCTTTTTTGTGGATCCGGGGCCATGCTTTTCTGGTTTGATGCCTGCAAGGCTTCGGCTTTCGAAGCCTTGCAGACCGATGAATCGACTTACTCTACCGTCGGCGGGTTCTCGAACGTATGGAACGGCGCCGGGCTCGGCACGGTCCATTCGAGGCCTTCCGCGCCATCCCACGGCTTGTCGCTCGCCTTTTCGAGCTCGCCGCCGCCGCGATACGTCGGCAGCGCGACCGCGAACAGGAAGTACACCTGCGCGAGGCCGAAGCCGAATGCGCCGATCGTCGCGACCTGATTGAAGTCCGTGAACTGCGCCGGGTAGTCCGCATAGCGGCGCGGCATGCCCGCGAGACCTAAGAAGTGCATCGGGAAAAACGTGATGTTGAAGAAGATCATCGACGCCCAGAAGTGGATCTTCCCGCGCATTTCGTTGTACATCCAGCCGGTCCACTTCGGCGACCAGTAGTACCAGCCCGCGAACAGCGCGAACAGCGAACCCGCCACCAGCACGTAGTGGAAGTGCGCCACCACGTAGTATGTGCCGTGCATCTGGATGTCGAGCGGCGCCATCGACAGGATCAGGCCCGTGAAGCCGCCCATCGTGAACACGAACAGGAAGCCGATCGCGAAGAGCATCGGGGTTTCGAACGTGAGCGCGCCGCGCCACATCGTCGCCACCCAGTTGAACACCTTCACGCCCGTCGGCACCGCGATCAGCATGGTCGCGTACATGAAGAACAGCTGGCCCGTCACCGGCATGCCGGTCGCGAACATGTGGTGCGCCCACACCATGAACGACAGGATCGCGATCGATGCCGTTGCGTACACCATCGAGCTATAGCCGAACAGCGGCTTGCGCGAGAACGCCGGAATCACCTGCGACACGATCCCGAACGCCGGCAAGATCATGATGTACACCTCGGGGTGACCGAAGAACCAGAAGATGTGCTGGTACATCACCGGGTCGCCGCCGCCCGCCGCGTTGAAGAACGACGTGCCGAAGTGGCGGTCGAACAGCACCATCGTGATCGCGCCGGCCAGAACCGGCATCACGGCGATCAGCAGGTATGCGGTGATGAGCCACGTCCACGCGAACATCGGCATCTTCATGAGCGTCATGCCCGGTGCGCGCATGTTGAGGATCGTCACGACGATGTTGATGCCGCCCATGATCGACGACGCACCCATGATGTGGACGGCGAAGATCGCGAAGTCCATGCCCGGGCCCATCTGCGTGGAGAGCGGCGCGTAGAGCGTCCAGCCCGCGGCGGTCGCGCCGCCCGGCACGAAGAACGAGCCGACGAGCAGCACGGCAGCGGCCGGCAGCAGCCAGAAGCTGAAGTTGTTCATCCGCGCGAAGGCCATGTCCGATGCGCCGATCTGCAGCGGCACCATCCAGTTCGCGAAGCCGACGAACGCCGGCATGATCGCGCCGAACACCATGATGAGGCCGTGCATGGTGGTCAGCTGGTTGAAGAACTCGGGGCGCATGATCTGCAGGCCCGGCTCGAACAGCTCGGCACGGATGCCGAGCGCCATCACGCCTCCGGAGAGGAACATGATGAAGGAGAACAACAGGTACAGCGTACCGATGTCCTTGTGGTTGGTGGCGAGAAGCCAGCGGCGCCAGCCATGCGGCGTCTCGTGCGCATGGTCGTGCGCGTGGTCGTGGCCTGCGCCTACATCGTGTCCGATGCTAGACATGACAATCATCTCCTAAAGCGAATACTCGGGGCACTTGGCTTATCAAGCGGGCTCTTCAGTTGCTTCAAGTCAGCGAATGAAGAGCGCACGTTGGACATGTCAAGCAGCCGGACTGATTTCCACGCGACGTGCTTCTTTCGCATTCGTGCCGCCCGTGATGGACTCGGGCTTCTTCAACACGATGCGGTCCTCCGACACGCCTGCTGCCTTCAGCGCATCGCGCACGGCTTGCGCGCGCCGCTTGGCGAGATCGGCGTTCAGGTCGGCGCCGCCCGTCGCATCCGTGAAGCCCGACAGGGCGAGCTTCGCCTCAGGATGCGCCTTTGCGTAAGCTGCGGCGGCTTGCACTGCGTTATTCGCGTCGGCGGGCAGCGTGTCCTTGCCCGTCTCGAAGTAGATGCTGGCCGGCAGGCCCGCGGCTTGTTCGCCGGATGCCACAGCCGGTGCGCTCGCCTCCGCCGAGGCCGGAGCCGATGCCGCGCCGCTCGCCGCTTCCGGCGCGCTTGCCGCTTCGCCGCCCGCAGCCGCCGTGGCGTGACCACCGCCTTCCGGCATCTTGCCGTTGCGCGCGTCGGCCACCTGCTTCGGCTGAAGGATGTCGCCGGTGTGGTTGCCCCAGGTATTGCGTTCATACGTGACGACCGATGCGACCTCGACATCGTTCAGGGTCGTCTGCCACGGCGGCATCGCGCCCTTGCCGTGCAGCACGATGCTCACGTGGTCGGCGATCGGACCGTTCGCGATCTTGCTGCCGTCGAGCGCCGGGAACTGGCCCGCGCCCTTGCCGGTCGGCTGGTGGCAGACCGCGCAGTTGGACGAGTAGACCTGCGCGCCGCGCGTCTTCAGCTCGTCCATCGTGTAGGTCTTGTTGGGATCGTCGGCGCCGGCGGCCATCTTCTTCTTTTGCGCGTCGACCCACTTCGCGTAGTCGTCAGCCGACAGCACTTCGACCACCACCGGCATGTACGCGTGCTCCTTGCCGCACAGTTCCGTACAGAAGCCGCGATACGTGCCCACCTTCTCCGCCTTGAACCAGGTGTCGCGCACGAAGCCGGGAATCGCGTCCTGCTTCACGCCGAACGCCGGGACGTACCACGAGTGCACGACGTCGTTCGCGGTGGTGATGATGCGGATCTTCTTGTCGACCGGCACGACGAGCGGGTTGTCGACTTCCTGCAGATAGAGATCGGAGATCGGCTTCTGGCCGTTCACTTCGCTGCGCGGCGTGGAGAGCGTCGAGAGGAAGCTGATGCCTTCACCCGGACCCTTCACGTAGTCGTAGCCCCACTTCCACTGGTAGCCGGTGACCTTCACCGTGAGGTCGGCGTTGCTCGTGTCCTTCATCGCGACGACGGCCTTGGTCGCCGGCAGCGCCATCAGGATGACGATGATGAACGGCACGATGGTCCAGATGATTTCGACCGTGGTGCTTTCGTGGAAGTTGGCCGGCTTGAAGCCCTTCGACTTGCGGTGCATGAAGAGCGAATAGAACATCACCCCGAACACGCCAATGAAGATGACGGTACAGATGATGAGCATGAAGATATGGAGGCCGTAGAGCTCCTCGGCGATCTTCGTCACAGGCTGCTGGAAGTTGATCTCGTTCACACGAGGACCGCCAGGACTGTCGTTGACCGCCAGGGCTACGCCGGCGTTGAGCAGTGCGCCTGCCGCCAGCACGCCCGAGAGGGCTCGCTTGATTGTTTTCATAGCATCCTTACCCAAATTTTCCATTCAAACCCTCGACCCCCCGTGGGCATCGCGCACCTGCCGGCTCCCCTCAAAGGCATCTGAGCGACGCCTGCAACTCGGCAGCAAATTGTTTGCGACGATGCTGTGCAAGGTGTTGTCCGATTTTCACCGATTGACCGCGCGATACGATCGTGAGCGGCTCTCTCGGCGTCGCCCCCGCTTCGACCCGCACCCAGCGCGGGTTGAACTCGAACTGCGTCAGCTCTTCGGCGTTCATCTGTTCGATCAACAACCGGTTTTGATACAGCCGGATTCGTTCGTAGTCGACGGCATGGCGCGCGTAGATCACGAACGCGACACCCACGACCGCCAACTCGACTCCGGTGAACGGCAGCACCAGCCAGGCGCCGTTCAGAAACAGCGGCGTTGCGATTGCCAGCGAAAACAGCGCGAGCGACAGATAGAAGCCCACGAACTGACGCGGCGATACCGAGCAGTTTCGCTTCATCAGCCAGTCCTTGATGACCGGCTCGGAATCCGTCAGCGTCTGGCTGGCTTGCATCGCTGCCTCCATCAATCCGCACGCAATCACATGCTTTTGCTCGGATTTCGCCCAAATTTGTGCCAGTCCGGGCGACAAACTGACGCATTATAGGCGTCTTAAGTGGCATCCACAAGCAAGGGTCGTAACCGCGCAGAGCCAAGCGCCACAAGCTTCTGCGCCTTTTTGACGCACCTTTTTGCGCGACTTTTCCGCGCAAATTTCAGACATAACAAGCGCCCTCTTTACCGCTGCTGCGAATCCGTTCACCTGTTCCTTTTCGGACCGCGGCCGATATCTTCCAGCCGCACGATGCCGTGTCCTTCGGGCGTCATGCGCGGCACCGCCTTCCATGCGTGGCCGTAGATCACCTCGAAGGTCAACGGGATCGTGCCGTCGTCGCGACGCAGCGCTTCCAGCGCCCGATGCACCGCGCCGCGCACCGCCTGCAACTCCGCATGGCCTGCCTCGTACGCGCGCTCGAACGGATACGCGCCCCAGCGCGTCACGTCCGCGATCAGCGATTCGGGCGATTTGTAGGTGATGGTCAACACTTCCTGATCCATCACCGGAATTTCGAAGCCGCTTTCCACGAGCATGTCGCCGAGATCGTGCATGTCGACGAAATCTATCGTGTGCGGCACGGGCGCGAGCCCGAGCGTGCGCTCCGCCTCGCGGTACGCGGCGGCGAGCTCACGCAACGTGTCGGGGCCGAACGTGCTGAACATCAGAAGGCCGTTGACCTTCAGCACGCGCTGCCATTCTGGAAATACGAGGTCGGGACGCGAATGCCAGTGGAGCGCGAGGTTCGACCACAGCAGCTCGAATGCGTCCGATGCGAAAGGCAGCGCCGAAAAGTCGGCCTGCGCGAGCTGCGGGCCGCGCGCGCCGAAGGCCTTCGCGAGCGTCGACGGCAGAAAGCGCCGCCAGCCCGCGCCGCTCTCGGCATCCGCGGCTTCGGCCGCGCGGGCGCGCGCGAGCATCGCGGACGAAATGTCGACGCCGGTCACCGACGCCTCGGCAAAGCGTTCACGCAGACCGGCCAGGTCCGCCCCCATGCCGCACGCCGCATCGAGGACGCGCATCGGCGCGACCTTGATGTATTCCAGCCGCTCACGCATACGCTCCGCGATTTCGCGCGGCAGGAACGCGACCTCGTCGAAGGCGGCGGCGCGACCATCGAAGATCTCGCGCAAACGACGCGGATCATAGGCCGGACGGCTAGTTTTGGAGGACGTTGAGGACATGTCGATCTATTTGCGGAGAGTGCGAAGTATACTCGGTCGTCTCGAAAAGGACCCGCGCGAAGTGCTGATACGAGGCATAAAGGCCTTCTGAAGCGCAATGAATGCGCATGTTTAGTCACTTCGAACCGCAAATTTTCCGAGCAAGTCCCCGTGAAAGCCGACAGCATTCGTCTTCCGTTTCAAACACCCATGGCAGCGCGCGCTCGCAGATTCGCGGCGGCCGCGAAGCGGCTCGCCTGCGCGGCGCTGCCCGGCCAGTGCGCGTTATGCGGCAATTTGTCGCAAGGACTTCTGTGCGATGGTTGCGACGCGCAGTACTGGAATGAACCGCGGCTGCGCTGCGCGACCTGTGCGCTGCCGCTGGCTTCGTCGTATGTGCGGCGCGAGCGCGACGACGCACGCCCGCATTGCGCCGCGTGCCTCGAGTCGCCGCCCGCGTTCAACGACACGCTCGCGCTCGCCGACTATCGCGCGCCTCTCGATACGCTCGCCGTCGAGCTTAAGTTCCGGGCAAGGCTCGCGGCGGGCGCCGAGTTCGCGCGGCATCTGCACGCCGCTTTCGAAGACAGCGACGTGCCCCTGCCGGACGTGATCGTGCCGGTGCCGCTCTCGGGCAAGCGGCTCGTCGCACGCGGCTACAACCAGGCGTGGGCCATCGCGCGTCCGCTTGCGCGTCGCCTGGGCGTGCGCAGCGATGCGTCGCTCGTCGCGCGCGTCCGGCACACGTCGGCGCAATCGCGGCTCGATCTGGACACGCGGCGCCGCAACGTCGCGAGCGCTTTTTCGATTTCGGGCGATGTGCGCGGCAAGCACGTCGGCGTCGTCGACGACGTGATGACCTCGGGCGCGACGCTCGACGCGGTCGCCCGCGCGCTCAAGCTTTCCGGCGCGCGGCGTGTCACCAACTTCGTCGCGCTGCGGACGCCGCAAGACTAACTTCCATCATCTTCAGCAATCCATGTTCAACGTCGTACTCGTCGAACCCGAAATTCCGCCGAACACCGGCAACGTGATCCGCCTGTGCGCGAACACGGGCGCGCGGCTGCATCTGATCGAGCCGCTCGGCTTCCCGCTCGACGACGCGAAGATGCGCCGCGCCGGCCTCGACTATCACGAGTACGCCGAAATGAACGTGCACGCGAACTGGGATGCCTTCATCGCAAAGGAAGCGCCCGACATCACGCGCATGTTCGCGTTCACCACGCGCGGCTCGACGCCGTTCTTCGATCACGCGTTCAGGCCCGGCGACTGGTTCGTGTTCGGCGCGGAGACGCGCGGCCTCGCGCCCGAACTGCTGGAGCGCTTCGCGATCGAACAGCGCGTGCGCCTGCCGATGCGTCCGGGCAACCGCAGCCTGAACCTGTCGAACACGGTGGCGATCGTGACGTTCGAGGCGTGGCGTCAGGCGGGCTTCGAAGGCGGCGTCTGAGCGTCGAGCGCGGCCTGATAGAGCGCGAGCATTTCATCCTGGAAGCACGCGAAGATCACGTGCTCGACCGAAGGCGTGGAAGGCAAGGACTCGATGACCGTTCGCACCGCGATCGAAACGGCCTGCTCGACCGGAAAGTGATAGATGCCGCAACTGATCGCGGGAAACGCGACCGACTTGCAGCCCGCTTCCTCGGCGAGTTCGAGGGAACGCCGGTAGCAACTCGCGAGCAGTTCGGGCTCGCGGCGCTTGCCGCCGCTCCAGCGCGGACCGACCGCGTGAATCACGTGCTTTGCGGGCAGATCGTGGCCGCCGGTGATCTTCGCGTCGCCGGTTTCGCAGCCGCCGAGCGTCTCGCATTCGCGCAGCAAGCCTTTTCCTGCCTTGCGATGAATCGCGCCGTCGACACCGCCGCCGCCGAGCAGCGACTTGTTCGCCGCATTGACGATGGCATCGACCTCAAGCGTCGTGATGTCCGCGATCTGGGCTTCGAGCCTGCAGTGACCGACCGTATGCATCGCGCACCTCCATGCAAACGTGAATGCCGCGAGCGCGATGCTATTCGGCCTTCGCGTCCCGGCTGAGCAACGCCTGCACGGCGTCGCGCGGCGTCACGTTATCGAAGAGCACGCGGCATACCGCCTGCGTGATCGGCATCTCGATGCCGCGCGATTGCGCGAGCGAGAGCACGGCGCGCGCGCAGCGCACGCCTTCCGCGACATGGCCGAGCGCGGCGAGGATTTCGTCGAGCGTGCGGCCGCTCGCGAGCTGCATGCCGACCGTGCGGTTGCGCGACAGGTCGCCCGTCGCGGTGAGAATGAGATCGCCGAGGCCGGTCAGGCCGTTGAAGGTCTCGGCGCGGCCGCCGAGCGCGACGCCCAGACGCGACATTTCGGCGAGCCCGCGCGTGATCAGCGCCGCGCGCGCGTTCAGGCCGAGGCCTAAGCCGTCGGAAATGCCGGTCGCGATCGCGAGCACGTTCTTCACCGCGCCGCCCACTTCGACGCCGATGACGTCGTCGCCGGTATAGATGCGCATCGCGCCGTGATGGAATGCCGCGACCGTGCGCGCCGCCAGTTCCGCCGATGCGCTCGCGACCGTCAGCGCGACCGGCAAGCCCTGCCCCACTTCGCGCGCGAAGCTCGGACCGGAGAGCGTGCCGTTGCTGCGATGCTCGGGCAATTCGGCCGCGACGACTTCATTGGGAAGGCACTGCGTGTCGGCCTCGAAGCCCTTGCAGAGCCAGACGATATGCGCCGGAACGACTCCGGCCTGCCGCATCGCGCGGCACAGTTCGCGCAAGCCGGCGACGGGCGTCGCGATGACACACAACGCGTCGTCCGCCGATGCATGCTGAAGCGCCGCCGCGAAGCCGGCCTCGAAGGCGAGCGCCTGCGGCAACTTCACGCCTTCGAGATAGCGCGTGTTTTCGTGCGTGCGGGAAAGCGATTCGATGAGCGCGGCGTCGCGCGCCCAGAGCTTCGTGTCGTGCCGGGTTGCGAGGTGGCCCGCAAGAGCGGTGCCCCACGCGCCGGCGCCGAGAACGGCTACTTTCATGCTCGGCTCCGGTCCGGCAGATTCGGGGAGGATCAGTGCGTCGCGCCGTTCGCCGCGCCTTCCTGCGCGCCTGCGAGCTGGGCGATGCGCTGCTCGTACAGCGCCTGGAAGTTGATTTCAGCGAGGTGGATCGGCGGGAAGCCGGCGCGCGTGATCGCATCGGCGATATTCGAGCGCAGGTACGGGAACAGAATGGTCGGGCACGCGATGCCGACGAGCGGATCGATCTGTTCGGCCGGGATATTGCGGATATCGAAGATGCCTGCCTGCTTGGCTTCGATCAGGAACGCAACCTTCTCCGAGACCTTCGCCGTGACGGTGCCCGTCACCAGCACTTCGAAGACGCTCTCCGCGAGGCGGTCAGCCTTCACGTCGACTTCGACCTCCACCGACGGCATTTCCTGCTCGAGGAAAATGGCGGGCGAATTCGGCTGCTCGAGCGACATGTCCTTCAGGTAGATGCGCTGGATGTTGAAAAACGGCTGGTTGTTCTCGTCGGACATAATGATTCCCTAAGTGATTCGGTATTCGGCGCGAGGCCCGACCGGAGCCGCCGCGCCTGTGCGCCCGGCGTCATGCCGGGCGGCGTTTTTCGTGTCAGGCCGACTCGAGCAGCGGCATGAGGCCGCCCTTGCGGTCGAGCGCGGAAAGATCGTCGTAGCCTCCGACGTGCGTATCGCCGATATAGACCTGCGGCACGGTGCGGCGGCCGGTGCGCGTCATCATTTCCTCGCGACGGCCGGGTTCGCGGTCGATCAGGATCTTTTCGATCGCATCGACCCCGCGGGACTTTAAAAGACGTTCGGCCATCTGGCAATACGGGCACACGACCGTGCTGTACATGACGACTTTCTTCACTTGACTGCTCCTTGTTTCACCACCGGCATGCCGGCCTTCTGCCAGGCGTCCACGCCGCCTTCCAGCACGTGGACCTCGGCATAGCCCGCTTCCGACACGGTGCGGCTCGCGCGTTGCGATTGTTGACCGGTCTGGCAGACGAGCACGACCGGATTGCTCTTATTCTTCGCGATCTGGCCGATTTTTGCTTGGAGCTCCGCGACCTCGATATTGCGCGCCGACGGCAGATGGCCCTTTGCGAATTCCGCGGCGGGCCGCAGGTCGACCACCACGGCGTTGCGGCGGTTGATGAGCGTGGTGGCTTCCGCGGCGGAAATGCCGCCGCGCCCGCGCCGTGCGATGGCCGGCCAGAGGAGCAGCGCGCCCGAAACGAGCGCGATGACGATGAGTGCGATGTTCTGGTATTCAGTGAAAAACTTCACGTCGAGGGCCGCCGAAATTGAGTAGGAAAGGAAGAAAGGGAAATGAGGGCAATCGGGGCATTATAAAATAACCGTTTCCCGCGATGGCCTCCGCCGTCCGGCCGATGGCGGCACCCGGCGCGCACGGGCAGGATCACGGAGGGCGATCGGCGCACCGTTTTTCCAACTGACCGACCGAAATCATGTACAAGCTAGTGCTCATCCGCCACGGCGAATCGACGTGGAACAAGGAAAACCGGTTCACCGGCTGGGTCGACGTCGACCTGACCGAACAGGGCAGCCGCGAGGCGCGCCAGTCCGGCGTGCTGCTCAAGGAAGCCGGCTATGCGTTCGACATCGCCTACACGTCCGTGCTGAAGCGCGCGATCCGCACGCTGTGGCACGTTCAGGACGAGATGGATCAGATGTATATCCCGGTCGTGCATTCGTGGCGCCTGAACGAGCGGCACTACGGCGCGCTCGCGGGCCTGAACAAGGCCGAAACGGCGAAGAAGTACGGCGACGATCAGGTGCTCGTCTGGCGCCGCAGCTACGACATCCCGCCGCCCGCGCTCGAGCCGGACGACCCGCGAGCCTCGTTCGACGATCCGCGCTACGCGAAGGTGCCGCGCGAGCAACTGCCCCTCACCGAGTGCCTGAAAGACACCGTGGCGCGCGTGCTGCCCATCTGGAACGAGTCGATCGCGCCGGCCATCAAGGCGGGCAAGCAGGTCCTGATCTCGGCGCACGGCAATTCGATCCGCGCGCTGGTCAAGTACCTGGACGACATATCCGACCAGGACATCGTCGGGCTGAACATCCCGAACGGCGTGCCGCTCGTGTACGAGCTCGACGAGAACCTGAAGCCCATCAAGCACTATTATCTGGGCGATCCGGAAGCCATCGCCGCGGCGCAGGCCGCTGTCGCCAAGCAGGGCAAGGCGGGCTGATCGAGCGTCGCGGGCCGGGCTTCGTCCGGTCCGCCGCGGTCTTGCCGCACGAGGGCGCCGTCCGCTCAGATGCGCCCTCGCGTTATATGGCGCGCGGCTGACGGGCCGCCGGCGGCGTCGACAGATTTTCAAAAACGTGCGCAACCCCCATGCTGGCAGGCGCCAAAGCCTCAGGCATTTAAGTTGCGTTTAAGTCGTCAATCGAGACGACCGGGTATACTGGCCCGTCACCTACGATGCAGCCCACTCGATTCCGACCGCACTCTCTATGCGAAAGAACCTGAAAAACTTCGGCCTGGTCGCCGCAGGCGTTGCTGCCGGCGCACTCGCAACATTGCAGATTTCCGCGTTCGCTCAGCAAGCCGCATCATCGCCTCTGCCGCTCGACCAATTGAGGCTTTTCGCCGAAGTCTTCGGGCAAATCAAGCACGAATACGTCGAACCGGTCGACGATAAAAAGCTCCTCACCGCCGCCATCAAGGGCATGGTGTCGAGTCTCGACCCGCACTCGTCCTATCTCGACAAGACCGATTACGAAGAACTGCAGGAGCAGACCAAGGGCCGCTTCGCGGGCCTCGGTATCGAAATCTCGTCGGAAGACGGGCTCATCAAGGTCATCTCGCCGATCGAGGACACGCCCGCGTTCCGCGCAGGCATCCGTCCGGGCGACCTCATCACGCGCATCAACGACAAGCCGGTGCGCGGCATGTCGCTGGACAAGGCCGTCAAGCAGATGCGCGGCGAGCCGGGCACGAAGGTCACGCTGACGATCTTCCGCAAGAGCGACGACCGCACCTTCCCGCTCACCGTGACGCGCGCCGTGATTCGCGTGCAGTCGGTGAAGATGAAGGTGCCCGAACCGGGCTACGGCTATATCCGCATCACGAGCTTCCAGGAGCGCACGGTGCCGGATCTCGCCGCGAAGCTGCAGGATCTCGCGCGCCAGCAGCCGAACCTGAAGGGTCTCGTGCTCGATCTGCGCAACAACGGCGGCGGCCTCCTGCAGAGCGCGGTCGGCGTCGCGGGCGCGTTCCTGCCGGACAACGCGGTGGTCGTATCGACCAACGGGCAAATCGCGGACGCGAAGCAGACCTTCCGCGACACCTACGACAACTACCGCCTGCCGTCCTTCGATTCCGACCCGCTCAAGAGCGTGCCGGATATCTTCAAGAAGGTGCCGATGGTCGTGCTGACCAACGCCTACTCGGCGTCGGCTTCGGAAATCGTTGCGGGTGCGCTGCAGGATCATCATCGTGCGCTGATCGTCGGCAAGACGACCTTCGGCAAGGGCTCCGTGCAGACCGTCCGTCCGATGACCGCCGACACCGCGCTGCGCCTGACGACGGCCTACTACTACACGCCGAGCGGCAAGTCGATCCAGAACCAGGGCGTGCGCCCGGACGTGCCGGTCGACCAATACTCGGACGGCGATCCGGACGACGCGCTCGTCACGCGCGAAGTGGACTACTCGAACCACCTCGCGAACACGCAGGATCCGAACGAGAAGAAGGAGCAGGAGCAGCGCGAGGCGGATCGCCTGGAGCAACTGCGCATTCTCGAAGAGCAGAACGACAAGAAGACGCCCGAGCAGCGCCGCAAGGATCGCGAGCGCAAGCCGGTCGAGTTCGGCAGCTCGGACGACTTCATGCTCCAGCAGGCCTTGAACAAGCTCGAAGGCAAGCCGGTCGTCGAGTCGAAGTCGTACAGCGAACGCAAGCTCGCGCAGAACAAGCCGCCGCGCTCGGCTTCCGCCCCGGTCGTCGCGCCGCCGGCGCTGCCGGCCACGCCGGGTTCGGCGCCGGCTTCGGGCGCGCAGCCGGCTTCGTCGCCCACGGCGCAGCAGCAATCGAAGTAATTCCGCAGCAACACGGCTTCGCGGCCTCGCGCCGCGAAGCCTTTCCTCCCGCGCGCGCTTAGAATATTCCTCTCAAGCGCGCCGTCTTCCCGGCGTTCCCTTCGCGGCACTCACAGCGCATTCGCAGGCGCGAGCTCGATGAACGACGATCAACTCCTTCGCTATTCCCGCCATATTCTCGTCGATGAAATCGGCATCGAGGCGCAGCAGCGCTTTCTCGATGCGCACGCGATCATCGTCGGCGCGGGCGGTCTGGGCGCGCCCGCGGCGATGTATCTCGCGGCCGCCGGCGTCGGGAAGATCACGCTCGTCGACGCCGACACCGTCGATCTCACGAACCTGCAGCGGCAGATCGTGCACATGACGCGCTCGGTCGGCACGCTCAAGGTGGAATCGGCGAAGCAGACGCTCAACGCGCTCAATCCCGACGTCCGGATCGAGGCGGTCGATCTGAGAGCGGATGCCGCCTGGCTCGATGCGAACGTGCCGCGCGCAAGCGTCGTGCTCGATTGCAGCGACAACTTCGCGACGCGTCACGCGATCAACGCGGCGTGCGTCGCGCATGGCGTGCCGCTCGTTGCGGGCGCCGCCTTGCGCTTCGACGGGCAGATCAGCACCTTCGATTTCCGCTCGCCGGATTCACCCTGCTACGCCTGCGTGTTTCCGCCGGATCAGGCGTTCGAGGAAGTCGCCTGCTCGACGATGGGCGTGTTCGCGCCGACGGTGGGCATCATCGGCGCGATGCAGGCGGCGGAAGCGTTGCGCGTGATCGGCGGCTTCGGCGAGACGCTCGCGGGCCGGCTCATGATGCTCGACTCGCTGCGCATGGAATGGAACACGATGAGGATCGCGCGGCAGCCGGATTGCCCGGTCTGCGGCGCGCGACACACGCGTTGAATCAGGCCCGCTGCAATTGCCCGAGCGCGGCCGCCAGTTCCGCCGGCTCGTAGGAGGCCAGTACGTCGGCGACGGGCTTTTCGAACGCCTTCAGATTCGAGCGCAGGATCTCCTGCTTCACCACGAGCAGCTGGCTCGGATGCATCGAGAATTCGGTCAGCCCGAGTCCAAGCAGCAGGCGCGTGACGGAAGGATCGCCCGCCATTTCCCCGCAGACTGAAACCGGCACGCCCGCGCGCTTCGCCTCGCGCAAGGTGAACGCGATCAGGTTCAGCACCGCCGGATGCAGCGGATCGTAGAGATGCGCGACGGAGTTATCCGCGCGATCGATCGCGAGCGTGTACTGAATCAGGTCGTTGGTGCCGATCGACAGGAAGTCGAGGCGGCTCAGGAACAGGCGCACGGCGATCGCCGCGGCGGGAATTTCGATCATCGCGCCGACCTGGATCTTGCGGTCGTAGGCGACGCCCGCCTCGTCCAGCTGGCGCTTCGCCTCTCGGATCAGATCGAGTGTCTGGTCGATCTCCTGCGCGTGCGCGAGCATCGGAATCAGGATCTTGGTCGGGCCGAACGCCGACGCGCGCAGGATCGCGCGCAGTTGCGTGATGAACATCTGCGGCTCGGACAGGCTCCAGCGGATCGCGCGCAGGCCGAGCGCAGGGTTCGGCGCGGTCTCGTAGCCGTCGCCGCCGCTCATCGAATCGAGCGGCTTGTCGGCGCCGACGTCGATCGTGCGGATGGTCACGGGCTTGCCGTTCATCAGTTCGATCGCACGCTTGTATGCCTCGAACTGCTCCTCTTCCTCCGGCAACTGGTGCTTGTGATTCATGAAGAGGAACTCGGTGCGGAACAGGCCGACGCCCATCGCGCCCGCCTCGACGGCGGCCTGGGCGTCCTCCGGCAGCTCGATGTTGGCGCACAGTTCGATCTTCGTGCCGCACAGGGTTTGCGTCGGCGAGAACTTGAGGCGCTGGAGCTTGCGTTGCTCCAGCAGCTTTTCGCTTTGCCGGTACGAATATTCTTCGAGGACGATCGGCGCCGGATCGACGATCACGATGCCGTGGTCGCCGTCGACGATGATCAGATCGTTCTGACGAATCAGCACGCTCGCCTGCTGCACGCCGACCGACGCCGGAATGCCGAGACTGCGCGCGACGATCGCCGTGTGCGACGTGCGGCCGCCCAAGTCCGTCACGAAACCCTTGAACGCCTGCGTCTTGAACTGGAGCATGTCGGCGGGCGCGATATCGTGCGCGACGACGATCATTTCGTTGTGGCCGTTGCTCGCGGCCGTATGCGCGACGAGCGACGCGGCCGTCGGCGCCCCCGCGAGCGCCTTCAGCAGCCGCTCGACGACCTGCTCGATATCGGCCTTGCGCTCGCGCAGATATTCGTCCTCGATGTCGTCGAAATAGCCGCCGAGGATCTCCAGTTGCTCGGTGAGCGCCCACTCGACGTTGTAGCGGCGCGTGCGGATGAGGTCGATGGTTTCCTGCACGAGCATGGCGTCGTTCAGGATCATCGTATGGACGTTGATGAACGCGCCCATCTCGCTCGGCGCGTCGGCGGCGAGGTCTTCGCGCAGCGCCTCGAGCTCCGCGTGCACGGCCGCCTGCGCCGCGTAAAACCGGGCGATTTCCGCGTCGATCTGATCGGGTTCGATCAGGTAGTGGTCTACGTCGAGCGCCGCCGGCGCGATCAGATAGGCGCGTCCAATGGCGATGCCGCGCGAGACGGGAATTCCATGCAGCGTGAATGACACGCGCACCTCCTCTAGTTGTGATGTCCGCGGTCTCTCAGGCCCCGCGGCGGGCGCAAGCCGCTCGAACATTATAAATTCGAATGGTGACAGAAGTCCCTGAACACCCTGTTCCGGCGAGGCCGTAACGGTTGCGCGAGATCAAGCCCGCACGGGGCGCGGACGCAAAAAAGCCGCGTCGGTGCGCGGCTCTTTGACTCGGTGACGCAATGAAGCGCTTACTGCCCTTCGCCGAACTTGTCGGCGATCAGCGCGAGGATCGCCTGCATCGCCTCGGCTTCGTCGGCGCCTTCGGTTTCGATCGTCACCGTGCTGCCGATTCCCGCGGCCAGCATCATCACGCCCATGATGCTCTTCGCGTTGATCCGGCGGCCGTTGCGGCTCATCCAGATCTCGCATTGAAAATTGCCCGCCAGTTGTGTGAGCTTGGCCGAAGCGCGCGCGTGAAGCCCCAGCTTGTTCACGATCGTTGTTTCTTGTTGCTGCATGATGCTCCGAAACGCTAGGTGAATGAATCGAGCGGTGTCAGTGGCTGGCGGCAGCCTTGGCGCTCACGAGATCGGCGCTTGCGGAGCAGGCCGGGTCGGGCGAGCCGGCCGCCTTCGTCGCGAGCGCGCACGGGTTGAGCGGCGTGGACGAATCCAGTTCCTGGATGCCCTTCGAGCCGCCTTGGAGAATCTTTTCGGTGAGCGTGTCGAGCGGCGTCGCGCGGTAACAGACGGCGCGCACCAGCATCGGCAGATTGCAGCCGGCGAGCACGCGCACGTCGGTGTCGTGCAGGCTCGCCGCGATGTTCGCCGGTGTGGCCCCGAAAACGTCGGTCAGCACGATGGCGCCGTTGTCTTCCTTCAGACGATCGATTTCGGAGCGTGCGAACGCGCGGACTTCGACCGGATCGCAGTCGGGCGTCACATCGATGACGCCGATGCGCGCGGGCAAGCCGCCGTAGATGTGAGCCACGCATTCGCGTAGCGCGGTGGCGAAAGGGGCGTGCGCGATGATCAGAATGCCAGCCATGTCAGGATTGCTGCCTCAGCGACAAAAGTATGTAACACGTAGATGAGCGCGCGGGGGCTGGAAATCAACCGCCGCGCGATCGCCTGCGTGAACCGTCAAACCCGTTAGCTTCAGCTTGCGCCCGCATTCTTAACCCGGCTTTAAGACGCCATCGCGCCCCAAAACCGCAGGCGCCGGGAGATCAATTGTAACAGTCCCGATACGATGAGTTTGACGCAATGTCCGTGCGCGCTCCGTCGGCTGGCGAACTCAGTTCGCCGCGCGCTCGAGTGCGTCGATGAACATGCCCGCGACGTCGAAGCCGGTCTGATCCATGATCTCGCGGAAGCAGGTCGGGCTCGTGACATTGACTTCAGTGAGGTAATCGCCGATCGCATCCAGGCCGGCCAGCAGCAGGCCGCGCGATTGCAGCACCGGCCCGAGCGTCTCCGCGATCTCGCGGTCGCGCGCCGAGAGCGGTTGCGCGCGGCCGAGGCCGCCCGCCGCGAGATTGCCGCGCACTTCGCTGCCCTGCGGAATGCGCGCGAGCGAGTACGGCACGGGCTGGCCGCCGATCACGAGGATGCGCTTGTCGCCGTCCTTGATCTCGGGGATGAACTTCTGCGCCATGACCGTTCGCGCGCCGTCCTCGGACAGCATCTCGACGATGGAGCCGAGATTCATGCCGTCCGCCTTCACGCGGAACACGCCCATGCCGCCCATGCCGTCGAGCGGCTTGAGGATGACGTCGCCATGCTCGGCGTGGAAGGCGCGCAGGCGCGCCGCGTCGCGCGTGACGAGCGTCGGCACGACGAACTGCGGCCATTCCGCGATAGCGAGCTTCTCGGAATGATCGCGGATCGCCTGCGGCTTGTTGAAGACGCGCGCGCCGTTGCGCTCGGCGATCTCCAGCAGCCAGGTGGCGTTCACGTACTCCATGTCGAACGGCGGGTCCTTGCGCATCAGCACGGCATCGAAATGCGCGAGCGGCAGATGCTCGGCCTGCTCGGCTGCATACCACGGCCAGCGGTCGCTGTTCGCTTCATCCCCGACGATCGCGATGCGCCGCGCGCTCGCTTCCACCTTGCTGCCCGTCCACGCGAGATGCTGCGGTTCGCACGCGTAGAGCACGTGGCCGCGCCGCGCGGCTTCGGCCATCATCGCGTAGGTCGTGTCCTTGTAGATCTTGAAGCGATCGAGCGGGTCGGCGATAAAGAGGAGGTTCATGTGAATTCGCTTGTTCGGTGCGCGGCTTGCGAGCTTACCGCAAGCCGCCGACTCACACCTGAATCGCTTCCGGATCGGTCTTCTCGAGCTCGACCGATGCGGCCAGAAGCGCGAGCCGCGCCACCACGCCGTACATGTAGAACCGGTTCGGCGGCGCCGCGCCCGGCTTCGCGTGCGTGTCCGGAAGCGCCGTGTGCTCGAAGCCGAGCGGCACGAAGTGCATGCCCGGCGCGTTGAGGTTCTGATCGCGCTCGCGCGACTCGTGCACGCGATAGAAGCCGCCGACGACATACCGGTCGATCATGTACACCACCGGCTCGGCGACCGCATTCTCCACGCGCTCGAAAGTGTGCACGCCTTCCTGCACGATCACGTCGTGCACCTGCAGGCCTTCCTTCGCATCGTTCATCTTCGTGCGCTCGCGCTTGGTCAGCGCCGCGACCTCGCTCGCGTCGTGCACGGTCATCACGCCCTTGCCGTAAGTGCCGGCATCCGCCTTGATGACGACATACGGCTTCTCGCTGATGCCGTACTCGCGATATTTCTTCGCGATCTTCCTGAGCACGCCGTCGATGGCCTCGGCGAGCGCTTCCTCGCCGGTGCGCGCTTCGTAATCGACGCCTTCGACGTGCGCAAAATACGGATTCACCATCCACGGGTCGATCTCGACGAGCTTCGCGAACTTCTTCGCGACGTCGTCATAGCAGGAGAAGTGCGTCGACTTGCGGCGCACAGCCCAGCCCGCGTGCAGCGGCGGCAGCAGATACTGCTCGTGCAGATTCTCCAGCACGGGCGGAATGCCCGCAGAAAGATCATTGTTGAGCAGGATCGAGCACGGATCGAAGTTCTTCAGGCCCAGACGCCGCGGCGTGCGTTCGAGCGGCTCGAGCACGATCTTCTGGCCGTCGGCGAGCGCGATGGTCACGGGGCCGTGAATGTTCTCGTCGAGCGTGCCGAAGCGGACGTTGAGTCCGGCCTGCCGCATGATCAGCGCGAGCCGCGCGACATTCTCGAGGTAGAACGCGTTGCGCGTGTGGCGCTCGGGAATGACGAGCAGATTCTTCGCATCGGGACAGATTTTCTCGATGGACGCCATCGCCGCCTGCACCGCGAGCGGAAGCACTTCCTGCGGCAGGTTGTTGAAGCCGCCCGGGAAGAGATTGGCGTCGACGGGCGCGAGCTTGAACCCCGCGTTGCGCAGATCGACTGAACAGTAGAACGGCGGCGTGTGCTCTTGCCATTCGAGACGGAACCACCGTTCGATGGCAGGCATGGCCTCGAGAATTTTCCGCTCGAGGTCGAGCAGCGGACCACTTAACGCCGTAACTAGGTGCGGAACCATTGATTTCTCGCGGACTGGGAGGAAAGATTGTAGAGCAATTGCTTTGCCTAATTGGGGATGAACCGCCAATTACCAAGGTTTCCCGGGCCTTGCCGCACGGGCCCTGCGTTCAATATCGTCTATCGGTCCGATAGGGTCCGCGCGAGTCATGCAGCAGCCGCGACGCACGCTGGACGAAAGCACGACGAAAACGCAGCAGCTAAAAAAATGCCCGCCTTGGAGGCGGGCAAAGTCGCTGCGCTCGTTCTTCACGCCGCGCCGAAGCGCCCTCTCGCGGCGCCCCGGCTGCGGCGAAACCTCATTCGACGTGCTCGCCGTGCAGCGTGACGTCGAGGCCCTCGCGCTCCTGCTCTTCCGTGACGCGCAGGCCGATGACCATGTCGATGACCTTGAGCAGGACGAAGCTCACGACGCCGCTGTAGACCAGCGTGACGAGCACGCCCTTCGCCTGCACGAGCACGCTGCCGTCGAAGCCGCCGATGTCCTTCACCGCGAATACGCCCGTCAGCAGCGCGCCGATGATCCCGCCCACGCCGTGCACGCCGAACGCGTCGAGCGAGTCGTCGTAGTTGAACTTGTGCTTGAGCCAGGTGGCCGACCAGAAGCAGACCACGCCCGCGACGATGCCGATCACGATCGCACCCGTCACGCCGACGAAGCCCGAAGCCGGCGTCACGGCCACGAGACCCGCGACCGCGCCCGAGATGATGCCGAGCACCGACGGCTTGCCCTTGGTGATCCACTCCGCGAACATCCAGCCGAACGCGGCGAACGCGGTGGCGATCTGCGTCGTGAGCATCGCGAAGCCGGCGCGGCCGTCGGCGGCGACCGCCGAGCCCGCGTTGAAGCCGAACCAGCCCACCCACAGCATCGATGCGCCGATCAGCGAGAGCACGAGGTTGTGCGGCGCCATCACTTCGCGGCCATAGCCGACGCGCTTGCCAAGCACGAGACAGCACATCAGGCCCGCGATACCGGCGTTGATATGAACCACCGTGCCGCCCGCGAAGTCGAGCACGCCAGCCGACGCCAGCCAGCCGGTCGGTTCCCAGACCATGTGCGCGATCGGCGAGTAGACGATCAGCGACCAGAGCGCCATGAACACGAGCATCGCCGAGAACTTCATGCGGTCAGCAAACGCGCCGGTGATGAGCGCCGGGGTGATGATCGCAAAGGTCAGCTGGAACGCGAAGTAGACCGACTCCGGAATCGTCGTGGCGAGGTGGCTCACGGTGAGCGTGGTCGCCTTGTCGCCCTTGATGTAGGCCAGGCCGTGCAGGAACACGCGCGAGAAGCCGCCGATGAACGAACCGCCCGGCGTGAACGCGATGCTGTAGCCGACCACCGTCCAGAGAATCGTCACGAGACAGCAGATCGCGAAGCTCTGCATGGCCGTGGCGAGCACGTTCTTCTTGCGGACCATGCCGGCGTAGAAGAGCGCGAGACCCGGAATCGTCATGAACAGCACAAGGGCGACGGAGGTCAGCATCCAGGCGGTGTCGCCCGCGCTGATCTTCGACGAATCGACCATGACCGGCTCGGTCGGCGCAGCGGGCGCGGCTTCCGACGCGCCCGAAGCCGCGGCCGCCGACGCGGCTTCAGCCGAAGACGCCATCGCCGTGTTGGCGCTGGCAGGTGCGCTTGCCGATGTGGAAGCAGCGGCGTCGGGCGCCGGTGCGGAGGCCGCGGCCGGAGCGGACGCGTCCTGAGCGAGGGCTGTGCCGACATTCGCGCCTGTCAGCGCGGCGGCTACCATCAGTGACATCAAAAAGTTGCGCATTCTTCTGGTTCCTCTTATCGCCAATTACTTAGCAAATTTCTTCTTAAAGAGCGTCCGCGCCGGTCTCCCCGGTGCGAATGCGAATGACCTGCTCGATCGCGGTGACGAAGATCTTTCCGTCGCCGATCTTGCCCGTGCGCGCGGCGCGCTCGACGGCCTCGATCGCCTGATCGACGATGTCGTCCGACACGGCGGCCTCGATCTTCACCTTCGGCAGGAAGTCGACGACGTACTCCGCGCCCCGATAGAGCTCGGTGTGCCCCTTCTGCCGGCCGAAGCCTTTCACCTCGGTCACGGTGATGCCCGAGACGCCGATGGCCGACAGCGCTTCGCGCGCTTCGTCCAGCTTGAACGGCTTGATGATTGCGGTAATGAGCTTCATGTATCCCTCGCTGTGGTGTGCTGATCCTTCGATGCCTTCTAAAGCGGGATGCGCTGGGTGCTACCGCCATGTCCGCCCTGCCGGGCCGCTCAAAGAAGCGTGCAGAAAAGGTGCGCGCCTGTTATGCAACTCGTATGCCATGCGAGTGTTCATGCGGGTCTGCGCGATTTCGTGAAACCTTCGCGCAAAGGGTCTGCCGAACGGCCAACGTGCGCCACGCCCGCTGGCGCCGGGTTGGGTTCGTTGCTAGAGTGCTCGCAAGGTCCCGCAAAAAGGGGCATGGGCAGAAAACGCGAGGGCGCGGCGGCGCTAAAATCGCGGCGCCTCAAAGGTGCTTCGAGGTGCGTCGGCGTCGCCGCCGGCGCGCACCAATATCGAACATTCGATAATTCGTGGCACTGACCTAACAACGAATGCACTTTTTTTGTGCAAGAAGGGAGAAACGATGAAGCAGCCCAACGACGTTTTCAACGATCTGCAGCAGAAGATGAGCGATCTCTTCAAGAACTCGCCCGCGAAAGACGTCGAACGGAACATGAAGGCGATGCTGGCGCAGGGCTTCTCGAAGCTCGATCTCGTCACGCGCGAGGAGTTCGACACGCAGACGCAGGTGCTCGTGCGCACCCGCGCCCGCCTGGAAGAACTCGAGAAGCGCGTCGTGCAGCTGGAGCAACGTCTCGCGGGCGGAGCCGGCGCCGCGCAAGACTAAGGTTCCGAACCGCCCTATCGTCTACCTCGGCTAGCGAGCCGTGAGTTTCTGGTTTTGTTGCCGGCGCCATCCCGCGCCGTTTCAGGTGAAATCATGTCGCTTGCCGTGGTACGCAGCCGCGCGCCCGCTCCTGGGCGCGCGCCCGAAGTCGTCGTCGAAGTTCATCTCGCCAACGGGCTGCCGTCGTTTTCCATCGTCGGCCTGCCCGATCTCGAAGTCCGCGAAAGCCGCGAGCGCGTGCGCGCCGCGCTGCAGAACTGCGGCTTCGACTTTCCTGTCCGCCGGATCACCGTCAACCTCGCGCCCGCCGACCTGCCGAAGGAGTCCGGCCGTTTCGACCTGCCGATCGCGCTCGGCATCCTCGCCGCGAGCGGACAGATTCCGGCCGAATCACTCGAGCATCGGGAGTTCGCGGGCGAGCTTTCGCTCACCGGCGCGCTGCGTCCGATGCGCGGCGCCTTCGCTATGGTGTGCGGCGCGGCGCGCCACTACGCGTCGGCAAGCGAACGTGGCCAGCGCGTGCCGGAGATCTACGTGCCGCTCGCGAGCGCGGCGGAAGCGGCGCTCGTGCCGGGCATTGACGTATTCGGCGCGGCGAACTTGCCGGCGCTCTGCGCGCATCTGAACGGCGTACCCGACGCGCGCCTCAAACCGGTGCACGCCGTGGCCCTTCCCCGCATGGCCGTATCGTCCCCCGATCTCGCCGACGTCATCGGCCATCCCGCCGCGCGACGGGCGCTCGAAGTGGCGGCGGCGGGCGGGCACCATCTGCTGATGGTCGGGCCGCCCGGCGCGGGCAAATCGACGCTCGCGGCGCGCCTGCCGGGCCTTCTTCCGCCGATGAGCGACGACGAAGCGCTCACCTCGGCCGCGATTCTCTCCGCCAGTTCGATCGGCTTTACGCCCGAGCAATGGCGCCGGCGGCCTTTTCGCGCGCCGCATCACTCGTCGAGCCCGGCGGCGCTCGTCGGCGGCCGCAATCCGCCGCAGCCGGGCGAGATCACGCTCGCGCATCTCGGCGTGCTCTTTCTCGACGAACTCCCGGAGTTCGACCGCAAGGTTCTCGAGACCCTGCGCGAACCGCTCGAAGTCGGGCACATCACGATCTCGCGCGCCGCGCAGCAGGCGGATTTTCCCGCGGCGTGCCAGCTGGTCGCGGCGATGAACCCATGCCCGTGCGGCTGGCGCGGCGATCCGGGCGGGCGCTGCCGCTGCTCCCCCGATATCGCGACACGGTATCTGCGCAAGCTGTCGGGGCCGTTGGTGGATCGCATCGACATTCAGATCGAACTGCCCGCGCTCACGCCCGCGGAATTGTCGGCGCGGGGCGCGGAGCGCGGCGAGTCGAGCGCGGTGGTCGCGGCTCGCGTCGCGGCAGCCCGCGACATTCAGACGCAGCGTCAGGGCAAGACCAATCGCGAACTCGACGGCCGCGAGGCCGACGACGTCTGCCGCCCGGATTCGGCAGGCGAGGCGTTGCTGCGCGCGGCGGGCGAGCGCTTCGGCTGGTCGGCGCGCGCGTACTACCGCGTGCTCAAGGTCGTGCGGACCATCGCCGATCTCGCGGGCGCCGAAACACCCCAGGTATCTCACGTGGCCGAGGCCGTGCAGTATCGCCGGGCGCTCCCGGGTGCGTGAACGCGGCCTGACTCGGGCGTGGTCCACGCCCTGCTAGGCGGAAAAATGCTTGTCAAGACTTGACTTATGCACACTGAGACGATCCGGGGCGCTTTTTCATCCGATCAAACCCCTGATCCAGCGTTATTTCGCAGACCATTGATTTTATTAGATTATTTAACTTGCCGCGAACGCAGGCAAACTAACGTAAACCGCATGAACTGGGCTTTTGCGCGCTGCCACACACTCTTTTCCACATAGTTATCCACAGACATTGTGGATAGTGAAAAAAGTCTATATGAATCCGTGGATTAGCCGCGCAACCTGCGAAGGAACTTTTAGTCCTCAAGCGCGACTAAGGTGTTTCTTAAGTCAATACTCGCAGAATTCGAGGACTTCCTCTAAAAGAGTTTGAAGGACGCGAAGAACTGGTCTGCCTGCTCCGGCGGCGGCATCTTGTCCGACACGATCGCGAGCTGATAGACATGCGTCCCCCGCGCGACGAACCGCGCGTGAATGGTCCGCGACTCCCGCTTCTCTCCGCCTTGCCCCTTCACCTCGATCTCGCTGCCCGGCACCCGTCCGCCCGCCGCCAGGTCGATCTGCGTCTCGCGCGCCTCGGGCTTCGCGTTCACGTTGCGCGCGAGACCATGTTGCAGAAACTCGAGCGTCGCGCGCTGCAAGGCCGGATCGGCGCTCGGCAGCACCACCGTGCCGACGGCGAACACGGCATCGCCGGCTTCCGCGGTCTGCATGCGCATCGTCATCGGCTGGCCGGCGATCTCGATCTTGCGTTCGTCCGAACGCGGCTTGGCGGGCAGCGTCACTTCGTAGCCGTCGTCGTTGTTCATCACGGTGCGCCAGTCGTAAGCAGGCGTGCATGCCAGCAGCGCGCCGCATGCGACGGATGCGCACACTCCCGCGCGCAGCACGGCGGCGGATAAAGCATTGATCGGACGAAAACACCTGACGAAAGGTCTGGGGGAGAAAGAGAAAGCGCGCTTCATGAGGGACCACTGCGTGAAAACCATCATTATCGCGCTGCAATGCCGGCCTTATCAGCGCGTCACGACTTCATCCCGAAAACGGCGCTAAAATGTGCAGCACTTACCCGTGCGGTTGCGCCCATTCGCCGCGCCGGCCCGGCAATCCGAGGTTTCACATGTCCCAAGCCACGCAAGAAACATCCACGCGCGCCAAGAGCCCGCTGCGCTATATCGTGACGGCGCTCGTCGCCGGCGTGATCGCCTGCACCGGCTACTTCGCCTTCGGCGGCCAGCAGAAAGTGCCGGACGCGACATTCACGCTGCTGTCGGGACAGAAGATTTCCACCGCGAGCGATCTGAAAGGCAAGGTGTATCTCGTCAACTTCTGGGCAACGAGCTGCGAGACCTGCATGAAGGAAATGCCCGAGATGATCAACACGTACAACAAGTTCAAGGGCCGCGGCCTGGAGTTCGTCGCGGTCGCGATGAACTACGACGCGCCGATGTACGTCAGCAACTACGCACAGACGCGCAACCTGCCGTTCAAGGTCGCGATGGATGACGGCAGCGCCGCCAAGCAGTTCGGCAACGTGCAGCTGACGCCGACGACCTTCGTCATCGACAGGAAAGGCAAGATCCTGAAGCGCTATGTCGGCGAGCCGACGTTCGCCGAACTGGATCAACTGCTCGACAAGGCGCTAGGCTCGGCATAAGCGCCGAAGGCCGATCAAACCAAACGCCCGCTGATTCCAGCGGGCGTTTTGCTTTAGCGCTCGGACGAATCGCCTTTCACGACGATTCCATACCGCTTGATCTTCTCGTACAGCGTCGCCTTGCCGAGCTGCATGCGATCCGCCGCCACCGCGACCGCGCCGCCGCACTGCTCGAGGGTCTCGCCGATCACCGCGCGCTCGAACTGCTCGACGCGTTCCTTGAGCGATTGCGTCGACGTGTCGAGCGACGCAGCGCCGCCGTCATCGAGAATGCCGAGCACCATGCGATCCGCGGCGTTGCGCAGCTCGCGCACGTTGCCGGGCCAGTCGCGCTGCATCAGCTCCACGCGCTGGCGGTCCGTGATGAGCGGCGCGGGGCGCTCGTAGCGCACGGCGGCATCGAGCAGGAAGTGCTCGAAGAGCGGCACGATGTCCTCGCGGCGCTCATTGAGCGGCGGCAGCGTGATGGTCACGACGTTCAGCCGGTACAGCAGGTCGCGCCGGAACGTGCCATCGGCGACGTGCTCGTTCATGTCGCCCTTCGCGGCGGCGACGACGCGCAGGTTCGCGCGTACCGGCTGATTCGAGCCGAGCCGCTCCAGCACGCCGTCCTGCAATACACGCAACAGCTTCACCTGCAACGAGAGCGGCATGCTCTCGATTTCGTCCAGAAAGAGCGTGCCGCCCGAGGCGGCCTCCAGCCTGCCGATGCGCCGCTTCTGAGCGCCGGTGAACGCGCCCGCCTCGTAGCCGAACATTTCCGACTCGAACATCTGCTCCGGCAGCGCGCCGCAATTCACCGCGATGAACGGCTTGTCGCGACGCGGCGACATTTCATGCAGGCTGCGCGCGATCAGCTCCTTGCCCGCGCCGGTATCGCCGTTGACGAGGACGGACGCGTCCGTCGGCGCGACATTGGCGATCAGCCGCCGCACCTGCTCGATGGCCGGACTGCGCCCGATGATGCGCGGCGCGACGCTGCTCTGTTCCGCCAGCTCGCGCCTGAGCGCCTGATTCTCCAGCACGAGCTTGCGGCGCTCCAGCGCGCGGCGCACGGCTTCGATCAGCCGCTCGGATGCGAACGGCTTCTCGATGAAGTCGTACGCGCCGTCGCGCATCGCCTGCACGGCCATCGAGATATCGCCGTGGCCCGTGACGAGAATCACCGGCACTTCGGACGCGCGCTCGCGGCACTGCGCGAGCAGATCGAGGCCGCTCGCGCCCGGCAGGCGGATGTCGCTCACGATAACGCCCGGAAAACTCGCGTCGATCGCGCGCTCGGCGGATTCGACGCTGCCGTGGCCGGTCACGTCGAAGCCGGCGAGCTGCAGGCTCTGCACGCTCGCGCGCCGCACGAGTTCGTCGTCTTCGATGAAGATCACCTGCAAACCGGTGGTCATGGTCTTGCCTCGACTATGTTTTACGCGCGACGCAGCGTCAGCACGAACTCCGCGCCATGAGAGTGATCGGCGTCGGCCTGCGTGCCGCCTTCGGGCCCGTCCGCGACGATCGGCGCCTCGCGATTGCGCGCGACGAGCGTGCCGCCGTAGTCGCGCGCGATCGCCGATGAAATCGCAAGTCCCAGACCCAGTCCGTGGCCCATTTCCTTCGTCGTGAAGAACGGCTCGAAAAGGCGCGGCAGCGCGTCGGCGGGAATGCCCGGACCATTGTCGCGCACGATGAGCTCGATGGCGTCCGCGCGCGCATCCAGTTCGATGACGATGCGCGGCTTGTCGCACGAAGCGACCGCATCGAGCGCGTTACCGACCAGGTTGATCAGCACCTGCTCCAGCCGCAAGTCCTCGCAGCGCGCGTAGAGGGGCGCGCTATCGCCCATGAGCTCGGGCGCGATGTCGACCACGACATTCCTCATGCGCGGACGCAGCATCGAGAACACGTTGCGCAGCGCCCGCGCGACGTCCGCGCGCGCGTTCTTCGGCCGCGCCTTCGTGACGAACAGCTTGAGCTGGTTCGTGATGTTGCCCATGCGCTCGGTCAGCGACGCAATTGCTTCGAGATTTTCGCGCGCCGCCGCCTGATCGCCGCGTTCGATCAGGACGCGCGTGTTGTCGGAGAAACTGCGCAAGGCGGCGAGCGGCTGATTCAGTTCGTGCGTGATGCCCGCCGCCATCTGGCCGAGCGCCGCGAGCTTGCTCGCCTGGATGAGCTCGTCGTGCGCGGCGCGCAGATCCTGTTCGGCGCGCGTGCGTTCGTTCACTTCCCTCGTGAGCTGCGCGTTCGCCTCCGACAGATCCGCCGTGCGCTCCGCGACGCGCTGATTCAGCTCGGCATAGGCCGTTTGCAGCAGCTCGCGGCTGCGGATCATCTCGCGCACGCGCGCGCGCCGCATGCGCCAGTAGAACGCGAGCAGGCACAGCGACACGAACACGAGCGCCGTCACGATCACCGCGTTCTGCGCGGCGCTTTCGACGGGATCGAGCGGCGCCATCGTGATGAGCTGCCAGTCCGGCTCGCCGATCGCGCGATGCGTCGCGAGAAACGCCGGCGCATTGCGCCCGCCGCCGACGCGCACGATCTGCGCACCGCCTTCGAGCGTCTTGACGATGGTCATCGGCAAGGGCGTGATGGCTTGCTGCGCGTACTGGCGCGTCGCATAGACGGACGCCTCGATGTTCTGCGGCAGCGGCCGCACCGTGTGATATTTCCACGCGGGCACCGACGACAGGAAAATCACGCCGTGATCGTCGGTGACGATGAGCGGCTCGGACGCATCGGCGCCTTGCAGCCATTCGAGATTGAGCTTCACCACCGCCACGCCGAGGATCTCGTGCGTGCCTTCGCGATACACGGGCTGCGAGATGTAATAGCCGGGTTCGGTCGAGATCGTCCCGATCCCGAAGAACCGGCCCACGCCGCCGTTCACGGCATCGACGAAATATGGCCTGAAGCTGTAGTCCACGCCGACGAAGCTGTCCGCGCCGTTCCAGTTGCTCGCGGCCACGCAGATGCCCTTCGCGCGGATCAGATACGTGACCGTGGCGTGCGCGCGCGCATTGAGATCTTCCAGGTAACGGTTCGCGCGATCGACGTTGGCCCGATCGGGATGGTCGAGCACGTTCTGCACGACCGGATGATGCGAGAGCAGATACGGCAGATATTCGTAACGGTCGAGCGTGCTCTTGAGCGTGCTCGTCGTGCGATCGACGCGGCTCGCGGCATTGAGCCGCAATTCGTCGATGCCGCGCTGCCACGCGACGTGCCAGGTGAGCGCGCAGCACGCCACGAGCGCGGCGAAGAGCGCGAAGAACACGAGGATGCGGCGCGTCACGTGAGCAGATTCCCGCGAATGAGGATCTGTCATTGTGGCATACGCGCCTTCCGGGTAAGGCTGGGAAGCGGCCGGAAACGACTGCGGCGAAGCGCTCGCAGACTGAGGCTTCGCCGCTTGCATGATCGCTTCCGGATGGTGACGTTGCTTAGACGGACTTCACTTCTTCGGTGTCAGTCACGTCGACTTCGCGCGACAACGCCGCTTTCAGCTTCGCGCGGTCCAGCTCATGCTCCCACGCCGACACGACCACCGTCGCCACGCCGTTGCCGACGATGTTCGTCAGCGCGCGGCACTCGCTCATGAATCGGTCGATGCCGAGGATCAGCACCATGCCGGCGAGCGGAATGGTCGGCACCACGGCGAGCGTCGCCGCGAGCGTGATGAAGCCCGCGCCGGTCACGCCGCTCGCGCCCTTCGACGTGAGCATCGTCACCGCGAGCAGCGTCAGCTGCTGGCCCCACGTGAGGTCGGTGTTGGTCGCCTGCGCGATGAAGAGCACCGCCATCGTCATGTAGATGTTGGTGCCGTCGAGGTTGAACGAGTAGCCCGTCGGCACGACGAGGCCCACGACCGAGCGCGAGCAGCCGAGCTTTTCGAGCTTGAGCATCAGTTGCGGGAGCGCGGCTTCCGAGGAGCTCGTACCGAGCACGATCAGCATTTCTTCCTTGATGTAGGCGACGAAGCGCAGGATCGAGAAGCCGACCATGCGTGCGATCGCGCCGAGCACCACGACGACGAACACGATCGACGTGAGATAGAACGTGCCGATCAGCTTGAGCATCGGCAGGAGCGAGCCGATGCCGTACTTGCCGATGGTGAACGCCATCGCGCCGAACGCACCGATCGGCGCGAGCTTCGTGATGATGCCCACCATGCCGAACAGAATGCTCGACAGGCCTTCGATGAACGTCGTCACCACGCGGCCGCGCTCGCCGATGTGCGCGAGCACTGCGCCGAACAGCAGCGCGATCAGCAGAATCTGGAGGATTTCACCCTGCGCGAACGCCGAAACCAGCGTGTCCGGAATGATGTGCAGGAAGAAATCGACCGTGCTCTGGCCGTGCGCCTTGGTCGCGAAGGAATCGACGGCCTTGTGGTCGAGCGTGGCCGGATCGACGTTGAAGCCGACGCCGGGCTTGAGAATGTGCGTCGCGGCGAGGCCGAGGATCAGCGCGAACGTCGAGACGATTTCGAAATACAGGAGCGCCTTGCCGCCGACGCGCCCGACCTTCTTCATGTCCTCCATGCCGGCGATGCCGGTCACGACGGTACAGAAGATGATCGGCCCGATCACCATCTTGATGAGTTTGATGAACCCGTCGCCGAGCGGCTTCATGTCCGTGGCGAGCGAGGGATAGAAATGCCCGAGCGCGATGCCGATGATGATCGCGATGATCACCTGCACGTACAGGACTTTATGGATAGGTTTTTTCACGATGGTTCCAGGCGATAACAAGCAGTTGGCAAAGGTACAGCCAGCGGCAGGCCTTGACGCGTGGGAGCGTTGTGGTGCGCGGTGAGTCCGTGGGATGCGCACGTCGAATCGCGCCGCGTAAGCGATAGCCGCTTCGTCGACGGATTCAGGGACGTTTGGATGCGAGAGGGGTCATCGGCTTGTCTCCTTGACTTTTATGGGCGGCTCGCAGGCCGTGGCTTTCTTATTGCAAGGGCGATGCCAGTTTTATTCGATTGCAGACCATTGATTCGATGGGATATTTTTGGTCGAACGCTTAGGCGGAATCCGACTTTCCGGAAATCCGGAATTCGGGCGTCCGGCGATCTGGAAGGCCCGCTCATCCGGGGCAGAGGTCAAGTCTTGCTTGCATACCGGCTTTCGCCAACTATCAAGCGTTGCTGGCAGGTTCGAATTGGCTGCACGACGTCCGAAAAAAAACCCACGGTCGCCCGCGGGTTTTCGTCGCGCAAGAGCAGGAAGCGCTCAAACCACGCCCGCCCCATGCGCCTGCAGGTCCGCGTGATAGCTCGACCGCACCATCGCGCCGACGGCCGCGTGCGTGAAGCCCATCTTGTACGCTTCTTCCTCGTACATCTTGAACGTATCCGGATGCACGTAAGCCCGTACCGGCAGATGGTGCTCCGACGGCTGCAGATACTGGCCGATCGTCAGCATGTCGACGTCGTGCGCGCGCAGATCGCGCATCACCTGGAGAATTTCCTCTTCCGTCTCGCCGAGGCCGACCATCAGGCCCGACTTCGTCGCGACTTCCGGATGCAGCGCCTTGAAGTCCTTCAGGAGCTTGAGCGAATGGTGATAATCCGACCCCGGACGCGCTTCCTTGTACAGACGCGGCACCGTTTCGAGGTTGTGGTTCATCACGTCCGGCGGCGCGGCGGTCAGAATGCCGATCGCGCGGTCCAGCCGGCCGCGGAAGTCCGGCGTCAGAATCTCGATGCGCGTTTCCGGCGAATGCTCGCGAACCTGCCGGATGCACTCGACGAAGTGCGCCGCGCCGCCGTCGCGCAGGTCGTCGCGGTCGACGGACGTGATCACCACGTATTTCAGCTTCAGCGCGCCGATCGTGCGCGCGAGGTTCAGCGGCTCGTCCGCATCGAGCGGATCGGGGCGGCCGTGTCCGACATCACAGAACGGGCAGCGGCGCGTGCACTTGTCGCCCATGATCATGAACGTCGCCGTACCCTTGCCGAAGCATTCGCCGATGTTCGGGCAGCTCGCCTCCTCGCACACCGTATGCAGGTTGTGCTCGCGCAGGATCTGCTTGATCTCGTAAAAGCGCGAGTTGCCCGTCGCCGTGCGCACGCGAATCCAGTCCGGCTTCTTGAGCTTCTCGATCGGGATGACCTTGATCGGAATGCGCGAGGTCTTCGCCTGCGCCTTCTGCTTCGCGGTGGCGTCGTAGGAAGCAGCGGGCGTAGCCGATGAAGTCGACGAGACGGGAGCGGTATCGCCAGCCAGGTTTGCGGTTGCGTCAGTCATTCGGTCGATCCGGTTGTTGCAGCGGGACGGTCTTCCACCGTCGTGCCGTCTTGCGGTTGAGCGGCGCTTGCGGGGAGGCCACCGATTTGATGTGCCAGCCGTTCGGCCAGCAGGAGGGCTACGTCGCGCCAGCCGGCCGCGACGCCGAGCGTCGCCATGTCGACCGTTTCGAGTCCCGCGTAGCCGCACGGGTTGATTGCGAGAAACGGCTGCAAGTCCATGCTCACATTGAGACTCACGCCGTGATAGCTGCAGCCGTTGCGAATCTTGAGCCCGAGCGCGGCGATCTTCGCGCCCAGATGCAGGCCGTGCAAACGAACGTTCGCGCCTTCTTGCACCTGCTGCGCCGAGGGCTGCGCGACATAAATGCCGGGGGCGCCAGCCTTGCGATCGGTGGCGAGATTATACGATGCGAGCGTTTCGATCACAGCCTCTTCGATGCGCCGCACCAGCTCGCGCACCATCAGCTTGCGGCGACGCAGGTCGATCAGCAGATAAGCAACGATCTGCCCCGGTCCGTGATACGTGATCTGCCCGCCGCGATCCACCTTGACGAGCGGGATGCCGCTGTCAGCCAGCAGCAAATGCGCGGGATCGCCCGCCAAGCCGAGCGTGAAAACGCGCGGATGTTCGACGAGCCAGATTTCGTCGGGCGTGTCGGCCGTGCGGGCGTCGGTGAACGCGCGCATCGCGTCGAAGCTTTGCTGATAGGGTTCGAGGCCTCGCCAGCGCAACGCGACCGGATAGTCACCGGAACTGAGCACAGTGTCGGGCGCGTCGTCGATGTCTTGTGGGAGTGCGAGCGGTGTGGCGGGCATGGTCCCGGTAGTTTACCGAAATCGACCCATGCCCGCCGATGGTGAATTCGCATGCTGTCGATGGCAAATTCGAATAGTTGCGTCAGACCGTCCGCCATCCGGAGCGCAAGCGCTGCCCGAGACGCTCGATGCGCGTCGAGAGCCAGCGCATCGCGCGTTCGTCGCAACGCGGCAGGATCGTGAAGACGACGTACGCCGGCCGGTCGCCTTCGACCGAAAGCCACAGCCGCTCGCGCTCGCGCAGCTTCAGATCGTCGCCGGGCGCGAGCCAGTAATCCTCGATGTCGTTGCTGCGTGTCGCCCAGACGGGGTTGCCGTGCACCGTCAGGCGCGTGCCGCGGGCAATGCGCATCGGCACGGTTTCGCCGGGCTTGATTTCGAAGGTGACACTTGTTGATATTTCTCGCATGATCCACTCCGCCAAGGGAACGTTTCGGTGACTACAATCCTAGGCGTGGCAAGGCATTGGGCAAAACGATCAATTTTCACCGCTATGTGAGCTGTATTGACAACCACACCCGCGACCATCCATATGGACCTCCGCCAGCTTCCTGCCCTTAACGCGCTGCGCGCCTTCGAGGCCGCCGCCCGTCACGAAAGCTTCTCCCGCGCCGCCGACGAACTGTTCGTCACGCACGGCGCGGTCAGTCATCAGATTCGCGCGCTGGAGGCGGAGCTCGGCGTGTCGCTTTTCGCGCGCGACGGCAAGCGGGTGCGCTTGACCGATCGCGGCAGGCAGTACGCCGCCGAGGTGCGCGCGGCGCTCGTGGCGCTGGCGGAATCGACGCGCCGCATCCGCTCGGGCGATCGCGACCGGCGGCTGATCGTGTCGATGCTGTCGTCGTTCTCGGCGCGGTGGCTGACGCCGCGCGTGGGGCGGTTCATCGAGAAGCATCCGGAAATCGACCTCGAATTGCTGTCGACCAACGCGCTCACCGACTTCAATCGCGACGACGTGGATGTCGCAATCCGTTTCGGCTACGGCAAGTACGCCGGCCTGCATACCGAGGAACTGCTGGACGAAGTGTTCTTTCCGGCGTGCTCGCCGAATTTCCGGGGCGGCGAACTGCCGCGCGTGCCGCAAGATCTGGCGAACGTGCCGCTCTTGCGCTCGGACGAGGAATTGTGGCGGCCATGGTTCGACGCGGCCGGGCTCACGGATTTGGCGGAACCGAAGCGCGGCGTCTTGTATGAGGATTCGTCGAACCTGCTCCAGGCGGCCATGGACGGCCAGGGAATCGCGCTCGTGCGGCGCTCGCTCGCGATGCAGGAGATTCTCGCGGGGCGCCTCGTGCGGCTATTCAACGTCGACGGGCCGAGCCCGTGGAAGTACTACTTCGTGTGCCCGCCCGCGCTGCTCGAAACAGCGCGCGTGCAGGCATTCAGGGAGTGGATCGTCGGCGAGGCCGAGCAGTTCAGGTTGCTCTACGAGCGCACGCCGGCGGTGTGCGATGCGCCCGCGGGCAGGATCAAAGCACTACCTTGACCATCGGATGGCCGGTGAGCGCGCGGTAGATGTCGTCGAGATGAGCGCGATTCTGCGCGCGCACGGTGCAGGTGAGCCCCGTGTAGTTGCCGCCGGAAGACGGACGCGTCTCGACGCGCGACACGTCGAAATCCTTGTCGAACTCCTTGAGCACATTGACGATCGTGTCGTGGAAGTCCGGATGCGACTTGCCCATCACCTTGATCGGGAAATCGCAGGGGAACTCGAACAGCTCGTCGGCGCTGTGCGCGGCGGCGTCGGTCGGATCGGTGGATTGCGGCTTGGAGTCAGCTTTCGAGTCGGATTTGGAATCGGACATGGTTTTCTCCTTCACTTCGCGCGTTTCGCCTCTTCGGTGAACTCCCGCGCCTTGGCTTGCTGGTAGGCGTCGTACAGTGCAGCATAGACCGGACCGGGTCGGCCGTCGCCGACGCTTTTGCCGTCGAGCGTGGTAATCGGCATGACTTCCTTGGTCGCGGAGCTGATCATGATTTCGTCGGCCGAGCGCAATTCGGCTTCGGTGATGTCGCGCTCCTCGAACCGGATGCCGGCCTCCTGCGCCAGTTCCTCGACCAGACCGTAGCGGATGCCTTCCAGAATGCGCGGCCCGCGCGGCGCGCCCAGCAGCGTGCCGTTCTTCACGACCCACACATTTGAGGACGAACCCTCGGTAAGCAAGCCGTCGCGCAACTGGATGGTTTCCAGCGCCTCGTTTTCGACGGCGTGCTGCGCCATCAGCACGTTGCCGAGCAGCGACACCGACTTGATGTCGCAATGCAGCCAGCGCTTGTCCTCCGCGGTCACGGCCACCGCGCCGCGCGAGCGCTCTTCC
This sequence comes from Caballeronia ptereochthonis, assembly GCF_001545075.1. Taxonomy (GTDB): domain Bacteria; phylum Pseudomonadota; class Gammaproteobacteria; order Burkholderiales; family Burkholderiaceae; genus Caballeronia; species Caballeronia ptereochthonis. The sequence goes on from NZ_FCOB02000022.1 coordinate 100,333, forward strand.
ACGCTCGGGAAGACGAGCTTGCTGATCATGATGAACACGGTCGGCGTGATGTCCGCCGGAAACGCGTGCCCGCGACGCTTCGCGACGCCGCGCGTCACCTGGATGTAGACGAGCGCGTCGCCCTCGCCCGCGTTTTCGCGGATCGCGCGATCGATCAGTGCGCGCCAGCCGGCGTCGTCGAATGGATTGTCGATGCGAATCTTGCCGAGGCTGCGATCGAGCCGCGCGAGATGCTGCTTCAGCCGGAACGGCAGGCGCGCGCCATCGGCTTGCGCGTAGAGCGGCACGACTTCATACACGCCATCGCCGAAGATGAACCCGCGGTCGAGCACGGGAATGCGCGCTTCGGAAAGCGGCCCCCACTCACCGTTCAGATAGACCGTCGGATCGAACACTTCGGCTTGGCTCATCGAGACCGCTCCTTTTTCAGACCATCGGTTACTTGCTGCGCTTTTGCCACATCAGCAGCGCCGAATCCCACAGGCGACCGAACAGGCCCGCCTCCGGCACATCCTGCAGCGCGACGAGCGGGAACTGAGCGATTTCCTTGCCGTCCGCCATCATCTTGACGGTGCCGATCTGCTGGCCCTTCTTGATCGGCGCGACGAGCAGGTCGTTGTGCGTGACCGTCGGCTTGACCTTGTCGCCCAGGCCCTTCGGCACGGTGATGTACTGATCGGTCGTGACGCCGGCCTGCACGTTGTTGGTCGCGCCCTTGTACACGCGCGGCGAGTCGATCACCTGATTGGCCTTGTAGAGGCGCAGCGCGTCGTACGCGGTGTAGCCGTAGTTCAGCATCTTCAGGCTGTCCTGCACGCGGTTGTGCTCTTTCGGCTCGCCCATCATCACGGCGACGAGACGGCGGCTCGCGTCGGGCACGCCGACGAGCGAGCGCTTGGCGGTCGCGATCAGGCAATAGCCGGCGGCCTTCGTGTGGCCGGTCTTCAGGCCGTCGACGGTCGGATCGAGCCACAGCAGGCGGTTGCGGTTCGGCTGCTTGATCTTGTTGTACGTGAAGTCCTTCACCGAGAAGATGCCGTAGTACTCGGGGAAGTCGCGAATCAGGCGCGTCGACAGCACGGCGAGGTCGCCGGCGGTCGTGTAATGCTGCGGATCGGGCATGCCGTTGACATCGGCGAAGTTGGTGTTCTTCATGCCGATGCGCTTCGCCGCCGCGTTCATCAGCTGCACGAAGTTGCCTTCGCTGCCGCCGACGAGTTCCGCGAGCGCGATGGCCGCGTCGTTGCCCGACTGCACGATCATGCCGTACACCAGGTCGTGCACCGTGACCGGCTTGTTCGCCTCGATGAACATGCGCGACTCGTCCGTCCTCACGCGGCGCACGGCCTCGCTCGGCATGACGGTCTGATCCATGTTGATCTTCTTCGTCTTCAGCGCGTCGAAGACGAGATACGCGGTCATCAGCTTCGTGAGCGATGCCGGCTCGACGCGCTCATCGGGATTGCCCGATGCGAGCACCTGATTGCTGGTTGCATCGACGAGCACCCACGAGCGCGCCGTCACGTCGGGCGGCGGGACTTGCGCGAACGCACTTGCGGCTGCCAGTACGGCGGGCAGCACGAGTGCGGCCTTGAAGGCGCGGCGATGAATGGCGGAAGCAGTGGACATGGAAACAGCAGGAACAGACAGGCCGGAAGGGAGAAAGCGCATAGGATCGATCGGCAGAAAAAGCATCGGCGCTTCGTCGATGATCGGGGATCTGGGTCGGCGAAACGCGGGTTGAACAGGCGGACCGTCGATGCCGTCCGCGCACTTCGCCAGAAGGGCGGCACGCGCGGTGCCGCGGCGAAGAAGCGCTCATTCGACAGACGGCCGCGCTATCGGTTCTCAAACGGTTCTCAAACGTTTGGCTTGGGCGTTCGTCGCGTGGACCGGCGCTCGGGGCCGGCGCATCGGCGTCGAACGACGCATCGCGCGACGCCGCTCGAGCGAAACAAAGGCTGCGGCGAAAAAATTCTGCGCCATTATACGCGTCGCGCGCCGCCGGATTCCTGCGAATCTGCCTACATGTCGCGCGAATCGATGCTTTTCGGTACGTCGAAAGCAACGCGGCGCAAGCCTTCGAAAGCCTTGCGCCGCGGGGAATGCTCGGGAACGAGTCGATGACGCGTCAGCGCCACGCATCGACGATCACGCGCTTCAGGATATGCAGCTTGCGGTGGAAGAAGTGCTCGCCGCCCGGAATCACGACGACCGGTAGTTCCTGCGGCCGCGCCCAGTCGTACACGGACTGGATGGGCACGGTGTCGTCCACTTCGCCGTGAATCACGAGCGTGGTCTCGGGCACGGGCACGACGTCCCAGCGGCTCGCCGCCGTGCCGACGAACACCATGCGCTCGATCGGCTTGCCCGCCTCGTGCATGCGCTTCGCGACATGCGACAGCACGAACGTGCCGAACGAAAAGCCCGCGAGCACGATCGGCACGTCGGCTTGGCCCGGCTGCGCGCGCATGTGGTCGATCACCGCGAGCAGGTCGTCCTGTTCGCCGGTGCCGTTGTCGTGCTCGCCCGCGGTCTGCCCGACGCCGCGGAAATTCGAGCGGTAAGTCGTGTAGCCGAGCTGCACGAAGGTGCGCGCGAGCGTCTGCGCGACCTTGTTGTCCATCGTGCCGCCGAACAGCGGGTGTGGATGCGCGACGAGCGCGATGCCCCGCGGCGCGCCTTCCGTGCGATCCAGCGCGACTTCGATCTTGCCGACGGGACCGTCGATCAGGAATTTTTCGGTTTGCGCGTTCATGCCGGTTGATCGATGAGGAGACGTTCGACGACCTTGCCGTTGACCAGATGCGAATCGACGATCTCGTCGATGTCGGTTTCATCGACATACGTGTACCACGTGCCTTCCGGATACACGACCACGACCGGCCCCAGCTCACAGCGGTCGAGACATCCCGCCTTGTTGATGCGCACCTTGCCCTCGCCCGCGAGGCCCAGCTGCTTCACGCGCTTTTTCGCGTGCTCCTGCATGGCCTGCGCGTTGCAGTTCGCGCAGCTCGGGCGCGGCGCGTCGGCGTCACGCTGGTTCAGGCAGAAGAACACGTGATACTTGTAGAAGGAATCCATGAGCGCGATGCGATGAGAGTGTCGGTCGATTATAGCGAGCGATGTTCGTGCCCGCTGCGACCAGAGTGGGCGCTTCGGCGCTTTGCCCCGGTTTCACGCGGAGCGCCGGGCGCGCCGGCGCGCGAGCCAGGCATGCTCCGCCGCCGATGCGAGCCAGCCGAGCGCCGCATAGGGCCACACCCACGAGAGCCAGTGCGCGAGCCCGTTGAAGTGCAGATAGCGCCCCTGTCGCCAGTCGGCGAGCACGATGTCGAAGTACGGATTCACCGGCAGCAGATTGACGAGCGCGAGCGACAGCACGAGCGCGGCGCCCGCGAGGGCCGCGCGCAGCCCGCGCGGCAGCGACACCGACAGCACGCCCGCCACCGTAGCGATGCCGATGCCTTCCAGCGCGCCGTCCGTGGCCCAGTCGAAGGTCAGGCCCGCGCGCGATTGCAGGAACGCGGCGCCCGCTTTCGCGAAGAGCGTCATCGCGATCAGGCCGAGCATCAGCCGGATGCGCGGTGCGCGCCTGCGCGTGAGCAGCGTCGCGAGCACGAGCGCGGCGAACAGGCTGCTCGACGTGATGAGCGCTTCCCACGCGTCGTCGGGCAGGAGCGCGCCGAGCCGGTCCGGCCAGCTTTCGACGTCCCACGCGGCGGGCGTCCACGCGAGGATCGCGTCCTGCATCGCTGGATCGAGCCCGTCCCACAGCGCACGCGGCAGGTCGCCGCCGCCGAAGAGATAGGGCGCGGGGAACATCGTCGCGAAGGGCCACAGCGCCGACAGGCCGATGACATACGCCGCGTCGCGCTCGAACCACGTGAAGCGGATGCGCCTGAGCAAGCCTCTGTCGAGCAGCGCGCTGGTCGCGGGCGCGATCAGCACGCCGCCGACAAGGGCGCCGAACGCATTCGCGGCGAGATCGAGATTCGAGGCGACGCGCGTCGGCAGATAAGTCTGGATTGCCTCCATCGTGCCGGAAAGCAGCGCGCCGCCGAGCAGCGCCGCGCCCACGGCGGGCGTGCCGCGAAAGCGCGGATAAAGCGCGAGCACGATCAGCGCGCCGAGCGGCATGTAGCCGAGCACGTTGGTGACGACATCGAAGACCGTCAGATATTGCGGCAGCGGATCGGTGAGATACGCGAACGGGCTGAGCCCGAGCGAGCGCCAGCCGGAAAACGGATACAGCGATCCATAGACGACGAGCGCCGCGTATGCGCCGAGCGCCTGCCGGGAAAACGCCGACGGGCGGCGCTGCCATTGCTTGATCGTCATGAGCCGCCCGGACGCCTCCGCCCTGTGCGGATGGTAAAACAACCCAATATCATCGGGACGCGGAAAGCGGTTGCGCGGCGAGCCACGCGCTGAGTTGAGCGATGACGTCGTCCGATGCGGCGGCGAGCGCCCGCGCCCCGCCGGATGCGTCGCCGGTCGGCGCGGGCGCGCTCGCGGCGAAGCTGCGCTGGCCGACCACGCGCCCCTGCTGCGTGAGCGTCACGCGCACGGACACGAGGCCGTGGCTCTGCTCGGGCGCATCGAAGACCTGCTCGAAGCTCGTCAGTTCGACTTCGAGCAGCGGCACGGCGCGCACCGGATCGGCGCCCGACAGGATCGGGCCGCGCGCCGCGAGCGCCTCGCGCAGGCGCTGTGTCAGCAGTTGCGCGGGCGGCATCGTCCAGTGGCTGTTCGAATAGCTGCCGGTGCGCTGCGCGTCCACGTAGCTCAGGCGATACGCGAAGGCATCGGTTTCGAGGCTGCGCGGCGCGGCCACGGCCAGCACTTTCACCGGCGGCATCGGCAAGGCGCTGGCCGTCGCGTTCGCGGCGGGCGGCGCGCCCAGGTCGTAGTGCGCGTTGGGCATCGCGCTCGGCGTCGATCCGCAGCCTGCGAGCAGCGTGACGCAGGCGAGCGCGCACGCCGCGATTCCTAGTTTCAAATCGAAGTTTGCCATGTCGTTTTCTCGATCAATGCGCCGGCTGCGCGGGCCATGCGAAACCCGGCTCGCCCGGCCCGGGCGCCTGCTGCGGCGCGCCGAACAGCACGCTGCGCGGATTGGTGCTGAACGCGTCGGCGGCGCGGTCGATCGAGCGCGCGGCGGCGCTCACGTCGTCGCTGAACGAATAGAAGCGCGGCAGCGCCTCGAAGCCCACGCGCGCCGTCACGAAGCGCAGCGATTCGTTCATGTCCGAGAGCGCCGCGCTCGCGTCCTCCGCGGCCTTGCCCGCCTTGTTCAGATTGGTGACGAACGGGCCGTCCGGACGATTCAGGTTCTGCACGAGCTGATTGGTCGATGCGAGGGTGGTGTTGATCTGCTTCAGCGTCTGCGGCAATTGCGCCGTCGCGGGCTGGACCTGGCTCGCGAGCGTCGCGATGCCGTCCGCCGCGCCCTTCAGGCTCTTCGTCGTTTCCATGAGTTGATCGCGCACGTCATCGGAGAGGAACTTGTCGGCGTCGTCGGACAGGCGCTCGAACTTTTTCAGGATGATGTCGCCGCGCTGCTGCAGTTGCTCGAACAGGCCCGGACGCATCGGCACCTCGGCGACGTGCTGTGGCGACGACGCGAGCGGGCTGGGGTTGCTGCCGGTGTCGTCGAGCTGCACGAACGCGATGCCGGTCACGCCCTGAAAGCCGAGCGTCGCGAAGGTCGAGTGCGTCATCGGCGCGTTCTGGTCGACGAGAATGCGGATGCGGATCTGCCCTGGATGGGCGCGATCGAAGCGGATCGATTCCACCTTGCCGACGCCCAGACCGCGATAGCGCACGGCGGCGTCCGTGAAGAGCCCGGTGACGTTGGTGCGCGCGATCAGGTCGTAAGGCACGCGCACGGTGCGATCCACGTTGAAGAAGAACACGGCGAACGCGATGGCCAGCACGAGGACGATCGTGAAAAGCCCGGTCCAGAACGCATGTGATTTGTTTTCCATCGGCAGGTTCCTTTGACTTCCCGGCAGCGTCGGCCCCGGGCCGCGTGACGCGGCTACTTGTTGACGGCGATCGGCGCGTCCTCGAGCGCGGCCGCGGGCAGCTTCGCGCGGCGCTCGGGCGGCAACGCCTGCAGCGCGCGGCGTCCGCGCCGCCCGAGAAAATACTCGCGAATGAACGGATGATCCACCGCGCAGGCCTCCTCCACCGGCGCCGCGACGAGCACGCGCTTCTCCGCCAGCACGGCGACGCGCGTGGAAAGCGCGACCATCGTATCGAGATCGTGCGTGACCAGCACGACGGTCAGGCCGAGCGCGCGATGCAGCGTGGCGATCAGATCGACGAACTCGTCGGAGGCCTTCGGATCGAGGCCGGCCGTGGGCTCGTCGAGAAACAGCAGCTCGGGCTCGAGCGCGATCGCCCGCGCGATGCCCACGCGCTTGACCATGCCGCCCGACAGCGCCGAAGGCATCTTGCTCGCGTGCTTGCACGACAGGCCGACCATCTCGAGCTTGAGCATCACGAACTCGCGGATCAGGTCCTCGGGAATCTTGCCGAGCTCGCGAAACGGCTGCGCGATGTTGTCGTACACAGTCAGCGACGAGAACAGCGCGCCTTGCTGGAACATCATGCCGGAGCGCGTGCGCAGCATCTTCGCGGTTTCGTCGTCCATGCGCGCCCATTCCTCGCCGAGCACGCGAATGGTGCCGGAAGTCGGCGATTCGAGCCCGAGAATCTGCCGCACGAGCGTCGTCTTGCCCGAACCCGAGCCGCCCAGCAACGCGACGATCTCGCCGCGCCGCACGTCGAGATTCAGATGCTCGTGGATCACCGTGCGTCCGTAGCGCTTCGTCAGATCGCGTACCTCGATCACCGGCTCCGCGATGACGGGCGGCGGCTGGTGGCGAACGGCGGTGGCGAGCGTGGTCGACATTCGTTTATAGCCCCACGTTCTGGAACAGGATCGCGAACACCGCGTCCGCCAGAATCACGATGGTGATCGACGTAACGACGGACGTCGTCGTGCCTTCGCCGAGGCTCTGCGAATTCGCCTTGATGCGAAAGCCGAAGTGACACGCGGCGAGCGCGATCAGCATGCCGAACACGACGCCCTTGCCGAGCCCGATCCAGAGATTCGCGATCGGCACGACCGACGGCAGCGAGCGGATGAAGAAATTCATGTCGATGGACAACACGAGCTTCGCCGCGAGCGCGCCGCCCGTCAACGCGATGATGTTGGTCCACATGACGAGCAGCGGCATCGCGATGCCGAGCGCGATCACGCGCGGCAGCACGAGCCGAAGGCCGTGCGGGATGCCCATGACCTGCATCGCGTCGAGCTCCTCGGTGACGCGCATCACGCCGATCTGCGCGGTGATGGCGGAGCCCGAGCGCCCGGCCACGAGAATCGCGGAGAGCACCGGCCCGAGCTCGCGGATCACCGACAGCCCGAGGATGTTCACGATGTACTGGTTCGCGCCGAACACGCGCAACTGCTGCGCGGACAGGTAGCTCAGCACGATGCCGATCAGAAACGCGACGAGCGCGGTGATCGCGAGCGCCTGCGCGCCGGCGCTATAGATGTTGGCGGAGATCTCGGTCCAGGGAATGCGCGTCGGACGCCGCACGAGCCCGAAGAGATCGAGCATGAAGCCGCCGAACATCGCGAGGCCGCCGTAGAGATGATCGAAGAACGTGAAGATCAGCTGGCCCAGGCGCGTGACCGGATCGACGCGATCGACGGGCTCGGGCTCCTCGCGCTCGGCATCGAGCAGCGCGACGCGCTCGAAGATTTCGCGCTGCGTATCGGAAAGCGCGATGGTTGCGGGCATCTTCCGTCCCCAGACGCGCCACAGCGCCTGGCCGCCGACGTGATCGAGCCGCTCGACGGAAAGCAGATCCCACTGGCCGATCGCCTCGCGCCCGATGGCGCGCAGCCGTCGCGTGACGCCGCTCTTGGCGCGGTCGCGGGCGAGCGCGAGCGCGGTCCACTGGCCCGAGAGCCGGACCACCTTGCCCTGCTGACCGGCTTCCACTCTTAGGCGCGGCGGCGTGTCGAAGTCCAAGGATCGATGGCGCGGTGAGACGCGGTTAAAGGGGAAAGGACATTGTAGCGAAGGTTGGTTTGGGGGCGGGGGATGGCGGGACGAGCGGAAATCATTCCGAAGTTCCAAGATCCAAGATCCAAGATAGGAATTTCCGCCTTGCGCTGCATTCAAGTCGTTGCGCTATGATGAATCCAACAATTCTGGTGCGAAAGCAATGGACGCAAGACTGGATCCTCTGATTCACGAGTTCGACACCCTGGAAGACGCAGATCGCTATGACAAATGGTTTCGGGCCGAGGTGGAAGCGTCCCTGTCGGACCCTGCACCATCCATCGCACACGATCAAGTGTTTGCTGAAATGGATGCGCTGATCGCAGCAAAACGCAAGGCGAGAAATGCTCGTTGACTGGCGGCCGCGTGCACGTAGGCGGCTCAAGGAAATCTACGAGTACATCGAAGAACGTGACCCACAGGCAGCTGAAAATCTGGTCGGTTTAATCAGGGAAGCAGTCACGACACTGGCGGAAAACCCGTACATCTACCGACGCGGACGCGTTTCGAACACCCGGGAGATGATTGTTCATCCAAACTACCTCGTGATTTACCGCGTGACTGATCGCATCATCGTTCTTAATGTGTTGCACGCGCGGCGTCGTTATCCAACGGACAACGACGTATGACCACCTCCGCGGTGAACCAGATTGAACAGTCGATCACCAGCGAGAAGCATTCGCCATCGCTCGATATCCTCGACAGATACGCTACGGCTTGCGGCAAGACGCTGCGCATCGCGTTCGTGTGACATTCTCGCGGAGGTAGCGATGCTCATCGCGCCGCTACAATACCCGCCATGAACCCACCCTCTCCCTTCGCCCCCGACGCCCCCTGGCGCATCGACCGCACGCGGCTCGTGACACTCGCCGAGCGTCCCGCGCGCGACTGGACCATCGACATCGTCGACGAGACGGGCTCCACCAACGCCGACCTGGTGGAGCAACTGCGCGCCCTGCCGCGTGACAGCGCCGCCGCGCCCACGGTCCGCATCGCGTATTCGCAAACCGCCGGACGCGGACGACGCGGCCGCGCCTGGTTCGCCGAGCCCGGCAACGCGCTGCTGATGTCGGTCGGGTGCGTGCTGAAGCGGCCCATCGAAGGGCTGTCGGGCCTGAGCCTCGCCATCGGCACCGCCGTGCTCGATGCGCTCGCGCGCCTGCCGCTCACGCCGTCCGCGCGGCCCGCGCTGAAATGGCCGAACGACGTCCTGCTCGACGACGGCAAGCTCGCCGGCATCCTCATCGAGACCGCGTGGAACACGCCGAATGCGACGGCCGTGGTAATCGGCATCGGCATGAACCTGCATGGCGCGGAGCAGCTTGCCGCCCGGGTCGACGATGCGAACCGGCTGGCCGCGTCGTCCGCGCCGGGCGCCGCGCCCGCCGCGCTCGCGCGCGCGTGGCCCGATGCGAATCTCACCGACACGCTCGCCGCGCTGCTCAACGCGCTCGACACCGCGCTCCCGCGCTTCGAAACCGAGGGCTTCAAGCCATTCCGCCAGCGCTGGCTCGACGCGCACGCCTGGGCCGGACGCGAAGTCGCGCTGCTCGATCAAGGCAGGGAAGTGACGCACGGCATCGCGTCGGGTGTCGACGACAGCGGCCAGTTGCTGATCGACGCCCCCGAGGGCCCGCGCACCATCGCGAGCGGCGAACTGACGCTGCGGCTGGCCAGGGAGCGTCCGTGAGCGATACACGGTATCTGCTGATCGACGCGGGCAACAGCCGCATCAAGTGGTCGCTCGTCGATGAAGACGGCGCCGCGCTGGCGAACGGCGCATTCGAGCACGCTCACCATTCGAGCGCCGCCGACGACGCCGCGCTCGAGGCCTGGTCGGATCTGGCGACGCCGGCGAGCGCATGGATTTCGAACGTTGCGGGCATGCCGGTGCAAAACCGCATCCAGCGCCTGATCGACGCGCGCTGGGCTGCTCTGCCGCGCACCGTCGTGCGCGCGAAGGCCGAGCAATGCGGCGTGGTCAACGGTTATGCCGAACCGTCGCGCCTCGGCAGCGACCGCTGGTGCGGAATGATCGGCGCGCGCGCCGCGTACCCCGGCGAGCATCTGCTCGTCGCGACCTTCGGCACCGCGACGACGCTCGAAGCGCTGCGCGCCGACGGCGTCTTCACGGGCGGCCTGATCGCGCCGGGCTGGTCGCTGATGATGGCATCCCTCGGCAGCCACACCGCGCAATTGCCGACGCTCGATGCCGCGTCCGCACGCGAAGCGCTCAATCAAACCCGCGGTATGTTCGCCACCGACACCGCCGCCGCGCTCTCGGCCGGATGCCTGCTCGCGCAGGCGAGCCTGATCGAGCGCGCGTGGCATGACCTGAAAGCGGACTGGCAAACCGACGTCCGTCTCGTGCTCGGCGGCGGCGCCGCAAATGAAATCGCGGGCGCGCTCGGCGTGCCGCATATTCGACACGATTCCCTCGTGCTGTCCGGCCTCGCGCTCATCGCGCGCGACGCGACGGCGCGCCATTCTTCCTGATTTGCTGACCAACGGACCAAAGGACGGAGCCCACGAATGCTGCGCTGGCTGATCACCCTCCTGATTCTCGCCAACCTGCTGATGTTCGCGGTCATGCGCGGCGCCTTCGGTCCGCTGCCGGCCGCGGGCGCGCGCGAGCCGCATCACCTGTTGCAGCAGGTTCATCCCGAAGCGCTGACGACGCGCGCGCTCCATCCCGAAGAATCGTTCGATCAGCCGCGCGTCGGCGGCCCGGCGCCCGCCGCGAACGTGCAGGCCTCGCCGCTCGGGCAGTAAGCCTCGACGCGGCTCAGGACTGCGCGCGGACCTTCCTGAGCAATGCGGTCGTCGAGCGGTCGTGCTCGAACGCGATGGCGAGCGCCCGGCCGCCCCAGCCGCGCACGAGCGCCGATTCGGCCAGCTTGTCCATGTCGTAGTCGCCGCCTTTCACGAGCACGTCGGGGCGCAACGCCTCGATCAGTTGCAGCGGTGTCGATTCCTCGAACTTCACCACCCAGTCGACGCTTTCCAGCGCCGCGAGCAGCGCCATGCGATCGTCCTCGCGATTGATCGGGCGATCGTCGCCCTTGCCGAGCGTACGTACCGAAGCATCGCTGTTCACGCCGACGATGAGCGTCGCGCCCAGCGCCTTCGCGTCGGCGAGATAGGTCACGTGACCACGATGAAGAATGTCGAAGACGCCGTTGGTGAAGACGACGGGACCGGCGAGCGTCGGACGAAGCGCGGCGAGCGCCTCGCGCGTGGTGAGCTTGCGTTCGAAAATGGCGGGCATGGCGGCGCTCGATGCGGTGTTCTGAAAGCGCAAATTGTGCCACGGCGCCTGGCGCGGAATGCGATATCGATGCGGCACGAAAAGCAAAACGGCCCGCCGGTTCAACCCGGCGGGCCGTCTCTCCTTCAAAGCCCGAGGACTCAGGCCGGCTGCTCGGCCGAGCCGCCCGGCGCGGCCTGCAGACGCTGCACCACTTCCTTGCGATAACGGTTCAGCTCCTGCGCGGTCACGAACGAACGCTCGAACAGAATCGACAGGTTGTGCAGGATGCGCTCGACGACCTTCCTCTCCCAGCTGTCGTCGAAGCGGATCTGGTCGTCGAGCCAGCGCTCGAGCCACTCCGGATCAGGCAGGCGCGACTGCACGGTATCGCGCGGGAAGAGGGCCTGATTGACGTGCAGGTTGGTTGGATGCAGCGGCTTTTCGGTGCGGCGCGCGGAGGCCATCAGCACGCCGATCTTCGCGAACGCGGCGCGCGCCGTATCGCCCGCATTCGCGAGCGCCTTCTTCATGTAGCGCAGATACGCGCCGCCGTGGCGGGCTTCGTCGCGCGAAATGGTTTCGTAGATGTGCTTGATGACCGGCTCGGTATGCCATTCGGCAGCGCGGCGGTACCAGTGATTCAGGCGGATCTCGCCGCAGAAGTGCAGCATCAGCGTTTCGAGCGGCGGCGCCGGATCGAACTCGAAGCGCACCGCGTGCAGCTCCTCTTCGGTCGGCACGAGTTCGGGCCTGAAGCGCCGCAGATACTCCATCAGCACGAGCGAATGCTTCTGCTCCTCGAAGAACCATACGCTCATGAAAGCGGAAAAGTCGCTGTCGTGGTGGTTGTCACGCAGGAACATTTCGGTTGCGGGAAGAGCGGACCATTCGGTGATCGCGTTCATCTTGATGGTCCTGGCCTGCTCGTCGGTGAGCAGGGACGCATCGAACGTGTCCCAAGGAATGTCTTTTTCCATATCCCAGCGGACGGATTCCAGCGATTTATAGAGTTCCGGATAAAGCATGGTGTTCATAGTCCACCCCTGATGCCACTTATGCGACGTTATATCTGTATTGACTTTCGGTTCACACGTGCGCAAATGCCTTGCACGGGAACAGCCAAGCTTTCAATTTTACGCGGGATTCGGTCGGCCGAAGACGAAAAGCGACAACGAAGCGCTGGAAATAGCGCCGCGGCAACGCATCGCGTCCCGCTGTTAACACTGCACTTCCCCGTGCAAATGTTGCGTGTTGTGCGTCTTGTTCTACCGTGGGTGAGGAGCGAAACCTGTGCCTGAGGTATGTTCAAGTGAAGCCGAGCCTGCCGCCGGCACTGCGCCGGCCGCGCAGTATGGCACACCGGCGTGACAGCGGTGCGAGGCGCATGCAACGCGAACTACGCGGCGCCGCCTGTGGCTGGCGCGGACTGCGGCGCTGGGCGCGCCAGCCGTCGAGTCCCGCGTCATCGCCCGCCGCGACGAGCGTCTTTGATCATAGCACGGCCGATTGACGCCAATCCGCGACAGTCGCGTCGATCGGGGTCAATCCTGCCACGTGATGCACGCCGTCGTGGAACTTGCGGCGCAGCGCCGGACTGCTTCCGCCGACCCAGATGCGCACCTGCGGCGGCAGCAGATTGCGCAGGTCGGTCAGGCCGTGCGCGATGGACTGCGTCGGCATTACCCCCGTGAACGACAGTGCGACGATGTCGACGTTGTGCACCGCCACGGCATCGACGATATCGTGCAGCGGCGTCTGCAGCCCCAACTGGATGCACTCGCATTCGGAGAGCGTGAACATCGCCTCGGCCATCAGGATGCCGAGGCCGTGGCCTTCGCCGGAGAGCGTCGTGAGCAATACGCGCGGGCGGCTGCCGCGCCCACGCAGCGCATCGGAGAGCGGACGCATCAGCGTGCGCAGTGTCGTCTGCAGCGCCTCGCTGAAGAGATGCTCGTGATGGACCTGCAGGGTGCCCGCGGCCCACCCGTTGCCGACGCGCGCCGACAGCGGCGCCGCCACGTCCAGCACGAAGCGCTCGAGCCCGTCGCGCGTCGCGCGCTTCAGAAGTCCGAAGCGAAACTCCTCATAGGCGCTCGCGCGCAGCAACGAAATCAGATGATCGAGCTCGGCGTCCGGCGCGTCCTGCGCGATCCCGGAACGCTCGGCGAACTGCTGCAGCACTTCGATCGACTGCCCGAGCACCTTGCTCGGACGATGCCCCGCGTCCAGCAGACGCTTGACGAGCCGCAGCTTCGACACCTGCTCCTGCGGGTACAGACGCTCGCCGCCGGGCGAGCGCATCGGTCGCGGAAAGCCGTAACGGCGCTCCCAGACGCGCAGCGTGTCCTTCGTCAGACCGATTTCGTGCGCGATCGCGCCAATGCCGATGCCCACCATGCCCGGCGCGGCGGCACGCCTGGGCGCGGGCGCAGAAATCTCCTCGCCAGCGGAAAACGGCTCCAGATCGAAATCCCGTTCGAATGAATTTGCCATGGACAGATCGATGGAAGAAGTCACATCGGGATCGACGCAGATAGCATGCCCGACCGGAAAGTTGGACAAAGTTCGGCATCGTCCACGTTTCATCATAGACAAAATCGAAACGGTCGGCGGTGCAGGATGCATTTTATGCAGATGACGCCGGACGCGGTTCGATGCGCCCGGGCGCATCGAAGGAAATCGGCGGGCCCGTCGGCGCATGGCGCGCCGCCGGGCGTTCGGTCCGAAGGAACGAGACTGAATCGATGACTTACACAGGCTTCTTGCGCGGCGCGGACTTCCTCGCGGGCGCTTTCTTCGCAGCCGCGGCTTCGGGCTTTTCCTCGCCTGCGTCCGCAGCCGGATTCGCCGCGTCCCGAGCGGCGGCAGGCGAATCATCCGCGGCGCCCATCGGGTTCAGCGGGGCGCTCATGCCGGGCTGGAGCATCGCGAGATGCGCGAGCTGGTTGAACTGCGACTGCAGCACGTTCCACCAGCCGGCCGGATCGAACCCGGGCGGCGGCGCGGCGGGCGCCTGCGCGCTCCGTTCCTCGCCTTCGGCGGCCGATTTGTCCGCGGGCGCCTGTCCGGCCGCTTCTTCCTTCGGCGCATCCGGCTTCGCGGCGGCGCCGCCCATCGGCCAGCCGGCAGCAGCGGCCTTCGCCTTCTCCGCCGCCACGTTTTGCGCGCTTTCGACCGAAGTCTGCGCAAACGCGCCGAACGCCCGCAGCGTCGCGAGCGTCGCGCGCTGCACTTCGAGCGCCTGAATCGCCGATTGCAGCATGTTGAGATTGAGCTTCAGCCACTGCTCGACGGCGCGCATGTCGGTCACGCGCTTGTCGAGATCTTCGATATTGGTCAGCGGAGCGAGCATGTCGGACATCATCGAGAGGGAGGGACCCACGCCCTGCCCGCCGCCCGGCATCGCGGCCGCAAACGGGTTCAGGCGCATCAGTTCCCACATCTTGCCCATCATGCTGGCATCGCCGAATCCGGGAAAGCCGGGAATCGTATAGGGCGGCGTGCCGCCTGCGTTGTCGGTCATTCGACTCTCCTTGTTCTCTCGTGTGTATGTTCGCGTGGATCAGAACGGCGCGCCGCCCGGAAAATCCGGCGCGCGCCGCTCGCGAAGCGAGCGCATGCCTTCGTGCACGTCCGGTCCCGCGAAGCCCATGAATTCCAGCGCGAGCGACGTATCGAAGGTCGGCCCCGCCGAACGCAGCCAGTTGTTGAGCGCGTACTTGGTCCAGCGGATCGCGGTCTGCGAGCCCTGCGCGAGACGATTCGCGACTTCGATCGCCTTGGGCATCAGCTCGTTTTCATCGACGGCGAGCGACACGAGCCCGATGCGCTCCGCTTCCTCGCCGCTCACCGGCTCGCACAGCAGCAGATAGTACTTGGCCTTCGCCATGCCGCACAGCAGCGGCCAGACGATCGCCGCATGATCGCCCGCCGCGACGCCGAGCCGCGTATGTCCGTCGATGATGCGCGCCGACTTCGACGCGATCGAGATATCCGCGAGCAAGCCGGCGACCAGCCCCGCGCCGACCGCGGGGCCGTGCATCGCGGAGACGATCGGCTTACCGCAGTTGATCACGTTGTACACGAGATCGCGCGCCTCGCGCCAGACACGCGCGCGCACGTCGAAGTCGTTCGCCATCTCCTCGACGAGCCCGAGATCTCCGCCCGCCGAAAAGCCCTTGCCTTCGCCGCGAATCAGCGCGACGCGCGTATCCGGATCGCGATCGATGTCGCGCCAGATGTCCGCGAGTTCGCGATGCATGCTGGCGTCAGCGGTGGAGAGACCGCTCTTGTTCGCGCCCGTTCCGGGCATCACCACTTCGAGCACGCCATGCGGATGGCGGCGCAGCTCGAGCGACTTGTAGCCCGAGTAAATGGAGAGATCGCTCATGTCGTTCGCCTCGCGTTGTGTTGAGGTTCAGCGCGGCTGATAGACCCACTTGCCGTCGCGGATCTCGACCATCACGCGCGCGCGCTGGTCGAGGCCGATGTGATCCTTGGGCGTCATGTTGACCTGCCCGTTCGTGTCGGCGAAGTTCTTCGTGCCTTCGAGCGCGTCGCGCAGCGCGTTGCGGAACGCGGGCGTGCCGGGCGCGCCCGCCTTCATCGCAATGGGCACCGCGCGGGTGAGCAGCATGCCCGCGTCCCAGGCATACGAGCCGAATGCCGACACGGAACCCGGCCCCTGCTTCGCCTCGTACAGTTTGATGTATTCGAGCGCAAGGCGCTTGGCCGGATGATCATCCGGCAATTGCGCGGCGACGAGCACCGGGCTCGCGGGCAGGAACGTGCCGTTGCAGTCCGCGCCGCACACGCGCAGGAAGTCGCGGTTGCCGACGCCGTGATTGTGATAGACACGGCCCTTGTAGCCGCGCTGCGCGAGCGTCTTCGGCGGCAAGGCGGCGGGCGTGCCGGCCGCGCCGACGACCACCGCGTCCGGCTTCGCGGCGAGGATCTTGAGGATCTGCCCTGTCACGCTCGGATCGGTGCGGTTGAAGCGCTCGTTCGCGACCACGTCGATCCTGTGCAACTGCGCGAACTTCGCGACTTCCGCATAGAAGGTTTCGCCGAGCGCGTCCGCCTGGCCGATGTACGCGAGCGTCTTCACGCCGTGATTGCTCGCGTGCTCGGCGATGGCGGAGGCCATCATCGCGTCGGTCTGCGGCGTCTTGAAGACCCAGCGGCGCTTGTCGTCCACCGGCTCGATGATCTTCGCCGACGACGCGAGCGAGATCATCGGCGTTTGTCCTTGCGCGACGACGTCGATCATCGCGAGCGAGTTGGGCGTGATCGACGAGCCGATGATCGCGTCGACCTGATCCTCGCTGATGAGCTTCTTCGTGCTTTGCACGGCTTGCGTGGTGTCGGACGCGTCGTCGAGCACGATGTAGTCGACGGGCCTGCCGCCCATCTCCTTCGGCAGCAGCGCGACGGTGTCGCGCGCGGGAATGCCGAGCGACGCGGCCGGCCCCGTGAGCGAGAGCACGAGGCCGATCTTCACGGGCTGCGCCGTCTGCGCGAATGCCGCCGTCGTTGCGGCGAACGTCAATGCCGCGCCGACCAGAAACCTCCACTTGCCGCCTGCCACCATCGAAGTCTCCTTGTTGTTTTCGTCGTGTGGTCCGCCGTGCGGCGGCGTCCGGCAAAGTGTAAGGCGAGGCTTGCGCGCATCGCATCGGGCTAAACCCGTTGCGATGCGCGCCATGTCGCTACGCGCTCAATGCTCGGGCTGCACGACCGCCTGATCGATCGCGCCGAAGATGGACCTGCCCTCTTCGTCGAGCATCTCGATCTTCACGCTGTCGCCGAACTTCATGAACTCCGTCTGCGGCGCGCCGTGCTCGATGATCTCGAGACAGCGCTTCTCGGCGATGCAGCAGTAGCCGCGCTTCGCATCCTTGTTGGAGATCGTGCCCGAGCCGACGATCGAGCCCGCGCGCAGGTTGCGCGTCTTCGCGGCGTGCGCGATCAGCTGGCCGAAGTGGAACACCATGTCGACGCCGCAATCCGGCTGGCCGACCTTCCTGCCATTCCAGTGCACGATCATCGGACGGTGCACGCGGCCTTCGCGCCATGCGTCGCCGAGTTCGTCGGGCGTGACGGCGACGGGCGAGAAGGCTGTCGCGGGCTTGCTCTGGAAAAAGCCGAAGCCTTTCGCGAGCTCGGCGGGAATGAGATTGCGCAGCGACACGTCGTTCACGAGCATCAGCAGGCGCACGCTCTTCAATGCTTCGTCGGGCATCGCGGCCATGTGGACGTCGGACGTGATCACGGCGACTTCCGCCTCGAAGTCGATGCCGTACGATTCGGTCGCGACCACGATGTCGTCCGTCGGGCCCAGAAGATCGTCGCTGCCGCCCTGGTACATGAGCGGATCGGTCCAGAACTCGGGCGGCATTTCCGCGCCGCGCGCACGGCGCACGAGTTCGACGTGATTCACGTATGACGAGCCGTCCGCCCACTGGAACGCGCGCGGCAGCGGCGCCATGCACGCCTTCGGATCGAACGGGAACGTGTTGCGCGCGCGGCCCAGATTGAGCGCCTCGTAGACTTCCATGAGCTGCGGCGCGTAGAAGGTCCAGTCGTCGAGCGCGCGCTGCAGCGTCGACACGATTCCATCGGCGATGGCCGCCGTGCGCAGATCGCGCGATACGACGACGAGCTGGCCGTCGCGCGTGCCGTCCTTCAGCGTGGCAAGTTTCATAGAGCGGTGTCGGTGACTTGAGGTGACGTTAAGGGAAATCTATTTTACGATGGTGAATCCCCGGCTGTTCCCACGAACTCGATGCAATCGATCCAATCCGCCACTTCCGACGACGAAGACACCCTCGACACAAGCGACGCCGCCGAGGAAAAGACGCGCTCCGGCATTCAATCGATCGAAGTGGGCTTCCGGCTGCTCGACGTGCTCACCAACGAGCCGCGCGCGATGATGCTGCGCGACCTCGCGCAGCGCGCGGGCATGAGCCCGGCGAAGGCGCATCGCTATCTCGTGAGCTTTTTGCGGCTGGGGCTCGCGTCGCAGGATCCGGTTTCCGGCCGCTACGAGCTCGGCGGGTTCGCGTTGCAGATGGGCCTCGCGCGGCTCGCCCGCGTCGATGGCGTGAGGCTCGCGCGCATCGCGCTCGCGGAATTGCGCGACCGGCTCGACCAGACGGTCGGCATCGCGGTGTGGGGCAATCAGGGGCCGACCGTCGTGCACTGGATGGAGTCGAGCCATCCGGCGAAGGCATCGCTCAAGCTGGGCGACGTGATGCCGCTGCTCTCGTCGGCGACCGGCCTGCTCTTTGCCGCATATCTTCCCCGCAGCAAGACGCAGCCGATGCTCGACCGCGAACTCATCGCCATGAAGCAGACGATGGCCGACGTCGAGCCCCTCATCGCCGATGTGCGCGAACACGGCGCGGCGCGCGTCGAAGGCATGTTGCTGCCGACGATCCACGCGTTCTGCACGCCGGTCTTCGATTCGACAGGCGAGCTCGCGCTCGGGCTGATCGCGCTCGGACACGAAGGCACGTTCGATACGCGCTGGGGCGGTGAGATCGATTCCGCCCTGCGCGAGTGCGCGCGCAGCTTGTCGTACGAATTGGGGTACAAAGCCGGAGAGCGCTGAATACGCGGGTTGCGTGCGCAAGGAACATCGGTTCGATCGCGTGTGTCGTAAACCTTTCGCCCTCCCGCAACGCGCGCTTCCCTCTGCACGATGCCACTGTTTCCGTTCCACCGTCCTCGCCCGACGACCGGCGAGCCACCCGATGCCGCTCCCCGAACCGCCGCGCCGCGCCGCTGGCGGCGCTGGGTGCTGGCCGCGGTGATCGTCGCGGGCGTGCACTGGAGCGCGCTTCGGTGGATCGAGCACAATCGGCAGCCGGCGAATCCACCGCCCGAAGCGCCGCCCGTGCAGATCGAGTTGCTCACGCCCAAACCGGTCGCGCCACCCGCGCCGCCACCGCCACCGCCCGCGCCTGCACCGGCTCCGGCGGCGGCACCCAAATCTGCTGCGCCGGCGCCGAAGCCGGCTCCCGCGCCCGCCGCGCCGGTTCTGAGCGCGGTCACGCCGCAGCCGGACGCGCCGGCGGCGGCCTCGGGCGCGGCGGCATCCGCGCCGGCCGCGGCGTCGGTCGCGTCTGCCTCCGGCGCGACGCAGGCATCGGCTGCGGCGCCTCCGGCCGCGTCGCAGCCCGCCGCATCAGGCGACAGGCTCAGCGTTCCGCCCACCGGCGAACTGCGTTACGACACGCTCGTGAACGGCATGATGAATCAGACCGGCACGATCCACTGGGCCAATGACGGCCAGCATTACGAAATGGTCGTATCGATTCCTCTGCCTTTCGTCGGTCCGTATGTGTATTCGAGCAAGGGCCATATCGACGGATTCGGCATCGCACCGGAGCAGTACTCGGAGCAGCGCGGCCGCCGCGCCGCCGACGTGGCCATCTTCAATCGGGAAACGAAGCAGATCGTCTACACGAAGACGCCGCAATCCCAGCCGCTCGCCGACGGCGCGCAGGACCGCTTCAGCGTCGTCATGCAGTTGGCGAGTCTCGTGCGGGGCGCGCCGGAGCGCTACAAGCCCGGCGTGACGCGGCAATTCAGCGTCGCGGACAACGACAGCAACGAAATCTGGCCGATCGAAACCGTCGGCGACGAAACCGTGCAGGCGCGCGACGGCTTCACGACCGCGCGGCATTTCACGCGGCTGCCGCGCCGCGACGGCGACAGGCGCAAGCTCGACATCTGGCTCGCGCCGTCGCTCGGCTGGCTGCCCGTGCGAATTCTGCAAACCGAGCCGAACGGAATGCAAATCGAACTGCTCTGGGCGGGCAAGCTCGCGCCGCCCGCCGCATCCGGCCAGGGCGCGGCCGCGGGCACGCAAGGTGCGCCTGAGGAATCCGCGCCTGCCGCGCCGCAGCCGGACAAACCGTAACGTCACCATGGTGACAGCCGTCACTCGGCCGTAACATTTCGTGACGCCGGAAGCGGCAGAAGGCGCGTGACACTCATGCAGCCAGTCGGAAACAGCATCGCAAATCGCATCTATTTCGGAGCCGTTATGCAGTTGACGATCAATCGCATCGATACACGCTATGTTCTCGACAACGAAGGCGGCGGTCCGTGGGTCGTCTTCATTCATCAACTGGCGGGCGATCTCTCCGTCTGGGACCAGATGGCCGGCTACTTCCGCAACGACTTCACCGTCCTGCGCTACGACCTGCGCGGCCACGGCGACACGAGCGTCTCGCCCGACGCCTTCACGATCGACGACCTCGCCGACGATCTCGCCGCGTTGCTCGACAAGCTCGGCGCGCGTTCGGCACATGCCGTCGGGCTGTCGATCGGCGGCATGGTCGCGCAAAAGCTCGCCATCAACCATGCGGACAAAGTGGAATCCCTGACGGTGGTCGGCGCGCCGGCCTTCATCCCGGAGGACGCGCGGCCGTCCTTCGCGCAACGTGCGGCTTCCGTGCGCAAAGACGGGACTGCGAGTATCGTGGAAGTGACGCTCGAGCGCTGGCTCACGCCCGAATTCCGCAAGGCGCATCCCGAAGTGGTCGAGCAGATCGGGGAAACGATCGCACGCACGCCCGCGGAGGGATTTGCGCGCGCGGCGGAGGCGCTCAGCCGCTTCGACGCGCGCGACAAGCTCGCCTCTGTGAGGAAGCGCACGCTGGTCGTCGCGGGCAGGCACGACGTTGGCACGCCGCATGCTGCGTCAAAAGTGATCGCAGACACGGTGCCGGGCGCGCAATTCGAACTACTCAACGCGGCGCACCTGTCACCGGTCGAGGAATCGCAGCGCTTCAGTGCGCTATTGGGAGGCTTCTTACGCGATTCCGATTGATTCTTTGCGTAACTGCTGCAAAAGAAAGCCTCGATACAACCGGCATCACATCGAGGCCACCCCTTGAATTCCAACCCAAGCGCTCCACCTACGGTGCAGGAATTGCCAGGAGCAACAAGGAATAAGGAGTGTCGCCATGCAAATGATCTACAACAGCCCCAACTATTGCGTCGTCGAGTTTCCGCCGCAGGACAACCATCTCGCCATGAAGGCGGGCGGCTACGAGATCGTTGACAAAAACACGCAACGGGAGATTTTTATCGACGGCGCGCTTGCGGCGAAGTTTCGCGAGCACGTGCAGAAGCTGATCGAAGAAGAGCCATCGCTCGAGGATGTCGATGAGTTCCTCGGCCAGTTCGATATCTTGATGAACCAGCCGGTCGTGCTTCACTGATTCACCCGGGCGCGGGAGGCTTGCAGCCTTCCCGCCCCCCGCCGCCGCACGGACATGCGGCTCAGGCGACACTCGTCCCCTCTCCCGAAAGACCCCGTCCGGCAGCCGGCGGGGTTCTTTTTTTGGCGCCGTCCCTTCTTCTTGCGCCGCCGTCCAGGCCGTCCGCGCGGAGCGAGGCCCCCTCGCTGCGGCTACAATGTCAGGCTATTTCACATTTGGTGCAGGCCTCGTCCGTCATGACCCAGAACGCCACTCCGAAAGCCGCCGCGCGCACCTACACGCGCGGCGCCGCGCTGCCCGCGCTCCTGCAGAAGCGCATCCTGATCCTCGACGGCGCGATGGGCACGATGATCCAGCGCTACAAGCTCGACGAGGCCGCCTATCGCGGCGAGCGCTTCAAGGACTACGGCCGCGACATCAAGGGCAATAACGAACTGCTGTCGATCACGCAGCCGCAGATCATCCGCGAGATTCACGAGCAGTATCTGGCGGCGGGTGCGGACATCGTCGAGACGAACACCTTCGGCGCGACGCGCGTCGCCCAGGCCGATTACGGCATGGAGGACCTCGCCGCCGAGATGAACGTCGAATCGGCGAAGCTCGCGCGCGAAGCCTGCGACAAGTACGCGACGCCCGACAAGCCGCGCTTCGTCGCGGGCGCGATCGGACCGACGCCGAAGACGGCGAGCATCTCGCCCGACGTGAACGATCCGGGCGCGCGCAACGTGACCTTCGACGAACTGCGCGACGCCTACTACGAGCAGGCGAAGGCGCTGCTCGACGCGGGCTGCGATCTGTTCCTGGTCGAGACCATCTTCGATACGCTGAACGCCAAGGCCGCGCTGTTCGCGCTCGACCAGTTGTTCGAGGATACCGGCGAGCTCGTGCCGATCATGATTTCCGGCACGGTGACCGATGCTTCGGGCCGCATCCTGTCGGGCCAGACGGTCGAGGCGTTCTGGAACTCGCTGCGTCACGCGAAGCCGCTGACCTTCGGCCTGAACTGCGCGCTCGGCGCGGCGCTGATGCGGCCGTACATCGCCGAACTGGCGAAGCTGTGCGACACGTACGTGTCGTGCTACCCGAACGCCGGCCTGCCGAACCCGATGAGCGATACCGGCTTCGACGAAACGCCGGACGTGACCTCGGGCTTGCTGAAGGAATTCGCGACGGCGGGACTCGTGAACGTCGCGGGCGGCTGCTGCGGCACGACGCCGGAGCACATCGCGGAGATCGCCAAGGCGCTCGCCGAAGTGAAGCCGCGCACGTTCCCCTCGCAATACCGCGACGCAGCCTGACATCGACCATCAGATAAAAGACACCATGACCGACCACACGATGCGTCTCTCCGGCCTCGAGCCGTTCAACGTCACCGACGGCTCGCTCTTCATCAACGTCGGCGAGCGCACCAACGTGACGGGCTCGAAGGCGTTCGCGCGCATGATCCTGAACGGCCAGTTCGACGAAGCGCTCGCCGTCGCGCGCCAGCAGGTCGAGAACGGCGCGCAGGTCATCGACATCAACATGGACGAAGCGATGCTCGATTCAAAAGCCGCGATGGTGCGCTTTCTGAATCTGATCGCATCGGAGCCGGATATCGCGCGCGTGCCGATCATGATCGACTCGTCGAAGTGGGAGGTGATCGAAGCGGGCCTCAAGTGCGTGCAGGGCAAGGCGATCGTGAACTCGATCTCGCTCAAGGAAGGCGAGGACGCGTTCAGGCATCACGCGAACCTGATCAGGCGTTATGGCGCGGCGTCGGTCGTGATGGCGTTCGACGAGCAAGGGCAAGCCGATACCTTCGAGCGCAAGACGCAGATCTGCAAGCGCTCGTACGACATCCTCGTGAACGAAGTGGGCTTCGAGCCCGAGGACATCATCTTCGATCCGAACATCTTCGCGATCGCGACGGGCATCGAGGAGCACAACAACTACGCTGTCGACTTCATCAACGCGACGCGCTGGATCAAGCAGAACCTGCCGCACGCGAAGGTGAGCGGCGGCGTGTCGAACGTGTCGTTCTCGTTCCGCGGCAACGATCCGGTGCGCGAAGCGATCCACACCGTGTTCCTGTACCACGCGATTCAGGCGGGCATGGACATGGGCATCGTCAACGCGGGTCAGCTGGGCGTCTACGCCGATCTCGATCCCGAGTTGCGCGAGAAAGTGGAAGACGTCGTGCTCAATCGCCGCGAAGACGGCACCGACCGCCTGCTCGAAATCGCCGACAAGTTCAAGACCGGCGCCGCGAAGAAGGAAGAGAACCTCGAATGGCGCAACCAGCCGGTCGAGGCGCGTCTGTCGCATGCGCTCGTGCACGGCATCACGAACTTCATCGTCGAAGATACCGAGGAAGTACGGCAGAAGATCCATGCCGCCGGCGGCCGTCCGATCAACGTGATCGAAGGGCCGCTGATGGACGGCATGAACATCGTCGGCGACCTGTTCGGCGCGGGCAAGATGTTCCTGCCGCAAGTGGTGAAGTCGGCGCGCGTGATGAAGCAGGCGGTCGCGCATCTGATTCCGTTCATCGAGGAAGAAAAGAAGCGTCTCGCCGACGCGGGCGCGGACGTGCGGCCGAAGGGCAAGATCGTCATCGCGACCGTGAAGGGCGACGTGCACGACATCGGCAAGAACATCGTGTCGGTCGTGCTCCAGTGCAACAACTTCGAAGTGGTCAACATGGGCGTGATGGTGCCCTGCGCGACCATCCTGCAGAAGGCGAAGGAAGAAGGCGCGGACATCATCGGCCTGTCCGGCCTCATCACGCCGAGTCTCGAAGAGATGGCTTACGTCGCCTCCGAAATGCAGCGCGACGAATACTTCCGCGGCAAGCAGACACCGCTTCTGATCGGCGGCGCGACGACTTCGCGCGTGCATACCGCCGTCAAGATCGCGCCGAATTACGAAGGGCCGGTGGTGTATGTGCCGGATGCCTCGCGTTCGGTGTCGGTGGCGTCGAGCCTCCTGTCGGACGAAGGCGCGGCGAAGTATCTCGACGAGCTCAAGGGCGACTACGACCGCATCCGCAGGCAGCACGCCAACAAGAAGGCGCAGCCGATGGTCACCTACGACGAGGCGCGCGCCAACAAGACGAAGATCGACTGGAGCGCGTTCAGACCGAAGAAACCGGGCTTCATCGGGCGTCGTGTGTTCAAGAATTACGATCTCGCGGAACTGGCGAAGTACATCGACTGGGGTCCGTTCTTCCAGACCTGGGATCTGGCCGGTCCGTATCCCGCCATCCTGAACGACGAGATCGTCGGCGAATCGGCGCGGCGCGTGTTCTCGGACGGCAAGTCGATGCTCTCGCGCCTCATTCAGGGCCGCTGGCTGACCGCGAACGGCGTCATCGCGCTCTTGCCCGCGAACACCGTGAACGACGACGACATCGAGATCTACACCGACGAATCGCGCTCGCAGGTCGCGATGACGTGGCGCAACCTGCGCCAGCAGAGCGTGCGGCCGGTCGTGGACGGCGTCATGCGTCCGAACCGCTCGCTTGCCGATTTCATCGCGCCGAAGAACTCCGGCGTGGCCGACTACATCGGCCTGTTCGCGGTGACGGCCGGCCTGGGCGTCGACAAAAAGGAACAGCAGTTCGAAGCCGATCACGACGACTACAGCGCCATCATGCTGAAGGCGCTCGCAGACCGTTTCGCCGAAGCCTTCGCCGAAGCGCTGCACGCGCGCGTGCGCCGTGAGCTGTGGGGTTACGCGGCGAACGAATCGCTCGACAACGATGCGCTCATCGCGGAGAAGTACGTCGGCATTCGCCCCGCGCCGGGCTATCCGGCGTGCCCGGATCACCTCGTCAAGCGCGATATGTTCGAAGTGCTTCAGGCGGACGAGATCGGCATGACTTTGACCGAATCGCTCGCGATGTTGCCGGCAGCGAGCGTCTCGGGCTTCTATCTCGCGCATCCGGACAGCACCTACTTTTCGGTCGGCAAGATCGGCGACGACCAGCTCGCGAGCTACGCGGAACGCATGGCCATTTCCACTTCGGATGCGGAACGCGCGCTCGCGCCGCTACGCTGAAATAAAGCGCAGTAGTAGGGCTAACGCTCATCCTGTTGTGAAAAAACATACGCGCGGCGTGATGAGGAAAAAAAGCGCCAGCTGATCGGCGAGGATTTTTTTCTTTCCGTAAACTGTCGCTGCGATACGCCGTCATGACGACGGACACGCATATTTCGTCACGGAGAAAGTCGCATGAAGAAGCTGACGTCCGCCGCAACCGTAGCGATCGCAGCCGCCGTTCTCGCGTCGAGTTCGGCTGCCTTCGCGCAGCCCGCCAGCAGCACGACCGCGTCGTCGTACTCGCCGCCGCAGACCGAGCACAAGAAGAAGCCCAAGAAGCCCAAGAAGCCGAAGTCGGCGACCAACGGCCAGTCGCAGTAACCGGCGTGATCGCGACGACACCGTTCGACGTATCACGAATATTGGTAGGAAGAAAAAACCCGCATCGGCGCCCGGTGCGGGTTTTTTTGTTCGTGGCCGCGCAACAGAAGCCGGGAGAAGCTCAGACGCCCCAGAGAATGTCCGTGTTCTCTTTCTGCGCGAGGCGCAGCATGTCGAGGAACGGATAGGCGCGCTGCGCGAGCCCGATCGGAATCTCGTGAGGTTCGTGCCCTTCCTCGCCTTCGTGGAAGTGGCCGTCGTGCTCGGCGCGCTCCTTCTTGTCGACGACGACGGCGGCTTCCAGTTTCTGGATCGCTGAAGGCAGTTCTTCGTGCGTGATGACGCCCCGTTCGGTGAGGTGCTTGCCGATGATGCCCAGCAAGTACTCCGCAAGGTTCTCCAGCATCATGACATCTGGTGCGGCGGGGGTTTTGAATGTGATCAGCATGGCATGGTCCTTTTGTTTATGTTGGGTCATAGGCGGTTTGCAAACGAAACGCGCAGACGAGCCGGTCTCCCTGACAACATGACGACACCCTGATTCGACATATTAGCACCTGCTAAAATCCCCACTTTGTAGGTATATAACCGGGCTCAATCCGTTATATGTCCGCGAAGCCTCGCAGACATGGCGAGCGGCGTCCCTTCGCACCGCGCACACCGGGTTCCGAGCGCACGCCGTGCTCGACCCGATCGCCATACCCTCCGGACTCGCTCCACTGGATCACATTCAGCATGCTGCCCGCACATAAACATACTCTCGAAACGCTCCTCACCGACGCGGTCAAGCAGGTCGCGCAAGCCAGCCAGGGCGCCAGCGAAGCGGCGTTCGTCACGCCCGCGATCGTACTCGAACGGCCGAAGGTCGCGGCGCACGGCGACGTGGCGTCGAATGTCGCGATGCAGCTCGCCAAGCCGCTGCGCGCCAATCCGCGCCAGCTCGCGCAGCAAATCGTCGATGCGGTGCTCGGCCTTCCGGCGGCCAACGGCCTCGTCGAGAGCGCGGAAGTGGCGGGTCCCGGCTTCATCAATCTGCGTCTTGCAGCAACGGCGAAGCAAGCCGTGATCCCGGCCGTGCTGGGCGAAGGCGCCGCCTACGGCCGCTCGACGCGCGACGCGGGCAGGCACGTGCTCGTCGAGTTCGTGTCGGCCAATCCGACCGGGCCGCTGCACGTCGGTCACGGCCGCCAGGCCGCACTCGGCGACGCGCTCTCGAACCTGCTCGAAACGCAGGGCTACGACGTGCACCGCGAGTTTTACTACAACGACGCGGGCGTGCAGATCAACAATCTCGCCATCTCGACGCAGGCCCGCGCGCGCGGCTTCAAGCCCGGCGACGCGGAGTGGCCGGAGGCGGCATACAACGGCCAGTACATCGCGGATATCGCGCGCGACTACATGGCAGGCGAGACGGTCGCCGCGAAGGACGGCGATCCCGTGAAAGGCAAGGGCGACGTCGACGATCTCGAAGCCATCCGCCATTTCGCCGTGGCCTACCTGCGTCACGAGCAGGACATGGACCTGACGGCGTTCGGCGTGAAGTTCGACCAGTTCTATCTGGAGTCGTCGCTGTACAAGGAAGGCCGCGTCGAGAAGACGGTCGCGGCGCTGGTCGACGCGGGCAAGACCTACGAGCAGGACGGCGCGCTGTGGCTGCGCACCACCGACGACGGCGACGACAAGGACCGCGTCATGAAGAAGTCCGACGGCACCTACACGTACTTCGTGCCCGACGTCGCGTATCACGTGACCAAGTGGGAGCGCGGCTTCATCAAGGTCATCAACGTGCAGGGCTCGGACCACCACGGCACGATCGCGCGCGTGCGGGCAGGTCTGCAAGGGCTCGGCATCGGCATTCCGAAGGGCTATCCCGACTACGTGCTGCACAAGATGGTGACCGTCATGCGCGACGGCCAGGAAGTGAAGATCTCCAAGCGCGCGGGCAGCTACGTGACGGTGCGCGACCTGATCGAATGGTCGGGCGGCCTGGCTCCCGGCCACGAGACCGCGCCCGACCAGATCGACGAGGAAACCATCCGCCGCGGCCGCGACGCCGTGCGCTTCTTCCTGATCTCGCGCAAGGCCGATACGGAATTCGTGTTCGACATCGATCTCGCGCTCAAGCAGAACGACGAGAACCCGGTCTACTACGTGCAATACGCGCATGCGCGCATCTGCACGATCCTCAACGACTGGAAGGAGCGCTACGGCGGCGACCTCGCGCAAGCCGCCAAGGCGGATCTCTCGCCCCTGTCGAGCGACCGCGCGATGGCGCTGCTCAACAAGCTCGCCGAGTATCCGGACATGCTCGCGCACGCGGCGACCGAGCTCGCGCCGCACGCGGTCGCGTTCTATCTGCGCGATCTCGCTGGCGAATTTCACTCGTTCTACAATGCGGAGCGCGTGCTCGTGGACGAAGAGAAAGAGCGCACTGCCCGCATCGCGCTCCTCGCGGCGACGCGCCAGGTCCTCGAGAACGGTCTCGCGACGATCGGCGTATCGGCTCCTCAAAAGATGTGAACGCCTGCCGCCCCTCGACGCACACGCCGAAATCGGAGTATTCCGGCGTGTGCGCACGGGAGGCTGGCGTCGCCGTGTCTTGACCCACGGCTATAATCGTCGCCCAATCAGAAGACTTTCTCGCAGGTGATTCATACGATGGCAAAACCACGTCGCACGCCCAGGCAATCCAAGCAGTCGAAGCAAACCGGGGGAACCTTTCTCGGCATCGTACTGGGGCTGATCGTCGGCCTCGCGATCGCCGTGATCGTCGCGCTCTACATCACGCGCGCGCCCACGCCGTTCGTGGCGAAGGTCGCGCCGCCGCCATCGGAGGCCAACTCCGCGCCCGCCGCCGCGCAGCCCTACGACCCGAACCGTCCGCTGCAAGGCAAGACGCCGGGCCAGCCGGTGCCGCAGGCCGCGCAGCCCACGCCGCCCAACACCGCGCCGGGCCAGACCAACAATCAGACGCAGTCGTCGGGCATGCTCGACGAACCGCAGATCGTCGAAGTGCCGCCTTCGGGCGCGAGCGCGTCCGCGCCGAAAACCGCCAGCACGGCGAGCGCGAAGAAACCCGAGAACGCGCCGAACGCGACGAGCAACGCCAGCGCCACGCCGCCGAAGGGCGGCTCGGCGCCGACGACGGCGAAGACCACGCCGCCCGCGCCGGGTGATGCGAACACCGGCTACTTCCTGCAAGTGGGCGCGTACAAGACGCAAGCCGACGCCGAGCAGCAGCGCGCGCGCCTGGGCTTCCAGGGCTTCGAATCGAAGGTCACGCAGCGCGACGCGGGCGGTGTGACGTACTATCGTGTGCGCATCGGTCCGTTCGCGAAGTTCGAGGACATGAA
The DNA here is from genome assembly GCF_001545075.1 of Caballeronia ptereochthonis. GTDB lineage: Bacteria > Pseudomonadota > Gammaproteobacteria > Burkholderiales > Burkholderiaceae > Caballeronia > Caballeronia ptereochthonis. The sequence continues at coordinate 129,662 of NZ_FCOB02000022.1, forward strand.
CACGGCGCGCCAGCGTCTGTCCGATGCGGGCGTCGACACGGCCGTGATCCGCTTCTCCAGGCAATAAGACAGCAAGCGAAGTCAAGGCGCCCGCGCTGCCGCAACACGGGAGCGCGGGCGAGAACGAGGGCCGGCGCGCCATTTCGTCCCGCATGGCCCGGCCGGCCTTAAGCGTGGCTTAAGCGTCGTATGTCCCACTGATGGACCTCTCGTACCCTTCGCGTATCCTTTGCATTCATTCTCCAATCATGAAAAAACTGTTTAGCGCGTTCGCTCTTTCCCTCGGCATCGCCGCCGCTTCGATGAGCGTCGCGAGTTCGGCGACGGCCGCTCCCACGGCGGGCAAGGACTACACGGTTCTGCAGGCGGCACAGCCGGTCGGCGCGCCCGCGGGCAAGGTCGAAGTCATCGAGTTCTTCTGGTACGGCTGCCCGCACTGCAACGAGTTCGAGCCGTACATCGAGGCATGGGCGAAGAAGCAAGGGCCGGACGTCGTGTTCAAGCGCGTGCCGGTGGCGTTCCGCGACGACTTCATCCCGCACTCGAAGATGTATCACGCGCTCGATGCGCTCGGCGTCGCCGAGAAGGTCACGCCGGCCGTGTTCAACGAGATTCACGTGAAGAAGAACTATCTGCTCACGCCGCAGGCGCAGGCGGACTTCCTCGCGACGCAGGGCATCGACAAGAAGAAGTACATGGACGCCTATAACTCCTTCTCGACGCAAAGCGCCGTGCAGCGCGACGCCAAGCTGCTGCAGGACTACAAGATCGACGGCGTGCCGACGATCGTCGTGCAAGGCAAGTACGAAACCGGCCCGGCGATGACCAACAGCCTGCCGGGCACGACGCAGGTGATGGACTTCCTCGTGCAGCAAGTCCGCGACAAGAAGCTCTGATTCCCTCGCCTCTCGCGCCGGTATGGATGCTGTTCGCCTGAAGGTCTTCATCACCGGCGCATCGAGCGGCATCGGCCTCGCGCTGGCCGAGCACTACGTCAGGCGCGGGGCCGCGGTCGGCCTCGTCGCCCGCCGCGCCGAGTCCCTCGCGGCCTTCGCCGCCCGTCACCCGCAAGCCTCCATTTCGATCTACCCCGCCGACGTGCGCGACGCCGACGCGCTCGCCGATGCCGCGCGCCGTTTCATCGCCGAACATGGCCCGGCGGACATCGTCATCGCGAACGCCGGCGTGAGCCGCGGCGCGCTGACCGGCCACGGCGATCTCGACACCTTTCGCGCCGTGATGGACACCAACTACTTCGGCATGGTCGCGACCTTCGAGCCCTTCATCGCGTCGATGACGGCCGCGCGGCGCGGCACGCTCGTCGGCATCGCGAGCGTCGCGGGCGTGCGCGGGCTGCCGGGATCGGGCGCCTACAGCGCGTCGAAGGCCGCGGCGGCGAAGTATCTGGAGGCGCTGCGCGTCGAGATGCGCCCGCTCGGCGTGTCCGTGATCACGATCGCGCCGGGCTACGTGCGCTCGGCCATGACCGTGCGCAATCCCTATCCGATGCCCTTCCTCATGGATGCCGACCGCTTCGCCGCCAAGGCCGCGAGCGCAATCGAGCGTAAAGTGCGCTACGCGACGTTCCCGTGGCAGATGCGCATCGCGGGGATGCTGCTGCACGCGCTGCCGCGCTGGCTCTACGACAGACTCTTCGAGCGCGCGCCGCGCAAGCCGCGCGCGGGCGAATGACGCAAAAAACCGGCTGCGCACAAACGCAGCCGGTTTTTCTTGGCGGACGGTCTGGGCGGAGTCGCCTCCGGTCAGGACATCATCGGCGCGTCAGAACGCCACGTAAGCCGGGCTGTTCGGCAACTCGAATCCGACATACACGTGCCGGCCGAAGAAGAATGGCAAGCCGAAGTCGAAGTAGTTGGGCATACCCAGTTGCCCGCCGAGACTGTTGAACGCGAACTTGGTGCCGTCCTGCGTCAGCGTGCGCGCGTTGACGAGCTGGAACGGGACGACCGACGTATTGCCTTCGGTGCCGCGAATCGTCGCCGACAACGACTGCTCCGAGCTCGGGCAATAGAACGCGCTCGAGCTCGAGCACAGCGCAAAGCTGTCCTGGAAGAAGTTGCCGTTCGATCCGGAATCGAAGAACGTCGTGTACGAGTTCCCCTTGTACGTGCCGGTGAGATCGCCGAACTGGTCCGTGCCGTACTTCGTTACGCCCGTGAGCGCGTTGTTGCTCTGCGTGCCGATGCCGAATATCAGCACGCCGGTCGCGCTCGCCGCGCCGCCATCGGGAACCGGCGGCAATTGCACGATCACGCCGTTGTTGTCGACCGGAAACTTCGCGACGGGATTCGCGACTTGCTGCGTGAGCGGGACCGTGGTTCCGGCGCAGTTCGCGCCGTTGGTGCACGAGAAGTACATCGCATTGAGCGCCGTGTTCACACAGCCGCTGCCGCAGTCGTATGTCTGCGGGCCGATGCCGAGAATGCCGTTCGCGCCGATATCGGCGGTCGAGTTCTCGTCGTTGCCCGACGGGCAGCCATTACTGCCGGTCGGCGCCGACGATGCATCCAGGTCGCCGATGATCTGGATCGGCACGCCGGACGCCACTTCCGTACCGATCTTCACGTCGGCCGTGCGCACGGTGCCCCACGTATAGCCGTCCGCGAAACCCGCGCATTCCGCGAGTTGGCCGCCGTTCGCGGCGCGCGTGCCGGGCAGGCTGCCAAGCACGGACTGCGCCGACGACCCCAGAATGCGCAGGCCGAACGACGCCGTATCGACCTGAATGTTGTCGATGGTCTGACATACCGACGAGCCCGGCGCGCACACCGTCACCGAGACGTTCGGGATGTTGACGAACTTCGCGACGCCGGAGTTGACGTTGATCGGCACCGCGTTCGTGCCGTTGGGCGCGCTCGGCTGCGCGTTCGCCGAGCTGGTGTTCGAGCTTCCGCCGCCGCTGGAGCCGCTGGAGCCGGCGGAGCCGCCGCCCGACGAGCCGCCGCTGCTGGAGCTGGAATTATTGTCGCCGCCACCGCCGCAGGCCGCGAGCATGACGGAAAGAAGGAGCACGCCGAGCCAGCGGACCAAGCCGGCGGAGCGCAGTGAAGAAACGGCGGGAAGGCCGAGTGTCGTTCGATGCATATCGGGTTCTCCCATCGCTTACTGGATATCGCTGGCGGACACGCCGGCGGGCAAGGATTGCGGCAGATACGCACGGCCCGCGAACGCGCCCATGTGCCCGTCCGATTCCACGACGAGCCCGGAATCCTGCACGCTCACCGGCCCGCGGCCTCCGCGCGCGGCGCGCTGAGCCTTCAGTCCTTGCTGATACTGCGGGAAATAGCTGCCGAGCAGCGACGCGAGATCGGGCACGCGCGGCCCTTTCCATGCGATCCCGAACACGGTGCCTTGCGCGGACAAATATTCATTGATGACGGTGCCGCTCGCGAGCGTCGTCGAGCGGATGGTGTAGTCCGACGCCGATGTGCTCGACGCGCCGCTCGCGGTGGCGGCATGCGCGACGGCCTTCGCGGACGTCGCTGTCGCGCCTTGCGGCGCGTTCATCGGTTCGCCGCCGAGCACGGCGTACGCGGGCGCCGCCGCGCACACGCTCAATGCGCTGGCCGCGAACGCCAGCGCTTTTGCCAGATGCCCATGACGAGATTGCTTCGGTGCCTTCACTGGGCCTCCTATCGATTTTTCCGCCGACCGCCCCTCGCAAGCAGCCGGCCCATGACGATTGAGTGACAGATGTGCCACCGTTTTTTTTCGCGCCTTTTCCTCGGTGCGAATACCGTCAGTATGCCAGCCGTGAGGAATAGTCCTAACGTTCGCAAACGCACATAGCGAAAAACGCGAAGCGCAATGGTATGCGCTTCGCGTTCTTCCATAACGCTGAGTACCGCGAAAAGACTGCCTGCGGCCGACCTCAGAAACCGAGGCTCGCAAGCAGATCGTCGACCTGCGATTGATCCTGCACGACGTCGCTGCGTCCTTCGGGATTGATCTGCGGCCCGTTGAGCAGGCCTTCCTGAGCGCCGCCCGACGACGACATGAGCGCGGCCGCCGATGCCGCAAACTGCTCACGCCGCTCGGGCGCGATGTTTTCGAGCAGCACGCCCAGCAGTTGCTGTTCGATCAGATAGACGACGTCCGTGATCTTCTTGATCACCTGACCGGTCAGGTCCTGGAAGTCCTGCGCGAGCATGATTTCCAGCAGTTGCGCATTGGTCGCCTGGGTGCGCTCCGGCACGCTTTGCAGGAACGTGCGCGTTTGCGCGAGCAGCGCGCCCGCTTCGCCTTGCGCGAGCGGCGCGTCGTACCATTGCGCCCAGCGCGCGTCGAGCGCCTGCGCTTCGCTCTGCATCGCTTCCTGCATCGGCTTGGCGAGCTCGATCGCGTTGAGCGCGCGCTCGGCGGCCTGCTCGGTCATCGTGGCGACGTACTTCAGGCGGTCGCGCGCGTCGGGCACGGCTTGCGCGGCGGCTTCGACCTGCTTGTCGAGGCCGAGCTCGCGCATCGAGTCGCGCAGCGTGCGCGTCAGCTGGCCGATGCGCGCGAGGATGCGGTCGCTCGACGGATCGCCTTCGCTTTCGGCAACCGCGGCTGCGAATTCAGTGGTCAGATCGTTCACGATCAGCTCCCGGCCTTGGCCATCTTCTCGAGAATCTTGGTGAGCTTCTCGTCGAGCGTGGCGGCCGTGAAGGGCTTGACCACGTAACCGCTCGCGCCCGCCTGCGCCGCCGCGATGATGTTCTCCTTCTTCGACTCCGCCGTCACCATCAGCACCGGCAGATGCGACAGCGTCGCATCCGCGCGGATCTGCTGCAGCATCGAGAGGCCGTCGAGGTTCGGCATGTTCCAATCGGTGATCACGAAGTCGAAGCCGCCGCCGCGCAGGCGAGCGAGTCCCGCCGCGCCGTCTTCGGCTTCGTCGACGTTCGAGTAGCCCAGCTCCTTGAGCAGGTTACGCACGATACGGCGCATCGTCGGAAAATCATCGACGACGAGGATCTTCATGTTCTTGTCCATCACTACTCCCGTGTGTTCTCAAGCGGCAGTGCCGCGTATTCAATTCAGAAAACTCAGACGCGCTGCACGCGTTCGCCCATCGAGGCGAGCCGCGCCATCACGCGTCGGCTCATTTCCGCAAGCGGCGCGACTTCGCTCGCGCCGCCCATCGCAATCGCTTCGCGCGGCATGCCGAACACCACGCAACTCGCTTCGTCCTGCGCGAGCGTGTACGCGCCCGCCTGCTGCATTTCCAGAAGACCGGCGGCGCCGTCGCGGCCCATGCCGGTCAGGATCACGCCGATCGCGTTCTTGCCCGCGTGCTGCGCCGCCGAGCGGAACAGGACGTCCACCGAAGGCCGATGGCGGTTCACGGGCGGCGCATCCGACAGATGCGCGACGTAGTTCGCGCCGCTTCGCGCCAGCACCAGATGCGCGTGGCCCGGCGCGATATACGCGTGACCCGGCAGCACGCGCTCGCCGTGCTCCGCTTCCTTCACCGTGATGCGGCACAGGCCGTTCAGGCGCTGCGCGAACGACTTCGTGAAGCCCGGCGGCATGTGCTGCGCGATCAGCACGGCAGGCGCATCGGGCGGCAGCGGCACGAGCACTTCGCGAATGGCTTCGGTGCCGCCTGTCGATGCGCCGACGATCACGAGCTTCTCCGTCGAGACGAGCGGATTGTTGAAGTGCGGCGCGAGCTTGTGCGCCGGCGCATGGGCGCCGGCATTCGCCGCATGCGACGCGTGCGGGGTCTGCCGCACACGCGCGCGGGATGCGGCGCGCACCTTGTCGGCCAGCTTCTCCGCGTAGTCGAGCATGCCGTCGCGGATGCCGACCTTCGGCTTCGTGACGAAGTCGACCGCGCCGAGCTCCAGCGCGCGCAGCGTGATTTCGTTGCCGCGCTCGGTCAGCGACGACACCATCACGACCGGCATCGGCCGCAGGCGCATCAGCTTTTCCAGAAAGTCGAGGCCGTCCATGCGCGGCATTTCGACGTCGAGCGTCAGCACGTCCGGGTTGTGCAGCTTGATCAGCTCGCGCGCGACGAGCGGATCGGGCGCGGTCGCGCACACGTGCATGTCGGGCTGCGAGTTGATGATCTCGGTCATGAGGCTGCGCACGAGCGCGGAATCGTCGACGCACAGCACCTTGATCGTAGGCAGAGCCGGCGCCTTCGTGCTCATGGCGTGGATCGGGTTCATGCTTCCTCCGCCGTTTCCGTGCCGCGCAGCGTGCGCGCGGCGCTGTTGAAACTGCTGCCGCCGCCGAACAGTTCCGCGCGCGGCTTCGCCGCGGGACGCGCCGCGGCCCCTGAGGGCAAGCCGAACAACTCGGCGCGCGGCTTGCTGCCCGCCACGCTCGCCTGATTGAACAGCTCGACGCGCGCCCGCGCCTTCGCGAGCCGCTCTGCGCGCTCTTCCGGCGTGCGCTGCACGAGCGCCTGCTCGCGCTCGACGATGACCGGATCGTGCTGCGTCTTGAGCTTCTTGACCATCACCTGGCCGGAACGCGGCATGAACGCGACCTTGCGCGGATGCATGCCCTGCAAGTCCTCGGCGACGATGCGAATCTTCTCCAGCGCGAGATAGCGCCGCACGAACTCCGAGTTGCGGTCGCCGATGTTGATGGTCGTCATGCCCGCCAGCACCGCGCCGCCGCCGAACACCTTCGCTTCGAAGCGCTCGCGCCGTCCGCCGCGCTTGATGAGCTCGTTGATGAGCACTTCCATCGCGTATGCGCCGTAACGCATCGAGTCGGACGCGGCATGCGAGGCGTCGGAGCCGTCGTCGGGCAGCATGAAGTGATTCATTCCGCCGATGCCCGCCGTGCGATCGTTGATGCACGCCGCCACGCACGAGCCGAGCACGGTCACGAGCACCATGTCTTCGCTCGTCATGTAGAACTCGTTCGGCAGGAGCTTCACGCCCGGCTTCTTGAAGTGATTGTCGTAATAGAGATTCGATGCGATCGGCAGTCCGCTCATGCCGTCTCCCCTGCGAGCGCACGCGCCGCTTTCGGCGTGCCCGCGTGCTTCATGTCGCGCGTCAGTTCATACACGGTCTGGCCGCGCAGCCTGAAGGCCTGCGACACGTAGGTGAAATTCTCCGAATGTCCCGCGAACAGCAGCGCGCCCGGCTTCATCAGCGGCTCGAAGCGCGTCAGCACCTGTCCTTGCGTCGGCTTGTCGAAGTAGATCATCACGTTGCGGCAGAAGATCGCGTCGAACGGGCCTTTCACGTCGTAGCGGGCATCGGTCAGGTTCACGCGGCCGAAGCTCACCATCGCGCGCAATTCGGGGCGCACCTTCACGAGACCCGCGTGCGAGCCCGTGCCCTTCAGGAAGAAGCGCTTCAGACGCTCGACCGGAAGCGCCTTCACCTGATCGAGCGAATACACACCTGCTTCCGCCTTCGCGAGCACCTGGCTGTCGATGTCGCTCGCGAACACCGTGCACTGGCGCGCGGCGTGTTCACCCAGGGCTTCGATCAGCGTCATCGCGATGGAATACGGCTCCTCGCCCGTCGATGCCGCCGAGCACCATACCGAGAACGGCTGCTGCCGACGGCGCGCGAACTCCGCGAGAATCGGAAAGTGATGCGACTCGCGGAAGAACGCGGTGAGATTCGTTGTCAGCGCGTTGACGAACGCTTCCCACTCGGCGTTGTCCTCGTGGGTTTCGAGGCGGTCGAGATACTGTCTGAACGTGTCCATGCCGCATGCGCGCAATCGGCGCGCGAGGCGGCTGTACGCCATGTCGCGTTTGTGGTCCGACAGCGAGATGCCCGCGCGCTGATGAATCAGCTCGCGAATGCGGGCGAAGTCCGCTGCCGTGAATTCGAAATCGCGCTCGACTTCCGAGCCGCGCACGCTGGCGGGCAAGTCGACGCGCGCATTGCGCGTTGCCATCATGATGTTTCGTGCTTTCCTGGCGTCATCATCGTCGCGTGATATGGCGTGCTCGTCGCGCTCCCGGCTGGCGATGCATGCGACGGCCATGCCGACTCACGCGCGCCGGCCGCGCGGCGCGCATTGCCTGCGCCGCGTGATCCGGTGATCCGCCCGCTCGCGGGCGCAAAGCGCTGTGCCTGCATGGTCGTCTCGTTTCACACTCTGTCAGAAGGTTTCCCAGTCGCCGTCGTCGGCGGTCGTGGCCTTGGCGCGCGGCGCGGGCGCGACGGCTCGCGATGCGGGCTTCGCGGCGCTCGCCGGCTTGCTCGCGGCTTTGCGCGCTGCGCTGCCGGCTTCCTTGATAACGGCCGCTTCCGGCCCGACGTTAGGCTGCGGCGCAACTTTCGCGGCCTGCACCGGCTTCGCCTGCCTGTCGGCGCTCTGCGCGACGACCGGTGAAGAAGGCTCGATGCGCGCGGCCGGCGTCAGACGCGCAGCCGCAACCGTCGCGCTCGTGCGCACCGGCGCGGCGCTTTCGACGCGCCATTGCGCGACGACGTCCTTCAACTGGCGCGTCTGGTCTTCGAGCGATGCCGCTGCGGCCGCCGCCTGCTCGACGAGCGCCGCGTTCTGCTGCGTCACGCTGTCCATCTGCGTGACCGCGCGATTGACCTGCTCGATGCCGTCGGACTGCTCCTCCGAGGCCGCGCTGATCTCTCCCATGATGTCGGTCACGCGGCGCACCGCCTGCACGATCTCGCCCATCGTCTGGCCGGCGCGCGCGACGAGTTCCGTGCCGCTATCCACCTTCGCGGCCGAATCGCCGATCAGCGCCTTGATTTCCTTGGCCGCCGCCGCGCTGCGCTGCGCGAGCGAGCGCACTTCGCCCGCGACCACCGCGAAGCCGCGGCCTTCCTCGCCCGCGCGCGCCGCCTCGACGGCCGCGTTCAACGCGAGGATGTTGGTCTGGAACGCGATCCCTTCGATCACGCCGATGATGTCCACGACCTTGTTCGAGCTCGACGCGATCGCGTGCATCGTCTCAACGACCTGCTCGACGACCTCGCCGCCGCGCGACGCGATATCCGATGCGTTCACCGCGAGCTGGCTCGCTTGGCGCGCGTTGTCGGCGTTCTGCTTCACCGTGCTCGTGAGCTCTTCCATGCTCGACGCGGTTTCCTGCAGCGACGCCGCCTGCTCTTCGGTGCGCTGCGACAGGTCCGTGTTGCCGCTCGCGATTTCATGCGCGCCGACGTCGATCGATTCCGCGCCGCGATGCACCGCGCCCACCATCGCGGTCAGATTGCCTCGCATGCGCTCGATGCCCGCGAACAGGCGGCCGATCTCGTTGGTCTTGTCGGTGTGCGCGGACTGCGTGAGATCGCCGCGCGAGATGCGATCGAAGTGATCGACGGCATCGTTGATCGGCTTCACGATCAAGCTGGAAAGCGCCATGCGCGTGCCGACGAGCATCAGCACCGCGAGCACGAGCACCGCGCCGATCGTCATGTTGAGCGCCGCGATGTGCGAGGCCGTGCCGGCGCGCGAGCTCTCGGCGTGCTCCTGATGCGACGCCACGGCGGCCGTCACGGCCTGATCGAAGGCGACGAACATCGGGCTGATCTTCGTGTCGGCGATCGCGTGATACGCGGCCATGTCGTTGGCGCGGATCGCGGCGAACTCCGGCTCCACGCCGGTCTTGACGAGCGTGTCGTGCTGCGCCACGAGCGTATCGAGCGTTTCCTTGGGCAGCGTCGGCTTCGGCGTATCGAGATAGAGCTTCCAGTTCTCGTTGCTCTTGTCGAGCAGGTACTGGCCGCGATCGATCGCCTTCTTCGCTTCCGCGTCGTTGCCCGCCTCGGCGAGCGAGCGCACGCGGTCGAGCGTGACGCGCGAGCGCAGCAGATACGACGAGGTTTCGGACAGCGCGCGTATCGCCACCATGTCCTGCTGCGCGAGCGAGGTGAGCGCCGTGCTCGCGGAGTTGAGCCCGACGAGCGCGAGCGCGCCGATCACCGCCGCGCATCCCACGAACAACAGGCCGACGAGCGTGAGCGTCGCGCGGATCGACAACTTCTTCAGCATGGCTTCATTCCTTACGTGCTTGCTTGCGTCCTTACGCGGCGACGGAGTCGATCAACTCCATCTCGCGGCTCGTCATGAGCTTCTCGATGTCCATCAGGATCAGCATGCGGCCGTCGACCGTGCCGAGACCCGTCAGATATTCCGTCGCGAGCGTACCGCCGAATTCCGGCGCGGGCATCACCTGTTCCTGCGTGAGCGTGAGCACGTCCGACACGCCGTCGACCACCATGCCGACCACGCGATGCGCGACGTTCAGGATGATCACGACGGTCTGGTTGTCGTACTCGACGCGGCCCAGATTGAACTTGATGCGCATGTCGACGATCGGCACGATGATGCCGCGCAGGTTGATCACGCCCTTGATGAACGCGGGCGCATTCGCAATGCGTGTAACGTTGTCGTAGCCGCGAATTTCCTGCACCTTGAGAATGTCGATGCCGTATTCCTCGGCGCCGAGCGTGAACACGAGGAATTCCTGGCCGCCCGCTTCGGCGTGCTGCGCATCGCGGCGCACGGCGCTGGTCGGCGTTGCGTTTTGAATCGATTGAATGTCTGCCACGAGAGCTCCCTTTGGCCTGTCGTTGGTCTGGTGGTGTTAGTGAGAGTGCGCGCCGTGCTGTGCGCGCGATTCGCGGTTGAGCGCGGCCACGTCGACGATCAGCGCGACGCTGCCGTCGCCCAGGATGGTCGCGGCGGAAATGCCGTGCACCTTGCGGTAATTGGTTTCGAGGTTCTTCACGACCACTTGCTGCTGGCCGACGAGCTCGTCGATCAACATGGCGAAGCGGCGGCCTTCCGTCTGCATGATCGTGACGATGCCTTGCGTCGGCTCGGTGCGCGCGCCTTCGACGTCGAACACCCGATGGAGCGCGACGAGCGGCAGATACTCGCCGCGCACGCGCACGACGCGCTCGCCGTTGGCGACCGTGTAGATGTCCTCGGCGACGGGCTGCAGCGACTCCATCACGAAGTTCAGCGGCAGGATGAAGATCTCGTTGCCGACCTTCACCGACATGCCATCGAGAATCGCGAGCGTCAGAGGCAGCACGATCTTCGTCGTCGTGCCCGCGCCCTGGCGCGAGCTGATTTCGACGTGACCGCCCATCGACTGGATGTTGCGTTTCACCACGTCCATGCCGACGCCGCGGCCGGAGATGTCCGTCACCTGCTCGGCGGTCGAGAAGCCCGCCATGAAGATGAGCTGCCAGACTTCTTCGTCGCTCATCGATTCGCTGACCTGCAGGCCCTGCTTTTGCGCCTTCGCGAGAATCTTGTCGCGGCGCAGGCCCGCGCCGTCGTCGCTCACTTCGATCACGATGTTGCCGCCGTGATGCGCCGCCGACAGCACGAGCTGGCCGGTGGTCGGCTTGCCTGCCGCGCGGCGCGCCTCCACGGTCTCGATGCCGTGATCGAGCGAGTTGCGCACGAGGTGCGTGAGCGGATCGATGATGCGCTCGATCAGGCTCTTGTCGAGCTCGGTCGCCTGACCGAATGTGACGAGCTCCACTTCCTTGCCGAGCTTGCCGGCGATGTCGCGCACGAGGCGCGGGAAGCGGCTGAAGACGTAATCCATCGGCATCATGCGGATGGACATGACGGCCTCTTGCAGGTCGCGCGCGTTGCGCTCGAGCTGCGCCATGCCGTTGAAAAGACGGTCATGCAATGCGGGATCGAAGGCGCTCGTGGTTTCCGCGAGCATCGCCTGCGTGATGACGAGTTCGCCCACCAGGTTGATGAGCTGGTCGACCTTCTCGACGCCGACGCGAATCGAGCTGCCTTCCGCCGATGCGGCGGCTTGCGGGCGCGCCTTCTTTTCGGCGTCGCTCGGTGCGGATCTTGACGGCAGGGCGGCGGGTTGAACCGCCGCCGTCGCCGCTTCTTCTTTTTCTTTTGCTGCTTCGTTGCTGGCCGCGGATGCAGGCGACGCGCTCGCCTGCGATTGCTCGGGCTCTTCCCGTAGCGTGGGTTGTACCGCCGGTGTTGCCCAGTGAGCCGGCTGCGCTTCGGCGGATTGCGCCGCCGAATCGCCGCGGCCGATCGTGATCTGCGTTTCATCGATCACGAAGCAGCACACGGCGACGATATCGTCGGCCGGAACATCCGAGTCGAGCCAGACCACATACTCGACGTCCGTCTTCTTTTCTCCGACGATGCTTCCCAGATTCCCCAGCTCCTCGATCAGAGTCGCCAGATCCTTCTCGCCCACCCCCCGTAGCGTAATTTTCAGGTGGGGTCCAACTTCCGCCGCCGGCGCGCCGGTGTATCCCGGCATTGCGTCGTCAGCGGTTCCTGCATGCGTCGCGCCATCGGCAAGCTCGAACGCGCCGTCCCAGTTGCCGTCGTCCTCGATCGCTTCCATCGCCTGCGCGATCAGGTGCGCGGGCGGGGCGTTCGGGCCTTCGTAGGCGGGCGCGGCGTTCACGTTCGCCGCGTGGTTTTCCGCTCCCGGCAGCGCCGGCGGCTCGATGCGGACCGCGTCCGCTCCTTCGGCGCTCTCGTTCTTCAGGCGCTCGAGCTTCGCGCAGATCGCCGCGGCCGCGGCCGCATCCGGCTCCGCGCTCGCGCGATACGCGGCGAGCTGGTCGGAGAGCACGTCCTTCGTCGCGAGGAACGTGTCGATCATGTCGCGGCGCAGGACGAGCTCGTTGTTGCGCGCGCGGTCCAGCAGCGATTCGAGGATGTGCGTTGTCTCCGTCAGCGCGGCGAAGCCGAAGGTCGCCGCGCCGCCCTTGATCGAATGCGCCGCGCGGAAGATCGCCGCGAGGTCTTCCGGATCGGGGTTCGCGATGTCCAGAACGAGCAGCAGTTGCTCCATCTGCGCGAGCAGTTCATCCGCTTCGTCGAAGAAGGTTTGATAGAACTGGGTAATGTCGAGAGTCATGCTTGAGTCACCGCAGGAATGCTGTTCAGTCGGCGCCGTTGTGCGCGGGTTTCAATGCTGTCTTTGGGTTGCTTCGCCTGGGCCCTGCTCTTCTGCCGTTCAGTGCAGCGTGCCTTCCGAGAGCGCTGCGACCAGCTCGGTCAGCAGGTCCGGATCGAGCGGCTTCTCGATCCAGCCCGTCGCGCCCGCCGTGCGCGCCGCGTCCTTGAACGGCTCGCCGCCCTCGGTCGTGAGGACCAGGATCGGCGTCGCCCGGTAGGCATGGTTCGCGCGCAGCGCCACGATCAGATCGAGCCCGCTCTTGCCCGGCATGTGCTGGTCGGTCAGAACGAGATCGAAGCGCTCGGCGAGCGCCCACTCCAGACCTTCGTCGCCATCGGACGCGACGGTCACTTCGTAGCCCGCAGTCGCCAGCGTCGCCGAGATGATTTGCCGCATCGCGGCCGAATCGTCGATTGCCAGAATGTTCTTGATCATGTTTGTCTCTTGCCGTGTTGACGGTCGAAACGTGCCGAGTCTTGAGCCTGTTTTTTGGGCAATTTGCTCAGTGCGCCGCGGGTGTCGCCACGCCGCGGCCAAGGATGCCGAGCGCGGCCGATGGCTTGCCGTCCTCGCCCGTGGCGTTGTCGAGCGTGGCGCCCGGGCCGCCGTCGTCGCGCAGCATCGACAATTCGGTCTTCCGGTTGAGCACGATGACGCTGATGCGCCGGTTCTCCGGATCGAGCGGATCCTGCTTGTTCAAGTTCTGCGTGGACGCGAGGCCGAGCACGCGCATCACCTTCGCTTCGTCCATGCCGCCCGCGACCAGCTCGCGCCGCGACGCGTTCGCGCGGTCCGCGGACAGCTCCCAGTTGCTGTAGCCCTTCTCGCCGCCCGCGTACTTCACGGCGTCGGTGTGTCCCTGCACGACGATGCGGTTCGGCACGTCGTTCAAGGTCTTGCCGATCTCGCGCAGGATGTCGCGCATGTAAGGCTGCACGGTATCGCTGGAAAGCGCGAACATCGGGCGCTTCTGCGTGTCGACGATCTCGATGCGCAAGCCCTGCTGGGTCGACTCGATGCGGATCTGCTGCTTGAACTGGCGCAGCGTCGGATTGGCCTCGATCGCGGCCATGAGCTTCACTTGAAGGTCATGCAGGCGCACCTGCTCGCGGCGCTCGAGCTCGCCTTGCGCGGCCTTGAGCAGCTGGTCGTCGGTCTGCGACGACGCGCGCTGCGCAAGCTGCGTGCTGCCATCCGTCTTGCGCGCGGCGCCCGCCTCGTCGCTCGAAATGTCGCGCCCGCCGCCGGTGATGATGCTGTCGTCCATGCCGACGGTCTTGCCGCCGACCATCGCCGCCTTGAGCGGCATCTGGAAATACTCCGCGATGCCGCGCCGCTGCACGGGCGAAGTCGACGAAAGCAGCCACATCAGCAGGAAGAACGCCATCATCGCGGTCATGAAGTCCGCGTAGGCGAGCTTCCACGCGCCGCCGTGATGCCCCTTGCGGCCCGCGACGACGCGTTTGATGAAGATGGGACGTCCGCTCTCGTTGCTCATTGCCGTGCCCTGATCGATGGATCGCTCGCGAAGCCGTTCATCACTTCGCCTTGACCCGGCGCACGTGCTCCTCCAGTTCGGAGAACGACGGGCGTTCGGTCGAGAACAGCACCTTGCGGCCGAACTCCACCGCGATCGCGGGTGCGTAGCCGTTCAGGCTCGCGAGGATCGTCACCTTGATGCACTGGAACATCTTGGTCTGCTCGGCGACGCGCTGCTCCGCGACGTTCGCGAGCGGCCCGATGAAGCCGTAGGAAAGGAGAATGCCGAGAAAGGTGCCGACGAGCGCCTGCGCGATCATCTCGCCGAGAATGGCGGGCGGCTGATCGGCGGAGGCCATCGTATGCACGACGCCCATCACGGCGGCGACGATGCCGAACGCGGGCATCGCGTCGCCGACCTTCGTGAGCGCGTGCGCGGGCGCCTCGCCCTCGACGTGATGCGTCTCGATCTCCTCGTCCATGAGGCTTTCGATCTCGAACGCGTTCATGTTTCCGCTGACCATGAGGCGCAGATAATCCGTCAGGAATTCGACGATGTGATGGTCCGCGAGAATCTTCGGGTACTGGCTGAACACGGGGCTTTTGACGGGATCTTCGATATCCGCTTCGAGCGCGAGCGTGCCTTCCTTGCGCGCCTTCGCGAGCAGGACATAGAGCAGGCCCATCAGCTCCATGTACGTGCCCTTGTCGTACTTCGCGCCCTTGAAGAGCGTGGGAATGACGAAAAACGTCGCCTTGATGGTCTTGAGGTTGTTGCCGAGGATGAACGCGCCGACGCCCGCGCCCGAGATCATCAGGATTTCGACCGGTTGCACGAGCGCGCCAAGGTGACCGCCTTCCAGCGCATAACCGCCGAAGACGGACAGCAATGTCACGAGCGTTCCAACGAAAATCAGCACAGTCGAGTCCTCTTTTGATGCGGTGAGACCGCCGTTAAGTGCGCAGTTATGTCGGTTAACGGCACTCGACTGAAAAACTTTGGGGGCAATTCCGCGGCTGCCGCAAACGGTAAACCCCGCGTCGCAGCAGGGTTCAGTGCGGGATGCGGCCTCAGGCCGCAATGCGCGGAGCGCGTTCCGGCGGGTTGCGCGAGGCGAGCGCCTTGCGGGTCTTGCCCGCGCGCGAGGGCGGCTGGCACAGGCCGCAGACGTAGCCCGCGCGCAAGTCGTACGCATGCGCGACGAAGCGTCCGCCGCAGCGCGTGCAGGTGTTCGTCTGGAGCATGCCGGATTCGAAATAGCGCACGAGCGTCCAGGCGCGCGTGAGCGAGAGCACGGGCTCGTCGCCGTAGAGCGCGACGTGCTCCAGATAGAGGCGATAGCTCTTCACGATCGTCCGGATCGTGCTCCGGGCGCCGTTCGCGCCGCCGTGCCGGTCGATGAAACGGTAGATGCCGTGAAACAGCGACGAGTGGATGTTCGGCTGCCAGGTCATGAACCAGTCGGTCGAGAACGGCAGCATGCCCTTGGGCGGCGAGGCGCCCTTCAACTCCTTGTAGAGCCGGATGAGCCGGTCGCGCGACAGGTTCGTTTCGGCTTCGAGCAGTTGCAGGCGTGCGCCCAGCTCGATCAGTTCGATCGCCAGGGTGATCTCGCGGACTTCCGCGACCACGCTCTTCGTCGTCATCGGCCTCTGGGGTCCGTCCGCTCAGCCGATCTGCGCGACAGGTCCGTCCGCCAGCAGGATCGCGGCGTGCGCCTGGGTGAGCGCCGCGCTCTTGTCCTTGTCGGCGAGCGAGGAAAGAATCGTGTGATCGTCGAAACGGAAGCGGCACAGCAGATGGCTCGACGACGCCACCTTCACCGCCTGCGCGAGCGTCAGCGACGACAGCACCTGCGCGACCTGCTCGGACAGGCCGAGCCGGTACATCGCCGAAACCCGGTCTTCGTGAAGAAGCCGCTGTGCGAGGAGCAAGTACGACAGATTCACCTCGCGGATTTCCGCGAGCGTACTCGTATTGGTGGCCGTCATTTTTTCCCCGAATCGATACATGGCTGGTCAGGCCTGGCGGGAACGTTTGCGCGGATTCACGGCAGACATGGGCGAATCCGGCCCCGCACGTGGTGTCTTGTGTCGATCCGATTGTCGCCGATGCCCGCGGCCGCGCCTGTCGGACAAAGCTTCCGACGCGGCGACGGATTTTCGCGAAGATTCGTGTAGGAATATTTCTTACACGGCGACGCCCTCGATTGCCGGTCGGAAAACCCGGTTATCGGCATCCATTCGTCTGACTTAATGGCTGAATGGCATATTTCCGTGCGCCGGCGGGTCTGAACCGCCGTCAGGCCCGCATCCACGGGCCGGGAACGCTACGTGCTTATCTTGAGCCTCGCGGCCTTCTTGACGCTTCACATTCGTCTACATCGCCGGTATCGGTGCAATTTTTGACTTCGTAACAGCAGTTGTTTCGCGCTGTAACAACGATAAGCGATTGAAAAATGACGTGAAATGCCGCTCGCGATCCCGATAATGGGCATTAAGGGATAACCCGGTCGCGATGTTTTTTCATTTCCGGGCCCATCTCGGGCGGCGTCCTGGTACGCGGCCCGCCCGAATGGCATGTGTTGAGCGCTCGACCGGAGCGTGACTGCAATGCCCTCACACTCGCCTTTACAGGCATGGGATCCGAGCAAGGCACCAAGGCGCCAGCTCTGATCGACACAGGAGAGTCACGTTATGCGAATCGCACAAATTGCACCGTTGCACGAAGCAGTACCCCCGAAGTTCTACGGCGGCACTGAGCGGGTGGTGTCGTATCTGACCGACGCGCTCGTCGATCTCGGACACGACGTCACCTTGTTCGCCAGCGGCGATTCGCAAACCAAGGCGACCCTCGAAGCGGCGTGGCCGCGTGCCCTGCGGCTCGATCCGACCATCCGCGATGCGCTCGCGCCGCACATGCTGCTGCTCGAAACCGTCCGCCAGCGCGCGCACGAGTTCGACGTGCTGCACTTCCACCTCGACTACATGCCGTTCCCGCTGTTCACGCAGATGGACACCCCGTTCGTGACGACGCTGCACGGCCGTCTCGACCTGCCGGAACTGCAGCCGATCTTCAACACGTTCACGAAGGCGAACGTCATCTCGATCTCGGATAATCAGCGCGGACCGCTGCCGCAGGCGAACTGGCTGAACACCGTCTATCACGGCCTGCCGAACGAGTTGCTCACGCCGCAGCCGCACAAGGAGCCGGAATATCTCGCGTTCCTTGGCCGCATTTGCCCGGAGAAGCGCGCCGATCTTGCCATCAAGATCGCTGCGCAAAGCGGCCTGCCGCTGAAGATCGCCGCCAAGGTGGACAAGGTCGACCAGGACTACTTCAAGTCGACGATCGAACCGCTGCTCTCGCTGGCGCACGTCGAATTCATCGGGGAGATCAACGAGGCCCAGAAGCCGGAATTCCTGTCGGGCGCGAAGGCGTTGCTCTTCCCGATCGACTGGAACGAGCCCTTCGGCCTGGTGATGATCGAGGCGATGGCCTGCGGCACGCCGGTGATCGCGTTCAATCGCGGCTCGGTGCCGGAAGTGATCGACCATGGCGTGACCGGCTTCATCTGCGAGGACGTGCAGGGTGCCGTGGGCGCGCTGCAGCGTCTGGACGAGTTGTCGCGCACGGAAATTCGCGCGCAGTTCGAGCGCCGCTTCAGCGCGAAGACGATGGCGCAGAACTACGTCGAGAGTTACACCGCGATGCTTCAGGCCGCGAAGCGCCCAGTGCTGCGTCAGGTCGCCGTGGGCTGATCGCTGCCGCACGACCGCCGGCTTCGAAGCCGCATGAAATGCCGCCCGCATGCCGGGCGGCACAGACTGCTGACGAACCCCATGTTTTTCGGAACGTGGGGTTTGTTTTTTAGGCGGCAGCGCTGTTGGAGCGATGCGG
>NZ_FCOB02000004.1 GCF_001545075.1 Caballeronia ptereochthonis
CCTATTCAGACAGCATTTCGTTATCCGGGACCGCACGAACAATTAATGTAACGAACTTATAACTCACCACACTAGCGAACACTCCAGCGGCAAGCGCGAGCGCCGCGGTGACATCACCACGACCAGCAACAGCCATGTCCGGCGGGACATCATCGAAGCAGCGTGGACCTATCGTCATGCCGCACGAAAGACCGCGATCTTGCAGCGGCGCGCAGAGCGTACGGAGACGTTCTTTAAAGTGCCAGCAACGCGGATTGCGCCGCAGTTCACGTTCGAGGTCGTTAGTGCGGCGCTGATCCTGCCTCGTTTGCTGTGGACTTGCACGGCCTTTTCGGACTCGGGCAACGCCTGCGAAGATACACCACGCTCGCGGCACCATGCATTGCGCGCGGTCTCGTCCATCGCTGCCGTGTTCAAGACCGCCCCGAAACGGACAGCGCATCACTGTTCCAGCGCTCAAGCGTTTCCACACCCACACCGATCTCCCGCGCAACCCTCCTCCACTGATGCGCTCTCGGGCGGCAGCAGCCGTGCCACCGCTCTGTCAGACGCGCGCGGCAGCTCCGCCGCAACAGTTGGTGCAGGAAAGCGGTCCGAACGCGTCCGGCAAATAACGCCGTCCCCCGTCAGGGTGTGGCGCTCGTCGAACGATCCTGAAGATGCAACCGTCAGGCGCTCTTTTTCGCAGCGGCCGGAAACGGCAAGCTGTGGAGCCGTTTGCCGGTGGCCGCGAAAATTGCATTCGCGACGGCCGGCCCGATCGGCGCGACACCCGGTTCGCCGACCCCGGTCGGCGCTTCGCCAGACGGTACGATATGTACGTCGACCTTCGGCATTTCGGCAATCCTTAGCACCTGATAGACGTCGAAGTTGTTCTGCTCGACCTTGCCGTCCTTTAGCGTGATTGCGCTGTGCAACGCCGCGCCGAGGCCGAAACCAATTCCGCCTTCCATCTGGGCCGCGATGATGTCGGGATTAATCGGCGTGCCGCAATCGACGGCGCAGACGACGCGATCCACTTTCACGTTGCCGTCCTTGTCGACGGAAACTTCCGCGACTTGGGCCACGAAGGTCTTGAACGCCTCGGCGACCGCAATTCCGCGCCCGCGGCCTTTCGGCAGCGGCTTGGCGGGATCCCATCCCGCTTTCTCCGCGGCGAGTTCGAGCACGGCGCGCATGCGCGGTTCGTGGGCGAGCAGGTCGCGGCGGAAGATGAACGGGTCCTTGCCCGCGGCGTGCGCGGCTTCGTCGATGAATGCCTCGACCGCAAACGCCGTGTGCGAACTGCCGACAACCCGCCACCACAGCACCGGGACGCCCGTCTGCGTGGTCGTCAACTCGACCGAAACGTTCGGAATCGCGTAGGCAAGGTTCGCGGCACCCTCGACGGACGTCGAGTCGATCCCGTTCTTGACCATGACCTTCGCGAACGGCGTGCCGGCGAGGATCGACTGACCGACGATCCGATGGCGCCAGCCGACGAGCTTGCCGTCGGTCGTCAGTCCGGCATCGAGTTTGTGTAAGTACATCGGGCGGTAGAGGCCGCCATGGATGTCATCCTCGCGGGTCCACTGAAGCTTGACCGGCGTGCCGTTCGCGCCGAGCGCTTTCGCGATCGACACGGCCTCCACGATATAGTCCGACCGGGTATTCGCGCGTCTGCCGAAGCTTCCACCCGCATACAGCGTGTGAATCGTTACCTGCTGTGGTTCGAGCCCCGCGGTGCGTGCGGCGTTGGCCTGGTCGACCGTCTGGAACTGATCGCCTGCCCAGATTTCGCAACTGTCTGCGGTGAGCTTGACAACCGCGTCGAGCGGTTCCATCGGCGCGTGGGCGAGATACGGGAACGCATAGGTGGCGGAGATTTTTTTCGCCGCGCCCGAGAGCGCCCCCGTTGCGTCACCGTCCTCTCGGGCGGATACGCCGGGCTGCTCGGCAAGCCGCCTGTATTCAGCCATGATGGCGTCGGAGCTACGTTTTTCGGCCTGGGAATCGTCCCATTCGACCTTCAGCGCGTCGCGACCCCGCTTCGCTGCCCAGAAGCCATTCGCGACCACCGCGACGCCGCCTGGCACATGCACGACCGACACGACGCCAGGCACCGCTTTCGAGGCCGACGCATCGAACGACCGGACCGTCGCGCCGAAGAGCGGCGGACGCTGCAGTAGCGCGACCAGCATGCCGGGAAATGTCACGTCGAGCGTGAACTGCGCGGTGCCGTCTGTTTTCGGTGGCACGTCGACGCGCGGCAACTGATGGCCGATCAAACGAAAATCGTTTGGCGACTTGAGCGTGACCTTGTCCGGTACCGGCAGCCGGGCTGCGGCCGACGCAAGCGAGCCGTAGGTCGCGGTCCGGTTCGTGGCCAGGTGGTGGACGCTGCCGTCGCGCGTCGTCAACTCCGCGGAAGGCACCTGCCACTGCGCCGCCGCGGCGGAGATCAGCATCGCGCGTGCTTTCGCTCCGGCTTCGCGCAATTGCATCCACGAGTTGGCCATTGCCGAGCTGCCGCCCGTGCCCTGGATCGTGCCGAAGGCGAGATTCGCGTAGCGCCTCGCGTCGGCTGGCGCGCTTTCGACGCGCACGTCCTGCCAGTTCACATCCAGCTCTTCGGCCACGATCGTCGCGATGCCAGTGTACGCACCTTGGCCCATCTCGACGTGCTTGGCGATGATCGTGACGCTGTTGTCGGGCGCAAGACGCACGAATGCATTGGGCGCGAACGTCGCCTCGGGCATAGTGGCAGCGAGCCCGCGACGCCCCGTGCCCGCCCACTCGAAACCGACGGTGAGGCTAACTGCCGCAAGGGCGCCGGCCGCTTTCAGGAAGGTGCGGCGGGACGGGCGTACAGCATTGGCGAGATCGACATCGGTCGTCATGGTCAGGCCTTCAGGGTGGCAGCGGCTTCATGGATGGCTGCGCGAATACGGACATAGGTCGCACAGCGGCAGAGATTGCCGTTCATCGCGGAGTCGATGTCGGCGTCGGTCGGGGTGGGATTCTGTTCGAGCAAGGCCGTCGCGGACATGATCTGTCCGGACTGACAGTAGCCGCACTGCGGAACCTGCAGTTTGACCCATGCGGCCTGAATGGCTTTGGCGGCCCGGCTTTGGATGCCTTCGATGGTCGTGACGCGCTTGCCCGCGACGGCGCCGAGCGGCAGCACGCACGAGCGGGTGGCTGCACTTTCCAAGTGAACCGTGCAGGCGCCGCATTGTGCCATGCCGCAGCCGAACTTCGTCCCGTGCAGGCCTGCGTTTTCGCGGAT
The DNA here is from genome assembly GCF_001545075.1 of Caballeronia ptereochthonis. Taxonomy (GTDB): domain Bacteria; phylum Pseudomonadota; class Gammaproteobacteria; order Burkholderiales; family Burkholderiaceae; genus Caballeronia; species Caballeronia ptereochthonis. Next base: position 3,269 of record NZ_FCOB02000004.1, read on the forward strand.
CGCCCACAGGAGCGGCGTAGTGGGATCGGCATCGAGCGTAACGTTCTTTCCGTTAAGAACAAACGATGTAGACATGGAATTCTCTCCGTGGGGAAAGCCCGAACCGTGCGCCGGGTTTAGACGGCAGTGTGACCGAGCGCCTGCCGTTGCGCTTACACGATCCTGCAAATATCTTGAACAATGCTGCAAATCCAGTAGGCCTCGTTCTACCGATACTCGGCAAAGCCGATCTCGGCTGCGGCGCGACGAGCCCCAAGTTCGTGTCTGCGGCGCAAGGCCCCAGGCGGGTGGTGGCCGTGGCGCAGGCTTGTGACTACGTTCATCTGCGTTGCCCGTTGACGTCCGTCAATCCTCCGATGAAGTCGCAGGTTACCCGGGCGTCGTCCGAAGCGCCTTATCTGTGCGCGAAGTTGAGGGTTGATCCACAGCGCATCGTCGAACCAGCGACGCTACTGCCTCTATCGGAACCAGGCGCCGTGTCCGTGGGGGAAGGTATTGTCTGGGCTCGCGGTCGGCGCCAGTTTTCGATGCAGCGCTACAGCTCTTGCGATTGCTCGATACTCCGGGCAACATCCCTGTTCTCGCGCCGCTTATCGAGGCTGCGTCGATCGTTACGTTGTTCGCGTGATCCTGCTGCTTTTCGTGCCACCCACACTGATGACTACGCCGCACCTCAGCTATGGCTTTGGGCAGGCGACTGCGCGGCGGCACGTACTCTGCAACGTCGTCGCACGGCTGTTCTGGGCAAACCGCCAGTGGCGTTCTTTCAGGACCTGCGTATCGAGCGCGCGCAATCGCTACTGCATGGTAGCGGCCTGGCCCTCGAAGCTATCGCGGCCGAGGTTGGGTACAACGACGGCGGAACACTGCGGACACTGTTGCGCGAGCGTCTAGGTCGCGGTGTTCGTGACCTTCGCGCCGACTTGAAATGAGCCGCATGGCGGATGATGCGCTGGGTCCGCTCCTTTGGGTCCATGTGCCCGTTACCCACCGCCGCCGTTCGTGCCGGCTATTCGAAGGTCTGCCAGTGATTCGGTCGATGCTTGCCCGGCGGATCGCGCACTCGCTCATCGTTTCGGTCGATCTAGCATGAAAACTTTGTTATAGAAACGTTTTTATTTTTGCCCCGCGAGGAGACGATCGTGCTTGCGGGGAGTGCGCGCCCCCGCGGGCTCATCCCTAGATCACACCGCCTTGACGCAGTGCGGCGATATCGGCGTCGCTCATGCCGAGCCATTCATCGAGCACGCTCGCGCTGTCTTCGCCCAAAAGCGGCGCGGATTTGCGGATGCTCGCGGGCGTCGCGGACAGACGGATGGGCAAGCCTTGCATCGTCACATCGCCGGCTTTCGGATGACGCACCGTGGTGATATGCCCAGCCTCTCGCATATAGGGACTCGCGACCACATCCGCCACGGTCGCGACCTTCGAGCACGACACTTCGACCGCGCGCAGCTTCGCGACGACTTCATCGGCATCGTGTTGCAGCACCCATTCGGCGACCTCCGCCTCGACTTCCGCGATATGGCTCATGCGCGATGCATGTGTGGCATAGCGCGGATCGTCCAGCAGTTCGGGACGCTGCATCGCGCGCGCGAGACGCGGGAAATGCGCGTCGTTGCCCGCGATCAGATAGACCCAGTGGCCGTCGCGCGATTTGAACGTCTGCGCAGGCGACGAATAGCGGTCGCGGCTGCCGACGCGCGTCATCGTGCGGCCGAGCATCGCCTGCTCGCAGACGGCCGTGAGCAGCAGCGACACGCCGCAGCCCATCAGACTGACATCGATCATCTGCCCTTCGCCGGTCTTGTCGCGATGCGACAGCGCCGACAGCACGCCGATGGTCGCGTACAGCGCCGTCGTGTAATCGACCGCGAAGGTGCCGGCCACCGTCGGCGGTCCATCGGGCTGGCCCGTCAGATCCATCAGGCCGGTCGAGGCCTGCGCGATGGCATCGAAACACGGTTCGGACGCCATCGAACCCGTCTGGCCGTAGCCCGAGATGCGCGCCATGATAAGGCGCGGGTTCAGCGCGTGCAGCGTGTCCCAGTCACAGCCCATCTTTTCCATCGTGCCGGGGCGAAAATTTTCGATCACCACGTCCGCTTTCGCGATCAGTTCGCGCAACAGCGTCTGCGCGCGCGGCTCGCGAAAGTTCAGCGTGATGCTGCGTTTGTTGCGGTTGAACACCATAAAGTAAAGGCTTTCGTCCTCCACTTTCGGCGCGAGCGCGCGTGTGTCGTCGCCGCTGTTGACGCGCTCGACCTTGGTCACGTCCGCGCCGAGATCGGCGAGCTGCATCGCGCAATGCGGGCCGGCGATGAAGCGCGACAGATCCAGCACCTTCAGGCCGCTGAGCGGTCCTTCGTTTTCCGTCTTCATGAGCCAAGTCTCCTTCAGGCACGCAGCAAGACGCGATGCGGATCGATCACCCAGCGAATCAGGCGCAGTTCATCGGCGCCCGGCAGTCCGGTTTCGGGAATCGATGCAGGCACCAGCGGCTTGAACGACATGTTGTCCAGCACTTCTTCGAGCGTCACGCCAGGATGCAGCGATGCGATGCGCATCTGCCGCGACACGGCATCGAAATCGAACACGGCCTTGTCCGTCACCACGCGATGCGGCCCGCCGCCCGGCAAGCCGAGATCCTCGCGCGTGCGCCCGCGGCTGACGTGCCCGACGCTCGTGATGAAATCGACTTCTTCGACGAACGTGCGCTTATCCAGATCGACCACGACGATAGGCCGCGCCACGAACGCGAAGTGCTCCGGCTGCGCGAGACAGCCAACGAGCCGCACTTTCGGATCGCGATAATCGCCGATGGCGGTGATATTCAGGTTGCCATGCATGTCGATTTGCGCGGCGGAGTCGAAGCACACATCGAAGGCAAGCCGCGCGAGCATGTCGCACTTGATGCCGGTGTCCGACGGAGACGCCGCCGCCGGCCACTTCGTGAAGGTGTCCTGGCGGATATCGGTCGGCACGTTGCCGAGATCGGGTTCGAGCAGATTGCCCCAGTACACGGCGGCGGACGGCGCATGCATGAGCTGCGCGAGGCGCACCGCCGTCAACGGAATGCCGACCGCGAGCGTGAACGCGCGTCCATTCGTGCCGACGCCAACGAACACGAGGTCGCCGTCGCGCACCTGCCGCGCGACGACGCTCGTCAGCAGTTCGTTACCCGTGAAGTTTTCGATGGTCTCTGTGGTCATGAGGTCTCCTCAGGCCGCGACATCGAACGCGCGTAATGCGTCGATACCGCCCACTTTCTGCAAATACGCTTCGTGCGATGCCACATGGCGCGCGAATTCGTCCAGATACGCCGATGCGCCTTCGCGCGTGCGGCACTTCGCGAGGTAATCGGCGAGATGCACTTCGTCCTCGTCGTAATGGCCGTCGCAGGCCGCCGGATGCGCGCCGTAAGGCGTTTCCACGATCGCCTCGACCCAGTTGCCCGGGATGTACGTGAGCGTCGGACGGCGCTTGATTTCCTCGTGTGAAACGATCTTTTCCACCGTGACGATGAGCCGCTTCGCCGAGCTGCCGATCATCTGGTCGATGTCGTCGCTGTCGCGCACGATGGGCCATTGCACGTTGCCGTAGCGATCGCCCACGTAGCCGTGGATGATCGTGAAGTCGGACTTCGCCGCCGCGATCGCATGCAAGGGCTTGCCGGAGAACGGACACGTGAACTCGCGAATCTGCTCCGGGTTGTGGCGCGCGACGTCGGAGCCGAGCAGCGTGCGGATCGGATGAAACTCCACGCCCGCCGATGCCGCCCGGAAGCGCGCGACCATCGCCGTTTCCGAGAAGTCGCGCACTTCGATTTCGCCCGCCTCCACCGCGCGGCGGAAGTTCGGCGCGAGGCCGTGGCTGAACATGCCCGCATAGATCCCTTCCCAGCGGCGCACCGCGCCCGCTGCCGCGAGCATGTCGGTGGCGGTAGTCGTCGCCCACGTCAGCAAGGTCAGATCCCTGATGCCGCGGCGAATCAGCGCACGCACGGCCGCGTTGGGCTGACGCCTGAGCAGGCTGCCGCCGAGCGCCAGCGTGCAGCCCGATTCGATCGGCGCGAGCGCGGTGTCGAGACCGACCAGCTTGTCCTTCATGATTGAGATGTCCTCCTGGATGGGCGCGTTTTCGCAGCGGCGCGGGTGGTTTTAGTGGTGGATGTCGATGCAGGCGGCGGCGCCGTGGTGCCGCGCACGATGAGCGAGGTGTCGAGCGTCACGGTGCGCGGTCCGTCGCCGCGCTCGCCTTCAATGCGGCGCATCAGCAGACGCGCGGCGTTCGCGCCGATATCGCGTTTCGAGTACTGCACGGTCGTGAGCCGCACGAGCGGATGATTCGAGAGAAAGATATCGTCGAAGCCGATGACCGATACATCGCGCGGCACGTCGAGGTTCATCTCCTTGAGCGCGCCCAAAGCGCCGAATGCCATCAGATCGTTGGCCGCGATGATGGCGGTTGGCACGGCATCCCGCGCCCATAGCTCGCGCACGGCGATGCTGCCCGACTCCATCGAATAATCGCCTTGCACGACGAGCGCCGGATCGATGGCGAGCCTGTGCGCGCGCACGGCCTTCATGTACGCCGTGTAGCGCTCATCCGCCGATGGCGACGACGCCGCGCCTTTGACAAACGCGATGCGCCTGTGCCCGAGTTGCGCGAGATACTGCACCGCCGCCCGAATGCCGCCCGCTCCGTCGATGCCGACCTGATCGGCCTTCAGCGCTTCGCATGCGCGATTGACCGTGACCACGGGGACATCGGTGAGATTGAGCAGGCGCGCTTCGTCCTCGCTGAACGTTTGCGACACGAGAATCAGGCCTTCCACGTGTTGATCCAGCAGGGAACTGGCGTACGCCATCTTGCGATCGGCATCGAACTGGGTGTTGCAGAGGATGAGATTGTTGCGCTTGGCCCAGAGCACTTCTTCCACGCCGCGCACGATCTCCGCGACATACGGATTCGAAATGTCGCCGATGATCAGCCCCACGGACCAGCTTCGCCCGGTACGCAGACTCTGCGCCGCCCGCGATGCGCGATAACCGAGTTCCGCCACCTTCTGCAGCACGAGCTGGCGCGTCTGCTCCTTCACGTAAGGCTTGTTCGCCAGCACGTTCGACACGGTCGCAGGCGACACGCCGCATGCGGCGGCGACATCGAGAATGGTGGGACGGTCGGCGGGTTCGAGCGCTTCGGCCACGACGGTCATCTGCTTCGACATCAGGGATACACCCAAGAAGAAAGAGCTTGCGCTGGAATAAAAACGTTTCAATAATTCTGAACCATCGACGTATCGAACGCAACAGGGTTCGTCCGAATTCGATCGAATCGCTTTTGAGTCTGCATTCCAAGGCTCCATTCGGCGCTCGATGCACCGTGGGTACTCGCGCTGCATCGAGGCCACCCATCCGAAAACGATCTCCACGCGGCCAAAAACACCCCGGTTCTTAAAACGTTTTAAGTGTTGCCGCGGGTACTGACCGTCATTCAACCCACACAGGAGACACCATGTCCAGCGATACCAGGACGCCGCGACTCAGCCGGCGCACCGTGCTGAAACTCGGCGCGGCCAGCGTGCTCGGCAGTCAGTTGATGCTCACCGCAGCGGGACCGGCACGTGCGGGGTCGGGCGACAAGCTGACCATCGGCGCGATCATCTACGCACGCGATTCGCAGTTCTGGCAACAGATCGAGCGCGGCATGCGCGATGCCGCCAAGGCCAACAACGCGGAACTGCTCGTCGGCATGAACCGCCGCCAGTTGCCGGTGGAAAGCCAGCTCGTCGACGACTACATGACGCGCAATGTCGATGCGCTCATCATCCCGCCGCTGGACAAGCAAGGCACCGTGGCCGCCGCAAGGCGCGCGAAGGCCAAGGGCATCATGGTCGTCGAGTACGACACGCAACTCGCGGACAAGTCAATCGCGAGCCATTCCATCGGCGTGGACAGCTTCGAACTCGCGTCGACGGTCGGCAAGGAGATGCATGAGTACATCGAAAAGCAACTCAAGGGCACGGCCTCCATCGGCCTGATCTCGCTGCCGCCGATGAACGCCAACAGCGCCCCGCGCCGCGACGGCATGATGAAGGCGCTCTCCGACGTGAAGCTCAAGCTGATCGCCGAAGTGTCCGGCAGCACGCCGGAGCAAGGCGCGAACGGGCTGGAAAACATTCTTCAGCGCGATCCGCATACGCAGATCGTGTGGGCGTCTAACGCCGGCACCGTGGCGGGCGCGGCGGTGGCTGCATCGCGTTCGAAGGCGGAGGCGCGGCTGTATGGCATCGACATGAGTCAGGAACTCGCCAACATGCTGCTCGACCCGAAAAGCAATCTCGCCGCGGTCGCGGATCAGCAGCCGTATCGCCTGGGTTATCTCGCGGTGGAAACGGCGGTGAAGGCCAGACGCGGCTCGAACGAACAACGCTATGTGATAGTGCCGCCCAAGCTCTATACGAAGGAAAACCCGCAGGACGTGAAGCAGTATCTCGAACTCGTGAAATCGCTGTCGTAACCTTTCTTCCATCGAAATGAACGCACCGGCAAGCAAGCTCAAAACACTCGACGAAGCCGTCGCGCTCGTGCGCGACGGCGCGCGGCTCGCGCTCGGCGGATTCGCCGTCTATCAGAAGCCGATGGCCTTCGTGCGCGCGCTCGCCCGCGCGCGGCGCAAAGACCTGACCATCGTCGGCACGGCCAATAGCTACGACATCGATCTGCTCGCGGGCGCGGGCTGCCTGAAGACGGTCGAGACGTCGTATGTCGGGCTCGAGAAATTCGGCCTCGCGCGCAACTTCCGGCGGCAAGCGGAAAGCGGCGCGCTCAAGGTGGTCGATTACCCGGAAATGGGAAGCTGGGACCGCTTCCGCGCGAGTCAGGAAGGACTCGCGTTCTGGCCCGTCAGTTTTCTCGGCGGCAATGACGTGCTGACGCATAACCCCGCTATCAAGTCGTTCGCGTGCCCCATCACCGGCCGGCCGATGCAGGCGCTGCCCGCCGCCGAACCGGATGTCGTCGTGATCCACGCCGTCGCCGCCGATGAACAAGGCAACGTGATCTTCCCCGCGCATCGGCTGCTGCCCCAGAACGGTGACGTGCTGCTCGCGCGCTCGTGCGAGACCGTCATCGTCACGGTGGAGAAGATCGTGTCGAAGGCGTTCATCCGCAAGCATGCGCGGTTGAACGAGGTGCCGTCGTACCGCACGACGGCCGTGGTCGAGGTGCCGTGGGGCGCCCATCCCACACCGGTGCTGTCACGCTATCTCGCCGATGAACAGCACATGAGCGAATACGTCGAGGCATCGACAACACCCGAAGCGTTCGATGCCTACCTGCAACGCTACGTCTTCGAGCCGCGCGATCAGCACGATTATCTGGAGCGCGTCGGCGCGGCCCGCCTTGCGCATCTCTTCGATCTCGAGTCCCTGCTATGAACCCGCCCGCCACCCTTCACGAGACGCTCGCCGTCGTTCTGGCCCGCACCTTCGTCGATGGCGAAGTGGGCTTCACCGGCTTGCTGACCGGCGCCGCCGCGGCCGCGTACGGCACGTCGATTCCGCTCGCCGCGATGGAACTCGCGCGCCGCACGCACGCGCCGAATCTCACCATTCTGCTCGCGGGCTGCTATCACAATCCCGTGCTCGACGATCTCGAGCGCCTGCCCGATTCCGAACACGACGCCCTGCTGCGCGATCTGCCCTGCGAAGCGCAGATGACCAACTATCCCGGTCCGTGGGTGCTGAAACGCGGCGACGTGCGCTTCGGCTTCAGCAGCGCGGTGCAGGTGGATCGCGTGGGGAATATCAACAGCGTGTGCATCGGCGATCATGACAAGCCGAAGGTGCGCCTCGTCGGCCCGATCCTGCAGCCCGAGCACATGACGCTCTTCGGCCGCGAATATGTGATGATGCCGCACCACGACCGGCGCAATTTCGTCGAGAACGTGGACTACGTGTCGGGCGTGGGTTATCCCGGTGGGCTGGCGGGACGGCGCGAACTCGGCCTGATGTCGAGCGGTCCGTGCATGGTCGTCACGCCGAAATGCATCTTCGATTTCGATCGCCAGGCGGGACGCATGAAGGTCGCGTCGATTCACGCGGGCGTGAGCGAGGACGCGTTGCGCAAAGCGACCGGCTTCGATCTCGGCGATCTGGGCGGGGTGCCGCGCACGCAGGCGCCGAGCGACGAAGAGCTGAGCATCCTGCGTAGCCAAGTGGACCCCCGCAATATTCTTGGTTTGCGCGAATGATGCGCCTTCGACGCGATGCCGCCGTCAGTTGCGCGGCGGCATCGCGCTCAGTGTTTCGATGACGTCGGGAAGTTCGGCAAAGCTTTTGAGCACCGCATCCGATCCATGCGCAAGGCTCGCGTGAGGATCGCCGTAACCGTAGCTCGCCCACGCGAAATACGCGCCGATGTTGCGCGCAAAGCCGCGATCCGCCGCCGTATCGCCGACCATGACCGTATCGGTCGGCGCGATGCCCGAAAACACGGGCGCAATCAGCCGCGTGTAAGACGCGGGATCGGGCTTCTTGGGCACGCCTTGCGGATCGCACACAGCGAGATCGATGAACGGCGCAAGCCCGTAATGCGCCAGCGCCATGTCCACCGACGCAGGCGCCTTGTTGCTCGCGATCACGAGCGTCCTGCCGCTCGCCTTCAGCCGCTCCAACGCTTTCCGCACACCGGGAAACAGATGGCTGTGCGCCAGCCCATGTTCCCGATACAGCGCGCGATATGTCGCCGCCCATTGCTCGTTATCGCGCTCGTACGGCGTGTTCGCGTTGAGGATGGCCATCGCTTCGGCCATCACCACGCCCGTTTCGATGACTGCCTCGCGCCGCTCCACACCTGGGCGCGGCACGCCGTAATGATCGAAGGTCGCATCGATGCAGAACGCGATGGCATCGTGCGTGCCGCATAGCGTGCCGTCGAAATCGAGGATGCAGAGGCGGATCATTTGAGTTTTTTCTTGACGGGAACCGGCCCCGTCGAACCACGCACGACGAGTTTCATCGGAAAGAGTACTTGTTTGGCTTTCTTGCGCTTCTTGCGGATGCGGTCCATCAGCAGCGTGGCGGCCGCCGTGCCCATGTCGCGCCGCTGCAAGGCGATGGTCGTTAAATTGATCGGCGCATATGAAGCCAGTTCGATATCGTCCAAACCGATCAGCGAAAGATCGCCGGGAATGGACACGCCCGCTTCCGATGCCGCGTTCATCACGCCGATGGCGCTCATGTCGTTGGCCGCGAGAATGGCGGTGGGACGCTTGTCCATCGACAAGAATTCGCGGCCCGCGCGATAGCCGCCATCGACTTGATAATTGCCCTGGATGACGAGCGTGGGATCGTCGTCGAGCTTCAGGCGTTCGACCGCGAGGCGATACGCTTCGAGACGTTCATCCGCCGTGGTGGATTCCGTCGGCCCGCGAATGAAGCCGATACGCTTGTGGCCGAAGCTCACCAGATGTTCGATGGCCGCCGTAATGCCTTCGTGATTGTCCGCGCCCACGTAATCATCCACGTGCTGACGCGAACGCCGCTGCAACAGCACGAACGGCGTGCCCGAGTTGAGCAGTTCGCGCACCAGTGGCGGGTCGCAGTATTGCGACAGCAGCACGAGCCCGTCCACGCGGCGATCCAGCAGCACGCGCATATGCGCGATCTGCTTGTCGAGCAATCCGTCGGTATTGCAGACGAGCAGGCTGCACGATTCACGATCCGCCAGGTCTTCCACGCCGCGCAGAAAATCCGGCGACGATGGATTGGACACGTCCGCGAGCAGCACGCCCAGCGTGAAGGTGCGCTGCATTCTCAGCGAACGCGCCACGAACGATACGCGATAACCCAGCCGATCCGCCGCTTCCTGCACCTTCTTGCGCGTGGACTCCTTGACGTTGTCCTTGCCCGACAACGCATTGGACACGGTGGAAAGTGCGACGCCCGCCTCTCGTGCGACGTCGTGAATGGAGACTTTCGCTTTGACTGTTGCGGCTTTTTTGACCATTGCATCTTCCATGGTGGCCGACCGGTCCGCCGCTTCTGCGCCGATGGAAACCGGTTCCTCGTGTCCGGCATTATTGCATTTTTAATCGCGTGGAAAAAACGTTTTCATTGCAGTGCGTCAACGGCTTGCGCTTACAGCTTCGTTGCGAACCGGCGCGTGAGGGAAAACAGTCTGCGTGCGCCGATTCCTCGCAGGTAGGCATCGTGGTCCGATGCGGTTTCGTCGCACCATTGGGCATCCCGCGCATATCGCTTGTCGCACGATGCGGGATGCGCGCCATAAGGCGCTTCCGTCACGCACGCCACTTCATCCGCACGCAGCAGCATGCGGCGCGCACACTGCGCGATGGTCTCCTCGCTCACGATCTGTTCCACAGATACGATCACCCGTTTCGCCGCACGCGCAAGCGTCGCATCGAACGCGGGTTGCGCTTCGCAGTCCGCATCCATCACGACATTGCCGAAGCGATCGGCCATGTGCGCGTGAATGATCGCAACATCGGGCCGCAACGCGGACGCAACCAGCACCGTGCCGCCAGTGAACGGATCGTCGACGGCTTCGGTCGTGTGGTCGCGGACCAAGTCGGCGGAGGATGCGAGCGGCATGAACGCGAGGCCCATCGACGCCGCCTGAAGGCGGGCTTGCAGCAAACGCTTATCGCCATCGACATATGAAGCGGCGAGCAAGTCGAGATTCATCGCACGATCAAGATGCACGATGCGCAAGTCCCGCTTTTGCTGACGCGCGAGCTCGCGCACCAGCGCCATCGGCACTCGCCGGTTCGCGCGTCCGCCGATGGCGAGCGTTGCACCGTCATCGATCATGGCGACCGCGTCCTTCAGCGTGCGCAGCTTGTTTTGTCGTTCCATGTTGTGCCTCACGCGCCGAGATAAACGCCGTCCGGATCGATGACGTGCCGCAGCAGGCGCAGTTGTTCATCGGTCGGCGCGGTGAACGTTTCAAGCGTATCCGGCACGCCCAGTTCGAAGCCGCAGCGCGACTGCACATCGTCCGCGCTCACGCCGGGATACAACGCATCGATACGCATGCGCAAACTCGAAGGATCGAAGCCGAGCACGGCCAGATCGGTGATGACGCGTACCGGTCCTGCACCCGGCAAGCCTGCTGCCTCACGCGCGCCGGGGCCATCGAGATAACCGGGCGTCGTCGTGTATTGCAGCTTCTGCACGAAGCGACGCTTGTCCAGTCGCGCGATCACGACGAATCGTCCCGCCATGCTCGCGATATCGTTCGCGCCGCCGCTGCCGGGCAGGCGCACTTTCGGCTTGCGGTAATCGCCGATGACGGTTGAATTGAGATTGCCGTACGCATCGATTTCCGCCGTGCCGAGGAAGCCGAGATCGATGACGCCGCCTTGCAGCAGGCTCAATGCGTACGACGTGCCCGCGATCATCGGCGCGCCGTGCACGAGGCGGTAGTCGCCGACGCCGCTCGCGAGTTCGCGCGGCTGCGGATCGACGATGCCGGATTCGAACACCAGCTTCACATCGGGCGCATGCGTGGCTTTCGCGAGATACGCGGCGACCATCGGCAGGCCGGTGCCGATGAACGCGACATCGCCATTGCGGATTTCGCGCGCGGCGGCGACCGCCATGTATTCGTCCGGCTGGATGCCGGGTTTGATATCAGCCATGAACGCCCTCCGCCGGAATGTAGCCCAGCGCGGGATCGACACGCAGCTTCATGAGCCGGGCGATACCGATTTTGTCGAGATACGCCCAATGATCGGCGGGCGCGTGAATCCATTCGTCGAGAAACGCCTGCGTGGATTGCGGCGTGCGGGAGGCATCGTAATAGTCCTCAAGATGCGCGTGATCGTGCTGGTAGTAACCGAAGTTGCCGAGCGGATGCGCGCCGAACGGCGCATGCACGACGGCATCGACCAGCAGGCCGGGCAGCACGGTGAACTCGGGATGGCGGCGGATCACGCTCGTGTCCACGATCTCTTCCACCGATACGATCACATGCGAGGCCGCCCGCGCCTGCTCCACGATCACCGAGGTCGGGCCGTACAACTGCACGTTGCCCTGTTCGTCCGCCCGCGCCGCGTGGATGATCGCGACATCCGGTTTCAGCGGCGACACGGCGAGCACCCTGTCGCGCGCATCGAACGGCGATTCGATCAGGCGCGACTTCGCCTGCGCTTCTTCGAAGCCCGGCTTCGCGAGAATGTCGGTGCCGGACATGGCGCGCATCGGCATGAATGGGAGGCCCATCGCCGCTGCGCCCAGACGGTTCACCATGCCGAAATGGCTGTGATCCTCGACTTCGATCGCGCCGCTTTCCACGCCTTCGGAAAAGCGGCGGCATCGGCCGAAGCCTTCGAACATGAAGTTCGAAAAGTATGAGCGATCCAGCGCATTCGCGGCCGCCAGAAACTCGGCGACCCAGCATTCGGCGACGCCCATCAGCGTGATATTGCGAATGCCGCGTTTAATGAGCGCGCGTAGCAGCGCCATCGGCTGATGCGAGTGCGCGAAGCCGCCCGCGGTGATCGACATGCCGTCGCGAATGGCATCGAGCGCGGCGTTCATCGGAACGAGTTTGCTGCTCATGCCGTCGTGCCCTCGGTTACGCGCGCATCTGCTTCGAACGGCGTCGGCACTTCGATCCATCGTTCCGTCGCGCCGGTGATCAGCGAAACGATGGCGTCCGCGCTCTTGAGCTTCGCCGTCGCCACGTCGCCGACTTTCTCGCCGCGCCGCATCACCACGACGCGATCGCTCATTTCCATCACCATCGGCATGCTGTGCGTGATGAGCACGACCGCCGTGCCTTCGCCGCGAATCTGCCGCACGCTGTCCATCGCGCGTCTGGTTTCCTGCACGCCGAGCGCGGCGGTGGGTTCGTCGAGCAGGATCATCGATCGTTCCCACAGACGCGCGCGGGCCAGCGCCACGGCCTGGCGCTGGCCGCCGCTCAGACCCGCGACGTTCGCCGTCGTGCGCGGCACGTTGATCGACAAATCCTTCAGTACGTGCGCCGCGCGCCGATGCATCTCGCGCTTGGCCAGCATCGTCAGCGGCCCGATCTTGCGCACGAGCTCGCGCCCGAGATAGATGTTCTCCGCGACCGTCAGATTGCTGCACAGCCCGAGATCCTGATACACGGTTTCGATGCCCAGATCGCGCGCGATGTCCGTATTGTCGAGCGCGACGTTCTTGCCATCGAATTCGATCGAGCCGGACGTCGGACGCGTCGCGCCCGAGAGAATCTTCACGAGCGTGCTCTTGCCCGCGCCGTTGTCGCCGACCAGCGCGACGGTCTCGCCGCGCGAGAGATGGAAGTCCACGCCGCGCAAGGCTTCGACGGCGCCGTAGGATTTGCGGATATCGGTGGCCCGCAGCAGAAAGGAATGACTCATGCTCGCTTACTCCGGACGCCAGCCGGCGCGGCGCAACATGCTCCACCACACGGCCAGGATGATGACGAGACCTTGCGCGATCATGAACACGATGGGATCCACGCCCATCAGCACCATGCCGTTGCGCAGCGTCGCGACGAACAGCACGCCGAGCACCGTGCCCGCCATGCGCCCCGCGCCGCCCGCGAGCGTGGTGCCGCCGACGATCACCGCCGCGATCACATCGAGCTCGAGCAGATCGCCGACGGATGCGCTGCCGCTGTTCAGCCGCGCGGTGTACATGACACCGCCGAGCGCGGCGAGCGCCTGCACGATCACGAACACGTAGATACGCATGCGACGCACCGGAATGCCGTAGCGCGTCGCCGTCACCGCATTGCCGCCGAGCGCGTACAGATGCCGCCCGAAGCGCGTGCTCGACAGCGCGAACCAGCCGTACGCGACGACGATCACCGTCAGCAGAATCGGCACCGGCATGCCGAACAGATGCCCGAACCAGAGCGAGGCCAGCGAATCCGGCAGCGGCCCGATGTTGGTGCTGTCGGACAGCAGAAACGCGAGGCCGCGCACCGCCGACAGCAAGCCGATGGTCGTGATGAACGAGGGAATCCCCCACAACACGCGCAGCCCGCCGATGAACACGCCGATCAGCGCCGCCACGCCCATCACGCAGGCGAAGCTGAGCCACATCGGCATGCCGGCCTTGACGACGAACAGCGCGAACAGCGTGCCTGCAAGTCCGACGCTCGCGCCGACCGACAGATCGATCTCGCCCGCGATGATGACCATCGTCATGCCGACCGCGACGATGGCCGTCACCGACGTCTGCGTGAGAATCGACGAGAAGTTGTCGAGGCTCGCGAAGTGCGGCGCGATGGCGCTGAACAGCGCAATTAGAAAGACCAGCCCGACCCCGACACCGATTTCCGTGCGCCACGCGCCGATGGTTTCGCGCCAATGTCCCACTTCGGACGGCGAGTGGGAAGAATCGTGAACGACGGATTGTGTCGCGTTCATGTGCGCCTCCTTGTTGTGATGAGCGAACGGGCGTGGCGTTCGCTTTGTCTCCGATTGTTGCGTGCAAGGCTTACTGCCTCATTCGATGCCCCAGCCGCGCAGCACTTCGTCCGTATGCTCTCCGACGCGCGGCGGCGGACGGCGAATCTCGCCAGGCGTCTCGGACAGCGACACGGTCACGCCATGCGTCGAATAACGTCCCGCGACGGGATGCTCGATATCGACGATCTGCTTGCGTGCGATGAGCTGCGGGTTGCTCACGACCTCATCGAGCGTCGCGACCTTCGCGCACGGCACGCCGACGCGATCCATCGCCGCGACGACATCGTGCGCCGTATGCCGCCCGACCCACGCGGCGACGATGGCGTTGATCGCGTCCGCATTCCTGAGACGCGCGTGCTGCGTCGAGAAACGCTCGTCGGTGAGCAGCGAAGACTGATCCATCGCTTCGACCAGGCGCGGGAACAAGCCGTCCGTGCCTGCCGCGAGATAGACGTACGCGCCGTCCGCGCTCGGATAGCTGTTCACGGGCGCGGTGTAGCGGTCGGTGTTGCCGGCGCGCGTCATCGGCTGGCCGAGTTGCGCCTGCGCGGGAATCGCCGAAATCAGCATGCTGATGGCGCTTTCGATCAGCGTCGATTCGACGAGTTGCCCGCGCCCCGTCTGGCTGCGCACGTTGAGCGCCGCCAGCGTGCCGATGGTCGCGTACAGACCCGATGCGTAATCCACCATGAACGTGCCCGCCACGGTCGGCGGACCATCGGGCTGGCCGGTGATGCTCATGAGACCGCTCATCGCCTGGGCGATCGCATCGAAACACGGACGTTGCGCGAGCGGTCCCGTCTGGCCGAAGCCGGAGATGCGGACCATCACCAGACGCGGATTCAGTTCGCGCAGCGCGTCCCAGCCGCAGCCCATCTTTTCCATCGTGCCCGGACGGAAGTTTTCGATCAGCACGTCCGCTTTCGCAATCAGCTTGCGCAGCGTTTCCTGATCCTCCGGATCGCGGAAATCGAGCGTCATGCTGCGCTTGTTGCGGTTGAAGGTGATGAAGTACAGGCTTTCGCCGTTGAGCTGCGGCAGATTCTGGCGTGTCTCTTCGCCGCTGCCCTTGCGCTCGACCTTCACGACATCCGCGCCGAGATCGGCGAGCTGCATCGCGCAGAACGGCCCCGCGATGAAACGCGAGAGATCGAGTACCTTGATGCCCTCAAGCGCGCCTGCCATGTCCTTCCTCTTCCTGTTTGTCTTCGAGTGAAAAGCGTTCGCCGCCCGCCGCATGCAGCAGGTGCGCGAACGCGACCATGCCGGGATCATCCATGCCGATGGAGCGCTCCGCGAACATGCGCGCCCGGCCGATCTTGTTCGTCCTGGCGCGGAATGCGTCGAGCGTCGCGTCGACGGCTTGCGTCGCGGCTTCGTATTGCGCGGCTGCATCGTCTTTGCCGCTGACCGCGATACGCACCGCATCGAGCGGATCAAGCACGGTCTTGTCGCCAAGCGATGCGCCGCCGCGTGCAATCAGCGCATCGAGCACGGCTTCCAGCAGCTCGGGCATCTGCGCCGCGTCGATCGACGCCTGCCCCGCCGTGAACTTCGCGCTCGCGACGAACGCCACGCCCAGCAGCGTGCCGAAGCTCGAACCGGAGGCGCGGGCGCAGGCCATCGCGCAGGCCTTGAATACGCCGTCGATGTTCGATGCCGGTTGATCCAGCGCGGCCAGGATGTTCGCCGCGCACTTCTGCAAGGTGGCGCCGAGATCGCCGTCGCCCAGGCGGCCGTCGAGATCGTTCAATTCCGCGGCGAACGTATCGACCTGCGTCGCGCTTCGGCGCAGGATCGACGTCAATGTATCGACTGTGATCGCCATATCAGACCGCACTCCAGAACGGACACACTGCCGGCGCTGCAAGCAGCGCTTCGAGTTCGCTGTCCAGACGGCACAGCGACAGCGATGCGCCCGCCATTTCCATCGACGTCGCGTAACGGCCCACGCGCGGCATGACGATGCTGATATCGCGCTCCTTCAGCCGCTTTTCGATCCGCGCATAGAGGATGTACAACTCTTCGAGCGGTGTCGCGCCCAGCGAATTGACGAGCACCGACACGCGCTCGCCCGCGCCGATATCCGCATCCGCGAGCAGACGTTCGAGCATGTCGTCGGCCACTGCGTCGGCGCTCTTGAGCGGGCCGCGCACGATGCCCGGCTCGCCGTGAATGCCCATGCCGATTTCCATCTCGCCCTCGTCGATGCTGAAAGTCGGCTTGCCCGCTTCCGGCACCGTGCACGGCGTCAGCGCCACACCGATGCTCACCGTCGCATCGACCGCTTTCCGTGCGATGGCGGCGACGTCGCTCAGGCTGGCATCGTTTTGTTCGGCCTTTGCGCCCGCGATCTTGTACGGATAGATCAGGCCCGCGACGCCGCGGCGCTTCTCGCGCTCCGAACGCTGCGCGCTGCCGACATCGTCCGCGACGAGCACGGTTTTCGTCGGAATGCCCTCCATCTCCAGCATTTCGGCGGCCATGTTGAAGTTCATCTTGTCGCCGCCGTAATTGCCGTACAGCAGCAGCACGCCGCGCCCGCCGTTGGCGGCTTTCACCGCTTCCATGCAGTCGAGCACGCTCGGCCCCGCGAACACGTTGCCGACCGAGCAGGCATCGAGCAGGCCTTCGCCCACGTAGCCCGTAAAGGTCGGCATATGTCCCGAGCCGCCGCCCGACACGATGCCCACCTTGCCTTCGCGCATGCCGCCCGCGCGTGCGATCACGCGGCCGGTTTCGCCCAGCTGACGATAGATGTCCGGATGCGCCGCGCACAGCCCGGCGAGCGCCTCGTCGGCATAGGCATCCGGTCGATTCAAGAGTTTTTTCACGGCTGTTTCCTGATTTTTATCGGCTCAGTACTCGAGCACGTTCTGGCCGTCGAAGATCGTGACGGGCGGATAGGCGCGCTGATCGGTGACGACATCGATCACGGTCACGCCCTGATAGCCGCACGCGGCCTTCAGCGCGGGCAGGAATTCCGACGGCTTTTCGATACGCACGCCTTCGCAGCCGCAGGCCCGCGCGATGGCCGCGTGATCGACGGGTTCGAAATCGCAGGCGTCCGTGTAGCTGTTGAAGATGACTTTTTCCGCGTGCTTTTCGTAGCCGAGAATCTGGTTGTTCAGCACGATCAGCACGACATTGAGCTTCATGCGGCGCGCCGTTTCCAGCTCGGACCAGACGTGCGCGAAACCCCCGTCGCCCGCCAGCGCGACCACCGTCGATTCGGGACGCGCCGCCTTCGCGCCCAGCGCATACGGCAGGCCCCAGCCGAGACCCGCGAGGCCGCGCGGCGTCACGAAACGCGCGCCCACCGCCCGCGCCTTCAGAAAGTTCGCGACCCAGATCGACGAATAGCTCGCATCCGCGACGACGATCGTGTCCTTCGTCAGCACCGTGTCGAGATCGGCCATCAGGCGTTCGGGGCGCACGGGCGCGGCGTCGAGATCGACCGCCTGCTTCATGTCGGCCTGCCACGCTTCGTGGCCCGCCGCGATCTTCTGCGCGAGCTTGACGCGGGCATCGTGACGTGCGCTCAGGTCGCGCTGCTTGAGCGCATCGGTGAGGGCGGCGAGCGTGAGTTTCGCGTCGCCGACGAGACGCAGCGCATCGTAATTGCGGCCCACTTCCTGACTGTCGATGTCGAGATGGATATACCGCGCGTTCTGCGGATACAGCTTCCAGCTATCCGTGCCGTTCTGATTGGTGCGATTGCCGATCAGGAAGACGACGTCCGCGTCTTCGACCATGTCACGCAGATGGCGCGTGCGTCCGCGCGTGCCCATGAAGTAGCCGACCACGCCGACCGACAGTTCGTGTTCCTCGCTGACCGCGCCCTTGCCCATCGCCGTGGTCGCGACCGGCAGCGACGCCGTGTCCTGCAACTTCGCGAGTTCCTGCGCCGCGTCCGACACATGCACGCCGCCGCCCGCGATGATGAGCGGCGCTTTCGCGTTCGCCAGCAGATCGGCGGCGGCTTCGACGGACGCCGGGTCCGCGACGCAGCGGTCCAGCGGGTATGTGCCGAGATTCGATGCATGCTTGCGCGGCACATTCGCGGCCGGCTCGTTGAACAGATCGATCGGCACGATCAGCACGACCGGACCCGGACGGCCCGACGCGGCGGCGGTAAAAGCCATGTCAACGTAGTCGTCGATACGATCCGCTTCCGTCACGCGGCGCGTCCACTTCGACACGCCCTTGAACAGCTCCAGATGGTCGAGTTCCTGGAACGCATTCTTGTCCGTCTGCTTGCGATGCACGTCCTGCACGATGGCGATCATCGGCACGGACGCTTTCAGCGCTTCGGCAAGACCCGCGACGAGCAGCGTCGCGGCGGGGCCATTCTGCGCCGTCACCACCGAAACCTTGTGGGACACGCGCGCATACGCATCGGCCATATACGAGCCCGCGTTTTCAGCGCGATAGCCGATCTGGCGAATGCCGTAGTGCCGCGTCGCGAGGAAAAGCGCGGCCGGAATCGCCTGACCGAAGATGACTTCGACGCCATGACGCTTGAGCGCTGCCGCCATCGCATCCGCGACGGTCTGCGGCTGCGCGACTGCCGCGACTTCCCCTTGATTGACCTGCATTGAAAGCCTCCAAAGATTGCGTTGAAACGTTTCTATAGAAACGTTTTTATTTTGATGCGAAAAGAGACGCCCGCCGCGCCTCATGCGCGGCGAACATGAATCGTCAGCCGACGATGCCCGACGCCCAGCCCACCGTGGTGAGCCGTTGATCGGAAGCACGTCGCGCCCAGACTTCGAGTTCGACCTTGAGCCTGCCGCCGGGCACATCGGTCACGTCCGTGACGACGCCCGACAGTTCGATCGGATCGAACACCTGCAAGGGCGAGACGAACTTGACCCTGAACCAGCCATCGGTAAAGAAGGAAGCGCCGAACGCGGTCACCATCTTTTCGCCGATGAGACCGGCTTGCTGCTGCCCCTGCACGATCAGCGTCGGCAACTCGCCCGCCCGCGCGATGCGCAGATCGTTGTGAATGTTGTGCACGTACTCGCCGATGCGCGAAAACACCGCCGCCTGCTCCGCCGTGATGGTCTTGACCGCCGGCGCGAGCACGTCGCCCACGCGCACGTCGCGCGTGATCGTTTCGATGCGGCGGGCACTTGCGCTCACCTCGCCGGTGACGCGCTTCTCGGGCGTCTCGCTGCCGCGTCCCGCGATCTTGCCCGGCACCGTGCGCAAAATCTCCACGCCGCGATGCCGCACGATGCTGCGTCCGTCCTCGCCCGTCGCCTGCGCTTCCATCACGACATAGCCTTGTCCGCGCCGTTCGTAGGCTTCGACGTACGTGCCCTTCATGGTCACGCGTTCGCCGAGTTTCACGGGGCTGTCGAACCACATCTGTTCTTCGGTATGGAAGCCGACAGTCTTGCTGGCGCGGTAGCGCGTCGTGAACAACTGCACGAGATCGTTGCCGAGCAGGCATGGCTGACCGATGCGCGCGCCATCGAACGGGCTTGCGCCGTCCTGCAGGTACCACGGCAGGTAATCGTCCTGCGTGAAGGAAAAGCGCTTGATCTTGTGATCGTCGACGGTGATGGTGACCGGGCCGAGCGCCTCGGGAATTTCAAGGTTCTCGAACACCGGCTCTTTCAGGCCCGCTTCGAGATCGTCCACGCCGATGGCGCGGCGCGGGTCGGTCAGGTCGCGCCAGGGGCGTTCTGCGTTCGTCGCTTCTTTCATTGATGGAATCCTGTTTGATGGTTCTGTGTGGCGAGTTTCAGGCGTCGTGATCGAGCTGCGTCAGATCCGCGCGATTGGTCTCCGGCGCGAGCCACGCACACAGCCCGCCGACGAATACGCATCCCGCCGTCACCGCCGCGAGCGGCCACGGATCGCCCCCCGACCAGACGAGCAGCGCGGCGGAGGCCATCGGCCAGAGACCGACGAGAATGCTCGGAAGCTGCGCGGCGAGCGAGATGCCGGTGTAGCGCACCTTGGTGCCGAACAACTCGGAGAAGAAGCTCGGCTCGACGGCATAGGTCGCGCCGACGCCGATGGTGTAGCCGATGAAGTACGCCAGATACACGAGCGGCACGTTGCCCGACTTCAGAATCCAGAAGAACGGAAACGCCATGACGATGCCCGTCGCCGCACCGATCATGAACGTGCCGCGCCGGCCGATCTTGTCCGACAGCGCGCCGAACGCCCAGTACGTGAACGCGCCGCCCGCTGCCGCGATGGTGCCCGCCCACAGAATGTCCTGCGTCGGCACGGTCGTGTAGTGGCTCGCGTAGGCCAGACCGATGGTTAGGATCAGATAGCCGAAGAACGCTTCGCCGAGACGCATGCCCATGGCGAGCAACAGCGGCTTGTAGAAGTGGCGCAGGACCATCGAGATAGGCAGCTTCTCTTTGGTCACGTCCTTGTCGGCCATGCCTTCGGTACGCTTCTTCTTCGCGGCTTCCTGCGCGGCGAGGAAGGCTGGCGTTTCGGTCAGGCGAAAGCGGATGAACAGGCCGACCATCACGAGGATGATGGAGAACAGGAACGGCACGCGCCAACCCCAGCTCATCATGTCTTCGCGCGGCAGGCGCGCGACGAGCGCGAAGGCGCCGGTCGCCGCAACGAGACCGATGGCGTTGCCGATCTGCGGCACGCTGCCGTACATGCCGCGCTTGCCCTTCGGCGCATATTCGACCGCCACCAGCGATGCGCCGCCCCACTCGCCACCCACGCCGAAGCCCTGGCACAGACGCAGGATCACGAGCAGAATCGGCGCCCACAGGCCGATGCTGTGCGTCGTCGGCAGCAGGCCGATCAGGAAGGTCGACAGCCCCATCAGCATGAAGGTGATGACGAGCGCTTTCTTGCGGCCGTAGCGGTCGCCGACATCGCCGAAGATGATGCCGCCCAGCGGACGCACGAGGAAGCCGACGCCGAACACGGCAAAGGCCTTGATGGCGCCGATCATCGGGTCGTTGCCGGGGAAGAAAAGCTCGCCGAACACAAGCGTCGATGCCGTGGCGAAGATGAAGTAGTCGTACCACTCCACGGCCGTGCCGACCAGACTCGCGAACACGGCGCGGCGCAACAGCGCGGCGCGCTCCGCCTCGTTCGCGGGCAGCAGATTCGCCTCGCGTGCGGTGTGTCCCACGTCGCCGGCTTGCAGCCCGGCGGCCCCATCGAACGATTTTTCCACCTTACCTCCTCCGCGGGCAGCACAGGTCCGCCAGCTCCGAATGTTGTTCTCCATCGAGATTTGATCGATGTCCCTGGTCGACACGATACCTATAAAAACGTTTCTACGAAACGTTTTTATTCGGTCACTCGGGTAATCCCGGACTGACAGCGGAATTTGAGCTGCCGTCGCATGGGCGAGACGACGACGAAGGATGGGGATGGGCGCCCTGGGTCACTGAGAGCCGGGACGCGTCCTTGTAGCGCCATTGAACGGATGGACGAAAACCATGGTTAGATCGCCCGGTTTGGAGGACCGCTTGCAAGTCCAGACCGGACATTGCCTTTCGGAGCGTTGGTGATCCTGGCGAAGGCCCCGGGCACGCCGCGCGCCTTGGCGAGTTGATCAGATCGACGGCTGTGAGCATCGCTGGTTCGAGGACCCTGCTTCGCCCCGCACGTTGCGCGTCCATGTGGACGATGCCACCAGTGGCCTGATGCAATCGCACTTCCCGATGACCGACTCGACCTTCGTCTATTTCGACGCCACGCGCCAGTCAGGCAGTGCCCGTTGCGGGCGCCGCCTCGTACCGCTTCATCACCTCGTGCCAGATGGCGCTGATCTTCTTCGCGATATCGTCCGGACCGGGAAACGCCTCGCTGATCAGCGCATCGTTGTTGATGTATCGCTCGCTGAGTGTCTCAATGGTCATCGTGATCAGGATGCGGATGGTCCCGGCGTACTCCACGCGCTCGGCCCCCGTGAACTTGCGCCCGCGCCGTCGCCCGGAGACATGCACCACCTTCATCGCCCATTGGTCGTTGCGCGGCTCCCGGATCTTGCACAGTTCGGCGTTGCGATGAATGGCCGTGAACAGGTTCGCATTTGACGCGTAGGCCCGCGAGTACCACAGGTTCGCCTTCAGAATGGCATCGTCAGCCGGCAGGTTGCGCGAACTGCTCACGCGGCTGCCTTCGATGTAGTCGAAGAACATGTTCAACACTTCGAACACACAACTCTCGATGTCGCCGAAGTGGTTGTAGAACGTACTGCGTGCGAGACCCGATTGCTCGAACGGGTATTCGACGGTTGGATTTTGCGCGGGGTTGTCCTGAAGGAAACGCCGCGCAGATCAACGCAGAACCCGAGCGCGGCGCAAAGAGCGCAACGAGCATCGCGATCACGAAACCGGCGAGCACGACGAGCGAGCGCGACCTCGCTATTTCGACAGCAACCCGAACACGACGACGCCGCTTTTCGTGCCCACATACACCTTGCCGTTCGCGATCATCGGCGTGATGAACTTGTTGCCCTGGCCGAACTGATCTCGGGCGCCGGCATCGTTGCTGCTGTAGAGCTGGCGGCCGAGATTGGTCGCATCGTATGCGCGCAACCCGCCGATCGCGCCGTTCTCCGCCGCCCACAGAATGCCGTTCGTCGTGCCGTTCGCGGAAATGCCCGGCGTCGCACCCGGGAAGCCGAACGAGTTCGGTGTCTGACTCGCCGGCGTTCCCGACAGCGCGGCGTTCGAAATCGTGAACGCCTTGATGGTGTCGCCGACCGCGCCGAAATAGACGGTGTTGTTGAAATACGCGGGCGCCCCGAACATCGGTCCGCGTATCTGGCCGACAAGTTCCTGATAGAGGTGATCCGCGTTCGAATCGAACTTGCCCATCGAATAGCGATTCACGACATAGATGGTCGAGTTCTTGCCCGCGCCGACCGCAAGATGACGCACCGTGCCATTCGCGTCGGCGAGATCGGGCAGCACCATCGCGCCGCCCGAGCCGAGATCTTCGTCCTGATTCGATTCCTGCATCGTGTTCGACGGCTGGAAGTAGTCCTGCACGCGGAGCGGCGACAGGTTGAGCCTCAGAAAGCCATTACCGAAGTTGCCGTTGATCGGCATCTCGTGCGCGTTTTGCGTTGGGTCAAAGGTGCCGTTGGCATCGAGCAGATAGATCGCCTCTCCGTCCGACGCGAGGCCCGCACCGCTCATCCAGATCGCACCCATCTGGCCGTTCGGCGTGACGTTCAGCACGCTCGCCTGCTGCAGCGTATTTGCGTCGTAGCCAATTACCCAGCCGGTGTACGGCATGAAATCGCAATGCGAAGTCCACGCGGTATAAATGACGCCGTTCAGCAGAAGCAGCGACGCGCGCTCGGCATACTGGCCCGGATCGAACGTGAGCGTGCCGTTCTGGCTGCCCGCGCCGTTGCCCGGATAGGTCGCGCGGATCTCCGTCGGGCCGTTGAAGAGCTCGGCGCCCGTCGTGATGTCGAGCGCGTGAATGCGCTGGTGATAGCCGCCCGCGCCATCCTTCGACATGCCGACTACATACATCGCGCCATTCGGCCCGCGCGTGCGGTCGATGACCGGCGTCGACGTGATGCCGATTTGCGGCGTGATCTGATTGCAGCCGTGGTCGTCACTCGGGTTCTCGCCGTTCCCGAGGGTCGAAACTCTCCAGAGCACGGCGCCGCTGTCGGCATCGAAGGCGTAGACGCTCGCGTTCTCGGTAGCGACGTAAACCACGTTATGCGTGCCGCCCGCGATCGGCACGCCCGCGAGAAAGAGCGGCTCGGCGTCGACCGCACCATCGACGGAAAAGACCGCGAGCTTGCCGAAGGTGCTCGAACGGACGTTCGCGGGCGTGAGGATCGTTTCCGCCAGTTGCTGGCCGGTGCGAGCGATGTCGTTGTGCCAGGTGAGGACGTCCATCGGGTTGCCGGCGGCCGTCGATGCATTCGATACACTCGACGGCGTTCTGGCTGCGGCGGCCGATGTCGAATCGCCGCTGGAGTCACCGCCGCTGCACGCGCCGATGATTGCCGTGATCAGCACGGCGCCGAGTGCGGCGGCATAAGCGGAAAAACGCGGATTCATTTGCATTCTCCTTCTCCGGGAGGGCCGGAACGGTCGACGCGGTGTCGAGCGACGACGATGCTGCAACAGAGCGATCGCGGTGCCCGTGGCTGCGTGTACCCGTAGACCGGCGCATCAGGGAAGCCAGGAAGCCGTTGCGCGCCCTTTACACCACTCCCACAACAGGATCCAGGCACTGTGGCGCCATCCGGCCGATATTGAACGTTCAGAGACGGAAGGCGAGCGAGATGAACTGTGTTTTCAAAGACCGCTCCGGCTCCTCTTGCAGTTCGGCGGCCATCGCCCGATGGTGACAGAAAACGAAGACTTTCTCGCCACCGAACGTTCGGGCACAACGTGAGAGGCCTTGTCTTCACCGTTCAGAAAGCCATCCCGCACCAGCGACAGTTTCCCTGCCCCACCAGCACACCAGGCAAGGCGGCAATGGCGCTCGTGTTCATGGATCCGACGGACTGCCTGGGTAGCCGCAGATGGGGCCAGACTTAGCCAGCTGCATGTCCGGCGCTGGAACCCGGTTCGTCCGGATTCTGACATTCAAAGCACGGCGGCCGCCGACCGGATACCAGACGCCTGACTCGCGGGTGCGCCCGTTTGTGAGAGCGTTCGCGATCCGTCCCTGCAAAGAGCAACGCCAGCAAGTCAATCCAGACGAAAAAATTACGTCTTCATGATGCGTTGTTCGGGCTCTAAAAACGAATGTGTCCAAGTGCACATATTTACCTATTCATTTCGTGTGCCGGACGTTTATTGCCGATTTGGGCTGCTAACCTTTGATCCATAGGTGTTGCAATACGCAAAATCCAAGTGGCTGCGACACGCGTTCTCGCGCCTGGCTGGATGTTCGAAGTGCGAGTCACCCTGACAGCTCGGAACGGGGATCGTAAAAGTGTCGACGAGGACGATTTCCGTCAGCCACGAAAAGATGCCGGATCGTATGAAATCCGGCATGCGCGCGTTGGCTCCTTCACTGACTCGCCGCGCTCTGCTTTGCGACATGGCCGCGCTCGCCCTTGGCGCATGGTCGCCCTCTTCCTTCGCGCAGCATGACGGGATGGGACTCGTCACGCCGCCGGTTCGCCTCGACGATACCTGGCTCGTCGACCAGACCGGCAGAAAGCGCCTGCTGAACGACTTGCTGCGCCAGCGCGTGACCGCGCTGCAGACGGTCTACACCGGTTGCGGCACGGTATGTCCTCTGCAAGGAGCGCTTTTCAGCGCGGTTCAGGAACGGATCCAGGGAATCCGTGCTCGTCATCCCGTGCAACTGCTGTCGATTGGAATCGATCCGCTTTCCGATTCACCCGCGGCGTTGCACGCCTGGCTCGCGCGTTTCCAGGCTGGTCCCGCGTGGAATGCGGCGACGCCAACACTGACGGACCTAGACCGGATGCGCGTGACGTTGTCGGGCAGCAAGACGCCTCTCGGCGACATCGCGGACCATTCGACGCAGGTCTATTGCTTCGATGCCAACGCGCTGTTGCGCTGGCGAAGCACCGACCTTCCTCGCGTAAACGACGTCTGCGATGTGCTCGGCGCGCTTGCACTCACATAATTCGACTCATCCACGGGGAACAAGACCATGCCAGGAGTTCGCTCGGCGAGGAGCGCGTCTCGCTTGCTCGTCGGATGCATGCGTTTTCTGTTGCTGATCGCGTTACCGCTGGCTTTGGCAGGCATATCGCCCGCCGTCCGGGCGCAAACCGCGGCCCCCATCACCCTGAGCGGCACCGGCATGTGCGCGGATGTCAGCGGCGAATCCCTGACGCCGGGAGCACCCGTGATTTCCTGGCCCTGTTGGGGCGGCGCAAATCAGCAATGGCTCCCGGCTGCGACCGGCACCCGATATAACCTCATCAATCAGAACAGCGGCCTGTGCATGGACGTGTCAGGCCAAAGCCCGGACCCGGGTGGCCCCATCATCCAGTGGACCTGCAATGGCGGCTTGAATCAGGCCTTCTCGTTGACGCCGCAAGGCACGGGCTACGCAATCATCGCGGGACATAGCGGCTTGTGCGTGAGCGCGTCGAGCACGACCTCCCAGGGTGTCCAGCTGACGCAGCAGGTGTGCAATGGAAGCGCGACACAGACGTGGCAGGTGAGCGGCTTGCCGGCGCCGAAGCCTCCATTGCCCTCGAAGTGGTCCGCGCCCATCACGCTGCCACTCGTTCCGGTGCAAGCCGCCAATCTTCCCGATGGAACCGTGCTGGTCTGGTCGGCTGACAGCGCGCTCAACTTTACCGCCGGAGAAGTCACGCCGGGCAAGACGTACACGGCGATCTTCAATCCATCGACCGGCAAGAGCAAGCAAGTGATCGTGAGCAACACCGGGCACGACATGTTCTGCCCGGGCATCGTCAATCTCCCCGATGGCCGGATCTTGGTGACCGGCGGATCGAGCACACAAAAGACCAGCATCTATTCGCCTTCGACGAACGCGTGGACCTCGAGCAATCAGATGAACATTTCACGCGGCTATCAGGGAAGCGTGACACTGAGCAATGGCAATGTGTTCCTGGTGGGCGGTTCCTGGAACGGAGGGCTCGGAGGAAAGACAGGTGAAACCTGGACCCCGGGTTCGGGCTGGCAAATCAACGGCGCCATCATCGACGATTACATCCTGACGAACGACGCTGCAGGGGTATTTCGCGCCGACAACCACGCGTGGCTGTTCGCGGTCGCCAACGGACGCGTGTTTCATGCGGGACCCAGCCGGGCCATGCACTGGTTCGATACAGCGGGTAACGGTAGCGTCACCGCGGCCGGCAACCGGGGCAGCGACAGCGATGCGATGAACGGCAACGCGGTCATGTACGACGTCGGCAAGATTCTCGCTGTCGGAGGCGCTCCGAGCTACGACCAATCGTCGGCCACGTCCAATGCGACGCTCATCGACATCAATAGCGGCACCGCGGTGACGCGGACCATCGCGCCGATGAGCTACCAGCGCGCGTTCAACAACAGCGTCGTGTTGCCGAATGGACAGGTCGTCGTGGTCGGCGGTCAGACTTTTGCCGCGCCTTTCTCGGACGACAACGCGATCCTCACCCCAGAGCTGTGGGACCCGGCGACCAATGCGTTTTCCCCGCTCGCCCCTCAGGCCGTGCCGCGCACCTATCACAGCGTCGCGCTGCTCCTGACCGACGGACGCGTGCTGAGCGGCGGTGGCGGATTGTGCGGGGCATGCGCGACCAATCACGCCGACGTGGAGATATTGACACCGCCCTATCTGCTCAACGCGGACGGGTCCGCCGCGTCCCGGCCGAGCCTCACGTCCGTGCCGACCGACGCGCAGCTCGGCACGACGATCGTGGTGGCGGCCAGCAGGGGAGTAAGCGCCTTCGCGCTGATGCGCTCCTCGTCGGTCACGCATTCGCTGAACAACGAGCAGCGACGCGTGCCGCTGACGTTCACCGTGGGAACCGCAGGCGAATATCAGTTGAAGATTCCGTCCGATCCCGGCGTCGTGGTCCCCGGCTATTACATGCTGTTCGCCCTGAACGCGAACGGCGTGCCGAGCGTTTCGCGCGTGCTGCGCGTGCATTGAATGGCGCGACGACACCATCCTGGGACTCGCGCCGCCGCGATCGGCCTTGCCCTTGTCGCGATGACACCTCTTGCCCACGCGCAGGATGCGTGTGAACCAGCCAACCTCGGGTGTGCAATATTCAACGGCCAGCATCCGATGGCCGCGCATCTGCGCGACGACGATCGCCCCTTGCCTTCCTGGACGACCCGATGCGTGAATTGCCACGTAGGCACGTCGACGGCGGCAGCCTTTGCGCCGCCGCTGACACACGACTCCCTGCTCGGCGCGACACGTCGCCGGGGAGGACCGATTAGCCACTATGACGCGACGGCCTTCTGCCGTGCGGTCAAAGACGGTATCGATCCCGCCGGTGTCCTGCTTCGCAAGTCGATGCCCCGCTATCAGATTGCCGATGCCGAATGCGCGGCGCTCTGGCAGTTCGTCGTGGGTCAATGATCGTGTTCTGGTGAAATGTCCTGGCGTCACGTGCCGACGTACCGGTTGCGCCCGCTGGCATCCATGGTGAGTCGCGTGCCGTGGATAAGGCGCCGCCGTCTTGCCACGCAAGGCTGCCGGGGTTGGCCGCCCCGTCGACCCTGCGTTGCACAGGTCGAGCAGCGCGCGCGAGCGCTGCTCCCCTTGCCTGCCGTCGATGCGCGTGCAATACTGAACCAAATGGATCAGTATTCTCAAGAAGCTCGATTCGACGCCTCGTTCGCGGCGCTGTCGGACCCCACCCGACGCGGCGTGCTGGAGCAGTTGATGCGCGCCGACGCGTCCGTCACGGACCTCGCCGAGCGGTTCAACATGACCCTGACCGGCATGAGGAAGCACATCGGCATACTGGAACGGGCGGAGCTCGTCACCACCGAGAAGCTGGGACGCGTGCGGACCTGCAGGCTCGGCTCGCGCCGTCTCGAGGAAGAGTCGGCCTGGATCGAGAACTATCGCCAGATGTGGGCCGCGCGCTTCGA
Organism: Caballeronia ptereochthonis; assembly: GCF_001545075.1. Classification (GTDB taxonomy): domain Bacteria; phylum Pseudomonadota; class Gammaproteobacteria; order Burkholderiales; family Burkholderiaceae; genus Caballeronia; species Caballeronia ptereochthonis. Next base: position 32,269 of record NZ_FCOB02000004.1, read on the forward strand.
CGCGCTGGACACGGTCATCGAGGACCTCAAACGCAAGGAGAAACGTGATGGTCGCAAGAAGAGCGAATGAGCGCGCCCCCACGAGCAACCGCACGACGTCGGAACGGAGGTCCGAGCGCGAGATGGTCATCACGCGAACCTTCGACGCCCCGTCGCGGCTCGTGTTCGAAGCGTGGACCACGCCTGAGCTGTTCAAGCAGTGGTGGGTGCCGAAGTCGAGCGGCGCGACCCTGCTTTCCTGCGAACAGGATGTCCGTGTCGGCGGCAGCTACCGCCTGGAGTTCGCTCACCCCAAGGCCACGGCGCCCATGGCATTCTTCGGCAGGTATCTCGAAGTGGTGCCGAATGCCCGCCTCGTCTGGACTAACGAGGAAAGCGACGACGGTGCCGTCACGACGGTGACCTTCGAGGAGAAGGATGGCGAGACGTTGCTGGTGATGCGCGAGCGCTATCCGTCGAAGGAAGCGCTCGACGTCGCCATCCAGGGAATGGACGAGGCGATGCCCGAGACGTTCGAACAGCTGGACGAATTCCTGATTGCGCGCGGCGCGGAACGGACCTGAACTCGTCGATCCGGCCCCTCCAAGGGCTGTCTGCTCTGACTAACGTCGCCGCATATGTGAGCACCGCCTGCGCTCCCGGCTGGACGCCGCGCGGTGTCCTGGCGCAGAGCCGGCCGCTCAGGCCCCGTCCTTCATCTCCCGCAGATGCTTGTAGACCGTGGCGCGTCCCATGCCGAGCACCTTGGCGACATAGTTCGCCGAGCTCTTGCCCTTGAACGCGCCCTGCGCGTGCAGCGCCTCGACGAGCTCCCGCCGGTGATCGCGCGTGAGCGAGTTGAGCGCGATCTGCCGCTCACGCAGCCAGCCATGCAGGAAGGTGTTGATGCGCTCCTGCCAGTCGTCCTTGAAAAGCTCGACGGGCTGCGCGATGACACCCGCGCCGCGCAGGAAGAGATCGAGCGTCGAGCGCATCTCCTCGAAGGCCGCGATGTTGAAGTTGATGCACATCACGCCTGCAGCGTTGCCCGCGTCGTCGAAGAGCGCCGTGCTCACGCAGCGCATGCGGCGCCCGTCCCAGTTGAGCTTCTCATAGGGGCCGACGAGGCGCTCGCGGGCGGTCTCCTCGATATCCTCCAGCGCTGAATCGTCGCCGAGCTCGCGCTTGGAGAGATTGTTCGACAGATACGCGATCGTCTGGTCCGAGAGATCGTGGATCACCACTTCCGCATAGGGAAAGAAGAGCGTCGTGATGCTGTCCGCGATGTGCGCGTAGCGCGCGAGCAGCGCTTCGCGCGCGGCGTCATCGGGTTTGGGCGTCTTGCGTCGTGACATGGAAGTAAGCATGAGTTCGGACCGGCGAAGGCCGATGATACCGCTAGGCGGAAGCGCGCCGCTTCACGAGATGGGCACGCAGCGCGTGCGCGACCGCAATGTCCTCCAGGCCGAGGCCGATCGAGCGGAAAAACACGGAACGCTCATGAGAGGGTGCCGAACACGCGCCGCGCACGAGTTCAGCAAGGTCGCCGCGAATCGCATCGGGGGACCAGCCGTGACGTTCCCGCGCGATCACCATTTCGCCCGCGCTCGACGGTGTCGTCTGCCGATAGTCGCAGTAGACATCGAGCAAGTTCAGCGCGGCCGGGTCGATTTCGTGCGCGCGCGCAACGTTCGTGCTGATCGAAGTGACGAGCGCGGGTTTCGTGAGCGCATCGAGCGCAAGCACCGGCGTGCCCGAGGACGTGCACAGCATCACGACATCCGCGTCGCGCACGCACTCGGCAACCGAGGCCGCGACGCGCACGCGCGCATCGAGCGCCTGCACTGCGCCCGCGCGCTCGCGCTCGCTTGCGAGGCGCGGCGAATGGATGCGGATCTCCGACCATTCACGCAGCGGCGCCACATGCCGCAGATGCGCGAGCGCGACGCTCCCTGAACCGATGATCGCAAGACGCTCGCTCGATGCGCGGGCGAGCCGGTCGACCGCGAGCGCCGTCGTGCCCGCGGTGCGCTCAGTGGTAAGGAGCGCGGAATCGCACCACATCAGCGGCGCGCCGGTGCGCATCGACATGAGCACGGTCCAGGCGGTGACGATCGGCGCGCCAGGCTGCGCGACATACGGCGAGAGCTTCGCGCCGAACACTTCGTGCTTCGCGAGCACGCCGAGGTAAGTGATGAAATCGCCCGCGCCGCGCGGAAAAAGAGTGAGCGTCTGCGGCGGCTGCACGGCTTCGCCGTCGTGGAGCGCAGCGAACATGTCTTCGAGCGCGCCGCGGATATCGAGCGAAGGCAGCGCCTGCCGCACTTCTTCTTCGTGAACGATGAAAGGCGTCTGGGCAGCATGGGCGCTATCCCGCGTTACTTCGGATAAGGAGATCATTCGAAAAGCCTCCGGCTCGTGGCCGTTGCAGCGTGGACAATTTTGTCTATTCTAGACTTTTATTTTATTTTTAGTCTATATTTCCGAGTGAGCGCGTGGCGCGATACCCGCGCGCCTGGCGCAGGACGGACGATACGGGTTCACAAACGACCTTGGTGACGACAATGAACTGGAAGATGATTTGCTTTGCGGGCGCGGCGAGCCTCGCGTTCGCATTCGGCTTGGCGCATGCCGAGTCGCAGACCTTGCGATTCGGCGTCGAGGCGTCATATCCGCCGTTCGAGAGCAAGACGCCGACGGGCCAGCTCGAGGGCTTCGACATCGACATCGGCAACGCCGTGTGCCAGCGCATCAAGATGAAGTGCGTGTGGGTGGAGAACAGCTTCGACGGGCTGATCCCCGCGCTGCAGGCGCGCAAGTTCGACGCGATCAATTCGGCGATGAACATCACCGGCAAGCGCAGGCAGGTGATCGACTTCACGCCTCCCGTCTATGTGATGCCGATCCAGATGGTCGCCAAGCGCGGCTCGAACCTGCAGCCCACGCCCGCGAGCCTGAAGGGCAAGTCGGTGGGCGTGCTGCAGGGCTCGACGCAGGAGGATTACGTGCGCAAGCACTGGGCAAGCGAGGGCGTGCAGGTCGTGACGTATCAAAGCCAGGACCAGATCTTCGCGGACCTGTCGGCCGGGCGGCTCGACGGCGCCGTGCAGGAAGTGCAGACCGCGATCGACGGCTTCCTCGCGAAGCCCGAGGGCAAGGACTTCGATTTCGCGGGCGGCGCGCTCACCGACCCTTCCACGCTCGGCGAGGGCACCGGCATCGGCTTGCGCAAGGACGATGCGGCGTTGAAGGCGAAGGTGGTCGCCGCGCTCGACTCATTGAAAAAGGACGGCACACTGAGCCAACTGTCGCAGAAGTACTTCAAACGCGACATCATTGCGAAATAGGCACTTCATCAGGCATCGGAACATGACTCAGGACGTGATCGTGCTCGGCGCGGGCATCGTTGGAGTGAGCGTCGCGCTGCATCTGCGGCAGCGCGGATGGCAGGTGACGCTCGTCGACCGCCGCGCGCCCGGCGAGGCGACGAGCTTCGGCAATGCGGGACTGATCGAGGCGTCCTCGGTCGTGCCTTATGCGTTTCCGCGCGACTGGGGCACCGTGCTGAAGTTCGCGATGAACCGCTCGACCGCGCTGCGCTACGACCTGCGTTCGCTGCCCGCGTACGCGCCGTGGCTCGCGCGGTTCTGGTGGGAGTCGGCGCCCAAGCGCCTCGCCGCTGCCGCGCACGACATGCTGCCGCTCATTCGGAGAAGCGTGGCCGAGCACGAGGCGCTGATCTCGCGGGCGGGTCTCGCCGATCTCGTGCGGCCCACGGGCTGGCTCGAAGCCTATCGCTCGCGCGAGCAGTTCGAGCGGGAGGCGAGCGCCGCCGAGCGAATCGCGAGCGAGCACGGGCTCGGCATGAAGGTGCTCGATGCGAGCACGCTGCATCGGCTGGAGGCATCGCTCGATGGTGGATATGCGGGGGCGATCCACTGGACGGACCCGCGCAGCGTGATCGATCCGGGCGCGCTGACGAAGGGCTATGCGGCGCTTTTCGAGCGCGAGGGCGGACGCTTGTTGATCGGCGACGCCGCGACGCTCGAACCGTCGGGAAGCGGCTGGCGCGTGATGACGGCAAGCGGCCCGATCGAGGCGCAGACTGCGGTGGTGGCGCTCGGCGTATGGTCCGGCGATCTGGCGCGCAGGTTCGGCTATCGCGTTCCGCTCATGGCCAAGCGCGGGTATCACATGCATTACGAAAGCGATGGACGTGCTGCGTTATCGAGGCCTGTAGTCGATATCGAGAACGGCTATGTGGTGGCGCCGATGCGGCGCGGCCTGCGTCTGACCACCGGCGTCGAGCTCGCCTGCCGAAGCCGGCCGCCGAGCCCGGTGCAGCTCGAACGCGCGGAGCGGATCGCGCGACCCGTGTTCGGCCTCGGGGCGCGGATCGACGAGTCGCCGTGGCTCGGGCTGCGGCCCTGCACGCCGGACATGCGGCCCGTGATCGGGCCGGCGGATCGCCACCCTGGGCTCTGGTTCGCGTTCGGGCACGCGCATCACGGGCTCACGCTCGGCCCGGTGACGGGGAGGCTCGTCGGCGAGCTGATGAACGGGGAAGCGGGCTTCACCGATCCGATGCCTTACCGGGTGGGAAGGTTCTAGCAATCCTGTCCGCTCGGGAGGTATCGACACATGGGCAGGCCCGCATGCTGACGGACGCCACCCTTGGCTCTACCCGGGTCCGCTGGAAATCAAACGCTCGCCGGCATCCTGTAACATCCCGACAGGGCAATCGGGACGGACGTGGTCCTCCTTGTCCCATTCGATCGAAGCGGCCGGCGTGCCCCGCTCGAGTGACTGTTCGCGGGCCTTTCGACGCGCCCGTGAGCGACATTTGCGCCCCGCCTCTCCGCCGATCATCCATATGCCGCCCCCCATCGCATCCATGTCGTCGAAGCAGACCCACTCGTGGCTGGAAGTTCTCGCCGTCTTCTTGAAGCTGGGTCTCACGTCCTTCGGCGGACCAATCGCTCATATCGGGTACTTCCGGCGCGAGTTCGTCGACAGACGCCGGTGGCTGACCGACGAGGGTTTTACAGATCTGGTCGGCCTGTGTCAGCTGCTGCCGGGACCCGCGAGCAGCCAAGTCGGGTTTTCCGTGGGCCTGCTTCGAGCTGGTTGGCGAGGCGCTGCGGCAGCGTGGTGTGGATTCACCTTTCCATCCGTGCTGCTTTTGATCGCGTTCGCCGCGATTGCGCCACATCTGAGCGGGCCAGTTGGCGAAGGTGTGCTTCATGGCCTCAAGCTTGTCGCGGTCGCGGTGGTCGCGCAAGCGGTCTGGGACATGGCTCGGCGGCTCTGCCCTGATCATCGACGAGCCGGGATCGCACTGCTCTCTCTGGGATTGCTCAGTGTCCTGAACACGGTCTATGCGCAACTCCTCGTCATCGCCAGCGGCGCCGCCCTCGGTATGGTCGTCTGCGGAGGCGCCAACTCGTCCGTGCCGTCTCGCCCAGCTTACGAGTTTCGTGTTTCACGCACCGCCGGCATGATTGCATTGATTCTCTTTCTGCTATTGCTGCTCGGCGTACCGGCGTTGATGGATCTGTCCGCCAACAGGATCCTCTCCGTATTCGATGGCTTCTACCGCTCCGGCGCACTCGTGTTCGGCGGCGGTCATGTCGTCTTGCCGCTTCTGCAACAGCGGACGGTAGACTCAGGATGGGTGTCGCCGGGCGTTTTCCTCGTCGGATATGGCGCCGCGCAGGCCGTACCGGGTCCGCTGTTCACCTTCGCCGCATTTCTCGGCTGGTCGATGAACGAGGCTCCCAATCACTGGGCGGGCGCCACGCTCGCGACGCTTGGAATCTTTCTGCCTGGAATGCTTCTCGTCGTCGCGGCCCTGCCCTTTTGGCAGGCCTTGCGCGCACGCCCCCGCATGGCTGCTGCGTTATCAGGCGTGAATGCCGCAGTCGTCGGCTTACTGGCGAGCGCGTTGTACTCGCCGGTATGGACAAGCGCCGTGCACTCGGCACCCGATTTCGCCATCGCGACCGTTGCCTTTCTTTTTCTTGTTCGCTGGCGCATCCCGCCGTTGGCCATCGTCGCGCTTTGCTCGCTCCTCGGCATTGCCGAAGCACTCTGGATCTGACCACCGCCCGGCTGACCACTCATCCGGGTCGAACACGCTATCCATGCTTCAGGTCATGCCGATTTCGTCGACGATGAGGCTGTCCATGCCGCTGACAAGCACGCGCGACGCGTCGGCATCGGGTGAAGGATAGTCGTCGCGGCGATGCAATCCGCGCGTCTCGCGCCATGCGAGCGCGCTCACGGGCTCGTTGGCACTCTCGCAACCGGAACGAAGCCGTCTTCTTCGTCGACATGAATCGGGCTGCCGTCGCGCCGCGAATAGCTCGCCCAGATGAACGGCAAGCCCTTGGTGACCGACGAGAATGTCTCGTCCTCGGCAAGACACACCGAGGTGACCCGGCATATTCCGCAAGCTCTCGTCTCAGCGCCACTGCCCGTTGTAGCCTCGTCGTCACGGCGTTAGAAAGCCGTGTCGGAAAAGGCAGACTTGGTTTGGTAAGCCCAAGTCCTTTCGGTAACGAAAGCTCTGGTCTTTGGCCTCGCGCACGAGATCCCCACGACGAACATCTGACGCTGTCCAGGCGTCGAAACGTTCGTCCGTGTGGTTCTCAACCTGGGGGAACGCTCCGGTCGGACATCGACAAAGGAGTCGTTCATGCATAAGCATCATCCGGGAATTTACGACGTCGTAATTGCCGGAGCCGGCCCTGTCGGCCTCTTTCTCGCCTGCGAGCTTCGGCTGTTGGACCTGTCGGTCCTGCTGCTGGAGCGAGCCGAAATCCCACACTCGCCCTTGAAGCGCCTTCCGTTCGGAATGCGCGGCCTCTCGGTCCCCACCCTCGAAGCCCTCTACCGTCATGGGTTGCTGGACGAGGTAATCGCGGTGCAGCGTGCGAATGATGCGGCAAGCGCGACTGCGGAGAGCGCGCATTGGATGCAACGGCCGCGACCAGCAGCAACTCGATGAACTTCATGTTCGTCTTCCCGCCGCTCAACCCACCGGCGACGAGTTTCCATGGCACCCCGTGCGAGGCAACGACGAAGACACTCGGCGGCTCCGCGACGAGACAAGATTGACAGCATCTTCATCCCGGCCGAGCCTCGCTCGGCCGCTTGCCCAGCTGTCAGGTCGCAACGACTTACCGGCTGCCCGAAGCTCACATTTGCAGCCGACCGGTGACTCAGGGTGTTGACGGGGCGTGAAAAACATCCTATAACCATCCATGTGGATGGTATCGGGAGGTTAGAATTAACTATGGCAAAAGAAATAGTGGAGCGGTCTCGAGGCAGCGAAACCGAAAAAATAACGATCAACCTTGGCCCCGTGGACCTGGGCCAGATCGATCTGCTCGTGGAAGAAGGCTTCTACTCGAACCGCACGGACCTGATTCGGACAGCAATCCGCAATCAGCTGTCGATTCATGCGCCGGTCGTCAAGGACACCGTGACGCGGCGTGAACTGGTTCTGGGTCTCCAGTACTTTTCGAAACAAGACCTCGAAGCGACGCGCGCGGCCAATCAGCGACTCAAGATCCAGGTGCTGGGGTTAGCCAGCATAGCCGCTGACGTATCGCCCGAACTCGCGCTGGCGACGATTGAATCGATTCTGGTCCGCGGCGCGCTCCACGCATCACCGGCAATCAAGGCTGCGCTGGCGGATCGAATCCGCTAGCGTCCTGGCCCCTGGCTCGATAACGGAAAAAACATGAAACTGAACGAAGGCTTTTTGGACTCGATGAAAGAGGCGTTCGCACTCTTTCGCAACAGCGATCCCGCCGCGGCGGCGGAGATTGTGAAGCGCGCCATGCGCGGCGAGCAGACAGACGCGGCACCCACACGGCACGACGACGACATCGACAGGACGCGAACGCGCTTCGCCGATGTTTTTCAACCTCGGCGTGACTCGCAGCCCAGGCAAACGGTCGCTGACGCGCAGGATTGCGGACACTTCAGCACCCGACGTTATGCGAACAGCGCGGGTCAGCGCAGCTACAAGCTCTACGTGCCGAGCAGCTATCGCGATGATCCGCTGCCGCTCATTGTGATGCTGCATGGCTGCACTCAGGACGCCGACGATTTCGCAGCGGGCACGCGAATGAATGCGCTCGCTGAAGCCCACGACTTCATGGTCGTGTATCCGATTCAGCCGCAAGGTGCGAATACGTCGAAGTGCTGGAACTGGTTCAAGCCGGGCGATCAGCAACGTGATCAGGGCGAACCGTCGCTGATCGCGGGCATCACTCGCGAGGTCATGGCGCAACACAACGTGGACCCGAAGCGTGTGTATGTAGCGGGCCTGTCCGCCGGGGGCGCGATGGCGGCAATCATGGCGCAAAGGTATCCCGAGCTATATGCGGCGGCAGGCGTCCACTCCGGCCTGCCCGTCGGATGCGCACACGACCTGCCGTCCGCGCTCGCGGCGATGCGCGGGGGCAAGACCAAGGCGAGAGCCGGCAAGGTCCGCCCTGCGAACGTGTCAGACACGTCGACACCTCGATTCCCGCTGATCGTCTTTCACGGCGATGCCGACGGGACGGTGCATCATGTCAACGCGACCGAACTGGTGCGCGGATTCACGGTGAATGGTGCCGCGCCCGGCCATCCATCGTCGATCGATACGGGAGCACGCAAGCATACGATCCGGCGGATGACGTCCCCCGAAGGCATACCCGCGGAATTGTGGACCATTCACGGCGCGTCACATGCTTGGTCAGGCGGTTCTTCAAACGGCAGTTTCACCGATCCCGCCGGACCCGATGCCAGCGCGGAGATGGTGCGCTTTTTCCTCGAGCATCCTCTCGGTCACTGATTGCGCTTCTTTTACGTCGGTTCGACTCGTCGAGCCGGATCGGGGACGATTCGGAGATCAAATCACCGGCCGCAAGGCGAGTTCACAGACGTTCGCTATTTCTCGCTCGTTGTCGTCAGCACTTTCATCACTTCCGCTGCCGTGTGTTCCGAGTGTTCGCGCAGTAGTCTGACGAGGCATGCGCCATCGCGCCTGGACAGCGCGTCCAATATTTCATCGTGCTCGCCAAGAGACTCGGCCCAGCGCAGCACATCTGCGTTGGCCGCCCCCCTCGCACGATGGATCTTGCTCATCAGCGAAGCGTACAGGTCGGATAGCACCGGATTGCCGGCGACATCGACGATTCGCTGATGCACTTTCTGGTTGGCGCGGTAGTAGGCCGTGCGCTTGCCCTCGCGATGAAAGGTCTGCATGGCGCGATGGTGCTCCAGCAATACCTTCATCTGCTTGTCGTCGATACGCTGCACGGCAAGCCGCCCGGCGGTTTCCTCCAGTCCATGCAGCACTTCGAAGATGGCAGCGATCTCGTCCTTGTCGATCGGTGCAACCTGAAAGCCCATGTGCTGCCGGTGGGTCACGTGCCCCTCGGTCACCAGCGTTTTGAGCGCCTCGCGCAAAGGCGTTCTGGAGATGTCGAACTGCTCGCACAGCGCTTTCTCGTCGATATGTCCGCCGGGCGGCAACTCACCTTCGAGAATCATCTCGCGCAATCGCTCCGCGATCGCCGCATACATACCCGTGCCGCGCAGGCTGATCCGCTTGCGTGTATCAGCCGGTAGTGACTTCATGTCCATGTCGCCTGTTTCCGTTTGCATCTTCCGTCTTTGCTTAATTGTCGTACAGGCTCGTCAGACTATCTACAAAAATAAATATCCAATAAAATCATAAATCTATACTACTTGTAATTCATAATTAGACATCATATACTGCCCTCGCACCATACGAAGCACGCCGGGAGCCGTCCCGGCCACAGACCCGAAACCCGAAGGCCGTGATGCGGCGAACGGAGGAGACATACATGAAAATCGCAGGTGCGGCCGTACAGGCCGAGGGCAGGACCGGCGTACGCTGGCGAGTCTTTTTGATCATGCTGATGCTCATTTCGATCAACTATGTGGACCGGGCGTCGTTGTCCGTCGCCATGCCGCTGATCGCGAAGGAGTTTCACATTGCCCCCGCCGTGCAGGGACTGATTCTCAGCTCGTTCTTCTGGACCTACGCGTTCATGCAGATCCCGGGGGGCATGCTGGCTGACCGATTCAAGCCGCGCATCGTGATCGCGTGCGCCACGTTGTTCTGGGGCTTCTTCCAGGGCATTGCCGCTGTCTGCACGACGGCCACCGCGCTGATTCTCACCCGTCTGGGCCTCGGCGCTGCCGAAGCACCGATCTATCCGGCGGGCGGCAAACTCAACGCAATGTGGATGACGCGACACGAACGTGGCCGCGGCGCGACGCTGCTCGACGGCGGCGCCCCGCTGGGCGCGGCGCTCGGTGCGGTGATCATCTCCGGCCTGATCAGCGAGTTCGGATCGTGGCGCACCTCCTTCGTGGTCGCGGGCGTCGGCACCATGCTCGCGGGCCTGTTCGCCTGGTACTACACGCAACAATCCGCGTGAGCATCCGGCCGTGAATCAGGCCGAAGCGGACTACCTCGAAGCGGCGCTGCAGGAAGAACATCGCAGCGAGCCGGTTGACGCCAGCGGCCGTAGCCTGGATTTTTTCCGGTACCGCTCGGTTTGGGGCATGTTCTTTGGATGGATGTGCTTCAACTCGCTGTTTTACGGCTTGCTCACCTGGATGCCGAACTATCTGAACAAGGTCCACGGCTTCAATATCCAGCAGATGGGCGGAGCCAGTTTCGCGATCTTCTTCAGCGGCTTTGTGGGCGAACTCGCCGGCGGGTGGATCGCCGACAAGTGGAAGGCGGCGGGCGGTTCGCCCAATCGCGTGATGCGCACCCTGTTCGGCATCGCCGCCGTGGCCGCCACCGCGTCGATCTTCTCGGTCGCCTATGTCGGAAATCCGGTGACGGTGGTGGTGTTGCTCGCCTCCACGTTGTTCTTCCTGCGCTGGTGCGGTCTGTACTGGTGTCTGCCTTCCATCCTCGGTACTCGCAACAAGATCGGCTTTCTCGGCGGTCTGATGAACCTGGGCGGCAATATCGGCGGGGTTCTCGTTCCGATCATCGTCGGCCTGATCGTGCAGGCGACCGGCTCCTATTTTCTGGCCCTGATGTTTTTCGCCGCCGCAGGCGTCGGACTCCTCGTCTGTTCGACGCTCATCGACTACGAACGCAAACTGCCCGTCTGAGCAGGTTTTCTTCACCTTTTAACAACTGATTGCTGACTTCATCATGAGCAAACGCGCCCTGCTCGGCATGCTTACCCCGTCGTCCAACACAGCGCTCGAACCGATCACGAGCGCGATGGTGGCCCGGTTGCCAGGTGTCAGCGCCCATTTCTCGCGCTTCACGGTCACCGAAATCTCGCTGTCCGAGCGGGCGCTCGGACAGTTCGATACAACCAACATCATCCGGGCCGCCAGGCTGCTGGCGGACGCCAAGGTCGATGTGATCGCGTGGAACGGCACGTCATCCGGCTGGCTCGGCTTTGAAACCGACCGCCGCCTGTGTCGCGAAATTGAGGACGCGACCGGCATCCCCGCAACGACTTCGGTGCTCGCGCTGAACGAGATTCTGGATAAGACCGGGGTCAAGAAATTCGGTCTGGTCAGTCCGTACCTCACGGAGGTACAGCAGAAGATTGTGGCCAATTACCGCGACAACGGCATCGACTGCTCTTCCGAAAGCCATCTGGGCCTGAAGGTGAATTTTCAGTTTTCCGAGGTAACCGAAGCGACGCTGCGCGAACAGATCCGCGATGTCGCGACGCACCGCCCGGAGGCGATCGTCACGTTCTGCACGAACCTGCACGCCGCACATCTGGCCTCAGAAGTGGAGCAGCACCACGGCATCCCGCTCTACGACACGATCTCCACCGTGGTGTGGAAGTCGCTAAAGCTCGCCGGCTACGATACGACCCGGCTCGCGGGCTGGGGCCGCCTGTTTTCCGAAGTTGCGTGAGAGACTTGCCATGACAATCGCATATGACCTCGTGATCCGTCACGCCGATGTAGTAACCGCGTCCGAGCGCTTCAACTGCGATATCGGCGTGAAGGACGGCATCGTCGTCGCGCTGGGCCGCGATCTGGGCGCGGGCACGCGCGAGATCGATGCCGCCGGCCTGCTGGCGTTGCCCGGCGGTATCGACGCGCACTGCCATCTCGATCAACCCATGCCTGACGGGCTGAAGATGGCGGACGACTTCTACAGCGGTACGCGTGCAGCCGTGTGCGGCGGCACCACGACCGTGATCCCTTTCGCGGCACAGGCGAAGGGCCAGTCGCTCCGGGCGGCCGTCGACGACTATCATCGCCGGGCCGAAGGCCGCGCGGTCACCGATTACGCGTTCCACCTGATCGTCTCCGATCCGACGCCCGAGGTGCTGGAGCGCGAACTGCCGCAACTGATCGAGGCAGGCTACACGTCGTTCAAGATCTACATGACCTACGACGACCTCAAGCTCAGCGACCGCGAGATCCTCGAGGTAATGGATGTGGCACGCCGCAACCAGGCGCTGGTCATGGTGCATGCCGAGAATTCGGACTGTATCGCCTGGCTGACTGAGAGGCTCACCGAAGCCGGCAAGCACGCGCCGGAGTATCACGCGCTATCGCGCCCCGCGGTGGTCGAGCGAGAGGCGACGCACCGTGCGATTGCCTTCTCCGAACTCGTCGACGTGCCGGTCCTGATCGTCCATGTGTCGGGCCAGGATGCGATCGAGCAGATCGAATGGGCGCAGCAACGCGGCCTCAACATCTACGCCGAGACTTGCCCGCAATACCTTTACCTGACTGCCGAAGACCTGGGCCATGAGGACGGCTATCACGGCGCCAAGTGCGTCTGCAGTCCGCCGCCACGCGACACGTCCAGCCAGAAGGCCGTGTGGAGCGCGCTGAAGCGTGGCGTATTCAGCGTATTCTCGTCCGACCACGCGCCGTTCTCATACGACGATCCGCAGGGCAAAAAGCCCGGCGGCAAAGAGGTGTCGTTCGAGCATATCCCGAACGGCATCCCGGGCATCGAAACCCGCCTCGCGCTGCTGTTCGACGGTGTGAGCCGCGGCAAGCTGTCACTGCACAAGTTTGTCGAGCTGACATCCTTGAATCCCGCGAAGCTGTACGGCCTTTATCCGCGCAAAGGCACGATCGCGGTGGGCGCCGACGCCGACATCGTACTCTGGGATCCCCTCAGGCACGTCACCATCGCCAATGACGCGCTACACCACAACGTCGACTACACACCGTACGAGGGCCGAACCATCCAGGGCTGGCCGCAGCACTGTCTGTCACGCGGCGAACTGCTCGTCGAGAGCGGCCGCTATCTCGAGCCGGACGCGGGCCGGGGCCGCTTTCTCGCCGCGGGCAAACCGCAGTACATCGACCTCTGATATCGGAGAGCAGTATGAAGATCCTGGTAATCAACCCCAACATCTCTGAAAGTGTCTCGACGCTGATTGAGGCGGAGGCGCGGCGCAGTGCCTCGCCCGGCACCGAGATCGAGGTCGCGACCGCGCCGTTCGGCGTTGCGTACATCGAGACACGTTTCGAAGCGCTGGTCGGCGCGTACGCGACGGCGAGCGTGGCAGCCGAACGCCATGGCTCCTACGATGGTGTCGTGGTGGCGGCCTTCGGCGACCCAGGCCTGCAGGGCATCAAGGAACTGATCGACGTGCCGGCAGTCGGGTTGACCGAGTCCTCGCTGATGACTGCGGCGACGCTCGGGCAGCGCTTTTCGATCATCGCGATCTCACCGCGAATCAAGGCGTGGTACCGCGAGACCGTCGAGCGCAGTCATCTGGCGAGCCGGCTCGCCAGCATCCGCGCGCTCGAGGAGCCGTTGCTCGATATCGGCAGCGTGCAGCAGGATTACGCAGGAAGACTGAAGGCCCTGTGTAACCAGGTGGTCGATGACGATGGCGCCGACGTCATCATCATCGCCGGCGCGCCGCTCGCGGGGCTCGCACGTGAGATTCGCAACGAATTGCCGGTTCCGGTCGTTGACGGCGTGTCGAGCGCCATTGCCCAGCTTGAGGGTCTTCTCCGGCTAAGTCCGAAAAAGCGACGCGCGGCAGTTTCACACGGCCGCCAGTCAAGCTGAACCGGGGCTTGCCCGCACCGCTTGAACGGCTGTTGAGCAGCCAGCAGACGGGTTAAGGCGGGTCTGTAAAAGTTTCTGGATTGGATGTCGCTCTGAACGATCCTCGAAAGATCCGAACGAACGACGGCGCATCCGCGACGCAACTGGAACCTGGATCGAACCCGTCAACGAAGCGCACGCGCAAGCGGGATTCCTGGCGAGATAAGGCGCGTGATGCCATGGTCGAGACTGATCGAGCTGATCGACCCGCACGCTTCAGGGCATCCCTCTGCAATGACCCGCGTGCCGCATCGACGACTATCGAAGACCCGATTGCCGACGATCCGCACACTGCCGGCACGCGGATTCAATCACGGTGCGGTTCGGGGAAGGAGCCTCACCCCTCCGCCAACGTGAAGCAGATGTCCTGAGCTCCCGACCACAGGACCAGCTTCCCAAACTCCGCAAGATTCTCGTGGCCTTCCAGTAGCGTAAAGAAATGATTCCCGGCAAGCTGGCCCATCTTGCTTGCGAAGATCGAACTTCCATAGACAAACAGAAACTCGGTCTCGCTGAATCCACCCGGGTATAACAGAATGTCGCCTCGCGAGGCGTGGCTCGTGTGGTTCTCGAAACCCAGCCCCGTATCGAAATCGCCGAGCGGAATCCATACCGCTTCGCCGCTCCAGCGCGAATGAATTACCTTGTTCTTGAATGGCAGCAGCTCGAGAAAGCGCTGACAGGTCAGCGGCGCTTTCTCTTCTTCCAGTCGTCCGACAAAGTGAAACGGTCCCGCTTGTACGTTGATTTTTTTCATGTCCCCTCCAGAGGTTGTCATCTGTCCGCTAGCCTTGCGCACGAATGAAAAGCGTAAGGTAGTCAAACCGCGCCTGTCCGAGACTAGCAGGAATCGAGCGACCTGGTCAGGGTTCGATTCAGCCGGCCGCCAAGATTAAGCCGTGTCTCAATCGGCGTCATCGGGAGATTCACCAGGCATGAAGCTTTCGTCATCCGGAGGCCGAAGGCGTTACGACCGGCATCTCGGCCGTCGACCGCGCGCACACAATCCGCACCGCCGTGCGCGCGGTCGCCCGGCCGAACGATCTCGTGCAGCCTGCCGTTGACCGGCCTGCACGCCGCCCGCGGCACCGCATCAGTCGTCGAGCGCCTTGCCGCCCGTTTCCTCGAACATCGACACCGCGATCAGCGAGATCAGCACGCAGCCGATCATGTACCACGCAGGCGCCATCTTGCTGCCCGTCGCGCGGATCAGCCAGCCCGCGACGAGCTGCGCCGTGCCGCCGAACACCGACACCGCGATCGCATACGCGCTCGACATGTAGCCCGCGCGCAGATGCTTGGGGAAGTTCTCGGGCATCAGCGCATAGGCGGGCGCGGAGCCCATCGTGTAGCAGAGCATCAGCACGATGAGCGAGGCCAGCACGACTGGCAGCGTCGGAAAATGCGTCATCACCCAGAACGCCGGATACAGCAGCACGATCAACGCGATGCGGCCGATCACCGTCAACGGCTTGCGGCGTCGCATGCGATCGGACCACGCGCCGTAGATCGGGCACATCACGAGCGAGATGACGCTGGACGCGACGCCCGCGAGCATCGACATCTTCGACGGCAGATGCAGGTACTGGATGCAGTACGTCGGCATGTAGTACATCATCACGTACGTCGACACCGACATGCCCATGATCGCGAAGATCGTCAGGAACCAGTTGCGCACGTAGAGACCGCGCTTCGGATCGTCGCGGGTCGCGACCGCTTTCGCGGCGGGCGCTTCCTCGCGGATGTGCCGGCGCAGATAAATGCCGACCGGCGCGATGAGCGTGCCCAGCAGGAACGGGATGCGCCAGCCCCAGCTGTGCATGGTCTCATCCGACAGCAGGAACCCGAGGCTCGCCGCGATACTTGAGCCGAGCAGCGCCGCGGCGCCCTGGCTCGCCAGTTGCCAGCTCGCGCGAAAGCCACGGCTTTTGGCGCCGCCCATTTCCAGCAAGGTCGCGGTCGCCGCGCCGAATTCACCGCCCTGCGCGAAGCCCTGCACGAGCCGCGCCACGACGATCAGCACCGGCGCCGCCAGCCCGATCTGCGCATAGGTCGGCGCGAGGCCGATGGCCACCGAGCCGACCGCCATCAGCAAAATGGTGAGCGTGAGCGCGGGCTTGCGGCCGGCGCGGTCGGCGTAGCGGCCGAGCACGAAGCCGCCGAGCGGGCGCATCACGAAGCCGACCGCGAACACCGCGAACGCGAGCAGCGACGACGTGATCGGATCGTCCGACGGAAAGAACTGGCGGCCGATCGTCAGCGCGAAATAGCTGTAGACGGTGAAGTCGAAGAATTCGAGCAGATTGCCGATGACCGCCGCGAACACGATCTTGCGCTGCTGCCCGGGCGTCATCTGCGCCGCATCGGCGGCCGGGCGGGAAAGGGTTTGCGTCGTGGCGCTCATGCGCGCTCCTTCGTCAGGAAGCGTTCGACAAGACGCGTCCAGAAAGCCGCGCCGATGGTCAGGTTGTCGTCGTTGAAGTCGTAGCGGGCGTTATGCAGCATCGGGCGGCCTTCGCCATTGCCGAGGCGCACGAAGCAGCCGGGGACCTTCTGCAGGTAATACGCGAAATCCTCGCTGCCCGCGATCGGCGGAAACGGCGCGATCACGTGCTCCGGACCGACGAGCTCTTCCGCGATCTGGCGCGCGAACTCGGTTTCGGCGGCGCTGTTGACGAGCACCGGATAGCCGCGAATGAAGTCGATCTCGACGGTCGCGCCATACGCCTGTGCCTGCGACGCGATCAGCGCGCGGATGCGGTTTTCCAGCGTCTCGCGCACCGTCGGCGAAAACGAGCGCACGCTCATTTCGAGCAAGGCGTCTTCCGGAATCACATTCGCCGCGTGGCCCGAGCGGAACGAGCCGACGGTGACGACGGCCGCTTCGTTCGGATCGATGTTGCGCGACACCACGGACTGCAGCGCCATCACGATGCTGCTGCCGACCAGGACCGGATCGACGGCCAGATGAGGACGCGCCGCATGCCCGCCACGTCCGACGATGCGCACCTTGACCGTATCGCATGCGGCCATCAGCGGGCCCGCGCGAAAGCCGAACGTGCCGACTGGCACGCCCGGATGATTGTGCAGCCCGAAAATCGCCTGACACGGAAAACGCTCGAAGAGGCCATCGGCGATCATGCGCTCCGCGCCGCTGTCCGCGCCCGCTTCCTCGGCGGGCTGGAAGATCAGGTGCACGGTGCCGTCGAAGTTGCGCGTCTTCGCGAGCTGCTGCGCCGCGCCGAGCAGTACGGTCGTGTGGCCGTCGTGGCCGCACGCGTGCATCTTGCCGTCGTGAACGCTCGCGTAGCTGAGACCGGTCTGCTCCTGAATCGGCAGCGCGTCCATGTCGGCGCGCACGCCGACCGAGCGCGTGCTCGTCCCCGCCTTGAGCGACGCGACGAGCCCGTGACCGCCGATATTGCGCGTCACGTCGTAACCCCATGCCTCGAGCTTTTCGGCGACGAAGCGCGACGTCGCCGCTTCCTCGTACGACAACTCAGGATGCTGGTGAATGTGGTGACGGATTTCGTCGAGCTGCGGTCTTGCGTCGGTGAGATCGGTGACTTCGCAATAACGGGTTTCGTGCGTTTCGCTCATGGCGTGGGGCTCCTCCTTTTATGGGTGCGCTGAATAACACGGAGTATTGCACCGACGAAAAAATCGACCGATGACTCGAGCGCATCTAAAATGTTGCCTTTTGGTCAACAATCAAACGAGTCAGGTCACGAATGCGCGACTGGATGGACGACATCGGCGAGCGGTCGCTCCGCTATCTCGCCGAGATCGCGGCGAGGGGCGGCGTGCGCATGGCGGCGGAAACGCTCGGCGTGAATCCCTCGGTGATCAGCCGGCAGGTGGCTGCGCTGGAGCGGCGGCTGCGCTTTCCGCTGATCGAGCGGCGCGGGCGGCATGTGGTCGTGACGGAAATCGGTCGGTTGCTGATCGACCACTATCACGACGGGCAGCGGCGCCAGCGCGATCTGGCCGCGCGTCTGGAGGAGTACCGTCACTTGCGGCGCGGGCGCGTGGCGCTCGGCGTCGGCGAGGGATTCATCGGCAACCTGATCGCGCGGGCGCTGCAGCGCTTTTCGATGACCTACCCCGACATCCTCGTCGAAATCCGCTCCGGCCCGACGCCCGTGGTGCTCTCGCTCGTGCGCGACGACGTCGTCGATATCGGTCTGTGCGCCCGCTCCGCCGATGATCCCGCGATGCGCATCCATCCGTTCGCCGCGCGGCCGCTGTGCGCGGTGGTGGCGCCGACGCATCGTTTCGCGTCGATGACCAAGGTGCCGCCGGCCGAGCTGGCGAGCGAGCGGCTCATCTTCATGACGGAAGCGTTCGGCGTGCAGCATTTCGTGCAGTCGCTGCTCGACGACGTCCGGCTGAATGTCATTCCGGCGTATCGCGTCGATCTGTTCAACACGGCGCAGACGCTCGCGGCGGCGGGACTGGGCGTGGCGTTCATGTCGTCGATCACGGCACGGCGCGGCATCGACCTGGGCGAGCTGGTCGCGGTGCCGATCGATCATCCGATCGCGACGGGATTCGCGAGCCAGATGATGACGCGCGTGGGCCGCCGTTTGTCGCCGGCCGCGGATCACTTGTGGAAGCAGCTCGCGCAGAGTTTCCTCGCGGCGAAGACCTGATGACGACGCGACCGGCACCTATCGGACGAGAGACTTCGGAGACAGCGCGATGCATACCGGTTCGATGCCCGGTTGTGTGATTGGCGTGCCGACGCTTGGATAACCGGTCCGGTTGTCCGCGCGACGCCCGCCCTTCGCTCGCGTCGGCAACGCGAGCGCGGCCGGTCATCGCCGGCCGCGCCGCCTCGGACCGTCACCACGTGCCGCTGAAAGCCTGCTGCACCTTCGCCGGATCCGTCACCCCGTTCACGACGAGCAACTGCGTGAGCAGGCGGGCCTTCTGCGGATTCAGGTCGAGCGATACCACGAATCCGCGCTTGTCATCGTCCACCTCGACGTTCCGGTTCACGAATCCCGACACCACGCGCGTCGAGCGAACCACGACGATGCCCTTCTTCACCGCCCGGTCGAGCGCGGCGAGCGCTTCCTTCGAGGCGTCGCCATCGCCCTCGCCCGCCACCACGATGCCCTTCGCGCCGTCGGCGATCGCGTGGTCGATCTGGCGTCCATCCATGTTGCTATGGGCGTACACGATATCGACACGCGGCAATTGATCGTTCGCAG
Organism: Caballeronia ptereochthonis; assembly: GCF_001545075.1. Taxonomy (GTDB): domain Bacteria; phylum Pseudomonadota; class Gammaproteobacteria; order Burkholderiales; family Burkholderiaceae; genus Caballeronia; species Caballeronia ptereochthonis. The sequence continues at coordinate 51,574 of NZ_FCOB02000004.1, forward strand.
GCAGGCTCAACGCCTCGCGCGCCGGTTGCAGCGCGGGCGTGACGAACCGCACGCTCGCGGGATCGACGTAACCGATCGCGCCCGCATTCGGCGACGCGAACGCCTGAACCGCCGTCGTATTCGTCTTGGTGATCCAGCGCGGCGCGTGAATCTGGTCGTTCATCACGACCATCACGCCACGGTCGCGCGACTGCGCGCTCGCCGCCACTTCGACGGCCTCGTAAAGGTTGTTCGGGCCGTCGGCGCTCGTCGTCCCGCCGGGGCGCATCGAGCCGACCAGCACCACCGGCTTGTTCGTGCGCAGGACGTTGTGCAGGAAGAAGGCCGTTTCCTCGATCGTATCGGTGCCGTGCGTGATCACGACGCCGTCCGCCTCGTTACGATCGAAAGCCTCCTGAATGCGCCGCGCGAGCTGGAACCAGATCTTGTCGTTCATGTCCTGCGAGCCGACGTTCGAGATCTGCTCCGCGCTGATGCTCGCGAGCTTTTCGATGCCGGGCACGCCGCGCACCAGCTCCTGACCCTTCACGTTGCCTGAGTTGTAGCCGATCGCCGAGCGCGGATCGGCCGTTCCGGAGATGGTGCCGCCGGTTGCCAGCACGAGAATCCGCGGCAGGCCGGGCGCGGGCGTGGATGCGATGGCGGCGCCCGCTTGCTGCGACGCTGCATCGGCGGCCCAGGCGCTCGCGCCGCCGACTAGTCCCGCGACGAGCAGTGCGGCCGAGAGAGAAAGCCGCATCGTGCTTCGAATGATGGTATGGGTGTTCATTTGCAGTTTCCTCGAATGATTCGAGCGCCGCGCGTGGAAACGCGGCGCTTCGTGAAAAGGACCTTCAGGCCGCCGATGCAATGCGTCGCGGCTGCGTCAGCATGGCGGGCTGCAGGATTTCGTCGAGCTGTGTCTGGCTCAACAGCCCCTTCTCGACGACGATCTCCGCCACGCTCCTGCCGGACACGAGCGCTTCCTTCGCGACTTCCGTGGAGTGGGTGTAGCCGATGTACGGATTGAGCGCGGTCACGATGCCGATCGAGTTCTCCACGATCGCTCGCAGCCGCTCGCGATTCGCGGTGATGCCGTCGACGCATTTCGAGGCGAGCGTGAGGCACCCCGCCCGCAGGTGCGCGACGCTCTTGAACAGGCTGTGCGCGATGATCGGTTCGAACGCGTTGAGCTGAAGCTGCCCCGCCTCGGCGGCGAAGCTCACCGTCACGTCGTTGCCGATGACTTCGAACGCGATCTGGTTGACGACCTCCGGAATCACCGGATTCACCTTGCCGGGCATGATGCTGGAGCCCGCCTGCACGGGCGGCAGGTTGATTTCGCCGAGGCCCGCGCGCGGACCGCTCGAAAGCAGTCGAAGATCGTTACAGGTCTTGGAGAGCTTGACCGCGACGCGCTTGAGCACGCCGGAAAGCTGCACGAACGAGCCGACATCCTGCGTCGCCTCGACGAGATTCGGCGACGTGGTGAGCGCGATGCCGGTCACTTCGCTCAAGTGCTTGCACGCGAGCTGCGCGTATTCCGGATGCGTGTTGATGCCCGTGCCGATCGCGGTCGCGCCGAGATTGATCTCGCAGATCAGCCGGGCCGCTTCCGTGAGCCGTTCCTGATCTTCGCCGAGCATCACCGCGAACGTGCTGAACTCCTGGCCGAGCGTCATCGGCACGGCGTCCTGAAGCTGCGTGCGGCCCATCTTCAGGTCGCCGGCGAACTCCTGCGCCTTGCGTTCGAACGAAGCGCGCAGCACGCCCATCGCTTCGACCAGTTGCATGATTCCCGCGTAGGTGGCGATCTTGAGCGCGGTCGGATAGACGTCGTTGGTGCTCTGGCCGAGATTGACGTCCTCGTTCGGATGCAGCACGCCGTATTCGCCGCGCTGATGCCCGAGGTGCTCGAGCGCGAGATTGGCGATGACCTCGTTCGCGTTCATGTTGGTCGACGTGCCCGCGCCGCCCTGGATCACGTCGACGACGAAGTGCTCGTGCGCGGTGCCCGAGCGCACCTGCCTGCACGCCTGCACGATGGCCTGCATCTTGACTTCGCTCAGGAGCCCGAGATCATGGTTCGCGAGCGCCGCGGCTTCCTTCACGCTCGCCAGCGCGTTCACGAGATTCGGATAGAAGGAGATGGGAATGCCCGTGATGGGGAAGTTTTCCAGCGCGCGCAGCGTGTGCACGCCGTAATAGGCGGTCGCGGGCACGGCGAGATCGCCGAGCAGGTCATGTTCGATACGTTCGGTTGGTGCAAGCATGTTTTCCTCTCAGGTTCCGGATGCGACAGGCGAACGGGGCCGCCCTGCACACGTCGTATACAGGTCCGTCGTCGTGGTCGGTTGGGTTGGGTCGGGTTGGGTTAAGTGATTCGGTCGGGTCCGGGCGGCGATGTCGCCGATGTCGCCGATGTCGCATAGGCGACGCATTGCTTCGCGAGCACGTCGGTCGGATCGACCACGCTCACGCGCGCGCCGTTCGCGCCGACGACATGCGCCTCGCGCAGCAGAAGCGGCAGCTCCGTGCAGCCGAGGATGACGACCTCGACGCCCTCGGCGATGAGCCCGTCGATCGCGGCGGCGATGTCTTCCTGACATCGTCCGGTCGTGAATCCGGCTTTCACGCCTGCCCTGCCGTAGATCGCGTCCATCACGCGCGCCTGCGAAGCGGGGCCGGGGACGACCTGGCGCAAGCCTTGCGCTTCGAGCGCCCGCTCATAGACGCCGCTCGCGATCGTGCCCGACGTCGCGAGCACGCCCACCGCGCGCAGCGACGGAAACGTCTCGCGCAGATGGCGCACCGTGACTGTCAGCATGTTCACGATGGGTATACCGAGATGCGGCTGAATGCGCTCCACGAAAGCATGGGCCGTGTTGCAGGGAATCGCGATGAGATCCGCGCCGCCCGCCTCGAGCTTCTTGCAGGTCGCATAGAGCGAGATGGTCGGATCGGATCCGTTGCCGATCAGGTTCTCCGTGCGATCCGGAATCTGCGGATTCTGCTCGACGAGCAGCTTGATATGGTCCTGGTCGCGCGTCGCGGGCGTGGCGCGCACGATCTTGTGAATGAAATCGACCGTCGCCGCGGGCCCGACGCCGCCCACCACGCCGACCTTGAAGATGGTCTCCGGCGAGCGGTACTGGCCGGACACGACGTACTGCGCGTAAGCGAGATTCGAATCCACGAGCGGCACGCGCAATGCGCCCAGTTCGTCGGCGATCAGCGCGATCTCCGTGAGCCCCGGCACGATGATGTTGGCACCCTGCGCGATGAGGTCCTCGCACGCCGCGCGCAGCAGCTCGACGGGCCGGCCGCGCAGGTTGCCGCTCTTCACGCCATCCGCGCCATAGACGGCTTCGGTGACGAGATCGACGCCATCGCTCGTGCGCGGGTGGATCACCTCGAACTCGGGCGCCGCGAAGTACTTCTCGAACAACTGCCGGCGCCGCGTGTAGGCCGACGCGAGCACGCCCACGCGGCGAACCGACGGAAACTTCCTGCGCACATGGCTGCGGACCGCTTCGACCATGTCCACGATCTGCAGCGTCGAGTTGGCCTTCAGCTCGTCGATGAAGGTGTGGCTGAGAAAGCAAGGCAGCACGACCGTGGTGACTCCGCGCTTCTCGAAGCTGCTGATGAGGTCGAAGATATACAGCTTGCGCTGGGTCAGCGTCTCGCTGTCCGCATCCGCGCTGCGAAACGGCTGCTGCTCGAAGATCGCGTCGAAGTGCTCCGCGTCGCGCGTGGCGGGCGTCGATTTGATCAGCTTGAAGAACACATCCGCGCTCGCGAGCGGACCGAGGCCGCCCACCACGCCGAACTTGCGCGCGCCCATCGTCTCCGTGCCGTCCGTGGCGCCGCTCATTTCGTCTCGCCTTCCAGTTGGCCGAACGAAGGCGTGGCCATTGCCGCGCGGCGTTCCTGCCGTGCGACGCGCTTGCCTTCCCACTTCGCGATGGCCGCCGTCGCGATGCTGTTGCCGATCACGTTGGTCGCCGTGCGACCCATGTCGAGAATCTGGTCAATCGCGAGCACCAGCACGACACCCGATGGCGGCAGATGGAACATCGGCGCCACGGCCGCTACCACCACCACCGATCCGCGCGCAACGCCGGCCATGCCCTTGCTGCTCACCATCAGCACGAGCAGCATCACAATCTGCGTGCCGATGGGCATGTCGATGCCGAACGCCTGCGCGATGAAGATCGCCGCGAACGCCTGATACATCATCGAGCCGTCGAGATTGAACGCATAACCGAGCGGCAGCGTGAAGCCGACCACTTTCTTGTCGACGCCGAATTCCTCCAGCTTCTCGGTCAGGCGCGGATATGCCGCCTCGCTGCTGGCGGTGGAGAAGGCGAGCATCGCGGGCTCGCGAATCGACTTGAGCAAGGTCCAGATCGGCTTGCCGAGCACCGCGTACCCCGCGAAGATCAGCGCGGCCCACAGAAGCGCGAGCCCTGCATAGAAGCTCGCGACGAGCTTGCCGTATGTGGTGAGCACGTCGAGTCCGTGCACCGTGACGGCCGATGCGAGCGCGCCGAAGACACCGAGCGGCGCGAGGCGCATCACATAGTCGGTCAGCTTCAGCATGGCGGGCACGAGCCCTTCGACGCCGGCGATCAGCGGCGCGACGCGCGGGTCCGGCTTGATCACGCTGAGCACGATCCCGAACAGCACGGAGAAGACGAGAATCTGGAGGATGTCGTTGCGCGCCATCGCATCGAGGAGGCTGGTCGGGAACGCGTGCGTCACGAAGTCCTTGAAGTTCAGGCCGGCGGTGTTGAGACCCGTCGCCACGTCGGCGCTCGTCTGCGTCATGTGCAATCCGGCGCCCGGTTGCAGCAGGTTCGCGAGGACAAGTCCGAGCGCAAGCGAGAACAGCGACGCGCACAGGAACCACGCGATGGAGCGCAGTCCGATCCTGCGCACGTCGCTCGTGCCTTCCATGCCGGCAAGCCCGGAGACCAGCGTGGCGAACACGAGCGGCGCGATGATCATCTTCACGAGCCGCAGAAAGATATCCGTGACGATGGAGAAGTAGCTGGCGATTTCCTTGGCATGCGCGGCATCCGCGGCCGTGCGGTGACAAACGTAGCCGACAACCACGCCGAGCACCATGCCGGCGAGGATAAAGAGGGTGAGTCGATTCTTCATGTGTCTCCGTCCAGGGATGGCGCACGAACGGTCGGTCATGACCGGCGTGCGCTCGGGAATGGCAGGCGCGCCGAAGATCGAAGCGCCGCATTTGTGTCAGGACGGAATCTTAGGGAAGGCAGAAAAAACGTGAATGCCAGTGCTGCATATGGCTATGCAATTTTCGCATAGCGCGGGATAACCCTATTCGGCGGGGCCGGACGAGGCCCGAAGGTGGCGCCAGAGCGTATCGAGCAGTTCGCTGCGATTCGTGAGGTCGCGGTACACGCGCAACTCGAGGGCCAGTTGCCATTCGGACCGCCCGGCGGGGACCAGTTCGCCAGCATCGAGCTCGGCGACGATCGAACTCTTCGGCACCCATGCCACGCCCTCGCCTTCCAGAACGAGCTTCTTCACGACCTCCGCCATGTCGGATTCGTAATGCAGGCGCAAGGCGGGCGATGCCTTCGTCTGCTCCATCAGGAGCGCAAAGCAGCGCCCGAAGTAGCTCGTCTCCGTGTACGAGATGAACGGCATCGGACGATCGATCGCGCCGGGCAGCCGGTATGCCGGCGCGAGCCGCTGGTTGGGGCGGCAGACCGGCATGAACGTGTCGACACCCACGGTCACGCACTCGTATTTCGCCGGGTCGAGATGGAGCGGCAGTTGCGGATGGTGATAGGCGAACATCAGGTCGCAGTTGCCGTTGACGAGCATGAGAATCGAATCGTGCACGTTCGCCGGAATCACCCGCGCGCGCACTTCGCCGACATGATCGGCCAGCGCCCGCAGCCAGGCGGGCAGGAAGTTGAGCGCGATGGTGTGGCCGGCCGCGATCTGCAGGCTCTTGCCCGCGATCCGCTGCTCGGTGCGGATGATGGCGCGCGTATCGAACAGCTTGTCGAGGATATCCTCGGCCGCATCGCGGAACAATTGTCCCGCTGGCGTCAGCGTCGGCGGAAAACCGCTGCGGTCGACGAGGTCGGCGCCGACCCATTGCTCGAGCGACTGGATTCGCCTGCTGAAGCCGGACTGCGTGACGTTACGGAATTCAGCCGCGCGCGAGAAGCTCTGATATCGGGCGAGCGCGATGAAGTCCTCGATCCACTTGATTTCCATGTGCCACGCCTCCGGTCCGGCGACGAACCGGCTCGCCGCCACGCGCCCGGAATTCTACGCTCGCCGCGCGAGGAATCGCGGCGCCGGGCGGCCGTGCGTTGGCCGTGCGCAGCGTCAATCTGATGCCGCTTGTGCTGCGCATCGTGCGCAACTACTGCAGCCTTGGTTCATCCGGCTGCGAAGGCGCGAGGCCCAGCGGCTTCGAAGCCTTGCCGGAATCGACGACCGAGTGCCCGACGAGGGCTTTCGCTCCGGCGCTGCTCGAATCGATCGACAGCGCATGACTGGCGTTTTGCCAAACGCACTGCCGGCGTTCCTGCCCGACGCAACTGCGTGCCGCCTTCAATGCCGCATCACGCGCCCTTTCCCGCGAGAGCAAATCCTGCTTCAGCAGGAGCGCCTCGCGGTTGTCCGACTGCAGCGAAAGCGCCCAATAGATTCCTGACCGAGCCGTATGCAAGTCGTTTCTCTCGAGGCCGTCGTGCGCTCGCGCAAGCGCAAGCGCTATCAGCCTGTGATGCTTGTCTCCATATCCCTTGTCACCCGACGTCGAGGACGGTGACAGTGCGTCTTCATTCTGAGGGCTTTTCGGAGTGGTCGATCCTTGCGTCGCTTCCGTGCCCTGGGCAATCGGACCCTGTGGCGTGGTCGCGGCCTGGTTGGGCTGACTCATGTCATTCGACGCCACAGTGCCTTGCGCGGCAATCGATGTCGCGCGCTGCTCGCGGGTGTCGGCATCGTCATACCAATGCAAAAGTACCGCTCCGCCGACAAGCACGACGGCCGCCAGCAGCGTCAGCACCGCGTGCATTTTTTTCACGCCCCGACGACCGGCACCGCGGGCCGATGGCGGACGCATCTCGTCATATGGATAAACGGAGTCGTTCGACGCGAAAGAAGGCGCCGGCCGCAATGGCCACAGCGGCTTGTCATGCGGCACGTCGGCACGTCCGCCCGCTGCGCCCGGCGGCGCCATACCGGGCCTCCTGGTCGGTCCAGGATCGAATGCAACACGCGCAGGCGCGCCGCAATTGGGACAAAAAGAAACCGGCCTTGATTCTCTGCCGCCGCAGCGCGTGCAGGTTGCCGGAAAAATCGGGTCACGAGTGGTTTGATCGCCCACCGTTAAAATCTCCTCCTGGTGTGAAGACGCGAACGAATACGTCAGACCTGAAAAATGCGCTCGAAGCGACTGGCAGCCGCTCGATTCGACATGGAAGGGTTGTCTTCATCGCGATGGCGACGAGACCAAATTGAGCCCTCAGTCTAACATCGGCCCCCGCGGACCAGCGTCAATCCCGATATTGAAAATTCACGATAGCTCGTTAATTTCGCCATCCTACGTATTTTTTTTGATTCGTTAAACGACAAATGTCGAGGCCTGATACCGGTCGTGACGCGCTCGCGTCAGCGTGTTCAGTTTTCGGGCAACGCCGCCGACTACTTCTATTCCCTCGACCAAGGCACGCGCACATCCGTGCGAGCGTCGATAGTGGTGTACCTTCGTACATACTCTGGAAAACCGTGACGACGCGAGGCCGCTGTTCGCCGGCGGACGTACTGCGCGCAGGGTGCTCGTCGGAGGCAAGGAAATAACGCAGGTGCGCCGTCGGCGATTTTTTTGTCGCCGCCTGTCTGTCGGCATGCGGCCCGGGCGTCATTGTGATGGCGGCCCGGATGTAATTCACCCGCCTCAACCCCATGACGGAGGCTCATATGCAATATCTATTGATGATCTATTCGGAAGAAAACCGCTGGAACCAGATGACCGACAGCGAGCGGCAGCAAGGGGTTGCCGCATATCAGGCGTACACCGAATCGTTGAAAAAAGCGGAGGCGCTGATTGGCGCCAACCGGCTGCAGCACACGAGCACGGCCACTACGGTGCGGCTCGTCGACGGCAAGCCGCAGGTGCTTGACGGACCGTATTCCGATTCGAAGGAGCAGCTCGCCGGCTACTACCTGATCGACGTGCCCAATCTCGACGCGGCGATCGCGTGGGCGTCGCGCTGTCCCGGCGCGGCGCACGGCCTCATGGAAGTGCGCCCGGTGTGGACCGCCCCCTACGACGCGCCATCCGCTGCATGAGTCCGTCCGGCGGCGACCGCGACGCTGACGGCGCCGCGCATTCGATTGCCGAGGCGGTTGCTCGCCGCAGCTATGGCAAGCTCGTCGCGCTGCTGGCGATGCGCACGCGCGACGTCGCCGCGGCCGAGGACGCGCTGGCCGACGCGTTTTCGGCCGCGCTCGCGGACTGGCCGAAGCACGGCTGCCCCGCGAATCCCGAAGCGTGGCTGATGACGGTTGCACGCCGCCGGGCGATCGATGGCGCGCGTCATCGCCGTGTCGGCGACGAAGTGACGAATCAGCTCGCGATCCTCGCCGACGAGATCGACGAGCGTGAAGCAGGCGCGTTGCCCGACCGGCGGCTTGCGCTGCTGTTCGCGTGCACGCACCCTGCGCTCGAGGCCGCGATTCGCACGCCGCTGATGCTGCAGGTGGTGCTGGGGCTCGGAGCAAGGACGATTGCGTCCGCGTTCCTGATGTCGCCCGCCGCGATGAGCAAGCGCCTCGTGCGGGCGAAGAACAAGATCCGCGAAGCGGGCATTCCGTTCAGCGTGCCCGAGCGCGAGGAGTTGCCCGGCCGGCTAGCTGCGGTGCTGGAAGCGGTCTATGCGGCGTATGCCGAAGGGTGGACCGACCCGGTCGGCGGCGATACCGAGCGGCGCGATCTCGCCGGCGAGGCGCTGTTTCTTGCACAACTGCTCGTCGAGCTGCTGCCCGAGGAGCCGGAGACGCTGGGTCTGCTCGCGCTGATGTTGTATGCGCAATCGCGGCGCGATGCGCGACGCGATGCGGCTGGCGACTACGTGCCGCTGTCGGCTCAAGACCCGGCGACATGGGACGCCCCGATGATCGACGCAGCCAGCGCACTGCTGCTTCGCGCGAACACGTTCAACGCAATCGGACGCTTTCAGCTCGAGGCCGCGCTGCAGGCGGCGCACGTGCACCGCTGCCGGACGCATCTCCCGAACTGGGACGAGATCGTGCAGCTTTACGATGCGCTGCTCGTGATTGCAGCGTCGCCGGTGGTCGCGGTGAACCGCGCGCTCGCGCTGGCGGAACGCGACGGCCCGCAGGCGGCGCTCGACGCCCTCGCCCTATATGCGGACGATCCGCGGCTGGCCGACTACCAGCCGTACTGGGCCGCGCGCGCCGATCTGCTCGCGCGTGCCGGCGCGACGGGCGAAGCACTCGGCGCGTACGATCTCGCGATCGGCCTGGAGCGTGATCCGGCCGTGCGCCGGTTCCTGCAGCGCAAGCGCATCGAGCTGTCATCGGCGAGCAGCTAGCATCGTGCGTCATCCGTTGCGATCCGAGTCGTCCGAGCGGGGCCGCGAATACTGCGATATGCGCGTCGTCGCCAATGCATACCGCGTATCTCCGGCGCGCCAAAAGGTTTCACGATTCGCGCGCGGTCCGGTCGCCGATTGCAACGGCGACTAGCCGCAATGCAGCCACCCGGCTACCCGTTCGGGTGGTGTTCACCCGCTGCCGTTCTGTCATCCTGAACCCGTCGTCGCCGCGCCGCCCGTAAAAGGTGCGTGCGCAATCGACGGCGCGAGGCACGAGCAAATCGTGTCGCAACTGGGCAGGAGACTTGATATGGGAATCACATCCTCGGGCGCAAATCCTTTGCTGGATCTCTCGGACAATCTGGCAGGAATCGTCGAGCGGGTCGGACAGAGCGTCGTAGCGGTGCACGGCCGGCATCGCATTCCGTCAAGTGGGGTAATCTGGCGACATGGCGTCGTCGTCACGGCGGCACATACGATCAGACGTGAGGACGGGATCGAAGTCACGCTGCCTGAAGGCCGTACGGTCACCGCAGTCCTCGCGGGCCGGGATACGGGCACCGACCTCGCCGCGCTGAAACTGGACGGTGTGGACCTGGATCCGGTCGAGTGTGGCGATGCTCGCTCACTCAAGCCAGGTCATCTCGTGCTCGCCGTCGCACGGGCGGACGGGTTCGGCGCCGGTGCCGATTTTGGCGTGATCGGCAGCACGGGCGGCCCTTGGCGCACCTGGAGGGGCGGACAAGTCGATGCGTTCGTGCGACTGGACGGCGGTCTGCACCCAGGCTTCTCCGGAGCGGCCCTCGCGGATGTGCGCGGACAGGTCATGGGCATCTGCACATCGGCGCTTGCGCGCGGTGCCGGGATGCTGATTCCCGGGATGACCGTGGAGCGCGTCACCGGCGAGCTGCTCGCCAACGGGCGCGTTTCACGAGGCTACCTCGGCGTCGGCACGCAGCAGGTAACCTTGTTGGATGCGTGGATCAAGGAAATGAACCTGCCTTCCAGTCGCGGATTGCTGATCAATTCGCTCGCGCCGGGCGGCCCCGCGGAGCAGGCAGGCGTGCTCATCGGCGATGTGCTGATCGAACTGGACGGCAGGCCTTGCAGCGACATGGACGACGTGCACATGGCGCTCGCTTCCGCAAGCATTGGACAGCAGTTGAAGATCGCGTCGATCCGGGGCGGCCAACGCCACGAGTGTTCGGTAACCGTCAGCGAACGCCCCCAGCGGAATTCATGCCGGTAAAGTCCGGGAAGCGGTGAAATGTCGGGTGGACAGAAGGCACACATGGCGCCGGTGCGGGTTGCGGTGATTGCGGAATCGCCGCATGTGCGCGCAAGCCTGCAGGCGCTTGTCGAGGCTAGCCCGGCACTCGGGTTCGCGGGTAGCGCAGCCGACGCCGAGATGCTCGCCGATGGCCTCGCCGGTTCGGTGCCGGATGTGGTCGTGATCGACATGGAGCCAGACGCGAGCGACGCGCCCAAGACGGCATTCGACCTCGCGCACTCGCCGCCTGCGCTCGTCCTGCTGATCGACGACACGGACAGCGACTGGCCCCTTGACGCCTTGCCGGGCGATGCGATGGCGATCCTGCCGCGCAACGCGATGCCGGGCGAAATCGTCATGTCGATCGAAGCCGTGGCCGCGGGCCTTTGCGTATTGCCGCCCGACATCCTCGCCAGGCTGCAGGCCGGACGGAAACCGTCGCGGCAGGCGGTATCCGGCGCGCCACTGGAAGCCCTGACGTCACGCGAGATCGAAGTACTGACGATGCTTGCCGACGGACTCGGCAACAAGGAGATCGCGCGTCAACTCGACATCTCGGGCAACACCGTGAAATTCCACCTCGCGTCCATTTTTGGCAAGCTGGGCGCGGCCAACCGCACCGAAGCGGTGATGCTCGGCATGCGGCACGGATTCATCATGGTTTAGCGTGTGTACGCAAACATGGTCGGCAACCGAGTCGTCGCCCGACTTCCATCGTCGGCCCAAAGAAGACGCCCGTGATGTGTCCGATCATCCAATGACCACGCGATTCCGACCATCGCGTTTAGCGCGATAAAGCGCGAGGTCCGCCGCCTCCACCATTTTCTTGGGCGCCTCATTGTGCGCGGGAATTTGCGTCGTGCCGCCCACGCTGATCGTCACGCGCCCGCTCGCCGAACCCGCGTGCGGCATGTCGAGCGCTTCCACCGCGATGCGAATTTTCTCGCCGAGCAGCCGCAGCCCGGGCGCGGACGTCGACGGCAGCACCACGGCAAATTCCTCTCCGCCAAAGCGCGCGGCCAGATCCGTGGGGCCGCCGAGGCTCGTCTCGATGGTATGCGCGACGAGCTTGAGCACATCGTCGCCCGCGACGTGACCGTACGTATCGTTATAGGACTTGAAGTTGTCGACATCGATCATCAGAAAACCGATGACCGCATGATCGCGCAATGCGCGTCGCCATTCCGCATTCAGATAGTCGTCGAGATGGCGGCGGTTCGACAAGCTCGTGAGACCATCCGAATGCGTCAGCCGTTGCAACTCCAGATTCGTTTCGAGCAGCTTCTGCTGCGATTGACGCAGCGCGCGATACGCCTCGTCGCGCTGCAGCAGGTTCTGATACGAACGCGAGTGATAGCGCACGCGCGCGACCAGCTCGATCGTGTCCGGCAGCTTCACAAGATAGTCGTTCGCACCCGCCGCGAAGGCCGCGCTCTTGATCCGCGGCTCTTCCTTCGTCGACAGCACGATGATCGGGATGTCACGCGTCGCCGGATGCTCGCGGTACTGGCGCACGAGCGTAAGACCATCCACGCCGGGCATCACGAGGTCCTGCAGAATGACCGTCGGGCGCGTTTCCTGCGCGGTGTGCAGCGCGTCTTCCGGATCGGCGCAGTAATGCAGATCGACATTGGACTCTTCCGCGAGCGCGCGGCGCAGCGCTTCCGCGATGATCGCCTGGTCGTCCACGAGCAGCACCATCACCGGCAGTTCCGCCGCAGGCGGCGCGTTCAGCGCGGCCGCGAGCAGGTCGGACACTGCGCGCTCGTCCGCCATCGCGCGCGAGCCCGTGCGTTCGCTGCTCGCGGCCGCCGCCCGTTTCGCACGCTCGGCCAGCGGATCGGGATGAGGAAGTTTCATGAACGTGTGTCCTGTATCGATTTCTTGTCGGTTGATCGTTGCAATGTCAGTCGAACGCGTTGGCAAGCGCATCCGCGATGCGCGGCAGCGGCAGGATCGACACCGCCGCATTGAGCGCCGCGGCAGCCTTCGGCATGCCATAGACCGCGCTTGTCGCTTCGTCCTGGGCGATCGTGTGATAGCCCTTCGCGCGCATTGCCTTCAGTCCGATCGCGCCATCGCGGCCCATGCCCGTCAGCAGCACGCCCACGGCGCGGCCCGTCCAGCGTTCGGTCAGGCTCTGAAAGAACACGTCGACGGAAGGCCGGTAAGGCAGTTGTTCGGGATGCGCGGTGTAGCCCAAGTGCGCGGCATCGGCGAAATGCAGATGATCGTTGGTCGCGGCGAGCAGCACTTCGCCCGGCGCGGGCCTGTCGCCTTGGCGCGCGATGCGCACGGGCAGCGCCGATTGCGCGTTCAGCCATTGCGCCATGCCCTCGGCGAACGCGCGGTCCACGTGCTGAACGATGACGGTGGCCGCCACGAAGTCCTTCGGCAGTGCGCCGAGCAGCGTCGCGAGCGCGGCCGGTCCACCCGCCGATGCGCCGATCGCGACGAGCCGTGTATTGCTCTTCTGCGCGATCGAAACGCTGGAAGGTGAAACGCCCGAAGACGCGAGCCGCGCGCCGATCTGATCGATCTTCGCGATAAGCGCCGCCGCGCCGCGACGCGCATCGGCGCCGGCGAGCGCGGGCGTGTCGACGGCATCGAGCGCGCCCGCGCCCATCGCTTCATAGACGCGCCACGCATTCGCGCCGACATCCACCGTGACGACGAGGATCGCGCACGGCGAACGCGCCATGATGGTCCGCGATGCCTGCACGCCATCGATGTTCGGCATCACGAGATCCATCAGCACGATATCCGGCGTGTGAGCCGCGCAATAGTCGATGGCCTGCCGGCCGTCGTGCGCCACCCACGCGATCTCGAAGTCGCGCCGCGCCGCGAGCGCGCGCCGCAACGCCTCGACTGCAAGCGGCACATCGTTGACGATGCCGATTTTCATCGCGTCCCCTTCATGACTTTGCCTCGCCGATCAGGTCGCGTACCGCGTCGATGAGCGCCTGATCCTGGAAACTGCCTTTCGCGAGGTAATAGTCCGCGCCCGCATCGAGACCACGCTGGCGGTCCTCGGCGCGATCCTTGTACGACACGATCATCACAGGCAGGCCGGACAACTGCGCGTCGCGCTTGATCAACGTGACGAGCTCGATGCCGTCGAGACGCGGCATATCGATATCGGTGATGACGAGATCGAAGTCCGCGCCACGCACCGCGTTCCAGCCGTCCATGCCGTCGATCGCAACCGATACGTCGTAGCCGCGCGATGCGAGCAGCTTGCGTTCGAGCTCGCGCACGGTGAGCGAATCGTCGACGACGAGCACGCGCTTCGGGCTCGCCACGCTCACGCGCGACGCGCCCGCGCCGACAGGCCCGAGCTCACCGCTGCTGACGAGCTTTTCGACCGAGCGCAGCCAGTCGTCGAGATCGGCGATGAGCAGCGGGTCGCCGTTTTCCATGAGCGCGCCCGCCGCGATGTTGCGGACCTTGCCGAGTCGCTTGTCGAGCGGCTGCACGACGAGCATGCGCTCGCCGAGGAAGCGGTCCACGACGACGCCGTAGCTTCCCGCGCCCTGCCCGATCACGACGACGTTGAGCGCATCGCCCGCGGCTTCGAATGGGGCGGTCTGCAAGATCTGATGCGCGGTGACGAGACCGACGCGCCTGCCGTCGAACGAGAAATGCTGCTGGCCTTCGAGCATGTCGATGGCGCTCGCGGGCAGCACCAGCGTCCGCGCGACATGCGCGAGCGGCAGACCATAAGGCTCGCCCGCCACCTCGACGATCAGACTGCGAATCACCGACAGCGTGAGCGGCAGTTGCAAGGTGAAGCGCGTGCCCGCGTGCGCTTCCTGCGTCACGCGCGCGCTGCCGCGTACTTGCCGCACGACGTCCTGCACGGCATCGAGGCCGACGCCGCGGCCCGATACATCGGTGACGGCATCGCGCATCGAGAAGCCGGGCAGGAAGAGGAATTCGAGCAGCTCGGCTTCGGTGAGGCGCGCGGCGGTCTCGCCGCTCGCCAGATGCTTGCGCACGACCGCGCGGCGCAGCGCGTCGATATCGACGCCCGCGCCGTCGTCGGACACGCTGATGAACAGCGAGCCCGCGCTATGACGCGCTTCGAGCGTGATCGTGCCGACTTCGGGCTTGCCGAGCGCGCGCCTGAGCGCGGACGCCTCGATGCCGTGATCGATCGCGTTGCGCAGCAGATGACCGAGCGGCGCGTCGAGCAGATCGAGGATGTCGCGGTCCACCTGCGTCGTCTCGCCCGCGATGACGAGGCGCACGTCCTTGCCGAGCGCGCGCGCGACATCACGCACCATGCGCGCGAAGCCGCCCGTCGCATCGACGAAGGGACGCATGCGGCACGCGAGCGCTTCGTCGTAGATCTGTTGCGCGAGGTACGTCGAGCGGCGGTCGAAGTTTTCCAGGTCGGCGAGACGCTCGCTCAGTTGGCGATGCGCCTCCGCCGTGAGACGGCGCACTTCGTCTAGCGCGGCATGGGCGCGTGTGTCGAGTTGAGCAGCCTGCGTCTCGCCGAGCGTTTCGTTCAGGCGCTCCAGTGCACGGCTCGCATCGTGCTGGATGCGCTTCACGCGTAGCATCGATTGCGAGAACGGCTTCAGCCAGCGCGATTCGACCAGCGATTCACCTGAATGGCTCAGCAGCCGGTCGAGCGTGTCGGCGCGCACGCGCAGCATGCGGGCGTCGTTCGTGCGCGAAGGCGCCGGCGCGGGTGCAGGTTCGGGTGCCGCCGGCTCCGGCTCCTCGACCGGCGGTTTCGCCAGCATAAGTTCCTGTGAGAGAGCGAAGGCATCGTCCTGCGGCGCGATCTTTGCCACTTCAAATGCCGCACCCGTTCCCGCGAGACGCGCATTGAGCCCATCGACGAACGCATCCACTTCGCGCTCGAGCACCGTTTGCGCATCGATGTTGCGCGCCTGCCCGATCTGCAAGATCAGGTCGACGCCGCGCAGCAGCATGTCGATATAACCCGCGTCGAGCACGACGCGCCCTTCCTGCGCCGCGACGAAGCAGTCCTCCATCACATGCGCGAGCGTCACGCCGACCGGCACGCCGACGACGCGCGCCGCGCCCTTCAGTGAATGCGCGGCGCGCATGCTCGCTTCGAGCGTAACGGGATCGCGCGGCGAGCGCTCGAGCGCGATGAGGCCATCGGAAAGAATCTGCGCCTGCCCGCGCGCTTCCTCCTGGAAGAGTTCGATCAGCGAGAGCCGGCCCGGATCGATGCTCGTCATGTGAGGCTCCGGTTCAGGCTGTCGATCAGACGCTCGGCGTCGAGCAGGCCGACGGTCGCGCCCTTGAAATCGCTGACCGCGTGCGCGTGCGATGCAAGCCGCTGCGCGAGCGTCGCGGGCACGGGCTGAAGTCGCGGGCGCGAGAAGCGATGCACGCCGTCGACGGCATCGACGGGAAACGCGATCGGACCTTCGCGATCGCCGTTACCGTGATGATCGCGGCTTTCCGCGCGTTGAACGACGAGCAGACGCCCGAGTTCGCGCGCATCGACGGCTTGATTGCCGGACACCGCTTTCACGCCGCCGTCACTGCCTTCGATGCCGAAGAGCCGCGCGAGCGATGCGCACACGATCAGCCTGCCGCGCACGTTCACTACACCCAGCACCGCGCGATGCCGGCGATGCGGCAGGGAGTGCACCGGACGCAGTTGCGCGACCTGCGCGCAGAATGTCGTCGGCAAGCCCAGCCACTCGCCGCCGATGCGGAATACGAGGCAGGAGAGCGTGTCGGCTTCATCGTCGCTGCGGGCAATGTTCGATGATGCGACGCCCGTCCGCTCGATCGACGTGCGCGCTTCCACGCGGTCGAGCACGCGCGACGCCGCCTGATCGTGCACCGGGCAATTGCGGCAATGCACGTAGTGCTCGAGCTTCGGGCACGACGCATCGCCGCGCACGCCGATGCGGTTCCAGCAATCGTCGATATCGGTTGCGCGAATGGCGTCGAATGGAGCGGGCGTGCGGGCGTTCATCACGTGCTCCGGGCAACGCGCTCGGCGCGCGCGATGAGCAGGCGTGCAGCGCTTTCATCGCCGTCGAGGGTGAGCCGCGCGGCGAGATGCGTGAGCGCCTCGCGATGTGCGGGATCGAGATAGAGCGCGCGACGGTAATGCCCGCGCGATTCGTGATGCTCGCCGCGCGCATCGGCGATCACGCCGAGCAGGTAGTAGGCGTCCGCGTTCGATGGATGCGTGTTCAGATACGCGCGTGCTGCGTCGGCGGCCGCGTCGAGCCGGCCGGCATCGGCCAGTACGCGTGCGCGTGCGAGGCTGTCCGTTGGCTCGGGCTGCGTGGGCTTTTTTTCAACCGGCTTCGTGACCGGCGGCGCAGGACGCACGAGCGGCGCGCTCGCCCATGCCGGCAGCATGAACGCGCTCGCGCTCGGAGGCTTCGGCGCGACGACCGCGGGCACGCTCGGCCACGCGCCGCTGAAGACATTCGCGCTCTGGCGCTCCGGACGCTTGAACGCGAACGCAAGCGGAATGTTCGCGGAGCTCATGCCTTCGCGCATCAAGAGCCCGGTCTCCGCCGGTCCGACGAACAAAGTGCCGCCTTCGGCCAGCAATCCATCGAGCACACTTAGCACGGCGCATTGCGTGTCGCGATCGAAATAGATCAGCACGTTGCGGCACAGGATGAAATCGAAGCACTCGAACGCGTGTGTGTCGAGCTGCAGGAGATTCACTTGCGAAAACCGCACGCATCGCGCGACGGCGGCATCGAGCTGCCAGCCGCCATCGGCCGCGCGGAAGTGGCGGTCACGAAAGCCGAGTGCGCGTCCACGGAACGCATTGCGTCCGTAATGCGCGCCGCGCGCGATCGCAAGGGCGCGCTCGCTCACGTCGATCGCATCGATCGAGACGCGCTCGATGGGGATGCCCGCTTCGATCAGCGCCATCGCGATCGAATAGGCTTCCTCGCCCGTCGAGCATGGCGCGCTGAGTATGCGCACCGGCTTCGCGGGACGTTCATGCAAACGAACACGCGCAAGACGCGCGAGCGCGGCGAACGCCTCGGGATCGCGAAAGAACCAGGTCTCCGGCACGACGACCGCTTCGATCAGCTCCTGCATGTGCGCGGGATCCTGCAAGATCGCGTGGTAATAGTCGTCGAGCGTGCCGCCATGTTGGTCGCACCACAGGTCGTAGCGCTCGCGCACTGCGCGCGACACCGCATTCGCGCCGATCGATTCGGCATCGAGCCCGATCGTGCGATGCAGGAGCTCGATGAAGCGGCCGATGCCGAATGGCTCGCCGTGGCCGGTATCGGTGAACGAAGTCGGCAGCGCGCTCATGCCTCGCTCCCCGCGAAGAGCAGCGTCTGCACGTCTTCAGGCAGAAGATGCTCGATGCGCACCCATTGCAGCAAGCCGGCATCGTCGCGCGTGAGCGGGCCGAGATAGCGCGCGTGCGGCGTGTCGATGCCGGCATCGCTGAACGAAGCGGCATCGAACGTGACGGTGCGCGTCGCCTGCTCGAGCAGCAGGCCGAGCCGATGATGCGTGATGACGCCATCTCCGTCACGCCGCGGATACACGGCGAGCGCGAGCCGGGTGGACAGTCTTTCCCGCGAGGGCCGCGCGAGCGCGAGCGCCGCGATATCGATCACGGGCACGCTTGCGCCTTCATGGTCGAGCACGCCCGCCACCCACGCGGGCGCGCCCGGCAGCGCCTTGAGCGGCGCGAGCGGCAGCATGCGCTCGACCTGCGCGCTGTCGAGCAGATAGCGGTCGGACCCGAGCGTGAACTGGACAAAGAGCATCGCGGCGCGCCTCGAGCCTTAAGCCGCCACCTTGAAGCGCGACACGCCCGTGCGCAGACCGTTGGCGACGTGCGTGAGATCGTCGATCGCCTGCGTCGACTGGCGCAGCGATTCCGCCGTCTGCTGCGCGGCTTCCGACAGTTGCGAGAGCGCTTGCGAGATCTGATCCGCACCGGTGGCCTGCGTCTGCATGCCTTCGTTGATCATCGAGAAGCGCGGCGCGAGCGTCTGCACCTGATGGATGATCTGCGAAAGCTGTCCGCCCACCTGCTGCACGTCGAGCATGCCGCGGCGCACTTCCTCGGAGAACTTGTCCATGCCCATCACGCCTGCGGCGACAGCGGACTGAATCTCCTTCACCATCTGCTCGATGTCGAAGGTGGCGACGGCCGTCTGATCCGCGAGACGGCGGATCTCGGTGGCCACGACCGCGAAGCCGCGCCCGTACTCGCCGGCCTTTTCCGCCTCGATCGCCGCGTTCAGCGAGAGCAGGTTGGTTTGATCCGCCACCTTCGTGATGGTCGCGACGACCTGATTGATGTTGCCCGCCCGCTCGTTGAGGATCGCGAGCTTGCCGTTCACCGAGCCCGCCGCTTCCATCACGAGGCGCATGGTTTCCTCCATGCGCGTGAGGCCCGCCTGGCCCGTGCCCGCGAGCGTCGCCGACTGCTCCGCCACGCCCGACACTTCGTTCATCGTGCGCACGAGATCGCGCGCGGTCGCGAAGATTTCGCGCGACGTCGCGCCGATTTCCGTCGTCGTCGCGGCCGTCTCGCTCGCGGTCGCCTGCTGCTCGCGCGCGGTCGCGGCGATTTCCGAAACCGATGTCGTCACCTGCACCGCGGATTTCTGGGCCTGACTGACGAGGCCTGTGAGCTCGTCCGTCATGCGGTTGAAGCCCGCTTCCAGCGTGCCGAATTCGTCGCGGCGCGCGAGCGCGAGCCGCTGCGTGAGATCGCCGGTGCGCATCTTGTCGACGACATCGACGAGACGCAGCATCGGCACGGTCAGCGCCTTCATCAGCAGGAAGCCGAGCACGGCGGCCGCCGCGATCGCGGCGAGCATGATGACGATGAGCGTCGCCTCCGACTTCTGCACCGAGCCGCGAATGCTCTCGACCGACTTCGCGTTGAACGTCGCGTTGTGATCGACGAGCGCGCGCGCCGCCGTCTGCCCCGCTTCCCAGACCGGCGTCAGGCGCGCGTTGAAGGTTGCGGCGGCCGCGTCCTTCGAGGTCGCCAGCTCGCGCAGCGCCTGCTCCTGAATCGGCACGTAGAGCTCGCGCTGGCGCTTGAAATCGTTGAAGAGGCGGCGGTCTTCGTCTTCCAGGATGGTGGGCACGTAGGTGTCCATCAGCTTGTCGAGTGTGGCGCGCGTATCGGTCAGGCGCTGCGTGTCGCGGCGAATCTGCTCAGCGTCGCTGTCGACGAAGACGAGCCGCTGCGTGATCGTGTAGTTCTCGAACCACGCCGCGCGCAGATCGCTGGAGAGCGCGAAGCCGATCATCGAATCGTCTTCGAGGCTCTTCGCTTCGCGGTCGATTCCGCCGAGCAGCGTGTACGACAGGGCCGCCATGACGAGCATCAGGGACAGGATGATGCCGAAGCTGGCCAGAATGCGATGCCGAATGGACAGTTGCTTCACTCGATGAGCCCTATCAGTGGATAAAGACGGCTGCCGCGCCGCGCGCGCAATCGCGAGCCCGCCTCGATCTCGAGGCGTCTCAATCGCAGGATGAATTTCAGCGCGTGAAAGCCGCGCCGCCAGATCGTGTTATCGGCGGATTGCGGCCGCCCTTGAGGCCGGTGTGTCGAGATGAATCATTTCGCCGCCTTTCCGGCCATGAGCGCGAAGCGGCGGGCCTCGCCCGGGCACTGGCGTCGGTCGCCGTCGCAGATGATGGTCGCCGCGATTTACGTCGATCCGGTCCGCTTCGTGAGCGGAGTTTCACCGCACATTTCGCGGCGAATATATTGCCCGTGCGGAATACAGCCGATAATCTCCGCATGAACCGCGGCGATTGGACATCCATCTGGGAGGCACCGGACTGGCCCGCATGGCGCTTGACATGACTCGTCTGGCGGGACCGCTTGCGGACGTGTCGCGTGCGCAAGGTCTGCTGCTTGGTCGTCTGGCCGACGCGAGCATGGCGCTGCGCAATCAGGCAAGTCTGGCGGCGCTCACGGAAGACGTCGTCAAGACCAGCGAAATCGAAGGCGAGCGCATGGATGCGGCATCAGTGCGTTCAGCCATTGCCCGTCGACTCGGCGTCGACATTGGCGCACTCGCGCCGGCGGACGGAAACGTTGAGGGTGTAGTGGACATGGTCCTCGACGCGACGCTCCAATGCACCAGCTCGCTCACCAGGGAGCGAATGTTCGGCTGGCACGCGGCGCTGTTTCCGGCCGGCTTCAGCGGCACGTCGCGGATCAGCGTTGCCGCTTGGCGCGATGACTCGCACGGTCCCCTGCAGGTCGTTTCGGGGCCGATCGGTAGACAGAACGTTCATTTCGAGGCACCTCCAGCGCAGAGTCTCGACGAAGAGATGACTCGATTCCTCGGGTGGGCCAACGACGATTCAGGTGAGCCTCTGCTCCTGAAATCCGGCCTCGCGCATCTATGGTTCGTCACGCTGCATCCCTTCGATGACGGCAACGGCCGCATCGCGCGCGCCGTGGGCGATTTGCTGCTGGCCCGCGCTGATCACAGCCCGCAGCGCTTTTACAGCGTGTCGGCACAGATCCAGCGTGAACGGAAAGAGTACTACGCCATACTCGAACACACCCAGAAAGGCACGCTCGACGTGACCCAGTGGCTGATATGGTTCCTCGCCGCAGTATTGCGTGCGGTCGAACATGCGCATCGCACACTCGACGCGCTATTTGTGAAGACGCGCTTCTGGCAGCGGTGGGCTGGCACCGCACTGAACGAGCGGCAGACGACACTGCTCAATCGTCTGCTAGACGGGTTCGACGGCAAACTGACGAGCAGCAAATGGGCGTCGATTGCAAAGTGCTCGCCTGACACCGCATTGCGTGACATCAATGAACTTGTCGCGCTCGGGATACTGCAACGATCACCGGCCGGGCGGCCGCAGCACGTCTTACGAATTGCGCGCTCCAGGCAAGGTTGCGTGATGCCTGCCGGCTGCCCCGCCTGACAGTTCAGGGCGGTCATTCCCGCGATCATGCGTCCGCGACGCCATGCTTTGCGTTTTTCCGTTTGCATCCGGAAGCTGCGCCTCCTCGTATATGGTCACAGCGGCGCAATCGTGTGCTGCACGTTCTGGAGATCAGCATGAACCGCAAAATGCTTCTTACGATGGCTGCACTTGCGATGGCCACATCCGGCATGGTTGCCGCGGGCGAAACCGTGACGGTAGGCGGACAGGCGATGTATCCGAGCAGAGATATTGTGGAGAACGCGGTCAATTCCGCGGACCATACGACACTCGTGGCCGCAGTCAAGGCAGCGGGCCTTGTCGATACGCTGAAGAGCAAGGGCCCATTTACTGTCCTGGCGCCCACCAATGGCGCGTTTGCGGCATTGCCTCCCGGCACGGTCGAAACACTCACGAAACCTGAAAACAAGGCGGCGCTCGCCAGCATCCTGACGTATCACGTCATTCCCGGACGCTACGATTTCCGCAGGCTCGACACGGCTATCAAGGAAGGCGGAGGAAAGGCACAACTAAAATCCGTGAACGGGGAGATGTTGACGTTCTCGGAGAATGGTCCGCATAACATCACGGTTGCCGATGAGTCGGGACATACGGCCAGCATTTCGACGTATGACGTGATGCAGAGCAACGGCGTCATCATGGTCGTCGATAAGGTACTGATGCCCAAGTGACAGGGCGCTCGCGAGACGCGCTGCCCTCCCGGCCGTTCACACGACAGCCTTGAACCGCCCAGCCCATCAACCGATGATGGTTGAATCTGGCCACTCGTTCCAGAGTGGCCAGTTCGACGGTTTCACGCGTTTTCCACGGTGCACGCCGGTGAATCAGCTTCGGCTGCATTCGGGCAGGTCAGCGCTCGAAATCCATGGCGTTCGCGCACCGTGATGCATCCCTGAGACCTTGCCTTCCGTATCGTCGTTTGAAGCGACGAGGCTCGCGAGGACGGCATCATCATGACGACGGGGAACGAGCAAAACGGCGCGATGATATATTGCGCGACATACCCAGCCAGAAGCGCAGTCCGGCTCACTCTGCCCATGACCGACACGACCTCAGGCGGCGCCGGGAATTTCGACGCGAATACTTCCAGCGACGCCGACTGGCTGCGCCGGGAACGCGTAAACCGGATGCTCGTGAACGTCGCGAAAGGCGACCAGCAGGCGTTCGCGGAACTCTACCGGGAGACGTCGGCCAGGGTGTTCGGTGTAATCGTGCGCATGGTCCACGACCGCGCGGAAGCCGAGGA
The DNA here is from genome assembly GCF_001545075.1 of Caballeronia ptereochthonis. Lineage (GTDB taxonomy): Bacteria > Pseudomonadota > Gammaproteobacteria > Burkholderiales > Burkholderiaceae > Caballeronia > Caballeronia ptereochthonis. Next base: position 74,636 of record NZ_FCOB02000004.1, read on the forward strand.
CATTCTGCAAGAGGTCTTCGCCACGGCGTGGCGCCGCGCGGACACGTTCGATCCGGCGCGCGGTGGCGCCATCACCTGGCTCATCACGCTCGGGCGCAATCGCACGATCGACCGCATGCGGCAGCATCGCGAGGAACTGCTCGGCGAGGACGACGCCTCCTACATCGCCGACGAGTCTCCCACGCCCGCCGCGGCGGCCGAATCGAGCGAGGAACGGCGGCGGCTCGAACACTGTCTGGAGCGGCTGGAACCGCAGCAGGGACGCGCGGTCCGCGAGGCGTTCTTCACCGGCGCGACATATAGCGAACTGGCGCAGCGACTGTCCGTGCCGCTCGGCACGATGAAGAGCTGGATTCGCCGCAGCCTGATGCAACTGAAGACGTGCCTCGAACAATGAACACGCCCGCCGCGAAGGATGACGATCTGCGCTGCGCCGAGTACGCGCTCGGCGTGCTGGATGCGCATGAGCGCGCGGAACTCGAAGCGGCCGTGTCGCGCGACCCCGAGCTGCGGCGCACGCTCGAGGTCTGGGAACAACGGCTCGCGCCGCTCGCGGAAGATATCGGCGCGATCGAGCCGCCCGGGCGAGTCTGGACGCGCATCCGGGGGGACCTCGGTTTCATCGCCCCGCGGCCGGGCGAGACCGCGCGCAGGCGCTGGCGGGACAGCCTGAGCTTCTGGCGCTGGCTCACGATGGGCGCAAGCGCCGCCGCGCTCGTGCTGCTCGGCCTGAACGTCATGTGGATGCGGCAGGCGCCGCAAGCACCACAGGTACCGCAAGCACCGACCACCGCGGCCGTCCCGAACGAATACATGGTCGCGACGATCGCACGCAAGGACGGCGTCGCGCAATGGACCGCGACCGTCGATGTGCGGCGGGCGCGCATGGTCGTCGTGCCTGCCGCGCGCGTGACAATGGCCGCGAATCGCGCGACGGAACTGTGGCTCATCCCGCCGAACGAGAAGCCGATCGCGCTCGGCGTCTTCCCGTCCGATCAACCCGCCACGATGACGCTGCCGCGCGAGATCGTGGCGCAGATGGGCGCGCAGGCCGTACTCGCAGTGTCGGAGGAGCCGCCGGGAGGATCGCCGACGGGTGCCCCGACCGGACCCGTGCTCGCAATCGGCGAAATGCACGCGACCTGAAGGCTGCATTCCCTGCGCGGCGCCGGTCGTCCACCGTCAGGGATGCGACGGCAGCCCGCGCGTTGCGTCGGCTCTCTCTCACCGCCGCTCGCGAATACCTCAATACTGAGCAGTACCCGCGCCCGGAAATCTTCGGCCGGCCATTGACGGCGCGTCGCCGCATCGAATCGATCACAAGCGTGCGATCGCCGCATCGATTGCGGTCAGATGCCGAGTCAATCCCGCCTGCATCAACGCGTCGCGCACGCGCTGGAGCTCCTGCCCGACAGCCTTGTCCGCATGTCCCGAAAGGCATGCGGCGAGCGCACGCCCGCGCGCCGCGAAAAGTTGCGACCAGGGCAGCGGTTCGCATCGCGTGTATTCCTCCAGCGCCTCGACGTAATGGAGCGCGCTTGCCGCATCGCCGGCCGTCAGCATCGCGTCGATGGCGTCGCGGTAAAACCAGAGATGGTTGTGCCCGACCGCGCCACGCCGCAGCAGGTCGACGCCCTCGGCCAGCAGACGGGCACGCTCCTGGTCGTCGTCCACGACGCGGCTGAGCGCGCCGAGCGTCTTCGGCGCGCTGAACTGCATGCCGACTTCACGGCATAGCGCCAGCGACTCGCTCAGCACGCGCACCGCCTCCTTCGCCTGGCCGGCATCGAACAGCAGGCGCCCCTGCATCTCCATGTTCTGCGCCTCGAAGCGGCGCGCGCCCAGCTGCCGGATGAGCGGCATCTCCTGGTCGAGATAGGCCTGCGTCGCGGGCGCGTCGCCCAGTTCGTAGCACGCATACACGCCAAGCGTCTCGCATAGCAGCTGCGCGCGCGGCTGGCCAACGAGCGCCGCCTCGCGCGAGGCGCCGACGGCATCCGCCCGCGCCTCGCGCGCTTCGTTGAGGTACATGCGGCTGAAACCGATCATCGAGCGATTGGCCACTTCGATGCGGCCCAGGCCATGCTCGCGTGCGAGCGCGACCGCGCGGCTGAAATGCTCGAAGGCCGTGCGCATGCGCCCTTGCGCATAGGCGGCGTCGGCCAGGCCACCCAGCGCGCGCGCCTCGGCTTCGGGCAGGCCCAGCCGCTTCGCATACGCGAGCCCGCGCTCGTGCTCGATCCGGCAATCGTCGATACGGCCAAGCGGAAAGAGGATATTGCCGCGCAGGTGATGAAGGCGCGCGAGTTCGCTTGCCCGATCCTCGCGTTGCGCCGTCTGCTCGGCGGCGTCGAGCAGCGCGAGCGCCTCGGCAAGACCTTCATTCACACGCAGGCCTTCCGCAAGCCCGAGTTGCGCTTCGCAGAGGCTCGCGTTGTCGGGCGCGGCGGCCATCGCCGCGCGGTATGTCGCAATCGATGCTTCGATGCCGCTCAGATCGCGCTGCAGTTCGCCCTTGAAGCACATGAGCGCGTGGCGATCGCGCGGCGTGCGCGCAATCTCGAGTCCCCGCTCGACGAGATGCAGCGCCGATTCCGTGAAATGGCCCGCGCGCTCCGCGACGGCCGCATCGAGAAAGGCTTGTGGCGCGCGCTCGTCTTCCGCGCGATCCAGATGCTGCGCGCGCAGCACGGGATCGCTGAGCGCGAACCAGTCGGCCGCACGGCGGTGCAATTCCCGCCGCGGCCCGCGCAGCAGCGTCGAGTAGGCGCTTTCCTGAATCAGCGCATGGGCGAAGAGAAAATTGTCGCCATCCGGCACGACCAGCGCATTGGCGATCAGCCCGCCGCAGTCATAGTCCGGCTCGTCGATCAATTGCCGCAGCAGCGCGACGTCGAAGCGCTGCCCGATCACCGACGCCGCGCGGAACGCCGCCCGGTCGCGCGGCGCGAGCCGGTCCATGCGCGCGAGCACGAGGCTCTGGATCGACGGCGGAATCATCTCGCCGCTGCCTTCCTCGGCGTTGTGCAGCAACTGTTCGAGAAAGAGCGGATTGCCGGCCGCGCGCTCGATGCACGCGAGCGCGACGCGCTGCGTCGCGTCGATGAAATGGCCCGCGAGCGTCAGCGATTCATCGCGGCGCAGCGGTCCGAGATCGATCGTCGCGAGCGGCCTGTCGCGCAGACGGGCGCGCCAGGCGGCATCGAGCGGATCGCCTTCGACGCGCGAGGTCATCACGAGCAGGCCCGCGCCGCCCGCGATGCCGGCCGCGAAGGCCGCGAGATAGCCGAGCAATTGCGCGTCGGCCCAATGCAGGTCCTCGATGACGATCATGACCGGAGCATGGCGGCACGCGTCCGAAGTCAGCGCGGCGACGACCGCCTGCTTGCCGTGCTTGCGCGCGGCGTAATCCATCGCGTCATAGAGGGAGCGCCATTCGCCCGCCTGCGGCAGATCGAGCAAATCGTGCAGGAACATGCGCTGTTCGGCGGCGACGACCCCCGACGCTACCAGACGATCGGCGGCCGCCCGCGTTTCGTCGACCTCCGTCGAGGCCGGAAGCCCGAGCAGGCTGTCGAGGATCGCGCGCACCGGGTCCTGCCCTTTGCCGACGCCAAAATCGAGCACGAGACCGCGATGGACCGCAAAGCCCCGCGTCTGCGCGATCGCACGCATCTCTTCGACGAGGCGCGTCTTGCCGATGCCCGCCGGGCCGCGCACATGGACGACGTGCCCGGCGCGCTGCTCGGCGCATACGCGAGCGATGACCCGGAATTGCTCGAGCTCCGCCTGGCGTCCGACGAAATGGCCCCGGTTCGCGCGCACGGGTTCCTGCACCGCGCTTTGCAGACGCCAAACGCGCGTGGGCGCTTCGATTCCCTTGAAGCGCAGTTCGCCCATCGGCTCGCATATCGTGCTGTCGGCGAGGGCGCGCCGCACGCCATCCGACAACAGCGTTTCGCCGGCGCTTGCCGCCGCGACCAATCGCGCGGCGAGATTCACCGAATCGCCGTGTACCGTGTAGTCCTGCACGCCGGCGCGGCCGACCGCACCCGCCAGCACCTCGCCGCAAGCGATGCCGATATGCGCCTGCAACGGCCGCGCGCGATGTGCCTTCGACCGAGCGTCGAGATCGGCGAGCGCCGCGTGGATATCGAGCGCGGCGCGGGCGGCGCGCAGCGGATCGGTTTCATGCGCGCGCGGCGCGCCGAAAAGCGCCATGACCGCATCGCCGATGTGCTTGTCGATCGTGCCGCCGTATGCAAGCACGATGCCGTCGACGAGCGCCGTAAACCGGCTGATCAGTTCGCGCAGTGCTTCGGGATCGAGTGTTTGCGAGAGCGCCGTGGAACCGCAGAGATCGGCAAAGAGAATCGTGACCTGCCTGCGCTCGTCGGCTGGCGGGCTTGCAGCGGAAGCCGCGGGATTCGCGGGCCCGGCGGTCCGCTCGGCGATCGCGGCCAGCAGCCGCTTTCGATGCCCCAGCGAGCGGACGCCGAGCTCCTTCAAATCCGCGTCCGTCAATTCGGGCAGCATCGCCGCGTCGATGTCGTTGTCGGCGAACGCTCGTGCATATTGCTCGAGTCCCAGCCCGCTCAGCCATTGTGGGATATCCATCGTCTTCGCCGGACGCCACGGTTACATCGATTCTAGTTCTCGCGGAGCATCCTGGCCCGCCGAAAACGCGCGCGCGGCGCTCAAAACTCTCTCAACGTCAGCTCGACGTGCTTGAGCCTGCGCACCATCCGCTCGACGAACTCTCCCGTCACGTTCGGCAACGCGCGCTGATTGGGGATGATGATCCCGACGGTCAGCTCGTTGACGTTCTCGTCGTCGATCGGGCGCCACATCACGTCGCCGCGTGAAAGCTCATCCAGAAACGCGAGCTTGGAGAAGAACGAAATCCCGCGCCCCGACGCAATGAGGCGCTTGAGCAGCGTGGTGGAATTGCATGTCACGCTCGGCTGCAGGGATTCCCAATACTCCGGAAAGTCGGTGCTCACGACGCCCTGAATCGGCGAGCGTCCTTCGAGGCGCAGGAAGGCATGATTCCGGCACTCGTCGAACGTGATGCGCTCCTTCTTCGCGAGCGGATGCGACGAAGCCATCACGACGCCCGGCGGCAGCGGCACTTCGGTCACGACATCGAGCCCGGCGGGCAGCTTCGTGATGTACGTGATGCCGACATCGTATTCGCCGCTCAGCACGCGCGGCGGCACATCGTGCGGCGGCACGGCCGCGATCGAATAGGTGACGGCGGGATACGCGTCCGAGAATTCCTCGACCGTCGCCGGCAGGAAATCGACGAACAGCGAATCCATCGCCACCACCGATACGTGCCCCTTGCGCTCGCCCTTCAGCTCGTCGAGCTCGCTGCGCATCAGGTGGAAGTCGTTCAGCGTTCCGCGAATATGCTGCAGCACGCGTTCGCCGGCCGCGTTCAGGCGGATGCCGTTGGGCAGCCGGTCGAAGAGCTCGGTTCCCATTTCCGATTCGAGCTTGAGGATTTGCCGGTTCACCGCGCTCGAAGCGACATAGAGGTTTTGCGCGGCCTTGCGGATCGACCCGCACCGCGCGACCTCGACGAAATACCTCAAAACGTTTGCATGCATCGCTTGGCCTCAGTCCATCACCCGCACCGGCCACGAAACGACCAGCGGATGATCGAAGGCTACCTTGCCGACGTCCGAAGCGCCACCCGGCGAACCGAGCGCGCTCACGCCCGCCTCGAAAAAGGCGCGGTTCGCCGCCGCGAATGCCGCCTCGGCGGGCGGCAATTCCTCTTCGTGAAAGATCGCTTCCGTCGGGCACACCGACACGCAAACGCCGCAGTTGATGCACTCCTCCGGATGGATATAGAGCGTGCGCTCGCCTTCGTAGATGCAATCCACCGGGCAGCACTGCACGCAGGCGCCGTCCTTCACGTCGATGCAGGGCGAAGCGATCACGTAGGCCATCAGCGTCCCCTCCATTGCGGCTTGCGCTTTTCCTGGAACGCGCGCACGCCCTCGTGGGCGTCCTCGGATTGCAGCGCGCTCACCAGCGCGGGCAGCCTGAGCGCCTGCGCCTCGCTCGCCGAGAGCGTGGACGTGCGTTTCACCACCTGCTTGATCGCCTGCACCGAGAGCGGCGCGCAGGCGAGCACCGCTTCCACCCATCGTTCGACGGCGGCGTCCAGTTCGGCGCGCGGCACGACCTCGTTGACGAGCCCCATCTCCAGCGCCTCGCGCGCGCCAACGCGGCGTCCCGTCATGAGCATCGCCATCGCCTGGCGATAGGGAATCTGCCGTTGCAGCAACGTCATGCCGCCGTCGAGCGGCATGCGTCCGACGAGCGCCTCGGGCAGGCCGAAGGCCGCCTCTTCGCACGCGATCACGAGATCGCAGCCGAGCACCATTTCGAAGCCGCCGCCGAGCGCATAGCCGTTCACCCGGGCGATCACCGGCACGTTCAGGGTCTCGCGCAGCGCAATTCCGCCGAAGCCGCCCGGGCGCGGCGCGGCCCAGTATTCCAGCCCGCTCATCGCGGGATTCTTGAGGTCCGCGCCGACGCAGAACGCGCGCTCGCCTTCGCCTGTCAACACCACGACGCGCACATCGCGGTTCTGCTCCAGCTCGGTCCAGATGCGCTGCAATTCGGCTTCGGTCGCGAGATCGACGGCATTGAGCGCCTCGGGTCGCGCGAGCGTGACGGTGGCGACATGCCGGTCGATGACGAGGCGCACGCTCATACGGCCTCCGTTGTCGCGACGCCGCGCAGTTGCTCGAGAATTTCCGCCGTATGCTGGCCGAGGCGCGGCGGCGCGCGGCGCAGCGTGACGGGCGCGCTCGAAAGCTCGATCGGACTGCCGATCAGGCGCACGGGCTGCCCTTCCCCGGCGCCTTCGAGCACGAGCCGGTTATGCAGCGTTTGAGGATCGACGAGCGCCTCGCGCAGATCGCGCACGGGCGCGCACAGGAGGTCCTGCTCCTCGAGGCGCGCGAGCCAGAACTCGCGGCTGTTGCCCGCAAAGCGCTCGCGGAAGGTGCGCTGCAATTCCTCCTTGTGGGCGAACTGCTGGTTCAGGTTGCAATAGCGCGCATCGGCCGACAGATCGTCGATCTGCAAGGCGGCGCAGATGTCGCGCAACGGATTCGGCTTGAACGCGCCGACCAGCACGAGCGGGCCGGTCGTCGTGTCGAACACGCCCGAAAGCGGCATGGCGGCCCAGTTCACCTCCGAATCGGCCATCATGATCATCGCGGCTTCCTGCATCTGCATCGCGAGCATCGAGTTGTAGAGCGAGACGTTGACCTTCTGCCCTTCGCCGGTCCTCTCGCGTTGCAGGAGCGCGAGCAGGATGCCCTGCACGAGATGCATGCCCGCCGAGTAATCCGCGAGCGCGGTCGGGTAGACGGAAATGGGCAGCGAGTCATCGGCGCGGCGCGCCATCACGCCGCTCATCGCCTGGGCGAGCACGTCCTGTCCGCCCTTGTGCGCATAGGGGCCGGTCTCGCCGAAGCCCGTGCCGAGCGCATAGACGATGCGCGGATTCAGCGCGCGGCAGGCCTCGTAACCGATGCCGAGGCGATCCATCACGCCTGCCCGGAAATTGCTCACAACCACGTCGGCGTCCGCGATCAGGGCCTTCAGCGCGTCCATCTGCGAGGCGTCGCGCAGATCGAGCGCGACGCTGCGCTTGTTGCGGTTCAGGCTGCAAAAGATCGGGTTGTCCGCGCCCGCCACCGGCTCGAAAGTCGAGCGGCTCAGATCGCCTGCGCCGTGCCGCTCGATCTTCACGACGTCCGCGCCGTAGTCGGCCAGCATCTGCGTGCAGACGGGGCCCATCATGACCTGCGTGAGATCGATCACGCGCACGCCGGACAAGGGGAGATCAGGTTTCTTCATGGTGTTTTCCGTATTGCTCATGCCGCTTCCCTCGCATCGATATGCACGGCGAGCGGCGGGATATCCGCGTTTCGGCCGGTCTGGTCGCCCGGGTCCGCGCCCTGCGCACGCAGTGTCCTTTGCAGCGCGATGATGTCGACGTCGCGCACCGTCACGCCCGTGCTCAGCGCGAGAGCCGCCGCCACGCCCGCGGCTTCGCCCATCGCCATGCAAGGCGGAATCTCGCGCGACATCTTCTGCGCCTGCGATGTGGCCGAGTAGTGGCGCCCCGCGACGAGCAGGTTGTCGATCTCCTTCGGCAGCAGCACACGGTACGGCATGTAGTAGTCGCGACCGCGCGCGATGCTGTCGGCGAAGCGCGTGCGTTGCGCGAGGTCTTCCTTCGTCATCACGTATTCGCCTTGCAGGAGGCGCGTCTGGCGCACGCCGGTCTGCGGCGCGACATCGATCACGTAGCATTGCTCGAAGCCCGGCAGCTTCTCGCGCGCGAACTCGACGACCGCATGAATGTGCTTGCGCCCCTGCATCTCGGCGCGCGTCAGGTCCTCGGGCTTGAGGCCATCGAGGCCGGCCATGTGCGGGCAGTTGCACCACACGACGCCCGGCAGCGGCGTCTTGAGCCACCAGTAGCCCCAGGAGCCGCCGAGAATCCGCTTGATCTGGCGATCGAGCGCCGCGAACGCTTCCGGCTCTTCCGCTTCGAAGCGCTCGGCGGCTTCCGTGTCGACGCCGCCCAGGCGAAACACGGTGGTCGTGATGTAGCTGCCGCCGACATGCGGCACGCCCGCCGACGCCGCGACATCGAGGTCGCCGGTCGCGTCGATCACGACATCGGCAAGGATCGCTTCACGCCCGCTCTTGGTCTCGCAGATCACGCCCTTCACTTGGCCGTCCTCGACGAGCGTGCGCGAGAACCACGAATGCAGCCGCAACTCGATGCCGAGCGACTCGACCATGTCGAGCGCGACGCGCTTCATCGCGTCGGGGTCGAACGCCGCGGCGAAGCAGACCGGGTGCGGGTTCTTCTGGCTATGGAAATCGAACGTGCCCCAGCGTCCCCACTGTCGATACGAGGCCGGGTCCTCGCCCCACTCGTGGGAACGCGGGAACGTGGCGAGCTTGCGCGCCGCCATCCGCTCGATGAAGGTCATGCAGGTGCCGCGCACCGAAATCTCCTGCAGATGGTTGTCCCACATGTCGTCGAGCACGAGCACCATGCCGCCCGATGCGAGGCCGCCGAGATGGTTGTAGCGTTCGAGCAGGATCACCCGAGCGCCGTTGCGCGCCGCGCCGATCGCCGCCGAAAGCCCCGCCGGGCCGCCGCCGACCACGACGACGTTCGCCTGTGCCGCCACGCGCACGTCGCGCGCGGGCTCCTGAATCCAGTCGCTGATCATGTTCATTTCGTCTCCTGTCTATGAGAGTTCGTATCGCGTGCGCTTCAGCGGGCGCCTTCCGGCTGCCATTTGACGAGCCAGCGCTCGAGCACCGTGATCACGAGGAAAAAGAAGCCCGAGAGAACGGCGCTCATGATGATCGCCGTGTAGAGCAGCGCCGAGTCGAAGGCATACGTGGCCTGGATGATCATTGCGCCGATGCCTTCGGTCGCGCCGATCCACTCACCCACCACCGCGCCGATCACCGACATCGACGCCGCGATGCGCAGCGCGGAAAAGAGGTACGGCAACGACGCGTAGAGCCTCAGCTTGAAGAAGATCTCGCGCTTGCTCGCGGAGAGCACCTGCATCAGTTCCATCGCTTGCGGGTTGACCGCTTCGAGACCGCGCACCATGTTCACGAGCGTCGGGAAGAAGCAGACGATCGCCGCGATCGTGATCTTCGGCTCGAGCCCGTTGCCCATGATGAGCACGAGAATCGGCGCCTTCGCGACCACCGGAATCGAGTTGATCATCACCGCGACGGGATAGAAGATGTCCTGCAGCGTCTTGTTGTGCACGAACACCGTCGCGAGCACGATCGCCGCGAAATTGCCGAGCAGAAAGCCGAGCGACGCTTCGAGCGCGGTCGGCACGAGGTTCTGCAGCAGCACGTCGCTCTTCGCGAAGAGCGTCTCGAACACGAGCACCGGCGACGGCGCGATGAACGGCTTCACGTGAAAACCGGCCACCACCGCCCACCAAGCCGCGATGAGACCCACGACGCCGAGCGCCGGCAAGATGCGCGCGCGCCAGAGCTGCTGGCGGCGACGCGCGAGCCACGCTTGCGATTCCTCGTCCGGCACGGTGGCCGGCACGCTCAGTTTCATTTCCGATGTAGCCATCAGCAAGTCTCCAGTACGCGCCGCAGACGCGCGGCGAGTTCGACGAATTCACGCGTCTCGCGAATATCCAGCGTGCGGTCTTCGGGCAGGTTCACCGGCACGATCTCCTTCACGCGCCCCGGGTTGGCGGCGAGCATGAGCACGCGCTGGCCGAGGAACGCGGCTTCGTAGATGCTGTGCGTGACGAAGAGCGTCGTGAGGCCGAGCTCCTTCCATACGCGGCGCAGCTCTTCATTGAGACGGTCCCGCGTGATCTCGTCGAGCGCGCCGAAGGGCTCGTCCATCAGCAGCACCTTCGGATCGGAAACGAGTGCCCGCGCAATCGCGACGCGCTGACGCATGCCGCCCGACATTTCGTGCGGATACGCGTCCTCGCGACCCTTCAGGCCGACGAGCTCCAGCAGCTCGCGCGGACTCGCCCGCCCGGCGCGCGCCCTGCCCTGCGCCACTTCGAGCGGCAACTCGACGTTCTGAATGGCGGTGCGCCAAGGCAGGAGCGCCGCGTCCTGGAACACGAAACCGATATCGCGCCGCTCGCGCGCGGCCTGCGGAATCGAGCCGAGCACGCTGATGCTCCCGCGCGAGGGCTTCACGAGATCGGCGACCACGCGCAAGAAGGTGGACTTGCCGCAGCCCGACGGCCCGAGCAGCGTGAGGAATTCGCCCGCGGCGACATCGAGGCTCAAGCCCTCGATCGCGGTGACGCTGCGGCGGTCGGTGAAGAAGCGCACGTTGATGTCGCGGCAACTGATCGCGCAATCGATGCCTGGCGGCAAGCCGACGTGCGAGCTCGACCGCTCCGCGCGCGGCGGATTCATGGTGACGGCAGACATGGGTTACACCTTCAGGCGAGAGGAATGGGTGGCTTTGAGGACGTCCATCGTCATGACGTCGTCGACTTTCGGCTGCCCCGCGCGGAACTGGCCGAGCTGGCCGTACATCGCGATCTGCTCTTCCCAGACGCTCGCGTCCATCGCGCCCCATCCCTGGGTCTGCGTCGTCTGGTTGAACGCGTAGCTCATGAGCGAATCGATCGCGACGCGCTCGTCCGCCCGGTTCAGGTTCGGATACTCCTTCACGAGCAGATCGACGGCTTCGTCACGATGCGCGTTGGCATGGACCCAGCCGCGCGCGGTCGCCCGCAGGAAGGCCGCCACCGTCTCGGGATGATCCTTGAGCGTCGCGGTGGTCGTGTAGTACGGCAGCGCGTAGAGACGCACGCCGGTGTCCCACAGGCGCAGGTCCACGCGATCCGCGCCGAGCGGCTTCAAGGCCGTCGTGTTGGTTTGCCAGCCCGTCACCGCATCGACCTGGCCGGCCACGAGCGGCATCATGTCGGCGCCGACGGGCACGATCTTCACCTGGCTTTCGGCAATCTTGTGCTTCGCGAGCAGGGCCTTGAGCAGGACCATGCCGGTCGATTGAATGCCGATGCGCTTGCCGATCATGTCCTGCGGGGAGTGGATCGGCGCCTTCTTCAACGAGAAGAAGGTATAGGGATGCTGCTGGAGGCCGACTGCGATGCACTTGACGGGCAGCCCTTCCGACACGGCCAGCATGATGGACGGGCTCGATGAGATCTCGCCCGTCTGGAAGCGTCCCGATGCGACGATCGCGACGCCGTCGATGTTCGGGCCCCCCGGCTGGATGCGAAAGTCGATGCCTTCCTGCTCGTAGTAGCCGAGCCGCTTCGCCATTACCTCGCCGACCTGATTGCCGCCCGGCACCCAGCCGAGCTGCATGTTGACGGTCGCCAGGCCGCCCGCGAACGCGCGCACCGACAGCAACCCGCCGCTCGCGGCCATCGCCCCTGCGGCGAGGGTCCGCAGCGCGCGCCGCCGTCCTGCGTTTTCGATCAATGCCATCTTTATCTCCGATCTCTCCTGCATGGGAATCCCTTTCAAACTCGTGTGTTTCGGGTGATGGGTGATGCCGGTTGATCCCATTGTCAGCAGCCAAAAGTGTCCCCGCATAGCATCATTTTTGGCGATGAGCGATGCCGAAATTAGAGCGCCCGGCATTTACCCGGAGCGTGGTCCGTTCACAGAAAGCGTCCGCATTGCGCGCGGCCGCTGCTGGAACGCGCGCTAAAAATTCGCTCGCTGGTGGCCAAATTCGGTGCTATCCCGTGCGTTTTTTGTTCCGCAAGAATCTGTCGCAACCGAAGCGATTCGCAGTGTCGCCATGACTTCTTCGGTCATACGGGACGAAGTCGATCCGCGTCGAAGCACATATATCGATTCGTCATCCTTATCTATTCACGCAACGCTTCCGTTCAAATTCAAAAACCAGGAAAGCCATGAAACGACGTTTGTTGGTTCTCGCTGCAAGTGCGCTGTGCGTTCAGGCTGCTCATGCGCAGAGCAGCGTGACGCTGTATGGATTGATTTCGACAGGGATCGTGTACGCGAACAATCAGAAGGGTGCGGACAAGCAAGGCCATTCGACCTGGCAGTTTTCTAGCGGACCCATGCAGACGCCGCGCTGGGGCCTGAAGGGCACCGAAGATCTCGGCGGCGGCGTGAAGGCGATCTTCACGCTGGAGAACGGCTACAACATCGGCAACGGTACCTTGTCGCAAGGCGGACGGGAATTCGGGCGGCAAGCGTTCGTCGGACTTTCTTCGAACACGTTCGGCACGGTGACCTTCGGGCGTCAGTACGACGAGGCGGTCACGCTCTGCATGTTCGAGTCGGCGTGCCAGTTCGCGGCATATGGCGCGCATATCGGCGACAGCGACAACGTGTTCGATACCTTCCGCATCAATAACGCGGTCCAGTACAAGACCGTCGACTATGGCGGCTTTCAGGCGGAAGCGCTGTATGGTTTTTCGAATCGCGCGGGCGGGTTCTCCGACAACAACGCGTACAGCGCGGCGGTGCAATATCGCAGAGGACCGTTGTCGCTGGGCGCCGCGTTTCTTCTCGTCAATGAGCCGAACGATCCGAACAACACGAACGGCGCGGTGGTGGGCGACTACGGCTTCACTTCGCCGTTCGTCACCAATCCTGCGACGGGCGCGGGCGTGCGCAGGCAGATGATGTATGGCGCGGGCGGCGCTTATGCGATCGGAACCGTAAGCGCATCCTTCCTTTACACGAACGCGCGGTTCGACTATCTCGACGAATCGAGACTGACGCTGCAAAACTTCGAAGTCTCACTGACGGACTATGTATTGCCCGACCTGTTGCTGGGCGCGGCGTACATCTATACGACGGGTCAATACCATCCGCAGGATGCGGCGCCCGCATGGCATCAAGTGAACGCGGGACTCAACTACTTTCTGAGCAAGGGAACGGATCTGTTCCTCGTGGGCATCTATCAGCGGGCAACGAAGGATGCGCCGTATGCGCAGATCTACACGTTGTCTCCCTCGACGACGAAGACACAAGTGTCTGCGGTCGTGGGTTTGAGGCATCGGTGGTAGCGCTCCGATACTCGGCAAATGTGCGCGACCGATGCGTCGGACGCCGCGGCGCCATCATGTCGCTCGACGGCTGCGAGCGGCGCGCTCATCTCCTGATTCGATTCGTCGCCGGATGCCGCGCGGCGTTTCGATCATCTCCGGCGTCGCTTGTTCAGCGTAGTTTCGAAAATCCGCAAGCGCGTCTCGAGCGAAGATCGACGAACATCATACGCAGACAAATCGATCGTCGATTCGCTACCGCAATGCCCACTCGCCGTTAGACACGGGCCATTCCACGAAGCCCCTCATATGCACGGTCTTGTCCGCATCCTGCGGCACCTGCACGTCGTGGTGATCGGCTGAATGCCGGTCGGCATTGCGGATCTCGCGAGCCGTCACGGCGAAGTCGACTTCGTCCGCCTCGTGAAGAGCGCGGACCGTCATCGATCTGTTTTCCGCCTTTCGTGAGCGAATCGACTGTGCCTGAGGTCTCGGCTGACACCCTCGTTGTCATCGAAGACGACCGAGTTTGGCCGCCGATGATCACCATTCAAACTGGCCCTAATAGAGTAAATTTTTCTTCGCGAGTTATGCAACGAAAGGTTTTTTTACTGTGACAGGGATTTACATTCATCTCATAAGACGATAATCTTGCTGCCGTTGACCCGGTTTCCGGCAACGGTTGCCGATGCTGAGGAAGAGATCCTGAAATCTCGGGAATTTTGACCACAGCCGCGCAAACGTTACCTATTTCCGACAACGCCCGCCTTCGAATTGGCATCGCTGTCATTTCGTAAGGCCAACGCGGGCGAACGCGTTCGTTTGCTCGACTCCGCCATCCAGAGCGCTTGCCGTGGTGCGCGCTGCGCGCTGGACCTTATCAGTGAATCCGTGCTGCTCCGATTGCCCTTCAGCGCCTTGGCGTTGAGCACTCAAGCTTGCCTTTAAGGCATCGTTTGGATGACTAATCAATGTCATCCCGACGGCAACACGGACTACCGTGATCCAACGCCCGGTCGGGGGATCGCGCATCGCCGAAAAGTTCCGACAGCGCGCTGGAGCTCACGAGCATTACGCTAATAAATTAGTATTGCTAATTGTTATGACGAATCGAAAACAAACCTCCCTTCGCCTCTTCAAGGAATTTTCCGCCCGTAAAGCCACGGCAATCGCGGCAACGGTTCTCACGAGCGTGTTGCTCGCCGCGTGCGGCGGCGGCGGCGACAGCGCGGTGGACGCCGCGACCGCCAAGGACGCCGTGCCGGAGTCGACGGCGAAGGCTGCGACCAGCACGTCCATCTTCTACGGCATGAACGGCCGCAACACGAACGGTGGCGCGTACGACAGCACGGCCGTAGCGACGCAGCTTGCGCAACTGAAAGACCTCGGCGCGAGTATCTACCGTAACGACGTGTACAACCTGGCGTCGGCGAAGGTCGTTGCCAAGATCGCGCAGACGATGGCGGCCAGCGGCGTGACCGTGTATCCCGTGATCATGCTGGGCACCGGCTACAGCACCGAGCAGAACGCCTATAACGCGGGCTATACGCTTGGTCAACAGGTCGCGGGAACCTACAAGTACAAGTACTACGAAGTCGCCAACGAACTCGAGGCGCAGGCGCTCAAAGGCAACGTCGACGGTACGAACTGGACGCACTACAATAACCAGCCCTTCGTGATCGCGCGTGGCGTGATTCGCGGCCTGATCGCCGGCGTGAAGTCGGTGGACAGCTCGGCGAAGATCATCGTGAACGGCACCTGGCTGCACTACTCGTTCTTCCAGATGCTTATGGACGGCTCTCAGCCCGACGGCACGCACGGCCATCCCACCGTGAACTGGGACATCACCGCGTGGCACTGGTATTCGAACCAGGGCGACATGACGCATGCATGCGGCGGCACGGGTTGCTACGACATGCTGTCGGTGCTCCATTCGTTCGGCAAGCCGGTATGGATCAATGAATTCGGCGTGCGTCCGAACTACGGTACCGATCAGCAAATCGCGTCCTACATGGCGGGCAACCAGATGATGGCCCAATTCCAGAGCGTCGCGTCGAAGTACAACATTCAGTCGATCCAGGCGTTCGAACTCTATGACGACAACGAAGGCGCCTTCGGCCTGATGAAGTCGGACGGCCAGACGCCGAAGGATGCGTATTGGGCGTACAAGAACTTCGTTGCCAGCCATCCGATGTAATTTGCGCGGGGTCTCGTGACCCCGCTGAGTTACCCCTTCTTGCCGTCAGAGGCCTGTCTCCGCGAGCGACCCATTGTGGTCGCTCGCGGCGTTCTGGGCCCGCGCGCAGCACGGCTTGTCTCACGACGTGAGGGCGCAAGCGGTGCGCGTTGACCTGCGTCACAGGTTGTGATTGTCAGGCACTTCGCCCGATGGTCACCGTCTACGCGCGTCTCTTCCTGCAAAAAGGCCCAGGGCTTTCGCTTCCTGGGCCTGCCTCATTCCAGACATGAGTCGTGTTGTCGCTACTGCCACTTCGCGCTCTTATGGCGATTGCGGCCGATTACGTCCCACAGCTTTCTCGCCTGCTTCTGTGCCGACTTTGCATGGTCCTCGTGTTGCGCCTCTGTGGCGTGAGCGACGGTGGCGTCTCGCTTTGGGCGCTTGAACATTTCGGCGAATCTCATCGCAACCTCCTTCTGCGGCAAGGACACCGCAGAAATAGTGTACGCCGACTGCCAGCTGCATCGCATTTCGATGCGCCCGATTACGTTTCCCGTGAAACCAATGGATCGCGACCCTATTAAATCGCCCTCTTCTTTTGGGACTGACAAGGTGATGCGCTAGATCAACGAACGCGTTGATTTCTCGACATGCGCTCGCATGTCCACGGCACCGTCGCCATGGATCTCATCGGTGCCGGCGGTGCAGTTCGCTCAAAAGTCAATCCGTGTCAATCAGGCATGTCAGGCCGCGGGCCTCGCGACCGAAAACCTCTCGGGGCACATCGGGCAGCGCATCCGCTGGGCGCGCGGCATGACGCAGATCTTCCACATCGACAATCCGCTCACCGGCCGCGGCCTCAGGATCGGCCAGCGGCTCTGTTATCTCAACGGCATGCTGCACTTCTTCTACGGCGTGCCGCGCCTCGTGTTCCTCACGGCGCCGCTGTCGTATCTCTTCTTCGGCGCCCACGTGATCGAGGCGGCCGCGAGCACGATCGCGGTCTTCGCGCTGCCGCACATGATGCATGCGAGCATCACCAACTCGCGAATGCAGCGCAGCTTCCGCCATTCGTTCCGGGCCGAAGTGTATGAATCGGTGCTGGCGTCGTACATCACCGCGCCGACCCTGCTCGCCGTCATCAACCCCAAACTCGGCAAGTTCAACGTGACGGCCAAGGGCGGCCAGATCTCGAAGGATTACTTCGACTGGTATATCTCGCGACCTTATCTGCTGCTCCTGCTGCTGAACCTGCTCGGCTTCGTCGCGGGCATCGTGCATATCGTCATGTACTGGCACATCCGCAGCGAAGTGAACACGACGATCCTCAACCTCTGCTGGACCGTCTACAACATGCTGATTCTCGGCGCATCGGTGGCGGCGGCGAGCGAGCGGCGGCAAGTGCGCGCGACGCATCGCGTGACGATGAAGATGCCCGTGATGCTCAAGTTCTCGACCGGCCGCACGCTCGCGTGCGAGACCGTCGACTACTCGGAAGGCGGCGTGGGCGTCGCGCTGCCGAACAGGATCGAAGTGCCGATGCACGAACGCATCCGCGTTTCGCTCTTCCGGGGCGACGAGGAGTACGCGTTCCCGGCGACCGTCGGCTATACCGAGCCGGGCCGTGTCGGCCTGCGTTTTTCGCAGCTCACGCGCGAGCAGGAATACGACTTCGTCAAGACGACTTTCGCGCGCGCGGATGCCTGGACAGACTGGTCCGAGGGACGCCGCCCGGATACGCCGCTGCGCGGCCTGTCGCACGTGCTGCTGGTCGGCTCGCGCGGCATCACGGGATTGTTCGAGCATTTGTACAGCGACCTTCGTACCTGGATGAACAAGCGCTCAGTCGATGTGAAGAAGCTGAAAATCAAAGATCAATAATGGGCATGGGTATGTCGAAGTTTCGCGTCGAGAACGAAGCGGGCAAGCGCGCGCCGTGCTTTTACGAAAGACCGCTGGGCCGCGCGCGAATTGCTTTCATGGCCCTGCAGATCGCGTTCGCCGCGACGTTCGCTACGCTCGCCGCCGCGGCCACCGGTGCGCCGGGCGCGGCATCGGAAAGCGCGCAGCAAGCCACGGGCGTCGGCGCCGTGCCCGCGCCGGGTCCGGCCGTCGTGTACAACCCCGCCGCGATCGCGCAGCCCGCGCTCGCGATGCCCGTGCCCGCGTTCTCCGGCAAGCCCGACAAGCCGCTCGGCTCGCGCACGCCGACCACCGCCGACCCCGGCACGCTCGTGCCGGGCGGCCGCCGCCAGACGCTGAGCTTCTTCGATTACGGCGCGCTCGATCCGCTGCAATTGCGCGGCACCGACGGCCAGAACGGCATCGCGTTCTCCGTGCGCGGCGACGAAGTGGTGACGGCTGCGATCCTGCATCTGATCTACAGCTATTCGCCGTCGCTGCTGCCGTCGACCTCGCAGTTGAAGCTGCTCATCAACGGCGAAGTGGCCGCGACGCTGCCCGTGCCGCGCGAGCAGGCCGGCATGCTGGTCGCGCGCGACGTGGCGATAGATCCGCGCTTCATCACCGAATTCAACCACTTGAACGTGCAGTTGATCGGCCATTACACGCAGCAGTGCGAGGACCCGTCGAACTCGGCGCTGTGGGCGACGGTCAGCAACGCGAGCTCGCTCGACCTCACGTATGCGTCGATCGCGAGCAAGCCCGATCTCGCCGCGCTGCCGCAGCCGTTCTTCGACCGCCGCGACGTGCGCCGCCTCCAGCTGCCCTTCGTGTTCGCGGGAAAGCCGAGCCTGGGCGAGCTCGAAGCGGCCGGCATGGTCGCGTCGTACTTCGGCTCGCTCGCGGGCTATCGCGGCGCGATCTTCCCGGCGCAGACCGACAACGTGCCGCTCTCGGGCAATGCCGTCGTGTTCGCCGTCGGCGATGCGAAGGTCGCGGGCGTCGACATTCCGCCGGTTTCCGGCCCGACGATCGCGCTCGTCGAACGCGACGCCAACGCGCGCGGCCGGCTCCTCCTCGTGCTCGGCCGCGACGACAACGAGCTGAAGATCGCCGCGAAGGCGCTCGGGGTCGGTCAGAACACGCTCTCGGGCACGAGCGCGACCATCACGCAGTTCAACGACCTGCAGCCGCGCCGCCCGTACGATGCGCCGAACTGACTGCCGACCGACCGGCCCGTGCGTTTCGGCGAGCTCGCGGAAGCGCGCGACCTGACCGCGCACGGCTACGACGCCGACGCCGTGCGCGTGAACCTGCGCGTGCCGCCCGATCTCTTCATGTGGCAGACCAAGGGCGTGCCGATCGACCTCGGCTATCGCTACACCGTGCGTCCCGCGCCGGACCGCTCGTCGCTCAACATCAGCGTGAACAACGGCTTCGTGCAGTCGCTGCGCATTCCGGCAGTGTCGACCTCGACCTTCGATCTCGGCCACTACTTCAGCCGCGTGCTGCCGGACAAGACCGTCGCCGCGCGCCACGAGATCTACATCCCGCCACTGCTCATCACGCCGCGCGCGCAGTTGCGCCTGCACTTCTACTACGACATCCCGAAGACCGGCGAATGCCAGGGGCGCGTGCTGGATAACGTCATCGGCGCGATCGATCCGAATTCGACCATCGATCTTTCCGGCTTCCCGCACTACATGGCGCTGCCCGATCTCGCCGCGTTCGCGAACGGCGGCTTCCCGTTCACGCGCATGGCCGACCTGTCGCAGACGGCCGTCGTGCTGCCGAACGCGCCGAACCCGGCCGACTACAGCCTGTATCTGCTGGAAATGGGCCGCATGGGCGCCTCGACGGGATATCCGGTGACGGGCGTCACCGTGACGAGCCCGAACGATGTCGACCGCTTCGCCGACAAGGATCTGCTGATCCTCGGCTCGCCGGGACGCCAGCCGCTGCTGCAGCGCTGGGCGAAGCAGATGCCCTTTTCCGGCGACGGCGACACGCGCACCTTCCAGCTGTCCGACGTGGCGTTCAAGCTCGTCGACTGGTGGCATGGCGAGCAGGGCCCGGAACGCTCGCCGGCGCGCGCGGACCTGTCGCTCGTCAGCGCGAACGGCGATGCGCTCCTCACCGGCTTCGAATCGCCGCTCAAGAGCGGACGCAGCGCGGTGGCGCTCATCAGCGCGGCGGGCCAGTCGGACGCCGATCTCTCCGCCGCCCTGCTCGACAACGACCTGCTGCCGTCCATCCAGGGCGCGATGGCCGTGATCCACGGCCGCACGGTGACCGTCACGTCGAACGGCGAGGCTTATTATGTCGGCCATCTGTCGCCGATGCATTACATGCGCTGGGCGCTGTCTTCGCATCCGCTTCTGCTCGTGCTCTGCGGCGTGTTCGCCGCGCTCATCATCGCCGCCCTGTTCTACCGTGCGCTGCGCTCGATCGCGGCACGGCGACTGGGGAATTGATATGCGGGAAACATCCGCCAAGGTTCGTTCCGCCATCTCGACACTTTTCGCAGGCGCGCTGTGCGCCGCGACGGCCACCGGCGCCAACGCCGCCCAGCAATGCGACTGGCCCGCGTACCGCATCTTCGTCGAGCGCGTCGTGCAGGCCGACGGCCACGTGATCGACCGCTCGACCGAGGCTCAGCAGACGACCTCCGAGGGCCAGTCCTACGGCATGTTCTTCGCGCTCGTCGCCAACGACCGCGCGAGCTTCGACCGCCTGCTCGACTGGACGCGCACCAATCTGTCGGCCAATCAGTTCGATTCGAACAACGTGCGCCTGCCGCGTGGCAATGGGGCAGGAAGCAGGACGGCTCGTTCGGCGTGATGGATCCGAACCCGGCATCCGACGCGGATCTCTGGATCGCCTACGACCTGTTCCAGGCCGGCAGGCTGTGGAAGGAGCCGATGTACACGAAGCTCGCCTACGCCCTCGCGACGCAGATCGTGAAGCAGGAAGTCGTCGATCTGGCGGGTCTCGGGCCGATGCTCCTGCCCGGCCCGCAAGGCTTTCGCACGGGTGACGTGACCCGCCTGAATCCGAGCTACCTGCCGCTGCCGCTTCTGCGCGGCCTCGCGCATGAAATGCCGGATGGCCCGTGGACGAAGCTCGCGCAGAGCGCCGAGCGGATGATCCGGGTCACCTCGCCGCGCGGCTATGCGCCGGACTGGGCGGCTTACCGAACGAAAGAGAACGGCCAGTTCGTCGTCGATCCGAACAACGGCGACACCGGCAGCTACGACGCGATTCGCGTCTATCTGTGGGCCGGCATGACGGCGAGCAGCGATCCGCTCGCGCGGCCGTGGCTCGATGCGCTTTCCGGCATGCGCCAGAGCGTCGCGCAGACGGGCTTGCCGCCGGAGAAGGTTCAGGTGACGACCGGCGCGGCAAGCGGCGAAGGTCCGCTTTCCTACTGGGGCGCGCTGGCGCCCTACTTCAAGGCGCTGAACGACGAACGCGGCCTGGGACTCGCGCGCGCGCATCTCGAGGCGCTGATCGCGCCGCCGGGCGCGGGGCGCGAGCCGGTCTACTACGACCGCGTGCTGGGCCTTTTCGGCGGCGGTTTCGTCGAGGGGCGATATCGCTTCGATGAAAACGGCCGTCTCTTGCCGAACTGGAGAAGCGCATGCTGATCCGGACAAGGAAACGCACTCTCGCCTTCCACGTCGTGGTAGCCATCGCGGCGGCCGCGCCGGTGTGCGCCTTCGCTCAGGCCACGGCCGATCCGCTGACCGTGCTCATCGACCAGGGCAAATACTGGCAGGCGCACAAGCGCGGCGACCTCGCGGAACAGGCGTGGCAGAAGGTGCTGCGCATCGATCCCAAGCAGCCCGATGCGCTCTTCGGCATGGGCATGGTGCTCGCCGACCGCAAGGACGGCAGCGGCGCGCAGCAGTATCTCGCGCAGTTGCGCCAGGTCGCGCCGACCTATCCGAACATCGACGAGCTCGGCCGGCGCCTCGGCGAAACGAGTGCGCGCGATCTGACCGTGAACGACGCGCGCCGCCTCGCGCAAAGCGGACATCGCGCTTCGGCGGTGCAGGAATACCGGCGCGCGATCGAGGGCAAGCCCGCGACGCCCGCGCTGCAACTCGAGTATTACCAGGCGCTCGCCGCAACCGCGCAAGGCTGGGACGAAGCGCGCCGCGGCCTCGAACAGCTGGCGCGCCAGAATCCCGACGATCCGCGCTATCAGCTCGCCTATGCGCAGCATCTGACCTATCGCGACTCTACGCGGCGCGACGGCATCGCGCGGCTCGCGAAGCTGTCGGGCGACCGCGCGGTCGGGGCCGACGCGAGGAAGAGCTGGCGCCAGGCGCTGCTGTGGCTCGGCGCGCGCGCATCCGATGCGCCGCTCTTTCAGGCGTATTTGCAGATCGCACCGGACGATGCCGCCGTGAAGGCGCGCTTCGATTCGATGGTGCAGCAGGACAAGGCCGCCCGCGAACGCGCGCAGGCCGACGCCACCGTCGATGCGCGCGGGCGCACCGTCGTGGAAGGCTTCACCGCGCTCGACCGTGGCGACGTCGTCACGGCGCGCGCGCGTTTCTCCTCCGTTCTGGCCAGCAATCCGAACGACGCCGACGCGCTCGGCGGCATGGGCGTCGCGGCGCTCAAGCAGGAGCGCTTCGCGGAGGCCCGCACGTATCTGGAACGCGCATCGCGCGCCGGCAATCCGGCCCGCTGGAAGGACGCGCTCACGAGCGCGACCTACTGGACATACACGAGCGATGCGATCGGCGCGCGCAGCAATGGCCAGATCGCGCAAGCGAAGGCGCTGTTCGAGCGCGCGATCGCCGTCAATCCGTCCGATGTCACCGCGCAGACGCTGCTCGGCGAAATGCTGCTCGCGAACGGCGATCCGCGCGGCGCGGGACAAGCGTATCGCATGGCGCTGCGCCGTCAGGCCGACAATCCCGATGCGATTCGCGGGCTCGTCGGCGCCTTGGCCGCGCAGGGACGCGGCGACGAGGCGCTCGAATTCGCCAATCGCTTGAACGCGGAGCAGCAGGCGAAAGCCGGCGGCATCAACAAGCTGCGCGGCGAAGCGCAGGCCGCGCAGGCGCGCGCCGCCGAAGCGCGCGGCGATCTGGGCACGGCGCGCAGTCTCTTCGAAGACGCGCTGCTCAACGATCCCGACGATCCGTGGCTGCGGCTCGATCTCGCGCGCATCTACGTGCGTCAGGGTGCGGTCGGCAACGCGCGCAGCATGATGGACGGCCTGCTCGCGACGCATCCCGACATGACCGACGGGCTCTACGCGAGCGCGCTGCTGTCCGCCGAAACGCAGGACTGGTCGACGGGTCTCGCGCAGCTGGAGCGCATCCCCGCCGCGCAGCGCACGCCCGCGATGACCGGCCTGCAGCATCGTCTTTGGGTGCAGCAGCAGGCCGAGCTCGCGACGCGCGCCGCCGCTGCGGGCCAGCGCCAGCAGGCATTCGCGATCCTCCACCGCGCCGAGCCGGTCGCGGCGGGCAATGCGGAACTGACGGGCGCGCTCGCGTCGGCGTATCTGAAGGCGGGCGATCCGTCGCGGGCGCTCTTGCTCGTGCGCGGCGCGATCGCCAGTGCGCGGAACGACACCGGTCTGCTCCTGCAATACGCGGGCATTCTGTCGGCGACGCAGCAGGAGGCCGAGCTCGGCTCCGTGATGCAGCGCCTTCAGTCGCTGCCGCTCACGACACAGCAGCGCGCGGACTTCAACAACCTGAACGTGGGCATCGTCGTGGCGCGCGCCGATGCCGTGCGCCAGCGCGGCGATCTCGCGGCCGCCTACGACGTGATCGCGCCGTGGCTCGCCGCGATGCCCGACAACGCCGACCTGCAGGCGGTGCTCGGCCGCATGTACACGTCGGCGGGCGATGACCGCAATGCGCTCTCGTGCTATCAGAACGCGCTCGTGCGCCGCCCCGACGATGTCCGCCTCCAGACGGCGGCGATGTCGGCCGCGAGCGGCGCGCGCGATTTCAAGCTGGCCGAATCGCTCGCGAATCAGGCTTATGACGCCGCGCCGAACGATCCGGGCGTGCTCGCCGCGATCGGCCGGATGTATCGCGCGCAGGGCAAGCTGGATCTCGCCGCACAGTTCCTGCAACGCTCGCTCGTGGCGGCGAATACGCCGGCGGTGACTTCGTCCGGTCAGGCGCGCGGCAATGTTCCGCCCGGCTGGGAAACCGCGATGAGCCGCATCGGCTCCAATCCGCTGCCCGGCACCAATCCGTTCGAAGGCAAGACGGCGGTCGACGCGGCGTCGAGCCCGGCGCTCGCGTCCGGCGCGTCCTATCGCCAGGCCCTTCCTCAGAATTATTCGCAGCCCGTGCCGAACTATCTGCCGCCTCCCCAGCCCGCGATCCATACGACGCCCTATGTGGCGCCCTATGTGGCGCCTTCTTCCGCTCCGACCACGTTGCTGGCCCCCGCGCCCCAGGGCGCGCCGCATTCGGCGAGCGGCTACGGACCCGACATGTACGGCTCGGGACAATCGGGCGCGCCGCTCCAGCCGTATCCGGGACAGGGAGCGCAGCCGTATCAGCAGGCGCCTGTTTATCAGCCTTACCCGCAGCAGCAGTCGTATCCGCAACAGGCGCCTTACGCCGCCCAGCAGGATCCGTATGTGTCGCCCTGGCCGATGTCGCCCGGCGCGCGTGAAGCGCAATCGAACGCCTATTCCGATGCATCACCGCCCGCCGCCGGCGGTCGCGCGAGCGCATCGAATGCGAAGCGCTCGACGTCGTCGCGCAAGAGCACCACCGCGCGTCCCGCGGATCCCCATGCCTACGGCGCGCCGCCGCCGCAGCAGTACGTGCAGGCGCCGTATGTCCAGCAGCCGCAGCCGTACTACCCGCCGCAACAATACGCGCCGCAGCCCTACATCCCCCAGCCGCCCGCGGGTTACGCGCAGCCCTACTACCCGTCGCAGGCGCAGCCGTCGCAGCGCGCCGCCGCAGCGGCGACGATGAGCGCCGGTGGCATTCCCGCGCCGATCGCGAATTCGCAGACGGCGGGCGTCGCGGAAGAACTCGCGCAGATCAACCGCGAGCAGGCCAGCACCATCTCGGGCGGCATCCTCTTCCGCAGCCGCGACGGCGAGGACGGCCTCTCGAACCTCACCGACATCGAAGCGCCCATCGAAGGCCGCATCAAGGCGGGCAACGGCCACGTGATCGTGCGCGCAACGCCCGTCACGCTCGACGCCGGCACCGCCAGCAGCGCGCCGGGCACGCAGGCGCGCTTCGGCCTCGGCCTGGGCACGCCGGCGGCGGCGCTCGGGCTGAGTTACGGCTCGCAGACGGCGTCGGGGGTCGGGCTTTCGGTCGGCTACGAAAACCGCAACTTCAAGGGCGATGTCGGCACGACGCCGCTCGGCTTCCGCGAAACGAACGTCGTCGGCGGCGTGCAGTATCAGAACGCCATCACCGACAAGGTGTCGTACTCGATCGCCGTCGCCCGGCGCGCGGTCACCGACAGCCTGCTCTCCTACGCCGGCGCGCGCGATGCCACCGTGAACTTCGAATGGGGCGGCGTGACATCGAGCGGCGCGCGCGCCGACCTCGGCTGGGACGACGGCACGAGCGGCGTCTACGTGAACGCAACGTACCAGTTCCTCGACGGCCACAATGTCGCGACCAACAACGCCGTGAAGGGCGGCGGCGGCGTCTATACGCGCATCGTCAAGGATGCGGACCAGACGCTGACCGTCGGCGCCAACACCACGCTGATGCACTACGACAAGAACCTGTCGTACTTCACCTACGGGCAAGGCGGCTACTTCAGCCCGCAGCAGTACGTGATTCTCAACTTCCCGATCGAATACATGGGACGCACGGGGCTCTTCTCGTACGACCTGAAGGGCTCGATCGGCGTGCAGCATTATCGGCAGGACGCGTCGGATTATTTCCCGACCTGGTCCGACTATCAGAAGCTCTACGCGCGGACGAACCTCGCGCCGGACGCGGGCGCGGTTTATCCCGGCCAGAGCAAGACGGGTGTGTCGTACTCGCTCAACGCGACCGGCGAATACCAGCTCGCGCCGCAACTGGCCTTCGGCGCGACGGCTTCGTTCGGCAACGCGTATCAGTATCGCGAGTGGCTCGCCGCCGTGTACGTGCGCTACAGCTTCACGCGCCTGAGCGGCGTGCAGCCGGTGTTCCCGCCGCAGGCGTTCAGCTCGCCGTATCTGTCGCTGTCGAATTGATCGGTCTGCGCGCGTGCTTCGAATGACAGCCCGCTGCCGCGTTCACGCGGAAGCGGGCTGCATGACCCGATTGCGCCCGCACGCCTTCGCGTTGTAGAGCGCTTCGTCGGCGACGCGGATGAGCGCGCTGACATCCACATCCAGCTCCGGCCGCCAGCTCGCGAGACCGATGCTCGCGGTAACCCGTCCGTATTCGCTGCCCGCATGCTCGATGGCGAGATCGCTGATGGCCTTGCGGATCTTCTCGGCGATGCACCTCGCGCCATCGGCCGACGTATCGGGCAGGACGACGACGAACTCCTCGCCGCCGTAGCGCGCCGCGGTATCGGCAGGGCGACGGATGTTCTCGCCGATGCAGTGCGCGACGGCGGCGAGCGCATCGTCGCCGGCCTGGTGGCCGTATGCGTCGTTGTAGGCCTTGAAACGGTCGATATCGACGAAGAGCAGCGAAAAGAGGCTGCGCGTGCGGCGTGCCCTGCGCCATTCCTGATCGAGAATCTCGCCGAGCGTCCGGCGGTTGTGCAGCCCCGTCAGTCCGTCGGTGCGCGCCAGCAATTGCAGCTCGGATTCCGCGCGCATGCGCCGCCTGAACTGCGCGGCCAGCACGAACGAGAGCGTGACGAAGCCGAGCGCAAGCACGCCCATCAGCGAGCCGATGATGATCGCGCGCCGCCGCCATGCCGCGTAGATGTCCTCTTCCCCTTCGGCCACCATGATGATCAACGGCAGCTCCGGGAAATTACGAAAATAGTACAGGCGGCGCGCACCGTCGATCGAGGAAGTGTCGATGAAGCTTCCCTCCGCGGACGCGCGAAACCGCTTGAAGGTGTCGGCCTGGCTGATGTCGCGACCGATCACGTTGGCATCGAAAGGTTGACGCATGATCATGACGCCGTCCCGGCCGATCAAGGACACGGCGCCGTGCGGCCCCAGCGAAAGCCCGGCGAAAAGTTTGTGGAAGTATTCAAGATTGACGGCGATCATCGCGACACCCGCAAACGAGCCGTCGGGATTCGACAGCCGCCGGCTCAGTGCGATGCTGGGCGCGCCTTCGCGCAGCCGTGATGCGTACGGACTGCTGATATAGAGCCCGGCACCCGGGTTATCGCGCTGAATCGTGAAATAACGGCGGTCCGCGAAGCTGCCCTGTCGGGGCGACAGACTGCCCGAGTCGATGACGATCCGTCCGGTCGGATCGAGCACCAGCATCGAACCGAGAAACCGGGCGCTGGCGGCACGGTCGAACAGAACATCGTTTCGCAGCTTGGGCGGCAACGCCATGACGTCCGGGCGTGCAACGCCATCGACAACGGCCTGCAGAGACAACTCGTAAAGCTCGAAATTCCGTTCGATGTCCCGCTCGGCGAGCAGCGCCAGATTGCGCGAAGTGTCGCGCGCGCGGTCGAGGGCATCGAGTCTGCCCTGATAAAGGACGAGCGCGCAGAGTCCCACCATGACGAGCGCGATGAGGGCGCCGCACAGCACGATCGCATTCGGCGTCGAAAGGTGGTGCTGACGCGCGGTCGGGGACGCATACGGGGTCGGGTCGTTGGTCGTGTCGGTAGCCACCTGGAAATTTCCGGGAGTTTGTCTCTCGTTCTTGGAGTCGCTCCAAACGAGGTCGATGAGCGAACGATCCGATATTTTCTTCTATTTTCTCGAAACGAAGTGCAACGGGGCGTCATGCCTGCTTCCAGTCCCGGTCCGCGCTTCGGGCAACGCGGGGCAATCGGCGCCGGTCGCAGACGAAGTGACGCGAGTCTCACGTGCCTTTGGCCTGCGACCGCGCAAGGTCTCTTCCGGGATTGGCGAGCACACTTCCGATCAGCATGCCCGCGCCCCGGAAGACGACCCCGTCGGTGACCGAATCCAGCAACCGGCGGCTGCCAGTTGACTCATTCAAGCCGAAACATCGACAATCTGCACCGCCCAGATGATGTACCGACCGACGGGAGTCGTCATGACCTTGCGCCTGAACACATCGCGATACCGGTGGATTCTCAAGGGAACGATTGCACTCCTGTGGAGCGTGATCTCCGCTTCGGCCATCGCCGCGGCGAGCGCAACGGATCCGGCCTCCGGTGAAGCGCCCCTCGAGCCGAGGAGAAGCAGCACGGCCCCTCCCGACCATAGCGCCACCACCCCACGTGCCGAGCGGACCGAAGCACAGCCGGACAACGCATTCAGCGATTCCGACACCACCCATCACCGCGCGCAAGCGCAAACGCCGGTTCCTGTGCCACCAGAGGCAAGCTCGGTCACGCGGCACACGATCCGGATTGGCGGCAAGACCATCGACTACACCGCGACGGCCGGAAACCTGCTCTTGCGCGACAACGCCGGTCGCGCTACGGCTAGCGTCTTCTACGTCGGCTACACGGTCAATGGGAAAGACAGCGCCGCCCGCCCCATCACGTTTCTGTTCAACGGCGGTCCAGGAACCGCCAGCGTGTTCCTGCTGATGGGCTCGATCGGGCCCAAGCGGGTACGAACGGCAAGCCCGGCGGTCACGCCACCGGCACCTTACGTTCTGGCGGACAACCCGGACACCCTGCTCGATCGCTCCGATCTCGTCTTTATCGATGCGGTGGGAACGGGGTTGTCCCGGCCGGTTGGCCGCGCCACCAACAAGGATTTCTGGGGCGTCGACAAGGATCTCGAAGCATTCGGGCATTTCATCGAGCGGTACCTGACTGTCGCACGGCGCTGGAATTCACCGAAGTACCTGTTCGGCGAATCGTACGGCACCGCGCGTGCCGCGATGCTGGCGTACCGGCTGAATCAGGACAACATCGCTCTGAACGGTGTCATCCTGTTGTCGTCCGTGCTTGACTCCGCGGCGTTCGCGCCGGGATCGGATTTCGAGAGCGTGAGTTACCTGCCGACCTTCGCCGCGATTGCGTGGTATCACGACAGGATCACGCCGAAGCCGCCGGATCTGGCCGCCTTTCTGGAGGAGGTGCGCGCCTTCGCACGCGGTCCGTATGAGCAGGCGCTGGCGCTCGGCGACCAGCTTTCCGACACCGAGCGCGACCAACTGGCCGCACGCATTTCCGGTTACACCGGACTCGATCAGCAGTATGTAAAAGAGACGCGCCTCCGTGTGTGGCCAACGCGCTTCCGCAAGCAGTTGCTCAGGAGCGAGTCGCGCAGTCTGGGCCGATTCGACGCCCGCTTCGAAGGAATCGATTTTGACGATGCAGGAGAGCGGCCGGAATACGATCCGTCGGCGAGCAGCATTTCCGGCGCGTTCGACGCCGCGCTACATCAGCATCTCGCTCAGGACCTCGACTACAAGGTGGACGATCGCTATCGCGTCTTCAATAACGACACGTTGAAGCAGTGGGACTGGAAGCATCGGGAAAACTGGGGCGAAGAGCTTTCGTTGCCGTACGCCGCCGGCGATCTCGCCGCGACGATGCGGCAGAATCCCGCGATGCGCGTGCTGTCGCTGAACGGCTACTTCGATCTGGCGACGCCGTTCTATGCGACCGAATTCGCGTTGTCGCATCTAGGGCTCGACAAGTCGTTACGCGGCAACGTTCAGATCACCTATTACCCGACTGGGCACATGATCTATCTGGATGACGCCGCGCTGCACGCGTTGAAGTCGGACCTCGCGGGATTTTACGATAGGGGCGGCGACAAGGCGGCCAGGATGGAACGCTAATGTTCGCTCTTCAAGTCGAAACGGTCGCTGGCTCCATGTTCCTGCGGTGAGCTTACTGTCCCGCACCAGCGCCTGTTCCCGCCTTTTTCTGAGCGTTCTGAATGCCTACAGCGGTCACGATCGCCGACAGAGAGAGGGTGGCGATCCTTGCTTTCCCTACCAGGCGTACAAAGCGCGGACACCCGATCACCTGGATGAGCCATACGACCCGATCCGGATCGGGGCATCAGTGTTCGTTCGCGTCGCACCACTGGATCGCCCATCGCTGTGCCGCCTCGACGGCATCCGCGTCGCTTCGATAGTCGCCGATGTCGCCCGACCATTTCACCTCGTGGTCATCGTCACCCTCCGAGGACCGCCGGAAGATCTTTGCGCGGGCATAGTAACGGCCACCCTCCTCGAGACACGAGGCGTCGATGTGAAACTGCTTGTAGTCGAACTTCATGATCGTCTCCACAGCCATCTGTCCGCGCCATGCTTGCCGCGCCCGGCACGGTGACGGGCGAAGCAAGCTGGCAAGATCTGCAATCGGGCGATGAGTACATCCATACTACGACGGTACCGGCATTCGTCACTCGTCCCGGTTGTTCATTCGTCGTCCAACGGACCGGTCCAACGCGTGCACCCGTCCTTCGATGGACACGCTCTATGCCCGCATGGGCCCATCCGTATCCCCCGCCTCGATCCCGGGCATCTCGAGCTGTTGCCCGCGCGCGCCATCGTCGACCAGCCGGAGCATCAGTTCCGCCAGCGCGCGCCCCGTCCCGTGCCCGGTCGGCTGCACGACGGCCGTGACACGATGAGGATGCGCGACGTCCTGCGGCACGCCGTCATAGACGATCAACGACATGTCGTGACCGAGGCGCAGCCCGCTATCGACCAGCGCGCGAAACGCGCCGCCGCCCGCGATATTGTTGTCGACCAGCAGCGCAGTCGGGCGTTCGGCGCGCGCGAGCAGCGCCTGCGTCGCCTGCAGGCCGCCATCGCGCGTAAACGGACACTCGACGAGCAACGCCGGATCCGGTTCGACGCCGGCCTCGCGCATCGCGGCGAGAAAGCCCGTGCGCCGCTGCGCGGCAAAACTCAGCGCAAGCGGCGCGCTGATCATCGCGATGCGCCGGTGCCCGAAGCCGATCAGGCGGCGCACGGCATCCCGCGCGCCGGCTTCGTTGTCGAAGTCGAACCACGCGTACGGCCCGGCAACCTGCGTGCGGCCATATGCGACGTATGGAAACCCGCGCGACTGCAGATAGGCGACGCGCGGATCGTCGACGAGCGTGCGCGCAACGATTAGCCCGTCGACCAGCTTACCGTCGACGAGCCGCCGATACGTGTCGAGTTCGGCGTGCGGTCGCGCGGACGCGATCACGAAATCGAGGTTGCGCTCGGCGAGCCGCTCGGTGATCCCCGCAACGACTTCCCCGAAGCGCGGATCGCCCAGGTCGCCCGCATCGAACGGATAGACGATCCCGATCATATCCGCCCGCCCCGTCGCAAGCCGTCGCGCGGTCGGATCCGCGACATAGCCCATTTCCTGCGCGGCCTTCACCACGCGTTCGCGCGTCGTCTCGCTGACGTCGTCGTAACCGTTCAACGCACGGCTGACCGTCGTGCGCGAGAGCCCGAGCGCATCCGATAGCGCCTTCAGATTCACCTTCACCGTCGTTCCTTGCATTCTGAATTTCGCGCGGCGAGCCGATTTTCGGCAATTATTTCCGCACGGTAATCACTACCGTCAAAAATTTATCTTTTGACGTCCAAACCGGTTTGGACTAGCATCCAAACCGGTTTGGATCTTGATGGCCGTCAGCCGTTCCTTTTCACGATCTTTGGAAACAACGACGAGATGACATACTTTCCCCTTTTCCGTTCGACTCAGGGCAAACGTTTGCTGCTTGCTGGCGGCGCACTGACTGCCTTCACGGCCGCTTCGCACGCGCAGACCGCCGGCGCCCCCGCGCCCACGCCGCACACGCAGCAGGCCTATGACCCGGAAGGCAGCTTCACGATGCGCTGGACGCGCGCCGACATCCGCCAGATCGTCGCGCAGTCGCACACCGCGAACGGCGTCGACAAGAACTCGCTGCCGCAGGCGCTGACGATGCCGGACATCCCGCAGGATTTTCCGCTGATCAACCCGAACGTGTGGGTCTGGGATACGTGGCCGCTCGCTGACCTGCGCGCGAACCAGCTCAGCTACAAGGGCTGGGAGGTGATCTTCTCGCTCACCGCCGACCCGCATGCCGGCTACACGTTCGACGACCGCCACGTGCATGCGCGGATCGGCTTCTTCTATCGCCGCGCGGGCATTCCCGCGTCGCAGCGCCCGGCAAATGGCGGCTGGACCTGGGGCGGCCACCTGTTCCCGGACGGCGCGAGCGTGAAGGTGTTCGGCACCACGCCGATGACCAACAACGCCGAATGGTCGGGCTCGGCGCGCCTCCTGCACGGCGACAACGTCAGCCTCTACTACACCGCGACGTCGTTCAACCGATCGGCGCCGGGTGGCGCCGACATCACGCCGCCCGTCGCGATCATCACGCGCGCCGACGGTCACATCCATGCCGACGACAATCACGTCTGGTTCAGCGGCTTCGACGATCACAAGGCACTGCTGCAGCCTGACGGCAACTATTATCAGACGGGCCAGCAGAACACCTATTTCTCGTTCCGCGATCCGTTCGTGTTCACCGACCCGGCGCATCCCGGCAAGACCTACATGGTCTTCGAGGGCAACACGGGCGGCCCGCGAGGTTCGCGCACCTGCACCGAAGCCGACCTCGGCTACGCGCCGACCGATCCGTACAGGGAAGATCTCGACGCGGTGATGAATTCGGGCGCAGTGTATCAAAAGGCCAACGTCGGCCTCGCGGTTGCAACGAACCCGCAGCTGACCGAGTGGAAGTTCCTGCCGCCGATCCTGTCGGCGAACTGCGTGGACGATCAGACGGAGCGTCCGCAGATCTACTTGAAGGACGGCAAGTACTACCTGTTCACGATCAGCCACCGCACGACGATGGCGGCGGGCGTCGACGGCCCGGACGGCGTCTACGGCTTCGTCGGCAACGGCATCCGCAGCGACTTCCTGCCGCTGAACGGCGGCAGCGGCCTCGTGCTCGGCAATCCGACGGACTTTGCGGCGCCCGCCGGCGCGCCGTATGCGCAGGATCCGAACCAGAACCCGCGCGAATTCCAGTCGTATTCGCACTATGTGATGCCGGGCGGTCTCGTCGAATCGTTCATCGATGCGATCGGCCCGCGCCGCGGCGGCACGCTCGCGCCGACGGTGAAGATCAACATCAACGGCGCGTCGACGGCGGTCGACCGCTTCTACGGACGCGACGGGCTCGGCGGCTACGGCGACATTCCGGCGAGCCTGCCCGCGCAAGGCGCCGGTCACAACGCCGGCAATCCGGGCAACGGCGACTGAAACAACGGTAACGGCAATCGCCGGGGCGTGTCGCGTGCGCGCCCCCGTTCACTTCCTGTTGCCGAACCGCGCATGCCGCCGTCACGGGCGGCATGCGTCCTTTTTCCCGCTTCGCCCGTCGAGGCACGAAACCACGCATGAGATCGATGCCTCACCGCTTTTCCCTTCGTATCGCGCCGCTGCTGATCGCGGGCCTGTCAGGCGCACACATCGCGGCCGCGTCCTGCGCCCCGCCTCCCGAAGACGGCACGCCGCAATGGCGGCCGGCGCTCCATTACACGCCGCAGCGCAACTGGATGAACGATCCGAACGGCCTCGTCTACGAGAATGGACGCTACCACCTGTTCTATCAGTACAATCCGCTCGGCAACGACTGGGGCAACATGTCGTGGGGCCATGCGACCAGCACGGACCTCGTCCACTGGCGTGAGCAGCCGGTCGCGATGCACGCGAGCGCGACCGAGGAGATCTTCTCCGGCTCGATCGTCGCCGACACGCGCAACACGTCGGGGCTCGGCGCGCCCGGCAAGACACCGCTCGTTGCGCTGTACACGAGCGCCTACAAGGATGGCTCCGGCCATGCACCGGGCACCCAGGCGCAATCGCTCGCCTACAGCCTCGATCACGGCGCGACCTGGCAGCCCTACGCGCACAATCCGGTACTCACGCTCGATCCCGAATCGAAGCAGTTTCGCGACCCGAAAGTATCGTGGTACGCGCCCGGTGGATACTGGCTGATGACGACCGTCGTCGCCGACGCGCATGTCGTGAAGCTCTACCGGTCCGGCGATCTGATCCACTGGACGTTCCTGAGCGATTTCACGCTGCCGGGTGTCCCGCACGACGGCGCGCTGTGGGAAATGCCGGACCTCGTGCCGCTGCCGCTCGACGGTGATGCCCGGCGCATCAAATGGGTAATGATCGTCAATGTGAATCCGTGGTCGATCGCGGGCGGGTCCGGATCGATGTATTTCGTCGGCGATTTCGACGGCCGCACGTTCACGCCGGACCGGGTCGCGCCGGCCGGTTCCGATCCCGCGCAATTCCGATGGGTCGATCACGGCGCCGACTTCTATGCGGCCGGCACATTCTCCGGTGCGCCCAGTGTGCGTCCGGTCGCGATCGCGTGGATGAGCAATTGGGACTACGCAGCGAAAGCGCCGACGACACCATGGCGCGGCGCGATGACATTGCCGCGCGAGCTGGCGCTCACGACGATCGGCGACGAACCGTGGCTCATCGTCACGCCGGCCGCGGCGTTCGACGCGTGGGCGAGCGCCGGCAGGCCCGCGACTCGTCTCGACGACCTGAGCGTCAGGTCGACGCTGACCGAACTGCCGGCCGCGACGCGCGGCATCGTGCAGCGCATCACGTTGTCGCTCGCGCCGCAGGGCGCCTCCCGCGCGGGGCTCGTCGTGCGGCGTTCGGCTAACGGCGCAATCGGCACGAAGATCGTGTACGACACCGCAACCAGGACGCTGATGCTCGACCGCTCGCAATCGGGTGAAGCGAATTTTTCGAGTGCCTTCAGCAAGCAGCACATCGTGAACCTGCCGCTCGAGCATGGACGGCTGAAGCTCGAGATCATCGTCGATCGCGGTTCGATAGAAGTCTTCGCGAACGGCGGCCGCGTCGCGCTCACGGACCTGATCTTCCCGCCGCGCGACGCGGACCGCATCGCCGTATTTTCAGAAGGCGGCAGCGCAACCTTTGGAGAGCTGACGGTGACCCGGCTCGCGGACAGCGGCGACGACAACCACGTGTGCGCATCGCGCCAGGCACCGCCCGGTGGCCGTTGACGCCTCGATGGCCCGCGACGGCGGCCACGCATCAGTCGCGCGATGCGCTTCACCGCGCGGTAATGCCGTTCGATGGCGCTGTTCAGATACCTCGTCTGGCGGATCTCGAGCGTCGGCTGGTTACCGAGGCTAAAACTTCGCGCGAATGCCGATACCGAATGTCTCACCGTGTGATTCGCCCGAGATCTTGTCATCCAGGTACGCAGCATATACATCGGTTCGTTTGGAGAGCGGGTAGTCGTAGCCTATCGCCCACGTCTTCCGGGTCTGATCGAAACCGCCGGAATCCCTCGAATAGGCATACGACGCCATGACCTTGCCGTCCGCGATCGGGACCGTGAAACCTGCTTGACCGGTGCTTACGTGGTAGTTGCCGGACGCCACCGAATTGTGCGTATACATGTATTGTCCGTATAGCTTGAGCACCTTG
Organism: Caballeronia ptereochthonis; assembly: GCF_001545075.1. Lineage (GTDB taxonomy): Bacteria > Pseudomonadota > Gammaproteobacteria > Burkholderiales > Burkholderiaceae > Caballeronia > Caballeronia ptereochthonis. The sequence continues at coordinate 109,829 of NZ_FCOB02000004.1, forward strand.
AAATCGTAGGTCAAGCCAAGCTGGCCGATACTTTGGCTGTGCAGACCGGCGACGACGTTTGCCGACCCCGGATTCGAGAAGTCATTGGCAACGTTCCTGTAGTTCACGTACTGGTAGACAGCGGTAGCACTGAGCGCGCCGTTCAAGTACAGCAATTGCGCACTGTCTTTATGCTGACCCGCCGCGCCTGCCTCGTTACCGAACGAATACATTACCGAGCCGCTCAGCCCGGAGAAGTTCGGCGAAGTGTATGCAACCGAGTTGCTCCAGCCGGAGTCGCCAATGGCGCCCTGGTCTGTCCGGTAGGCAGGAAAGGTGCTCGTGCCGAGGTACGTGTGATAGATCATCGGTGAAAACACGTACGAATCAACGAACGGGTTAAAGAGGATCGTCGAAACAAACAGATTCGACGTGACGCGGCCCGCTATCAGCGTGCCGTAGGGTGACTGTATCCCCGTATAGGCATTACGGGCGAAGAACGTGTCTCCCTGGAAACGCCCGATCTGGCCGTTCTGAGCCCGGTAAAACGCTTCCAGCGCAAAGATCGCCTTGTATCCACCGCCGAGATCCTCGCTGCCCTTCATGCCCCAGTACGAAGTGGACATCCCGCCGCCCGAGACGACCCACGCGCGCTGGTTGCCAGGGAATTTCTGAGAACCGATCCATTCGTCCACTTGACCATAGAGCTGTATGCTCGATTGCGCGTGAGCCGACGCTGCGGACAGCGTCGCAATAGCAAGTGCGGTCAAGCTCACCGTTTTCGGTCTGCGGCATCCCGTTCGTTGTCTCGATTTCATATGGTCTCCAGTTGATGATCGTGGGTGAGCGCGGCCGCAAGACAGACGCCTCCGATCCGGCTCAATGGCAGCAGACGCCTTAAAAAAGATCTTCCCGATCGAAATCACGAGAAGACATCTACGTTAGTTATGCTATGTATATAAAACGGAGTATCTTTCCAGAGACCGTGCCCGGTCCGGTCGCAAGACAAAGGCTCAACTCAATCGTCGGGCCGCAGACGGGGATGCAAAACGTTGGATATCGCGGTTAGAAGTCGCACGTTGAAAGCGCACGTATCCGGCGCTCGCGTGGCCGCGCCTAAATCACCTCGCGAAAAAGCCGGCCCCAATCGCGCAGCCCCCGCGTGTCCACCCCCGTCATTCGCAACGCCTTCCAGACCACCGTGGCGATGGTGTCGTAGACCGGAATCCCGATCTCGGCTTCCAGCAACTCGACGAGGTGTGCCGCATGCAGATTCGTGCAGAACGTGGTGATAGCTTCAGGTTGAGCGCGGGCGATTCCACGGACCAAGTTGCAGATAGTCAGCTCGTCCACATCGGCAAATTCGAAATTGACGTGCAGGCCAAGATGGCGCTCAGCCACGCACGTTATGCCTATGTCGCGGTAATTGGCGACGATCCGCTCCTGCACGTCGTCCAGATAAGGCGTAGCAAGACCGAGCCGACGCACGCCCGTCTTTTCAAGGATTTCGTTGAGCGCAAGCACCGACGTGGTCGAGGGAATGCCAGTGGCTTCAGTAATCTGTCGGCATAGCGATTCATCCGTCCCGAAGCCGAGCCATCCTGAGGATGTACCGCTCCACGCGATGACGTCAACGTGCGCATCCGCCAGGAGTTTCGCGGCATCCAGTATCTTGCCTACCTGGAATTGCCCCAATGCTCGATCTCCCAAGGAGATCTCGGTAACCGTGAAACGAGAAAAATGGGCACTTACGTTCGAGAGCCCTGCGACCATTTCTGTCGTCATGGGCTCGAGGGCCGTATTGGACGATGGCGTCAGCACGCCTAGCCGAATGCGCTTGTTCATGGGTTCGATCTCTTGACTCGGAAGTGGTGTTCGCGTCACGCCGAGACGCCCGAATGCTGCCGCGCCAAACACAGGTCGAGCAGGACCTGAAGCCGCCGGCGATCCAGATTGCGTCCAATGAAAACCAGCTTGCTTTCGCGCGGGCCTGCCGTCCACGAATCGGCCGGATGCAGGTCGAAGATGCGGTGCACTGCCTGAACGACGTAACGCCGATCATCGTCGGCGATCTCGAAGATTCCCTTCATCCGGAACACATCGTCTCCCTGGGCCGCCAGCAGTGCGCGCAAACCGGCATCCAGCCGCGAGCGATCGAACGGTCGGTCAAACACGAGCGACACGGACGTTACCGAAGGATCGTGGCGATGACCGCGCGGTGCGCTGTCCCCGGCATCGTGTTCGTGACCATCATGGCCTTGGGCATGTTCGCAGGCCTCGTCGCACACGTGGTCATGGGTGTGTTCGTGCTCATGCTCGTGTTCATCGACAGCGGGTTCAGCCACGCCCAGATTTGCCGATGTCGGCGTGAAGCCGCCGATTCCCAGGATGTGCGTAAGATCGACATGGGCGTAATTGGAGCGCAGGATCTGTGCGCCCTCGTTCAATCGATGAAGTCTTTGCTCAAGCGCAACGACAAGCCAGCCCGGCACCAGGTCGGTCTTGTTGATGATGATCCGGTCGGCGGCAACGATCTGATCGACTGCCTGGTTGTCGCGCCCGCGCAGGGCCGGGTCATCGAGATGGCTCTCGATATGCACCGCGTCTACCAGCGTCACGACGCCGTCCAACGTCACCTGGCGGGCGACGTCGTGATCCATGAAGAACGTTGCCGCTACCGGCGTCGGATCGGCGAGACCGCTGGTCTCCACGAGGATGTGATCGAATTTTTCCGGACGTTCCAGAAGTTTCTTCAGGATGCGGACGAGATCGGTGCGCACATCGACGACACAGCAGATGCAGCCGTTCGTCATCTGGAAGATTTCCTCGTCGGATGTCATCACCAGATCGGAGTCGACATCGACTTCTCCGAATTCGTTCTCGATCACCGCAATTCGGTGTCCATGCCGTTCGGTCAGGATATGGTTCAGCAGCGTCGTCTTGCCTGATCCCAGAAACCCGGTCAGGATCGTGACCGGAACGGGCGGCGTCGAGGACGCGTAGTGAGAGTTGAGCTGGCTCATGGTGTTTCCTTCAGTCGTATCGGTATTGGAAGGGGTTCGTCACGCCGCGGCAGGATCTCGAAGCCCATGCCAGCGACTAACGAGGCCGTCGTGGTCGATATCGAACAGGTCGAGCACGCGCCCGACCGTATGGTTGACGATATCGTCGACGGTCCGAGGATGGTTGTAGAAGGCCGGCACCGGCGGCAGCACGATGGCCCCGGCTTCCGTCGCGGCGGTCATGTTTCGCAGATGCACAAGGTTGAGCGGCGTCTCGCGTGCGAGGAGCACCAGTTTGCGACGCTCTTTCAGCATCACGTCAGCCGCGCGTGTGATCAGGTTGTCGGCGAGACCCGTGGCGATCGCAGCCAGCGTACGCATGGAGCATGGCGCAATGGCCATGCCGTCGCAACGGAACGAACCACTGGCGACGGCAGCGCCGATATCCCGCACGTTATGGACGACATTCGCCATCGCCTCGATCTCACGTCGTTGCAGTCCGAGTTCGTGCCCCGCCGTCAACAATCCAGACGCGGATAACACGAGGTGCGTTTCCCACTCCGGGCGTTGCGCGAGGCTCTGCAGCAGACGCACGCCATAGACCGCGCCGCTCGCGCCCGTGATTCCGACAATCAGGCGCTTCGTCATACGCTTTCCGGCCCCGTATGCGATTTCGCCGCGGCGATCAGTTGCGCGGCGCGCGTCATCGCCTCCGCGCTGATCTGCACGCGCACTCCGTCGAAGCCGGGACCGCGCGTCGCGTCGAGCCCCATGCGCGACGTAGTGCCCACGCCGGATGCAGACGGGTCCAGCGCGCTGCCGGGCAAGCCGTCGATGATCACCACATCCAGGTGCGGTTGCACATGGGTGGCCACGGCCCACAGCACCTCTTCGTCACGTGTGATATCGACGTCCGCATCCACGGCGATTACCGTTTTGAGGTACGGGTCCCAGCCCAGCAGGCCGAGCATGACCTGTCGCGCCTCGCCGGGCCGCATTTGTTCGAGCGCCACGTAGGCGTGAAAGTGCGTCCCCGACGAGGGGTAATGGACGGCGGTGACGCTCGGAAAGCGCTCCTTGAGCTTCTCCACCATCTCCGATTCACGCGGTATGCGACCCAGATTGAGGTGTTCGACGGAATTTCCGCCGGCCACGTCGATCAGCATCGCGTCGCGCCGGCGCAGCATGCCTTGCACGCGGAAAAGATTGTTGGTGGACCGATCCGACGAGTAGCCCGTGAACTCACCGAATGGACCCTCGTCGACCCGTGCCTGCGGATCGATCACGCCTTCGAGCACGATTTCCGCGAACGCCGGCACAGCGATGCCGTGTCTCGGCGTGCGCACGACGTCCAGCGGCGCCCCGAACAGGCCGCCGGCGACATGACGCTCGTCGACCCCGTAGGGCAGCCGTGCCGCGCCGGCAAGCATGAACAACGGATGAGCGCCGATCACCATCGCCACCGGAAGCGAAGTACCGCGTTCCTGGGCTCGCTGGAGCATGCGCCACAGATGCCCGCGTGAATGCAGGCTGGTGGCGATCTCGGTGGTCGAATGAAGCATCGAGCGGTGATAGCTGACATTGCCGATGCCCGTCTCGGGGTCCTCGGCAATCAGGATCGCGTTCGTGATGTATGGACCGCGATCGGTCGAAAAATGGGTAATGGCCGGAATGTCGGTCAGATCGATGTGGTCGGTCTGAACGTGCTCCAGCACCGGCCCATCCGGCAACAGGCGGGGCGGCAGCATCCGGCGGCTGCGCTGCTGGAATGCCGCGTGAATATCCGCGAGCGGCGCGTCGAGCATCCATGCGATACGACTTCGCGATGCGAAGACGTTGGTGACCAGCGGGCTGCCAAGTCCGGCAATCTGCTCGAAGACCAGCAAAGGGTGACGCCCTTCGGCGGCGAGTTGCCAGATCATTGCGGTCGGTTCCTGATCCGCGCTGACGCTTTCGCGAATGGTCAGCACGTCATCCGGATGGGCAGCGCGATAGCCTGCGAGGAAATGGCGGAAATCTTGCGGATTCGCGCGGGAGCAGGCGAGAGCAGATGAATGAGACGATGTCATGATGCATTCCTTGTCATCAGCCTTGCAAGGACGCCGGGGCGAAGGCATTGCCCGTACCCCGGGGCCATTGCGCTCGGCTGCTATCGCGGGCCGGCCGCCGATGCGCCGACCCGCCGCACGTCCGTTACGCTACGACGTCGTTGAGCTTTGCGTAGCTATCCTTCAGGCGCAGTTCGGCTTCCTCCGGATTGCGCGGCGGCGGTGACGGCTCGATGCCGACCAGACGCGCTATGTTGTTGCCCATGTAGTCTTCGAGGCCGTCCTCGTCCAGGTCCATGCCCTGTGGCGCCGGACCGCAGAGCATCTCCAGTTCGCGAAGCCACATGCCCGGTTCGTTCGGCGGCGTGTCGGTGCCGAAGACGATCTTGTCGCGTGGCAGCTGCCGGGCGAACTCGACGATGCGCGACTGAAAGCACCACCCCGATTCGCAATACACGTTGGGCGTGTCCATCGCCATCCAGAACGCTTCGAACGAGTAGTTGCCGCCAGTCTGAATGCCGAAGTGCCCGATGATGAAATTCACCATGGGGAATTCGCGGATGATGGGGTAGAACATCGTTGGGATCGTGTAGGGGCCGTCACCCGTATGGATCAGCACCACGACGTTGTATTTCGCGCATACCTTCATCGCGGGGCGCAACCAGTCCAGCGCGCGGTCCGGACGATAGCCGTGCATATTCGCGTGCAGCTTCAGCATCTTGAAGCCGTATTCCTTCACGTGAAATTCGAGCTCGAGCGCGCCCTCTTCCGGACCCCAGCGCGGATTGAACGTGAAGTTGCCGATGAACCGGTCGGGATACTTCTGCGTGAGCTCGGCCACATAGGCCATGTAGTCGCGAATGCCCTCGCGACCGCGACGGTTGCCGTCGCGATAGCCGGTATTGCCCGGCGGCGGCTGGATAAAGCCCATGTCGATGCGGCGCGGCTTGCCGTTGATGACGTAGGGGCCATCCATCATCTTCAACAAGCGCTCGCCGGTGAACGGCTCGCCGGTGTGGCGCCACGCCTCGTCGACGAGATTGGTCGGATGCAGGTGGGTATCGATGATCATGCTGGTACTCCGGTATCTTGATGAATTGACGTCTGACAGCCTCGTTCAGGCAGCCAACAGCGTCCTCGCTTCCTCGACGGTGCGCGGCGCCGGTGTGGGCTCGAGACCGATCATGCGGGCCGTGTTGTTGCCGAGATAATCCTCGAGCGTTTCTTCATCGAGATTGAGCCCCTGCGGCGGCTCGAAGCACAGGACTTCCAGCAGGCGCAGCCACATGCCGGGCTCATTGGGCGGGGTGTCGGAGCCGAACAGGATCTTGTGCTTCGGCAGCACCTTCGCAAACTCGACGATGCGCGACTGCAGACACCACCCCGACTCGCAATAGACATTGGGCAGGTCCATGGCCATCTGGAAAGGCTCGAAGCAATAGACGCCGCCCGTCTGCACGCCGAAATGCGCCATGATGAAATTGACCGTCGGGAACTCCTTGATCATGGGGACCCATTCGGTCGGAATGCTGTAGGGACCATCGCCCGTGTGCAGCTTGACCATCACGCCGAGCTCCGCGCACTTCCGCAACGCGGGACGCAGCCAGTCCAGGGCGCGATCGGGCCGGTAGGCGTGCATGTTGGCCTGGAACTGCACCATCTTGAAGCCCAGCTTGCGCACGTAATGCTCGATGGCATTGACGCCGTTCTCGACGCCGCAACGCGGGTTATAGACGAAGCAGCCGATGAAACGGTCGGGATGTTTCCTGACCATCTCCACCGTATAGGCCATGTATGCGTCGATGGATTCGGCGCCCGACTTATTGCCGTCGGTGTACGTGTAGATGGTGTTGCCTTGCGGGGGCTGGATGAAGGCCTTGTCGATGCGGCGCGGCTTGCCGTTGATCGTGAACGGGCCGTCCATCATCCGGATCAGGCGTTCGCCGGTGAAGGGTTCGCCATCATGCCGCCATGCCAGATCGACGAGATTCGTCGGATAGCAGCTGGTGTCGATAATCATGCGGGATCTCCTCGCAATGCTTCAGGTTGAAGGCAGGCAGACCGCGGCCTGAGCCGAGCGGGCTGCATCTTGCATTCGGGAGCATTGTCGAGGGAGCAGAGACAGGAAACTGGCGCCACTGACAAGTACTCCGTCAGTGAGCAATCTCCAATTGAACGATTACGGCATTGCGCCGCTGCATGTTCAATCGACCGCTTCTACCCACGTGCGCATCATGCAGCGATCGAGATTTCGTTGTCAAGAAAAACGCGGCCGCATGCGGGCATGGAAAACCCGCAGCCAACGCTTGCTTCGCCGTAGCGTTAGCCGGATGATTCGCGGCGCCACGCCTCCGTGACTTCGGTCAGCAACGCCAGAAAACGTTCGAGCGCGGGCAGCGAGTCGTCACGCCTGATAGTGGCGTAGAGATCCGCATTCATCGCGGGTTCGTCCATTGCGACAAAGGCGACGTTCTCGCGCGGCGTGGTCGAGAGCGATTCGGGCAGGATGCTGATACCGACGCCGGCGCCGACGAGACTGAGTATCGTCTCGGGATCGGCGGACTCGTGGAGCACTCGTGGCTGGAAGCCTTCTCGAATGCAGGCGGCGAGAATGCCTCGAATCATCGGACTCTGCGTGTTGAGCAAGACGAACGGGTCACCGGAGAGCGCGCCAAGACTGGTGCAACGGCAGCCGGCGAGCGGGTGGCTGTCCGGCAGCGCGACGACCAGCGGTTGCGGGTAGACCAGGATCGAGCGGAGTTCGCGATGCCCTGTCGGACTGCAGGCAAAGCCGACGTCAATCTGCCCTCGCACCAACGCCTCCTGCTGCAGGTCCGGCAACAGTTCATGCAACGTCCACTCCACTTCCGGATTGTGCTTCTGAAACAGACGGAGGGTCCTCGGCAAAGGCCCGTACATCACCGAGTTGATGATGCCGATGCGAATGTAGCCCTCGAGCCCATCGGCCACCCTGCGCAGCAGTTTCTCGACCGAGTCGCAATCGCTGACGATGCTTCGCGCACGCACGAGGAGCGCCTCTCCCGCTCGGGTCAGACGGGCGCCGTGACGTCCGCGCACGAAGAGCGTGACCCGAAGGGAGTCCTCCAGCGACTTGATCTGCTGACTCAGCGGAGGCTGCGAAATGTGCAGACGCTCCGCCGCGCGACTGAAGTTGCCCTCCTCGGCGACGGAAATGAAATACCGCAACTGCCGGATATCCATATGTTTCTCGTATCGAACGGATTCCGAAATCGTATTTCACATAACTAATTTGTGCACATAGGCTTTTACCCACACGGCGCGAAGGCGTCACAGGCAGTCGCCGTGCCTTGCGATTCCGACGATATGAGAATGTCGCCGCACTCGACGGTGACCCTGGAGACAACATGACGACGCTCAAGGTGAATGGCGACGACCGCACGGTCGCCATGTCAGGAGACACTCCGCTGCTGTGGGTGCTGCGCGATGAACTGCATCTCACCGGAACCAAATACGGCTGCGGAATGGGCCTGTGTGGCGCCTGCACCGTCCACGTGGATGGCGCGGCGGTGCGAGCCTGCCAGACACCATTGGCTTCCGTCGCCGGCAAGCGCATCACCACCATCGAAGGCCTGGGCTCGCCTCGGATGTTGCATGCAGTACAGCGCGCGTGGCAGGAAGAAGATGTCCCGCAGTGCGGCTACTGCCAGTCCGGCCAGATCATGTCGGCTGCCGCGTTGCTCAAACACACGCGCGATCCCGACGATCACGACATCGATGCGGCGATGGCCGGCAACATATGCCGCTGCGGGACTTACGACCGCATTCGTCGCGCGATCCATCGGGCCGCCGCCACCCTTCGCAAGGAGGCGGCACCATGAAGCGCGATCAACCGAACCTGCATGCGCAGCCCGTTTTTTCGGGCCGCCGGCGCTTTCTGCAAACCGGCGCTGCACTCGCAGGCGGCCTGCTGCTCGAGATCCATGCGGGAGGAATCGGCATCCGCAGCGCACAGGCAGCGCCGGTCACGGATAGCACGGCCGGGAACTTCGCCCCGAATGCCTGGGTCCGCATTACGCCCGACAATCGGGTGCTGCTGGTCGTCCACAAGTTCGACAGCGGCACCGGCGTCAAAAATGCGCTCGGCCTGATGCTGGCGGAGGAACTCGACGCGGACTGGGATCGGGTGCGCGTGATCCAGCCCGATGATCCGCTGGCGAAGGCCTATCTCCACCCTCTATGGGGTATGCACGCAACCGGCGGCAGCACGAGCGTATCGCTTGAATGGGACACCCTGCGGCGCGCCGGCGCGACGGCCCGCGCAATGCTCGTGGCTGAAGCCGCACGGCGCTGGTCGGTCGATCAGGATACCTGCAGAACCTCGTCGAGCACGGTCTTCCATCCCGCAAGCGGACGCAAGGCTTCATATGGCGATCTTGCGCAGGGCGCCGCGGCTCAGCCGGTTCCCGCACAAGTGGCGCTCAAGCGCCCCGATCAGTTCGTCCTGATAGGAAAGGAACGCCGCAGCTATCGTGTCGCCGACAAGGTAACGGGACGTGCTCTGTACGCGATCGACGTCGAACTGCCGGGCATGCTGACTGCAATCGTGATCCATCCGCCCGTCGTCAACGCGAGCGTGAAGTCATTCAACGCGAGTGAAGTCAAGGCGTTGCCGGGCGTGCGCGATGTTTTTGCCATCGAGATTCCGGATGTGATTGCGCACTTCCGCGAGAACATGCCGCCCATGCCCGTTGCAAATGGAGCCAGCCAGCCGGGTGTGGCGATCGTGGCGGATCATTTCTGGGCGGCGCAGCGCGCAAGACAGGTATTGAAAGTGGAATGGGGCGAGAGCGACCTCGCGAACTTCAACTCCGACACCACCCTCGAGGAGATGAAGCAGCACGTCGACGATCCCGGCAAGAAGTCGAAAGTGAAAGGCGATGCTGACACGACGTTCGGGAATGCGCCACATGTCGTGGAGGCGGTCTACAGCATGCCGTATAAGGCGCATGCCCAGATGGAGCCCTTGAGCGTGGTGGCATGGGTGAAGCCCGACGTCGTCGAGTATTGGGGGGGCATTCAGGTGCCGTCGCGGTGCGCGCAAGCGGCGCAAACCATTGCGGGCGTGCGGCGGGACAAGGTCCGCATTCACCTGACCGAGGCAGGCGGCAGCTTCGGTGCGCGCGAGGGGCTGCATCAGATTCTGGAAGCAACCTTTATCTCGAAGCGCATGGGTCAGCCCGTCAAGCTGCTGTACAGCCGTGAGGACGATGTCCGCGGGCTGTACTACCACGCCGCGAGCGTGCATAAGGCGCGCGCCGCGCTCGATGCTTCCGGCACGCTGCTGGGCTTCAGTCTGCGTGCCGTGGTGCCGTCGATCAAGGAGCCCGATGATCCGGGCTTTCTGGCAAAGGTTCCCGTAGACCCCAGTTGCACCGAGGGCATGCGCGACGATTTCTACTATGACATCCCCGCCCTCGATCTCGCATGGGTACGACACGAGCCCGGATTTCCTGTCTGGTGGTGGCGCGCCGTGAGCTATGTGCCCAATATCTTCGCGATCGAGAGTCTCATCGACGAAGCGGCGTACGCGGCCGGGCAGGATCCGGTCGACTATCGTCGCAGAGCACTTGCCAGCCGTCCGGAGTTGAAAGCGGTGCTCGATCGGGCGGCCAGCCTCGCCGGCTGGAAGCCGAATAACTCGTCCAATATCGGCGCAGGCCGCGGACTGGGTGTAGCCATCTACGAGGGCTACAAGAGCTTTATCGCCATCGTTGCCGACGTAGGCGTGAAGGAGGACGCCATCAAGGTCAATCGGATCACCTGCGTCGTCGACTGCGGCCTGGCCGTCGATCCCGGTTCGGTGCGTCAGCAATTGGCAGGCGGCATCTACTGGGGTGTTTCAACTGCGTTGATGAATGCAGTGCATATCGAGCGCGGCATGGTGCGCGAGAGCAATTTTCACGACTACGCCGTGCTGCGCATGCATGAAGCACCCGAATTGAAGATCGAGGTCATGCCGCCATCAGGACGTCCGCCGGGAGGTATTGGAGAGCTGTCCAATCCGCCGGTTGTACCGGCCATAGGCAACGCGATCTTCGCGGCAACGGGCAAACGGCTGCGTGCAACGCCGTTCGTGGTAGCCCAGGCCTAGTCCCGACCATACTCACGAAAACCGGCGCCAGCCAAATCCCGCAGGAGACAATGTATGCTCATACAAGCTGAATCGAGACGCCACGAACCGGCCCCTGTCGATCAAGTGCCGAAACCGGGTCCGCTCCTGATGCTCGGCTTCCAGCATGTGCTGGTGATGTATGTCGGAGCTATCGCCGTCCCGATGATCATCGCCAGCGCGCTCAAGCTTCCGAAGGAGTCAATCGCCGTACTCATCAATGCCGATCTCTTCACCTGTGGCATTGCGACCATCCTGCAGTCCGGCGGCTTCTGGCGCTTCGGCGTGCGCATGCCTGTCATGCAGGGCGTGGCGTTCAGCGCGCTCCCGCCAATCCTCGTGATCGCCACGACTCCGGGTCTCGGGCTGACTGCGGTGATTGGCGCGGTGATCGCCGGCGGCATGCTGACCATGCTGATCTCACCGGTGTTCGGCAAACTCGTGAGGTACTTCCCGCCGATCGTGGGCGGTTCGATCGTCATGGTGGTTGGCCTTTCGCTGTTTCCTGTCGGTGTAAGCTGGGTCGGCGGCGGCAGGGGCGCGCCGGACTTCGGCGCGCCGCATAACCTTGCGCTGGCCGGGTTCGTGTTCGTCATGATTCTCGTGATCAACCGCTGGCTCAAGGGTTTCTGGTCGAATGTATCGGTGCTGCTCGCGCTGGCGGCCGGCATGCTGGTAGCGATCCCCTTCGGCATGGTCAGTTTTCACGGCGTCGAGCAGGCGCCGATGCTCGACATGGTCAAACCTTTTTACTTCGGGTGGCCCGTCTTCGACCCGCTGGCGATAGCGACCATCGTGATCGTGATGGTCATCATCATGATCGAATCCATGGGTCTCTTTCTGGCGACGGCCGACGTGACCGGCAAGCACCTCACGGCGGCACACATGACCGACGGGCTGCGCGCCAATGGGCTGGCAAGCGTTATCGGCGGCGTCTTCAATGGGTTTCCCTATACCATTTACAGCCAGAACATCGGCCTGGTCGTTGTCACGGGAGTAAAAAGCCGCTGGGTCGCGGTGGCCGCGGGTGTGATTCTCTGTGTACTCGGGCTCCTGCCGAAGCTCGCGACGATCGTGGCATCGGTGCCTCTTCCGGCATTGGGCGGTGCGGGGCTTTTCATGTTCGGCGTCGTCACGGCGGCGGGGGTTCGGACGCTGGCCAGAGTGGATTTCGAGAGTAGCCGGCGCAACGTCTATATCGTCGCCGCGACGCTTGCGATTTCGCTGCTACCGACCTTTGCGCCAACCCTTTTCAAGCAACTCCCGGCGTGGATTCAACCGCTCCTCCACAGCAGCATCCTGCTGGCCTGCCTTACCTCGGTCGGTCTGAACGTGCTGTTCAATGGCATTCCTCGCGCCGAACCGCATTCACGTCCTGAAGAAGACGCCGCCATATGTCTCGCCAAGCACTAGGATGTGTTGATCTGCGAGCGACGGGTCCCGCCGGTCAACAAGGTCTCCGGCAAATGTTCGGGTCGCTCGCTCCAACAGGCGTGTCGCTCGTCTCCAGTGTTCTACCTCCTGTCAGAGCACTGTTCGGCCCTCTCTAACGAGGGCTGCTTTTTTCCCGATTGGTGCAGTCATCCGGTGCGTGAGGAGCGTGGGTCGCAGTTTGAGCAGGTAACAAGAATGCACTCGACGCGAGCAGCATTCGATACCTGGAAACGTGTCCGAATACCGACACCCGAGCTGGTCGCACAGACGGTCAAGCCGAACGCTATGCCGCAGCCACCTCGCGCACGGTTTCGAGAAAGCGCGCGAGCACCGCCGACGGCGCTTCCGCACGATAGCGCGCATGCAAGGACACTTCGGGAGACGGCGCGGTGAGCGGCACGAACGCTACACCGCCACCCGACAACTGCTCCGCCGACGCCGGCAACAGCGCCACGCCGAGCCCTTCGCGCACGAGGCACAGGAGCGTATGCAGCTCCACGACTTCCTGCCCGATGCGCGGCGTGAACCCCGCCTCCACGCAATAGTCGCGCAGAAAGCGCGCGAGTTGCGACTGAAGCAGGCCGAACGACAGAAAGCGCTCCGCCACCAGCTCGCGCACCGCGATCTCGCCGCGTGAAGCGAACGGATGCGACAGCGGCAGCGCGACCACCGCGGGTTCGCGCAGCACCACTTCGCTGACGATCTCGGGATCCTCGCGTGACACGCGAAAGAAACACACGTCGAGCCGCCGCTCCTTCAACGCCTGGATCTGCGCGGCGGGCGTCATTTCGTGCAGCGTCCATCTCACTTGCGGATGCTTGCGCGCGAACATGCCGAACGCGCGCGAAATCGGCTCGACCATCGCCGAGCTGATGATGCCGATCTCGAGACTCCCCACGTCGCCGCGCCCCGCGCAACGCGTCAAATCGATCGCGCGCTCGAACTGAGCGAAGATCAGCGGCGCTTGTTCCTTCAGTGTTTTCCCTGCCTCGGTGAGTTCGACGCGATGCTGCGAGCGCAGAAACAACGCAGTGCCCATCTCTTCCTCGAGGATGCGGATCTGCTGGCTGAGCGGTGGCTGCGAAATGTGCAGCCGCGCCGCTGCGCGGCCGAAATGCAGTTCATCGGCGAGCACAGCGAAATACCGCAGGAGCCGCATGTCCATATCGCTAACGTATCAAGATCACGGTCAAAAAATATTGTACAGAGCGCGCGCAACTTGTGAGACTGCATCGCAAGCAGCAGCACGCATCAGTTTGACACTCGATGCCGGCGAGGGGAAGACGCAGCAGCACGGCGTCTTGCAAAGGGCCGCATGGGCAAGCTCGCGAGAGCCTGCGTTCCATCGATGCGCCTGCTCAGGCCTCAGCCCATGACGACAATCAGGAGATACATGATGAAAACCGGCCAACACCCCGTCGATTGCATCCTGCCCAAACGGCAGATGATCACGCTCGGCCTGCAGCACATGCTCGTTGCCTATATCGGCGCGATCGCCGTGCCGTTGATCGTCGCATCCGCACTGAAGATGTCGCCTGCCGACACCACCGTGCTCATCAGCACGGCGCTCTTCTGCTCGGGCATCTCGACGGTGCTGCAGACGGTTGGCGTATGGAAGTTCGGCGTGCGCCTGCCGATCCTGCAGGGCGTCGCGTTCAGCAGCGTGGGGCCGGTGATCGCGATCGGCATGAGCCCTGGCGTCGGCTTCGCGGGCGTATGCGGTGCGGTGATCGGCGCGGGCGTGTTTACGATGTTCGCCGCGCCGCTCGTCGGGCGCCTGCGCCGCTTTTTCCCGCCGGTCGTCACGGGCTGCATCGTCACCGTGATCGGCCTGCAACTCTTTCCCGTCGCGTATCAGTGGGCGGGCGGCGGCGAGCACGCGCGACAGCACTTCGGCGCGCTGCCTTTCCTGTGCATCGCGCTGTTCGTCGCACTGGTGATTCTCGCCGTCAATCGCTTCGCCAATGCGTTCCTGCGCAATCTGTCGGTGCTGATTGGCCTCATTGCGGGCAGCGTGCTCGCGTGCGCGCTCGGCATGGGCGACTTCGCGAACGTCGCCCAGGCGCCGTGGTTCACCATGCCGCTGCCCTTTCATTTCGGCATGCCCGTGTTCTCTGTCGTGCCCGTGATGACGATGATCGTCGTGATGGTGGTGCAGATGGTCGAATCGATGGGCCTCTTCGTCGCGATCGGTGACATCGTCGAGAAGAAAATCAGTGAGGAGGACGTCGTGCGCGGCCTGCGCGCGAACGGTCTCGCGAGCGCAATCGCCGGCATGTTCGCGGCGTTCCCGTTCATCGCGTTCATGGAGAACGTCGGGCTGGTCATTCTTACCGGCGTGCGCAGCCGCTGGGTCGTGGCCGTGAGCGGCGTGCTCATGTGCGTGGTGGCGCTGGTGCCGAAGATCGGCGCGGTGGTGGCGTCGACGCCTGCCGCGGCACTCGGCGGCGCGGGCATCGCGATGTTCGGCGTCGTGGTCGCGGCCGGCGTGCAGACGCTCTCGAAAGTCGACTTCGAGCGCAATCGCTACAACGTGCTGATCGTGGGCTTCACGATCGCGACTGCGCTCATTCCAGTGATGGCGCCGCAGGTCTTCAAGCAGATGCCCGACTGGACACAGCCCTTCGTACATAGCGGTGTCGTGCTCGCGTGCCTCGTGTCCGTCGTGCTGAACGCCGTGCTCAACGGCGCGCATGAGGAAGATGTCGCGCCTGCGCACGGCATGGTGCGTGAGTGAAACGTGATGACCGGAGAACGCTTCATGAACATGCAAACCGAAGGGCTGCTGATCAAGAACCCCGTCGCGGTGATGAGCGGATTACGCGGCGATGCCGCGCGTCCGGGTCAGGTGGATATCCGTATCCGCAACGGCATCATCCAGACGATCGCGCCGAACCTCGAAGCACGCGACGACGAACGCGTCATCGATGCTCGCTCGTGTGTCGTCTATCCGGGCTGGGTCAACACGCATCATCACCTGTTCCAGAATCTGCTCAAGGCGGTGCCGTCGGGCATCAACGCGGATCTGCAGGAATGGCTCGCCGCCGTGCCGTATCCGCGCCTCGCGCGCTTCACGCCGGAACTCGCACGCGTCGCGGCACGCCTCGGCATGGCCGAGTTGCTTTTATCCGGCGTCACGACCTGCGCGGACCACCACTATCTCTATCACGCGAACGGCACCACGGAAACGGGCGATCTGCTGTTCGACGAAGCGGCCACGTTCGGCCTGCGCTTCGTGCTCTGCCGCGGCGGCGCCTTGCAGGCGGCGGGCGATCATCCCGGCTTCTCCAGGGTCGCGCTGAAGCCCGAAACGCTCGATCAGATGCTGGCCGATATCGAACGCCTCAAGGCGCGCTATCACGATGCGCGCGCGGCATCGATGCGCCGTGTCGTGGTCGCGCCGACCACGCCGACTTTCTCGCTGCCGCCCGAGTTACTGCCCGAAATCGCGCGCGCGGCGCGGCGCATGGGACTGCGCATGCATACGCATCTGTCGGAGACGAGGCGTTACGTCGATTTCTGCCGGGAGCGCTTCGACAAGCTGCCGGTGGAGTTCGTCGCCGATCACGAATGGCTCGGACCCGACGTATGGTTCGCGCATCTCGTACATCTGGAGACGAGCGAAATCGCGATGCTCGCGGAAACGGGCAGCGGCTGCTCGCACTGCCCCGTGAGCAACGCTCGACTCGGCAGCGGCATCGCTCCCGCGCCGCAGATGGCCGCGGCGGGCGTGCCGATGTCGCTGGCGGTGGACGGCGTCGCATCGAACGAATCCGGCAGCATGACCAACGAAGCGCACTTCGCATGGCTCGTGCATCGCGCATCGCAAGGCGTGTCGGCGACCACGGTGGAAGAAATCGTTCACTGGGGCAGTGCGGGCGGCGCGGGCGTGCTCGGTCTCGACGCGGTCGGCACGCTGGAAACAGGCAAGGCTGCCGATCTGGTGCTGTACGACATCGACGATCCGCGCTTCTACGGCTTTCACGATCTCGCCGTGGCGCCGGTGACGGCGGGCGAGCCCGCGCGGGTGCAGTACAACGTGGTGAGCGGCCGCGTGGTCGTCGACGACGGCATGATTCCCGGACTCGACCTCGATGAGCTTCGCTATCAGGCCGCCGAGGGCGTGAAACTTCTGCTTGCCGATTGAAGGGAAAACAGAATGCAAAGAAACGACTCCGTCCGGGCATTCTGACGCAACACGCGCCCGGCCGGTTCGACGCGTGCCGCATTCCGGACGCGGCGCGGCAACCGGCCGATGCGCCGTCAATTGACTGAAGCGACCGCCATCCCGGCCCCGAGCAAGGGGACACTCCAGCCCCGCCTTTATTCCCTCCTCTCGCGCAAATAAATTGCCGCTCTCACGCGGAACAAACACCCACGCCCCGCTGTTTTGCTATCGACGGTCGCGGCAGCCCGCGGCGACCACGACAGGCGCGATTCGTCCAGCGAACCGGCCAGGCAGGAGGAATCATGCACCGCGCAATCTTCGTCCTGGAGCACAGCTTCTTCAGTTTCGGCTGCTTCTATCGGGTGGACCTGCGCAGCCGCAGCGGCCGCCTGATCGAAACCCACTACGTGAAGCTGAGCGATATCGCGTGGTGCTAGGACGCGTCCTGAACAGTCACCGATCATGTCAGGTTCTCGAGGAGACCCATCGATGCCCTACGCTTACGCCCATTTGCCCGACATCGTTCCCCACGATGAATGGCTGCGAGGAACCTCGTCGCTGCTTCAGGTGCGCAGCGCAGCGCTGAAAGACCTGGACGAGCAGATCCTCCTGTATCACCGCAATCGAACCGTTCATCAATTCCACCGCCTGGTGAGCGCGTTCGAGCGCTGGCAGGATACGGTCGGTCCCGGCGATGTCTGGAAAGCGGCCTCGCGCAACGGCTCGAAGTATTTCACGCTGCTCGATCAGCAACTGCGCGGCCAGGGCGACACGGATGCCGCAGCCGGCGCGCAGGACTTCATGACGCCGGCGCTCATCAATTCACGCCTCGGCGTGCTTTACCTCTTCGGCAACATGGAGGTGGAGGACGACACGTTCCAGGTGCTGCTGGAAGGCGCTTTCGATATCACCAACGTCGGCCTCGGATTCGCACCGGATACCAATGTCGCGGCATCGTACGCCGCCGAAGTGCTGGACAACAGTCTCGTGCAGAAGTCGGCGTCGGTCGCGCTTGAACAGGTGCAGAAGAAGATCAGAAAGCACAAGGAACCCACGCTGGTGAGCTCGAATCAGCTCACGACCTCCACCCTCACGCTGCCCGCGTTGAGCAGCGCTGCGCGGCGCCTCCATGAAGCCATTCGCGCCAAGGTCGAGGAAGGAGCGAGAAAGCTCTGGGACATGATTCGCGAAAAGGTCGCGGATATCCGTAACGATCCCGGCGGATTCGCGCTCGACACGATGCCCGCGCTCCTGCGCAAGCTCGTCGATTTCCTGTGCGGCAAGCTGCTCGCCACGCTGGCGCCGTTCATCGGCGCGGGCCTCGATATCGCCAAGGGCATCGCCAATACCGTCGACAGCAGCATCACCAAGTATCGCGAGTGGGTGCAGGGCCGCGATGTCCAACTGCTTGCCGGGCATCCCGGAACCATCGTGGAAGCGATCCGGCGCGCGATGAAACTGAGCATCGGCTCCGGCGTGTACGACCTCGTCAAGGGCGGCGCGAGCCTCGGCTTGCAGTTCGCGAGCCAGGGCGCGTCGACCATCATCGATGCGGTCGTCTCCATCATGGAGACGCTCGCGAAGGTCATCTGGAAGATCGTCGAGATCAGGCGCATCAAGCGGTTCTGCGAGCAGGCGAAGGAGTACTGGGACGCACGCATGCAACGCGATGCGCTGCATACCCGGCCGATCGCCTTCAACAGCTGGTTCAAGCGTTACGCGGTGCCGATACCCGCGCTCTCGGCGCTCACCCTCAACTCCGGCATTTGCGGCGACAAGATGCATTTCCTCGCGATGTTCAAGGACGACGAGAGCATCATCACCCAGGCGGAATTCACGGCCGGCTGCAAGTACATCGACAACCTCAAGGTCTGGGGATCCGGCTATCTGAGCGATTCGGGCTTCGCGTTCAAATCGGACGATGCGATGATAAAGGGTCTGCTCACGCTCGCCACGAGTCACAAGGAAGAGCAGACCTGGGACCTGAAGCTGCGCAAGGCCGTCCTCGGTTTCCTGAACGGCTAGCGCCCTTGCACGGCATCTCTGATGCCTTCGCACACGCGAACGCGTTTTCCGTTTGACGATGCACACGCGAGCATGCATCGTCATCCGAGACGCTTACCTTTGCGGCTTGAGCATCACCGTGAAGCTGACAGGCGCGGCGCTCGCCAGCACATCGAGATTCATCAGCACGCGCAGCGCCTCGACCTCATCCTGCAGGCCGTAGTCCTTGAGGTTCACCACGATGGGCACCCGCGTCCCGACGCTCAGCGCGCCGTTCGCGAGCTTCACGACGCGCAGGCTCGCGGTGAGCGGCCTGGCTTCGCCGCTGATCGCGAGCTCGCCGCTCACGTCCATGTCGATGCTCGCGCCCGCCCGAAGCGCCCGTACGCGCCGCATGTCCACCGCGCCGGTAAACACGGCCTGCGGATGATCCGCGACCTTGAACAGCATGTCCTTCAGCCGTTCGTTGCGCAGGCCGATGTTCGTTTCCACGCTTGCCAGCTCGACATCGAACACGAGCTTGCCGTCATCGCCGACGGAGCCGCCGATCTGCCGGAACGTCTGCACTTCCTCGAGCGCAGCCGCGCCGGGCTTCGCGGCCTTCGTGGTGGTGAAGGAAAAAGTCGACTGGCCGCTATCGACGCGCCACGCCGCATGGCTCGTTGCACACGTCAGTGAAGCCGTCAGCGCGAGCGTGGCGGCCGCGGCTCGTGAAATCAGTTTGCTCATCGTGAAGATTCCCTTGGTTGGTCGTTTCGGTATGCGAAAGCGCCGCGTGCTCGCCAACATCGTTCGCGAATCTCATCGCGCGGCAGTCTCGTCCTGCCGACAACACCGCAGAGCGCCGATTTGTTCCATCGGCCACGGAATAAATTTCTTTGGAATAGAAGCCGGGGCCCGTCTGTTTTCGTCGCAACCCCCTCACGCTCCGAGGCATCGATCGCGATGAACGCCCGAACCCTGCTGCAAGCTCTGCGCATCGGCTTCGCCATTGCGTGTCTGTGCGCGCTTCAGTGTGCGCAAGCGGGCCCGGCCATCCTGCGGCCCGAAGGTGCCGTCACGCTGATCCGCGCGACGACGGTGTTCAAGGTCGATGCGCCCATCGCGCTGGAGCGAGGCGATCTGCTCGCCACCGATGCGCAGGGCAGCGCGCAGATCGAAGACGGCGACGGCACGATCGTCGCCCTCGGCGCGGACACGCGCATCGCCATCGATGCCGCGCCGCACGGCGATGCGCTCGCGCTGCTCTCGGGCTGGATCAAGATCGCGCGCACCCACGCGACGGCGACGGAGCCCTTGTCGATCGACACCGCGACGCTCGACGCGACCCTGCGCGACGGCGCCGCGGTGCTGCATGCGAGCCGCGACGCAAGCGCGCTTTTCATCGAAACGGGCGGCATGACGCTCGCCCTGCCCGACCAGGCCGACGCCCGTCAGCCGCTCGACGGCGAGCACTACGCCGAGCGTGAAGCCGGCAAGCCGCTCGATGTGCGCACGCGCCCCGCGCCGTCGTTCATCGCCGCGATGCCGCTGCCGTTCCGCGATCCGCTCGCGTCCGTCGCCGCGCCCACGAAGGCGAAGCTCACCGCGCCCGCGCAGGGTCGTCCGGCGACCTATGCGGATCTCGCCGACTGGCTGGCCGCGCCGCTCCCCATCCGCCGCACCTTCGTCGCGCGCTTTCGGCCGCTCGCACAAGGCGAGCCGTTCCGCTCGCACGTGCGGCAGAACCTGCGCAATCTTCCCGAATGGCGGCGCGTGCTGTGCCCGCCTCCCGCCATGCCTCGCCGGCGCGCGGTCTCGCCCGTGCAGGCGCAATCAACCGAGGTGGAGTCATGAGACTGTCGCTCGCCGCCAAGTTCAATCTGGTATTTCTCGCGGTCTTCGTCGTCGGCTTCGTGTCGGCCGGGTTCGCCGCGCGCGAGCTGTTGCGCCGCGCGGCCATCGACGAGACGGTGCAGAATGCGCGCATCCTCATGGAAGCGGCGAGCGCCGCGCAGAACTACACCGCGACGCAAGTCACCCCGCTCCTGCAGACGCAGCTCAAGTACAGCTTCGTGCCGCAATCGGTGCCGGCCTTCTCGGCGGTCGAAACGCTGATGACACTGGAGAAGCGTCTCGAGGGATACTCCTATCGCTCGACGATGCTGAATCCGACCAATCCGCGCGACCGCCCCTCGGACTGGGAAGCGGATGTCATCCGACATCTGCACGACAAGCCCGGGTTGAAGGAAATCGTCGGGCTGCGCGACACGCCGTCCGGGCAAGACTTGTATATCGCGCGCCCGAACCGCATCAACGATGCCGCCTGCATGGAGTGTCACAGCGTGCCTTCGCGTGCGCCGAAAACGCTCATCGACAAGTACGGCCCCGACAACGGCTTCAACTGGGCGATGCACGAGGTGATCGGCGCGGATTTCGTTTCGGTGCCCATGGCGCTGCCGGTCGCGCGCAGCGACGCGGTGCTGCGCACCTTTCTCGCCTCGCTGCTCGCCGTGTTCGTGCTGTTGCTGGTCGCGCTGAACGTGATGGTGCATCTGCTCGTCACGCGGCGCATCCGCGCGCTCTCGCGCGCCGCCGATCAGGCGAGTCTCGGCCACCTCGACAGCGCGAACTTCGCCGAGCGCGGCCGCGACGAGATCGCCTCGCTCGCCGCCTCGTTCGCGCGCATGAAGACGAGCCTCGTCGAGGCATTCAAGATGATCGAGGTATGAGGTGACGGCCGC
Source organism: Caballeronia ptereochthonis (assembly GCF_001545075.1). Lineage (GTDB taxonomy): Bacteria > Pseudomonadota > Gammaproteobacteria > Burkholderiales > Burkholderiaceae > Caballeronia > Caballeronia ptereochthonis. Next base: position 131,338 of record NZ_FCOB02000004.1, read on the forward strand.
AGCGATGGACCCGCCGCGCATCACGCACCTGGGCAAGTACCGCATCGAGGCGATGCTGGGCGCGGGTGCGATGGGCGTCGTCTATCGCGCCTTCGATCCGCACATCGAGCGGCACGTCGCGCTGAAGACGATCCGCCACGAGCTGTTCGAAAGCGGCGAGCGAGAGAGCCTGATGGCACGTTTGCGCAACGAGGCGCAGGCCGCCGGACGGCTCACGCATCCGAACATCGTCGGCGTGTACGACTATGGCGAAACCCTCCACACCGCCTATATCGCGATGGAGCTCGTCAGCGGGCAGGGCCTGAAGCAGTTGCTCGACGCGGGCCGTCCGCCCGAGCTCGCCACCGCGCTCGACTGGTTCGCCCAGTTGCTCGCCGCGCTCGGCTTCGCGCACGAGCACGGCGTCGTGCATCGCGACATCAAGCCCGCGAACCTGCTCGTCAGCGCGCAAGGCCGGCTGAAGGTCGCGGACTTCGGGGTTGCGCATGTCGAATCGTCCACGCTGACGCTGGCGGGCGCGATGATCGGCACGCCGTGCTATATGTCGCCGGAGCAGTTCACGGGCGAGCCCGTCGACGGGCGCTCCGATCTGTTCTCCGCCGCGATCGTGCTCTATCAGATGCTCACCGGCTGCCGCCCGTTCGCGGGCGCGTCGCAGGCCGAGGTCATGCGGCAAGTCATGCACGAGACGCCGCGCATGCCATCCGCCTGCAACCCGGCGCTGCCGCCCGCGCTCGATGACGTGCTGATACGCGCGTTGTCCCGGCTTCCCGCCGCGCGCTTTCAGACGGCGGACGCGCTGCGGCAGGCGCTTGCCGATGCGCTGCACGACGCGCAGCCTCTGCCCCCCGGAGGCGCAGCCGCAGCCGGCGATGACCGCACCATTCTGGAAGCGCAGCCGGTGAAAGCAACTGGGCCGCTCGCCTCGGGAACGGGCTCGTGGCGCGGCGAATCGCTGCCGTCGCTCACGATGTGGCCCGCCGTCATGCTCGCCTCGGTCGAGACGCAACTCGCCGCGCAGATCGGGCCGGTGGCGCGTCTGCTCGTGCGGCGCGCCGCGGCGCGGGCGGCCAACGCGCCGGATCTGCCGGCGCTGGTCGCCCTGCTCGCCCCGCACGTTCCATCCGATAAAGGCCGCGCGCAGTTCGTCGCCGCCTTCGCGGAGGGTTCCCGCGCAGGCACGACGCATGGAGCCGCATCGTCGCCGCAAACATCCCGTTTCCCGTGGCTCGGCGCGGAAGAGGTGCATGCCGCCGCGCTCAAGCTCGCCGTCTATCTCGGCCCGATCGCGCACATCGTCGCGAAACGCGAGGCGTCGAGCGCGACCAGCCTGCGCGCGCTGCACGAACGGCTCGCGGCGACGATCTCCAACGAACGCGACCGCGCGCGTTTCGAGCGCGACGTCGGACTATAGGAACACGCCTCCGAAGGAGCCTCATCGATGGATTCCGACACGCTGACGCCCTCCGCTCCGATCCGCCGTGCCGACTGCGCGGCGTTCGGCCTCACCGACGTGGGACGCGTGCGCCGCGAGAATCAGGACCGCTTCCTGATCGACCCGGACTTGAAGCTCGTCGCGGTCGCGGACGGCATGGGCGGCCACGCATTCGGTGCGCGCGCCAGCGCAACCGCGCTCGACTGCGTCGCCGCGAAGCTCGCCGCGCATGCAATGCCGCGCAGCCACGCCCGCGTCACGCTCACCGATGATCCCGACGCCACCGTGCACGACGCCTCGCTGTGCGCGATGCGCACCGCCGCCGACGCGCTCGACCACGCCAACGCGACCCTTCACGCGATGAACCTGTGCGAGCGTCTCGCGCCGCATCGATCGATGGGCACCACGCTGACGGGCATCTGGCGGCCGTCCGGCTCGGCGCGGCTGGTCGCTTTTCACATCGGCGACAGCAGGCTCTACCGCTATCGCGACGGCGTGCTGGCGCAACTGTCGCGCGACCAGACGCTCTATCAGCAGGCGCTGGAGCACGGCGCCGTCGAGCATCTGCCGCCGCGCAACGTGCTGCTGCAGGCGCTCGGGCCGCTGCCGTCGATTGCGCCCGTGGTGGAGGCCCATCCCTGGCTGCCCGGCGACCGCTATCTGCTGTGCAGCGACGGACTGCACGGTGAGGTGTCACATCGCGAGATCGAGGCGGTGCTGGGAGGCATGAAGCCGCGCGGCATCGACGAGGCCTGCAGGCGTCTGGTCGCGCTCGCGCTCGATGCCGGCGGCAAGGACAACATCACCGCCGTCATCGCGTGCTTCGACCGCGGCTAGTCCGCGACGACACCACCGAATAACGCCGCGACGAACGCGGCATCGGGGAGTCCCGCGCTCGTGCGCGCGGATGCGCCGTGCCACCAGTCGCTCATCCCCCGCGCGCCGGCATGAGACGGCGCCGGGACGCCCGTTGCGTCATGCGCGTGCGGGAGCGCCAGCAATCCCGCATCGAAGTCCGCGAGACGCGCGCCCTTGTCGAGCGTCGCGAGCGCGAGCGCGCCGCAACGCGCAAACCAGCCGTGCGCGTGCGCGCGCCACATCGGCCATGCGGCGGCCTCGAGGGGCGCGGCGATCGTGAGCGGAAAGTGACGGCCCGCGCTATCGACGCTCGGCATCAGCACGCCCGCCCATCCGGTCTCTCCCACGACGCCATCGCCGAGCGCGAAGCACCACAGCGGCGCGGTCAGATAGGCATCGAGCCATGCGCGCCCGAGCGCCGCTCGGCTCGCGAGCAGGCCCGCCTGCAACATCGCGTCCCAGGGCTCGACGAAGCACGGCGGCAGACGCCGCGCCACGAAGTCGCCGTTGCCGCGCAGCTTGCCGAAGCATCCTGCGATTCCCGGCGCCGCCATCACAGATGCTCCGGGCAACGGAACTGCTCGAGCGGCGCGCGCCGGAACGGATTGACGACGCTCGTCGCATCCAGTTCGAGCACGGCCTTGCGTCCGGCGGAATCGAGCGTGAGCCTGTAGCGGTCCGGCTGCGCGGTGGCGTCGAGGCTGCCCGCGTCGATCAGGTGCAGCAGCGCCCACGGGCCGCTCGCGGCGAGCGGTGCAGCCTGAGCTGCCTGGGGCGGATCGAACTGCGCGCTCGCGCGGCCCGCGTTCTTGCCGCTCGGCCATTGCAGCAGCATCGACTGAAGGCCGTCCTGCCTGAGCGCGAGTTGCTGTCCGTCGATGTCGAGATCCAGTCGCGTCACCGCCGGATCGAACGCGAGCGCCTTCACGCGAAAGCGGATCGACATGTCGCGGCTGCCGTCGTGAAAGAACGCGTCGCGGATCTGCGCGGCGCGCTGGAACTGCCCGAGCGCGTCGCGCGGCATGCCGGCCGGCGGCGTGCCGGCGCGCCATTGCCAGACCGGCCCGCTCGTATCGACCAGCGCGGCGAGATTCTTCTGGAAGAAATCGTCGATGAGACCGCCCGGCGCGAACAGCTTGCCGAAATCGTCGGCGGCGACATCGCGCGTGGCGCCGCGCACGAACGGATAGCGGCCATCGAGCGCGCGTCGGCACAGAGGGCCAGCGCTCGCGTTCCACAGCGCGTCGAGCCGGGCGCGCTCGCCGCCTTCCAGCAGCGCCGTGCCCGCTGTGGCGAGGGACGCGGCCACCGGGGTGAGCGGCGCCGGGCTGGTCTGGCTCGCGAGCCGGAGCTTGCCGAGCGCGTCGCCCGCCGGCGCGGGCTGGCCCATTCTGCGCGCGGCGTCGGCTGCATCGAGATAGACGGCGGCGTCCTTGAGCGGCGCGAACGCGCGATCGAGCGAGGCGTCGCCGCCCGGCTTGCCCGCAAGCTGATGCAGCGCCTGAAAGTGATCGTCCACCTGCGTCGCCGCATTCTGCTTGCCGGATGCGCTCCCCGCGAGCGTCGTCTCGCGCGCCGCCGCGACGATGAACTTCCCGAGCGGCGAATCCGGCGCCGACAGCTCGTTCGCGACGCGCGCGCCATCGGCGAGACTGGTGACGGGCACCACGGTCACGTCGTCGAGCAGGCCGTCCCACGCGTGGACGTAGGCATCGAAGTAGCGCGCGTCGAGCGCGGCGCGCAACGCGGCGATGCCCTCGGGCGTAGGCGCGACGTCGTCACGGCCGAGCACCCAGGCGTCCTTCGCGACGTCGGCCAGCGCGGCGTCGCGCAGCCGCGCGTATTGCGCGTAGCCGGCGCGGGTGTACGCGCCCGCCACGCCGGTCGTGAGCGGCGCGCCGCTCGCGCGCCTGAGCAGCAGCGGCGCGTTGGGTCCGGCGGCGGCGCTCACGCTGAACGCGGCGAGGTTCGCCTGCGCGAGGCCGCCGTCCACCCGGCTGCCGATGCGCTGCGACAACGGCAATTCGGCCAGACGCGCGCGCGCCGCCTTGATGAGCGTGTCATCGAGCGGCAGCGACGGATCGAAGTGCGTCTTGTCGAACAGCGCGGCGAGATGCGCATCGAGCGCGCTCGTTTGCGCCGGGCTCGCGTCGCGAGCCAGCGCCGGGACCAGATGCGCGCGCAGCGCATTCGCGTCGAAATGGCGCGCGTCGCCGAGCATCAGATAGGCGCGCAGCGCCTCATAGCGATACGCTTCGGATATCGAAGCGTTGTCCGGGCTGGCGTCGCGAAGCTCCTGCGTGAGCCTGCCGACCGCGAGCGGCAGCAAGGTCTGGTCGAGCAGGCGCCGGTACGTCACGCGCGCCTCCTGGCCGAGCTTGTCACCCTGATAGAGCCAGAGCCGGGTGAGCCACGGCACCGGCTTGCCGGCGTCCGCGTAGCCGCCGGGCAGCGCGCGCGCCGCGTCGAGAAGCGGCAGCACCGCGAGCGGATCGGCGGCGGCATTCGCCTCGCGCGCCAGTTGCCGCACGTGCTGGGTTTGCCGGTCGAACTCGGCGACATACGCGCGGTTCCTCTGATAGCTCACCGCCATGCCCGCGAGCGCGAGCAGGAGCGCCCCGCCGATGAGCGCGAGCGCCCCGCGCCGCAGCCACGCGCCGCATCGTTCGAAGTGCGCGTTCGCGCCCACCAGCCCGGCCTCGGCGATCACCACGTCCTTGAGCAGACCGTTGATGAAGTACGCGCGCGCCGAGGCGTCGCCGCTGTACGCGCTGTCACGCCGCGATCCGAGCGATTGCGCGATGGCGCTGATCGCGCGGTCGATCGGCCTGCCGTGCTGCGTGCCGCTCGTAAAGTACACGCCACGCAGAAGCGGTGAGGCCTCGAAACGCGTGCCGCGAAAGGCGCCGTCGAGAAAACGCGCCAGCGCCGGCTGAAGGCCCGCGAACTGCTGCGCGAAGCCGTAGATGCGCGCGCGCCGCTGCACGTCCGTTTCGCGCTGCATGCGATGCAGCACGCGCGCCTGCAGCCGCGCGCCGAGCGCTTCGAATTCGGCCGGGAACGCGGCGAGCGCCGCTGCGGCGCCCGGCACTTCGTCGAGCGTGAACGTGATGCCCCAGACCTGCTTGCGCTCCGCTTCGCCGAGATCGTCGAAGAATTCGGTGAAGCCCGCGAGCAGATCGCACTTCGTCACGACCACGTAGACCGGAAAGCGCACCCCGAGCCGCTCGCTCAGTTCCGTGAGCCGGCTGCGGATCGTGCGGATGTACGCATCGCGCGCGGCGTCATCCTGGCGCACTAGGTCCGCCGCCGAGAGCGTGACGATGAGCCCGTTCAACGGGCGACGCGGCCGGTACTTGCGCAGCAGTTGCAAAAAGCCCGTCCACGCGGACTCGTCGGCCTGCGCATCGCTGTCCTGAGTCGTGAAGCGGCCCGCGGTGTCGACGAGCACGGCGTCATCGGTGAACCACCAGTCGCAGTGGCGAGTGCCGCCGACGCCGCCGATCGCCTCGTCGCCGAGCTTCTCGCGCAGCGGAAAACGCAAGCCCGAATGCGAGAGCGCCGTGCTCTTGCCGGTGCCCGGCGCGCCGATGAACATGTACCACGGCAGCTGATACACCCATTGGCGGCCGTTGACGCCTTTCATGCGCGCCTGCCGCAGGATCGCGAGCGCCTGGTCGAAGCGCTCGCGCAGCACGGCGAGCTCCGCGCCGCCGGCCGGCGCCGCCTGCCCCGCCACGCCGCTCATGAAGCGCAGATTGACGAGGCGCGCGGCCCCGAGGCGCACGCCCCACGCCAGCGCCCACGCGGCGACGAGCGCGGCCATCGCGATCCAGCGGCCGCGCGGCATTTCGAGCGGCGCGTGTCCGTCGAACGCGAAGAGCGGCCCTTCGAACCACACGACGACGAGCAGCGCGAGCACGCCCGCGAGCGTGAGCCATTGCGGCGTCTTGAGCGTTCCTGCGATCTTCTTCATCGATGTCTCCCGTGCCTGATCGGCGATACGAATGAGGTGATGCCGCGCATCACGAGGACGCGCCCGGCGCGAGCAGCGTGATTTCAACGCGGCGGTTTTTCGCGCGGCCGGCCGGCGTGTCGTTCGACGCGAGCGGCTCGGCGTCGCCGCGCCCTTCGGCGGAAAAGCGTGCGGGCGCTCCGGTGAGCGACGCGAGCATCGCGCGCACGCTTTCGGCGCGAGCCTGCGACAGATGCCAGTTGGACGGGAAGCGCGCGGACAGGAGCCGCTGGTCGTCGGTGTGGCCCGTGACGACGACCTTGCCGGGCACGCCCTTCAGCGCGTCCGCGATCCGCCCGATCAGCGTGTCGTAGGCCGGATCGAGCGTCGCGCTGCCGGAGGCGAACAGGTTGTCGCCGTTGATCGTGACGATGGAGCGGTCCGCCGCCTCGCGCACCGAGACCAGCCCCTGGCGGATCTCGGGGGCGAGAAAGGTGGCGAGCGTCGCGGCGGCGGCGGGCATCGCGGCGGGCGCAATGACGCTCGCCTGCGCGGCGGGCCGCTCGCTCACACGGATGCGGTTGAGCGTGCCGAACACGGGGTCGGATGTGCGGTTCAGGCTCACCGCCAGCGCGATGTGCGTCGCCACGAGCACGACGCCCGCGAGCGCGGCGCAGACCCATGGCGGCACACGCTGCCCGAGCGGCCTGCGCGCGCGCTCGGCGGGCCGCCATTGCACCGACAGTTCGCTCTCGAAGGGACCGCGCTGGTTGCGGATGATCTGCTCGAGCCGCTCGCGCACGGATTCGAGCTGACTGCGCCCGCCGTCGATCAGGCAGTAGCGTCCTTCGAAGCCGAGCGACAGGATCACGTAGAGCAGCTCCAGCACATCGACGTTGCGCGCCGGGTCCTGCGCGAGCCGCTGCAGGATCAGAAAGAAGCGCTCGCCGCCCGACGCCTCGTTATGGAAGCTCACGAGCAGGCTGCGGCCCGCCCATACGCCGCTGCCCCACGGCGTGCCCGAGATCGCCTCGTCGATGCAGGTGCACAGGCAATAGCGCGCCGCCGCGAGCCTTTCGGTGTCGATGCCGCTCGCGCTCGCGTCGTGCTCGAAGGCGCGCACCATCCGCACGAGCTCGGCGCGCAGCCCTTCGATATCGGCGATCGCCGCGCGCTGGCGCAGCGGCAGCGCGAGCTCGAGCAGCGGGTTCGCCGCCCGCACCAGCGGGTTCAGGCCGCTCGCGACCGGTAGGACCGGCGCGCGCGGCGCCGCGTCCTTTCGCTCCTGCCCGGCCTCTTCCTCGCGTGGGCGCGCCGGGGCTCGTCCGCCCGGTTGCGGAATCAGGATGGTGTCGTCCGGGTCGAAGCCCGCTTGCGGAAAGGTCGGTGCGTGCACGATGAGGTCCTTCGTCGAATGGGGCCGGGGGATCATGGGCGGATCGCCCAGAACTCGAGATCGAGGCCGGGGAAATCGCCCGCGACATGCAGCGCCACGCCCGCCGAAGTCGCGAACTGCCGCCACAGCTCGCCGCCGCGTTCCAGCTCGAAATAGGTGAAGCCGGCATGGAACGGCAACTGGCGCGGCGCGACCGGCAGCGCGCGCAGCGCAATGCCCGGCAGCTGCAGGTTGACGAGATCGCGGATGCGCTCCACCGGCCCGAGCTTGGCCTGTTGCGGGAAGCCGTTGAGCAGCGCGGCCGGCGCGAGATCGGCCTTGACCGCGAGCACGAAGCTCGCCGCGTGGAACAGCTCGCGGTCCGGCACGATCGCCACGCGCAAGCCGTACTTGCGCTCCTCCAGCGCGATCGGCACCGCATGCGGATCCATCACGGAGCTCAGCGCGGCGCGCAGCGCGTCGACGAGCGGCGTGAAGGTCTCGTCGAGCCGCTCGTGGCGATAGGCCGGAAACGCGGCGGGGCGCTTGCCGGGCTGGCTGAAGGTCGCGAGCTCGCCCGCCAGTTGCAGCGCGTGCTGATGCAGGTCGTGCGGATGCAGCCCGGTGGTTGTCGTGATGCCCGCAAACAGCGGCTCCGCCCGGTTGAGCACTTGCAGCAGCAGGAAGTCGGCGATCTCCGCCGCGCCGGTCGCGGCCGGCTGTGCGAGGCGGGCCGCGAGCGCATCGGCTCGCTGATGCATGAGGCCCGCGAGCTCGTCGACGAATGCGCACAGCCGGCGCGACACCCGATAGTCGAGACAGGGCGGCGCGTAGGCGGCATCGAGCACGATGCTGTTGTCCGCGCGCCGCTCGACGATGCGCGCGATCCCGAGCGACGTGTGCGCATGGGCCACGTCCTGTTCGAACGCGAGCCGCAGTTGCAGCTTGCCGACCTGCACGAGCGCCGCGCCGATCGCACCCTCGTTGCTGTCGAGCACTTCGGTTTCCGCGATGCGGTGGCGCGCGAAGCCATCGTGCCCGTCGTGGCCGCATGCCTCGCCGGCCTGCGCCGCATGCGCGGCCTCGGGCACGCCGTGACGCGCGACGGGCAGCGCGAGCACCACCGTCAGGTCGCGTGCGTCCTCGGGCACGGCGAGCGGCAGCGGCAGATCGTCGTCCGCGGGCAGGCGGAACGGACTGCCATCGGGCAGCACACCCGCGCACGCGGTCAGCGCGATGCGGCCGAGCTTCAGTTGCTCGACGTCGATCGCCAGCTCCGAGAAGCCGAACGCATAGGGCCGCAGCGCGGCGCAGCGCGCGTCGATCTGGGCGCGCAGGTAGCGGTCGTGCTGTTGCAGATGCTGCGGCTGAAGCAGCATGCCTTCCGACCAGATCACCTTGTTGTTCCAGGACATCGTCGCCTCGCTATCGGATTGAAGGAGCCAACGGCTTCGCATCGGCGAAGCCGTTCGCCTGCCGCTCGTATGCATCGTTGAAGGCGCTGCCGCACAGCGCCTGAAGGTCGTCGGCGCTCGCGCGTTCGAGTTCCGCGTGTAGCGCGACGAGACGGTCCCACTGGCGCGCCTTGCGGCATGCGGGAAGCCAGTCGAGCCAGCCGCGCCGCGTGTCGGCGCGCGCGATCGCCTGCGGGTCGAAGCGGCCGAGCAGGTGCTGCATGGCCGCGCGCGTGCCCGCGAGCACCGCGAGCTCATGACGGCGGATATCGTCGAGTGCGCCTTCGAGCGCGGTCTGCGCCGGCAGATATCCCGCGCTCGCGCCGCGCAGCATCTGCGCGAGCGCGCCGTCGCCGTCGGGGAAGAACTTGAGCGGGTTGTTGTCGCGCTGGACCAGCATCGTCGTGTCGAGGCTGATCTCGCGCTTGAGCACCGAGCGCGACAGCAGCACGTCCACCAGGCCGCGCACCGCCGTGCGCAGCATCGCGCCCGCGAGACGCGCGACCTCGGCGGCATCGCGCCCGCCCAGCGCGCCGGCATCGACGCCCATGCCGTCGAGCAGCGCCGCGAAGGCCGATTCGGCGCTGGCGTCGTTGACGGCATCGCCGGCGTGTGCCGCGCGCCGGGCAGGCGCACGGGGCGCGGCGCCGGGCGAGGCCACAGGCGGCATCACGCCGCGCTGCACCGGCTCGCGCATCGGCGGCTTTGCGGCGCTTTCGGAAGGCGCGAGCGCGACATCGCCGAGCGGATCGTAGTCGTGCGGAATGCCGCCTGCCGGTGCACGCGCCATCGCGCGGACAGACGGCACATACGCGAACTGCTCGGGCGGCACGTGATCGCTCTCCGACCCTGCGAACGCCGCACGTCCGTCGAGCCGCGCCGGCGCTTCGTGCGCGTCGCCGAGCGGCGCGGCGAGCGGATCGAAGCTCGAGCCCGGAAGCGGCGCATCCGCGAGCACCGCCGCCTGCGCCAGCGGATCGCGCGCGAACGCTTGCGTCATGGCGTCGTCGCGCGGGCTTGCCGCGTCGAGCGGGTCGAAGCCGACGCGGTCGTGCACGCCGAGCGGCGCGTCGAAGGCTTCAGCGGGCTCGCGCGCCATCGTCCGCACGCCGAGCCGATAGCCGCCGACCTCCAGCCGGTCACCGTCGGCCAGGCGCGCAGGTTGCCCGCCCGTGAGCGGGCGGCCGTTGAGCCGGCTCGGATTGCTGCCGAGATCGGCGACGCACCAGCCGTCTTCCGTCCAGTCGATCCGCGCATGCACGCGCGACACGGTCTTCGCCGCATCCGGCAGCACCAGCGTGTTGTCCGGGCCGCGCCCGATGGTGCCGCCCGCCGCGCCGAAGCGGCACGCGAGCGGCGCATCGGGCGCACTGCCCTGATAGGTGTCGACTGCGAGCGTCAGATGCATGCTGTCTCCTTCGTGTGCGTTCATTTCGAGCCGTCGTCGGCTTGCCGGGGACCGGCGGGCGCATCGGGCGACGCGCTGGCCGCGCCTGCCCCGCCGCCCGCGCCGCCGCAGTTGATCTGCACGAGCGCGCCGTCGATCGACACCGGCCCGGCCGCGCTGATCGCGATACCGGACGGGCCCAACACGATGGTGTTGCCCCCCGCCTTGAGCGTGAGCGTCGCGCCCGCCTCGACCGTGACGTTGGCCGCGCTCTTGATATCGACGTTAACACCCGCCCCGAGCAAAATATTCGCCCCGCTCTTGTGCTGCGTATCGCCGCCGACATCGAGCGAATACTTGCCGCCGATGCGCGCGCGGTGATTGCCCTGCACGGCGTCGCTGCGATTGCCGCCGCAGCGCGCGAAGTCGTCGTGCTCGACGATCACATGGCGCTCGTTGCCGATGCGCGTCAGGGCGTCGTGCTTCACCCAGGTCTCCAGATCGCGTTCGGCGTGGAAGAACAGTTGCTCGGCGCCCTTGGTATCGTCGAAGCGCATTTCGTTGAAGCCGTTGCCGCCCTTCGTCGAATTGCTCCTGAGCGTCGTGCGCGCCATCTTCGCGGCGAGCTCGCAGGGTGTCGTCTGGGCGGCGTTGTAGACACTGCCGATCACGAGCGGCTGGTCCGGATCGCCCTCGATGAAATGCACGAGCACTTCCTGTCCGATGCGCGGCAGGAAGAACGCCCCATAGCCCTTGCCGGCCCAGGGCTGCGCGACCCGCACCCAGCAGCGCTGCAGGGACTCGCGCGAGGCCGCCGGCGCGAGCTGCTCCCAGTGGAACTGCACCTTGATGCGGCCGTATTTGTCGGTATGGATCTCTTCGCCCTTCGGCCCGACGACCACCGCCGTCTGCGGCCCCGCAACGCGCGCGCACGGCGTGCTGCGCGCGGCGCGAAACCCGGCGTCGCTCGGAAGCGCCCTGAATGCGCAGTCGAACACGGGCGGCCGGTCGCGCTCGTCGAGCGTGGACAGATAGTCATCGGAATTGAGCGCGTACTCGGCCGCGACGACGAGGTGCTCGCGATTCTGCTGCTCCAGCGGATGACCCGTCAGGCGCACGAGCCCGCCGGGCCAGACGGCGCGCGCGGTCGTGCGTGCGCTCACGAAGACGTTGGCCGCCTGATGCGCCTCGACATGCGCGCGCGCCAGACGTTCGGCGTCCTCGTGCTGCGTATAGCCGGGCGCATGCTCCTGCATCGCGTAGACGGCCGGGTCGAACGGCTCGCCGCGACGCGCGCGCGCGAGCAGACCCTGCTGCGCCGATTGCAACGGCTTCTCGAAGTCGTAATCATTGGTCTCGACGACGCCCGTCGCCATTTCGCCGCCCGCGGACCACGCATAGACCCACTCGTGCTCGTGCGGCGCCGCCGGATGCGCACGAAAGCACAGCGTCGCGCAATGCGGCGTGGCGCCGTGCACCTGCGACGAATCCGTGAGGATCAGCCGATGCTTGCCGCCCTGATGCTCGACGTAGTAATAGATGCCCTCGCGCTCGGCGAGCCGGCTCACGAAATCGAAGTCCGTTTCGCGGTATTGCGCGCAGTGCTCGAGACCCGGATACGTCGCCGAGCATTTGTTTTCGAAGTCGATGTGATAGTCGGCCAGCACCTTGCCGATGATCGCGGGCGCCGTCATCTGGTGGAAGAAGCGGCAGTGCGACGCGCGCGTGAGCAGCCACAGGCGCGGCCGCACCGTCGCGCGATAGAGCGCCGGGCGGTTGGGTTGCGTGCTCGCGGGCCGCGCCAGCTCGAACGCCGTGACGATGCCGTTGTACTCGCGCGCGCCGCCGCCAGGAATCTCCAGCGACAGCGAGAAGTCGCTGCCGAGCATCTCCGCGATATCGACGCTCGACTGATCGGCGAGCAGTTCGAGATCCCACTGCGCGAGCCGCCCCAGCTCCTCGCGTCCGCGCATCCGGTAGAGCACGAGCGCATTCTTGCCGAGCGCGCAGGTCACCTGCGCGATGCGACGGGTATCGGTGAGCATCATCGCCAGCCTCTTCTTCAGGGAATCTGCGTTTCGCGCGTCGCCGGTTCGACGACCGTCACCACGCCGCCCCATGTACAGAGGCAGGTGGACACGTTGTCGAGCGACGGCTGGTTGCCGAGCAGCACGGTGAGCGCGCCGGGCGCCCACGGCGCGGCGGTCGCGGGCAGGCAGGGCATCGGCGTCGGCGTGCCGAGCGCGGCGGCGGTGGCCGCTGCGACCTGCGGATTCGCGGGCGACGTGCACATGCCGAACGGCATGATGTTCACGAGCGGAACGTGATCCATGATGTTCGCGGCAATCGGCCCTTCGCAGCGCACCCGGTTCACGGGCAGCACGACGAGCGCCGAAGGCGTCATGCCGAACGAGCACTGCAGCGTCGCGCCCATGCTGACTTGTTGTGGCATGGCTGGCTCCCTGTCAATCGAAGGCATAGGTGAAGTCGCCGTTGCACACGCCGACTTCGACTTTCCCGACGCTGCGCCCGTCGACGAGACGGCCGAGGAATTCCGCGCTCACGCGGGGCAGCACGGTGTTGGTGAGAATCGCGTCGATCATCCGCCCGCCGCTCGCGAGCTCCGTGCAGCGGCGCGCGATCTGGCCGACCACCGCGTCGTCGTATGCGAAGCTCACGCGATGACGCTCCGCGATGCGCCGCCCGATGCGCGCCAGTTGCAGACGGATCACCGCATCGAGCATTGCGTCGTCGAGCGGGTAGTACGGGATCACCGCGACGCGCCCGAGCAAGGCGGGCGGGAACGCTTCGAGCAGCGGCGCGCGCAGCGCCCGCGCGATCTCTTCCGGCGACGGCGCTCGATGCCCGCCGCCGCACAGATGCGTGATGAGCTCCGTGCCGACGTTGGTCGTGAGCAGGATCAGCGTGTTGCTGAAGTCGATCTCGCGGCCTTCGCCGTCCTCCATGCGGCCCTTGTCGAAGACCTGAAAGAAGAGCTTGTGCACGTCCGGATGCGCCTTCTCGAATTCGTCGAGCAGCACGACGCTGTAGGGACGCCGCCGCACCGCCTCGGTGAGCGCGCCGCCTTCGCCATAGCCGACGTATCCAGGCGGCGCGCCCTTGAGCAGCGACACCGTATGCGCCTCCTGGTACTCGCTCAGGTTCACGGTGATGACGTTCTCCTCACCGCCGTAGAGCGCCTCGGCGAGCGCGAGCGCGGTTTCGGTCTTGCCCACGCCCGAGGTGCCCGCCAGCATGAACACGCCGACCGGCTTGCAGGGATCGTCGAGGCCGGCGCGCGCGGTCTGCACGCGGCGCGCGATCATCTCCATCGCGTGGCGCTGCCCGACGATGCGACGGTTCAGCGTCGCCGCCAGATCGAGCACGCTCGCGGCTTCGTCGCGCACCATGCGGCCGACCGGGATGCCGGTCCAGTCCTGCACGACCGAGGCGACCGCATGCGCATCGACTCCCGGCAGAATCAGCGGCGCTTCGCCCTGGCGTTCCGCGAGCTCGTCGGTCAGCGCCTTCAGGTCTGAAAGCGTCACGGCTTCGCCGCGCGCCTCGATGGACCGCCGTGCCGCGAGGATGCGCGCGACGAGCGCACGCTCCGCCTCCCAGCGCCCGGTCAGATCCGCGAGACGCGCGCGCTCCGCGTCGAGCCGGGCGGCGACATCCGCGGCGCGTTCCTGCGTGTCGATGCCGAGCGCGGCTTCGCGCGCGACGATTTCGCTTTCGGTCTGCCACGTCTCGATGCGCCGCTTCGCATCGTCGATCGCCGGGGGCAGCGCCTGCTGGCTCACCGCGACGCGCGCGCAGGCGGTGTCGAGCAGGCTCACCGCCTTGTCGGGCAACTGGCGCGCGGGAATGAAGCGATGCGAGAGCCTCACCGCCGCTTCGAGCGCCTCGTCGAGCACCTGCACACCGTGATGCCGCTCCATCTTGCGCACGAGCCCGCGCATCATCGCGATCGCGCTCGCCTCGGAAGGCTCCGGCACCTTGACCACCTGGAAGCGCCGCGTGAGCGCCGGGTCCTTCTCGATGTGCTGCTTGTATTCGACCCACGTCGTCGCGGCAATGGTGCGCAGCGTGCCGCGCGCGAGCGCGGGCTTGAGCAGGTTGGCTGCATCGCCGGTGCCGGCCGCGCCGCCCGCGCCGACGAGCGTATGCGCCTCGTCGATGAAAAGGATCACCGGCATCGCAGACGCCTGCACCTGCTCGATGACCTGCTTGAGCCGGCTCTCGAACTCGCCCTTCACGCTCGCGCCCGCCTGCAGCAGCCCGACATCGAGCGTGCGCACGACGGCGTCGCGCAACGCGGGCGGCACCTCCCCCGCGACGATGCGCTGCGCGAAGCCTTCCACCACCGCCGTCTTGCCGACGCCCGCCTCGCCCGTGAGAATCGGGTTGTTCTGCCGGCGTCGCATGAGAATGTCGATGACCTGGCGAATCTCTGTGTCGCGCCCGACGATGGGATCGAGCTTGCCCTCGCGCGCCTCGGCGGTCAGATCGACGGTATAGCGGGCAAGCGCGTCCCGCTGCGCGAGCGGAGCGGCGGGCGCCGCGGACTCGACGACGTTCGCGGCCCGCGCTTCGGGCGAACCTTCGAGCAGGGCGTCGAAACGCGCGGACAGCACATCGAAGCTGATTTTCTCGAACTGGCGCGAGAGCGCGTAAAGCGCATTGCGCAGATTCGGCGTGCGCAACATGCCGATCAGGAGATGCCCCGTGCGCACCTGCGTGGCGTCGAACATCAGCGAGCCGAACACCCAGCCGCGCTCGACGGCTTCGTCGACTTGCGCGGAGATGTCGGACACCGAGCCCGCGCCGCGCGGCAGGCGCTCGAGCGCGACGGTCAGATCGCGTTCGAGCGCGGTCTCGTCCAGTTCGAAGTGACGCAAGAGGCGCCGCAGGTCGGAATCCGCCGCGAGCAGGATCTGATGCACCCAGTGCGCCAGCTCGACATACGGGTTGCCGCGCAGCTTGCAAAATGCCGCGCCGTTTTCGATCGCCCGATAGGCAAGCGGATGGAGCTTGCCGAACAACGCCATGCGGCTGATCTCAGTCATGAGGAGTCTCCTTGCGATGGCCCGATCCCGCCTGCCCGGCGATCACGACCCGATGGTTGTCATGGACCGGCGCGCCGCTCGTGAGCCAGGTGGTCCAGCCGAGGCGCGCGCCGTTCGTGGCCGTCGCCTGCAGACGCAGCGCGGGCACTTCCTCGCGCTTCAAGTGCAGCGCGACGTCCCAGTCGAGCGGATCGCGCAGGTAGTTGCGGACCCAGTCGGTCAGCTTCGCGAGGCTCTGCCCGCCCGGCAGGAAGCGCACGAAATCCGCGTAGCGAAGCGGCCCGATCACGATGCGGAACTTGTGCTGGCAGTCCCACACCCGCGTGCCGACGACCGTCGATACCCCGAGCCGCGCGCCGCCGAGGCGTGTGCGGGCATCTTCCGGCAGCGCGATCCAGTGGCCGCGCCACGGCTCGATCGAGACGTCCACGCCGAAAAAGCGCGCGAGAATCAGCCGCAGCCCGCTCGCATGGCGCGTCGGCGCGGCGAGCACGCCCGCGAAGTGGCGCTTGGCGGAATCGGGCACCGCATCGCGATCGGCGAGCGCCGGCGCGCCGAGGCCGAACAGGCTGCCGACGTAATCCGCGAAGCGATCCTCGTGCGGGCGGTCGACGCTCACGACCGGCTGTGCATCGGCCCATGCGCGATAGAAGAGCGACAGCATGCGGTGATGAAACACGTCGAGAAAGCGCGCGAGCGTAGGATCGTTCGCGTTGCGGGCGCGCTCGCGCACGTACGCGGTCAGATGCGTCGGCAGCGGGCCGTTCGGCCCGAGCAGGCCGAGGAAATTCACCGCGAGACGGCCCGGCTGTCCATCCTCGCCCGGCACGAAGTCGCCGAGCGTGGTCGGATGGAAGATCAGCTCCGGGTCCTGCGACAGGCGCACGGCGTCGTCGCGCGCGGCCAGCGACCGGCCCAGGCGCGGACGCTCCGCGTGCGCCCGCTCGATGAGCCGCAGCGCCTGGAAAAAGTCGAAGCGGCGGGCGTCGCGCGCGAGCACGCCGTCGATGGTCAGAGCGTCGCGCATCGTCCGGTCCTCGCAGGCCACTGCATGATCGGACCGCGCGCGAGCGTCGCGACGGCGGTTTCCGTGAACGAATTGATCGACACGTACTGCGCGAAGAACTGCGCGAGCACCGCGCCGAGCAGAAACGCGCTCGCGCCTTCGAACGCGGCGTCGTCGAAGCGCAGCGTGATCGCGAGGCCGCGTCCGTGGACGATCGGCCCCGGCGACGGCAGGCGGCGCACGACGGGCGCGCACGACACCGAGCGCAGCCCCTCGACCTGCCGGTGCGCCGCGGGGTCGTCGGCCGGGCAGTACAGCGCGAGCAACTCGCGCAGCGCGCGGGCGCCTTCCTGCGCGTTCGCATCCACGAGCGACGCATAGTTCAGCGAAAGATGATCGAGCAGCCGCCATGCCGCCGGTCCCTCCGCGAACGACGGAAGCGGCCGGCTCGGGCCCGCGACGCAGCGCACGGCGGTGACCGGCGCCTCGGCATCGAGCGTGAAGTCGGTCGAGCCCGCGCCGACCGGCATCGAGAGCGGCAGGTCGCGGTTCGTGCACCACGCGCTGATGCCGAGCTGACGCACGTCGCCGCTTCCGGGCGCGCTCGCCGCGTCGACCAGCGCGATGAAGGCTTCGCTGCCGAGGTAGCTGCTGCGCGCGCCGCTCTGCTGCTGCCGCACCGACGCGCGCCGCGCCGCGCGGCGCAACTGATAGAAAGCGCCGCCCTCGCCCGGCGCATCGAGATCCTTCGCGCAGTAAAACGGCCGGTACTGCTTCTCGGCGACCGCACCCGTGCCGTAGCCGGTGACCTCGTCGATCTGATGGATCTCGTAGTCCATCGGCCGCGTGCGGTCGACGACGACGTGATACTCGAACTCCGTGTCCGACAGCGCGACGCGGTCGGTGCGGCGGCGGAACAGGTTGATGGCCGGTGTGCAGTCGAGCGCGAAGTGCGAAGCGTCGACGCCACGCTCGAGCGATGCGTCCGCCTGGTCGAGCAGGATCACGATCTCCGCTTCCGGCCCACGGCAATGACGAAGCGCGTCGCGCAATCCGGCCAGTTCGACGAACATGAAACGCGGCGCGAAGGCGAAATACTCCTGCAGCAGCCGATAGCCGTCGAACGATTGCTGGCCGACGGGCAAAAGCGCCTCGTCCTCGGCGAAGCCGAGCGGCCGGAGCGTGGTCTTCGGCAGCACGGCGAGCGTGGACGCCGCGCTTGCGCCGTTGCCGGGCTGCGTCACCGCCACGCCGACGCAATGCGCGAGCAGACGTTCGTGCAGGCGCGCGGGCAGGCCGTCGGGGCCGCGCAGATACAGCGCGAGACGATCGAGCGCGAGGCGATCGAAGCCGAGCGGGCCGGTCGCGCGCAGACGCAGGCGCAGTCCCGCCTTGACACCCGCAGGCAGCGCCGGCGACGACGCGTTGAGCGAGCCCGCGTGGGTAAAGAACTTCGCGTGCGCGATCTCGACCGGCCACAGCGTGAGCGCGTGCGCCGTGCGGTATTCGCAGCGCGTCGAGGCGGACTTGTCGAGCATGCCTCTGAGCGCCGTGTGACGCGGCACGACGATGCCGTCGGCGCTCGCCGCGAGCTGCGGGTTGGCATGGTCCGCATGCAGCTGGACGACCACCATCGACGGCGTCGGCGCCAGATAGTGCGGATACGCCAGCTCCAGCAGATGCTGCGTGAAGCGCGGAAACTCCGCGTCGAGCTTCATCTGGACACGCGCGGCGAGGAAACTGAAACCTTCCAGCAGCCGCTCGACATACGGGTCCGCGCATTCGACGCCGTCCAGCGCGAGCCTTCCCGCGATCTTCGGGAACGCGGCGGCGAATTCGCCGCCCATCTCCCGCACGTGCTGGAGCTCCTGGCTGTAGTACCTGACGAACGCGGGGTTCATGCCTGTTGCTCCCCGGCGTGCGCGGCGCGCGCGGGCAGCGCGTCGGAGACGCGCACCTCGCCCGCTTCGAGATCCAGCTCCGTGCGCAGGAAAAGCCGCTCGGGATACGGCTGCGACCACATGTCCGCCTCGATCTCGAAGCGGATCACATGGCTGCGCGCCGCGCCCTTCGCGCCCTTTGCGTCTTCGATCGCCGTCACGCGCACCGATTCGCGCACGAGCCGCGGCTCGAAGGCCCACAGGGCGTCGCGGATCAGGCGCTCCAGGACGCCGGGCGTGAGCGCGGCGACGTTGCGTCCCGCGAGGTCCGGCAGGCCGTAGTTGAGCACCGATGTCGCGACATGCGGCAGGCTCGCCGCATCCGCGCCGTCCCCGAGACCGCTCGCGTTCAGCAGCCACCCGATGTCGCGCTGCACGCTGTCGCGCAGCGCGCGCGCCGACATCACGCGACGCTCGCGCGCCTCGTGACGCGCGTGCGGCTCGAGATCGGTCAGGCGGTCCAGCAACGACGGTTGCAGGCGGTCCCGGACGGAGGGTTCTGACATGAGCAACTCCCTTTCAGCAGGCTGGGCAGGATGGGCGGACACGGCGAGACTCAGGCGGCTTTCGCGGTCGGCAGCTTTGACACGAGCCGCAGCGATACCGTGAGACCTTCGAGCTGGTAATGCGGGCGCAGGAAGAACTTCGACGTGTAGTAGCCCGGATTGCCCGCCACCTCCTCGACGACGACCTGCGCATCCGCGAGCGGCTTGCGCGCCTTGGTGTCGTCGGACGAGTGGGTGGGATCGCCGTCGACATACTGGAGAATCCAGTTCTGCAACCAGCGCTCCATGTCCTCGCGCTCCTTGAACGAGCCGAGCTTGTCGCGCACGATGCACTTGAGGTAGTGCGCGAAGCGGCTGCACGCGAAGAGATACGGCAGGCGCGCCGCGAGGTTCGCGTTCGCCGTCGCGTCCGGGTCTTCGTACTCGGCCGGCTTGTGCAGCGATTGCGCGCCGATGAACGCGGCGAAGTCCGAGTTCTTCTTGTGCACGAGCGGCATGAAGCCGTTTTTGGCGAGCTCGGCCTCGCGGCGGTCGCTGATCGCGATCTCCGTCGGGCACTTCATGTCGACGCCGCCGTCGTCAGTGGGAAACGCGTGAACCGGCAGCCCTTCCACCGCGCCGCCCGACTCGACACCGCGAATGCGCGAGCACCAGCCGAACATCTTGAAGGAGCGCGTGATGTTCGCCGCCATCGCATACCCGGCGTTCGCCCAGGCGTACTTGCTGCTGTTCGCGCCCGCGGTGTCTTCCTCGAAATCGAACGCCTCGACCGGGTCCGTCTTCGCGCCATAGGGCGCACGGGCGAGAAAGCGCGGCATCGCGAGGCCGATATAGCGCGAGTCCTCGGATTCGCGCAGCGAGCGCCATGCGGCATGCTCGGGCGTCTGGAAGATCTTGGTCAGGTCGCGCGGATTGGCGAGCTCCTGCCAGGACTCCATGAGCAGCGCGGCCGGGTCCGCGCCCGCGATGAACGGCGCGTGCGCCGCCGCCGCGATCTTCGCGATCTGCGTGAGCAGGTCGACGTCGGGGCCGCTGTGATCGAAGTAGTAGTCCGCGACCAGCGCGCCGTACGGCTCGCCGCCGAACTGGCCGTACTCTTCCTCGTAGAGCTTCTTGAAGAGCGGGCTCTGATCCCACGCGACGCCGCGATACTTCTTCAGCGTCCTGTGCAGCTCCGCCTTGGAGATGTTCAGCACGCGGATCTTGAGCGACTCGTCGGTCTCCGTGTTGTTCACGAGGTAATGCAGGCCGCGCCACGCGCTCTCGACCTTCTGGAACGGCTCGCTGTGCAGGATCAGGTTGATCTGGCCGGTGAGCGCGTGGTCGATCTGCGCGATCAGCGCCTCGATGGTCGCGAGGACATCGCCGGAGATCACGCCGGTGTCGCGCAGCGCCTGCTCGGCGAGCGTGCGCACCGCGCTCTCGACGGCGTCGCGGGCACGCTCGGACTTCGGCTTGAATTCCTTTTGCAGGAGCGTGGAGAAATCGTCGACTTCGGGCGCCGCTTCCATCACGGCCGCGCCGGTCTGTTGCTGGATGCTGAGATCGTTCATCGCGTCAGGCTCCGGTGGTGGGCGCGGGGGTGGACGAGTCGCTGATCTGCGCATTCGCGCGCGGCTGGGCGGCGAGCGCCTTCATCAGCGCGGGCTCTTCCAGCAGGCGGGCGATCAGCGCTTCGGCGCCGGTCTTGCCGTCCATGTAGGTCAGCAGGTTGGCGAGCTGCGTGCGCGCCTCCAGCAGCTGCCGCAGCGGCTCGACCTTGCGCGCGATCGCGGCGGGCGTGAAGTCGTCCATGCTCTCGAAGGTCAGATCGACCGCGACGTTGCCCTCGCCCGTCAGCGTATTGGGCACCTGCACGGCGACGCGCGGCTTCATCGACTTGAGACGCTCGTCGAAGTTGTCCACGTCGATCTCGAGAAACTTCCGCTCCACGGCGGGCGCGAGCGGCTCGGCGGGCTGCCCGGAGAGATCCGCGAGCACGCCCATCACGAAGGGCAGATTGACCTTCTTTTCCGAGCCGTAGACTTCGACGTCGTATTCGATCTGCACGCGCGGCGCACGATTGCGCGCGATGAATTTCTGACTGCTTTCCTTTGCCACGATGTCCACTCCTTTGCCTGAGGCGGGTCAGACGACCCCGCCCAGATGTCTGAATTGATGTGCGCCGTCCGGCGCGACGTCCTCGATGATTTCCATGAAGCTCTTGCCGACGAGCCTCCGGGCGCGTTGCAGCAGCACCGGCAGCGGGCTCGAGGGCTCGTGCTCGGCGTAGTAGGCGCAAATCGCGTCCAGCGCCTCGCTCACGTCCCGCGCGCTCGCGATATGCCGGGGCGTGGCGGGTCCGGCAACGGCCGCGCCATGCGTCGCCGCTGCGGAACCCGCGCCCTCTTCACTGCTGCTGGTCTCAATCGCACTGCCCCCGCGCCCCGTTTCCGGATCGAGCGCCTCCACCCGCGCCGCGACGAACTCCGTGAGGCGCCCGAGCGGCCGCGCGAGCGCGCCGAAGTCGAGCGCGCGCGCCGGCCCCACGCGCTCGGTCAGCAAGGTCTCGATTCGCGCGAGCGAGACGCGCGCCGACGAAAGTGCCTCGCACTGCGCCCGTCCTTCCTCGGCGCCCACTTGCGCGAACGCCGCATCGATGGCCGCGAGGGTCGGCATCTCGTCGCCTTCGGCAAGCGGCGATTCGCCCGCCAGCACCTCCATGTCGCGCAGCGTGAAACCACGCTGACCGCGCGGCGCGACCAACGGCACGTCACGCAGTTCACCCGCGAGCCCCGCGCCGTCGACGAGCGCCGACAGCGCGTTGACCCGCGCGGTCGGATCGTCGCCGTCGCCCGCATCGAGCTGCGGATGCACGTTGCTCCAGTGCTGCGCGAGCAGCCCTTCGATCAGCGCAAGGCCGCGCGCGAGTCCGCTGAAACCCTCGCGAACCATGCCCGCCCGCGTGAAGTGCACCGCCACGCGCAGATCTCGCGTGCGTGCGAGCAGGGTCGTCGCGAGCGAGTGGGCGAGGGTCCAGTCGGGCGGTGTCGCGGCGATCACGGTGCCGCCATACTGAGCGTCGGGCTTGCCCGCGATCGCCAGCTCCAGCGCACGGAATTCGGCGCTGTACTCCTCGTCCTCTCCGCACGGTTCCGGGGCGAGCTCGGTCAGCCAGGCTGCGATATCTGCGCGATTCATGGTGATGTCCGCAAGGGGCGATGGTCAGTGGGTGAGCTGGCGGGTCATTCCGACTTGTTCTTCGGGATGTGCCACTTGCCGGTCACCACGCCGCCTTTCTTGGCGCCGTTGTTGTCCTGCGGCTGATACTCCATGTTGAATTGGGCGAAGTTCAGCGTGATGTTCTCGGCGACCTGATCCCCGCCGCCCGAGCCCACCGAGTGGCTGCTGATGAGCACTTCCTTGAGCGTGATCTTCAGGTACTCGATCGGGTCGGTCCCGCCCGCCTTGCGCAGCGTGAGCACGGCCTCCGGCATGTGGACGCCCTGGCAGCACGACTGCACGATCGTGGGCGAGCTCTTGTCGACGTACTTGCTGATCGAGAGGTCCTGCACCGACGCGGTCCCGGTGCCGCCGCCCGTGCCGCTGTGCGTGGTGCCCGTCTGCGAGCATCCCCACGACCAGCTCAACACCTCGATCTCGTCCGTGTGGCCCACCGCCAGTGATTCACCCTTGATGTCGCCCAGCTTGAGAAACATATCTACGGCCATGTCAGTCTCCAGAAAAATGTGCGCCTTGCGGCACAGGAAAATTCGCGTCGTTCGATCGCGAAGCTCGGTTGCGGGCTTGTGACGAATTCCCGCTTTATTTCGGAATGCAAATCATCGTGATTGCTTCCATGCGTTTTTCATGGCCACGCATCAGCCCGAATTCATGCGCTGGCTCACTCGCCGAGCGCCCGCCGGATCGCCGCCGCCACCGCCGGCATGTCTCCGCGTTCGCAGAGCCGCGCCCAATCCACCAGCGTGTCGCGGTTCACCGCCGGCGTTTCGCAAAGCCGCGCAAATCGTTCGAGCGTCGCCGCCGAACCGGCTATGCTATGAAAACGTTCGCGTCCGATGCACGCGTCCAGCATGACCGCCATGCCTGCCTGCCGGGCCCGGTCGAGGAGGGTCTCCATGATCTGTCTCCTATTCGGTGGTTCAAATGCGCGTCGTTGCGCGAGCCGTGACCCGAAAACAGCCGCCCTCGCCCGCTTATTCCGCAAAAAAACTCGAAATATTCGCGGAATAGAGTTGCGTCTGGAGTGTTGTCAATCATGAGCGCGCCCATCTCAGGAGCTGCCCCGATGAACGACGACGACTTGCCGACCGTCCTGCCGACGTTGTTGCCGCGGCTCTGGCGGTTCGCGCTGCGGCTCACGCAGAACCAGCACGACGCCGAGGATCTCGTGCAGCGCGCCTGCGTGCGGGCGCTGGAGCGGCGCAGCCAGTTGCAGCCGGGCACCTCGACACTGAGCTGGCTGTTCTCGATCGTGCATTCGACCTGGATGAACGAATTGCGCGCCCGTTCGATTCGCAGCCGCGGCAGCATGGACTGGCAGGACGAGGAAATCGAATCGTTCGCGGATCCCGCGGCGCACAATCCGGAGCTCGATCTGCTGCATCGCCAGGTGATCGACGCCGTCGAGGCGTTGCCGGAAGCGCAGCGCGTCGTGATGGTGCTGGTGGCGATCGAAGGCCTCAGCTATCGAGAAGCGGCCGAGGTGCTCGACGTGCCCATCGGCACGGTCATGAGCCGGCTGTCGCGCGCGCGACTCACGATTGGCCAGAAATTCAGCGTGCAGGCGCCGGCGGCGGCTCGAAAAGGAGAATCACTATGATGAATGTCGATGATTCGCTGCTGATGTCCTATGTGGACGGCGAGCTTTCGCCCGAACAGCGCGCGGAAGTCGAGGCGGCGATCGCGCACTCCGACGAGCTGGCGGCGCGGGCCGCGGCGCTGCAGGCGTCGGTCCTGCCCTATCGTGCCGCGTATGACCGGCAGACGGTTCCTCCCGTGCCGGAAAGTCTGACGCGCCGCATCGAGGAGCTCGTGAGCGTCAGCACGCCGCAAGAGCGGAGCGGGCCGCGCGGCCGCCGTCGCTTCCCGTTGCAGTGGGCAGCCGCGGCCTTCGTCGCGGGCGCGATCTGCTCCGGCGTGCTCACCGGCTATCTCGGTGGCGTGAATCCGTTGAAACCGGGCGTTGACCCGTGGGTGCAGAGCGTGGCGGACTATCAGGTGCTCTACGGCCGTGACACTGTCGCGAATATCCGGGAAGACAGAGCCAGCACCGAGCAGGTGCTGGCCGATATCCATCAGCGCGACGGCATGCCGGTCGACGTTCCCGACCTGCGTCAGGCGGGCCTCAAGTTCAAGCGTGTGCAGCGCTTGAACTATCACGACCGACCGCTCATCCAGATGGTGTATCTGCCGGAGCGCGGCGATCCGGTCGCGCTGTGCGTGATCGAGGAGAACCAGGGCGATGCGCCGGTGCGGTCGAGTCAGATCGGCGAAATGAAGACGGTCACGTGGCGCGCCAACCGGCTCGCCTATGTGCTGCTCGCAAAAGCGCCTTCCCTCGACTTGCAGGCCATCGGCAACAGCATCGCCGGTGGGAAGACTGCTCCGCTCTATGGCAGCGCAAACGCAGACAAGTCGCGCGATAGCTAGGCGGACGCGTGCGCCGCGCCTCACGCCTTCAGGCACGGCGCGGCCGGCGATGATCGGTATCGGCATGCCCCCGAGGCTTCCCGCCAGGTTCATCGTGGCGCCGACGATCCCGCGGGAAGCGCGGCGCGCACCACGTGACGAGCAGCGACGCTCCGATGCGCCCTAGCCCGCCTCGATATCCGACCAGACGGGCCCATCGGGATACTGATAGCGCGAGAGCGTGTCGCGCTTCATCTCCGCGCTGTAGCCGGGCAGGCTGGGCGGCATGTAGCGGCCATGGCGGATGATCACCGGGTCGATGAAGTGTTCGTGGAGGTGATCGACATACTCGAGCACGCGATTCTCCAGCGAACCCGCCACGGCGATATAGTCGAACAGGGAAATATGCTGCGTGTACTCGCAAAGCCCCACGCCTCCACCATGAGGGCAGACAGGAACGCCGAACTTCGCTGCCATCAGCAGCACGATCAGAACTTCGTTGAGGCCGCCGAGGCGTGCGGCATCGAGCTGGCAGAAATCGAATGCGCGCGCCTGGAACATCTGCTTGAACATGACGCGGTTGTGGCAGTGCTCGCCGGTGGCGACGCCAATGGGCGAGATGCGCTCGCGGATGCGCGCATGCCCGAGGATATCGTCGGGACTCGTCGGTTCCTCGATCCACATGGGCTCGAATACCGCGAGCCGGCGCATGGCCTCGATCGCCTGATCGACATCCCAGACCTGATTGGCGTCCATCATCAGCGAGCGTTCCCAGCCGATCTCCTCCCGCAGGATTCTTGCGCGCCGCATGTCTTCTTCGAGATCGGCGCCCACCTTCTGCTTGACGTGGCTCCAGCCGGCGGCGACGGCCTCACGGGCGAGCCGGCGCATCTTCTCTTCGGAGTAGCCGAGCCAACCCGGGGCGGTCGTGTAGCCGGGGAACCCCTGATCCAGCATCTCGGCTTCGCGGCGCGCCTTGCCCGGTGACTGCTTCCGCAGCAGCGCGATCGCTTCTTCCGGTGTCAGCACATCGGTGACATAGCTGAAATCGAGGCAGCGCACGAGCTCTTCGGGCGTCATGTCGACCAGCAGCTTCCAGACCGGCTTGCCTGCCGACTTGGCCCACAGATCCCAGACCGCGTTGACGATCGCGGCGGTGGCGAGGTGAATGACGCCTTTCTCCGGCCCGAGCCAGCGCAACTGACTGTCACCGGCCGTGAGCCGCCTCCAGAAGGCTCCCATGTCGGCGGTGATCTCTTCGAGCGTGAGGCCCTTGACGAGCCCGGACAGCGATTCCGCGGCCTTCACGCAAATCTCGTTGCCGCGCCCGATCGTGAAGGTCAGGCCGTGACCCTGCAGATCGTCCGGAGAGTCCGTGTGGAGCACGACATAGGTCGCCGAGTAGTCGGGTGCGGCATTCATCGCATCGGAGCCAGCGAGGGACTTCGACGTGGGAAAACGAAGATCGTGTACTGCGATCCGGGTGATTCGCGTGGTCATAGAAGGCTCAACTCGATCGAACGGTCCGTAAGGACGGGTGAACCGGACTGTACATCTGCGCGCGATATATGAATAATTGTCGAACCGTATCCATCGATATCAGAATTGATATGTCACCGGACCTTCGAGACTCGACGGGCACAGCGGCGCACGCGCATGCACCGCTGAAGATTTCGAGTCGTCAGATCGCATTGATCAACGCGCTGGATGAGTTCCGCAACCTTCGCAAGGCCGCGGCGGCGATGCATACCACCCAGCCGGCGGCGAGCCTGCTGCTTCAGCAGCTCGAAGAGCGCCTCGGTGTTCCGTTGTTCACGCGCCTGCCGCGCGGCATGGAGCCGACTGCGTTCGGCGAAGTGCTCATCCGGTTCGCGCAGGGTGTGGTGCACGAGTTTGGCCACGCCGAGTCCGAAATCAGGGAGCTGGCGGCGGGCGCGGCGGGGCTGGTGCGTATCGGGACGGTGGTCGGGCCGGTGCCGTCGCTCGTCACGCGTACCCTGCTGGCGTTCAAGGCGAACAATCCGCGGGTGCGGATTTCCGTCGATGTCGGCACCAGCGATATGCTGCTGCCGTCGCTGATGCGCGGAGATCTCGATGTGGTGATCGGCCGTCTGCCCGATCGGAGCAGTCATCCGGAAGTCGACGTGGAGCTCTTCGGGACGGCCGAGCACATGCGCGTCATCGGCCGCCCGCGGCATCCCGCCGCCCGGGTCGAGAACCTGGCGCTGAAGGATCTCGTGAATCTGACGTGGATTCTCCATCCCGTCGGCAGCCCGATGCGCTCGCGGGTAGAGAACATCCTGGCGCTGGCGGGAATGACCGAAACGCTCGACGTCATCGAAACGGCCAACCTGCTCGCCACGACCGCGATGATCGAAGCGTCCGACATGATCTCCGTCGTTCCCGAGGACGTTGCGCAGTACTACGCCCGCTACGCGATGGTGGCGATGCTGCCGGTCGAGCTGCCGGTGCCGATGGTCAATCTGGGGCTGTTGACACAGCGCGGGCGTGCCCTGTCAGCCGCCGTGATTCAGTTGCTGCAGCAGTTGCGCGAGCACGGCGGATAGCCATGCAATTGCGTGAGCGATGCTTGAGATGCCTGGGTTCACACGCGTTCCGCGCGACGAGTGCGCAGCGGCAATCAGGCTCGAAGGCATCGCGTCATGCACTGCCATGTAGCTGTTGCAACAGCTCGAGAAACAGGTCCAGCGCACGCGTTGGCGGCCGCGAGATCTCCGTGATCGCGCTGATCGTGTTTTCGTAGAGCGGACCATCGGGCACCTTGACGAGCGCGTGCCGCTTCGCGAATGACGCGGCATAAAACTGCGGCAACAAGCCGACGTATTGCCCGGAGAGTACCAGCATCGCGACCGCCTCCAGGCCCGACGCCGCCGGCCCGCGCTGCATGCCGAGCGTGTTGAGCGCCTCGTGCACGAACGGTTGCGAGCGATAGACGAGCGGCAGCGTCGACGCATCGCGCAAACGCCGGCGCGCGACGTACAGCTGCTGACGTTCGATGAAGAGCGGCAGATAGTGGAAGCCCGCCTCGCGCCGGTACATCCCGCGAATCGCCACTTGCACGCGACGCTCGCGTAACGCGAGATCCAGTTCGTTGAACGTCATCACGCGCAATTCGACGTTCACGTCCGGCGCGTGCTCCTTCAGCGCGGCGAGCGCCTCGGGCAGATGACAGCCCTCGTCGCTCAGGATGTGCTCGACCATGCCGATCGAAAGGGTGCCCGACAACACGCCGCGTACCGCGTCGATTTCCGGACGGATGCGCTCGAGCGACATCAGCGCATCGCGTGCGAGATCGAGCGCCACCTTGCCGGCATGCGTGAGCACGAAGCCGGATGGCCCGCGCTCGCACAGCCGCGCGCCGAGCGTTTCCTCGACGTCGCGGATATGCCGGCTGATCGACGCCTTCGACATATTCAACTGCTTCTCGGCGGCGGCGAAGCCGTTCGCCTGCGCGACCGCGCAAAAGATCCGCAGCGAGCGCAGGTCTCGTTCACTGAAGTCGGGGCGCTTGGCGCTCGGGGTTCTGGCTGTCGGTCGATCGGTCATCTACAGGTCCATCGCGGAAATCGAAAGGTTACGGTTTTCGGAACCATACCGATAAAAAAATCATTTTTCACTCTCTTTATGGCGGAATACATTCGGCTGCCTGTCGCAACGCGCGGAGTCGCAGCGACCACGCCCTGCCCGGCCGGTACCCACACGTCCATTACGCGGAGAAAGCAATGAAAAACTGGTCCAGACGATCCTTTGTGAAAGCGACGCTCGCGTCGGGCGCCGCCCTCGCGCTGCCGACGATCGCGCGCGCCGAAGGCGGCACGCTCGCCGACATCAGGAAGCGCGGCAAGCTGGTGGTCGGCACCGAAGCCGCGTACGAGCCGTTCGAATTCGTCGAGAACGGGCAGATCGTCGGCTATGGGCATGACGTGCTGGAGTTGATGGCGGCCCGGCTCGGCGTCAGGCTCGAACAGATGAACCTGCCGTTCCAGGGCCTTCTGCCGGGCCTGATGTCGCACAAGTTCGACTTCGTCGCGACCAGCGTCGGCATCACGCCGGAGCGCGCCAAGCGTTTCGCGTTCAGCGAGCCGGTCGGCGTGGTGCGTTCGGTGCTGATGGTGCGCGCCGACGACACGTCGGTAAAACGCGATCTCGACATCGGCGGCAAGACCATCGGCACGCAGATGGGTTCGTCGTCGCAGCCCGTCGCCGACGAGTTCGAAAAGGAGCTGAAGGAAAAAACCGGCAAGGGCTACGCGGGCACCAAGCTGTTCCAGGCCTATCCGGACGTTTCGAACGCCCTTGCGAACAAGACCATCGACGTCGCGCTGATGCCGTCGAACATTGCCGCGGTGCAGATGAAGCGCCAGCCCAACGTGTTCCGCATCGCCGGCACGATCGGCCAGCCGAAGCTGCTCGCCTGGGTCGCCAATCCGAACGACCTCGAGATCCGCAAGTTCATCAACGATTCACTCGAGGAATTCCGCAGCAACGGCAAGCTCGCCGCGCTGCAGACGAAGTGGTTCGGCGCGTCGATGGACACGCCGCGCAGCAACTATCTGCCGGCCGGCGCCATCTGACGCCATGCTCGACTGGATCGACAAAGGCGGCGTGATCGCGCCGTTTCTCGAAGGTGTCGTGTCGGGGACCGCGCTCACGCTGGTTGCATCCGCGTGCGCGTTCGTGATCGGCCTCGCCCTGGGCATCGTGCTGCTGCTCGCGCGCATTTCGCCGTTCGCGCCGCTGCGCGCGCTGGTCGTATTGTGGGTGAGCCTGATCCGCGGCACGCCGGCGCTGATTCACATGCTGATCGCGTATTACATGGTGCCGGCGCTGCTCGATATTTCGGTCTCGCCGATCACCGCCGGCATCGCCGCGCTCGCGTGCAACACCAGCGCGTACATCGTCGAAATCCTGCGCGGCGCGCTCGGCACGATCTCGTGGGGACAGCGCGCCGCCGGTTACGCGGTGGGCATGCGCACCGCGCAGGTATGGCGGCACGTGCTGCTGCCGCAGGTGATCTACCGGTCCATTCCGCCGCTCACCAGCGAATTCACGCTGCTGCTGAAGGCGTCTTCGCTGATGTCGATCATCGCGGTGCCCGAACTCGCGACGGTCGCCCGCAATGCGACGCTGCAAACCGATCTGCCGCTGCAGGTCTTCACGATCACCGCCGCCGTCTATTTCGTGATTCTGTTTCTGATCTCGGCCGCCTCACGACTGTGCGAGCGCCGGGTTGCGAGGATGCTCCCCCATGGCCATTGATTTTTCGATCGTCCGTGAAGCGATTCCTCCGCTGCTCGAAGGATTGCGCGTCACCGCACTCGTCAGCGCGATCGGTATTCCGCTCGGCGTCGTCGCGGGGATCATCGCGGCGTATGCGGCGCAGTCGCGCACGTTGCTGCGGCCAGTCGCGCTCGCTTACGTCGAGCTGGTGCGCAACATCCCGTACCTGATCCTCGTCTACCTGTCGTTCTTCGGCTTGCCGAAGCTCGGCGTGGCCGCATCGGCGATGACGATCGCGATCGGCTGCACGGTGTTCTACACCGGCGGCTACTTCTGCGAAATCCTGCGCGCCGCGCTGCGCAGCGTGCCGCGCGGCCAGACGCATGCGGCGTTCTCTCTCGGCATGACGTTCTGGCAGGCGCAGCGCCACGTAATCGCACCGCAGTTGTTCGGTTTCATCACGCCGCCGACGACGAGCCTCGCAATCATGATGTTCAAGGACTCGGCGATCTTCTCGGTGATGAGCCTGCCGGAGATGACCTACCAGAGCAATCTGCTCACCGCAAACACGTTCGCCTATGTCGAAGTGCTCGGCACGACGGCATTGATCTACTGGAGCTGCAGCGTTCTGCTGGCCGGCGTCGGCCGCCGTCTCGAGACGGTGATCGGCCGCCGCACCCGCCACGTCTGACGCGCATTCCGCCATCCATCTGGAGACACACGCATGACTCGATACACCGTTGCGCCGCGCACCGGCCATCCGACGCTGCTCTACTCGGAACTCGATCTCGACATCGACAACCTGAAGGCCGATATCGCCGTGCTCGGCATGCCGTATGGCGCGCCGTATGCGCCGTCCGATTTCAGCAACGACCAGACCAACGCGCCTTCGGCGATCCGTCAGGCGACCGATCGCGTCGTGCGCAAGCCGGGCCACTACGACTTCGACATCGACGGTCCGCTGCTGCAGGGCCGCACGGACGTGCGCTTCGTCGACTGCGGCGACATCATCCCCGTTCTGACGAAGCCCGGCGAACACTACGCGCGCGCCGAAGCGGCCGTGCGCCGCATCGTCGCCGGCGGCGCGATGCCGATCGTGCTCGGCGGCGATCACGGCATCACGACGCCGGTGCTGCGCGGCCTCGACGCGAGCGGCCCGATCACGCTCGTGCACATCGACGCGCACCTCGACTGGCGCGACGACGTGAACGGCGTGCGCGAAGGCCTGTCGAGCCCCATCCGCCGCGCCTCGGAAATGGCGCACGTCGATCGCATCTTCCAGATCGGGCTGCGCGCGCAAGGCAGCGGCCGCCCCGAGGAGCTGGTCGCCGCGCGCGCATACGGCTCGGAACTCGTGACTGCATACGAGCTGCACGACATCGGCATGGACGCGGTGCTCGCGCGCATTCCCGACGGCGGCAACTACTACCTGACGATCGACGCCGATGGTCTCGATCCTTCGGTGATGCCGGCGGTCGCGGGTCCGGCGCCGGGCGGCGTGACCTTCGTGCAGGCCCGAAAGCTGATTCACGGCCTGGTGAAGAAGGGCCGCGTGGTCGGCATGGACATCGTCGAGATCCAGCCGGAGAAAGACGATGCGAATCTGATCTCCTGCGTGACGGCTGGCCGCCTCATTCTCAACCTGATCGGCGCGTCGATCCGCGCGGGTTACTTCGACAAGTGAGCCGTCCAATGAGCGCCAGTCAGGCCATCATCGATATCCGCGCGATCGACAAGTGGTACGGCGCGCACCACGTGCTCAAGCAATGTTCGACGCATGTGAACAAGGGGGAGATCGTCGTGGTGTGCGGGCCGTCGGGTTCGGGCAAATCGACATTGATCAAGACAGTCAATGCGCTGGAGCCGTTCCAGAAAGGCGACATTCTCGTCGATGGCACGTCGCTGGTCGCGAAGTCGACGAACTTGCCGATGCTGCGCAGCCGCGTCGGCATGGTGTTCCAGCACTTCGAGCTGTTCCCGCATCTCGATCTCACGCGCAATCTGACGCTCGCGCAGCGCATCGTGCTCGGCCGCGCCGAAGACAAGGCACGTGGGAAGGCGCGCGAGCTGCTGGATCGCGTCGGCCTGTCGGCGCACGCGCACAAGTACCCGGGGCAGCTGTCAGGCGGCCAGCAACAGCGCGTCGCGATCGCGCGCGCGTTGTCGATGGATCCGATGGCGATGCTGTTCGATGAACCCACGTCGGCGCTCGATCCGGAGATGGTCAACGAAGTGCTCGACGTGATGGTCGAACTCGCACGCGAGGGCATGACGATGATGGTCGTCACGCACGAGATGGGCTTCGCGCGCCGCGTCGCGCATCGCGTCGTGTTCATGGAGGACGGTGCGATCATCGAAGACAGCCCGACCGACGTGTTCTTCCAGGACGCCGCCAGCCCCGCCGCCAAGCGCTTTCTTTCGAAGATTCTTCACCACTGACTTACCTTCTCAACGACATGGCCACGCATACTCGCATCCGCCCGTTCAATACGCGCGACACCTATCCGGAGCAGAAGCTCGACAACGATCTGTGCCAGGCCGTCATCGCCGGCAACACGATCTATCTGCGCGGCCAGATCGGCCAGGATCTCGACACCCGCGAATCGGTCGGCATCGGCGACGTCACCGCCCAGACCGAGAAGGCGATGGCGAACGTCAAGATGCTGCTCGACGAATGCGGCAGCAAGCTCGAAGACATCTGCAAGGTGACGGTGTACATCATCGATCCGCGCTACCGCGAAGCCGTCTACAACGTGATGGGTCGCTGGCTCAAGGGCGTTTTCCCCGTGTCGACCGGCATCGTCGTGCAGGCGCTCGCGCGGCCCGAGTGGCTCGTCGAAATCGACGTGATCGCGGTGAGGCCGGAATGACGCTGGGCCGCAGCGCCGACTTGCTGAAGGCGTTGATCGCCTTCCCGACGATCTCGTGCACGCCGAATCTCGCGCTGATCGAGCACGTCGCCGGCGTGCTCGGCGCGGCGGGCATCGCGTGCACGATCGTCAAGGACGAGGCGGGCACCTGCGCGAATCTGTTCGCGAGCACGGGACCGGCGCACACGCCCGGCGTGATGCTGTCGGGACATGCCGACGTGGTGCCGGTCGAAGGCCAGCCGTGGACGACGCCGCCGTTCGAAGCAACGTTGCGCGACGATCGTCTGTACGGACGCGGCGCCGCCGACATGAAGGGCTTCGTCGCGTGCGCGGTCGTCGCGATGCTCGATGCATCGAAGCGTACGCTCCGCAAGCCGCTGCAGCTCGCGTTGTCGTATGACGAGGAGATCGGCTGCGTCGGCGTGCGGCGGCTCATCGATGTGCTGGAGATGTCGCCGGTGCGTCCCGACCTCTGCGTGGTCGGCGAACCGACGATGATGCAGATCGCGACCGGCCATAAGGGCAAGGCCGCGTATCGCGCGGTCTGTTGCGGGGAGGAAGGCCATTCTGCGCTCGCGCCGAAGTACCGGAATGCGATCCACGTCGCCACCAGCTGGATCGTGGCGATGCGCGCGGCGCAGGAGCGGCTCGCGCAGCACGGCGCGCGCGACGACGGCTACGACGTGCCCTATTCGACGATTCACGTCGGCACGATTCACGGCGGCCGGGCGCTGAACATCGTGCCGAATCGATGCACGCTCGACTTCGAGATCCGCACGCTCGCGAACGATCGCGCCGACGCGATTCTCGACGACATCCGCACGCGTGCCGCTCGTGACGATGAGGCAGCGCTACCCGACATCGCGGAAGTAAACGCATATCCGGGCCTCGACACGCACGTCGCGAGCGACGCGGTGCGTTTTCTCGAAGCATTCCTGCCGGCGGATACATCGAAGCGCAAGGTCGCGTTCGGCACGGAGGGCGGCCTCTACTCGACGCGTCTCTCCGTGCCCACGCTGGTTTGCGGCCCCGGCGACATCGACGTGGCGCACAAGCCGGACGAGTACGTCGCACTCGCGCAACTCGACGCGTGCGATACGTTTCTTGCGCGTCTGATCGGCGGGCTGCTGTAGAGCCGCTTACACCAGCCCCGGCGGTCTTCATCCGTCCGTCGAGACCGTAACCGCCTCCCACGCACGGATTTCATTCTCGAATGCCGACAGCTTGTTTCGCACGAGCCCGAGTGCATCGCTTCCGAGCAAAAGATGCGCGGGCGGGCGGTCCGCAGCAATCGCCGTGAGCATCGCGCATGCTGCCTTCCTGGGGTCTCCCGGTTGCTTGCCGCTTTTCTCCTCGCGGGCTTTGCGGATGGGAACGAAGATATCGTCGTAGTCCGCAATGGATCGTGGCGTTCGCGTCATCGAACGGCCGGCCCAGTCGGTGCGGAACGAACCGGGCGCCACGGCTGTCACGGCAATGCCGAAAGGCTCTACCTCCTTGCCAAGTGCTTCGGAAATGCCCTCCAGCGCGAATTTGCTCCCACAGTAGTAAGTGATTCCCGGCATCGTGATGTGGCCGCCCATCGACGTAATATTCAGAATGTGGCCGCGTCGGCGCTCACGCATGAAAGGCAGGACGGCCTTCATCATCGCAACGGCCCCAAACACGTTCACGTCGAACTGTCGGCGCATCTCCGCCAGGGGCGATTCTTCCATGACGCCTTCGTGGCCGTAACCGGCATTGTTGACGAGGACGTCGATGGGGCCCACGCTCGCCTCGATTTCCGCCACGATGCCGTCGATGGCATCGAAGTCGGTCACGTCAAGCACTCGGCCAAAAGCGGCACTCGCGGACAGAGACTCGAAGTCGCGCCGTGCCTGCGCACTTCTCACAGTCCCGATGACCTTGTGACCCGCCGCCAGCGCTTCTTGTGCGAGCGCACGGCCAAAGCCGCTGCTGACGCCGGTGATGAGCAGGATTTTGCCGGATGCCATCGAAGCTTCTCCCAGATGTCGATCGGAGAGTGCATGCTAATCTCATAAGCACGGCTGGATAAGCCAAATTACGCTGATTTTCTTGCATAAAACTATGGGTATGAATCGCGCCGCTACTCACCACACGGATCCATCCTCTCGAAGCCAGAAACGCATGGTCGCCCTGCTGCGCGCGCTCGCGCCCGAGGAGGGCTACAACCTGACGGCATTGCCGAGCGTCCGCATCCTGCGTTCGAATCGCGCGCTGTCGCGCACGCCGGTTCTGTACGATCCCGGCATCGTGATCGTTTGCCAGGGCCGCAAGCGCGGTTACTTCGGAGATCGGCTCTATCTGTACGACGAGCATCACTATCTGGCCGTATCCGTGCCCGTTCCGTTCAGCATGGAAACCGACGCAACGCAGGAGCGCCCGCTGCTCGCACTGTATTTGCACCTCGATTTCGCAATGGCCGCCGAGCTGGCGGCGCAGATCGACCGCGCAGGCGTAACGGAGCGAGTGCAAACGCCTCAGAGCATGACGTCGACACCGATGGATGACGCGATGCGAGCGTCGGTCCTGCGCTTCCTCGAGGCGATGCATCGGCCGCTCGAAGCCGTTGTGCTGGGTCCGGGCCTGCTGCGCGAACTGTATTTCCGTGCGCTCACCGGGCCGCAGGGAAGCTCGATGCGAGAGGCCTTGGCGATGCGGGGACAGTTCGGCAGGATAGGCAGATCACTGCGCCTCATCCATGCCGACTACGCGCAGCCCCTCGACGTGTCGCAACTGGCCAAGGAAGCGGGCATGAGCGTCCCGAGCTTCCACAGCCACTTCAAGGCAATCACGCAGGTGTCGCCGATACAGTACGTGAAATCGACGCGTCTGCATCAGGCGCGCCTGTTGATGGTGCGCCAGGATCTGACCGCGGAGGCGGCCGGCCATGCCGTGGGTTACACGAGCCCGTCCCAGTTCAGCAGAGAGTTCAAGCGCCTGTTTGGCTTGACGCCAGCGGCGGAGACGAAGCGCATGCGCGAGGGCTTCGCCATTCCGGCCGCGTTCGCTGATTCTGCTTACGTCTCTTCCCACTGAGCCTGGCGCATTTCGCTTTGACGATGACGAGTAATACTGATTAACGTGAGATGCGCTTCCAGGCACCTCTTCAAATCGGTAAAGACATGCCAAATTTGACGCGAGACATCACGACCATCGTCTCGAAGTGGCGAATATTGGGGTTCTGCCGAAAAACGCGCGTCGCGAACTCCTCGTAGTGATCGATGTCGCGCACGTTGATCAGCAACACGAAGTCGGCGCGTCCGGTGACGACATAGCATTGCATCACCTCCGGCACGCCGTTCAGAAAACGCTTGAATTCGTCGAGCAGATCGAGCCGCTCGCGTTCGACCTGAACGAGAACCCACATCATCAACGGCAAACCGACCTTGCCCGGATCGACCACCGAGATGTCCTTCTGGATAAAGCCCTCTTCCCTCAGCCGCTTGACTCGCCGAAGGCAGGCGGGCGGGCTCAGGTTCACCTCCGCAGCGAGCGCCTGATTGCTGATCTGGTTATCGATTTGAAGCCGCGCGAGGATGCGGCGGTCGTAGTCATCGAGCGAGGTATCGAGCATTTTTTCAATTTCTCCAAAGGCCCGGAGAAAGAAATCCGATTAACCATAACCCCGCAGAACAGATATTGGATTTCGCGCCGGCTCCATAAAATCGTATCACCACACAGTGCCCGATTCCAAGGAGAAATCCGTGTCGCGACCCTACCTTGCTTCTGCTTTTCACTGGCGCTCTGTTGCGTCCAGGCGCATGCGCAAACCGTCGTCACCATCGGCTATGCCGGCGCGCTGAGCGGCGCGCAGGCACATTTCGGCAAAGACAGCGAGCGCGGCATCCGGCTCGCCATGGACGAAATCAACGCAACGCATCCCGTGATCGGCGGCAAGCCGGTCACGTTCGCGCTCGACGCCGAGGACGACGCCGCCGATCCGAAAACCGCGACTACCGTCGCGCAACGCTTCGCCGACGCTCATGTGAGCGCGGTCATCGGCCATCAGAACTCGGGCACGTCGATCGCGGTCGCGCACATCTACGCGCAGCAGCACATCGCCGAGCTCACGCCGTCGGCCACGAACCCGTCGTTCACACAGCTCGGTTTCGACACCACGTTCCGCATGCTGGCCAACGACAATTTTCTCGGTGAGGCGTTGTCGCACTACGTCGCCGATCAGTTGCACGCGAAGCGTGTCGCGGTGATCGACGATCGAACCGCCTACGGGCAAGGCATCGCGGATGTGTTTGCGAATCAGGTGCAGTCCTCGGGTGCAA
This sequence comes from Caballeronia ptereochthonis, assembly GCF_001545075.1. Lineage (GTDB taxonomy): Bacteria > Pseudomonadota > Gammaproteobacteria > Burkholderiales > Burkholderiaceae > Caballeronia > Caballeronia ptereochthonis. The sequence goes on from NZ_FCOB02000004.1 coordinate 168,369, forward strand.
CGATCGTCACGCGCGAGTATTCGACGGACAAGGCGTTCGACTTCAAGGCGGTGCTCACGCGCGTGAAAGGCGTCGATCCTCAGGTCATCTTTTTCGGCGGCATGGACGCGCAAGGCGGCCCGATGCTCAGGCAGATGCGTCAATTCGCGATCAACGCGCCGCTGATCGGCGGCGATGGTCTATGCACCACGGAGATGATCAAGCTCGCGGGCCAGGCCCTCAACCACAACCTGTTCTGCGCCGACGGCGGCCGCAGTCTCGCGAAGATGCCGGGCGGTCCCGCTTTTGCGGCGAAATTCAAGGCGAAGTATGGCGAGCCGGTGCAACTGTATGCGCCATATGCCTACGACGCGATGATGGCGGTCTATCACGCGGCGACACTGGCGCAGGCAACCGATGCGCCGTCGATCGCGGCGGCGCTGCACCGCGTGTCCTTTCAGGGCGTGACGGGCCAGGTGGCCTTCGACGAACACGGCGATCTGCGCACGCCGGCCGCGACGATTTCCACGTACGAGGGCGACAGGAAGATCGCGGTCACGGAGGTCGTCAAATGAGGCGCGAGATCCTGACGGTCGGCTCGCCGGGGCTGAGGATCGTCGCCAGTCATGTGCCGAACGTCGGCGACGCCACCGTTGTCGCCGATGCCATCGCCTTGCGGGACACATTGCGGGCATTTCGCGATGAGCACGGCTTCGGACGCGCCATTGCGGCCACGCAGATCGGTATTGCCAGGCGCATGATCGGCCTTGCGCTGCCGGACTGGCCCGAGGTGATCGTGAATCCGGAGATCGTCTGGACGAGCGTGTGCCGCATCACGTTGTGGGACGACTGCATGTGCTTTCCGGACATGCTGGTGCGCGTGGAGCGGCACGCGTCGATCTCGCTGCGGTTCGTCGATCTGGCCGGGCGGCTGCATCTGCGCGAACGCCTGAGCCCCGATGTCTCGGAACTGATGCAGCACGAGATCGATCATCTCGATGGTGTGCTGTCGTTCGATCGTGCCGTCGGCGCTAACCCGTTCGTCCATCGCAGGGTCTTCGAAAACGAACGTGAAGCCTTCGCACGCGATGTCGATCACTTCACGCAACCTGTCTGAGTTCACTATGACCCAACCCGACGTGGGCCGCATCGACGGTCTGACCTATCCTCGCGGCGTTGCCTACATGGCCGGCCAGTTTCTGCCAATGTCAGAGGCGCGTATCTCGGTGCTCGACTGGGGCTTGCTCCATTCCGATGTGACTTACGACACGGTGCACGTATGGGACGGCAAGTTCTTCCGTCTCGATCTGCATATCGAACGCTTTCGGCGTTCGCTCGCCAAACTGCGTCTCGTCGTGACACACAGCGATGACGCCCTGCGCGACATCCTCGTCGAATGCGTGCGGCGCTCGGGCTTGCGCCACGCGTACGTCGAGATGTTGTGCACACGCGGCGTGTCGCCGACGTTCAGCCGCGACCCGCGCGACGCGATCAACCAGTTCGTCGCGTTCGCGGTGCCGTACGGATCGGTCGCGAACGCGCAACAGCTGCGCGAGGGGTTGCACCTCCATCTGATCGACACGGTGCGGCGCATCCCGCCTGAATCCGTCGACCCGCAGATCAAGAATTACCACTGGCTCGATCTGGTCACCGCGCAGTTTCAGGGTTTCGATGCCGGCGCGGAGACCGTCGTCATCAAGGACATCGACGGAAACGTCGCGGAAGGTCCCGGCTTCAACATCTTCGCCGTCAAGGCAGGCGCGCTTCACACACCCGAGCGCGGCGTGCTGCACGGCATCACGCGCCGCACGGTGATCGATATCGCGGGGCGCCAGGGTATCGCCGTGCACACGGGAGCGCTCGGCGAAGACACGCTGCGCGACGCCGACGAGATCTTCATCACCTCGACGGCTGGCGGGGTCATGCCGGTCACGCGCCTGAACGGCGAGCCGGTTCGCGACGGCGCCCCCGGCGCAATCACGCGGTCGATTTACCGCACCTATTGGGAATGGCATGACGATCCGGCGTACACGCTCACGGTCGAGTACGCCGGATGAGGTCTCCACGAAGGCTAGGCCGCGCGACATGTTGGAATAGATGATGCCGGGATTGAATATCGCTCACGCGGTGGCTTCAAATGCCGTGTGGTACTGCACGGTGCCTGTTGGCAACTCACCGCCAAAGGACAGCGCCTGAAAGTATTCGCGGGGAACCCCAGGCAGTTCCAGACCTGGATGTACCTTGAAGCCGAAGCGCCCATAGTAGCCAGGGTCGCCCAGCACTACGCAGCCAACGCCGCCCAGGCGCTGCAACTCGGACAGAGCGGCTTTCATCAAGGCTGAACCAATACCTTGGCCCTGACGATCCGGCCACACGGAGATTGGCCCGAGCCCGAACCAGCCGGGTGCGCCAGACGAAACCGTAACGGGGGAGACGGCGACATGGCCGGTGATTTCATTGTTCTCTACCGCTACCAGGGAGACGGTGAGCTGCTTGCCGCGGCGCAGTGCATTGACGATAAATTGTTCGGTGTGGCTCGAATGTTCTTCGCGTTCAAACGCCGCCGTTGTCAGTCTCGTGATGGTGTCGATGTCTTCGGCGTGTTCGTCGCGGATCGTCATATTCATATTGAGTGTCTCTCCTTCATCGCCTACTCGGAGATTCGATGCATGAGCCTTCATCTCGCTGTGTGGCCTGCAACCATAAACCATCAAGCCATAGACGGGTAAGTCGGGGAGAGTTGCAAAGCGGGAAAAGGTGTTGATGAGCGGCGTGGACGCGAAATCGGACGGCGCGCAATGCGCCCCGTCCGTCCGGCTCATCGCGTCACGGCTGCGCCTGCTGCCACTGCAGCACCGGATGCGTGGCGCCCGCCGGCATCGCCCATGCGCCGCCCGGACCGAAGTCCCACGACGTGAAGCTCGACGGCGTGCTCATCTGCGCGGTCGTGAGCCCGTTCGTGTCGGGCGGCGCCGTGCCGCCGCCGAGGTTGGCGCCCGCGGCGCTCGTGCGCGTCGTCGTATCCTTGTCCCAGTAGACGTTGGCGTTGATCGTACCGTAGTTGTATGCCGCGATGCCGCCGTACGCTCCGCCCGGCGGCCCGCCGCCGCCGACCTGACCCACGGCGAACGACTCGTTCACCACGCCGTTGGCGCCGTTGGTGCTGACCAGTCCTCCCCCGCTTCCGAGGGCGCCCGTGCCGCCGGTCGCATAGGACTGCGTGATCGCGCCGTTGTTGTTCGCGACGAGACCGCCGGTCGAGCCGTGCGAGCCGGCCACCGTCACGCCGGTCGCGAACGATTGCGCGATCGTGCCGTTGTTGGTGCCCACGAGACCACCCAACGGCCCTTGGGATCTCACATCCGCCGAGCTCGACGAGCGCTCGACGGTGCCGTTGTTGACGCCGACCAGGCCGCCGCTGCCGCCGTTGCCGAAACCGCTCTGCGAGACCGAGCCCGCCGTCGACACATAGGCGACGACACCGTCGTTCCGGCCCGCGAGCAGGCCGAGGGCTCCTTCGTACACGCTGCCGACGTGACCATTGGTGAGACCCAGATTGCGCACGGCGCCGCTTGTGCCGACCACGCCGAACAAACCCGCGATCGCCTGGTTCGAGATGACGGGCGCGACCGCGTTCAGGCCGTCGATCGCATGGCCGAAGCCGTCGAACTGGCCAGTGAAGGCGGCATCGGCGGTGGCGCCGATCGGCGTGAACTCATTGGGAGAGGTTTGGGTCGCGTTCGCGTCGATGTCCTTGCCGAGCGCATAGTTGCCCGCCAGGTCTTGCGACACGTTGCGCAGATCCGTCAGGTCGTTCACGAGCTTGTACGCGGTGATCTGCGTGACGAGGCCGCTATGCGGCGCGGCGGCCCAGCCGCTGTTGGTGAGCAGCGTGCCCGGCGCGTAGCTGCCGTTCATGTCGTAGAGCGCGCTCACGATGCCGGTGCTTGCCGACCAGTCGATCGTGCCGCCGTTCGTCACGCCGCCGCCGTTGTTCACGCCGTTCGCATCCGCCCGGATCGTGAGATTGCCCGCGCCAGCGTTGGCGATCGTCGCGCTCGGGCCGACCGTCACGTCGTGCGCCGCGCCAAGCGTCAGCGATGCGTCGCCCTGCCATCGCACATCGCGCCCGACGGTCAGATCGCCGGCCGCGCCGTTCGAGCCGGTGGCTTCGACGTCGATCGACGTGCCGTTGCTCAAGTTGCGCGACAGCGTATCCGCGGTGGCGCTGCCGATCGTGAAGGTCGGCGCACCGAGCTTCCATTTGCCGGCTTGCACCGTCGCGCCGGCCACGTCGAGCGTGTTCGCGCGCGTCTCCACCGTGCCGCCGCTGCCGTCGGCGTTCGCCGCGGCGATCTCGCCGTTCGCATGCACCGAACCTTGATCGGCGACGAGCCACACGTGGCCGTCGCGCGTCGCGGTGCCCGTCGCGCGAATCGCCGCGCTACGGCCCGCGAGCGCGTAGACATTGCCGTCCGCGGCTTGCAGGCTCGCTTGCGCGGCCTGGATCGTGCCGATGTTCGTGATCGTGCCGCCGCTGCCCGTCTGCACGAAGACTTGCCGGCTGCCCGACGCGTCCTGCAGCAGCACCTCGCTGCCGGTCGCGAGCTCGGCCGAGCCTTGCGGCGCGTCGATCGTGCCGCCGTTCACGACGGCCGTGCGCGACACGAGGAACACGTCGCCGCCGCTCGAGCCGATCTTGCCGAGATTGACCACCGCGCCGTTGCCGCCTCCCGAAAGCGTGAGCGGGCCGCCGGTCATGAACGCGTCGCTGTTGACATCGAGCGCCGAGGCGACGAAGCGCCCGCCCGTCGCGACCACGCCGCCCGGGCCGACCAGCACGCCTTGCGGATTGATCAGGTAGACGCTGCCGCTCGCGCTCAGCTGTCCGAGAATCACCGATGGATCGCCGCCCGTGACGCGGTTGAGCGTCGCGCCCGAGCCGTTGTTGAAGGTGACCTGCCGGCCGCCGCCGATCGAGAAGCTGTTCCAGTCGATCACGCCGCGTGACGAGGTCTGATCGATCACGAGCGCCTGGCCGCCGCCGCCGATGGACCCGCTGCCGGCGACGAACTGGCCGCCCTTCGGCAATGGCGGCGCGGCGGTTGCGCCGGCGCACGCGAGCCCGACGACGACCGGCACGAGCAGCGCCAGCGGCCGCAGCCGCGCGCTGCGAGTGCGCGTGATCGAGAGATGCGGATGCTCGGATCGATGCATGCGAAGCATCCGCGGGATGAAGTGAAAACCGCGCTGCATAAGCCCTCCGGACAGTGTTGTTCGATCGTTCTCGTTGGGCCGCTGACGGTGGAGCCGCTATTGCCATCCAACATGTACGAGGCGCGAACATCGACGTGCGAGCGGGCGTGCAGATGGTAACAATCCGCTTAATACGTCTATGTGGGGTTTCGCACATTCATGTTGTTGAAGAAAATGGCAGTGCCGCAACGCGCCGAGTATCGGGACGCGCTCATGACGCGGCATGAAAATTGAGTATCGAAGGCGTGTGCGCGCCGGCCGATCCGACATGGCCGGTCGAGCGGCGCGTGGGATGAACGACTCGTGCAGGAAAACCAGCAAGGCGGCGCGGCGCGATGGGCACGTTGCCGTGCCTCATCAGACGCGCCGCGATCGGGCCGCCGCTTACTGCGGCAGCGCGTAGGCGATCACATGATCGCCGAGCTTGGTGCCGAACGAACCGTGGCCACCCGCGGCGATCACGATGTACTGGCGGCCGTCGATGGAATAGCTCATCGGCGTGGCCTGGCCGCCCGCGGGCAGACGCGCCTGCCAGAGCTCCTTGCCGGTGTGCACGTCGAATGCGCGGATGTAGTTGTCCGCGGTCGCGCCGATGAACACGACGCCGCCCGCCGTCACGATCGGACCGCCCAGCATCGGCATGCCCATCTTGAACGGCAGCGGAATCGGCGAGCTGTCACGCACGGTGCCGATGCGCTGCTTCCACACGATCTCGTTGGTCTTGAGGTCGATCGCCGAGATGTAGCCCCACGCCGGCTGCTTGCAGGGCAGGCCGAACGGCGAAAGGAACGGGTTCAGCGTCACGCCGTACGGCAAACCATATTGCGGCTGGATGCCCGACTCCGTGCCGCTGCCCTTGGCGCCCGGCACCGGCTCCATCGGATTGCCCGGGCCGCGCGGGATCAGACGCGAGACGAACGGCAGCGCGATCGGATTGGCGATGGCGATCTGGCGGTCGGTGTCGACGGCAATGCCGCCCCACTCGAACATGCCCAGGTTGCCCGGGAACACGAGCGTGCCCTGCAGCGACGGCGGCGTGAACGTGCCCTCATAGCGTAGCTTGTGGAACATCACGCGGCAGACGAGCTGATCGTACATCGTCGCGCCCCACATGTCGGCGTCGGTGAGCTTCTCCTTCGGACGGAACGTGAGATCGGAGAACGGCTGCGTCGGCGAGACGTGGTCGCCGGGCGCTGCGCCTTGCGGCACCGGCATTTCCGGCGCCGGCACGACCGGCACGCCGGTGCGGCGGTCCAGCACGAACAGGTTGCCGGTCTTCGCGGGCGCGTACACGACCGGCACCGTCTGGCCGTCCTTCGCGGTGATGTCGGCGAGCGTCGGCTGCGACGGCTGGTCCATGTCCCACAGGTCGTGGTGCGCGGTCTGGTAGAACCAGGCGAGCTTGCCCGTCGACGCGTGCAGCGCGAGAAGGCCACTCGCGTAACGCTCCTGCTCGGGCGTGCGGTTACCGCCCCAGATGTCCGGCGTCGTCACGCCCATCGGCAGATAAACGATGTCGAGCTTCGCGTCGTAGGCGGAAGGCGCCCATGAGTTCGGCGAATTGAAGGTGTAGTGCTCGCCCGGGCCCGGAATCTTGTTCGGATCCTGCGCGCCCGGATCGAACGCCCACAGCAGATCGCCCGTGCGCACGTCGAAGCCGCGGATCACGCCCGACGGCTCGCGCGTCGAGAAGTTGTCCTCGACCGCGCCCGCCACGATGATCACCTTGCTGGTGACGATTGGCGGTGAAGTCGGCTCGTACATGCCCGGTGTCGTGACCGGCTGCGCATGTTGCAGGTCGAGGTCGCCGTTGTTGCCGAAGCCCGCGCAGCGCTCGCCCGTCTGCGCGTCGAGCGCGTAGAGGTGGCCGTCGTTGACCGGCAGATAGACGCGGCGCGTGCATGCCGCGGGCGCGGCGGCTTGCGTGGCCGAGGCGGCAGGCTCAGCCGTCGCGGCGCTCGCCGACAAGTCGACATACGAGACGCCGCGGCAGGTCACGTGCTGGAACGACGGATCGGCCTGCAGCTTCGGATCGAACGTCCACTTGAGCGCGCCTGTCTTCGCGTCGAGCGCGAACAGCTTCTGGTGCGGCGAGCACAGATAGAGCAGCTCGCCGATCTTGATCGGCGTGACTTCGTTGGTGATCTCGACAGGATCGTTCGGGCCTTTCATGTCGCCCGTGCGGAAAGTCCAGGCCACTTGCAGATTCTTCACGTTTTCAGGCGTGATCTGCTGCAGGGGCGAATAGCGCGTGCCCTCCTGGGTACGGCCGTAGGCGGGCCAGTCGGCGGGATCGATGCCGTCTGGAGCGGTCGCCGGCGCCGCGCCGGACGACGCGCTCAGCGAGCCGTTGACGGTCTGCGGATCGTTGAAGCTCGCATAGACCAGCACGCCCGCCCAGATCACGAGCGCGCCGACCAGCGAGCTTACACCGAGCTTCCGCGCGCCTTCGAGGCGCCAGCTCACGAGCAGCAGCAGCCATACGCCGAACAAGACGAGCACGCCGGAACGCGGTGCGAGCGCCCAGAAGTCGGTGCCCGACTCCGAGATCGCCCAGATCGCGGTGCCCACGAGCACGAGCGCGTAGAGCACGAGCGCCGCGGGACTGCGCCGGTACAGCAGCCATGTCACACCGAGCAGCACGACGCCGGTCACGACGTAATAGGCGGAGCCCCCGAGCGAGAGCAGCCACGCGCCCCCGACCAGCAGATACAGCGCGGTGAGCGCGGTGAACAGCAGTGTGATGACGCCGATAAAACCCAACGATGTCGACTGTCTGGACATGATTATTTCACCCCTTTGTTGAGGGCGCCACGCGCACCGCCTGTTGCGCGATGCCCGAGGCGCGGGCACACCGGCTGACCCGCCGGACTTCTTCCGGGTTCGCCGGACATGCGGGACAAACGTCAGAACACGTGCATCATCCCGATGTATACGCCGGTCTGCAACTCGCCTGCCATCGGGCTCGTGCACGAACCGGCTGCGCGCGGCGTCGCGAACACCAGGAAGGTGCCGCCGTTCCTGCCGTTGTTCACGTACGCGACGGTGCCGTACGGAAACATGCGTGCACTCAGGTTCAGGTTATAGGCGGTCCCGAGCGCACAGAGTATCGCGTGACTACCGAGGGCGTGCGAGACAGCGCCGCTGCCCTTGTCCACGTCGATGCGGAAGTCCGCCGCGGTCACGACCCACCGCGGCATGGCCTGATATATGACGCCTGGCACATGACGCCTGGGCGGTTGTGGCCGGCGTCATATATCAGGCCACGCCCACGGCGAATGGGGCGCCGAATGGTGCGTGCAGGCAGTGTGGATCTTGAACTTCCGCACGCGCAGAGGTCTCAGCCAGAAACTTTGTTGCAACCCGAACCATCCGCGGTGGCAAACTGCGCAGGCCTGTTCATCGTTTTGTCACGCGCGTGCGCGGAATGCGATTTGCGGCCGAAACACGTTCTGTCCTTCCGGCTCGATCGACGCGCCGACCAACAACCGATGAACACTCGCCTGCTCAGTCTTACGCGCATTCCCTTTTTTCTGCCGCTCGCCGCCGCCACCTTGATGCTCGGCATCGCGATGTCCTTCACCGCGCCGTATCTCTCGCTGTTCAGCGTGGAGCAGGCCGCCATGACACCGTTGCGGCTCGGCGTCTTCATGACGGTGATCGCCGCGAGCGGCGTGGTGGCGAGTGCCTTCGCGGGCAAGTGGTCGGACCGGCATGGTCATCATCGCGGACTGTTGCTTGCGGCGCTCATTGCATCGTCGCTCGGCTTCCTGCTGCTGTGTCTGGTGCGCAACTACGCGGCGCTGGTCACGATCGGCCTCGTGTTTCTCGGTGCGGGCGGGTCCGCCATGTCGCTCGTGTTCTCGTTCGCGCGCGCGGCGCTGCCCGTCGACGACGAAGCCGAGCGGTCGTTCGCGCTTGCGACGCTGAGAACAGTCCTCTCGATGGCATGGGTGTTCGGACCTTCCGTCGGTGCGCTGGTGCTGGCCGCGTCGGGCTTCTACGGCCTGTTCCTGTTTGCGGCGGCGTGTTTCGCAGCGTGCAGCGCCATCGTATGGCGCATGCACGATTCGCCCAAGGGCGATCCGCACAGCGCGCCGGCGCACTATGCAGGCGATCCGTCGTCGCTGCTCGAGGTGACGGCGCCCGACACCGAAGAGCTCGTGCAGCCGCACGCCGGCGCACCGCACACGCGCGCGGAAATATCCCGCGCCACCGTCGCGCTGACGCTCATCGGACTTGCCGCGAGCGCGACGATGATCGTTCTGCCGCTCTATGTCGTGCATGGCATGCATGGCACGCGCATCGATGTCTCCATCATGCTCAGGCTCGGCGCGTTCCTCGAGATACCGATGATGCTGGCGCTCGGCGCACGCGGCTCGCGTCTCGACAAGCAGCGCTGGCTCGCGTCCTGCGCGGCCGTGCACATGGTCTATTTCGTTGCGATCGCGGCGGCGCCGAGCATCCGCGTCCTGATTCCCATGCAGGCCTTCAACGCGTTCGTCGTTTCGGTGACCTCATGCCTCGGCATGACTTACATGCAGGACCTGATGCCCCGCAGCCCGGGATCGGCGACGGCGCTGTTCTTCAACGCGTCCCGCGTCGGTTCGATTCTCTCCGGCGTGTTGTCCGGCGCGCTCGTGGCGGCGCTCGGCTATCGGGGCACGTTTCTCGTCTGCGGTTGCCTCACGCTGAGCGCATGGGTGCTGTTCGTCAATCCGCCGTTCGGACTCATTGCCCAGCGATTGCGCGACTGGTGGAAAGCACGGCGAGAGCCGGTACGGTGATTTCGTCTGCATGGGACGAGGCGCGGCTCTTGCCCTCGTCCCGCATGACCATCTCGCGACAGGCAAGGACAGGCGCCCGGGCCGCGCGCACAGCGCTTCACTCGTCCGCAAGCGGCGCGTGCGAGGTCTCGCGGCTGCCGAGCATCGCGACGAGCGCGACGCCCGCCGCCCCGACCAGATACCAGGCCGGCGCGAGCTTGTTGCCCGTCACGCCGATGAGCCATGTCGCGACGAGCGGCGCGGTGCCGCCGAACAACGCATTGGCCGCATTGAAGCAGAACGCGAAGCCGCTGTAGCGCACGCGCGTCGGGAAGATCTCCGACAGGAAGCACGGCAGCGTGCCGTCGTTCATCGTCAGGAGCGCGCCAAATGCGACCTGGATCGCGACGATCATGGCGAAGCTCGCGCCGACGAGTCCCTTGAAGAGCGGCACGGTCAAGACGGCGAACAGGATCGATGCGCCGATCAGCATCGACTTGCGCCCCACGCGGTCGGACAGCGCGCCCATCAGGAAAATCAGGCCGATGTAGGCCGTGAGCGAGATGGTCGCGGCAATGAACGAGGCGGTCTCGCTCATGCCCATCTCCGTCGACAGATACGTCGGCATATAGCTCAGCACCAGATAGAACGCCACCGCGTTCAGGCAGGTCGCGCCGAACGCGATCAGCATCCGCGCACGGTGCTTCGACAGCAGCTCGGCGATCGGCGCGCGTGCCGCATGATGGCTCTGCTCCAGCGCCTTGAAGCGCGGCGTATCCTCGAGCTTCACGCGGATATAACGTCCGATCAGACCGAACGGCGCGGCGAGCAGGAACGGCAGGCGCCAGCCGAAGGACTGCAACTGCTCGCTGCTCAGCGCGGCGTGCATCAGCGCGATCAGAATCGAGCCGAACAGCAGCCCCGCTGCCGTGCTCGCGGGCACGATGCTCGTGTAGACGCCGCGCTTTCTGTCCGGCGCGTACTCCGCGAGAAAGGCCGCCGCGCCCGCATATTCGCCCGACGCCGAGAAGCCCTGAACCACGCGCACCAGAAGAAGCAGAACGGGCGCGAGCATGCCCACCTGCGCATAGGTCGGCAGCAGTGCGATCAGGAAGGTCGAACACGACATGATGAGGATCGACAGCGAAAGGGACGTGCGCCTGCCGATCCTGTCGCCCACATGCCCCCACACGATGCCGCCGAGCGGCCGCACGATGAACGATATCGCGAACACGCCGTAGGTGGCGAGCAAGCCCGTGGCGCCATCGGTCCTGGGAAAGAACACCACGGCGATGATCGTCGCCAGATAGCCATACGACGCGTAGTCGAACCACTCGACGAAATTGCCGATAAAGCTCGCGCAGGCGGCGCGCTTCAGCAGCTTCGGGTCGACACGCGCGCCTTCCATGGGCGATCCCTGAGGCATCGCGATTTGCGCGGATACCGCTCTTTCCGTATTCATCGACTGTCTCCAGACATGATGATGTGATTGCGCTGCACGTGGCGCCAGCTTGCGACGCCATCCTGTGATGATGTTTTCGGATGGAACCCGAATCAGTTCCCCTTGTAGACGGGAAAGCGCGCGCAGAGCCGCGCCACCCGCTCGCGCACCTGCGCTTCGACGCGCGCGTCGCCGGGACGATCGAGCACGTCGCAGACGAGAGACGCGGTGAGCTTCGCTTCATCCTCGTCGAAGCCACGCGTCGTGATCGCCGGGGTGCCGATACGGATGCCGCTCGTGACGAACGGCGACTGCGGATCATTCGGCACCGCGTTCTTGTTCACCGTGATGTGCGCGCGTCCGAGCGCGGCATCCGCGTCCTTGCCGGTGATGCCCTTGTCCACGAGATTCACGAGGAACAGATGGTCGTCCGTGCCGCCCGATACCACGGCATGGCCACGTTCGAGAAACACGCTCACCATTGCGCGCGCGTTGGCCAGCACGCGCTGCTGATAAGCGGCAAACTCTTCGCCGAGCGCCTCGCGAAACGCCACGGCCTTCGCGGCGATCACATGCATGAGCGGGCCGCCCTGCGTGCCGGGAAAGACCATCGCATTGAGCTTTTTCTCGATCGCTTCGTTGGAGCGCGCGAGAATCAGGCCGCCGCGCGGCCCGCGCAAGGTCTTGTGCGTGGTCGTCGTCACGACGTCCGCGAACGGCACCGGATTGGGATAGAGCCGCGCCGCGACCAGACCCGCGACGTGCGCCATGTCGACGACCAGACAGGCGCCGACGCGGTCCGCGATTTCGCGAAAGCGCGCGAAATCGAGCACGCGCGAATAGGCGGAGAAGCCCGCGACGATCATCTTCGGGCGATGCGCGAGCGCGAGCCTTGCGACTTCGTCGTAGTCGATCAGGCCGCTGTGCGCGTTCACGCCATACTGCACGGCGTCGAACACCTTGCCCGAAAACGAGACCTTCGCGCCGTGCGTCAGATGGCCGCCATGCGCGAGCCTCATGCCGAGGATGGTGTCGCCCGGCGCGAGCAGCGCGAGGTACACAGCCGCATTCGCCTGCGATCCGCTATGCGGCTGCACGTTGGCGTAACCGGCATCGAACAAGGCCTTCGCGCGTTCGATCGCGAGCGATTCGATCACGTCGACATGCTCGCATCCGCCGTAATAGCGCTTGCCGGGATAGCCTTCCGCATACTTGTTGGTGAGCACCGAACCTTGCGCTTCGAGCACGCGCGGACTCGCATAGTTTTCCGACGCGATCAGCTCGATGTGATCTTCCTGTCGTTGCCGCTCGCCGCGCATCGCCGCCGACAGCTCGGGGTCGAAGCCCGCGATCGTCTGTTCCTTCGAATACATGGATGCCTCTCTGTCTGCCTGAGAAGCCCGCGGCATGGGCGCGGGCGTTCGTGCGCCGCCGCGTTCAGGCCGCGATGATGTTGTGCTCCGGCCCGTACGGAAAGCCGGTGATGTTGGTTGCGCCCTTTTCGCCGACCACGAGGATGTCGTGTTCGCGATAGCCGCCCGCCCCTGGCAAGCCCTGCGGCAGCATGATCATCGGCTCCATCGAGACGACCATGTTCGGTTCGAGCACCGTCTCGATGTCCTCGCGCAGCTCGAGCCCGGCTTCGCGGCCGTAGTAGTGAGAAAGCACGCCGAACGAGTGGCCGTAGCCGAACGTGCGGTATTGCAGCACGCCGTATTCGGCGTAGATCTTGTTGAGCTCGCTGGCGATGTCGCAGCAACGCGCGCCCGGCTTGATGAGCCCGAGTCCCGCTTCATGCACCTCGACGTTGATCTTCCACAAGCGCAGATGCGCATCGGAGCAGTGATCGAAGAACATCGTGCGTTCCAGCGCCGTGTAGTAGCCCGCGATCATCGAGAAGCAGTTCAGGCTGAGGATGTCGCCCTTGTGCACCTTGCGCGTCGTCACCGGGTTGTGCGCGCCGTCCGTGTTGATGCCGGACTGGAACCACGTCCATGTATCCATGAGTTCCGAATCGGGAAAGCGGCGTGCGATCTCGCGCACCATCGCCTGCGTCGATGCGAGCGCGACTTCGTGCTCGGGCACGCCCTCGTGCACCGCCGCCGCGAGCGCCGCGCCACCGACGTCGCACACGTTCGCGCCATGTTTGATGACTTCGATCTCCTCCGCCGACTTGATCATGCGCATGCGCATCGTCTGCGCGCCGATATCGACGAATTCGACCGACGGCAACGCCGCCTTGAGCTTCGAGAGCGCCTCGACTGGCAGCTGATCGAACTCCACGCCGACGCGTCCCTTGTTGTCGATTTCGCCCTGCACGGCACGGAAGAAGTTGTCGCGCTGCCAGTCGGTGTAGACCACGTTGTAGTCGCCGACGGTGCGCCGCCACGGCTGGCCGCCGTCGATGTTCGCCGAAATCGACACGACCTTCTTCGGCGTCACGACGAGACCGTATTTGCGCCCGAACGAGCAGTACAGAAAGTCCGCGTAGTAGTTGATGTTGTGATACGACGTGAACAGCACGGCATCGATGTTCTCGCGCGCCATCAGATCGCGCAGCTTGCCCTGGCGGCTCGCGTATTCGGCGTCGGAGAAAGTGTGCCGTGCTTTCTCGCCATTCTCGATCCGGATGAGGTTCTCCATTTTCATGCGCTCTGCTCCTGGGTGAAATGTCCATCGGTGTGAGCGAATGGTAGTAGCCTGATGGTTTGAAACATGTCCCGATTCGACGCCAAAATTCCTGTTTTCGACATCGAGGGTTAACGAGAGACGGCGCACGAAAACGTGCGCGCGATCGTGCGAGGTGCTGCGAACTCATGGAGTGGCGCGTTTCAGAGCGCCTTCTGATAGCGCCGGCGATCGGCTATTGGCGAATTGGCGAACTGCGCCTTGTAACGCGTCGAGAAGTGCGTGAGCGAAGTGAAGCCCGTGCGCGCGCACACTTGCTCGAGCGGAAGCCCGGTCCGGTAGAGCAGCTGACGCGCGCGCAGCAGGCGTATTTCGAGGTAAGCCTGTGCGGGCGTCTTGCCGAGGCACTCGCGGAACCATCTTTCGAGCTGCCGTTGCGATACCTTCACGAACGATGCGATCTCCGCGACGCTCATGGTTTCCTCGACATTGCTTTCCATGACTTGCAAAGCCTCGTCGAGCTTCGCGTGCTCCTCCCCGACGTATCGCCTGAGCGACGTCATCTGACGCTCCTCGTGACCGCGCCGCTCGGCGACGAGCAATTCGAGCACGCGCGCCGCGAGCGACGGACTGCCGGGCGGCAGTCCGAGCAGATGCACCATCAGATCGAGCGGCGCGACCCCGCCGCTGCATGTGTAGCGGTCGCGGTCCACTTCATAGAGGCGATTGGAGACGGTCAGCTTCGGGAATTGCTCCAGGAGCACATCCTGATCTTCCCAGTGAATCGTGCAGCGGTAGCCATTGAGCAGGCCCGCGCGCGCCAGAAAGTAGCTTCCGGTGTCGAGGCCGCCTAGTGCGCTACCGTGCCGCGCCTGCAAGCGCAGCCAATCCATGATGGCGCCGATGCCCTTGCGCGGAATCGGATTCGGTCCGACGACGAACACGGCGTCGAAGCGGCCCGCTTCCTTGATCGAGGTATCGGGAAGCACGCGGATCCCGTCGCTCGAACGCACGACATCTCCGCTCGCGCCGATCAACTCGTATTCGTACACGGTCCGTTCGATCAGCATGTTCGCGATCCGCAAGGGATCGACGGCCGTGCCAAGCGCGATCAGCGAGAAGTTCTCGAGAAGCAGAAATCCGACGCGCATCACGCGAAGGTCGTGCATGCCGGCGTTCGCGTGCTTTTTCGATGGCGGGTCGACGGAAGACGGCATGAGAGGTCCGATCTGCTCACGGGTCGCCCGCACGCAGGGTTCATTTGGGATGGGTGTCGATGATATCCGATGCGCTCATGGATAAAGGACGGTGCATGCGGCCTTGCCGGCCGCAGCCGGCCCGGTTGAATACCGACGACGCGATTTCCCTCACTGCATCAGCGTCATCTGGACGACCTTGACGATGACCAGCGCGACCGCCACGACGAGATAGCCGCGCAGCACGCCCATCCAGACCCGGTTGGACAGCGTCAACTTCGGCGGAGGCAACTGGTCGAGGGGCGGCATACGCCATGTGTCGCGCGCCTCCTTCGGCCAGGCCACTCGGTCATCGTGAGCGGCCTCGGCTGCCGGCTGCTGATGGAGCTTGCGCAACACGACGGTTGCCGCAAAGCCAGCGACTGCGAGCAAGGTTCCCCCGCCCAGCACCTCGATGATGGTCCGGCCGGTAATGTCGGGGTACATGACGGACGCGGTGAGGATAATCGACAGCATGACCAGCACCCAGACCACGGCGCCGGTGAACAGGTTCAGCTTCCTTGAATTGACCCAGGGGCCGAGCACGGCCTTGTCGTTGCACAACAGCAGCAGGAACACCGTGGCGCTCGGCAGCAGGACGCCCGCGAGCGTCTGCACCGCTTCGGTCAGCAGGCCAAGCGGGCTGCCCGGCATGAGCACCAGGGCTGCAGCGCCCGCAACGATGCCGAAGTACACGAGATAGAAGCCCTTGGCGTCCGACACGTTACGGTGCAGTGAATGGCGAATCCTGAATACGTCACCGATGGCATACGCGGTTGACAACGAGACCGCCGCCGCACCGATGATGCATGCGTCCAGCAACGCCACGGCGAAGAGTACAGCGCCGGTGCGTCCCGCGTATTTCTCCAGGCCGGTGATGACGCCGCCTGCATCAGTGAAGTTGCCGAGTTCGGGGCGGCCTGCGAAGAGCGCAGCGCTAAAGGAAATCATCGCCACCGCGCCGATCATCACGAACACGATGCCGATCCACAGGTCGGCTTTCTCGTACTTCATGAAGCGCGGCGTGATGCGCTTGTCGATGATGTAGCTCTGTTGAAAGAACAGTTGCCACGGTGCCACGGTCGTGCCGACGATGCCGACGACCAGCAGCATCACGTCACTGAGCTTCGAGTGGGCTGGCCAGTTTGGAATGAAGAAGTCGCCTGTCATTTGCGAAATTGGCGGGTGAATCGACACCAGCACCGGCACAAGCAATAGACTCAATAGACACAGCACTACGGCGAATCGCTCAAAGCGTCGGAAATTTCCGGTGCTGACAGCGGCCATCGTGAGCGCGGCAGCGATGCAGACACCTGCAATCCTGGAAACGCCAAAGAAGTCGAGGACGAACGTAATGCCAATGAACTCGGTCACGATCGTCAGCGCGTTGAGAATGAACAAGTCGATGACGCTGAACGCGCCCCAGAACTTGCCAAAGCGTTCGAAGATGAGACGCGCATGGCCGACACCCGTTACCGCTCCGAGGCGCAGGACCATTTCCTGGTTGACGAAGAGAACCGGCACCAACAGGAGCAGCGTCCACAGCAGCGTTGTCCCATAGTTCTGTCCCGCCTGGGTGTAGGTGCCGAAGGCCCCCGCATCATTGTCGCCGACCATCACGATGAGGCCGGGGCCGACAATGGCGAGCAATGTGCGAAGACGCGCCCACCAGTTGGTGCGCGGTGCGGTGTCGTGGTGTGCGATGGTGCCGAATGCACCCCTGATGTCGCCGAGGTGAGCGTCATCCAGCACGGCGGCGCGCGGCGGCGAAACTTGCGATGGCGTGGACATGTTGTTTTCTTCCCCGAACATGAATAGTTTTTGAACGAAATGGTCCATCTCCCGAGCGCGTAAGGGCGTGTGTCATTAAACGACGCATCCTTGCGTATGCCGGAAACGAGCGCGAGAGGATTACGAAAGGAGCGCCTTGAGACGTTGCCAGAAGGCGGCAAGCCGCTGCGGTCCGCGGGCGTGCAGGGCGAGCATGGCGTCGTAGTGGACGCGCGATTGCTCGACTCGAGGCAGGTGCGGCAGGAGGAGGCCGAGGTTCATGGTATTTCTCCGGCGTCTGGCTTGACGCGGTTCACGGAAAGCCAGCGGACACGGAGCGCGAGCACGTGATGTGCGGGACGAAAAGGTCTACTCGCTTTCCTCAGTCAATGATGAGGTGATGCGGCATAAGGGATAACTGTCACTGCCTGGCATGGCGGCTCCTTTTCGGCGTCTCAAACGCACGCTGATTCTCGCGCGCGCCCGCGCCGGGGGTCTCCAGGGCGCAAACGAACGCAACCGTCGCGAGTTGACGCTCGCGACGCGGTGCCATACGGACGCGCGAAATGCCCGCGTCCGTATGGCGCTGGTCATGGTGCACGGAGAGGGAAACTACGGCGCGCACCGTCTGCCTTCTGGCAGAACGGCGGCTAGAGAAAAGACGCGGACGTTCTGCCGGTCAGGCAGCGAAACTGTTCGAAGGTCGACTACTGCAAGAATCCAAGGCATTGGCCCCGATCTGTGAAGATTCCAAATTTTAGGTGCTCGCGAAAACGGAAGTCAACATAATTGACTCGAGCAGGACCAAAACAGGTTGGCGATTGCGGAGAAACGTTTCCGGGGACTTGCGGCATCTCACTAAATGCTTTCATCAGTCCGGACACGCAAGGATATAGAAAGCAGTTACGAGTCGATTCACGGCGGCTGATCGTGCGTCTTCGACTAATCCTGGGGCGTGGGCGCTTGCGGGTTCATGGCATGCCTTCCCTGGATTTTCATTTTCTTCTCGGCGTTGTGAGCGGCGTGCTACGAAGTCTTCGCACGTTTGGCTGGTTTGGCCGAAGCGACGGCTTTTTGAAGTTTGAACCCGGGCAGCGTGCGAGCATCGGGACTCGACGCGAGGTGAATGGACTGCTCGACCACGGCATTGAACTGGAACTCGTTCGTCCACAGCGGAACACGGGTGCGATAAAAATCTGCCCACTGAAACTCGGCGAACGGCTCTGGAGTCTTGAGATATCCCCCTGCGTTTCTCACGAAGGCGGCCAGGCTTCGGTAAGGGTCATCGGCGAGGTCCTTGACGTCATCCGGAATCGCGGACAGTGCCCGGAGCATGCCGCGCTCGTCATAAGGATGGACCCATTTGTGCGCTATCACCGTGTTCCAGAACTCCTCGTTGGGGAGGCGCGAAAGGTCAGCAGCAACTTCGACGTATGCCTCGGCAATCCCGCTATCGGCCAGGGCACGTGCGAGATGGTGATGGTCGATGATGTAATGCCGGTCTCTTTTGCCCAAGACCGTTGGAATCGGCGCGCTCTTGAGAAAATCTCTTAACGCCTTTGCATCAAGCGCTCTCAAATGCTTGCGCTTGGCATCCACTTCCAGCATCCCGACGGTCGCCTGCATTGGCCGAAGCTGTGCGATATCCACCCTCGTTATGTTCGCCATCGGTCGAGCTCTCCAAGTTCCGGAACATTCTACCCTCGCGTCAGACAAGCCAAGGTAGAAGAGTGGGGAGTCGTCCTGCTACGGACGCGTTCGAATGAATGACATCGAGCTTAAGAATCCCATCAGGTTCGACTGAGTATCCTCAGTAGTCGTCGTTCTCGACCGAAGCTGGAACATCCGATGCCTGAGAACCGCTCATCTACGGTCAAATACCGGCCAGTGGCCAAGCTGTTGCATTGGTTGATGGTGCCACTCGTCCTCGCGCAGTTCATCATTGGCTGGACGATGCCGGACGTGCACCACGACACTGTTCCAACAGGCCTCATCAGCTGGCATCTGTCGGTCGGCGCGGCGATTATTGCGCTGATGCTCGTCCGCGCGGTCTTGCGATTGATCGATGAGCCGGAAGCAATCGAGGCTTCATTCCTGCGGGATCGTCTATCAGGAGCGAATCATCTGCTGCTGTATGTGATGCTGATTGTGGTGCCTGTTACCGGCTGGGCCAATGCATCGGCTCGCGGATGGATTGTCCGACTGCTCGGCGTGTTTTACTACCCTCTCATTACGCGAAAGGGGTCTTCCGTCGGACAGGTCATGGGTAACGTGCACGGATGGCTGGCATGGGCGCTACTGGTGCTGATCATCGTGCATGTTGCCATTGCGGCGTTTCATCACTTCGTGCTTCGCGACGACGTGCTTCAACGCATGCTGTAGTAGCCCCGGTGCCCGGTACGCACCTGATTCTCCCCGGTGGCACTCGACCGAAGCGCCAGCGTTACCCGATCTTCTACTGCAGGACGCGCGATCACGCGGTTTCGGGGCGTCGTGCGATCCGTGCTCGCACTTCAGGTGATGCCAGGCACGTAGCGACTGCCTCGTAACCGGGCGCGCCGGGGTAAGGCGCGACGCGGTTGGGCGGACTGTGATTGGCGGGACAAAGGATGACTGCCTCATCCGGTCCAATGGCCGTCAGGTCGAGAATCGCCGAAGAACGTGTCATCAGGAAAAGAGGCGTTCCTCCAGCTCTTGCCCGTTGTCGAAGTTCGGCGATCAGGGCTTCAGACCACGACCGAATCCGGCTCGGCACAGGCATGGCCCAGGGGCCCCCGGCGTTCGGATGCCACATTTTTGTCAGCCAGCCTTAAGTGCTTCATAAGCTTTTCAGGTGGAAACTTGCGACTTGTCGAAGTATTGGAAGCAAGAGCCGCCATCGCCTTAGCCGGGCCCGGGTGAACCAGCGGCTACGTTCATCGACAGTTCAGGAACGGCCGGGTCGCAATTGTCCGAAGATGCGTAATTGACTTCTCGGACTCGTGCCACGGCGGATCTGTCTGCGGCGGCTTTGGTGCATTTGAGATGCGATTTCCGATTCGGATGAATCGACTCGAAAAAACCTTTGCCCGGCAGAGATCTGAAATTCACACGCCAGCAGTCACGCCAATCGTTCACGCTGTCGAGGAAAGTACGGCCTTTCCCTGGAAGGACTCGCTCAACATGACCGATCTCGCTGCCGAGCTGTCTCGGCGCGCAGAGATTGTCGCGCCCGAAATCCGGGGGACGACCTCGGGAATAGAAATGACTGACAAACGTACGCCTGCCGAATTGCCCGAAACGGATCGCCAGCCTGCTCTGCGGCTCAAGACCTTGTTGATATGTTCAGCTAACCAAAACGAATCCGATGTCTTGGCGCGACTGATGACCAGGACCGGCATTCTCGGACGACCGCTTGAGTCTTTCGACCACTCAGGCGCGCGACCGCGCCATCCCGCTCGCGCCGGCGAGTTTCAGGAGCAGTCGGACATCGCCGGAGAACGGCGGACGACGGAGCATGGCGTGCTCTGCGCCAAGACGTGCCCCGAAGGCGTGGATGAAATCCTGCCCTCCTTCCCTCTCGGGTCGCTCACCGACCTCCGTCTGATCTATCTGACACGGCAAGACATTCTGGGGCAGGCGATCTCGCTCGCCCTGGCGCGGCAGACGCCGAGGCGGGCAACGGATACGGGAGAGCGATCGCCCGCGCACTACCCGGCATACCATAGCGAGGACATTCGTCGCATCTCGGAGGAACTGCTACACGAACGCACTCGCTGGGAACGCTATTTCGTGCGAAACGGCATCTCTCCTCTACGCATTGCGTACGAGGATGTCGTTGACAGACCACAACAGGTGGTCGAGCGGATCGCGGATTATGCCGGCGTGATGCGATCGATGCCCGGTCAGGACAGTCCGCACGAGTCCGCATTAGAGGCCGATGAGGTCAGCGAGCATCGGGACATGCAGTCTCCGGATGCCGGCGGCGGCGGTCCAACGCCGGAACGCGTGGCCGATCGCGAGGAGATCAGGCAGCATTGGGCACAGGCCGAAAACTTCGACCTGAGCTGGAACGAGCGCGCCAGGATGGCGGTCGACTTTCTCGAGCCGCAGGAGAAATGGGTCTGCGATATCGGCTGCGGGCCGGTCGAGGCTGTAAGAGCGTTACTGCCGCCCGACGCAACCTATCTCGCGGCGGACATGAAGCAATGGGGTCCGCACGTGGCGCTTTGCGATCTGAACCTGCCCATGCTGCCGGAATGGGAGATGAGCGCGGCGGACGTGTGCATGTTTCTTGGCGTATTCGAATACGTGGCCGACCTGCCCCGGGCGATGCGGGCGATCGCCGCGCGGTGCGATACGCTGATCTTTTCCTACTGCTCGACCGACGTTACATCAGATCGCTGGTGGCTTTGGGCCAACAGCTATTCAGGAGCTGACATCGTCAACCTGCTGAGATCCATCGGGTTCGTGCTGCAAAAGATGGTCGCTTACCATCCCGGGCAATACGTCTTCCGGGCGAAGCGCCTGACCGGCATTCCCGCCGAAACGCGGCTTGCGTCACGAGCCAGTCGGCCGGTCAACCATAAAGATGGCGCATAACGCGCAAGGAAACTTTTCGTAGATCGATGCCTTTGCCGCCGCCAGCGGCCAGCTTGGCTTCAGCGCCATCGTATCGGGTTCGCGAATATCCAGTCGCCGGTGTGGTCCGCGTGCCGCAGTCAGTTCGGTTATTATGTGAGCCTTTACGAAATATTACGGGGAGCCGCAGAGCATCCGGCCTCACTGGCGGTGCGGCATTTTCTTTCTACATGCAAGTCAATAATGCCCGACGTTGGGCACCACGCGGCCCGCGCCGCTGGATCGTCGCTGCGGCAGCGCTGGTCGTCGCCGCCGGTATCCGACTGCTGCTACATCCATTGCTCGGGCCGATCATGCCCGGTACGGCGTTCCTCATCGCCGCCGTGCTGATCGAGTATCTCTGCGGCCTCGCGCCAGCCCTTGTCGTGATGTTCAGCGGACTGTGCCTTGCAGACTATCTGTTCGTTCCGCCTTATGGTCACATCGAGGTGTTCGATCAGTCCGACCTTGCGCTGCTGGTCTCATATCCGCTGATCACGTTCCTCGTCATTACGCTGGTCGAGCGTCTGCGCCGTGCGCAATTCCGCGCCGAACTGCTCGCGGCGGTTGCGCAGTCGCGCTACGAGATGCTGCTGCGCCACGACAACGAACGCGTGCTCGCGCGCCGTGCCACGGACGAAACACACCGGATGCTGCATCACATCGCGCAACACAACCGCTCGCTGATTCAGATTCAGGCGCTGGAGCGCAAGCCGTTTACGCAGTCGGACCCGAGACCCGACACCGCGCCCGGACCAGGCGATGCGTCGGCGGTCGGCATCGCGCCGGGCCCACGCCACGCGGAGGTGCATCGCGACGACGTCGCGCGCATCAGCAGCGGATTGTCGCCCGGGCATCACCGGATCCGCTTCAAGTCGGGCGAACACGACTGGAAGCCCGTCGAGTGCGTCTGCGAACGCTTCGCCACTCATGCGGGTGACTTCCTCGTACTCCGGATCGAAGACTGACGATGGACACACCCGGCACGTTGCTGAACGAAGATGGCGACCATGCGGTATTGCTGCTGCACGGCCTGTCGAGCTCGCCGCTGGAAATGCGCTTTCTCGCCCGTTATTTGAACGGCGAGAACTTTACGACCTGCGTTCCCGTGCTCGAAGGTTATAGCGCCGGCACCGCGGAGCAGCCAATGGAGCAATGGATCGATGCCGCCCTCGCGGCATACGACTCGCTCGCTGCCCGATATCCGCGGGTTTCCGTCTGCGGCCTGTCGATCGGCGCGGCGCTCGCGCTCTCGGTGGTGCGAAGGCGGCCGTCGGCGCAGGCGCTCGTCCTGCTCTCGCTGACGCTTTCCTACGATGGCTGGGCGATCCCGTGGTACCGCTTCCTGCTCGACTGGGTCTACTACACGCCGATGCGCACCCGCTGGCGCTATCGCGAGCACGAGCCGTTCGGTTTGCGAAACGAAGCGCTGCGTGGAAAGATTGCCCGCGCGATGCAGCGTAACGCGATCAGCGAAGTCGGCCCCGCGTCCATTTCGGTGCCCGCGCTGCACGAAGCGAGCCGGCTCGCGGCTTTGGTGCGCGCGGAGCTGAAAGACGTCCGGCGCGATTGCCTGATCATTCATGCCATCGATGACGAAACTTCGAGCCCCCACAATGCCCGCTTTGTCGCGGCGAATATCGGTGCGTCTTTCTTGCGCACCATCTGGCTGGACGATTCCTATCACATGATCACGTCCGACAACGAGCGAGAGGTCGTTGCGCGCGAATGCGCTTCTTTCCTGCGCGACAGCGCGGCGGCCAGCAGCGCCGCCGATGGCGGCAGCATGCCGGTCGTGTCGCGCGCGCTCGCACGCCGGCTGCGGCAGCTCGCGGCAATCGGCAAGGAGCGCGTGTGAAGCCGTCCCGCGCGCTGCGATGGATCACGCCATGGACGGTGGGCATCGCCGTCTGGCTCACGGGCTTCGCGATGCAGGCCGCTCATGCGGATACCGGTGCGCAGTCCGGCACGGACGACGCGCAGGCCGCCGACGTGAGCGCCTGGAAAATCGGCATCGGCCCGGCGATCCTGGTCACCCCCGCGTTTCCGGGCTCCTCCAGCCTGAAGGTCTATCCACTGCCCGCCCAGGACGTCTCATGGGATGACCGAATCTTCTCGCAGGGGCCGGACGTGCTGGGCGTGAACGCGCTGCGCGGCAAGGACTATCACGTCGGCACGTCGATCAGCTTCGACTTCCAGTCGCGCACCTCGTCCGACGATCCGCGCCTGCGCGGCCTCCCGGATGTGCACTGGGGCCCGAAGCTGCGTCTGTTCGCCGACTATACATGGTGGGCTTTCACCGGGTCGATGGCCCTGTACCAGGACATCGGCGGCACCGGGCAGGGCAAGACCGTGATGACCGACCTTGTCGCGTCCGTACCGTCGGGCCGGTTGCTGGTCTCGGTCGGACCTGGCTTCACCTGGGCCGACGCCGCATATACCCGCACCTTCTTCGGCGTCTCGGCGGCGCAAAGCGCTGCGTCGCATCTGCCGCAATATCAGACAGGCTCCGGCATCCGCGACGTGCACATGAACGTGGACGCGACCTACGATTTTTCGCGACACTGGACGAGCAGCCTCGCGCTGACCGCAGGGCGTCTCGAACACTATGCCGCGGCGAGCCCCATCACCGAGCGCCGCCTCGAACTCAACGCGATGGCCTCGGTCAACTATCGTTTCTAGCGGGGGCGCGGGTCTCGTCGTGTGCGGCAACCCGTGCTTCGGATCACGCGCCTGAACCCACGTCACGGATGCAGCCGGCAGGCATGCCTCGCACGCCGCCGGTCATGCTCAGCCCGACGGCGTGCGACGGCTCATCCCATCAGAACCCATCTTCCTCGAAGCCAGGAAGCGAACGGGTGCGCTCACGCGCGACGGACGACAGGCGCTGCGGATCGAGACCGAGCAGGCGCAGGATCGTCGGCGCGACCTGCGTGGTCAGCACGCGATCGTCGACGGTCCGCCCGGCCTGGCGCGCGCCGGGCACATAGACGACGAGCGCCAGATGGCTGTCGTCGGGCGCGTTCCCGCCATGCTCCTCGTCCTTCGCGGTGCTCGACGTATAGATCACGCCGGGATTGGGCTGCACGACGATATCCGGCGTGCGACCTTCTTTCGGATCGCCGAACACCGCGCCAACGCGACGGCCATACAGCAGATAGGCCATCGGACCGTCGGCGCAGATGCCCGGCGCATTGCAGCTCAGATTGTCCTTGAGCGTCCTGACGACCTGTTCCAGCTGGTTCTGATCGCGCAGCCAGACGAGGCCGACATCATCGGTCTGAACGAAGCCCGTGCCGACGAGTCCCGTACCGTCGTTCAGATTGCCGCTTGCGGTCGCGTTCTGGCCGAACTTGCCCGCCGGATCGAGGTAATCGTTCGCCTCGAGCAACTTCGTGAGCGTGTCGCCGTTCTTCACGAGCTTCGTATGATCGGTCGGCGACTGGCCATGCTTCGACGTCACGATGATGGCCGTCGACCGATACAGGCCGCGCTGCTTCAATTCGTTCACGATGCGCCCGAGCGACGCATCGATATACGCAATCGCCGCGCTCACTTGCGGCCCCGGCGTGAAGCTCGCATCGAGATAGCCGCCGCCCGACGCGACGGTCGCTTTCTGCGCGACGCTCAAGGTCTGGAAGTCGGCCCCGAAGATCGCGGGCACGCCGGGCGACTTGTCGCCCGTCGAGTTCTTGCCGTCGATCTGATTGATGAGCCCCTGCACATGAAGGTCGTCGAACGTCTCGGTGTGCGTATAGACATCCGTGTAGTTCGTGTTGGTCTTCGGATCGATGGAGTTGATCTCGGTGCGCGCGAGATCGTCGACGCCGGCGCCTGACGGGCCATTGAGCCAGTCATAGCCCCACGCGTGCTTGTCGGCCCATGCGGTGGGCACGTTCGGCAAGCCCTGCCTGACGACTTCGAACACCGTGTTGGTCTTCAGGTAGTCGTGCGGATAGACGGGCTTGCACACGCCGTCGATCTTCGCATGCGGAATTGCCTGCGGATTGAACGCACCGCCGCCGTCGAGATGGACGAGCGCGCCGCCGTTCTCGGCATCGATGCCGGCGGTCTCGTCGAACACGACGTTCCATCCCTGCTTGCCGGTGCAGTTCGTATCCGATGGCGCGTAGAGCGTGCGGTCATACGACACATCGTAGAACAGCCCTGTCGTCTTCGGGGAGCCGCCGGTCACGAGCGCGGCAAGGCCGGGAAACGAATCCGACAGGCCCGGCGTGTACGCGTTCGTGTAGGTCGCGCCGGATTTTGCGAGCAGCGCAAGGTTGGGACAGGCATTCGACGCGACGCAGCGCGCGACGTCCTGTTCATGCAGCCCGTCGAAGCTGATCAGCAGAACATGCCGGACCGTGCCGTTCCCTTCGCGATCGTGCCCGTGTGAATGTCCGTCGTCGCGCGCCGCTGCGCTGGACGCGTGAAGTGCGGCCATCGTCAAGACAACGGCGGAAATTGCGCGCGGCACAAAGGTTCCCTTGCCCGTCTTCTTCATGTCTCGTCCCGATCGGTTGGTTGATGAGTGCTGCTTGAGGCCCGATCACTGTGCTATGCGAGTGCTACGAAACCATGAAGGAGAGCTTTCGATCGGCTTCGTTCGAGGCGATTTATCTTTTCGATCGAGAGGCTTGCATCTTTGTTTCCTAAGCCTCCCTTAAGCATCGTTATGCTGCAGGAGGCGCTGCGGCTCCGACAAGCTCCATACGCGCATCGCGATGGAGCGGGTGCCGAGCGAGCTCGACCCGCTCATCGCGTCGCTCAACGGCATGCTCGCCGGGCTGGAGAGCAGCTTCCAGCGGCTTTCTCAACTCACCGCCGATCTCGCGCACGACATGCGAACGCCGCTCGCCAACATGCGCGGCTCGACCGAGGTGGCGCTCGCGCGCCCGCGTTCCGTGGAGGAGTATCAGGCGCTGCCCGTATCGAATGTGGAGGAATGCGAGCGCCTTTCGCGGATGATCGAAAACGTGCTTTTTCTCGCGCGCGCGGAGCATCCGCAGTTCACGCGGCCCATGCGCGAATTCGATGCCGACGAGGAGTTGCGGCGCATCGCGGAATACTTCGAGGGTCCCGCTGAAGACGCCGGCGTGCGGATCGTCGTGTGCGGCTCGGACAGGGTGACGGCCGATGTCGAGCTCTTCCGGCGCGCGGTGAGCAATCTGCTCGCCAATGCGGTGCGTTACACGCCGCGCAAGGGGATCATCCACGCTGTCGGTGCACGCGAACCCCGGGCACGCGCGCGTATGCGTAGAAAACGAAGGCGAGCGGATCGGCGGGGCTCGGGCTCGCCATCGTCCGGACCATCATGGAGCTTCACGGCGGCCATGCGTACGCCGAGAGCGATGCACTCAGCACGCGCTTCGTGCTGTCCTTTCCTCATGCGGGCGGGCGCGCTGCGTCGCGTTCCTGACGCGTCGAGCGCCATTGCGCAAGTCGTCGAACGCGTAGCAACGCACTATGCCGCAGGTTCGGCCGGCCAGCCGTCTTCGAACACGCAACTATCGACCGTGCGGCGTTCCGCCCATCCTTCGGATTGAAGCATGGGCTGATCGTAGAATGCCTCGACGTGGCCGAGGCAGAGGATCGCGACAGGCTTGGCGCCCGGGGGGATGGCGAGCAGCGTGCGCACCGCGTCGACATCGAACAACGAAACCCATCCCATGCCGAGTCCTTCCGCCCGCGCGGCAAGCCACATGTTCTGAATCGCGCAGGCCACGGAAGCCAGGTCCATCTCCGGAAGCGTACGGCGGCCGAATATATGGCGCTCGCGCCCGTCCATCAGCGCAACCACGAGCAATTCGCCGCATTCGCGGATCCCTTCGACCTTCAGCCGCATGAATTCGGCTTCGCGCTCGCCAAGCGCATGGGCGGTACGGCGGCGCTCCGTATCGACGATCGCGTACAGCGCTTCGCGCAACTCCGCTCTGGTGATGCGCACGATCCGCCACGGCTGCATGAAGCCGACGCTTGGAGCATGATGCGCCGCACGCAAGAGTCGTTCGAGCAAGGCAGGATCGACCGGGCCAGCCTTGAAATGGCGCATGTCCCTGCGCTCGAAAATCGCCCGATAGACAGCTGCGATATCGGCATCGCTGAAACGTTCCATGATTCTCTCGCGAAGTCATCGTCCCGGCCTCGCCGCTGCGAGGCTGGTCGCGGGATAGTAGCAGTTTTGCGTTTGCTTCCGTGCGCAACGGCTTGATCGCCGCGCCGATCATGATCGTCATGATGCTGATGGCGCGAAGCCGACATATCACGAGTCAGCTGTCCCTCAGCGTCGGCTGCCTCAATAGCCTTCACACCTTGTAAGCCGTCGCACCGGTGGCATAATCCAATGCATTCGAGTCATGCGACAGCGCCATGAGAAGCCGCCTCCTTCGGATGATTGGCAGCTTTCTCGGATTGCTTGCAATCCTGATGGTCACGCTTGCGCCTGTCGTATCGCATTCGCTCGCCGCAATGCGCAGCTCAGGCGACGAGAGCGGCATGCACTGCTCGATGCCGTCGATGCAGGACGGCCACGCGCAGTCACATGCACCGATGTCCGGCGCCGGCGACGCGTGCGGCTATTGCAGCCTCTTTGCGCACATGCCGGCTGTGATCGTCCCGCCCGTCGTTTTCGCGCAAGTCGTCGAGGCCGTGCTGCAGCCGCGCGCGACACGCTTCGAGAGCGTGCGGCTCGAAGAACCGCTCAAGCCCGGACAGCCACGCGCCCCGCCCTTCCTGTTTTCCTGATGCTCGTTTGCTCCGCCGCAATGCACAACATGCATTGCACGCCCTTGCGCATGCACACGCAGGGCAACGACAACGATCCAGAAGACAGGATGAATCATGCACACTCCTTCGACGCGTCGCGCGCTCCCGCGCGCCGTGCTATCCATTGGCGCGGCCACGCTTGGCATCGTCACGATGCTCCCGCAGCACGCGCATGCGCACGCGATTGCCGGCGACCGCGTGTTCCCCGCCACGATGGCAGTCGACGATCCCGGTGTCGGCGACGAGGCGAATCTGCAGTTCGGGCACGTTCGCGCTCCCGGCGACAACGGCGACCAGAGCATCAACACGTTCGAATTCGAATACGACAAGCTGATCACATCGCGGCTCGCGCTCTCCGTCGGCGGCACGTACGTGATGCAGAACAACCCGACCGCACATGGCTTCGACAACTTCGAAGTGGGCCTCAAGTATCTGCTGTACGTGAACGAAGCCCATGAATTCATGACCTCGGTCGGTGTCAACGCGGAACTCGGAGGCACGGGCAGCCGGGCAATTGCAGACAATTTCTCGACGATCTCGCCGACCGTCTTCGTAGGCAAAGGCATGGGCGATCTGCCGGATTCGCTCGCGTGGCTGCGCCCAGTCGCGATCACCGGCGAGGCCGGTCCCGCGTTCACGACCGGCGCAGGTCAGCCGAACGCTTTCAATTACGGCTTCACGGTCCAGTACAGTCTGCCGTATCTGGAGCAGCACGTGCATTCGCTTGGCTTGCCGCAGCCGCTCGCGAACGTCATTCCGCTCGTCGAAATTCCGCTCTCCCGAAGCCAGGGACAGACGATCGGAACGGTCAATCCCGGCTTCATCTGGATCAATCGCTACGGCCAGTTCGGCATCGAAGCGCAGATACCGATCAACCGGGCGAGCGGTTCGCACGTCGGCGTGCTCGTGCAGGCCCATATCTTCTTCGACGACGTCGCGCCGACCACCATCGGCAAGCCGCTTTTCAACTGGTAGCGGGAGCATGAGATGAACTCACGTCATCATTTGCGCAGACTCGTCATCTGGGCTGCATGCGCACTCAGTCTCGCGTGGGCCGGTGCGGTCCGGGCGCACGTCTTTCCACGCACTCAGGTTCCCGCAGCCGGCGCCACCGTCTCCCCGCCCGGTGAGGTGCGGATCGTCTTCGATGGTCCGCTCGAGCCCGCGTTTTCGTCGCTCACCGTCACTGACGCGAGCGGCAAGCAGGTCAACGCCGCGAAGGCCGTCGTCGACTCGCAGCATCAGGAAGCAATAGCGGTCGAGTTGCCGCCGTTGAAATCAGGGCATTACACGGTGCATTGGATCGCCGTCGCGTCCGATGGACATCGGACCCACGGTGACTATGGCTTCGACGTAAAGTAAATCAACCGCTTGTCGAGTGGCTGCGTCCGGATCGGCGCGATGACGCCGGAGCCGCGTTGCGCCGCGCGCATGACGCGAGGCCGGCCGGGACCTCATCAAGGCGATGGGCCACTGGCGCATCTAGCTCTTCACCACCGGAAGCACCTCCTCGCCGGCAGACTCGTCATGAATCGTGTGTTCGCTCGCATTCACGATGATGAATTCCGGAAAACCGGGCAGCGCCCGGTTCGGCCGACACTGATAGTTTCGCGCGGCTTCGCTCATCGCCGCACTGATGCGACGCCACTGGATCGCCTCTTCGATGCCGCCCGGCTTGTCTGACAGCGGCGTTCTCGTGACCGCAATCACGATGTGCGCGCGCTGCACGATATACGCGTTCTGCCGCCGATACCCGGCTTCGCGTGCTTCCTGCCCGTCGCCGGGCGAGACCGGGTTCAGCTCCACGATCCTCTCGCACGGAACATGCGCAACCGATGCCTGAAGCGCGTCGCGCACCTGCGGCCACGTCAGGTTCTTCGACGACAGGGCGAGATCGCCGATCGCGCCCTTGTGCCACGGCGCTTCGAACTCGTCGATCACCTCCCTCGCCGGCACGCCTTCGGTCACGAGCAGCCGGTGCTGAACGCCTCGATGCGCCAGCTCTTCGAGCATCGCCTTCGTCGCCACGAGCTCAGCGCCCGGCGCAAGCGCTGACAGCAGCGTGATGTTGTGTTCCGGATGAGCCTCGAGCAGACGCGGAAGGATGCCTTGCACGAACGCATCCTTCGCCCAGCTCGCCTCGGCGTGCGTGAGCGAGCACGCTCCGATGATACCCACCCAAAGGTCGAAGCGTACGAGCGTCTTGCCGCTTGCGGATCGAGCGTCGATGCGAGGCAGCCGGGCCGCGTCCAGTTCACGGACCTGCGCCCGATCGAGCTCTTTCGTCGGTTCCGTCAGCTCGGCATAAGGCACCAGGCAATCGTGAATGCGCCGCGCATCGTCGCGCGTCTTTCCGGGGCGCCAGCCATCGAGTTCGCGATCGATCGCCCACACGCGATGCTCCAGTTCCGCGAGCCGTTCGAGTGTTCCCTCTTCACCGAGCAGAGTGAAGTCACCGGTCACCAGAGGCGCGCCGGTCGGAACGACGCACCCCGCGCTCAGCAGCTTCGCCGCGATGTGATCGGCGGCCCGGCGATTCGCCTGATAGTATGTCTGCTTCAGCTGACGCCAGGGCACGAGCGCCTCGTTCCCCGTCGACGGCTTCTCGCCCGCGGCCTGCATCTCGTTGAACGCCTTCAGATACGCTTCGTGAAGTTCTCGCGCGACGCGATCGCGCTCATCGGAATACTTGCGCGTACAGAGATGCGCGGAAATCTCGAACGGATGCATGACCCGGGAGAAGCGTTTCTCTTCACTGATCGGCCGCGACACGCCCATCAGCGATGCAGCGTGCTCGATGCCGAAAAAGATCGGCGCCATCCATCGGCCCCGGCGACGCGATGCATCGCGCACCGCCAACGCCACGGGCAGCGTGTCGGCGCTTCGGCCGCCGAGCACGACGATCGCGGTGATCGGAGCGACGGCCTCGACCTCGGCCATCAACGCATCATTGCTGGCAATGTTGCGCGGATCAGCGGCGACGTAAGCAATGTCCGCGACCGCTTCGATGCCCGGATAGGAAAGCATCATCATGTCGCGCGCGGCCGCCGGGTCGGCGCAAAGCACGGTGATGCGCGTCGGCCCGAGACCGGCGAGCTGGGTGCTGCGAAGCATCTGCGCGACGACGCTCACGCCTAGGCGATCGAACCCGAGCATCGTGATATGAATGCGGCGCTGTCCGAGCAGGTCGGCTATCGCATGAAACCGGGCCGACTCGCACAGCCGATGCGCGGCGTTATCCTCGATCGCAAAGGCGTCGATCAGGCCGTCCTCGGAGTTGGCGTCGAGCGCGCGGCGAATCAGGGGATCGCTCAGCGACACTTCGATCTCGCAATCCGCGTTGGGCAGCAGGCGCACTTGGCCGGCGAGGACCTGCGCGATCGACAGGTTCCGCGAATCATCCCCGCTCGCGACGACGACGCGCGCGGCGCGGTTCAGGCGCACCCGGGAGA
This sequence comes from Caballeronia ptereochthonis, assembly GCF_001545075.1. Classification (GTDB taxonomy): domain Bacteria; phylum Pseudomonadota; class Gammaproteobacteria; order Burkholderiales; family Burkholderiaceae; genus Caballeronia; species Caballeronia ptereochthonis. The sequence goes on from NZ_FCOB02000004.1 coordinate 200,263, forward strand.
GCGGGCCGTGGTGATGCGCATCGCCGACGGCCTGCGCGTCGCCGACGAGCAGGACGATTCCATTGCGCGCGGCGACGGCATGCGAGGTCTCGCCCGGCGCGTTGTCGATCGCGACCACCTGCTTGCCGTTCGCGGCGGCTTCGAGCGCCCGCACCTTCCCTTTCTCGCCGAAGCCCACGATGACCGTGTGTCCGGAGAAGCGCTGCAGCTTCAATCGTTCGAGCGGTCCCCTCAACACTTCCATGACGACCGCGATCAGCACTCCGGTCGTCGCCGCGGGCCCCGTGAAGCGGGCGATTTCTATCTGTGGATACGGATAGCATTCGTGAATGTGCAGATTGACTTCCGAGAACTCGAACAAGGCCGCCAGCCGATAGATGCCATCCCAGACCGAGTCTCCGCAGACCGGACCGATGCCGAAGAAACCCCAGGCGCCGCAGATCAGCGTAACGACGACGAGACCGCCCAGTATCAGTGTGACGCGCTTCGGCGCTTTCCCGGTGTGATGGTCTGCCAGGGCGTGAAGGGACATGGAATGCCTCGAAGGTGGCTAGGGGATTGGTCTGGCGAAGCGCGGGCACTACTGGCGGCCGACCGCCGCGAGCGGAACGGGCTTGCCGTCGACGCCGTAGTGCATTTCCGCGATCTTGTTACCCGACTGGTCATAGTTCGCGACTACACGCGCGACGCCCTCCCTGTTGAGCACAGGCTGGTCGTCAGGGCCGAAATAGGCCTGCTCCACCATGTTCCCCCGCTCGTCGTAACGAAAGGCGGCGCGCGCCACGCCGAAACTCCGCGCGAGCACGAGCTTGCCGTCGACTCCCAGATACCTGATCTCCACGAGATTGCCTCGCTCGTCGTAGCGATTGACGAATCGCGCATAGCCGTCGCTGCTGAGAACGGACCGGCCGTCGATGCCGAAAAATGCCGCCTCAACCCTGTAGTCGCGCTCGTCGTAGTGCATGGTCGCGCGGGCGGCGCCTGTACTCGACCGGATGGTGGGCCCGCCTTCCGGATCGAAATAGGCTTGCTCGATTTCATTTCCCCGCGCGTCGAAACGCCGCGTCATTCGGGCGAAACCCATGCCTCGAGCGGACACGAGATTGCCGTCGACACCGAAATACGTTTCCTCTGCCTTGTTGCCCCACTTGTCATAGCGAAACCTCAGCCGGGAGACGCCGCTCGGGACAAGAGCCGTCGGGCCGTCGATGCCGAAATATGCCTCCTCAACCTGGTTTCCCCGCCCGTCGTACTGAAAGGTGACCCGTGCGATGCCCTGATTTCCGATGAGCACCGGCTTGCCGTCGATGCCGAAGTACGATTGCTCGACCTGCCTGCCGTGCTCGTCGAAGCGCGCGGTGACGCGAGCGGCTCCATCCTTGCCGACGGCGGGCTTGTCGTCGATGCCGAAATACGTGATCTCGACCAGATGCCCGCGCTCGTCGTAGCGCCTGTCGACGCGGGCGTATGTCCTGTCGGCGCTCAGGACGGGCTTGCCGTCGACGCCGAGATACGCTTCTTCGATCTCGTTGCCACGATCGTCGTAACGCGCGCTGAGGCGGGCGGCGCCGTCGCGGCCTGGGGCAACCTGATCGTTGGCGTCGAACAGCACGGCTTCCACCAGATTTCCGCGATCGTCATAGCGCTTGATCGCCTTGGCGAACCCCTGGTTCCTGCTGACGATGAGCTTGTCGTCGACGCCGAAGTGCGCCAATTCGGCTTCGTTGCCGCGCTCGTCGTAGCGCGTCTTTATTCGCGCGGCCCCCTTGTCCTTGTGAAGAACGAGCTTGCCTTCGGTGTCGAGATAAGCCTGGTCGACGAGATTGCCACGCTCGTCGTAGCGATTGATGATCCGGGCCACGCCCTTGTCCTTGCTGAGGACGAGCTTGCCGTCGACGCCGAAGTCCGCTTCTTCCACGACGTTCCCGCTCTTGCTGTCGTATTGCCTGGTGATGCGAGCGGCGCCCGAATGCCGTTCGAGGACGGGCTTGCCATCGGTGCCCGAATACGCTTCGTCCACGACGTTGCCGCGTTCATCGTAGCGGCCTTTCCATCGGGCGATACCCGAATCCTTGGAGAGCACGGGTTGGCCGTCGAGGCCGAAGTATGTCGACTCGACCAGATTTCCCCGCTCGTCGTAGCGCATGCGCTTGCGCGTCACGCCCGTGTCCTTCGTGAGAACCGGATCGCCATTGACGCCGAAGTACGCCGCCTCGGTCTGGTTATCGCGCTCATCGTAGCGAAAGGTGATGCGGGCAGCGCCGGTTTGCTTGTCGATCTCCGGGTTTCCGTCCATCCCGAAGCCAGACGACTCCGCGAGGCGTCCCAGCTCATCGTAGCGACTCGTCACTCGCGCGATGCCACGCGTGGAAAGAATGGGCGCACCGTCGATGCCGAAATACGCCTGTTCCGTCTCGTAGCCGCGCTCGTCGATCTTCTTCGTGATGCGGGCGATGCCTTCCTTGCCGAGCATGGGCTTGCCGTCCGTTCCGAAGTATGCGAGCTCCACCTGGTTGCCCTGTTGGTCGTACTTGTAGGTCACCTTCGCGGCAGTGAATTCCTTCGAGAGCATCGGCTTGCCGTCGATGTCGAAGTATGCGGCCTCCACCAGATTCCTCCGCTCGTCGTAGCGATAGGCCGCCTTCGAGTAACCGTAGACCCTGCTGATGATCGGCTTGCCATCGACACCGAGATATCCCTGCTCGATCTGGTTCCCCTGTTCGTCGTAGCGAACGGTCATGACCGCGCCGCCGTAGACGGAGCTGAGAATCGGCCCGCCATCCATTCCGAAGTAGGCAACGTGCGTCGCGTTCCCTCGTTCGTCGAAACGGCTCACCACATGGGCCGCGCCAACCGTCTTGCTGAGAATCGGTTTGCCGTCGACGCCGGCAAACTCCCGCTCGACGAAGTTCCCCATTTCATCGTAACGATAGATCGCCCTGGCTTCGCCGTCCTTGCCGAGTGCCGGCTTGCCGTCGGTGCCGAAATAGTCGACTTTGGTGATGTCCCCTCGCGCGTTGTAGCCAACGGTTACGCGGGCGGCGCCGAAGGCCTTGCCGAGCGTCGGCTTGCCGTCGACGCCGAAGTACGCCGCTTCGACGACGTTTCCTCGATCGTCGTAGCGATACGTCGTCCTGGCCGTACCTTCCTTGCCGAGCGTCGGCATGCCGTCGACGCCGAAGAACTGGACCTCCATCACGTTCCCGCGCGCGTCGTACCGTTGGGTCACCTTGCCTGCGCCGTCTTGCTTGCCGAGAACGCGCTTGCCATCGATGCCGAAATACTCGAACCCCACGTTGTTACCGTGCTCGTCGAAGTGGTTCGTCGCACGAGCGATGCCGAAGTCCTTCGTGACGACGGGCTTGCCATCGACGCCGAAATACGCGATCTCGATCCTGTTGCCGAGCGAGTCGTAACGGCCGGTTATGCGCGCGGCGCCGGATACCTTGCCGGCGGCGGGCTTGCCATCGATGCCAAAGGTCGTCCGCTCCATCAGGTTGCCGCGCTCGTCGAAACGATTCACGATGCGGGCCAGCCCCTTCTCCTTCATCAGAACCGGCTTTCCGTCGATGTCGAAGTACGCCTCCTCGACTTCGTTCCCGCGCCCGTCTCGGCGCCACGTCACGCGCGAGAACATCTGGTCGTTGACGTGCTGCTTCCCTGTGCCGTCGACCCATTCGGCGCTGGTCAAGTCTCCATGTAAGTCGTGGGCGAAGCGCGTGCCGGCGACGCCCGATCTTTCGATCAGCACTTTCCCTTGCGCGTCGAGATTGTGAATCTCGCTGACGAGGCCGAGGCTGCCATAGTCATAGCTTCGCCCATAGGCGCCGACGGAATCGGGAACGGTTTCTCCGCCCCCGACCGGCTCGAAGTCCCGCCGCTTGAGTTTGCCCTTTGCGTCGAAGAACAGACGATGCTGGCCGATGCTCGAGCGCCGCTGATCCGTACCGATGCTTCCCACGACGCCCAGCTCGCTTCCGAGCGCCAACTGCCGATCGGCAAGCCCCAGACCCCGATCGAAGCGTGCAATCGCCTGATTCGGGTCGTCGGAGTACTGATAGCTGATCTGGCGCACCGTCTTGCCTGTTCTGTCCGTCAACGTGACCGAAGCGACCACCGGCTCCGCACCGGATGACCTGCTCGCATACCTGAAGATCCACTGCGCCACGCCCTTGCTCCAGGGCTCGTCGATGGCGCCCTGAGTGCCGATGTCTTCCTTGTCGATCAGACTCCCCGACCCGTTGATCTGCGCCAGCTCGAGCACGCGGCCGCCCTGAATGCGAAGGCGATAGCTCATGTTCCGCCCGCGCTGCTGGCTTGTGTTCAGACGCCCCACGCAGAGCGGCACTTCCCAGCGCTGGCTGTAGTTGGCACAGTATTCGACCTTGACGCGCAGATTGGCGTCCCACCACCATGCACCGCCCAACGCCACCGCAAACAGCACGATGGCGGCCATGGACAGCTGATTGCGCAGCTTTGCGCGCCTGCGCTCGGCTTCGCGCTGCGCCAGATCGTCATAGTGGCAGCCGAGCAGCGCGGCGGCGAGGCGCAGCACCGCACGACGCTCCGTGCGGCTCGGGCGTTCATCGTTGCGCGGACGGACATCGGCGGCGATCGGCTCGACTTCCTCCCACGTCACGGCTTCGGTGCCGTCGGGCTGCTTCGTCACGACCCTGCGCCGGCGCAGTTCGGGCGGGAACGAATCCTCGGGTTCGCCCGCAATCAGCAACGGGATGATGCGGTCGCCCTTGCCCATCTCCTGGAAGAGCTCGATCTCGCGCCTCACCCAGCGCGAGGCAGGCGTGTCGGGCGAGCATATGACGATCAGATAGTCGCTTTGCGCAAGCGCGGTCCGGATCTGATCGGAGAGATCGGAAGACGCGGGAATTTCGTCTTCGTCGCGGAACAACTGCCCCAGGCGGTCCGGATAGGCTTCGAACTGGAGCGCCTTCGGCGTCCTGTAGGACTCGAGCCGGCTCATGATGCGAATCGCCCAGCCCCGGTCGCGCGGCAGGTGCCGATAGCTGATGAAGGCCGCATATCGTGTCGTTTTCGATCTCATTTGCTCGCCCTGAGGAAACGAAACGTCGCGGTGAAATGTCAGATAAATGCGCACCGGATATGTGTGCGTTCCAATTCGAACGTTGGATACGCTTATCGGCAACGCGTCTTGTCGTGATCGAGGATGTACGGTTCTCGCGGCCAGAGGTCGATTTCGGCCGGGCTTCGAGGTCGTTGCGACTTCGAACTACGAATTGAGTGATCCGCATTCACGCGAGCATGCGCCTGGAGTGAAACCTATCCGCACTGATTGCGCACGTCGGTGGACCACCGCACATTCGGGCGCTCGTGGGGTGGGGAAAAGCGGGGCGTTTTTTGGATCGTCTACGACGAAGCCAAAGAGCAAATGCGACGCCGAGAATGGCAAGCGATGCCACTGGCTCGGGTTCACCACAAAAAAGGTCTAAGGGAAGTGAAGTGATGTCTGTAGATCGCACAAATCAGCGGGTATGACCGCACCGCGCCAACTTGCCTCGGCAAACCTTTCCGGGCCTCACTCACTAGTCCGGTTTTTCCAGCGGAAGATAGTGATTGTCCCCGGCGGACAAGGCACCCGAAACAAAGTCTTTACAGGCAGCGGCCTGATCAATGGATGCAGCGGGGAGGTCCGTGTCGAAGATGCTGCGGCAGACCGTCGTCTTCTTGAAACTCACAGCGTCATCCGGAAAATATCTCTGCAATCGATCTAGAACCTTCACGCGCCATTCATGGAATGCATGTTTTTCCGGGAAGATGTACTCACACAACTGCGTGAGGTAAGCCGCGTCGACCGCCGTTTCATGGTACTTCAACGAGTATATGCCGCCTGATATCCTATCAAGCCCCGTCAGGATCGCGTCGTTGCATACTTGACGGAGCGTTGTCTCGTCGCCTTCCGGGTCGTACGGCGGAGGAGGCACTTGTCGGGGCAGCGTGCAGATCCAGACCCAATGACCCTCGATATACTCCTCATAATCCCTGGCATCCTCCGGAGTCAAATGGTCTCGAACGTACCAGTAAATCCATTCGACGGTTGCCAGCACGTATGCCTGAGCAGCCATGCTGTTTACCCGATCGAACTGCTCGACGTACTCGTCATTCACCTCTCCAATTGCGTCGTCGGCATCCTCCCCTTCACCCCAGTTGAATGAGGGAGCCGGCCAAGTCGCAATCGTTCGCGACATAACGGAAAGTGGCTTCATTCGCATTCCTCCCTCGCCGCGGGCGGACATACCTTGATTTTGATATGCTCACCCGCGCAGGCGATCAGTTTCTGACAATCGCAGCATACGGGTAAACCTACTACCTTTAGGTATAGCGTCCCAGATGGACTTCCGCCAGTTTTCCTGAACAGCCCCTCGATGATTTTCGCCTCCGCATCGCAATACGGCGGAGAATAAGGCTCGCGTCGATACTGGTGCTTCTTGCCGCCGCACGTTACGCGGCTTCGTCCGCCTGAGCTAATTCCGCCTTCGAAACCTTCGTATTTGTACGGACTTCGCTTGATCATGCTCCTGGAGACGTTGCTCGCAGCCATCATGGACATGTTCGTGCCGGATGATTCGAAATAGCCTCCCGCAGTCACCCGACTTTCTTTCGCCTTCGCGCTCGGAGAGAGCGCTCTTTCCGCTGCCCTCTGCGCCGCTTCAGCCTTCCTGCACCCCTCTGGCATCTCATCGCGTGTCATCTCGTCGAGATATGTTACCGTGCCGCCATTGAAGATGGTCGAAGCGTGATTGTGAGTTGTCAGGTCTCCGTGTCGTACGACGTTCTCGCCTTCTACCTTGACGTCCATCGACCATACGATGAAATAAGCCTTGCCCGTGTTGACGCTCGTGACGACCCCTTTCTTCGCCGCACTTCCCGCCTCGTCGCCCGTACTCTTCTTAAAGTAGCTCTTGTTCTTGAGCATGACCTCCTGACTCGAGATCACGACGCTCGAACTACCATCGCTTGTGTCCCCAGCCATCGCGGTGTTCGGGTACGGCACGGGTACACCGGGCGGTGTGGCCGGGTTTTCTGGTGGCGTCATGCAGACATCTGGGGTGCAAGCGATCGACTTGCCTTGAGCTGCCTTGCACGAGACTTCGTTGCCGTTCGCGAACACCTGGTTTGCCATTTGCGGTACTCATCGCGGCGAGAGAGCAACCTCAAGCGAACGGGGGCGCGCTTCTTCCATCACGATCGCGACTCGTCGCCCGTCGTCGTTCGCAGCATGCAGCAGGCTCAATGGCCCGGGGGCGTAGCCCTTACGGCATGCCCACCAAACGATACCGGTCATGCACGGAATGACGGCCGCCCCGGTTTCCCCAATGCAGTCGGCCGGACACCAAAAGTCCTGAAATTCCTTGCGCACTTTCGTGTTTCGAGCGAATGCAAAAGCTGCCTCTTTGAATCGGTATTGCTCCCCCGAAGCATCGGACACACGAAAACCCATTTCGTGCAGATCAACGCCTCCGTCGTAGAGAGCCTGTCTGTACGCCTCTGCGAGTCCGTCTCCTCGCAATGGAAGATCGCCATCCATCACGGCTTTTTCGACTGCAAAGCCCAGCGAACGTATCCGTAGATTCTCGTCCGAGCAATGCGCACCCAGAAGCACTGCGGCGCCCGCTTCGCCAGGAACGAAGCCATCCGAGTTGCGCTCGGTGAGCAGTCGGAATGCGTCGTCCATGACGTCGATGGTTCGCTCGTCCAGATAACTGTCCACACCGGCGACGAGGACACGATCGAATCCGTGAATCGTGATGAGTTTCCGAGCGTCGCTCAATGCAACGCCGCCGGCAACGCGTCCTATCGGGAAGACCCGAGAGCGTTCATGGAACTCAGTACGAAGCGACGCTTCGATGAAAGGGATGATGCGGTTGTCCAGATCGCGTACGCGACCTGGACGGTCCGGCTCGGCGACAGCGAGAAGCAGCGGCACAGTCTCAGGACGAAGAGAGGGTTCAGCCGCGAGACATTCTCGAATTGGGCCGGCGATCATGGCCGCCAGACGCGGAAGGCCATGAAGTCGTCTGGAAAGCGGAACTTCGGCACCACGCAGGTATTCGCCACCCAAGACCATGATCCGGGTTTCCCGAAATCCAGAGATACCGGCGCGGATCGCTGCGCAGCTAGTGGGCGCATCTAGACCGACCGCAGTTGCCATCCCGCAACTCACGGCCTTAAGGCTTGTCTGGCGATCGCGCACGATTCACCCCTTCCCTTGGTGTTTTTCGCGGACCAGGTCGGCAAGGCTCGGAAAATAGATCTTGCCGGTCCGGCGCGCTCTCCACCAGGCTCCGCTCGGCGAGCCCACCAATGTCGCGGAAACTTCGAAAATGGTGCGTCGCAGAGGGCGGGCGAATCGCCAGATGAGGTAGAGCCGTCTTACATCGGGCGCGATCAGAACGGTGTCGAGAATCGCGCGTTCTTTCTGCGGTTCTCCGCCGCGTGGAAAGAAGACCACCGGTAACGTAAGATCGGCAGGCAGGCGAAAGCCCGAGCGGCCTGCCCGGCCCAAATTTAGGAGCACGACCTCTTCGCCACCCGAAGGCTCCTCAATCTGCTGATCTTCCGGGGCAGACTGGTAATGCCGATCATCGAAGTCTGCCGGAAAGAACGGAAATGTATTGTCGAGCCACGCCTGATCATATGTGCCCGCATATCCCACCCTTGGCTCCCAACTGCGATGAACAGGTCCAAGACTCATGGGCCGATAGGTTCCCCACGGCACACAGACGGGGTGATAGGGATCTTCGGTATTGGGCACGGGCTTGCCGATGAGCCGAGCCGCTGAACACCTGAGACCGTAGCCGCAGCCGACGGGGTTCGCCCTGTACGCCACCGGAGTGTCAGGATCCGAGGCGTCGCTGCCGCCGAATGCGCGGTCATAGGTGAGCGGCATCGTCAAGAATCCTGCGGGCGTTGAAGGGACGAGCGACGGTCCACGTAGGACCCAGGTTCTGTCACCTACCACGTCGAATTCCTTCTGCCAGTTGCCTAGTCGAACACCGGCCCTACAGCGTCGCGTCGGCTTGCCCTGAGGCGCGTGCACGGTGGCCGTGACCAGAACGTCGCAACGGGGTTTGCGGAGTGCGAATTCCGCTTCCAGCACGGGAGAAGATGCCCCAGCTAGCCCGGTGAAAGTATCGGCCATCGCCAGCGGGGCTTGTTCATTCGCGGGGGCGAGCACAGCCGCGCCGCCATCGTCGGGGATGAGAAACGTGCCTTTTACGACGACCAGCAGGTGATCGCGAGCGGTGCGGTCGGCCGCCGTCGTGACGGCCGCCTGCATCCTGGAGTAGTTCAGGATATTCATGGGTGGAAACCCAATTCGTTTAACGATTCGCCTGCAGAAAGACGTTTGTGCGCGGCTTCTCGAACCGGCTAGGCAGTGTAGAGTTGCTTCCCGATCTCCGTTCCCTGGGCGAACACCTTCAGCGTCACATCGGGCCGGTGTGCCGCCTCGTTTTCCTTGAGCAGTTTGCAAAGCCGAAGCATCACCTGAAAATCCCACGGAACGATGCAGCCATGACTTCCGACCTGGCCTCGTCCGTGGATGGCAAATCCGTTCCTGTCGAACATTTCGGTTCCGGCTGCCGGAATCAGCCGTATCCAGTTTTGCTTGTGTTCATGCAAGCGGAGCCGGTAGATTCCTTGCGGCAAAGGCCCGAATACCCGGCTTCCGGGCCCTCCGATTCGAGTGGCCAGCGCGTTGTTCGCCAGCAGCGGGTTGACCGCTCCCGCGACCTTCGATCCTGCCCGCCCTCCTGAACCCGCCGAAGCGCGAATCGGATGTCCTCCGATCCGACCACTCAGGATGCCCGTTTCGATGTTGTAGGTAAGATCCGTCATGATAGATGCCCTTGTTCGAATCGCACCGTCTGAAGTGCTCCTGCTGCGTTGCAAGTCGAACGAACAAGCGATGTGATGCGGAATGCGAACCGATTCATATACACGAGGAACCGTGGATCAGTGCCGTACGGCCACCCCATTCCTCAATTCTGCAAAACTTTCGACCCCTTGATCACCACATCACTGCTCGCCTTGACATTGATCTTCCCGCTCCCGTCGATGGTGATGTCCTTCCCCTTGATCTGAATCGTCCCATCCTTCTTCATGCTGATGCTCGCGTCGCCCGTCTTGATCACCACCGACTCGCCCGCATCGATGACGAGATTCTTGCCGACCGTGAGCGAATCGTCTTCGCCAACCGACGTCGTCCGCGCCTTCGCGACGGTGCTCGATTGCGCCCCGCCGATCGACTCGCCCGCGTCGTTCGCCACGCTCACCGTCTGCCCGCCGCCCACCGTGAGCGACTGATCGCCGCTCACGCTCGTCGACTGATTGCCGCCGACGCTCACCGTCTGGTCCGACCCGATGCTCTCCGTCTGACTGGCCCCGACGGTCACCGTCTGATACGCTCCGACCGTCACCGCCTGATACGCGCCCACCGTCACCGCCTGGAACGCGCCCACCGTCACTTCCTGCGCAGCGCCCACCGTGATGGTCTCGTTGATGCCCACGCTATGCGTGCGCTGCAGCAGCACCGTCGCCGTCTCGCTCGCCTTGACGGTCTTGGTCCGGTTCGAGCCGATCGTGATGCTCTCGTTGACGCCGACGGTCTCGGTCCGGTTCATCACGATGTCGATCTTCTCGTTGTTGCCGACCGTCTCCGTCCGATCATGCTTCACCACCGTCGTTTCATCATTGTCGATGTTCTTCTTGCGATCGTGCCCGACCCAATGCGTCTCGTCCTTCTCGACTTCGATGTCCTGATTGCGCTCGGCATGCAGCAGCACCTGCTCGGCGCCCTTCTTGTCCTCGAAGCGGAATTCGTTGCAGTTCGCACCGCTGCCGCCCTTGCTCGAGCGGCTCTTGATGCCGGTCTGCGTCATGTTCCCGGGGAGATCGTAGGGCGGCATCTGCTCGGCGTTGTAGACGCGGCCCGTGATGATCGGCCGGTCCGGATCGCCCTCCAGAAAATCGACGATCACTTCCTGGCCCATGCGGGGAATCGCGATCGCGCCCCAGCCCTTGCCCGCCCAGGGCTGCGAGACGCGGATCCAGCACGAGCTGTTCTCGTCGCGCTTGCCTTGCCGGTCCCAGAAAAACTGCACCTTTACGCGCCCGTACTGATCGGTGTAGATCTCGTCGCCGCCCGGCCCGACGACGGCCGCCGTCTGCGGTCCCTGCACGAACGGCTTGCGCGCGGTGCGGGCGGGCGCGAAGGGCTGCTTCGCGTCGATCGCGGAGAACCAGCATTCGCAGCGGTTCGACTGCGCGCCGTCGAAGGCCTCGTAATCGGCGAGATCGATTTCGTAATGCGTGCGCGTGACGAGATACTGCGCGTTCTGATCCGCGCGCGGATGACGCGTCAGCTTCAAGAGCGTGCCCGCGCGCACGTTCTTGCCGTTGGTGCGCGCATCGACCTGGTGCCAGTTGATATCCATGTCATCCGGCACGCTGCCTTCGATGCGCAATTCGTCCGCGCGCGACTTCGCGCGGCTGTCGCCGTGGCCGCCTTCGGCATAGCCGCCCGGATAGTCGAAATTCTCGAGACCCGAGAACGCGTCGAAGCCCGGCATGTGCTTGACCGCCTGCTTCTGCAGCGGCCGGGACGGATTCTTGAAGTCGTAGTCGGTAAGCAGCCAGTTGCGCGTTTCGATGGCGTGATGCACGCGCCATTCGCTCACGTATTCGATCCCGGGCGCGGCGCTCATCACCGCGCCATACGGCAGCGACTCGAAACCCGCGACGCTTTCATGCGCCGCGAGCGTGTCGGAAAATATCAGCGATTCCTTCCCGTCCTTGTCCTGGAACCAGTAGTAGATGCCCTCGTCTTCCAGCAGCCGGCTCACGAAGTTGAAGTCGGACTCGCGGTATTGCACGCAATACTCGCGCGGCGGATGCGTGCGCGCGTTGGCCTTCCACTTGATTTCGCCGAATTCGAGACCCTTGTAGACCGGATCGGCGAACACGGCCTTCACGATCTCTTCGACCGTCTTGTTCTGGAAGATGCGGCAGTTGCTGCGCCGCGCGAGCAGCCACAGCCACGGCCGCACGGCCGCTTCGTACACGTAGTTGCGCCCGCGCATGCCGGTTTGCCGAAAGCCGACCACGTAGCCGCTGAACACGCGCGGCTTGCTTTTCGACACGCCGAGCGACACGCTCACGCGCTTGCCGAGAATCCGGCTGAAGTCGATGTCCGCGCGCTTCGACACGAGCGTGAGCTCGCAGCGCGGCATGCGCCCGAGCTCGGCGCTCGCGCGCAGCGACAGGAAGCGCACGTCGTCCGAAAGCGGCGTATCGACGCTGACGAGCGGCTGCGCGGTTGCGACATCGTTGCTGGCCATCGGCGCACCGGCGTCCGGATCTGACTTCGGACGTCAGCGCACTTCGGTGGTGCGCACGTCCCAGCCGAACTTGACGGCGCCGCCCAGCGCACCCTTCTCGTCCTGCGGCTTGTACTCGAACTCGATGTCCGCGTACAGCAGGCTGACGGTCTCCTGCACCTCGCCGCCCATGCTGCCGCCCACCGCGATGTGCGTCACGGTCACCTGCTTCATCGAGACGGTCAGAAATTCCTTCTGCCCTTCGCCCGCCTTGCTCACGGTGAGCTTCGCGGTCGCGAGGTGCTTGCCGCTCGCGCAACTCTTCGCGAGCGTGGGCGATGCCTTGTCGTAGGCGTGCGAGAACGTGAACATGCCGGGATGCGCCTTGCCCTGGCCGCTGCCGCCGCCGACAGTCGGGTTGCCGGCGTTGGTGGCGTCCCAGTCGAAGGTGTGCACCTCGATCTGCCCTTCCGCGCCCTTGTGCTTCGACTCGCCGTCGATTCCGTCAATTTTCAGATAGCAGTCGATCGTCGCCATGTGGTCCTCCGTCGTGATCAGGCATTCATTGCGTGTAATCGCGCATGCAACCCACTGAGTAAGACGAATGCCGGCCGGCGATTTTCAACTTCAAAATCATGTGGCGGCTGCCGTCTTATCTTCGGTAACTGTTTTCCGGATCAGGACGATGCCAAGCACCGATCTGCATGAGCCGCGCTTTCTCGACAGCCTCTCGCTCGACACCCTGCTTCAGTTCGATCTGCTCGCGCTGACGGAATCGGATGACATGTTCCTGCAGGTCGTGCCCAAGCGCAGCAATACGCCCGTGAAGGGCGAAGCCGACAAGCGCGGCGACTGGGACACCCCGATGCAGATCCACGGCTGGCGCTGGGCGCAAGGCTACGACGCCGCGCCGCACTCCGCCGCGCTCAACGCGAGCGACATGCGCGTGACGGCGCTCGGCGTGGTCAAGACGGTGGACTCGGCATCGCCCGTCATCGCGAAGCTGTGCGCGCAGGCGGAACTGCTCGCGCTCGCGCACATCCGCTGCTTCAAGTCGGCGGGCACCGATCACGGCGTGCAGATCGAATTCCTGTCGATGAAGCTCGAGCAGGCCTACATCCGCAACTATCAGATCTACACGAGCCCGCGCCTTGCACGGCCGTGCGAGATCTTCGAGCTGTCGGCGCAGCAGCTCACGTTGACCTGCGCGCCGCAGACCGCGACCGGCAGCCGCGGCGCCGAGGTGACCTTCGCGCTCGACGTATCCGCGCGGCGCGTCGCCTGACCACGCACGCGAATGGACCCGCGCCGATGAACGAGCCCAGCGCCACCGATCGTCTTCAGCCGTCCCTGCTCGATCGCCTGATCGACGATGATCCCGCGTCCCGCGCCGATCCCGCCGGCGGGCGCTTCATGACGCATCGCGGCCTGCGCGCGGCGGTGCTGCGCGACGTGTCGTGGCTGTTCAACACGACGAACCTCGGCGCCGTAATTGCCGAGGAGCGCTTTCCGCACGCGTTCGCGTCGGTGCTCAATTACGGCTTGCCGTGCCTGTCGGGACACTTCGCATCGACTGTCGACACGGTGTTGCTCGAACAGGCGATCCGGCAGGCGATCGAGCGCTTCGAGCCGCGCATCGATCCGTCGACGCTCGAGATCGAGCCCGTGCTCGATCGCTCAGTGCTCGACATGCACAACCAGATCGCGCTCGTGATCCGCGGGCTCCTGTGGGCGCAGCCGGTGCCGCTCGAATTCGCGCTGCGCACGCAGATCGATCTGGAGGAAGGCGGCATCACGGTGATGGAGCTGCCGCGCTGACATCGCCTGCGAACAAGAGACACGACACTATGGACCCGCGCCTGCTGCGTCACTACAACACCGAGCTTGCCCATCTGCGGGAGATGGGCGCGGAGTTCGCGCAGCGGTTTCCCAAGATCGCGGCGCGGCTGGGCATGAGCGGCATCGACGTGGCCGATCCGTATGTCGAGCGGCTGCTCGAAGGCACGGCGTTTCTCGCCGCGCGCGTTCAGCTCAAGCTCGAGGAAGAGTTTCCGCGCTTCACGCAGCAGCTCACCCACGTCGTGCTGCCGCAGGCCGCCTGCCCGACGCCCGCGATGCTGATCGCGCGCCTTTCGCCCGACCTCGCCAATCCGAACCTCGCCGACGGCTTCACGGTGCCGCGCCATACCGCGCTGTTTTCGACGCGCGCGCCCGCGCAGACGACGCCGTGCGAATTCCGCACGAGCGCCGCGCTCACGCTCTGGCCCATCGAGCTGACCGACGCGCGCTATCTCGCTCAGACGCCGGACCTGCCGCTCGCCGCGCTCCCCGCGACGCGCGTGCTCGCGCACCATGTGAAGGCCGCGCTACGCATCCGTCTCGCGACGCCGGAAGGCCTGTCGTTCGACGCGTTGCGTCTCGATGCCCTGAGCCTTTACTTCGCAGGCGGCGACGACACGGCGTACCGGCTTTTCGAGCTGGTTCTGGGCGGCACGCTCGCGATCGTCGTCTCGACGCCCGAGCGGCCGAGTGGCGCGCTTGCCGCCCTGCCTGGCGATGCCGTCGGGCCCGCCGGCTTCGGCGAAGACGAAGCGCTTCTTCCCGTCACGCCCAATGCGTTCCAGGGCTACCGCGTGCTGCATGAATATTTCGCGCTGCCCGAGCGCTTCCGCTTCGCGCGCATCGAAGGGCTCGCGGACGTGTTGCCCGGGTTCGCCGCGCGCGAGATCGAACTGACGTTCCTGCTCGCGACGGGCGATGCATCGCTCGAGCGCATCGTCACGAAGGAGCACGTGCTGCTCGACTGCGTGCCCGCGATCAATCTCTTTCCGAAGCTGGCCGACCGCGCGCTCGTGACGGACGCCGCCGCGCGCTTTCACGTCGTGCCCGAGCGCACGCACCCGCTCGATTTCGAAGTGCATTCGGTGACCGGCGTGTCCGGCTATGGCGCGAACGACGACAGCGAACAGACGTTCCATCCGTTCTATGCGGATTTTCTCGCCGACCGCCCCGGCGACGCCGCGTACTTCACCACCGAGCGCGAGCCGCGCCTCGTGCCCGCCGGGCGACGCAAGAGCGGCGCGCGCACGGAATACGTCGGCAGCGAAACGTATGTGTCGATCGTCGACCCGCACGCCGCGCCGTATCGCGGCTCACTGCGGCAACTCGCGTTCGCCACGCTGTGCAGCAATCGCGACTTGCCGCTGATGATGTCGCAGGGCGCACCGGGCAGCGACTTCTCCCTCGATATCGCCGCGCCCGTCGCCGCCGTGAAATGCGTGAGCGGCCCGTCGAGGCCCGCACCCGCGCCGCTCGACGCCGGGCAGAGCTGGCGGCTCATCGATCAGTTGTCGCTGCACTATCTCTCTCTGTGCAACGGCCCGCGCGAGGCCGCCGCCGCGCTGCGTGCGCTTCTGATGCTGCACGTCGCGCCCACTGATCACGCCGGCCGCGGCCAGGTCGCGGGCGTCGTTTCCGTCGATGCGAAACCTGTCGTGCGCCGCCTGCCGATGCCCGGTCCGATCGCCTTCGGGCGCGGTCTCTCGATCGACGTCCTGGTCGACGATCTCGCGTTCCAGGGCGGCAGCGCGTGGCTCTTCGGCTGCGTGCTCGACCGCTTCTTCGCGCGTTACGTATCGATCAATTCGTTCGTGCAGACTGTGCTCGGCACCAGCGCGCGCGGCGAAATCCTGCGTCTGCCCCCGCGATGCGGCACGAGAGCAATCTTCTAGGCGCGGCGCCGCGAGCGCCTGCTCATGCCCCGGTCGAAGCGCCGCCGGCGGAGTCAACGCGCGCGCTTCTCGACCTGTTCGACGCCGTCGCCGCCGAGCCGCATCGCTACGACTTCTATCAGCTCATGCGGCACATCGAGGCGCTCACTCCGCACTTGCCGCGTCTCGGCACGGGCGCGCGTCCCGCCGACGAGCCCGTGCGCCTCGCGCAGGACATCTCGCTCACCTTCGCGCCCGCGCCGCTCGCCGCGCTCACGCGTGAGAAGGGCGCCGCCGCGCCGCGCCTGAAACAGCGGTTTTTCGGCTTGCTCGGCCCCAACGGCCCGATGCCGTTGCATCTGACCGATTTTGCCCGCGAGCGCGCGCTGCATCACGGCGACGAGACCTTCGCGCGGCTGCTCGACGCGCTGCTGCATCGCTTCCTGCTGCTGTTCTATCGCGCGTGGGCGCAAGGGCGGCCGGTCAACGGGCTCGATCGTCCGGAGCACGACCGCTTCGCTTTCTATACCGGCGCGCTGATCGGTCTCGCCGAGCGGACGACCCACGCGCGCGATGCGGTCTCCGGTCACGCGAAGCTGCATTTCGCGGGCCTCTGGAACATGCAGACGCGCCCCGCCGAAGTGCTCGAAACCGTTGCCTCCGCGCTCTTGCGCGTGCCGGTGCGCGTCGAGCCGTATCGCGGCCACTGGATGACGCTGCCGCGCGAGGAGCGCACCGCGCTGCGCGTACGCGCGGCGCGCTGGTCGTCGCGTGCGGCGGGCTTCGCCCAGCTCGGCCGGGGCGCGGTGCTCGGCGCGCGCGTGTGGGACCGTCAGCATGCGTTTCGGCTCGTGATCGGGCCGCTCACGCTCGCGCAGTACGAAGCGCTGCTGCCGGGCGGCGCCGCGCTGCCGACGCTCGTTGCGCTGGTGCGCCAGCATCTGAACGGCGAGCTTTCGTGGGACGCACAACTCGTGCTCGTCGCCGATGAAGTGCCGACCGCGCAGCCGGGCCGCTATGGGCGTCTCGGCTATTGCGCGTGGCTCGGTCTCGCCGAGCGCCGCGCCGACTGCGCCGACCTCGCGCTCGACGCCGATGCTCAATTCGCGTGAGACGTCGCGCATTCCACGTCGGACGTCCCGAATCTCCGCCTCCAGGCAAGCCCTTTGAAAAAACGCCGCGCGAGCGCCGTCTTATCGGATGAGGACGCGCCTTTGGTCGGCGCGCGCCCGTCGAAGAAGGGAGTCGGACGATGGCGGAAATCAGTCGTGTGGCGCTGTTCGGCAAGCTGGACAGGCTCGGCTACAAGACCGTCGAAAGCGCGACGGTCTACTGCAAGATGCGCGGCAATCCTTACGTCGAGCTCGCGCACTGGCTCATGCAGATTCTGGAGACGCCGCGCTCCGATCTGCAGCGGATCATCGCGCACTACGGCGTGGACGCCGCCGTGCTCGCCCGCGAGCTGACCGCCTCGCTCGATCGCCTGCCGCGCGGCGCGACGTCGATCTCCGACATCTCCGAGCACATCACCGACGCGATCGAGCGCGGCTGGGTGTACGGCACGCTGCTGTATGGCGCGACGAAGGTGCGCACCGGCCATCTGCTCGTGGGCATTCTCAAGACGCAGCGCCTGCGCAATGTGCTGTTCGGCATCTCGCGGCAGTTCGAACGCATCAAGCCGGAAGATCTCTCGGACAACTTCGCGCGCATCGTCGCGGATTCCGTCGAGGAAACCGAGGACGAGCCGCGCGGGGAAGCGTCCACGCCCGAGGGCGACGCCGCGCCCGCGAGCATGGGCAAGCAGGAAGCCTTGCACAAGTACGCCACCGATCTCACCGATAAGGCACGCCGCGGCGAGCTCGACCCGGTCACCGGCCGCGACGAGGAAATCCGCCAGCTCGTCGATATCCTGATGCGCCGGCGGCAGAACAATCCGCTCCTGACCGGCGAGGCGGGCGTGGGCAAGACCGCCGTGGTCGAAGGGTTCGCGCAACGGCTGGTGCGCGGCGACGTGCCGCCGCCCTTGCGCGAGGTCGCGCTCTGGTCGCTCGATCTCGGTCTCCTGCAGGCGGGCGCGAGCATGAAGGGCGAATTCGAGCAGCGGCTGCGTCAGGTCGTCGAGGAGGTGCAGGCCAGTCCGAAGCCCGTGATTCTCTTCATCGACGAAGTGCACACGATCGTCGGCGCGGGCGGCGCGGCCGGCACCGGCGACGCGGCCAATCTGCTCAAGCCGGCGCTGGCGCGCGGCAATCTGCGCACCATCGGCGCGACGACGTGGGCGGAATACAAGAAGCACATCGAGAAAGATCCGGCGCTCACGCGACGCTTTCAGGTCGTGCAGATTCACGAGCCCGACGAGGCCAAGGCCGTGCGCATGCTCCGCGGCGTGGCGGCGGTGCTCGAAGGCCATCACCGTGTGCAACTGCTCGACGAGGCGATCGAGGCGGCGGTGCGGCTGTCGCATCGCTACATTCCGGCGCGCCAGCTGCCCGACAAGGCCGTGTCGCTGCTCGATACCGCGTGCGCGCGCGTCGCGGTCAGCCAGCACGCGACGCCGCCGCAGGTCGACGATTGCAGACGCCGCATCGAGTCGCTCGAAGTGGAAGCGCAGATCGTCGCGCGCGAGGCGAATGTCGGCGTGGATGTCGGCACGCGCGCGGCGGATGTCGCCGCATCGCTCGCCCGCGAACGCGACGCGCTCGGCGGGCTCGAAGCGCGCTGGAACGAAGAAAAGCGTGTCGTCGACGAACTGCTCGCGCTGCGGGCGTCCCTGCGCGAACGCGGCGAAGCAGTCGATGCGGCGGATGCAACCGATGCAGCCGACGCAGCCGATGCGCCGCCCGCGGACGAAACGCCGCCGCCATCGCGCGAAACGCAGCTCGCGCGCCTCGCCGAACTGAAGGCGCGTCTCGTCGAGCTCCAGGGCGACGCGCCGCTCATCCTGCCGAGCGTCGATGCCGGCGTCGTCGCCGGCGTGGTCGCCGACTGGACCGGCATTCCCGTCGGCAAGATGCTCAAGAACGAGCTGGCGGCCGTGCTCAGTCTCGCCGATGCGCTCGACCGCCGCGTGATCGGCCAGCGCCACGCGCTCGAGATGATCGCGAAGCGCATCCAGACCTCGCGCGCGCGCCTCGACAATCCCGACAAGCCGATCGGCGTGTTCCTGCTCGCCGGCACTTCGGGCGTCGGCAAGACCGAAACCGCGCTCGCGCTCGCCGAAACGCTCTATGGCGGCGAGCAGAACGTCATCACCATCAACATGAGCGAGTTTCAGGAAGCGCATACGGTCTCCACGCTCAAGGGCGCGCCGCCCGGCTACGTGGGCTACGGCGAAGGGGGCATTCTCACGGAGGCGGTGCGGCGGCGGCCGTACAGCGTCGTGCTGCTCGACGAAGTGGAGAAGGCGCATCCCGACGTGCACGAGATCTTCTTTCAGGTCTTCGACAAGGGCTGGATGGAGGACGGCGAGGGACGCTACATCGACTTCAAGAACACGATCATCCTGCTGACCTCGAACGTCGGCTCGGATCTCATCATGTCGATGTGCCGCGACCCCGCCAACACGCCCGCGCCCGAGCAGCTCACGGCCGCGCTGCGCCGGCCGCTGCTCGACGTGTTTCCCGCCGCGCTGCTCGGACGGCTCGTCACGGTGCCCTACTATCCGCTCTCCGACGCGATGATGGCCGACATCGTGCGCCTGCAGCTGGAGCGCATCCGCAGGCGCGTCGCGGACAATCACGGCATTCCGTTCGATTACGACGACGACGCCGTGCGGCTCATCGTGTCGCGTTGCACGGAGGCCGAATCGGGCGGGCGCGTGATCGACGCGCTGCTCACCAACACCGTGCTGCCGCGCATTTCCACGGAGTATCTGACGCGGCTCACCGAAGGCGGCGCGCTGGCGCGCATCCGCCTGTCGGCGAGCGCGAACGACTTCGTCTACGCGTTCGACTGAACGCGCGCGCGACAGCGGAGCCGCAGCCGATGCTCAAACTCACGGTGACACGTCACAACGGCCAGCCGCCGCGCACCCCGCTTGCGGCGAACTTCGGTGCCGAGGGCGGCACCATCGGGCGCGCGGTCACGAACCGGCTCGTGCTGGACGACGCCGAGCGCACCGTCTCGCGCCTGCATGCGCAGATCGTCTGGCGCGACGGCGCGTACCGGCTGATCGATCGCGGCAGCAATCCCGCGCTCGTCAACGGCGCGCCGCTCGACCCGGGTCAGGAAGTGCCGCTCGCGCACGGCGACGAAGTGCAGATCGGCGGCTACCAGCTTCGCGCGGAAGTCTCCGGCGAGGACGACACCGTGACGGCGGTCGTGATGCCGGACGTGACGAGCGACGCGCCATCGGATGACCCGTTCGCGGGCCTGTTCGATGCGCCCGCCACGCCGCGTTCGTCCGATTCCGCCGCGAGCATCGACGACCTCGTCGGCGCGCCGCCGCCACACCCCGCGACGAGCGCCGCGCCGCGCGACGACTTCGACTTCAGCTTCGACGATCCGGCCTCGAAGCGCTCCATCGACGAACTGTTCGACCTCACGCCCGGCGCGGCGCCCTTGACGGGTCCGCTGATCGATCCCCTCATCGATCCACTCACGCAGCCCAACACCGCCCAGGACGCCGACCCGTTCGCGAGCCTGACCGGCGCGGCGCGGCCCGTCGCGCCGCCCGCCACGCAGTCCGATGCCGGTTCGGAGCTGCACAGCGCGTTCACGCCGCCGAGGTCGCGCGCCGCGGCGAGCCCATCGCCGGCGTCGCCCCCACCGTCGCCTGCTCCCGCGCGCGCGCCGTCCGAGGCTTCGGCCGACGAACGCGCGCTCATCGACGCCTTCCTGCAGGGACTTGCCGCGCCCGGCGTCCGGCTCGACGCGCTCACGCCCGCGCTCATGCAGCTCATCGGCGAACTGCTGCACGAAGTGACGCAGGGCACGCTCGACCTGCTCGCCGCGCGCGCCGCGTTCAAGCGCGAGATGCGCACGGACGCGACGATCATCGCGGCGGTGGACAACAATCCGCTCAAGTTCTCGCCGAACGTGGACGCAGCGCTCGCGCATCTGCTCGGTCCACCGGTGCGCGGCTTCATGCCGCCCGCCGCCGCCCTCGCCGATGCATATGCCGACCTGCGCGCGCATCAGGTCGGCATGATCGCGGGCATGCGCGCGGCGCTCGACGGCGTGTTCGAGCGCTTCGAGCCACGGCGCATCGAGGCGCGCCTGTCCGGACGCTCGATGCTCGACGGCCTCATGTCGGGACTGAGCCGGCGTGCGCGCTGCTGGGATCTCTTCATGGAGATGTACGGCCAGCTCTCGAGCGAGGCGGCCGAGGATTTTCATATGCTGTTCGGCCGTGCGTTCGTCGCCGCCTATGAAGCGCAGATCGACGAACTGAAACGCCGCAGCCGCACCTGACGCGCGCCGGAGAAACGACATGCAACTGCAAACCGCAAGCGTGAGCGATGTGGGCGGCCGGTCGCGCAACGAGGACGCCCTCGGGCAATGGCGGCAGGCGGCGCTCTTCGCGAGCGTGGTCGCGGACGGCGCGGGCGGGCACGGCGGCGGCGACACGGCGTCGCGCATCGCGGTCGACACGGTGCTCGCCGAACTGACGCGCGTCGCGCAAGCGGGCGTCGCGCTCACCGGGCCGAACCTGCTGCGCGTGCTCTTGCGCGCGAACGACGCCATCATCGACGCGCAGGAGCATGACAGCGACCTCGCGCAAATGCGTTCGACGGCGGTGGTGCTCGGCATCGACGAAGCAGCGGGGCTCGCGGCGTGGGCGCATTGCGGCGATACGCGCCTCTACTGCTTCAGGCGCGGCGCGACGGTCGTGCAGACGCAGGATCACAGCCTCGTGCAGAGCATGATCGATGCGAACCTGCTCGAAGCACGCGACGTGCGCAGCTATCCGCGCCGCAACGTGCTGTTCTCGGCGCTCGGCACGGCGGACGATCTCGCGATCGCGGCGTCCGGGGAGCCGTTCCCGATCGCCGACGGCGACGCGTTCCTGCTCTGCACCGACGGCTTCTGGGAGTATCTCGACGAATCCGTGATGATCGAGGCGATCGGGCGCGCGCCGACGCCCGCCGCATGGCTCGACCTGATGGTGGCGCATCTGCGCGAGGCCGCGCGGCCCAATCACGACAACTTCACGGCGAGCGCGGTGTGGATCGGCGATGCGTCGCAGACGACCGTGCTGCGGATGCCCGCGGGCTGACGCGGGCATCGGTCGCGCTTCGAGCGCTCAGGCTGCCTGCTTCGCCGACGGCAGCCTCGACACCAGCCGCAACGACACGGTCAGCCCTTCCAGCTGGTAGTGCGGGCGCAAATAGAACGTCGACGTGTAGTAGCCCGGCGCGCCGGGCACTTCCTGCACTTTCACCTCGGCGGCGGCGAGCGGCTTCTGGGCTTTCGTGTGCTCGGAGGAATTGGCCGGATCGCCGTCCACGTATTGCATGATCCACCTGTTGAGCCAGGTCTCCATGTCGGAGCGTTCCTTGAAGCTGCCGACCTTGTCGCGCACGATGCACTTCAGGTAATGCGCGAAACGGTTGCATGCGAACAGGTACGGCAGGCGCGCGGCGAGCGCGGCGTTGGCGGTGGCGTCGGGATCCTCGTATTCGAAGGGTTTTTGCAGCGACTGCGCGCCGATGAACACCGCGAAATCCGAGTTCTTGCGGTGAAT
The DNA here is from genome assembly GCF_001545075.1 of Caballeronia ptereochthonis. Lineage (GTDB taxonomy): Bacteria > Pseudomonadota > Gammaproteobacteria > Burkholderiales > Burkholderiaceae > Caballeronia > Caballeronia ptereochthonis. Next base: position 223,014 of record NZ_FCOB02000004.1, read on the forward strand.
CAGCGGCATGAAGCCGTTCTTCGCGAGCTCCGCCTCGCGGCGGTCCGAGATGGCGATCTCGGTCGGGCACTTCATGTCGACGCCGCCGTCGTCGGTCGGGAAGCTGTGCACGGGCAGGCCCTCGACCGCGCCGCCCGACTCCACGCCGCGAATGCGCGAGCACCAGCTGTAGAGCTTGAACGAGCGGTTGATGTTGACCGCCATCGCATAGGCGGAATTGGCCCACGTGTATTTGGAGTGGTCGGCGGAGCCCGTGTCTTCCTCGAAGTCGAACTCGTCCACGGGCTCCGTGCGCGCGCCGTACGGCACACGCGCGAGGAAACGCGGCATCGCGAGGCCCAGATAGCGCGCATCCTCCGATTCACGCAGCGAGCGCCAGCTCGCATATTCCGCCGTACCGAAGATCTTCGTGAGATCGCGCGGATTGGCGAGCTCCTGCCACGAGTCCATCTGCAGAAGACTCGGATCGGCCGCCGCGATGAATGGCGCATGCGCCGCCGCGGCGATTTTCGACATCTCGCCCAGCAGCTCGACATCGGGCGGCGTCTGGTTGAAGTAGTAGTCGCCGATCAGCGCGCCGAACGGCTCGCCGCCAAGCGTGCCGTAGCGATGCTCATAGATGTGCTTGAAGATCGAACTCTGGTCCCACGCGACACCCTTGAAGCGCTTGAGCGTCTTGCCGAGATCCTTCTTCGAGATGTTCATCACGCTGATCTTCAGCATCTCGTCGGTTTCGGTGTTGTTGATGAGATAGCGCAGGCCACGCCACGAGCCTTCCAGTTTCTGGAAGTCCGGATGATGCATCACCTCGTTCACCTGCTCGGTGAGCTTCTTGTCGATCTCGGCGATCATCGCCTGGATCGAGCGGACGGCGTCGCCGGAAATGATCTTGGTCTGCGAAAGCGCCTGCTGCGCGAGCGTCTGCACGGCTGCCTGCACCGCGGTCTTCGCCTCGTCGCTCTTCGGGCGGAACTCCTTGTTCAGCAGCGATGCGAGATCGCTGCCTTCGAACGTCGCGCCCTGCAGTTCGGGCTTCGTTTCGGACGATTGAGGAATGTCGGACATGGTCGTTTCCTTTCAGGGCTCGTTCGCGAGGGCTCGGACGAAGCGCTCACTCGGCGGCGGGCGCGGCGACGCCGTCGGCTGCGGGCGGTGCGGACTGATCGGGTGCGGCCGAGGCGAGCGTCTTGAGCAGCGCGGAATCGTCGAGCACGCGCGCGATCAGTTCTTCGGCGCCCGTCTTGCCGTCCATGAAGATGACGAGGTTGGCGAGTTGCGTGCGTGCTTCCAGCAGCTTCGCGAGCGCATCGACCTTGCGCGCGACGGCGGCGGGCGAGAAATCGTCCATGTTCTCGAACGTGATGTCGACGTTGAGATTGCCCTCGCCCGTCAGCTTGTTGGGCACCTGGAACGCGACGCGCGGATGCATCGCCTTCATGCGGCTGTCGAAATTGTCGATGTCGATTTCCTGGAACTTGCGCTGATCGACGGGCGGCAGCGGTTCGGCGGGCTTGCCGGACAGGTCGGCCATGACGCCCATCACGAACGGAAGCTGGACCTTCTTCTCGCTGCCGTAGGTTTCGACGTCGTATTCGATCTGCACGCGCGGCGCGCGATTGCGGGCGATGAATTTCTGACTGCTGGTTGCCATGACGCCTCCTTCGCGTGAGCATGAGCCACGCTTGGAAGACGATCGAGGCGGGCGGGAATTGAAAAGGCTTCAGGTCGTCGAGTTCAACAGGCGCTGCTGACGCCAGGCCGGCGCGGCGCAGTTGAAGAGCACCGTGCCGGGTTCGAGCAGGCACAGGTGGCGCGCGGCGGCCATGCGCTGGCGCTGATAGCCGTCCTTCAGCACGTCGATGCAGTGCGGCTTCGACGGCGGCGCGCCGCACAGGTAGCGTGCGCCGGGTCGGAAGCGCGGCGCGTTCGCCTGCCACCATCGCGCAATCTTTTCGGCATCGGGCCACGGGGCGCCGTCGTCCTCGTCCATGGCGACGTCGGGATCGTTCGGGTCGTCGGTCGGTCCGGCGGGCAGATTTTCCGGCGGCTTGCGGTCGAGGTCGAGCCACGCGAGATCGGCGCCGGTGATGAAGCTGAAGCTTTCGCCGGCGAGGCGGGCGAATTTGTCGTCCGGCATCAGGCCGATCAGCCAGGGGACGTAGCGCGGATCGCCCGCGTGGGCGATGGTGCGGATCAGGAGGCGTTTGCTTTGCGGCTGCGCGGAGATTTGTTGCAGCAGCGCGTGCACGTCCGCTAACGGCAGCGCGCTGGCGGCGAGCGCGGCGGCATCGGGGCGCGTGAGCGCGAGTTCAGTCAGCACGTCGAGCGAGGCGTGTCGGTCGCCGAGCAGCAGCGCGGCTTGCGCGGCGTGGAAGCGGCACGACGCGTCTTCATCTTCGATATTCGCGATGCATGATGCGAGCAGATCGACGCGGCCGATCTCGCCGGCGCATTGCAGGGCGCGGGCGCGGACGGCGGGGTCTTGTGAGGCGATGGCCGTATCCAGGAAGCGCTTCGGGTCCACGCGGTGTTGGGCGCAGGCGGCGAGGCCAGCGAGTTGCGCGGCGGAATTGTCGCTGGCGAGCAACGTGCTGGCGGTCTCCTGTAAGCGGCTCGCGGAGACCCAGCCGAAGGCGGAATGCAGGCCGCGACGGGCGACGGGGACGGCCTGTGCGAGCGCGATCAGATGCATGAGTCCCTTCTCCGAGCGCGCCTCGATGCAGCCGACCGCAACGGTGAACAACACGCCCTTGCCGGTGTTTTCGAGCGCCTGCATGCTGAGCCGCGCGCCGATGCGCCCTGCCACGGCGACGCCGTCGAGATGCGCCGCGATGCGCTCGTCTTGGCGGGCGAGGTGCTTCAGCTTCACGTGAGGCGCGCGCACCAGGTACGCGCGCGTATTGCGAAGGCAGGCGGCGTCTTCGACATGTTGCTGAACGATGTAGGAGATGACGTCCGCTTCCGAGCCCATGATGAATCGGCTGTGTCAGCGCAGGTTCAGGAGCGCGATCAATTGAGCTGCACCGACCCGCCCTTGATGCGGTTCACGCCCGACGATCTGCTCGACACGTACGTGCCGCGTATCAGCACCTTGCCCGCCTTCGTGAGCGTAATGCTCGCCTGACCGCAGCGCAGCACGATCTCTTCCTTCGCGGTCACGACGAGCCGTTGCCCGTCGACGTCGGCTTCGACCTGCGCCGGGGTTTCATCGAGCGGCCAGGCTTCATCGGCCTGCAGACAGCCGATGATGATCGGCCGCATCGGATCGCCCGCCTCGAACATCAGCAGCACTTCGCGGCCGACGTGCGCGCCGCGCACATCGGAAATCGTGCGGGCGACGAGTCCCGCGCCGCCCGGCTGGCCGGCATAGACGACGAGCGGACGCGCACCATCGCCGCTGAATCCGATCAGCTCGCCGATGCGCACGCCATCGATGACCGGCGTCGGCGCCGGTTGCAGGAAATCACGTCCGCTCATCGCGCCCTCCCTTGCCTGACGCTCAAAAGACGAACGATGCGGCGGCAATTTCAACGCATCACTGCGGCTTCGTCCCCGCGATCAGATGGATCTGAGCGAGGCTGTCGGGCGCGAGGTCCTCCATCACGGAGAGGAAGTCCTTGCCCATCAGCCCGCGCGCGCGGCGGATCAGCAGCGGCGCGGGATGCGTCGGCTCGGTGCGTTCGAGGAACGCGCAGACCGCGTCGAGCAACGCGATGGCATCCTCGCGCGTCGCGATCTCGCCGGGACGCGCGGCCACGCGAGGGCCCGAGGGCGCCTGAGGCACCGCGACCTCGTCCGCCCGCGCCGATTCCGCCGGCGCGATCGCACGGAACTGCGCGGCCACGAAGCGCGCGGTGTTCATCATCTTTTCGATGAGCGGCGCGCGCTCCGCGCCGAGCCTGTCGGTCATCGCATCGGCGAGCGCCTGCACGGCGCGCGGCAGATCGAGGCCTTCGGCGAGCACGTCGCGGTCCTGCGCGAGCGCATCGGCGAGCATGCCTTCGACGCGCGCGGGCGTCGCGGGGGTCTCGCCTTCGGTCGCCGCCAGCTTGCCCTGCGCGATCAGGATGTCGCGCACCGTGAGCCGCTCGCCGCGTGCGCGGCACACTTCGGATTCGCGCAGGTCGTGCAGCAGCGTTTCAGTCTCGGCGAATGGCGTGTACGCATCGGCAAGCGGCGCGAGCGCGTTGACGCGCAGCGCGGGATCGTTGTCGTCGTCGGCATCGAGCGGCGGGTAGAGGCTCTCCCAGTAGCGCTCGAAAAGCCCCGTCAGCAGACGCAATCCCGCATGAAATCCCGCGAGACCGCGCACGCGCGCCGCCGCGCGCATATAGACCACGGCGATGCGCAGATCCTTCGATTTCGCGAGCAGCGCCTGCGCCTCCTCGAGCACGTCCGGCCACGCGGTCGGCTCGGAGAGCGCGTCGAACTGGCGCTCCGGATTGCCGCGCGCGAGCGCCTCGAACGCGAGGAACGCCGGGTCGTATTCGAGGTCGACGCCGGCAGGCGGCATCGTTTCGGTCGGCGCGAGCAGCGGTTCGACGTCGATCATCGTGGCTCCATTCAGAATTCGCCGCAGCCGTGCTGGCCGTTCACGACCAGACAATTGTTCAGGTTCGGCCGCGAGCGCACGCGTTTCCATTCGGCGGCAAGCGAATCGGCGGCTCCTTCGGACTGCTGCAGCGCGAGGATCGGCTCGCTCGTGCCCACGCAGACGTTGATGCCGCCGAGATTGCTCTCGTAGACGAAGCTGTCTTCCTGCGCGGTGAAGAGCGGCTGCAGGCCGGTGCGGTTGAAGACGGCGCCTTCGAGGGGCGTGCCCGGCGGCAGGTCCACCGTGAGTGTTCCCGACGTCACGATCACGGTGTAGCCGACCGGTGACGTGAACGTGCCGTTGATCGAATACTTGCCGGGAACCGAATTCGTCGTCGCGTTCGAGCCGAGCGGACCGGCGATGAGCGCCTGGCCCAGCGCGTCGCCGCTCAGCAACCCGCTCACCGTGTATGTGAACGGCCCGTTCTCGGTCCCTTGAAGGCGAGACTGATCGCCGACGGTAATCGTGACCGTCGGCTGATCGACATAGACAAAATGGTTGCTGTTGCCCGGCACGACGGTAAGCGACGGCTGGCCGTTCCAGGCGCAGGTGCCGTTATAGACGCAGCCGTAGAAGTTCGGCAGCGTGCCGCCCGGATCGATGCCGCCGCGGTTTTCGCCGTCCCGGTTCTTCGCCCACACGCGCCACGCGTTGCCCGCGCTCAGGGTGGCGCTGAACGGGTTCTGGAACTGCGTGCTTTCCATCACCAGATCGATGCTGCCGTCCGCGTGCAGATGCATGGGCGCGTCCTTCGTGCCGAGCACGATATTGCCGTTGTCGGAAATCGCCACGAGATCGCCCGTCAGCGTGCCCTGCTGACCGCCGATCGGCGCGATGCCGCCGCTCGCCGCGTCGAAGCCGTTCGCGCTCCCGGTGCCGATCGTGAAGCTGCCCGAGTTTTCGAAGTTCACCGTGCGCGCGCCGGCGATGACGAGCGTGCCGACATCGTTGGGGTCGAGCAGATTGAACACGCCGCCGCCCGCAAGGAAAAGCGTGCCGGCCCGAATTCCGCCCGGATCGTTCACGGCGCCGGTCGTGTCGAGCGCGAGCGTGGCGTTGGCCGGCAGCGATATGCCCGAAGGCAGGTCGATGCCCTGGCTGCCGCTGCCGGTGTTCTGCAGCGTGAGGTTCGTCGCCACGGCGGGACGCGCCGCGCAGTTCGCACCGCCCGCGCACGGGCCCTCGACGGTGATGCGCCCGGTCTGCGTCGACGAGCCGAGCACGAGGGTCTGCAGGTTCGTCGAGAAGGTCTGGTACGTCGCGGCGTCGATGGACAGGCCCTGCGTCGTGTTGACGCCGAACAGCGTGATCTGCATGGTGTTCTGTGCGCTGACGTTGAAGCTCGACGGATCGACGGACGCGGGCGCGATGACGAGCGATCCGCCCTGCGCATCAATCGATCCCGCGCCGCTGCGCCCGAGCAGGCTCGTGGCGGCGCCATTGTTGAACGAGCGCATCGTGATGATGCCGCCCGCGCCCGTTTTGACCGAAAACGGTCCGCCGACGAACCCCGCGTTGCCGGGCGGCGGGGGCACTGCGCCGTACGCGATGCCAGCATCGGCGGTGGTCGTCGAACCGGCTAGCGAGACGGTGCCGCCTTGCGCACTCGCGTTGATGGAGCCGTTGAGCAGCAGCAGGCCGTAGGTCGGCGAAGGCGTGCCCGCGCCCGTGCCGGCGATGGCGCCGAGCAGTTCGATCGGGCTGCCCGAACTGGTGATCGACGAGCCGCCGATAAGCGCCACGCCGTACGCGCCGAAGCCACTGCCCGTGCCGTGGATGCGGATGGGGCCGGTGGTGGTCGAAAGTTGCGTCGCGTTCGCGGGCGTGCCGCGCAGCACGACGCCGTTGCCCGGATTCGCCACCGGATTCAGGCTCTGTCCGACGAGCGTGATGCCGCCGCTTCCGGTGGTGATGGTCGCGCTGTCCACGTCGATCGCGACGGGCCTTCCGGTGCCGGTCCCGGCAAAACTCGTCGTGGCTGGCGTGAGTCCCTGAAGCGTGACGGCGCCGTCCGTCCCCGAAAGAGCGCCGTTCGGCGCGCGGCCGAGCGTATTGATGTCAACGGAGCCAAGCGAAATGGCCGGACCGGTCACACCGGTCGGTCCCGAGGAGCCGAACACGCTGTGCCCCGCCGCGCTCAGATCCACGACGCCGCCGTTGGTCGAGACCGAGATGCGCGGACTGCCGCTCTGGTTCGCGACGCCGCCGACGATGACCTGGCTGGTCGCGTCGCCCTTGACGTTGATTGCGCCGGTCGGGGATGTCACGTTCGCCCCGATGCGGATGCTGCCCGTCGCGTGCATGTCGAGCGTGATGTCGTGACCCGATGTGTTTTCGATCGGCACGCTGCTGGACACGTTCCCGTCGGTGGTCGTCAGCGTCAGATTGCCCGCGAGCGTGGCATTGTTGCCACCGCCGATCGCCACGAGGGCGTTGCTTCGGGTGTCGAACACGTGTCCGCCGAATGCGATAATCGGGAGCGACTGCGAGGTGAGCGAACTGTTGCCTACGCCGGCCAGCGACAGGGCTCCGAAGTAGTTTCCCGGGTTCGTCAGCGTGAAGCCGCCCTGCCCCGCCAGAAGAAGACTCCCGGCGAACAGGCTGGCCGCGCCCTGCGTCACGGGACCGGCGGAATCGAGTGTGATCTGACCGATCGTGGAGATCGCCGACGGCAGCGAAATGCCCTTGCTGCCCACGCCGCCGTTGGCCGCGGTCAGGTTCCGGAAGGAGGGCAGACCCGCGCAGGGCGCAGCGAGGCATGTCATCGGCCCGAGCGTGATCGCGCCCGTGTGCGTGTTCGAGCCGATATAGACGCTGTCGATGCTCGACGTGAACCGTTGTCCGAAGGTGCTGTCGAGCATGAAGCCGGGACCGGTCGCGCCGGCCACACCGATGCTGATCGGCGCGGGATCATCGGCCGCGACGGTGAAAGTGGTGCCCGGCATCACGATGCCCGGCGCGAGCACGAGCGTGCCGCCCGGGACATTCAGCGCCGAATTGCCGCCGACCTTGATCGACGACGTCGTCGTGCTGTTGTTCGACGCTCGCAAGGTCAGCGTGCCCCTCGCGAACACATCCGAATTCTCGATATCGAGCCCGCTTACCGCCGACGGGCCGGTCACCGAGCCCGCGAGCGTGATGTTCGACCCATTGATCGTCGTATTGGCGATGCTGACGCCCGGATTGAGCGTATCCGTGCCCGAAACCCCGGGCACGGGCGTGCCGTTCGTCACGCCGAGGATCACCACGGGCGCCGCCGTTGCTCCGGCGTTCGGATTGAAAAAGACCGTGCGCGCGGTTCCCGCCGGAAAATCATTGCTGATCGAAACGCCCGCGTAGCCATTCCCGCTACCCGAGATCTGGATGCCAGGCAAGCCCGAGGCGAGCGTCAGCGTTCCCTCGCCTGCGGACAGGATCGTCACGCCGGCGCCGAGCGGCCCTTGCAGCGCGGCCATGCCGCGTATCGAAATACCGCCTCCCGTGGTGATGGGCTCCTCGCTGATCGAGACACCGTCGGCACGCGCGACCGTGCCCGAAGCGAGCGCGGTGCCCTCGATCGAGACATTCCCTGTGGCCGACGTGATGCTGCCGAATTCCGCCGTCACGCCACCGGCGCCCCCCTGCCCCTGGATCGTGATCGCGCCTCCCGCCGATGCGACGTTCGTCCCGTCGGTCATCGCGACGCCGACGCCAGCCGGCGATGTGCCGTTGAGCAGAATGGTGCCCGTCCCCGTCGTCGTTATGCCGGCGGCGTCGAGCGCCATGCCGGCGACGCTGCCGCTGCCCGTGACTTTGATCGCGCCGCCCGACTGAAGTGTCGATGCATTCATGGTCGCGCCCGTGCCGGTCGCTGCGACGGCCTGCACGGAAATGTCGCCCGTCGTCGATGTGATACGGGCGGCGTCGAGTGACAGACCGCCCGTCTCGCCAACGCTCGAAACGGATATCGCACCGCTGCCAGACTGGAGGCTCGATGCGCCCAGGCTGATGCCCTCGCCGGCTCCCGACACGCCGGCGAGCGAGACCGCGCCGGTCGTCGACGTGATGCCGGACGCGGTCAGGGAAATGCCGGCCGGGCCGCCTCCAACGCCCGATACAGAAATCACGCCGCCGTTTGACCCGACCGTCGCCGCGTTCATGGTGATGCCGGTGCCGGCGAGCGAGCTTCCGGTGAGCGAAAGGTTACCCGTGCCCGTCGACGTGACGCTCGCCGCCTGGAGCGATACGCCAGTCGCGCCCACGCCCGCCAGATCGACATTGCCCGTCGTCGAGCTGATGCTGGCGGTATTGAGCGACACGCCGTTCGTCGCGCCGACGCCCGAGAGACTCACCGCACCGGCCCCGGATGAGATCGACGACGTCGTCATGGCTACTCCCGCGCCGGCCGCCGATACTCCGGATAACGAAACGTTGCCCCCCGTGGTCGTGATGGACTCCAGGCCGAGCGATATGCCGCCCGTCGTGCCGACGCCCGATAGCGCGATCGCACCGGAGCCCGTGGCGAGCGTACCGATCAGTTGCGCCCCCAGGCCCCCGGTCGACGTGCCGCCGATCGAGATCGCGCCCGCCGTGGTCGTGATGGTGGAAGCGTCGACCGACGCGCCAGTTCGCACGCCGTCGCCGGTGATCGTGACTGCGCCGGTGGTCGTTTCGAACGTCGAGAGATTCTGGACGCTCACGCCGATGCCCAATCCGGCGACGCCGGCGACCGTGTCCACGGGCGCGCTTCCGTTGATCGTGATCGCGCCGCTCGGCGAATTCGTGCCGATTGCCAGAAAACCGTCCGAGCCCGCAAAACCCACCACCTCATGCGTTCGCGTATCGATATCCACATGATCGATCGCGACGCGCGGCGTGCCTCCGTTCGCCGCCGGCTGGCCGATCGAAATATCGCCGCCGTTGCTGGACAAGGCCAGGCTCCCGTTGTCCGAACCGCGCAGCAGAATGACGGCGGTGCCGTCGTTACTGTTGGCGCCGTTCGCGCGCAGCACGATGTTGAGCGGTCCAGCGCCGTTGCCGTTGACCGACTCCGAAGTGATCGACGCTCCGGCACTGGCGCGCGCCGTTCTGTCAACGTAGATGGAATGCGCGGCGTCCAGCGTGAGCGTGGCCGCGCCGCCCGCGCTCTTGTCGATCTGCCCTTCGAGCGTGATGTCTCCAAGCTGCGCGCCGCCCGAGCCGGTGTTGATCGTGACGGACGTGCCCGAATTCAGACGGCCCTCGATGGTCCCCGTCGTGATCACCGTATCGGCCTGCGTCGGAGTGAAGACAGGCCCGCCGCCGCTGTCGATCGTCGAACTCACGATGGTGACGTCATACGGATCCAGCACCCACGTCCCCCCCACCCCATGCAGCGCCGACGCGTCAATCGTCGCCCCCGCCACATCCAGAAACCGCGCCGACGTCTCGATCAACCCGCCGTTGCCGCCCTGCGCGCCGCCCTTCGCCGTCAGCGTGCCATACACGCGCGCCGCGTTCGTGCCGTAGACGACGACGTTGCCGCCATCGCCATTCACGAGCGCATCCGCGCGCACCTGCGCGGCCGGGCCCATCCACACGGCATCGGCGTTATGGATGTCGGTCGCCTTCCCCGCCGCCCCGCCGCCCACGCGCACGCGCCCCCCGCCCGCCGCGCCGCTCGCGTCGATGCGCGCGCCGTCGTTTACCGCGACGTGATAGCCCGTCACGTCGATGTTGCCGCCCTTCAATCCCGCGCCGCCCGTCGCATCGACGCCGCCCGCGACTTCCGTCACGCCCGCCGCGCCGCCGTCGAGCACGATGCGCCCGTTGCGCTCCGCCACGCTCTGCGCCCGCACCGTGCCCGTCTGATTGAGCACGGTGGCCGCGAGCGCATCGGCGGTCTGCACCGACATCAGCACCTGGCCGCCGTCCGCCTGCAGCACGCCGGAGTTGCTCGCGAGCGCCTGCGCCGCCGCACCGTCGACCTTGAGCATCGTGAGGCCGTCGCCCGCGAAGTCGAGCGTGATGTCGCTGCCCGCGCCCATCGCGACCGTGCCGAGCTTCGCGCTCACCGTGCCGCTGTTGTCGACCTGCGCGCCGAGCAGCGCGACCGTGCCGCGCTCGCCCGCCGTGATCGAGCCCTGGTTGACGACGCGGCCGCCGCCGTTCGGCGACGCGCCCAGGAAGTGATACTTGCCCGCCAGAAAATCCGCATCGGAGATGCCGAGCGTCGAGGCGACGAGCGACCCCACGTTCACCGACGCGCCGCGCGCGAACAGCACGCCCGCCGGATTGACGAGAAACACCTGCCCGTTGGCGTTGAGCCGCCCGGCGATCGTGCTCGCCTCGCTGCCCACCACGCGGTTGAGCAGCACCGCCTGCGCCGAGGGCTGCGCGATGTTGACCGTCTCGCTGGCGCCGATCGAAAACGAGTTCCAGTTGACGATGCCCTTCTGCGAGCCTTGCGTGATCGCCATCGTGTTCGCGGCGGGCGTGCTGATGCTCACGTTGCCGTTGACGACCTGGCCGCCCGCGGGCAGCGCGAGCGCCCCCGGCGCGACCACCAGCGCAATGAGCGGCAGCAGCGCCGACGGTCTCAGTTCGAGGCCGGCGTGGCGCGCCGCGCGTTTCGCAAGCCGCCGGATCGCGCGCTCCCATGCCCGCCGATGCCTGCGGGTCGGAATGCTCTGGATATCGCTCATTTCGAACTCCTCTCTGGCTTCCTGCTTGCGGCGTCAACCCGGCTAGAACGATTTGGAGACCTGCACGTACACGCGCGGCACCTTGTCGTCGCCGGTCGTGTCGGCGCGGGTCGTGCGCCAGGCCACGCTGGCATCGACGGTAATGCCGTACGGCGCGCTCCAGAAAAGCCCGAGCCCCGGCCCGCTGCGCGTCACGGTGTTGGCGCCCTGTCCGGGAATCGAGCGGGCGTTGTAGCGCCCGACGCCGATATCGAAGAACGCGGAAAGCGTCAGCGTCGGAATCACCGCGTAACGAAACGACGCCGTCGCGATCAGCCCTTCGTCGACGACCGCCTCGGACGGCGAATAGGCGCGCACCGCGCGCGGCCCGCCGAGTGTGATGCGCGAGGAGCTGTCGAGATTCTGGTTGGCCCACTGCCCCGATACGCCGAGAAAAAAACTCGTCTTCGGCGTGATCGCGTTGAGGCGGTTGGCCTGCATCGTCATGCGTATGCTGTTGCCCTGGGTGTTGCGCCCGGTCGGACCCTGATCGATGGCCTGCGCCAGCGCCGAGTCGATGTTCAGATGCGCGAACGCCAGCTGGATGTCGGCGCTGTTGAAGCCGCCGCCGAGAAAGCTGTCGCGGCTCTCGTACGACAGCCCGACGCTTGCGACGTACAGTTTTTGCGGGTTGTCGAAGCTCACGGTGTCGATCTTGTCCGTCAGCGAGCGATACTCCAGCGCGCCGCGCAGCAGGAGGTTCTGGCTGCGCGAGCGGATGAGCGGATGCGAGACCGACGCGGTGACGACATCGGCGTCGCCGTGCGCCTGCAGCGACGAAAAATTCTGCCCGAGGTAGTAGTACAGATGCGAGTACGCGATCCCCACACGCGTGCCGCTGGCGTCGACCGGCGCGTCGTAGCCGATGCGCCCGTACACGGTGTCGGCGCGCTCGGCGACCAGCAGGTTCATGTCGAGGTTGTCGCCGATGCCGAACGGCGACGCGAGTCGTCCCACCGCGCCCAGCCGCCAGCGTCCGGCAGGCGCCGCGCCGTAGTTGTCGGCGGCGAGCGCGAAATCCCAGCGGCGCGCGGACTCGATGTTCACGTCCAGGTCGACGGTGCCGGGCGCGCTGCCCGACTCCAGCGCCGAGCTCACGCGGATGCCGGGCAGGTCGGACAGCAGCAGCATCGTGCGCTCGAGCTCGCCTTGCCTGAGCGGCTTGCCGGGCTCGATCGCGGCGAGCCGCGCGCGCACGAGCGATTCCTTGATCGGCGCGCCCGGCGCGATGGTCAGCCGCACCCGGCCGATCTTGCCTTCGAGCACGGTGAAGGTGACATCGCCGTTGGTCACGTCCTGCGGCGGAATCACGACCTGCGCGAGCGGATAGCCGCGATCCCGGTACGCCTGAGCGATGCGCGCGGCCATCGCGTTCAGATCGTTGATCGACACTTCCTGGCCGATCCTGTCGGAGACGAGCGCGACCAGCATGTCGGAGGGCAGCGTCTCGTTGCCCGCGAGCCTGATGCTCTTCAGCACGAACTTCTTGCCCTCGGGCACGGCAGGAGGCGCGGCGATCGGCGCAGGCAGCGCGTTCGCGCCCCCGGGCGGCGGCGCGGTCACCGGGGGGCGCGGCTGTTCGTTGAGCAGCGTGCCGGCGCTCGGCACCTGCGCCGTGCCCGGCAGGGGCACCTGCTGCGCCCACGCCGTCAGCGCGCTCGCGCAGGCGAGGCTCACGCCGGCCGCGCGCGCGAGACGTCGCGCGCGCTGCGAGCGCCCGCGCGGTCGCAATGCGAGGAGTTCGGTTTTCATGGCTTCGTTCACTGCAACATCCTCATCGGGACCGGCGCGATACGCGGCGTCGGGACGAAATTCGCGCGATCCGGCGGCGGGTCATCGGGCAACCGAAAGCCGCCAGTTGCCCATCAGGTCGAAGGGCGCCCAGTAGAACGGATGGGCGAACCTGCCGTTGGCGAGCACCGCGAGCTGCGCATCGCGCATGGCGTCGATGGCTTCCTCGCCCTTCGTGAGCGAGCCGTAGAACGTGCGCATCGTGAGCGCGGTCGATTCATCCGCGACCGGCCACATCGACACGAGCAGCGCCGACGCGCCCGCGTAGAAGAACGCGCGCGTGAAGCCCATGATCTCGTCGCCGCGCTCGATGCGCCCGAGCGCCGTCTCGCATGCGGAAAGCGTGACGAGCGCCACCGAATCGAACTTGAGGTTGTAGATGTCGGCCGCGAGCATCGGGTCCGGGCCGTCGGCGGGCTGCGTCGAGGGCGCGAGCAGCACGCGAGAATGCAGCGGATCGATGGTGTCGGCCTGCGCGTGCGTCGCCACATGGACGATGCGGCCCGCCGGCGCGTTGTCGCTGAAGGTCTTGCGCGTCACGTCGCTCTGCAGGAAAGTCTCGCGCTGCGAGAAGAGCGGCCCGATCGCGCGCACTTCGGCCTCGGCGCCCGGCAAATCGAACTCCGGCGCGATGCGCGGGTTGCCGAACGCGACGAGGTTGCTCGCGACATGCTGCTGACGCCGCACGAGCTGCACGGCGATGCTCGCCGAAGGCGCGAGCGCGATCGCGTGGCGCTGGATCAGGAAGCCCTGCGGGTTCTTCAGCGCCTGGAACGGCATGTAGTGCAGCGCGCCGTTCGGCACGATGATGAGCCGCTCGCCGGGACGCAGTCCGAGCGGCTGGATGAGCAGCGCATCGAGCTTCGTGCCGTAGGTGATCGCCTGCGGCCGGCCGCGGATGATCGCGTTGCGGAAATCGCTCACGGCGAGCGTCATGTCCTTGCGCGCGATCGGCAGCGAGAGGCCCTGGATGCCGTCCGCGCGCACGACCCACGCAATCAGGCGGTCGGGCAGGCCGTGATATTCGACGATCGCCTCGCCGGGCTTGAGCGTGCCGCGCACGTCGTCGAGCGAGAGCGTGCGGCCGTTCAGCTGCGTCTCGTCGACGTTGTTCGCGAGCCGGTTGCGCACGACATCGAGCAGCGCGCGGCCGCGGCTTCTTTCCGAAAGCGTCCACGCGAGCGGATAGTCGCCATCCTCGACCACCAGCGCGATGGTTTCCTCGAAAACCGTCTGCGTGTCGGAAAAGAGGCCTGTCTTGAACTCGTCGCTGCGAAAGCGCGCGCGGATCGATTCGGAATCGTCGAGCGCGGCGAGCCACGCGGCGCGCGCCTCCTTTCGCTTGCCGAGCGCGAGGTAGGCGCGGCCCATGCCTTCGTGCGCCCACAGGTTGTCATAGTTCGCGTCCGAGCCGCCCTTGGTCGCGCTCGCGGAGAACGCGGCGAGCGCCTCCTCGGGCTTGTTCTCGGCGAGCAGCAAATTACCTTCGATGCGCTTGCGCAGCGGCGCGAGCAAGGTGCCATTGACATCGGCCGTCTGCTCGAAGGTCGCGCGCGCGCCGGCCGGGTCGCCGCTCGCGATCTGCGCGTTGGTGATCGACAGGAGCACCAACGGCCGATAGCGTGGCGACGCCGTTTCCAGCGCCGCGCGATATTCCGTGAGCGCCGCGTTCGCGTCGCCGCGGCGCGCTGCGATGTCGCCCAGCACCTTGTGCGCGGGCGCGAGCACCTGCTCGGGATTCTTCGCGCCAGCGGCGATCGCCTCCTTCGCGTAGCGCTCGGCATCGTCGAGATCCCCCGCGTAGCTGTAGGCGATCGCCAGATCGCGGCGCGACAGCGCGGCGAGGTTCGGGTTATCCGTCTGCCGCGCGACGACGAGCGCGCGCGACGCCGCCTCGATGCTCTCGCGGAAGTCGCCACGCTCGGCCGCCGCGACCGACATGCTGCAGTACGCATAGCCGTCGAGCTTGACCTGATCGCGCGCGAGCAGCAACTGCCCTTCCTGCGACAGCGTCGCGATGGTTTCGGCATCGCGCACGCGGGCTTCGGCGTCGCGCGCGGCGGGCGTGAGCGGCGCATCTTGCTGGGCATCGGATGCGGGCCGGCTCGGCGCACTCTGTTTCGCCTGGCCGGCCGTGGCGCTCTTCTGCGCTTTCTGCGTGGATGCGGGCGTCGGCACCTTGCGCGCGCCACTCGCGGCCGGCGCGCTCTGCGTGTTCTGCGCGAGCTGCATGGCCGGCTCGCGCAGATCGTTGTAGGCGATCTGCATGCTCGCGGCATCCGGCGCGCACGCCGAATTCAGCGTGGCCGGCGCGTGCTGCGCATGTGCGGCGGATGCTGCCAGCGCGAGCGCCGAAAGCAGCGCGAGCGCGACGCAAACCCGCTCCGGCGCGCCGCTCGCGGGCGCGTGTGCATCGACCTCGACACGGGCCGACGCGATCCGCTCGATCGGTATCACGAATGCGCTCCTCGATGACCGTCGCCTCGCACCGGCGCGAGCGGCATGCCGCCGCCGCGGTGCCACGACTAGACGAACCAGTTCGGCGGATTTGAAAACGCGGCGGCATCGTTCGTCTGGTGCTGTGTTGGAAGGCACACAGAACACTCATGCGAAACGTCGATCCGATTGCGCGCGGCGCGTGCGTATCGCGCCTCACCGGCTTCGCGGGTGCGGGCGGCGCGGCGCGGATTGTCGCGCGGGCGGTCCGGCGCGTCCCCTCGCGCGTGCGTCCGCTCGTCGTTCTGGGCGTGTTCGCCGTCGCGGCATGCAAGTCGCCGCCGCCTCCTCCGCCGCCCCCGCCGACGGTCGTGCGCATCAACGTGAACGCACTCGACAAGGTCAATCCGGATCACACCGGCCGGCCGTCGCCCGTGCTCGTGCGGGTGTACGAGCTGAAGGCGACCGCCGCTTTCGACAGCGCCGATTTCTTCACGCTCTACGGCCGTGACCAGGCGACGCTCGGCGCGGATCTCAATGCGAAGAACGAATTCCTGCTCAAGCCCGGCGACAGTCAGAGTGTCGAGCAGACGGTGCAGCCGGGCACGAAGTTCGTCGCGGTCGTGGCGGCCTATCGCGACATCGAGCGCTCGCGCTGGCGCGCGACCGTGCCGGTGCCGCCGAACCAGACGACCGTGCTGACCGTGCGCGTCGACCGGGCGGATGTGTCGATCGCCGCGCAGCGCGCACCCGCGCCGCCGCCCAAGCCCGCCAAATGAACGCGCCCGCGCGCCGACTTCCAAATTCGTATCGCTCGATCGTTCTTTAAGCGAAGCGCTCGCGCCGGCCGCCGGGCGATTCGCGAGCGGCGCGCGGCGCGGCATCGAAACCAGCGAAGCGGATACGAGCCACCATGACCTGGCACCAACGCATGATCTGGTCCGAGGGGCTGTTCCTCGAACCTCAGCATTTTCAGCAGCACGACCGCTTCATCGAGCATCTGGTGCGCTCGCATGCGCGCGCGACCGAGGCGTGGTCGTGGGGCTGGGCGTCGGTGATGCTCGATGACGTCGCGCTCGGGCTCGGCAAGGTCGCGCTCGCGTCCGCGTTCGGCGTGCTGCCCGACGGCACCGCATTCTCCTTTCCCGACGACGCGCCCGCGCCGCCGCCGCTCGACATCCCCGCCGGCACGCGCGACGAGACCGTGCTGCTCGCGCTGCCGGTCGCGCGCGCCGGTGCCAAGGAGTTCGACCCCGACGGCACGGGCTCGCCCGTGAACGGTCATGCCGACGCGCTGCGCTACCGCACGACCGACACCTCGGTCGCCGATGTCACGACCAGCACCGACCGCGTCGCGCAGATTCGCGTCGGCGCGCCGAACCTGCGGCTCATGCTCGCACGCGACGCCACCGACGCCTTCGCGACCATCGGGCTTGCGCGCGTGCTGGAGCGGCGCGCGGACAACCGCGTGATGCTCGCCGCCGGCTACGTCCCGCCGATGCTCCACGCCCTCGCCGATGCGCGCCTGCTCGGCTACGCGCAGGAAATCGCGGGGCTCTTGCATCAGCACGCGGACCGGCTCGCGCGGCATATCGCCAATCCGGGCCGCGGCGGCGTCTCGGAGATCGCGGACTTCCTGCTGCTGCAGACCCTGAACCGCTTCGAGCCGCAGTTCGCGCATCTGCTGCAGGTGCCGCTGCTGCATCCCGAGCGTCTGTATCAGACGACGCTCGCGCTCGCGGGCGATCTCGCCGCGTTCGACGAGCGCCGCCGCGTGCTCGCCTATCCGCCGTACCGGCACGACGATCTGGCCAGCTCCTTCGAGCCGCTCATGCGCGACGTGCGCCAGTTGCTCGCGCAAGTGCCGGAGCCGAACGCCATCGCCATCGAATTGCAGAGCCGCAAGCCGGGCGTGCGCGTCGCCGTCATCAACGATCTCGATCTGGTGCGCACGGCGGGCTTCGTGCTCGCCGCCAGCGCGCAGATGCCGGGCGAGGCGCTGCGCACGCGCTTCCCGACGCAGGTGAAGGTCGCGCCCGCCGAGAAGCTGCGCGATCTCGTGAACCTCGCGCTGCCGGGCATCGGACTGCGCGCGATGCCCGTCGCGCCGCGCCAGATTCCGTTTCACGCGGGCTATTCGTATTTCGAGCTGGATCGCGGCGGCGAGCTGTGGAAGGAGCTGGAGCAGACCGGCAACCTGGCGATGTACATCGCCGGCGAGTTTCCCGCGCTGGAGCTTGAGTTCTGGGCGATCCGCCACTGAAGCAACCGAGATCAACGCGATCATTGAGGTCATCGAGCAACATGACGAACGACGACGATCCCTTCGCCGGATTCGAATCCGACCAGACGATGATCAAGCCCAATCCCGGCGCGCGCCGCCGCGCGGGGCCGAGCGGCGGCACGGAAGGTCCGTTCGCGCCGGGCGCATCGGCCAGCGCCGACGCACGCGCGTTCGACGCGGCTTTCACGCAGGGCGGCGCGGTCAATCCGCTGGTCGCCGCGTGTGCGCCGCTTCTGCAACTCGCCCCGCGCATCCGGACGATGAGCGCCTGCGCCGATCCCGCCGCCCTGCGCGATTCGCTCGCGGCCGGCGTGCGCCGCTTCGAAGCGCAGGCTCGCGCCAACGGCGTCGCGGCCGAACAGGTGACGGCGGCGCGCTACATCGTCTGCACGATGCTCGATGAAGCCGCCTCGGGCACGCCATGGGGCGCGGGCGTGTGGGCGCGGCAGAGCCTGCTCGTGACATTCCACAACGAGGCGTGGGGCGGCGAGAAGGTCTTTCAGCTGCTCGCCCGGCTCGCGCAGAAACCCGCGCAGCATCTGCATCTGCTGGAGCTGGCGAGCATGGTGCTCGCGCTCGGCTTCGAGGGACGCTATCGCGTGGCGGCGCAAGGCAGGCAGACGCTCGATGCGATCCGCACGCGGCTCTATCAGCTGATCCGCAAGGAGCGCGGAGAGCCGGAGCGCGCGCTGTCGCCGCACTGGGAAGGCGTGCCGACCGCGCGGCGACGCGCGACCGACGTGCTGCCGGTGTGGGTGGTCGGCGCGTTCGCGCTGCTCCTGCTCGCGGCGGCGTATCTGACGATGAGCTTCCGCCTAGGCCGCCTGTCCGATCCCGCGTTCGACACACTCGCGTCGATCCGCGCGGGCGCGCAGCGGCCGCTCGTCGTCACCCAGGCGGCCAAGCCGCGTCTCGCCGAGTTTCTCGCGCAGGAGATCCGCGATGGTCTGGTCGCCGTCGATGACCGCGTCGATCGCTCGGTCGTCACGCTGCACGGCGACAACGTCTTCCGCCCCGGGAGCGCGGAAGTGTCGGCGCAGGTGCGGCCGCTCGTCGAGCGCATCGCCGCGGCGCTCAACGCGGTGCCGGGCAACGTGCTCGTCACCGGCCATACGGACGACCGTCCGATCCGCTCGGCGCGTTATCCGTCGAACTGGGAACTCTCGCAGGAACGCGCCGCGAACGTGCGCGACCTTCTCGCGGCCACCGTGCCGGCCGCGCGCCTGAAGGCCGAAGGCAAGGGCGACGCCGATCCCGTCGCGCCCAACGATTCGCCCGCCGGCCGGGCGCGCAACCGCCGCGTCGAGGTCACGCTGTTCGCGAAGCCCGGGTCCTGAACATGAAGAAGCTCTTCTCGATCATCTTCCACCCGCTCGTGCTGCTCGTCGTCGGGCTGCTGCTCATTGCCGGCGCGATCTGGATCGCCGGGCCGCTCGTGTCGTTCGCGCGCACGTATCCGCTCGAATCGCGCGAGGCGCGCTTCATCGCGATCGGCTGCGTCGCGTTACTGCTCGTGCTGAGACATCTGTGGGTGGCGTGGCGCGCGCGGCACACGCAGGCCGCGCTCTCCTCGGGACTCGCCGCGCCGCCCGAGATGCCGCGCTCGGCCGCCGCCCCGACGCAGGGCGAAGCGGAAGTCGCGACGCTCGCGAAGCGCTTCGACGAGGCGCTCGCCGCGCTGCGCGAGGCGCGCATCACCGTATCGGGCAGAAAGCCGGGCTGGCGCGACTGGGTCACGCTCTCGGGCAAACAGTATCTGTATCAGTTGCCGTGGTACATGTTCATCGGCGGGCCGGGCGCGGGCAAGACCACTGCGCTGGTGCACTCGGGCCTGCGCTTTCCGCTGGCCGAGCGCTTCGGCACCGACAAGGTCCGCGGCGTCGGCGGCACGCGCAACTGCGACTGGTGGTTCACCGACGACGCCGTGCTGATCGACACCGCCGGCCGCTACACGACCCAGGAAAGCGACCGGGACACCGATCAGACCGCCTGGCAAGGCTTCCTCGCGCTGCTGCGCAAGACGCGTCCGCGCCAGCCGATCAACGGCGTGCTGATGACGCTCGCCGTGCCCGACCTGCTCGCCGCGACGCCGGCGAGCGCCGAGGAGATGGCCGCGACGTTGCGCGCGCGCCTGCGCGAGCTGATGCAGGCGTTCCGCACCCGCTTTCCGGTCTACGTGCTCATCACCAAGACGGATCTGCTGGCGGGCTTCACGGAATTTTTCGCGGACATGTCGAAGGACGAGCGCGCGCAGGTCTTCGGCTTCACCTTTCCGTACGATCCGAAGCATCCGCTTGGCGAAGCCGAGTTCGCCGCGCGCGTCGATGCCGAGCTCGATGCGCTCGAAGCGCGCCTCGTCGCGCGCCTGCCCGAGCGCCTGAACGCCGAAACCGGACTTGCGCAGCGCGCGGCGATCATGGGTTTTCCGCAGCAGTTCGCGGCGCTGAAGCCGGTGCTCGCCGAGGCCTTGCGCGCGACCTTCGTGCAGTCGAAGCACGACGAAATCCCGCTCGTGCGCGGCGTCTACTTCACGAGCGGCACGCAGGAAGGCACGCCGATCGACCGCGTGATGGGGTCCCTCGCGCGCGCGTTCGGCATCGGGCGCGGGGTGCAGCCGCCGAGCCCGTCGAGCGGGCGCAGTTATTTCATCGAGCGGCTGCTCACGCAGGTCGTGTTCGCGGAACAGGGCCTCGCCGGATCGAACCTGCAATGGGCGCGGCGGCGGCACCTGTGGCGGCTCTCGGCGTATGCGGCGATCACGGCGGTGTGCGCATGCGCGCTCGCGCTCTGGGGCACGAGCTATCTACGCAACCGGGCGTACGTGGCGAGCGTCGATCAGGCCGCGCACGCGGCAAAGCAGGCGGTGGCGGGCACGTCGGCGGCGAACACGAGCCTCGTCGCGCTCCTGCCGCTGCTCTCGGCGGTGCGCAATCTCGCCTCGACGCCGCAGGTCGATGCCGCGCATCCGCCGCTCGGGATGGAGCTGGGCCTGTGGCAAGGCGCGAAGCTCGACGCCGCCGCGAGCGACGCCTATGACCGGCTGCTCACCGACCTGTTCCTGCCGAAGCTCGCGGCGCGCATCGAGGAACAGGCGCGCGGCGCGAACCCGTCGAATCCCGGCTACGCGTACGAGGCGCTCAAGGCCTATCTGATGCTGAACCAGCCCGATCATCAGGATGCCGATGCGCTCAAGACATGGATCGTCACCGACTGGGACCGCACGCTGCCCCGCGAGGTCGGCAACGCCGATCGTGCCGCGCTCGCCGGCCACCTCGACACGCTGTTCGCGCGCGGCGTCGTGCATCCGAACCTGCCGTTCGACGAGCGCCTCGTCGCGCACCTGCGCGCGATGCTCGCCGCCAGCACGCTCGCGCAGCGCGTGTACGGGCGCGTGAAGCAGCAAGGCGTCGGCGCGGACTATCCGGAATTCACGGTGGCGCGCGCGGCCGGGCCGAACGCGGCTCTCGTGTTCGTGCGGGCGAGCGGCAAGCCGCTCACGAGCGGCGTGCCCGGCCTGTATTCGTTCGACGGCTATCACAAGGCGTTTCTGAAGGCCGTCGATCTGGTCGCGGCGCAGCTCGCCGCCGAGGAGCCGTGGGTGCTCGGCATCCGCGACCAGAGCGGCCTGCCGCGCGGCGATCCCGCGGCGATGCAGCGCCTCACGGAAGACGTGCGGCTGCTCTACCTGCAGGACTATGCGCGCACCTGGACCGAGTTTCTGAACGACATCCGCATCGTGCGCTCGGACAATCTATCCCAGTCGGTGCAGATCGCGCGCATCCTGTCCGCGCCCGATTCGCCGCTCGCGATGCTCGTGAAAGCCGCATCGCGCGAAACGACGCTCGGCGCGAAGCCGGAAAGCGAAACGACCGTCGTCGACAAGGCAAACGACAAGATCACCGCCGCGCGCGAGCAGTTGCTCAAGATCATCGGCGGGCCGGATCCGACGCGCATCGCGCCGGTCGCGCCGGGCACGCAGCTGGAGAGCATCGTCGATGACCGCTTCACGGGCCTGCGCGCGCTCGTGACGAGTCCCGGCGCCGGACAGCCGGCGCCGATGACGCAGACGCTCGCGCTGATCAACGACGTCTACACGTACCTCAGCACGACCGACGAAGCCCTGCAGCAGAAAACCGCGCCGCCGCCCTCGGACGCGCCCGCCAAGCTGCGCACGCAGGCGGCGCGCATGCCCGAGCCGATCCGCACCGCCTTGCTCGATCTCGGCAGCCAGGGCGCGGCGCAGACCCAGCAGGCGCGCCGCGTGAATCTGTCGGCAGACCTGAAGGAGTCGATCTCGGCGTTCTGCGTGCGCGCGGTGGGCGGGCGCTATCCGTTCAATCCGGGCTCCGCGCGCGACGTGCTGCCCGAGGACTTCGGCGCGCTCTTCGCACCGGGCGGCAAATTCGACGACTTCTTCCAGAAGAACCTCGCGCAGGACGTCGATGTCTCCGCGAAGCCGTGGGCCTTCAAGAAATCCGATTCCTCCGCGATGCAGATCAGCCCCGCCGGGCTCGCGCAGTTCGAGCGCGCCGCGACGATCCGCAGCGTGTTCTTCCGCTCGGGCGGCAAGACGCCCGCGCTCGCCCTGCAATTCAAGCCGCTCGACATGGACCCGACGATTCTCTCCTTCACGCTCGACGTCGACGGGCAGGTGCTCACCTACGCGCACGGCCCGCAGATCGCGACGGCCATCCAGTGGCCGGGCGCGCGCGGCTCGGGCCGCGTGAGCCTGCAACTGACGCCGCCGCCGACCAGCGGCGCGGGCAATCTGGCCTTCGAGGGCCCGTGGGCGCTCTTTCGCATGTTCGACCGGCTCGATGTCCAGCCGACCGATCAGCCCGAGCGCTTTGTCGTGACCTTCGATGTCGAAGGCCGCAAGGCGCGCTTCGAAGTGACGGCGAACAGCGTCGAGAATCCATTCCGGCTCGCGGACCTGCGCGCTTTCTCCTGCCCGGAACGCCTATGAGCGACGATCTCGGCGAAACGCTCACCGACGACGGCGCGGCCATCGCCGGCTGGTACGGCAAGCTGCCCTCGCTCGGCGATTTCGCCGCGCGCCGGCTCTCGGACGCCTTCGTCGCGCCGTGGGACGCGTGGCTCGCGCAGCGCGTCGCGGAAACGCAGCTCGCGCTCGGCGCGGACTGGCTCGAGCTCTATCTGACCTGTCCGGTGTGGCGCTTCTTCGCGATGCCCGGCGCGATCGCGCCGACGCTCGCATCGTGCTGGACGGGCGTGGTGATGGCATCGGTGGATCGCGTCGGCCGGCATTTTCCGTTGACGATCGCGACACCGCTGCCGTGCGCGCCGGCGACGGGCGCGGAGATCGGCGCGCTCTGGCAATGGCTCTCGGCGATCGAAGGCGTGGCGCTCGCCGCGCTCGATTTCGATCACAGCATCGAGCGCCTCGACGAGCAGCTGGCCACACTGCCCGTGCCCGTGCTGACGCCGCCGCGCGCCGCCACGCGCGCCGCCGTCCTGCACGAACCGTGGATCGTGCAGTCGGCCGAGGCGCTGCCCGAAGCGCTTGCCCGAACCTTCGCGCCGGTCTGGCTGACCGAGGTCTACGGCATGAGCATGTGGACATCGGCGCAGCCCGCACCCGACGAGGTCCCCGATGCGCCCGATCGCGCGCCCCGCCCGTTCACCGTCTGGCCCGTGTACGGCCTGCCCGACACGGCGCTTTTCACCACCATGCTGCGGGATTGCGGATCATGAACGCGACCGGCCAGCTCCCGGGCGACGACCGAAACGGCAGCAAGACCGAAAGCAACGCCGAAAACGACAAGACGGTGATCATGAGCGGCGCGCGCGCGCCCTCCACCGGCGCGCCCGGCACGTTCGATGCGCCGGTCACGCACAACGTCCTGCCGCCGGGCACGCGGCTCGGCGAATTCGAGATCGTCGGGCTGATCGGCGAAGGCGGCTTCGGCATCGTCTATCTGGCGTTCGATACCTCGCTCGACCGCCATGTCGCGCTCAAGGAGTACATGCCGTCGGCGCTCGCCTCACGCGTCGGCGCGACGCAGGTGCACGTCAAATCCGAGCGCTACGAGAGCATGTTCCGCGCCGGGCTGAAGAGCTTCATCAACGACGAGGCCCGGCTGCTCGCGCGCTTCGATCATCAGTCGCTCGTGAAGGTGTACCGCTTCTGGGAAGCGAACGGCACGGCCTACATGGTGATGCCGTACTACAAGGGCGTGACGCTCAAGGACGCGCTCAAGGCCATGAAAAAGCCGCCCGACGAAGCCTGGCTGCGCGCGCTGCTCACGCCGCTCGTCGATGCGCTCGCCGTGCTGCATGCGGCCAACTGCTTTCACCGCGATATCGCCCCGGACAACATCATTCTGCTGGGGGACAGCCATCGGCCCGTGCTGCTCGATTTCGGCGCGGCGCGACGCGTGATCGGCGACATGACGCAGGCGCTCACGGTGATCCTCAAGCCGGGCTACGCGCCGATCGAGCAGTACGCCGAAGTGCCGTCGCTCAGGCAAGGGCCGTGGACCGATCATTACGCCCTCGCCGCGCTCGTCTATTTCGCGATCACCGGCAAGACGCCGCCGCCGTCCGTCGGCCGCATGGTGAGCGACAGCTACCAGCCGCTCGCGACGCTCGCGGCCGGGCGCTATTCGAGCCGCTTCCTCAAGGCGATCGATCACGCCCTCGCCGTCCAGCCCGCGAACCGGCCGCAGACGGACCGGCAGTTCGCCGCCGAGCTCGGGATCTCGCTCGATGATGCATCGGCCGAGCGCGCGACGGGCGACGCCAAGGACGGCGGCAAGGGCGGCATGAACGGCGGCGGCAGGGACAGCGCGCGGCGGCGCATCGGCTGGATGCTCGGCGCGATGTGCGGGCTCGCGGCGGCCGCCGCGCTGGGCTTCTTCGTGCTGAGGCCGCCCGCACCCGCGCCTTCCGCCGCCGGTGCCGATCGCGCGGCGAGCGGCGGGACCGCGCCGGCTTCGGCTGCGATGTCCGCGCCGGCTTCTGCCTCGGTCAATGCGGCCTCGCCCGCATCGGCCGGGATTGCGGCCCGGCCCGCGCCTGCCGAAGTCGCCGGCGCGTCCGGCTCGCTGAATCCGCCCGCGCCGCCGCCCGCGGCGCTGCCGCCCTTCTCGCCCGCCGAAGAATTCGCGCGCATCGTCGCGCTGGCGGATCCGTCGATCGCCGTGAAGGCGGACGTGCCGCTCACGCGCGCCGTCGTCGGCCATGACCGGCTGCGCTTCTCGCTCACGAGCAGTCGCGACGGCTATGTCTATGTGTTCGTCGTCGATCCGGCGAATCAGTATCTGCAGCTCTTCCCGAACGAGCTCGATCGCGACAATCGCATCAACGCGAAAAAGCGCCTCGTGCTGCCGCGCCCGAGCTGGCCGATGGAAGCGGGCGAGCCCGTCGGCGCGAACCACTTCGTCGCGATCGTGTCGGCCGCGCCGCGAGACTTCTCCGCGCTCAACATGACGCACGACTCCGTGTTCGCGAGCCTCTCGTCCGAGGCGCAAAACGCCGCGGCGGCGCAGCGGACCCTTACGGCATCGCCGTTCGCGGGCGTGCCGGCATGCGGCAGCGCCGCGCCTTCGTGCCCGGTCGCGTACGGCGCGGCGGCCTTCAAAATCGACGTCGTCCGTTCGTCTAAATAGCGAGTCGCGCTTCACGCCCGATGGCGCGCAGCACGGCAAGCCGAAAGTCGTTCAGGCAGGACGAGGACATCATGGCACCACGAGCGCGCGGCCCAGCCGCGGAGTCGGGCAGCACGCCCGGGGTTTCCCTCGCAGCCTCGTCTGCGTGCGCGGGTGCCGGTCCAGGGGCGGTTTCGCGCGCAATCCCGGGCGCGCGGGCCACGCTATCCCTGCTCGCCGCGATGCTCGCGGGCGCCCTCGCCGGCTGCGCGAATTCGCCGGCGCCGCCCGCGCCGAAAGTCGCGCAGGCGCACGCACCCACGCCGGCGCCCGCCGAGCCGGTCGAGGGGCCCCGCATCGTCAGCGCGGCGGCATCGGGGCCGGAGCCGGGCATCGTCAATCCGCTGCCCACGAGTCCGTCGGCATCGCTCTCCGGAGCCGCGACGCCCTTCGCCACGAAGAACGCGCTCTACACGCCCGTGTCCTTTTCCAGCGTGCCCGGCTGGGCAAGCGATGACGTCGCGCAATCCTGGGAGGCGTTCCGGCGCGGCTGCGCGGTGCTGGGCGGCAAGCCCGGGTGGGCGGCGCCGTGCGCGGCCGCGCGCGGTATCAACGCGAACGACAGCGTCGCGGTGCGCCGCTTCTTCGAGGACAACTTCACGGTCTACCAGATCCGCAACGTCGACAAGACTTCGCGCGGCGTGCTGACCGGCTATTACGAGCCGGTCCTGCGCGGCAGCCGCAAGTATGGCGCGCCATATGTCTATCCGGTCTACGGCGTGCCGCGCGACATGGTGTTCCTCGATTCGCGCCGCCTGCCGCCCAATGCGCGCGGCGAGCCGGTCATGGCGCGCATCGAGGGCCGCACGGTGATTCCGCTCGCGGCGGTCTCCACCGGCAATGCGAAAGGCGTCTACGCACTCGAGCTCGGCAGCAGCGTGCCCGATATCCGCGACAAGAAGCTGCGGCTGCGTCTGGAAGGCAACCGCATCGTGCCGTACTACTCGCGCGTGCAGATCGAGCGCGGACGCATCGACGCGCCGGTGCTCGCCTATGTCGCGGACCCCGCGATGCTCTATGCTATGCAACTGCAGGGCGCCGGCAAGGTCGTCCTGCCGGACGGCGTGAGCGTCATCCGGCTCGCCTATGCCGAGCAGAACGGCTTCGCGTTCAATCCGCCCGTCGCCAGTGCATCGACCAAGGGCCGCAAGGTTCTCGTGCGGGGCGTGGAAATCGACCTGGAAGAAGGCAACGTGAACACGCAGAACACGCCGGACCACGCCGATGCATTCGCCTCCGACGACGCGCCTCAGTCGCAACTGTTGCGCGGCGCGGCCGACGCCGATCCTCCGGGCGCTGCCGCAGCCGCCGCTCACGCCGATGCCTCGCCCGAATCGCCCCCCGAGTCGCCGCTGTTGCGCGGCTTCAATCTCGCGAAAGGCGCGACGCCCACGGTGCGGCCGGCGCGCGTGAGCACCTCGCCGGCGGCGACGGCGGCCACTTCCGGCCACGGCGCGCTGCCATCCGCTCATGCAGCCAATCCTCCCGCCGCGCCCGCGCCGTCGCTTGCCGGCGCGGCCCCGCTCACCTACGCCTTCGCGTCCTCGGACCCGAGCTACGTTTTCTTCCGGACCATCCCCGACTCCCCCGCCGGACCGATCGGCGCGCTCGGCGTGCCGCTTTCGCCGGAACGCTCCGCTGCCGTCGATCCCCGCACGACGCCGCTCGGCGCGCCGGTTTTCATCGACGCGAGCGAGGGCGGGGCAAGCGGCTCGCCGGTCACGCGGCTTCTGATGGCGCAGGATTCGGGCGGCGCGATTCGCGGCGCCGTGCGCGCCGACTATTTCTTCGGCACCGGAGAGAAGGCGCAGCAGAAAGCCAGCAGAATGAAGCAGCCGACGCAGATGTGGGTGCTGCTGCCGAAGGGGCTGCGCATCTCCGCGAAGGAATCGGCGGTGCGCGTGCGCGGCGGCCCGGCGATGCCGAGCGCCGATTGCGTCGTGAGCGACCCGGATCTGTGCGTCGACGATACACAATGAACCATGCGCAGCGCGGCGCCATGATGGCGCGCGCGATGCAAACAGGCGTTCAACTCATTTCGCGGAGAGAGCATGAGGTTCCTCGTCGCCGACGACCATGAACTGATCCGCCAGGCCGTCAAGTCGCTGTTGCGCGGCATCGATCCGGAAGCCCAGTTCGACGAGGCCGACAACTGGGACACGCTCGCCGCCGCCGCGCGCCCCGAGGCGAATCACGATCTCGCGATCGTCGATCTGCACATGTCGGGCATGGCGAGCGCATCGTCGCTGGCGGCGCTCCTGAAGGCCAATCCGGCGCTGCCGCTCGTCGTGCTGTCGGCGGAAGAGTCGGTCGACGAAATGCGCGCCGTGCTCGCCGCCGGCGCGCTCGGCTTCGTGCCGAAGCGCGAACCCGCCAACGTGATGCTCAAGGCCATCGAGCTCGTCCTTTCGGGCGGCGCGTATGTGCCGATCGAAGCGCTGAGCCTGATCGGCACGGGCGCGTCGAACGCTTCCGGCGCGGCACGGCCGTCGTCCGCCGAGCCCTCCTGGCCCATCCGGAGCACGCCGGCCGCGCCGCTCGAGCCGCATCACGTGCATCTGATGGAGAACCTGTCGCCGCGTCAGCGCGAAATCATGCGGCTCGTGCATCGCGGCTGTACGAACAAGATGATCGCGCGGGAACTGCAAGTGGCCGAAGGCACGGTCAAGGTGCACCTTTCGGTGATCTTTCGCGCGCTGGGCGTGCGCAACCGTTCGTCGGCGATCGCGCTCATCAACGGCTGGCTGCAGACGGGGCGCTCGCTGTGAGCGCGCCGAACGTGCTCGTCTGCCTGCCGACGCATCACGACGAGGTCCACGTCAACTTCGCCTTTTCGCTGATGGAAACCGCGCGTGCGCTGACCGATTCCGGCTGCGGCTTCCAGACGATGCACGTCGGCTCGTCACACATCATTCGCGCGCGCAACTTCTTCGCGAGCTACTTCGTCGCGCATGCCGAGTTCTCCCATCTGCTCTTTCTCGACACCGACATGCAGTTTCCGCCGCAAGCCGTGATGAAGCTGCTCGCCGCCGGCAAGTGCGTGGCGGGTGTCGCGTATCCGTACCGGCGAGTGAACCTGGACAAGCAGATCGGCGAGTCCGATCAGGGACTTTCGCTGCGTGAGTGGCTCGAAAAGCATGCCGACTATACGGTGCGGCTCAAGACAACGGACGATGGCCGCGCACGCGTGACGGATGGCTTCGTCGAAGCGGAGCACGTGGGCACGGGCATCTTTCTTGCGCGGCGCGATGCGTTCGAAGCCGCGAAGCCGTTCGCGCAATGCTATGCCGCGCCCGAGCAATATCGCGACATGCTGCCCGCAGGCCAGTTCTACGGTTTTTTTGACACCATCGAAGAACAGGGTTGCTATCTGTCCGAAGACCTCTCCTTCTGCCGGCGCGTGCGGCTCGGCGGCGCCTCGGTCTGGGCGCTCGTCGACCAGACGATCGTGCACTACGGCGCGTCGGAAGTGGCCGGGCAATATCTACGCGCGCTGCGCATGCGCGGCAACATCGGCTGAAACGCAAGGCCGGAAAATCAAACCCCGCGCTTCACGCGGCCTCGTTCTCCTGGCTGCGCGGCTGAAGCATCACCTCGAGCGTGCGGCGCAGGCGCGTGGGCGTGACCGGCTTGTGCAGCACCGGCAGGCCGGCACCTGCGAGCGCCGCGAGTTCGGGCGATGCCATGTCGCCCGTGATCATCACGCAGGCGGGCTCGTTGTGCCCGCGCCGGCGCAGCGCCTCCCGCACCACCTGCAACGCTTCGACGCCCGTCTGATGACGGCCGATCTGATAATCGCAGAGCAGCACGTCCGGCACGAAGCCATCGGAGATCGCGCGCACGGCGGCGAGTTCGTCTCGGCAGCCGCGCACGATGCAGCCCCAGCGCGTGAGCAAGGTGCCGAGCGCGTCGAGATTCGCGGGATCGTCGTCGACGCATAGCACGCGGCGGCCCTCGATGAACGCGCTCACCGGGAGTGGCGCGGCCAGGCTCACGGTGACGAGGCTCGCATCGCCGGTTCTGACCGGCACGCGAATGGTCGTGCCGCGGTCGAGGTCGGAGCGCAGCGTCAACTCCTCGCCGAGCAGGCGAGTGAGCCGCCGCACCGTCGACAAGCCGAGACCGTGACCCTGGCGCGCGACGAGATGCGGCTGGGGCACCTGATAGAACTCCTCGAACACGAGCTCGTGCTCATATGGCGCGATGCCGATGCCGGAATCGCGCACCTCGATGAAACAGCGCTCGCGATTGGCGCCATTGCGCACGCCGATCCAGATGGATCCGCGCTCGGTGTAACGCACCGCGTTGGACACGAGATTGGCGATCACGCGCTCGAGCAGCACCGGATCGGTAAAAGCGACGCACACCGTCGGCGCGATGCGCAACGCAAGCCCCTTCGCGGCGGCGGCCGGACGGAACTGCCGGTCGATGCGCGCGAGCAGCTCGGCCAGGAGAAAGTGCTGGGGAATCACCTGGGTCACGCCGCTTTCGATGCGCGCAAGATCGAGCACCTGATTGAACAAGTGATTCAACGCTTCGACATTGCAAATGATGTGCTGCGCGGTTTCGTCTCGCTCGGCTTCACTGGCGCTGCGATCGGTCAGCGCGTGCGCGAGCAGGCCGATCGCATGAAGCGGCTGGCGCAGATCGTGGCTCGCCGCCGCGAAGAAACGCGTCTTGGCGAGGCTCGCCTCCTCGATCGCGCCCTTCTGGCGGGAAACCGTTTCCGCGAGCCGCTGCTGATCGACGCGCGCCTCGACGATGCGGCGAAAGAGCTCGCGATACTGCAAAGCGAACAGATGCACCGCGAAAATAAAAATGGCAAGCACGACGCCCAGTTCGAATCGGCCATAAACCGGCTGCATCAGATGCAGCGCGGTGGCGGGCGCGAGCAGGGTCGGCACGGCGCTCCACAGGTTGAGCAGGTTCAGGCCATTGGACACATACGCGAGCGCGGCGAGCGCGATGAGCAGCACGGTGTGCGCGGCGGCGAGATCGAAGGATTCATTCTGGAACGCGAACCAAATGGAGAAGCCCGGCGCGGTGTGAAGCACCACATTCCTGAGCGCATGCAGGCCGATCCAGCGGCGCGCATCGCACAGGAACGGCCGATAGCGCCGCCATGCCCACAGTCCGATCGCGAGACAGTTCGCAATCCCATAGAAAAGCACACAAACGAGGGGGAGCCGCCCGGCGTCGGGGCGCGCGAGATAGACGAGACTCAGAAGCGCAATCGCACAACCGTGCGTCAGGAAGGAGGCTGGGTCCGCTGCATACAGAGCGCTCGCGAGATCGTTGTCGATGTCGCTCTGCTGTTGATCGCCATGCATTCTGTCATCCCCTTATCGCGTTGACATCTCGGGTGACATCGAAAAATGGGCGGACGATCTGAACCTCGCGTGGCCTGGCCAAGCGCACGATTCGGTTGGTCCCCTGCTGAACAGGTTTACCCGAGAGTTTAGACGACGGCTATTACTAATTCCATATTGGTCGCTTCGAGCGAGAAAACCATACTCATCACGTTGCCACCGATATGGGGGGATTGACGATATGGAGACCTTGACGATGAACGCCGCCCAGGAGAGCGGCGCGACCCCGGTGCTCACCGACTTGTGGCGGCGGCGCACGCATCTGTCGCACGACGAAATGGTTTCTATCTACAACCTCGTGAAGGGCGCGTTGCGCACCTATCATCCGCCCGAGCTGCAATCCTTGCGCGAGGACAAGGAGGAGCTGGTCGCCCAGTTCATCTACTCGAAGGTGCTGCGCCTGGAACCCGGACACACCGAGTCGCATGCGAGCGAACAAAGCGCGCCATCGAGCGGTTATGCCGTATGCACATATTTCAGACGCTTTCTGATCGATTGTTTGCGCAGCGCGAGCTATCAGCGCGATGTGTCGATGGAAGTGGACGGCATCGGTCAGCAGGTGGACGAGCACGCACATGCGGTGGACGATCCGGTCCAATCCGTTCTGATGCAACACGGACTCGATGAGGCGCGCGTGCGGCATCTGGCGCGCGAGTTCATCGGTGGACTCGACAAGTATGAGCAGCTCGTGCTGGCCGGCACCCTCGGCTGGTGCTCGGGCGGCAAGGGCGGCTTGTTCGGAATCGCGTCGCGGCATCACATCCCTTCGTACCACTATCGCGCGGTGAAGCTCGGCGTCACGCTCAAGAAGTGCGCGCAGAGCGAGGACTTCGCGGCAACCAAGATCGGACGATGGATCAGCGGCGCACTGGGCATTGCGATCAGCGCGGACAACCAGGCCGCCATTCTGCTCGTGCTGAATCTGCTCGCGGTGGAGTCCAGTCAGTACTCGCCCTGATGCGGCGCGATGCTCGTCCGAACGCTCATGCGAGGGCGGCGCGCAAATAGTCCGCCGCGCGGCGCGAGCGCATCTCCGCATAGCCGTCCCGCGCGAGCCGCTCGAGCTCCGTGGGCGATGAGATGAGCTGCGCGGCGCGCTCCGGCAGCGAGTCGTAATCGGCAAAGGCGATCGCGTGCGCGAGCGGCGCTTCATCGTGCGCGTCGGCGCAGCGCTCGCTCAGTACGGCGCATCCGTTTGCGAGCAGATACGAAAGCCGCACGATTTCCAGTACGCCGTCCGCGCGGCTGTGCACGTTGAGTACCAGTCTAGCGCGTGCGATGAGCCGGTCGCGCGGGCGTCCGTACAGTCCGAACGCGGCGATCACGTCGATGCCCGCCGCGCGCATCCTGTCGATGACATGCGCGCGCCTCGGGCAGAGCGAGCCGATGAACAGCACGTCGATATCGCGCGGCTCGGCAAAGCGAATGCGCGTGAGTTCCGGCACATAGCCGATGGGCACCACGCGCTCGACACGCACGCCGAGCGCGGCGAAGGCGCGCGCGTTCGCGACGCTGTAGTCCCATACGATGTGACTGCGCAAGAGCGCAAGCAGCTCCGGCGTGATCCACGATGACGATCCCGCATGGACCTGCTCGAGGTTGTAGAGAATCGCGTCGGGCGCGAGCATCAGCCCGTAATGCGGCAGGAGGTTCGAGCCGAGCACGATATGCCGCCGCCCGTCGAGCCGCCCCTCGCGCGTCATCACGCTGTCGTGACCGAGCGACAGCAGCGCGTAGTGAAGCGTTTCGGCTACTTCGTGGAATGCGGCGGAATGCGCGTAGCCCGGCGGCGAAACCACGGTGACGGCGAATTTCATCGGCTCGATCAAAGTGAAGATGCGCCGCCAGGAACGATGCGAACGGCTAGTGCGCTTGCGCGAGCACTTGCCGGATCGCCTGCTCGAAGGTCTCGGGCGGCTGGCCGCCGCTCACGAGGTAGCGCTGGTCGAGGATGACCGCCGGAACGGAGGCGATGCCCATCGCTTCATTGTCGCGCTCCTGTTCACGCACTTCGTCGGCGTACGCGCCGCTTTGCAGGACTTCGCGGGCGCGCGCCGGATCGAGCCCGACTGCGCGCGCCGCCTCGACGAGGATATCGTGATCGCCCGGGTTCTTGCCTTCTCCGTGATACGCGCGCAGCAGCGCGAGCTTGAGCGGCACCTGCTTTCCCTCGATGCCGGCCCAATGCAGCAGCCGGTGCGCATCGAATGTGTTGTAGACATGCGTGCGCGGGCCGAACGCAAAGCCCACGCTCGCGCCGCGCTCGCGGATCATGCGCTGCGTTTCCGCGATCTGCTCGGGTGTGCGCCCGTACTTTCTTCCGAGATAGTCGACGATGGCTTCGCCTTCGGGACGCATCTGCGGATTGAGCTCGAACGGATGCACGACGATCTCGGGCTCGACGACATCGGACAGACGTGAGAGCGCGACCTGAAGCGAACTCAGGCCGATCGCGCACCACGGGCAGGCGATGTCGGAGATGAAATCGATGCGAAGCGGCTGAGTCATGAGGTCTGGATTGAATGGTTTCGGGAAGTGTGCAGGTTAGCGCGAATCGAACGGGTTTGCCGGAGCGATCGGTCGCCGCGGCCGCGCGAGATTCAGCCGCCGTCGCCGACCAGCGTGAATGGTCCCCAGAACGCCGGATGCCCGTACTCCGCGGCATGCTCTTTCATCAGGCCCAGCATGGATCGGCGCAGCGCCTCGGGGCGCATCATCTCGGGATGATTCGCCTGCTCGCGAAACAGGCCGGTGGTGAGCAAGCGCGCCGAG
The DNA here is from genome assembly GCF_001545075.1 of Caballeronia ptereochthonis. GTDB lineage: Bacteria > Pseudomonadota > Gammaproteobacteria > Burkholderiales > Burkholderiaceae > Caballeronia > Caballeronia ptereochthonis. The sequence continues at coordinate 256,631 of NZ_FCOB02000004.1, forward strand.
TTCGATTCGACCGCCCAGTTCGATACGAGCACGCTGCGCGCGCCCGCGTAGAAGAATCCGCGGCCGAGCCCGGACACCGCTTCATTGCTGCTGCCGTCGGGGCTGGCGGTATTGCACGCCGACAGGATGACCCAGTCGGCATCGAGCCTGAGCGCAAAGACATCCTCCAGCTTGAGAAAGCCGTCGTCGCCGGGCTCGTGCGTGAGGCCCGGATTGGCCATCGCGAGCGCGGGCTGATCGAGCCCGGCCAGCTCGCCGGCCTTCAGACCATGCGTCGCGAAAGCGACGACCCGATAGCGCGCGAGATCGACACGCTTCACGTTGGCCTTGCTCGCGCGTGCGCCGAGGTACAGGTCGGACTGCGGGTTCGCGCCCAGGGTGCCGGCGATCTCGGTCAGCTCGTCGGCGGTATCAGGCAGCTCCGGCAGCAGCGCGAACGATTGCGCCAGCGTCGGAAGCCTGCGCGGCGCAGCCGGTTCGTCCGATCCCGCCGATTGCTGCGCCTGCGTGACGAGCGGCTGCATGACGTCTTCCATCGCCGACACGTTCAGTTGCCGCACGCCGTCGCGCTTCGCGCCGCGTTGCGCATCGGCGGTGAAGAGCGGATCGCCGAATCCGATGAACGGCGCCCGCCGCTCGTTCGCCGGCCGCATCGTGCGCTGCGCGACGAAGCTGCGCGCCGACGACTGCTGGACGATGGCGACGCGCTTGATGAGCCAGGGCATCGAGGCGTAGGCGTTGCCGTCGAGCGCGGCGCCCGGCGGAACCGGCTCGGTCAGCAGCACGGCGAAAGGCAGCTCGCCGAGCGCGCCATGCGGCACCACGACGAGCGTCGCGGCGTCGCGCCAGAGCGCCGCATCGGGCGCGAGCAGGCGCTCATACAGGTCGTGGGCGGCGGCGACATCGTAGGTCTTGAGGCCGCCGTCGGCGAGATCCAGCGTGTGGCGCAGATGCGTGACCTCGTGCGCGAGCGCGGCGCTGGAAACCGGCAGCACGCGCCAGTTCATGCCGGCGGGCGTGATGGTCCATACATAGGTCTGACGCTCGCCGCTATAGATCGAGATCAGCGCTTCGCCCGGGCGCAGCACGCGCCGGATGTCGGCGGGCGTCGCGGGCTGCGGATTGATGAGCCTCGCGTAGTCGGGATAACGCCGCGCGATCTCCTCGCGAAGCGAGGTCTGCTCCTCCGACAGCTTCGCGAGCTGTTCACGCAGCGAGCTCATCGATTGATCCGATTGCTGCCGGCCCGAGATGGCATCCTCGAGCAGCCGGGTCAGCACGCGGATGTGGTTGGCGTCGTCCTGCTCGCGGCGCGCGAGCTCCGCGAGTTCGGCATCGGGAAGCTGGGCGCGCGCCACGCTGAACGCGACCGCCTGCTGCACCGATGAATCGCGCGCGATATCCGCAATCCTGAACGCTTCCTCCGCCCCGTTCTGCTGCACCTGATCGACGCGGTTCAAACGCCCCAACACTTCGAGGTAGGCATCGAGAATCAGCCGCAGACGGTAAATCTGCAAGTAGCCACGCGCCGTGCCGTCGGCCCTGTCTCTCATTTGCTGAAGCAGCACGGGAAGCGCCTCCCGGAAGTAGGCGAGCGCGAGTTCGTCGTCACCGTGCTGAGCCAGGGCGACACCGAGGTACGCCCGCGCATTGGCGAGCGATAAGGGCGGCGTGAAGGACCTGCTGACCAGGTACTGGATAGTGCCTCGGAGCATCGCGGACGCCTCGTCGGCGTGACCGGTCCTGATCAGCGCCATCGCCCATTCGATGTGCCTCACGCCGCGCCGCTTGTCGCGGTCCGGGTAGGTTCGTATTCCCTCCGCCCGCAGTCGAAAAACCTCTGCTGCGTCCTTCCAGCGTCCCTGCATGTTGCGAATCGTACCGAGCCGCGCGCGCCGTTCGTCCAGCCCCGGCGAATAAGACGCGACATCCGACTTTGCGATCGCCTTCAGCGCCAGTTCCTCGTAGCGCGCGGCATCGTCGAGCTCGCCGCGGTCCTGCTTGATCCACGCAAGATTATCGAGCGCGCGACTCGTTTCCAGCGTGGCGAACGCGTAAGTCGCAAGCGACTTGCTCAGGGCTTCGTCGGCATAGTATTCCGCCTCGCCCCATTTCCCTTGCGTCTGGAGGATGGAAGACAACGCGAGCGTGCGCTGAATGACGAGCCTTTTCACGACTCTCTGATCGCGCGGTCCGGCAAACTGCACAAGATAGCGCTCGGTGGACAGCAGACTCGAGCGCCGCAACTTCTCGGCCTCGGCGAAGCTGCCGTGAATCTCCTGGAGCAATCCGGCGGTCGCATCGAAACCGCCTTCGACGAGGTCGTGAAGCTTGGCCCAGTCGCCTCGCCGCTTGATGTCCGGCAAGACCTCGGAGGCGCGATTGAACGCCTGGACCGCGTCATCGACCATGCCCAGCGGAACGTAGGACGATGCCATGAGCAGCTGGACATCGGCGTATCGGCGGATGTTTTGCGGGCGCCATTCCGATGCCATCGAACCCGTCATCTCGATGGCCGCGAAGTAGTCGCCGTAACTCTGGTAAGCGCTGACGAGATCGACCTCGACGCGCCAGCGCTGACACCATTGGCCGGATGCATCGAAGTCGGACGGCGGCATCGAGTCGACCGGCGTGGGACTGCTCGGCTCGGCGCGCCGACGCGTCTTCCCGAAAGCGGCGACGCGGCCCGGACGGTCGCCCGGCGGCGACAACTGGTACGCCTCTCGCAGATCCGCGATGGCGTGTTCGTAGTGTCCGAGCCGCGCATTGGCGACGCCGCGCTTATGCAGTGCGCTGCAACGGCTCGGCGCGTCGGCGTCCTCGGGCACCGGCAGATCGGCGTGCCGCTGCAGCTCGGCGATCGTCGCGCGATCTTCCGGCTGCCAGTCGTCATTCGTGTCCACTGATCCTTGCGCGAACGCGACCGCGCCGGCCACTGACAGCAGGACCGCGCCAAGCAGCCGGGGCAGCGTCGCGTACGAGGGCCGGGGCATGGCGTTGTCGCGTCGGCAGAAGACCTTACGCGTTCAAGGTTCCATTCGGAACAGTCAGGCGATCGAAGGCCGGCTGCGCGACCTCGAAATGAAAGCACTTCTCGTCCTTGAACTCCGCTGAACGGACGAAGCCCAGCTCTGCGGAATGGCCCAGCCGCACAATCGGAAAGCCCATGTATTTCCGGCACGCTTCGAGAAACGCCTTCGCTTGAGAAGCATCCATGTAGTTGTGCCTTCCTGCCCCGGTCGTCGGACCGCTGTAGTGAGCGACGTCGAATACTTCGACAAACGGGCTTCGACCAAGATGGCGGGAGATCGACTGAGGGCCGCCATGAACGCCTTCGATGGCACGGACCAGATATGCGATGACAACGTGGTCGCTCAGGTCGCTCGCACGCAGATCCCGGGCATGCGCGATGATTTTCGCAACATCGGGGTTCTTGTACGACGCCTTCTTGCCTTCGACGACATGCTTCTGGAAGAAGATCCGCGCCTGATCGGATACGGCACGCTGACCGCTCGTTACATGGACGGAATGCAGATGTGCTTGCTGCGCCAAGGTCTGGAGCAATGCTCGCGAGTACGACGAGATCGGCACGCCAAGTACACGAACCGAGTTGGCGAGGCTGCGGCCAGCGTGATGATGGGTGAAGACGGGAGCATGATTCATGGCGCATGAGTCTCGATCGATCGTGCATGACGCGTATCGGCGCGTTGACATTGAAACGCGTGCTGCCCTACCGGGGTTTATCGGCCAGTGATCATGGTCCGTGTCCCTCTTTGACCCCGAGATCAAAGAAGCCCATGACGTCGCTCCTGATGGATGAAGCGTGAGATCAGCGCGTGCCAATTGCGCTGCCGGTTTCGAAGCGTTCCGCGCCTTTCAGATAGACGAGCGGAGACAGCGCATTTTGAATGGAACCGCCGCCGGCCAGGCGGACACAGGGAGTAGGTGGAAACGGGATTCGACCTTCAGGCGCTCGCGCTGGAAATGCCCGCCAGTCACGGGCCCGCGACCGCCGCTATGCCCAAAGGAGCCGCGTCGATCGCGCAGTAGCACATTCGCCCGGTTTGCAGCCCCGGCTTCGGCGGCGCTCACTTGATGTTCTCGCTCCAGTAAGCTTCGATTTGCTTGACGAGAACGGGCGGTAACGATATGTAGTGCTCGGCATCGGCGTCGGCCTGTCCTTCATTGAGCGCCCATCTGAAAAACGCAAGCGCGGCTTTCGACGCAGCCGGGTCTTTTGCCTCTCTCGAAACGAGAACGAACACCACGCCGGCGATCGGCCACGCGTTGTCGCCCGGGGCGTCGGTCACGATCTGATAGAAATCCGGTCGCTCGCTCCAGTCCGCCGCGCTGAAGCTTTCGCGCGAGGGTTGCACGAAGGTCCCACTTCGGTTCTGTACAGCCGTATAAGACAGATTCCGTTGCAGCGCATAGGTCAGCTCGACATAACCGATCGAGCCCTCCACGTTCCTGATATACGTCGCAACGCCGTCGTTGCCGGCAGCGCCGACGCCGATCGGCCATTTGACCGTCGTTGCGGCACCCACGCTGTCTTTCCAGGAGGCGCTGCTTTGCGACAGGAAGTTCACCCAGTTGAAGGTGGTGCCGGAACTCTCGTTACGATGCACGACGACGATCTTGAGGCCTGGGAGACGAATGCTCGGATTGAGCGAGACGATAGCAGGGTCATTCCAGCTGACGATCTTTCCGAGATAGATGTCGGCGAGCAGTTGACCGGTCAGGCGAATCTGTCCCGGACCTACGCCCGCAAGATTGACGACGGGCACGACGCCGCCAATCACGACCGGAAACGGGGCCAGTCCCGCCGCATGAAGTTCCTCGGGTGCGAGCGGCATATCCGAGGCGCCGAATGTCACGCTCGCGGCCTTGATCTGTCGAATGCCATTGCCCGAACCCGTAGGCTCGTAGTCGACTCGCTGACCGGTTTTCGCACGGTACGTGGCTGCCCATTTCAGCAGCGGGTACACGAACGTCGAGCCCGCACCCGATATCTCCGCACAAGACGCGTTCACTGCATGGCACGCCGCAGCACAAAACGCAACGGCAAGGAGCAGGCGTTTCGAACCGGTCAGTTTCCTGTTCATCGCTGAGAGTTCCTCGACGTGCCTTGCACGGTCACGGGTGGACACGGCTCGCGCTTCGGCCAACGCAAAACACGCATCACGCCGAAACCGGCCGCGCGTTGCGACGAATCGCCTGGGGTGGTTGTCCAAAGGCGCGCGTGAATGCCTCGCGCATGCGCCGCGCGTCCGAAAAACCCGTTTGCTGCGCGATCTGCTCGACCGTATGGCGGCTCCTTTCCAGCATCAGGCGCGCAGCCTCCAGACGCAATCTCTCGACGGCCTTGGCGGGTGACTGTCCCGTTTCCGCACGAAAAGCGCGGCTGAACTGACGCGGACTGAGCCGCGCGACCTCGGCCAGTTGCTCCACCGACAGCGGCTGCGCGAGATTCCTTCTCGCGTAAGTCAGCGCGGACTGGATGCGATCGGACTTCGCATCGAGTTCGAGCAGCGCGGAATGCTGCGATTGTCCGCCCGCCCGCCGATGATAGACGAGAAGCGTTTGCGCCACAGTGCGCGCGACATCGGGGCCGAGATCATTCTCGACCATCGCAAGCGCGAGATCGATTCCGGCAGTCATGCCCGCCGATGTCCAGACCGAACCGTCGACGACATATATCCGGTCTTCCTCGACTCGTACGCCGGGATGGCGCGATCCCAAGGTGCGGGCGTAGGTCCAGTGCGTGGTGGCACGGCGTCCATCGAGCAAGCCCGCCTCGGCAAGCACGAAGTCGCCCGTGCAGATGGAGGCGATCCGGCGCGCGGTCGCCGCGCTGCGGCGCGCATAGGCAAGCAGCGCCGACGAAAGATGGGTCAGGTTCGGGTCGCCTCCCGCGAAGATGACCGTATCGAAAATTCGCTCGCCGAAGGACTCGGTCATCACCGTGGGGCCGCCTGTCGACGCAACCGGACCGCCATGTTCCGACAGCGTGAGCGTCTCGTAGAAAGGTTCGCCGAGCTTCAGACTGGCAAACGAAAACACCGGCTGCGCAGCGAGCGCCATGGCATGAAATCCGTCGAACACGACGAAGGCGACTGTCGGCGCGGCAACTCCTCGGCTGATGTCTCGAAAACGTAAGATCTATGTCCTTTGAGACATCCGCTGCGGGCCATATAAATGCACTATGGATGCGCGGATCTCGATTGGCCGCCCGACAGGATCGATAACGGATCACTCCGGTTCGCGTCGGCGCGCAATCGACTCATCCAGCTCCAATTCTAGTCACCGTTTCTCCCATCTCAGGTCAGGAAAACGCCATCATGAAAGGCTTGAAGTCTCTCATCATTACCGCTGCGCTTGCTGCTTCCGGCATCGCAAGCACGACGGCGACAGTTCTCGCCGTCGAAGCTCCCACGGCATCCGCCGCCCCGGACGAGAACGCAGCGATTCGTCCATTCACGGCTCATTTCTCCGACGCGCAACTCGCCGATCTCAAAAAACGCGTGAGCGCAACGCGCTGGCCGGATCCGGAGACGGTCTCGGATCGGTCGCAGGGCGCACAGATCGCCAAGCTGCAGGCGCTCGTCAACTACTGGGGCACCGGCTACGACTGACGCAAGGCGGAGGCGAAGCTCAATGCGCTGCCTCAATATGTGACCAACATCGATGGGGTCGACATTCATTTCATCTGGGTGCGCTCGAAAAACCCGAATGCCTTGCCGCTCATCATGACGCACGGCTGGCCGGGCTCCGTGTTCGAGGAGCTGAAAGTGATCGGACCGCTGACTGATCCGGTGGCCTTCGGCGGACGCGCCGAGGATTCGTTCGATCTGGTCCTCCCTTCGATGCCGGGCTATGGATTCTCGGGCAAGCCGAAAACGGCCGACTGGACGCCCGATCACATCGCGCACGCCTGGGACGAACTGATGAAGCGCCTCGGCTATCAGCACTACGTGGCGCAAGGCGGCGACTGGGGCTCGGTGATCGCCGACAAGATGGCCGCGCAAAGGCCGCCCGGGTTGCTCGGTATTCACGTCAACATGCCGGCGACCGTGCCGCCGGAAATCGCCCGGTCCCTGAAGGCCGGGGACCCGCCGCCGTCCGGGCTTTCCGACAAGGAAAAAGCCGCATACAAGTCGCTTGCGAATCTGTACACGCGCGGGGGCGGTTACGCTGCCATGATGGTCACGCGTCCGCAGACGTTGGGCTACGCGCTCGCCGATTCGCCGGTCGGCCAAGCTGCATGGATGTACGACAAATTCGCCGATTGGACGTACAGCGGCGGCGCCCCGGAACGTTCGCTGACCAAGGACGAGATGCTGGACGACATCACCTTGTACTGGCTGACGAATACGTCGACGTCGGCAGCGCAACTGTACTGGACCAACAACGCCAACAACTTCAATGCCGTCGACGTCTCGATTCCCGCGGCGGTCACCGTGTTTCCCGGCGAAATCTATCAGGCGCCGCGAAGCTGGGTCGACCGCAGCTATCACAAGCTGATCTATTTCAACGAGGTCGACAAGGGCGGACACTTCGCCGCGTGGGAGCAGCCGCAGCTTTTTGCGGAAGAGATTCGATCAGCATTCAGAACCCTGCGCTAGCGCGACTCACGGACGCATTCGACGAGCCCACGTCCGCCGCCGCGGGCGTGGTGCAAAGGTGTCGGACAGCGGGCGCCGGCGAGCCCCCTTCAACGCGGCGTCAGACCGACCGGCGGATCAGCGCGATAGCCGCCGCCAAGCGCCTTCGTCAACGCAATCTCCTGGCTGATCGACTGACCATTGAGCGTGAGCAGCGCGACCTGTTCCGCGATTACCGGCTGACGCGCTTCGAGCGCCGCGAGCCGGCTCGTCAGTCCGCGTCGATAGTGAGCCTCGACGCTGTCCCTCGTGAACGCAATCGATTCGATCCGGCGCTTTTGCAACTCGGTCTCCTCATCGAGCGCCTGCAGACGGCTGCCCGTCTGCGCGACATCGCGCACCGCGTTGAGGACCGCCTGATTGTATTGCTCGATGAGCAGGTTGCTGCCTTCGCGCGCGCCGCTCAGGTTCGCGTTGAGCCTGCCGCCGTCGAAGATCGGCAGATACAGGCCGGGAATCAGGTTGATCTGCTGGCTGGCGTGCGTGAAGAGGTCGCCGAGATGCAGTGCGTCGAAGCCGAAGAACGCCTTGATGTCGAAACTCGGGTAGAACGCCGCCTTCGCTGCGTCGATCCGGTCGAATGACGCCTCGACATACCAGCGCATGGCCTGCAGGTCCGGACGGCGCGCGAGCAACTCATACGAGAGCGTCGCCGGCAAGGCCGCCTGCGAGACCGGCAGCGCGACCGGCTCGATGGCGCGCAAGCCCTCGGGACCCGCGCCGACGAGCGCGCGCATCGATTCGCGCAGTTGCCTGACCTGCGCCTGCGCGGAAGCGAGCTGCCGTTCTATCGCCACCTGTTGCGCGCGCGCTTCTTCGAGCAGCGTGCGGGATTCGAGGCCGCGCGCCGCGCGCGCCTCATGCGCCTGCACCGCGAACGCCGCGATCTCGTGCGATTCGTTCAATAGCCCGATCAGCCTGTACGTCGTCTGAATCCCGTAGTAAAGCTGCGCAACGTCTGTCGATATCTCGAGCTCGACCGCCGACGTCTCCGCGATGCGCGCGTTGCTCACACCGAGCGACGCGGCGATCTGCGCGCGCTGCTTGCCCCAGATGTCGACGTTCAGGCTCGCGCCCAGCCCGACGATGCCCTCCGTGTACCACGGCCCCGTCAGACCCTGGGCCGGCTCGTTCATGGCGAACGGACCGAGAAATCCGTGGGCGGAGACATGCTCGCGATCGAGCATCGCCAGCGCGACCACCTGCAGGCTCGATCCGGTTCTGACGAGCTCGACATCCGACTTCGCCTGTGCGACGCGCGTGCGCGCGATCACCATCGTCGGCGCGTCGACGAGCGCCTGGTCGATGAGCGTATCGAGCTGCGCATCCTGATAGCGCGTCCACCAGCGCGCGGCGGGCCAGCCGTCGCGCGCGAGATGAATGTCGTTCGCCAGATTGATCTGCTCGGGCGCGATCTCGGCATACGGCGTGCTGTCGTGATGGATCAGCGCGCAGCCCGGCAACACGCACGCCATCCACGCGAGGCACACGATGCGCGGACGCCATCGACGATCGCGCCGGTTCGATCGTGCATTCATGTTCGTATCGCCTCCGATGGAGACGCGGCGACCGGACTCTCGACGCGCCAGTCGGGCAACGCCGCGACCTGCCGCAGCAGCTCGTCCGCTGCGGTAATGAGCGCCGCGTCGCCGGGCCCGGCCGGCTGCGCCGCGATGCCGGCGCGGTGAGGCGCAAGGGCGGCGGGCGCATGGGCCGCGGGTTGATCGGCAGCGAGACCGTCCGCGTATCGTCCGAGTTCGGCGGCGGCCAGTTCCTGCGTCGAGCCCACGACATCGACCGCCTGCGGGCTCGACGATCCCGCCTGCGCCGCCAGCGCGTTGCGCAGCGCATCGCCCGCCAGCATGATCTCGCGCGCCTGCGCAAGAACCGTCTGTGCGCGCAGCGTCAAATGCACCTGCTCGCCTTCCTGCCAGCCAGGCTCGAGCGCGACGCGCGAAAGCGTCGCCTCGGCATCGGCGAGCACGGCCCACGCCTGCAGCTGGCGCTGCGCATAGGGCAGCTCGTCGTGGCTTCCCGCGCCCGCCTGCGGCGCATGAAGCTGCGCGGCGATCGCGCGCAGAAGGGTTGCGAGCTTCTGCCGCAGCACGTCGCTCTCGCCTTCGCGCCAGAACGACATCTGCACGAAGGTCGCCACGCCGACGCCGAGCAGAATGCCCACCAGGCGGTCGCGGATTTCGGTGAGGTTGATCGTCGGACCAAAGCGTTCGAGCAACGCCAGCGAGAAGGTGAACACGAGCTGGATGCCCGCGTAGCCGATCCGCTCCGACCCCGCGGATATCCACGAGCCGAACGCGATCACCGGCAGCGTCATCAGCAGCAGACCAACGACATCGTCGAGGTGCGGAACGACGAACACGACCATGAAAAGCGCCAGCGCGCTGCCGATGACCGCCCCGGCGACCCGCAGCAACGCGCGCTGCGTCGACGCGCCGAGACTCGGCAGCGCGACGATCACGCAGGTCAGCATGATCGTGTGGACGCCCTGCCAGTCGGCGGCGTTATAGAACACGTAGCAGATCAGCACGGCGAGCAGCGTCTTCAGCGAGAAGCGCATGTAGGCGGGATTGGTCCACGCGTCGGGCGCGACCATCGGCTCGCTCGCGGGCGGCGTGCCGGGCTCCGCGCCGCTCGCGACGAGATCGGCGTATGCATGCAACGCCCGCTGCACTTCGCCCGCTCCGGGGATCGCGTCGGCGGCGGCGCGTTCGTCCGGCGCCACCGTGGCTACATGGCGATAGCGCTCGCCCGACATCACCGATTCATCGAGCGCGCGGACGTTCGCGCGCAGCTCGCGCAACATCGCGAGCTGCGCCTGCGATGCGCGCGGCCATGCGTCGGGCAAGTCGCTTGCACCGCGATAAAGACGCGAGACCGTCGCGATGCATGCAAGCTGCAACGCCTGATGCTCGCGATAGTGCGCATCGCGCATCGTCGTGAAGCGCAGCAGCTTCTGCAGCGTGAGCGCGCCTTGCTGGACGGCCGCGAGCGTGACCGGCGCGGCGTCCGCGGCGCCGTCGATCAGTCGTGTGAGCCGCGCATCCAGCGCCGCGAGTTGCCGGTGCATTTCCGCGTCGAGCTGCAACCTCGGCTCGGCGGGCAACAGCAGCGTATTGACCACGAGCGTCAGCGCAATCGGATAATTGACGGCGACCCACACCCAGAGAACGGCGCGGATCAGCAGCTCGGCCTGATCGGTCCGGTCGACGAAGCTCTGCACGTAGATCACGACGATGGCGACGACGAAGAACACCACGCCGATCCTGAGCACGCGAAGCAGATACACGCTGATGAAGAACAGCACACTCGCAGCGACGATGCGCAGCAACGGATAGTCGAAGGTAAACTTCAAAAGCAGAATCGACAGTCCGATGGCGAGCGTCGATCCGACGATGAACATCACGCCGACGAGCCGCGTGATCACGACGTTCGACTGCGTGGCGTAGAACACGACCAGCAAGGAGAGCGCGAGCTCCGGCACTTGAAGCGCCATGGACGCGACGATCGCGATCGCGCTCGTCAGCATGCAGCGCAACATCACATTGACGCGGCCGGGGAAAGGCGCGAGCTCGCGCCTCAGGAAGCGGCCGGAGTCGCGCAACGCGGCAGGCAGGTAGTCGGCGGCGGCCATGGGCGCCCCTCAACGGCGATCGCCGCCGGCGCCGCGCGCGGGCTCCAGCACGGCCACCGCCGACGTGCCGACGCGAAAGCGCTCCGGGTCCGGATTGTCGACGCGGATCTTCACCGGGAACCGCTGCGATACGTGAACCCAGTTCAGCGTGCGTTGAATCCGCGGCAAGCCGCCCGGCAACGCGAGTCCGCCCTCGTCGGGCGCGACGCCATAGCTGACGGAATCGACGCTTCCGCGGTAGCGGCGCGCCGTATCGCTCATCAGGTAGACGGTGGCGGGCGTCCCTGCCCTCACGCCCTCGAGCTCCGTCTCGCGGAAGTTCGCAACCACGTACCAGCGACGCGTATCGATCAACGTGAAAACGGGCTTGAGCGCCGACGCATATTGTCCCGTCGAGGTCTTCAGCGACACGATGCGCCCGTCGAACGGCGCCCGCACGGTCGCGTATTCCAGCTGCAGCTCGGCGATTGCGATTTCCGCCATGACGACGGCGCGTTGCGCGACCAGCGCGTCGACGCCGCTCACGGCCGCCGCCGCCTGCTGCGCCTGCAGTTGCGCAGCGCTGAGCTCGGCCTGCGTGGCGCGTTGCGAGGTGCGCGCGCGGTCGACGTCCTCCGCCGACACGTATCCCTGCGACAGCAGCGGCTCCATGCGGCGCAGGGTATCGGAAGCCTGATTCGCCGCGGCTCGCGCACGCTCGACGGCGGCGCGCACCGACTGCGCGTTGTACTGCTGCGCGTTGACCGTGCGCTGCGTGAGCTCGATCTGGCGGTCGAGCGCGACGAGCGACGCCTTGCCTCGCGTGAGCGCATCCTGATACGGACGCGGATCGATCTGAAACAGCAGGTCGCCCTGCCTCACCGCCTGATTGTCGTGCACGGCCAGCTCGACAATACGTCCGTTGACCTCAGGAACGACGTCGATCGTGTCCGCATAGACGTAGGCGTCGTCGGTGCGCGGTGCGCGATCCAGCTGGCGGATGACGAAGAACAGCAGCAGCAGCGCCGCCAGGATCAGTATGATGGCCGGCCATGGATTCTTTTTTGTCTTGCTGACAGTCGTCGCCATTGCACCACCTGATGGAGATTCAATGTTGGAACAGCACCAACCAGACAGCGAGTGAAAGCAATGTAACGGTTGCAGGAACCACCAGGGCCGAAGGCCATAACAGATTGCTGGCCTTCAATCGACTCAATACCAGATAGAGGATGACTGTGAGCGCCACGCCTGCGACGATGCAGAACAGCCAGTCCGGGAAGTACGCGCCGAGCACGCTGATCGACGGCGCATAGGCGCAACCCGAGACAAGGATACTGGCGAGCGCCGCAACGCCGGCTGCGCGCTTCGAGCATTCGACTCTGACGAGTGGCATGGGTTCGCTCCAAAGTCGTACGTCCGGGGAGGGTCACGGTCCTTTCCATCCGCCCTCGATCGAAATGACGTCCTGGTTTCTAGCGCGGCAGCAGTCCTGCTCGGTGGGCCGCCGCCTGGATCCCGTAAACAGCCGAGGCCGTGATGACGCCCGTCATCAACGCGCCCAGCAATCCGAGCAGCACCGCTATGATGCGACCGAGCGTCGTGGTGGGCACGACGTCGCCATAACCGATTGTCAGCGCAGTCACCGCGCAGAAGTAGAACGTCTCGCCCATCGATGACCGCGTTCGCGTGGCGGTATTGACGGCCCCTCCACCGTAATACATGCCCACCGACAAGATCAGGAAGACCACCAGCAGAATCGCCAGAATGCCGCGCAGATGCCAGAGAACCTTGGCGGTCTCCCCGACCGCGTTGCGCGGTGAGATCCGGGCGTGATCAACGTCCCCGGTGCGCTCGTCCATGTCGTGAACCTCGCGAACTGTCTGGGCGTTTCGTTGGAAGGCACTGGACAGATAGTACTCTCCAGCCAGACGAATCGTCGTCGACAGCGAACGCGAGTCCGGATCGGGTCAATCAGGGAATCGGCGATACACCGATCAGATGGGCGTGACCCCACAGCAACATGAATGCGTACAAGCCCAATCCGCCGACTACGACGATCACATCGTTCATCGCCGAAGCCGGCGCACCCGGCACCGGCCGCACATGTGCACGACGACCGACCGAGATCAGGTCCGCCACCGCCCAGACGAGGAAAGCGCCGAACAGCAATACGTCGTTCAGCGTTCCGTTGGTGATCAGGTGCGATAGCGCCCACAGGATGACGGCCAGCAGCATGGGATGCCGGGACAGGTGCCTGACGCGGCCCGGGAAGTACGCGGCGATCAATAGAGGAAAGACGGGCACCATGAGCAGCAAGGCGAGGTGCCGCAACGCGATCGGCGGCACGTAGACCAGCACCGGTGCGTGCCGAACGATGCCATAGCCGTAGAGCATCGCGACGAAGCCCGCGATCGACACGAGCGAAAAAAGTCCTTTCCACCGGCCGTCGCCCAATCGGCCGACCTGCGCATCCCGCCAGCGCGGCGCGACGATCGATATGGAGTGGACGCCAAAGAACACGATGAGACCCAGCGCGAAGATTAGCATCGGTAGAAAATATTGACAGTGACAACATCAAGATTAGATACCCGTCCAGTCTTCGTCAAGCTAAAATTGACGCTGTCAATATAGAGACGGTACGGATGGGAACCAGAAAAACAGGCAAGCCGGCATTGGCAGATACGGCCAGGCGCCCCTACCATCATGGCGCGTTGCGTGAAGCCCTGCTGGAAGGCGCCGAGCGGATCCTCGCTCGCGAGGGTATCGATGGACTGACGCTGCGAGCTGCCGCGCGCGAGGCTGGCGCCTCTCACGCCGCGCCGAAAAATCACTTCGACAATGTGGCCGGACTGCTCAGCGAGCTGGCAGCCGTCGGCTTTCGACGCTTTCAGCGCTGCCTGCTCGACGCGGCTGCCGCAGCAGACACGCCGGAGGCCCGGCTGGCTGCGCTGGGGCGTGCCTACGTCGAGTTCGCGACGCGGTTTCCCGGTTTGTTTCTGCTCATGTTCCGCAGCGAACGACTCGACCTCGAACGGCCCAATCTGCGCGAAGCGATGAATGCGGCGGCGTCGGTGCTGCGCGAAGCGGTCGGGGCGCAACCAGGTCCCGATGCGACGTTGCCGGTCGACGCAGCCGCGCGCCTGATGACGGCGTGGTCGCTCGTCCACGGCTTCGCGATGCTGAAGATCGATGGGCGACTCGACCCCATCGTCCGCAGCCTGCCCGGAGGCATGGACGCGATGGCGCTGCTCGACGTGATTCTCAATGCGGGCGGCGGCCAATTGAGAAGTACCTGAGCCTGCGCGGGACGGACGTGATTCCCGCGGCGGCGGTTCGTGGCTCACCGCCGGCGATCACGGCGCGAGCACCGCGCGTTTCACACGGAGCGCGGCGAGAATGCCTCTCAGGATATCGATGGGGGGCGGCGGACAACCCGGTATCGTGACGTCGACAGGAAGCAGTTTCGAGATCGGTCCGCACACGGCATAGCTTTCCTTGAACATGCCACCGGTGCAGGCGCACTCGCCCACTGCGACCACCAGCTTCGGATGGGGCGTCGCTTCGTATGCCCGCCGCACCGCTTCGTTCATGTTCAGCGTCAGCGGGCCGGTGACCAGCAGCATGTCGGCATGGCGGGGACTCGCGACGAACTTGATCCCGAGACCTTCGATGTTGTAGTACGGGTTGTTGAGCGCGTGTATCTCCAGCTCGCACCCGTTGCAGGAGCCCGCGTCGATCTCGCGAATGCACAGCGCCCGGCCTAATACGTCGAGTATGTCCTGCTGGATCTGCTGGCTTTCGGTACGCCATGCGTCATCGCTTTCTGGCACGCGCCTGTCCGGCGCGCCGGTTGTCGCGATCCGTTTGATGAGTTGCCACATTACAGGTCGTGTCCCGCGTAGTTCAGATTGAACGACTTGTTGATCAGCGGAAAATCGGGAACGATATTGCCGATGATCGCATGCTCCAAAGCAGGCCAGTTCTGCCACGACGGGTCATGGCAGTGGCAGCGCAAAATGGTCCCGTCCGCCCCGGTCTCGACTGCGACGAACACATCGCCCCGCCAGCCCTCGATCCACCCCACCCCGCAGGATGGCGCGCCTTCGTGTTCAATCAGCTTGACGATGTCACCGCCTGGCAGGTCGGACAGGAGCGTCCGGATCAACCGGACCGATTCGTAGACCTCGTTGAACCGCACCGCGACCCGGGCTGCCACATCGCCCCGGTCATCGCTGACCGGCTGCACCCGAACCTCGTGGTATGGCGCGTACGGATGATCGACGCGCACATCGATCTTCCGTCCGCTGGAGCGCCCGACCAGCCCGCACACACCAAAGTGCTCCGCCACCCTCGCCGAAAGGATGCCCGCGCCGGCAAAGCGGTCCTGAAGCCCAGACTGGTCGTCGTAGATGGTTTGCATCACGCGAACCTGAGTGTCGATCTGTTCGCACTGCGTCAGCATCGCGCTGATGCCGCGCGGATCGATGTCCGTTGCCATGCCTCCGGGAGCGATCCGATCCATCAGATAGCGGTGGCCGAAGATCCGCTCGTTCATGCGCAGCCAGTCTTCCTTCAGGCGGGAAAACGCGGCCAGGCCATACGCGAACCCGGCATCGTTGCCGAGCGCGCCCAGATCGCCGAGGTGGTTGGCAATGCGCTCACGTTCGAGCAGCAGCGCACGCAGCCACTGCGCGCGCGGCGGAATCCGGACGTCGATTGCCCGTTCGACCGCCATGCAATACGCCCACGAAAACGCGACGGTGGAATCACCCGCGATTCGTCCCGCCAGACGATGCCCGAGCAACAGGGGCGTTTGCTGAAACAGCCTTTCGATGCCCCGGTGCGCGTAACCGAGCCGCTCCTCGAGCCGCAGCACTTTCTCGCCGACGACCGAGAAGCGGAAGTGTCCCGGCTCGATCACGCCTGCGTGGATCGGGCCCACGGCGATCTCGTGGACGCCGTCCCCGGCGACCGGCACGAACGGATAGTCCGCTTCCCGCGATTCGAACCGTTCGGCCCCTGAAGACAGCTTCTGCAGCGGATAGTAGTCGGCGGGCCAGTTACCATGGTTCAGCCACGGCCTCGTATCTTCGGCGCCGATCGCACCCAGTCCCAGCAGATCGTAGACCGCGCGTTGCATACGCGTCGCGCCCGGAAAGATGGCCGACAGGTCCGGGTATCCGTTCTCATGCACGTCGCCCGCAGGCGACTGAAGCCACACGATGCCGTCTTCCAGTGCATACGCGGCGGAAATCACAAACGTGCCCGCCGGCTCTTCGGTGCCCCACAGGGAGATCAGACGGCCACCCGCCTCGCGCACTGCGGCGGCGGTGCGGGTCCACGTGTCGTGATCGACCCGTGCGAGATAAGCCGAGGACCTGCCCGCAAAAACGGACAGGCGAACCAGGTTGGGAAATCCGAATGCCTCGATGCGCATGTGTCACCCCGCAATCATGGCCGCCGCCTGCCGATACCACGTCGCAAGATAGGGCGGAATGTAGAGTCCCAGCATCAGACCGGCGCCGAGATGGACGAATACGGGCAACAACGCCGGCGGATGTTCGAGAACCTTGGCCGTCGTCTCCCCGAACACCATGCCCTGCACGCGCACGAAGATGGCGGCGAACGCGGCAGCAAGCGCGAGCAACAGGAAGGGCGTGGCCCACGGGAGCTTGCTCATCGCGATCGTCAGGATCAGGAACTCGCTCGCAAAGACGCCGAATGGCGGCATGCCCAGGATGGCGAGCGCGCCGAGCATCATGCCCCAGGCAACGGTCGGGCTCACGCGCAGCAATCCGCGGATGTCGTCGATCGCCTGAGTGCCGGCCTTCTGGGCCGCATGCCCGACGGTGAAGAAGATCGCCGACTTCACCAGCGAATGGACCGTCATGTGAAGCAGGCCTGCGAAGGTGGCGATGGGGCCGCCGAGCCCGAAGGCGAACGTCATCAGACCCATGTGTTCGATCGACGAGTACGAAAAGAGCCGCTTGACGTCTCTCTGCCGGAACAGCGAAAAGGCGGCGATCAGCACCGAGACCAGTCCGAAGCCGACCAGCAGGTGTCCCGGCAGGCCGTTCCGGAGTGCGCCATCGGCCAGCACCTTGCAGCGCAGCACCGCATAGAGCGCGACGTTGAGCAGCAGACCGGACAGCACGGCCGAGATCGGCGTAGGACCCTCGGCATGTGCATCGGGCAGCCAGTTGTGCATGGGCACGAGGCCGACCTTGGTGCCATAGCCGATCAGCAGAAACACGAACGCGAGCGAAATGATGGTCGGGTCGAGGCTGCCCTTGACCGCGTTCAGGCTGGTCCAGAGCAGCGCATCGCCGCCGCCGAGCTCCCGGCTCGCGGCGAGATAGAGAAGGATCGTGCCGAACAGCGCCTGCGCGATGCCGACGCCGCACAGGATGAAGTACTTCCACGCGGCTTCCAGGCTCGCCGCCGTGCGATAGACGCTGACCAGCAGCACCGTGGCGAGCGTGGCGGCTTCCATGGCGACCCAGAGGATGCCCATGTTGTTGGTGAGCAGCGCGAGCAGCATCGCGAAGATGAACAGCTGGTACATGCTGTGGTAGAGGCGCATGCGCGGGCCGGTCATCTTGCCGCGGTCACGCTCGATGCGCATGTACGGCCTCGAAAAGATCGACGTGGTCCAGCCGACGAAGGCCGTCAGCGCGACCAGGAACACGTTGAGCGGATCGACGAAGAACAGCTGGCCCAGCGCGAACGCGGGCCCGTGCGCCACGGTCTTCACGGCGAGCAGCACGGCGGCGGCAAAGGTCAGGAAACTGAATCCGACGTTGAGCTCGGCCGCGACATGGTGCTGTCCCACCAGCGCCAGACACATGCCCGCGAGGAGCGGGATTCCGAAAACCAGCAGCAGTACCCAGGCTTCAGTCATCTTTGAGTTTTTCAAGGTGATGAATGTCCAGACTGTCGAACTGCTCGCGAATCTGGAACATGAACACGCCAAGAATCAGGATGCCCACCAGCACATCGAGTCCGATGCCGAGTTCGACGATCATCGGCATGCCGTTCGTCGCCGCGGCAGCGGCAAAGAACAGGCCGTTTTCCATCGACAGAAAGCCGATTACCTGAGGGATCGCCTTCGCACGCGTGATCATCATCATGAAGGACAGCAGCACGCAGGCGAGTGCGATGCCGAGCGTGCCGCGCGCGACCGACGAGGCGAGCTGGCTGATCGGCGACGCAACGTTGAACGCGACGATCACGAGCACGATGCCGATCAGCAGCGTGGCCGGAATATTGAGGAGCGACTCCACGTCCGTTCTGACGTCGAGCCGCTGCACGAGCCGGTAAAGTATCCAGGGGATCAGGCCGACCTTCAGCACCAGCGTCAGGGCGGCGGAGATATAGAGGTGCACGTCGGCGGTGACGTAGCCCAGGATGACGTTGGCCGACACGAGCGTCAGGCCCTGCAGCGTATACAGGTGGATCAGCGACAGGATCCGGCGCTGGCTGAGCATCGCGAACGACAGCAGCAACAGGATGGCGGCCAGGAAGTTGACGAGCTGCGTCGCGAAGCCGTGCATTCAAGCTCCCAGCAAAAAGTGAACGAGCATCCCGATGACGGCCAACAGGAACGCGGTCGCGAGAAACTCCGGCACGCGGAAAACGCGCATCTTCGCGTTGGTCGTCTCGACGACCGCGAGCGCCGCGCCACCCACCAGTAACTTGACGAACAGTGCGGGTATCGCGAGCAGCAGCGACATCGGGTTGCCGGCCTCCGCGATGCCCCACGGAACGAACAAGGCGAGGCCGATGCAGGAGTACGCGAACAGTTTGAGGCTCGCGGCCCATTCCATCAGCGCGAGATGCCGGCCGGAATACTCGAGGATCAGCGCCTCGTGAATCATGGTCAGTTCGAGATGCGTGGTCGGGTTGTCGACCGGCAGGCGCGCGTTTTCGGCGAGCGACACCATCGTGAACGCGATCCCTGCGAACGCGAGGCTCGGATAGATCGCCAGCTCGCGATGGCTCAGCGTGGCGACGATGCTCGTCAGCAAGGTCGACTTCGTGATCAGCGACGCCGAAAACAGCACCATCAGCAGTGCAGGCTCCGCGAGGAAGCCAACCAGCATCTCCCGGCGCGCGCCGAGCGTGCCGAACGCGGTGCCGACGTCCATCGCGGCCAGCGAGATTGCCACGCGAGCCAGCGCGAAAAGGCCCACCAGCGCGATCGCGTCCGCGGCCGGCGACAGGGGAAGATCGGTCGAGAGCGTGGGTACGATCGCGCAGGCGAGCGTCATGCATGCCCAGACGACATACGGCGCGCCGCGGAATATCGGACTGGCGTGATCGGCGACGATCGACTCCTTGTTGAACAGCTTGTGAAGCATCCGGTAGGGCTGCCAGATGCTCGGCGCCCGGCGGTTCTGCAATCTCGCGCGGCACATATTGACCCAGCCCGTCAACAAGGGCGCCGCCGCCAGTGCGAGCAGGATCTCGAGCCCCTGGGAGAGCAATCCGGAGAGTGTGATCATCGTCTCACCAGCATCAGCAGCACGATCAGCACGAGAAAGCTGTGCATCAGATAGACCGCGATGCGGCCTGTCTGGAGCAAGCCGGCCAGTGCCGCGAGGCGCTTGGCCATCCGCTCGAGCGGCTCGTAGATCAGGGACCACGCGCGATCCGTCACGGTGACGCTGTACTCGGGGTGTGTGTCGAATGGAGAAGGCAGCCGCCGCTCGATCCTGAACATAGGCGCGAAGATTTCGCGGATGGGCTGCCCGAACCCTTCTGCTGTGTCCTGCATGCGCGCGTTCACGAACGGAAAGCCGCAGGCCCAGGGGGCCGCCCGCCGCAGGCGCCCATGATAGAGACGGCGTACCAGCAGCCACGCGAGCCCGCAACAGGCAACGAAGAACAGCAGGAAAACCGCCGGCATGTAGTTGGCCCGGTCCACGCTCGTTGGAGCGAGCAGCAGCCAGCCATTTTTCGCCACGGCTCGCCCGATACCGGCGCCCACCAGCATCTGCGTGACGCGATCCAGAACGGCCACGAACTGCACCGGCAACAGCCCGAGCAGCACGCATATCGCCGCCAGCCAGGCGAACCCGGCCCGCTCCCACGGACTTGCGTCCCGTGCATCGCGCAGCTTCGCCTCGCGGGGCTGGCCGAGAAAGACGATGCCGAAGAACTTGACCATCGTGTAGCCCGCGAGCGCGGCCACGAGAGCGATCAGCGCCGCGACGACCGGGACCACCATGTTCAGAAACGGGTCGGGCAAGCCCGGCGTAAACAAAAAGCTTTGCAGCAACAGCCACTCGGAGACGAAGCCGCTCAACGGCGGCAGTCCCGCGCTGGACAGCACGCCCACCAGGGCGGCCCACGCGGTCCACGGCATGAAGCGGATCAGACCGCCCAGATGCCCGAGATTGCGCTCGCCTGTCGCATGGAGCACGGAACCCGTCCCGATGAACAGCAGGCTTTTGAACGTCGCGTGGCTCGCGATCTGATACAGCAGCGCCGTCAATGACAAGGCCGCCAGCGTGTTCATGCCGTACGCGCGAAACAGGACCGCCAGCCCCATGCTGACGAACATCAGGCCGATATTGTCGATCGACGAGTACGCGAGCAGCCGCTTCATGTCCGTCTGGATTGCGCTGAACACGACCCCGAACAGGGCGGTGAAGAGTCCGAGCGTCAGCATGAGCACGCCCCACCATGCAATCTGCACGTGCAGCAGGTCGAACACCGTGCGCAACACGCCATACAAGCCGGCCTTCAGCACGAAGCCGCTCATGAGAGCTGATACCGGCGACGGTGCGGCAGGATGCGCCTCGGGCAGCCAGACATGCAGCGGGAAGATGCCCGCTTTCGTCCCGAAGCCGAACAGCGCAAGCAGAAACGCGATAGACGCCCAGAACACGTCCAGATGTTGCTGGCGCATGTTGGCGAAGGTATAGTCGCCCGTATTGGCCTGCAGCAGGCCGAAGCACAGCAGGAGCGCCAGCGCGCCGACGTGGGAGATCAGGAAGTAGAGCCAGGCCGCGCGGCGGATCTCGGCAATGCGGTGATTGGTCATCACCAGGAAGGTGGCCGAGAGCGTCATCGTCTCCCACGACACCATGAAGCAATACGCATCGTCTGCCAGCAACAGCACTGCCATGCTCGCAAGACACACGTGATATTCGAAGCACAATAATCCGGGCGGCGTGCCCTCGCCCTTGCGGAAATAGCCGGCGGAGAACGTGCTGACACCCGCGCTCACCACCCCGAGTACACAGAGAAAATAGGCTGACAGGCCGTCGAGCCGCAGATGGAACGGCAGATCCGGCAACCCGAGCGGCAGGACGGCTTGCTGGGGACCCGCGAAAACGCCGATCAGGCCCAGTCCGCACAGAAGCAGGCCGAACACCGCGCCGACCGGAAACAGGCCATGCGCCACGACGCGCGTGCGGCGCAGGTTGACGAGCCCAAGAACCCCGACTACGAGCCAGCCCGCGACCACCAGCAGCACGTAATGGACGACCAGCAGATGTTCCATCGGCGTTGTCTCCATTACCGTCAGATGTCCCGTTCGACGTCCAGCGTGTTGGACGAAGGGTATCCCCGGACGGGCCCTGCCCCGTGATGACGTTTCATTTTCTTGACGTACCGGTACAGGCCGCGCCCCATCGATTTCGTGAAGGCTTCAGCGCGATCAGGATGTGCGCGGGACCAGGGCGAAAGAAGTCGCGTATCACGGGCTCTCCGGAAGTCCTGCCCCATCGCGTCGCCGGGGCACGTTTGAACTGATGGTGATCTGCCGACAATTCGTTGCTGCCTCGGACCCATCCGCAACATCCCATGGCATCACTCGCCCCTCGGAGGGTACGCTCTCCAGGAGGATCAAGTTAGCTCCTGATTAGCTGTTTATGATAATGGCGTTATCATCCTAGCAGCTTTATCGATCCGATTCCATAGAAGATGATTCAGCGAGATTGCACAACGAACATGCCGGCTCCGTTCGCAATGGGCATCGCCGAAACATGATAATACAATGATCATTGACTTATCCTGAAATGCTAATAATATGGCAGGCTCGGGCAGGACTCTTGTTGGTCACGTTGCAGGCCGGGCTTGCGCGAAACGAGGTGTATGCCTGCGTATGGCAGGGAGGTCGACGTGATTGATGTGAGTGTTCCGCTGCTGTCCCACGACTACACGCACCTGCATCTGCGGGACGTGATGGGTCGTCGCGGATTGATCGTCATCGGCGTCGGCAAGGCGGGCGAACGCGGATTCCAGATGCTTTACCGTTTTTCGGATATCTGCGACCGCCTGGAAGAACGTGGAGTCAACGTCATTTTTGTCTATCAGAAGGAATCGGCCCGCCATGTCCTGGATCCAACCTCCCTGCTCGGGGCCCGCTACAGGCAGAAGCCATTTCTGTTTCTGGACGACGATGGCCAGTTCTTCGTCGGTCCGCCGCACCCAAGATCGCTTCGCGCCGTGTACTTCGATCGGGAAATGAAGCGGCTCGACACGACCGAAATCGCCTTGGGGAATGAACGCTGGGACCCGCTGTTGCGGGCGTTCCTGGCCCAGGTCATCGCAGGCTCGATGCACTGAACGCGCCCCGCAGGTTCGCGCGGGTCACGGCCTATGCATGGCGAGCAGGTTGGCAGAAGCATTGGCTCAGGGTCGATTGTCCCTGCATCGGAATCTTTCGGTCTCGCACATGAACAGAAAGCGGAAGGCGAGCAAGCCGGTGGTCATCGAGAATGACCAGGTCGTGTCACTGTACTTCGATGCGCGCGGCGTGCAGAGCACCATGTTGCGGCACGATCCGTACGCCCTTGCGCTGGGCTATACGCGCACCATGATGGGCTTCCTGCTGTTCCGGCCATTCCCGCGCCGCATTTCGATGATCGGTCTGGGTGGCGGCTCGCTGGCGAAATACTGTCATCGCCACTTGCCCGACAGCGTGATTGCCGTCGTCGAGATCGACCCCGAAGTGATCGCGCTGCGAGACCGGTTCCACGTGCCGCATGACAGTGAGCGCTTCAGCGTGGTTTGCGCCAACGGGGCGCAGTACGTCAAGACTCCGGATCACCGCCCCGACGTGCTGCTGGTCGACGGTTTCAATGCCGATGGCCTGCCCGCCGAGCTGGGCAGCAGGACGTTCTATGAAGCCTGTCGCCGCAGGTTGAGCGATGACGGCGTCCTGGTCGCCAATCTGGTGACCGACGAACCGGATTTCCATAGCTACTTGCGCTCGCTCAGGGAAGTCTTTGCGAACGCGGTGACCCTGGCGCCGTCCGAAGGCAGCGAACACAACGTCACTGTTTTCGCGTGGAAAGGAGCGGATGAGCTTCCGTCCTTGGCGACGATGCTCGACCGCGCGCGGGCGCTCGGACCCACACATGCGGTGAATCTCCATGCGACGGCCACGCGCATCGAGTACGGCAAGAAATTCAGCTGGCAACGATATGAACGAACGTGCTGAGCAGCTGCGTCTGTCGCCGTTGGACAGCGCCCTGCGGTTCGCGGCCTGAATGATCCAGCGGGAGCCGCCTGCCGCCGTGTGATTCCGGTGCCGCGAAGATGACTCGGTCCACGCGATGTATTATAATTTAATTAACATACTTGGACCTTGCCCCGTCATGGAAACGAAAAGCGCTCGACTCACGATTCTGATCGATCCTGTGAAGAAGGAAGCGTTCGAAAAACTGTGCGCGGCGCAGGACCTGACGCCCTCGCAGGTGGTGCGGCAACTGATCCGCGACTACCTCGATCAGCATGGCGTCAGCTACAGGACCAAGAGCGCGATTGGCGCGCGTCCGCGCCGAAAAACCGCCTGAGTACGTCGGCGCCAGTTCAGAGACTGACCTTACTCCACGCGCCGCCGCGTCGAAATGGCCGATGCCGTGGAAATGACGAGATCCGCGAAGCGCTTTTCATCACGATCCGGCTGCCAGCGTGAGCGCGCGACCGCGATGTTCACCGCGCCGATGCCGCGCCCGTGCACGTTCGTGATGGCGGCCGCCGTGGAAATGTCACTGACGAAGTATTCGTCTTCCGTATGCGCGTAGCCCTGCTTGCGGATCTGCGCGATACGCTCCCTGATCTTGCGCGGCTGATACACGGTCGACGCCGTGTAGGGCACGAGATTCGTGCGCGAGAGAATGTCGTCGATTTCGCCGTCGGCGAGCGTCGCGAGAATGGCGAGTCCGGGCGCCGTGCAATACGCGGGCAGACGCGAGCCGGTGATCACATGCGCATTGAACACGTTGCGGCTCACGATGCGCAGCACGAACACGATGTCGGTATCGTCGAGCACGGTGAGGTTGGTCGCCTCCTCCGTCTCCGAGCCGAGTTGCTGGAGATACGGCGTCGCGCGGCTTACAAGTTCATTCGACGTGAGGTAGTGATACGTGAAGTCCAGCAGACGCGGCGACAACTCGTACTTGCGGCTGTCCGGGTCCTTGAAGAGATAGCCGAGCGCCGACAGCGTGTACGTGAAGCGCTGCGTCGCGCTCATATCGAAGCCCGTGATCGATGAAATCTCCGAGAGCGACAACTGACGCTTGCTGCCGTCGAAGGCGGTGAGCACTTTCATCGCCTTTTCGACGGACTGCACGTAAAGCGACGACGCAGTCGGATCCGCCGTCTCGCCAAGCGGCGTCGCTGCGGAGGTCTTGCGCTTGCGCGGGGCTTTGGGCTCGTCGTTCATCGGTCGGGTTGTCTTCGGTTCGAACCGCAAATTATCGCACTAGCCCCGTGCTTTCCCCAGCCGGTCCCATGCGTCCTCCACACTGCGCGGCAGTAGATGCTTCTTGATGCGCTCGCTCGCCGTCAATTCGAAACCCGCTACCGCGCGATAGTAGCGTGGCAGCTGAAAACTCGCGAGACGCTCGCACGCCCACGCGTGCATCGCTTCCCATTCGACCGGCTGGTCCTTGAACTGGACGTTGAGCAGAATATCCTGCTCGCCGATCGCCGACGCCACGCCGATCGCCGCGCTCGCGCGAATCGCCGGATGCGCCGCGAAAATGCGCTCGATTTCCCACGCCGACACGTTTTCGCCGCGCACGCGCATGCTGTCCGTCTGCCGGCCGATGAAGTACAGATCGCCGTCGGCGTCGCGGCGCGCGCGGTCGCCCGTGTGCAGCTTGCCGTTGCGCAGCGCGGCATTCGTCGCGTCGGGATTCTTCAGGTACGTCGGCAGGAACGTGCCCTCTACCCTGCTCGTCAATACGATTTCGCCGGCCTCGCCTTCCTTCACGGGCTGGCCGCTTTCATCGAGCAATTCGATGTCGATCCACGGCAGCGCGCGGCCGATCGAGCCCGGCTTGCCGGTGGCGTTCATGGTCGCGAAGCTGGAGCATTCGGTCATGCCGTAGCACTCGCGCAGACGCACCTTCAGGCGCTCCTGAATCGGTTCCCACGCCGACGCGCTCACGCCCGCGCCCCATGCGACGCGCAGCGTATGCGACGCGGGCTGCGCGTCTTCGGGCATTTGCATGAGAATGTCGAGTACGCCGCCGAGATAATGCAGTTGCGTCGCGCCGGCGCGCTCGACCTGCGGCCAGAACTGCGATGCCGAAAATCGCGGCACCGCGTGCAGCGTGACGGCTTCGAGGAACGGCAGCAGCAGCATCTGCGCGCCGCCGATGTGGCATAGCGGCTCCCATAGAAACAGGCGATCGCCTTCGCGCACGTCCGCGACTTTCAGCGCGGCTTCGCTCGCGATGCGCATCATCCGGTGCGTGAAGACGACGCCCTTCGGCGCGCCCGTCGTGCCCGACGTGTAGATGATGCACAGCGGATCCTGTACGCCGATGTCGGGCGTCGTGAATTGCGCGTTCGCATCGTTCGCATCGAAGGCCGGCAGACGGACGCGCCTCGACGCGCCGCAATCGATCGATGCGGTCGCGGCATCGAATTCGTCATCGATCACGAGAAGCTTCGGCTCCGCATGCTGCAGCAGATATTCGAGGCCCGCCGCGCGCAGCTTCGTGTTCACCGGCACCCACACGAGGCCGCTCAGCACGAGCGCGTAGATCAGGTGAATATGCTCCGGGCTGTTGCCGAGCATCACGGCGACGCAGTCGCCCTGCACGAGTCCTTCATCGGCGAACCAGCGCTGCAACTGCGCGATGTGCCGCGCGGCGTCCTGGCATGTGATCGCGTGATCGTCGAAATGCACGACGGTGCGCGCGGGCGCGGTGCGCAGGCCTGCCGCGAGCAGCGGCACGCAATCCAGTTCGTCCTCTGCGTGACGATGAGCGAAATAGTCTGAGTAACGATGCATGTCTGAACCGATTGAAACCCTGAGATTTAGCGCGTGCGGCGCTTGAGCCAGGAAGAAACCGCGACGACGAGCGCGATCAGAATGACGAGGGTGGTCGAAACCGCGGCGAGTGTCGGCGTGACCGCGAGCTGAATGTCGTCCCACATCTGCTTGGGCAGCGTCGAGTTGATGCCGCCGCTCACGAAGATCGCGATGGTCAGGTCATCGAACGACACGAGGAACGCGAACAGGAACGCGGCGGTCACGCTCGCCATCAGGAGCGGCAGCACGACCGACGTGATGCGCCGCAAGTACGACGCCCCCATCACGCGAGCTGCGTCGTCGAGACGCCAGTCGAAGCGCTGGAAGCCCGCGCCGAGCGTGACCACCACATACGGAATCGCGAGCACCGTATGGCCGATCACGAGCCCCAGATTCGTCCCTGTGAGACCGAAGCGCCCGAAGAGATACAGCAAGCCTACGGCCACGACGATGCGCGGCACGATGAGCGGCGCGACCAGGAGCGCGAACAGCGGCTTGCTCGCGCGGCGCGGCATGCGCGTCATCGCGAACGTCGCGCCGAAGCCGAGCAGCAGCGAGAGCACCGCCGTGCCCAGCCCCACTTCGAACGAGCGGATGATCGCGCTCTGCCACACGGGCGAGCTCATGAAGGTACCGAACCATCTCGTGCTGAAAAGCTTCGGCGGGAACGCGATGAAGTCGCTTTGCGTAAACGCGTAGGGAATCACCGAGAGCACGGGCGCGACGAGCAACGCCATGATGACGAAGGTATAAAGGCCGAGCGGACTCATGGCGCGCGCGCCCGGGTTCGCGGCGGGGTCGCGGCGCATGACGAAAGGCGCCGAGAGCCGCCCCGCCGTCATCAAGAGGGCGAGCTTCAGCCCTTTCGAGCGCGTGCCGCGCTGGCGCACCGGCGCTTCGCCCGTGAGCGACGTCAGGCCCACCATATGGTCGTACACGAAGAAGATCACGATCGAGCAAACGAGCAGCACGGTCGAGAGCGCACCCGCGAAACGCATGTCGAACAGTTCGAGCACGGACGAGATGACCAGTTGCGCGATCATCGTTTCGCGAGGCGAACCGAGCAGCGCCGGCACGATGAAGAAGCCCAGGCTCGAAATGAACACGAGCAGCCCCGCCGCCGCGACGCCCGGCGACGACAGCGGCAGAAACACCGTGAAGAAGCTCGTGCTGCGCTCGGCGCCGAGCGTTTCGGCGGCTTGCGCCAGGCGATCGTCGATGCCGCGCATCACGGGAAGCATGGTCATCACGGCGAGCGGCAGCATCGAGTGGACCATGCCGATGAGCACGCCGGTGAGCGACGGAATCGTGCCGCTCGTCTCGTGCACGAGTCCGAGCGAAAGCGCGATGGTCGAGAGCACGCCGGTCTTTGAGAGCAGCAGCATCCACGCATAGGTCTTCACGAGATAGCTGGTCCAGAACGGCAGCATGATCCACAGGAGCCAGCGCTCGCGCACGCGCTCCGACAGGCGGCTCAGCATGTAAGCGACCGGATAGCCGAGCAGGATCGAGAGCGCCGCCGTCATGAACGAGATGGCGAAGGTGATCCACAGCACCTTGGCATAGACGGGCGTGCGCGCGATGCGTTCGAACTGCGCGAGACCGAATTGCCCATCGGCGCCGACGAGCCCGCCTTGCAGAATCTCGCCGACCGGCACGATGAAGAACACCAGCAGGAACAGCAGCGTCGGCACGATCGGCAGAACGCGCATGCAGCGCGTGAGCCGCACGAACCGGCCGCGACGCGCGGCATCGTTCTCGCGATGCGCATGTAGGGCGATGGTCATGACGTTTCCTCAGGCGTGCAACAGCGTCGTGCGATACGGGTCCCATACGAGACCCACCTTGTCGCCGATGCGTGGCGTCAAACTGCGCTCGCATCGCACGGTGAGCGCGCTGCCGTCGTTCATCGCAAGCTGCACGCGCGTGTCGCTGCCGAAGAACACGACGTCCGAAATCGTGCCGTCGACGAAGCCGCTTTGCGGCTCGACGATGCGCGGCGCTTCGGGACGCACCAGCAGCGTGTGGCGTGCAGCAGGCGTGACCGATGCGCCCATCGCGTTGACCGGCAGGGGAATGCGGCCACCCGCCGCGAGCAGGATCGGCTCGCCGCTCGCGCCGCGCGTGTCGTCCAGCGCGCCTTCGAGCAGATTCGAATGGCCGATGAAACCGGCCGCGAAGCGCGTGGCGGGACGATCGTACAGATCCGCGGGCGTGCCCACCTGCTCGATGCGCGCCTGATTCATCAGGCAGATGCGGTCCGAGAGGGTGAGCGCCTCGTCCTGATCGTGCGTCACGTAGACGAAGGTCGCGCCGAGCTCCTTGTGCAGGCGGCGAATCTCCGACTGCATGTGCTCGCGCAGTTTTTTATCGAGCGCGCCGAGCGGCTCGTCGAGCAGAATCACCGATGGCCGATACGCGAAGCAGCGCGCCAGCGCGATGCGCTGCTGCTGCCCGCCCGACAGCTCCTTCGGGAAGCGCCGCGCGTATTCGGTCATGCGCACCATCGAGAGCGCATCGTCGACGGCCGCGCGCACTTCCTCGCGCGACTTGCGGCGCATGCGCAAGCCGTACGCGACGTTGTCCCACACGCTCATGTGCGGAAAGAGCGCGTAGCTCTGAAACACCATGCCGATGCCGCGCTTGCCCGGCTCGACATGCGTGACGTCGCGCCCGTCGATCTCGATGCGCCCCGCGCTCGGCGTGACCAGGCCCGAGATCATCTGCAGCAACGTGGTCTTGCCCGAACCCGAGGGACCGAGCAGTGTCAGGAATTCGCCGGCCTGCACGGCGAGATCCGTCGGTTCCAATGCGACCGATTCGCCGTAGCGCTTCGCAATGCCGATCGCCTCGAGTTTCGAGCTCATCTTGCCATCCTCACGAAATGATCCACGAGTTGAACCGCTCGGTGACCTTCTGGCGGTTCTCTTCCCACCATTGCGGGTTGGGCAGCTTCATGTCGCGGATGTTGTCCGGCGCGGTGGGCAGAAGCGTCGCGCGCTCCTTGCTGATGGTGTCGAACGCGCGCTTGTTGGTCGGGCCGTAGGCGAGCGTGCGCGTGAGCAGCGCCTGGCGCTTCGCATCGGCGCAGAAACGCACGAACTGCTTCGCGGCGTCCGCGCGCGGCGTGCCCTTCGGAATGCCCCAGCCTTCGATCGAATACAAGCCCTGATTCCACACGATGTTCACCGGCGCGCCGGCATCCTTCGCGGCCTGGGCACGGCCATTCCACGTCGAGATCAGGTCGACGTCGCCGCTCTGGATCGCCTGCATCGCCTGCGCGCCCGAGGTCCACCAGATGTTGATGTGCGGCTTGATCTTGTCGAGGCTCCTGAACGCGCGGTCCACGTCGAGCGGATAGAGCTTGTCGAGCGGCACGCCGTCGGCGAGCAGCGCCTGTTCGAGCGTGTCGAGCGGGCTGCGGCGCAGACACCGGCGGCCCGGAAAGCGCTTCACGTCCCAGAAGTCCGCCCACGATTTCGGGCCGTTGTCCTTGAACTTGTCCGCGCGATAGGCGAGCACCGTCGAATACACATCGACGCCGAGCCAGTTCGGCGTGATCGCCTCGGACATGACGTCCGGGTAATCGCTCGCCTTGAGACCGATCGGTTCGAGCAGACCTTTCGCTTCGAGATACGGAATGTCGGCGGAAAGCGTGAGCGTCGTCACGTCCCACACGTAGTTCTTCGTCTGCACCATCGCCGCGAACTGGGCGACCGGCTGCGATTCGCGCGCGACGCTCACCACCTTGATGCCGGTGGCCTTCTCGAACGGATCGTAGAACGCTTCGCGATATGCCGTCGTATAAGGACCGCCCGGGTCCGACACCACGATCTGCTTCGTTTGCGCACGCGCCGCGAGCGGCATCGCGCCGGCCACGGCGAGCGCGCCCGCGCCTTGAAGAATGCGGCGCCGCGCCGGGTTGAAGTCTTGCGTCATTGTTCAGGTCTCCCGCACAGGGGTTGAGAAAGAAAACGGCTCGACTCGGGTTCGACGTGGTTTCGCTTATTTGGCGCGCTTGCTGAAGAACTCTTCCATCATCCGCGCGGGTTCGCCGGAGTCGTACGCTTCGCGCTGAATGCGCATGCCCGCTTCGATGCAGTCGACGAACCCCTGCTCTGTCATTTCGCGGAAACGCTGCTTGTCCAGGCGCATCGCGACGGGCGGCTTGGCGGCGAGCTCGGTGGCGATTTCCAACGCCTTCTCGAACACCTTGTCTTCGTCGACGAGGTGATGAATGAGCCCGATGTGATGACACTCTTCCGCGTCCATCAGACGGCCGGTGAGCGTGAGCTCGATGGTGCGCGACATGCCGAGCATCGAGTTCATGATCCACGGGCCGGTCGTGCTGGCGATGCCCGCGTTGATTTCCGGCTGCCCCATGCGCACGCCCGGATGCCCGACGCGGATATCGCCGAGCAGCGCGACCTGAAACGCCGAACCCGCCGCCGTGCCGTTGAGCGCCATCACGAGCGGCTTCTTCAGGTTGCGCAGCGCCGCGTAGTAGCGCTGCCATTCCTTGACCCACGCGACCGCGCGCTCGCCGTCGAAATCGTGCGCCTCCGACAGGTCCTGCCCCGCCGAGAACGCGCGGTTGCCGGCGCCCGTCATGATGATCGCGGCTACTTCGTCGTCGGCGTTGAAGCGGTCGAGCGCCGCGATGATCTTCTCGCGCATCGGCGTGGTCCACGCGTTCAGGCGCTCCGGACGATTCAGGGTAATGACCGCGACGCGGCCGTGGTTCGAGAACAGGACGTCTTCGCTCATTTCTTATCGCATTCCGATAGTTGATGGTGTATTGCAATATAGACACATCAAAAATATGGTGCAAGCGGGTTTACGCGGAAGACGGACTGGTATCGGGAAGAGCGGATGAGCGGCGAGGCGGAGTTGGAGATGTGAACCGCCGCCGGACTATTCGTGCCGTCGGGAGGACTGCCCAGGATTGGTGAGGGGTGCGTCACAACGCAAGCGCGGGGCGATCGGCCGGAAGGATGGTCCCGATTCAGCAGCGCAGGATTCTCTCCGCACCGTGAGGAATTTCGGACTGTGCGCTGGCCCTGGCTGAGCAGGTTGCCGCAAGCGGCTTCGCCCAGGCGGCAAAGCTTGTCATTCTCCGGTTTGCTGTATATATTGACAGTACTGTGTATATATACAGTAATCGGAGGCGATGATGGAGCACTTGATCAGAGTCCATAACGAACGCGACCGCCGGACGCTCGAATGGCTGCGTCGGCATGTCGGCGACGCGGCCGTTGCAGCCGCCGCCGAACGGTGTGCCAGACCCGGGAAGCCCTATCTCTCCGCCGTTTGCAGGCAGCTGGGCGTCAGGATGCCGGCATTTTCGGCACCGCGCCGTCAAACGCTAAGCCCAATTGCCGAACAGTCTCTGGCGACCATCCGAAGCATCCTCGCCGCGCGGACAGGACCGACTGTCACGGCACTCGGCGCCGCGCGTTGACGGTGACCGCGGTTTCATTCAGGCGCGCTCGAGGCCGGAGTCTTCTACCGGTCAATCCGCTTCACGCCCCGCCGGTGCGTCCTTCGCCGGAATCTTGAACTGCCGAAGCTTGTGATACAGCGTCTTGCGCGGCATGCCGAGTTCGTCGCTTGCCGAACTCACGTTGCCGTGATGGCGACGCAGCATGTCCTCGATCAGCATGCGCTCGAACTGCGCGAGCTGATCGCCGAGCGATCCGCTGCCGCGCGGCCGGTCGCCCGACGGTATCAGCTGGTCGCCGGCGAGCCCGAGCACGAAGCGGTCCGCCACGTTCTGCAACTCGCGCACGTTGCCGGGCCATTGATGCGTCGTCAGCTCCGATACCTGCGCGGCCGTTACGATCGGCGCGGGCTGTCCGAAGCGGCGCGCGGCCGCAAGCACGAAATGCTCGAACAGCAGCGGTACGTCCTCGCGCCGTTCGCGCAGGGGCGGCAGGTCGATCAGCGCGACGTTGAGCCGGTAGAGCAGGTCGGCGCGAAAACGCCCGTCCGCGGAGAGCGCGGCTAGATCCGCCTTCGAGGCCGCGATCACCCGGCAGTCGACGGCGGTCGAATCGTTCGTGCCGAGGCGCTCCACGCGTCGCTCCTGCAGCACGCGCAGCAGCTTGATCTGCAGCGCGATGGGCATGGTCTCGATCTCGTCGAGAAAGAGCGTGCCGCCATCGGCCCATTCGATCTTGCCGATGCGGTTCCTGGTCGCTCCCGTGAACGCGCCCGCCTCGTGCCCGAAAAGCTCGCTCTCGAACAACTGCTCGGGCAGGCCGCCGCAATTGAGCGCGACGAAATGATGCTCACGCCGGCCGCCATAATCGTGCAGCGCCCGCGCGATCAACTCCTTGCCGGTGCCGGTCTCGCCCGTAATGAGCACCGACACCGCAGTATCCGCGAGCCGCATGATCTTCTTGCGCACCTCGGCGATGGCCGGCGACTTCCCGAGCACGAGCGCCTCGATGCCTCGCCAGTTGTGAAGCGCGGCGCGCAGGCCCTCGACCTCCAGCGTGAGACGGCGCTTCTCGACCGCTCGCGCGACGCGTCCCACGATATGCTCCGAGGAAAACGGCTTTTCGATGAAGTCATACGCGCCCACGCGCATCGCCCCGACGGCGGTCGAGATGTCCGCATGGCCGCTGATGAGGACGACGGGAATCTGCGCATCGACGGCGAGCACGCGCTCGAGCAATTGCATGCCGTCCATGCCCGGCATGCGCAGGTCCGAGACGAACACCACCGGCGCGCCGGGCACGGCTGCGGCGAGCGCTTTCGCCGCAGACGCATGCGCTTCCACGGCAAAGCCCGCGAGCGCCATCGCCTGCTCGACGCCCAGGCGCACGTTCTCGTCGTCCTCGACCACCACCACGCGGATTTCATCGTCCGGCTGTTTGTTCATCTGTTTCTCCATCGGTCCCTGTCCCGCCGTTCGCCGCTGCGAAGTCGATTGTGAATTGTGCGCCGCCGCCCTCGGGATTGGCGGCCGAGATTCTGGCTCCGAAGCCTTCGACGATACGCGAAGTGATCGCGAGCCCGAGGCCGAGGCCCTGCCCGCGCGGCTTGGTCGTGACGAACGGCTCGAACAGATGCGCGAGCACATGCGGGTCGATGCCGGGACCGTTGTCGGCGATCGAGAAGATCACGCGGGCCGGGTCGGCCGCCCGGCGCGCTTCGATGCGGATGCGGCCCGCCTCGCGGCCGGCGAGCGCATCGAGCGCATTGCCGAGCAGGTTGACGATCACCTGCTGCAGCGCGCCCGGCTCGGCCGCCACGACCGCGTCCGGCGCGATGTCGACAGTGAGCCGAACATCGTGGTCCCGGATGCGCGCCTCGTGGATGAGCAGGGCGTGCGAAACCGCATCTCCGAGCGGGACCGGGACGGTTTGCGTTTCGGGTTTTCTCGCGAAGGCTTTCAACTCGGCGGTCAGGACCGCCGTGCTGTCGATGAGCTTCGCGACGCGCTCGAGATTGGCGAAGGCGGGCGCGGGCTGATTGCGCTCGAAGAACGTGCGCGCGTTGTCGCACAGTGTGCGGATGGCGACGAGCGGCTGATTGAATTCATGCGCGAGGCCGGCCGCCATCTGCCCGAGCACGGCGAGCTTGCCCGCGTGCACGAGCTCCTGCTGCGAATCGCGCAGCCTCTGCTCGGTGCGGGCGCGCTCGTCGATCTCTTCCTGCATGCGCTCGTTGGCGAGCACGAGGGCGGCCGTGCGCTGCTGCACGGTGGCTTCGAGCCGGTCGTTGGCGCGTTGCAGGGCATCCTGCGCCCTGAGCCGCTCCGCGATCACGCGGCGGCGCTGCGCGGCGTAGAGGCCATAGAGGCACGCGATCAGGAACGCGCCCGTCACGAACGCGAGCGCGATCTGCTGCTGACGCCGCGCCGCCGAGAGATCGAGGATCACCATGATCGAATCGCCCGCCTGCGGCGCGCTGCGCGACATGGCGAGATACCGGCGCTCGCGGCCGGGATGCGACCAGTCGGGCAGGCGCGCGAACCACGCGCCGTTGCGCCAGTCGTCGAGTCTTTGGTAGGCCAGGGCTTCGACCTTGCGGCCCGCGTACTGGCGCGAGGCCTGGATCTGCTGCTGCTTTTGCGCGTCGATGGGCGCGAGCGCGGTGAACTTCCACGCCGGCACCGTCGAGATGACGACCACGCCGTTGCCGTCGATCACCATGGCGGCTTCGTTCGGCGCTCGCCAGGCGGATTCCAGCGGATCGACGCTGATCTTGACCGCCGTGGCGCCGAGCACCTTCTGCTCGCTGCGCACCACGCACGCGAAGTACAGGCCCGGCTCGCCCGTGTTGGTGCCGATGCCGAAGAAGCGGCCACGGCCGTTCGACAGCGCGTCCCTGAAATACGGACGATACGCGACGTTCGTTCCGACGAAGGTCAGCGGCTGGTTCCAGTTGCTCGCGGCGATGACCGTGCCGCTCAGGTCGATGACGTCCACGGCGACGCTGCCCGCGTCCTTGTTCACGGCTTCCAGATAGCCGTTCACGGAGGGCAGCAGCGTGTGCCTCGCGTCGGGCGGCGCTTGCAGCAGCGCCTCGATGCTGTCCTGGCGCGACGCGATCGCCGGCAGGATCTCGTAGCGCCCCAGTTCGCTCTCCAGGCTCGCCGCGTAGAGGTCCAGCCGGTGCGTACCTGCTTCGGTCAGCGCATCCAGCGCGCGCTGCCACGCTATCTCCATGGAGGCGGCCGCCGCGGCGAAATAAAGCACCGCCGTCGCGACCCAAGCCCACAGGGGGATGCCCCTTATCGTCATGCCTGTTTTACGGATCTGTTCCACTGGATCTGAACGAGGGTTGGGCTCGGGGCGGCCCGGCTGCCTTCTGCTTGCGCCTTCCTTCTCACCCGAAATGCGCCAGCACCAGCAGCGTCACGGTCACCATGATCGCGCCGCCGATACGCGTCGCGATCTGCGCAAAGGGCATCAGCGTCATGCGGTTCGCCGCGGTGAGGATCGCCACGTCTCCCGTGCCGCCCTGGCCGCTATGGCATGCGTTCACGATCGCCGTGTCGATAGGGTACATCTTCATCAGGCGTCCCACCACGAAACCCGTCCCCATCAGGGTCGCCACCGTGACCACGATCGTCACGATGTTTGCCACCGTGAACGCGGCCATCAGCTTGTCCCACGGCGTCATCGCCACGCCGATCGCGAACAGCAACGGATACGTCACCGCCGTCGAGAAGAACTTGTAGACGACGAAGGCGCCCTCCTGCAATTGCGGCGACACCGCCCGCGCCAGCTTCACCAGCACCGCCAGGAACAACATCGCCACCGGCGCCGGCAGGCCGAACAGGTTGCGGCACATCAGCCCCAGCAGATACAGCGTGATCGCCGTGATCCCGGCTGCCGCGATATGCGTCACGTCCATGTGCCCGCGAATCTCGTCCTGCACGGGGTCCATCTCGTCCTGCTCGCCCACCTGCAGCCGCCCCTGCCCGGTCAGGTGCGGAAAGCGCCGGCCCAGCATGTCGAGCGCCCCCGACAGCACGATCGCCGTCAGGCTGCCCAGCATCACCGGCGGCAACACCTGCGCGAACAGTTCGCCCTGCGGCAGATGCATGATCTCCGAATAGCCCACCGACAACGGAATCGCGCCCTCGCCCACGCCGCCCGCCATGATCGGCACGACGATGTAGAGCAAGGTGTGCCGCGCGCCCAGGCCGAGCGCCGTGCCCGTGAGCGTGCCCACGATCGCGGCGGCCACCGAGCCGAGCGCGAGCGGAATGAAGATCTTCACGAAGCCCCGGATCAGCACGCGCCGGTCCATGCTCAAGATGCTGCCGACGATGATCGAGGCGATGAACAGGTAAAGGAAGTTCGTCTGCTTCGTGAACTCGGTCGTCAGGTGCAGGATCGGCTTGGGCAGCAAATGGTAATAGGTGAGCGCCGACGGAATGAAGGTCGCGAAGATCGCCGCGGCGCCGATGTTGCGCACGAGCGGCATGCGCTTGCCGATCTCGGCGCAGGTGAAGCCGAAGAACGCGAGCACCGCGATCGCCATCGAGATCTCGCCCGGCACCTTGCCGGTCACCGCGAAGCCCGCGATCAGCCCGAGCAGCAGCACATACACGGGCAGCGGAATGATGCCGATGCGCGTCTCCATCAGTTTCCACCAGCCCTCCGGCCAGAAGCGTTCCTTCTTCGTCGGCTCGGCCAGTTGCGCCGAGGATTCGCTCTCGTCCGGCGCGCGCTGCGCCTGTGCATGCGGCGCGGTGTGGGATGTCATGTGCACGAATGTCTCCTTGCTATGTGCGGCCGGCGGCGTATCGCCCCGGCCCCTGGTTGTGTGTCGGTCCGGACGAGCGGACAGGGTCAGGCGACGAACCGCACGTTCGACTGCGGCGTGCGCGTATCCATGTCGCGTCCGCGATTGAGGTGGTCGTCGATCTCGGCCACGCAGCCGATCATGCGGCCATACAGGAACACCGTGAATGCGGCCGTCTCCAGCGCCTTCTCGCCGAAGGCGCCCTCGCGATGGCGCGTCCACAGCATCTTGAGCAGCACCGATGCGATCACCGCGTCGACATTGACCGCGAACACGTTGCGCGTCACGTTCTCGTCGTACAGCGCCTGCACCAGCGCGCGGTAGCAGTCGTGAAAGACGTTGAATTCGCCGCGCGCCTCGAAGCGCGTGGTCATGCCGAAGTTGTGATAGAGCTCCCACAGCTTCGGCAAATGCTGCACGAGCGGCGAGATGATCTCCTTCGGCGCCTTCAGGCCCGTGAGCGGATCGAACGGCACCTGCGCGATCATGCCCGGGTCGAGCTCCTCGATGTCCATGCCGCCGTGATGCGTGAGCGTCATGGTCGGGGCGCGAAAGCGCGTGGAATCGGTGATCGAGAAATACACCTCGTGCTCGGCGGGCACCGCGCCTTCGAACGTCACCCCGTTCGCCTTCGAATACTGGTTTCCGTGCAGATGCTCCGCGAAGTAGAGCCGCTCCTTTTCCTTCAGCGCCGTGCGCAAATCGCTCGCGCGTCCGACCAGCCCGGCCTTGCCTTTCTTGCCGACACCGCCCTTGAACATCGGCTTCACGAACACCGAGCCGTGGCGGTCGATCAGCGCCTTGATCTGTTCCTCGCTGGCGTCGGGACCGAGCACTTCGGCGGTCGGAAAGCCGCCGAACTGCAGCAGCTGCGAGCCGTACAACATACCGGTGACTTGCATATCGTCTCCTTGCGGATTGCTTCTTGAAGGGGCAGTGGTCCGGCATCCGCGCGCGGGGCGGCGCGTGCCGTGCTGATCGACACGCGCGCGCTTCCCTCGCCGCTTGCAAGCGGCTGGTCTGCGATGCGTGACAGGAAAAAGCGGGAGGGGTCCGCTAGCGAGGCGCCGATTCGCGCTCGAGCAATGGCAGGGGCATGGCGTCGTCTCCGTATGGGCGGCCGGTGATGGCCGTCTGGCTGGCCCTGTCGCGAGGTCCGCGACGGGTCTATGGCCGTTATTAAGGCAAGGGCCATGCCAATGCGCGCTACGGAAGACGAATTTCTACATCTCTGATTTAATTGATATTTTTATGATCCCCGGAAGGGATATGGCCGCCTCGTTCTTAAATTTCAGAATCGGGCCACGTTCGATGACTGAGCTTTCGGCCAGTCCGGCGACTGACGGTGACGCCGGGCTGGCGAGGCGCCGGCCGGCTTGGGCATCGCGTGGATTCACGACGATGCGCCGAACAGCGGGTTGGCGCGCGAGCGCACGCGCCGGATCACCGGCGGGCGTCGCGGCAGACAAGTGACGGGTTCGAGTGCACGCGACGACGGCGGAGCGCGAGCTCCGCCTTGCACGCTTACACTCTTCCCTTCCACGGCACCAGCTTCTTCTCCAGATAGCGCATCAGCACATCGAAGCACAGCGCGAAGAAGCCGATCACGATGATGCCCATGATCACCACGTCGCTCGCCAGAAACTCGGCCGCGTTGAGCACCATGAAGCCGAGCCCGCGCGTCGACGCGACCATTTCCGCCGCGACGAGCGTGGTCCAGCCGACGCCGATGCCGATGCGCATGCCCGTGAAGATCTCCGGCAGCGCCGACTTGAGAATCACGTGCGTGACGACCTGGCGACGCGTCGCGCCCATCGAATAGGCTGCGTGGATCTGCTCGATCGACACCGAGCGCACGCCGGCGCGCGCGGCAATCGCGAGCGGCGCGAAGATCGCCAGATAGATCAGGAACACCTTGGAAAACTCGCCGATGCCGAACCAGATGATGATGAGCGGCAGATAGGCGAGCGGCGGCAGCGGCCGGTAGAACTCGATCGGCGGATCGAACACACCGCGCGCGAAACGCGAGACCCCCATCATCACGCCGATCGGAATCGCCGTCACGCACGCGAGCGCGAACGCGCCGAACACTCGCAAGAGGCTCGCGACCGTGTGCTCGGCAAGGGTCGAGCTCGCGAAGCCCTCGCTCGCCACCGAGATGAACTTCGCGTAGACCGCCTGCGGCGAGGGCAGAAAAAGCGGCTTGACCCAGTGCATGCTCGTGATGAGGAACCACCCGCCCACCAGCACCAGGACCGTGACGAGGCTCGTGACCAGGCTGCTGCCGTAGCCTGGCACGCCGAAGGTGTCGCCCGGCTTCACCGGCTTCTTTTTCGACTGTCTCGCGGGTTTCTGCGGCGGCGGCCGCCATGCGCCGGCGTCTCCCTCGATCACGGTTCCGGACCCGGCCAGCGATGCGCGTTTACGCATGGTGAACCTCCTCGTCGGAGCGATGCGCGGCGCGCTCGTCGCCATAAATGATGCCGAGCACCCGCTCGCGCATTTCGATGAAATCCGGGCTGGACTTGATCGCGCGCGCATCGCGGGTCGTGAGAAAGCGGCGGTTGAAATCGAGCTCGTAGGTATGCGTGATGCGGCCCGGACGCGGCGACATCACGATCAGGCGGCTCGCGAGAAAAAGCGCTTCCTCGACGCTGTGCGTGATGAAGAAGAACATCTTTTGCGTGCGCTGCCAGACGTCGAGCAGCAGCTCCTGGATGGTCTCGCGCGTGAGCGCGTCGAGCGCGGCCATCGGCTCGTCCATCAGCAGCATCGCCGGATCGCAGCTCAGCGCCCGCGCGATCCCGACGCGCTGCTGCATGCCGCCCGACAACTGATAGATCATGTGCCGGTGGAAATCCTGCAGGCCGACCAGCGCCAGATTGCGCTTCGCGATTTCCTCGCGCTCGGCGCGCCGCATGCCTTGCAGCTTCAGACCGAAAGCGGCGTTGTCGAGCACGTTCAGCCACGGCAGCAGCGCGTGCTTCTGGAACACCACGCCGCGATCCGCGCCCGGTCCTTCTACCGGCGTGCCGTTGAGCAGCATCTCGCCCGACGACGGTGCGATGAAGCCCGCCATGAGCGAGAGCAGCGTCGTCTTTCCACAGCCCGATGCGCCGAGCGCGACGACGAACTCGCCGTCGCCGATCGTCAGGTCGATGCCATCGAGCGCATGCACGCGCTCACCCGGACGCCGCCCGGGAAACATCACACTGACGTTGTTGACCTTCATGCACCCCATATGTCCTCCCGGACCCGGAACAGGCGACGGCGCGCGAGCCCGCGCCCGGCTTGCGATTACTTCAGTTTCTCGGCCGCTTCGACATACTCGGCGGTGACATATTTAGAATAGTCCGGCAGCACGGTGTTGACGCGCTTTTGCTCCTTCAGGAAGTTCGATGTGTCCTTTAGCGCGAATGCCGCGCGGCTCGATGCGCCGCCGCCCAGCCACTGATTCGACGCCTGCTCCGACGCGGACGGATAACCGTAGAGCGCAAGCGAGCCCGGCACCTCGGCCGACGTGCCGCCGATCGTCTTCGCGATCGCCGCCGCCTCGCGCGACTGCGCGTTCCACTTCGACGGATCGTTGCGGTACTTCTGATCGAGATCGGCGATCGCCTTGACGAACCTGGCCATGAAGTCCTTGTGCGCCGCGCCCCATTCCCGATCGACCGCGATGCCGTCGAAAGTCGGCTTGCCGAGCTTCGACAGATCGCCCGACGTGATCAGCACCTTGCCGCTCTTTTTGAGCTGCGCGAGCGCCGGGTCCCATACGTAGGCCGCGTCGATGTCGCCGCGCTCCCACGCCGCGACGATCTGGTTCGGCTGCATGTTGAGGATCTTCACCGACGACGGATCGATGCCCCAATGCTGCAGGGCGAACATCGTGTGGTAGTGCGTCGTCGAGACGAACGGCACGCCGATGGTCTTTCCCTTGAGGTCGGCTGGCTTGCTGATGCCGGAGCCGTTGCGCACGACCATCGCCTCGGCTTCGTTGATGTTGTCGAGAATCCAGAAGAGCTGGGCGTCGACGCCCTGGCTCACCGCCGCGGCGAGCGGGCTCGACCCGATCACGCCGATTTTCACGTCACCCGAGGCCATCGCGGTCGCCACCTTCGCGCCGGATTCGAACTGGCGCCAGTTGATCTTGTAGCCGGTCGCCTTCTCGATCGAGCCGTCCGCGATTCCGACGAGCCATGGGTCGACGATCTGCTGGTACGCGATCGTCACTTCCTTGTCCTCGGCGTGGCTGGTCTGTGCGACGCTCCATGCGAAAAAGGCAATCGTGACTGTGGCCAGCGCGCGAGCCGCCCCGACGCGGCGAAACAATTTGCCGAGCAGGGAAGTGAAGCCAGAAGCGCATATCGTTTTCATGACGGTTCCTGGAGAGATTGGAAGTCGGGCACGCCGGCGCGTACGGCGTGCCCAAGCTGGGTGCAGGCCCGCCGCGCGCTCGACGGAGCGACGACCCAGTATCCATAGCTAAAAATCGGCGACGGTAGTGCCAGATGGCAACGATCGTTGAGTCCACATTCCACCTGTTCCCGGATCCCGGGAGACGGGCGGATCGGGCTCGACATCGAGGAAGCGTGGCCGATGGCGTGAGATGCAAACCGGGCGCGTTCTCAGCCGCGTCGCCATTGCGTGCCGGGGGAAACTTCAGCGCAGGCGTGACGCCCGAGAGATGGCGGTGGCAAGCGTGGGTTGCCGACGCAATCGTCGTACGAGCCTCCGTCGACGTCGGCGAATGTCGCGCGCGGGACCGTTGTTCTCGCCAGGTCGCGCAGCTCCGCGACACGGACGCTCAGCAATGGCTGAATCGCGGTTCCCGATGTGGAGGATCCAGCTCGCGATGGTTGTCGGACGCGAGCGCGACTTTCACGCCCAGCCCGTTCGCCTCGCGCAATGGTGCGATCCCTCTGCTGCGCGGCGAATCATCGGCACGCCGGTCCTGCAGATAGAGGTTCGTGAACGGGCGTCTTCAGCGTTTGAAGCGAAGGCGCGATATCGGCAGCACTTGAGCGGTCGTCCGACCGCGTGATGCATCGCGCAAGGAAGGCGGACGGCCCTTCAGTCCGTGAGGGAACTCCCCAGCCGAGCATGACGAAGGTCGTCACCTCGTCGATGGTGTACGCGCGATCGAGCGGAAGCCCCTCCTTCACACGCAACATGTAGCGCGCCTGATATTCGAAGTCCGCGAAGTACTGCGTGAGCGACCAGATGCTCATCATCAGGAGCATGGGGTCGAGCGGGCGCATGAGTCCCTGCTCGATCCAGCGATTGATGCACTCCACCGCATGGGCGGGCGGCTCATCATGGGCGTCAGGCCCGCGCGCCGAGCATCATCTCATTCGCGAAGATGCGCGAGCGCAAGGGCTGCTCGAACGAGAAGACGCGAACTCCGCGATGGCGGCGTCGCGAATAGCGTCCATCACCTCGGTGCGCGTTCGTTCGATTTTTGGCTGGCCGTTTTGCGCCACTGAGTCTTTCCTCGGTTGGTCCATCGGGAGGTTGTCAGCGAGGCATTCTGGCGCATGGGGACATGTCGTTCGTTGCCTCACTTGTCACGTGTGCGCCGTGCCCGAAGCGGATGTCGGCGGCGTCTGCACGATGCCCGTGCTCGTGACAATGCGGTGGATGCCGCCAACAAAACTGGCGAAGCGTATGGAGTCCTTTCTTGCCGGGAATGCGGATTCGGCCTTCGCATTGCCGTTCTTGCAGTCGGCATGGTCGCCGTCTGCGATCGTGCCGCGACCTTGCGCCGTATCGACCGGGCGGCGAACCAGGACGGAGCAAACCACGTTCAGTCCGCGGCCCCGGCTCCGGACGACTCCCGCG
This sequence comes from Caballeronia ptereochthonis, assembly GCF_001545075.1. GTDB lineage: Bacteria > Pseudomonadota > Gammaproteobacteria > Burkholderiales > Burkholderiaceae > Caballeronia > Caballeronia ptereochthonis. The sequence goes on from NZ_FCOB02000004.1 coordinate 299,310, forward strand.
GCACCAGTTCCGGCAGCGGAGGCGCGACGGTCCGCGCGCCGCCCTTGCCCGCGAGATGCGCGAACAGCAGCTCGACCGCCTGCGACGCCATGTCGTCCAGATGCAGATCGACGGCGGTAAGCGGCGGGCGACAGCTGCGCGCGCGCGTGCCGTCGTAGCGCGTGACGACCTTGATGTCATCCGGTATGCGCCTGCCGAGTTGCCCGATAGCTCGAACCGCACCGACGGCGAACGCATCGACGAGCGCGCACAGGCCGTCCACGTCGGGATGTTCGTCGAGCAAGGAAGCGCACGCGTCTCGCCCCGCATCCTCGCCGCCCGACTCGTCCGCGACGGCGATCAAGGGCGTCATGCCGTGCGTCGCGCAGAACCGCGCATACGCGTCCCGCGCCTCGATATACGAGTTGCGCTGCTGCGCGCCGATCAGCAAGGCGATCTTCATGCTGCCCTGCTCGCGCAAATGGTTCAGCAGCAGTTCCGTGGTCGCCGACGAATGGACATCCACGTAAGGGACGGCATCGTTGCCCGTCTGGCGGCCGAGGCAAACCACCGGCAGGCCGCGCTCCTGCAGATGCGCAACGTTGGCGTCGTCCGCGGTCGGCTCGATGACGATTGCGCCGTCGATGTCGAGCTGCTCCAGCGGCAGACGTCCCGCCATCATCGGCGGCACCAGCACGAGCGCGAGCCCGCGCGTGAGCGCGGCAGCGGCGGCGACAGCGGCAACTTCCATCAGAAAGCCGAGCCGCGACGCGCCGCCCGCGATCTCGAAGGGCATCGACGAAATCAGCGCGATGGTATGCGCTTCGCCGGTGCGCAGCCGTTGCGCGCGCACGCTCGGACGATAGCCGAGCGCGCGCGCCGTTTCCTTCACACGCTCGCGCGTCTGCGGGTCGACGTAACCCTTGTCGTTGAGCGCATGGGAGACGGTCGTCGTCGATACACCCGCGGCGCGCGCGACGTCGGCGATGGTCGGCCGCGGCTTGGTCGGCGCTGGGCTTTGCATGTTGGTTGTTTTCAAGTTTCTCACGCTGCGATGCTGGATTTTCTCACGCCTTCTCGCCGCCTTTCCCCGACGAAATACCGCCTATCGCGAACACGAAACCAATAATTTTTCCGGCTTGACAATCCGGAGATGACGCATCATTCTACGATAGCAAATCGATTTGGGGCGACAGCCCGTTTTTATTACCGCCATCCCAAATCGATTTGGGATATCAGAACCGCCGCTCGGGCGAACGGCCGCCTGCACGGCTTACAGGAGACAAACCGTCATGGTCCACCATCCGCCGATTCACGCTGTCGACGAGCGCCTGCCGCTCGCGAAGCTCGTCTTGTTCGGTTTGCAGCATGTGCTCGTCGTGGCGGCGTCGCCGATCACGGCGGTGTTCCTCGTGGCGAAGGCGTTGGGGCTGTCATCCGCGCTGACCATCGACCTGATCAGCGCGACGTTTCTCGTCTGCGGGCTCGGCACGCTGTTGCAGTCGTTCGGGCCGCTCAAATTCGGCGCGCGCCTGCCGTTCATCATGGTGCCGGGCGGCGCGCCGGTCGTGCTGTTCGTGCTGATCGCGCAGCAGACGAATCTCCAGACCGCCGTGGGCGCGACGATACTCACCGGTCTCGTCTACTTCCTGCTGCTGCCGGTCTTCGCGCGCTGTCTGCGGTTCTTTCCGCGCATCGTGATCGGCACGATGCTGATCCTCGTCGCCATCAATCTGATCCGGATATACGGCGTGGTGATCGTCGGCAGGCCGGGAACGGCCGAGTTCGCGAGTCCGCTCGGCATCGGTCTCGCGCTCGCGACGGTCGGCTTCACGGTGCTCTTCGCGAAGCTCTTCAAGGGCATGCTGGGGCAACTGGCCGTGCTGCTCGGCCTGCTCGCAGGCTGCGCGCTCGCGTGGACGCTCGGACAGATGAGCTTCGCCGACGTCTGGTCCGGCCCGATCGTCACCGTGCCCACGCCGCTGCCCTTCGGCATGCCGCGCTTCGACATCGTCGCGGCGTTGCCGCTGCTGATCTTCAGCGTGATCTCGATGGCCGAAGCCACCGGCCAGACGGTCGCGATCGCCGAAGTGGTCGGCAAGCCGATCGATGCGCAAGTGGAAGTGCCCAAGACCATTCGCGGCGATGCGGCCATGTCGGTGCTCGGCGGCCTGTTCGGCACGTCGCTCATCATCACGAGCAGCGAGAACATCGGCATCGTGCAGGCGACGGGCGTGCGCTCGCGCTTCGTCACCGCGACGGCGGGCGTGCTGCTCGTGATCATCGCGCTGCTCGCGCCACTGGGACGCCTCGCCAATGCGATTCCCGCAGCCGTCGTCGGCGGCACGGCGCTGATCGTGTTCTCGATCATCGGCGTGATGGGCGTCAACCTGCTGCGTCAGGTCGATCTCCGCTCGCGCGCCAACATGTACACGCTCGCCGCCGCGCTGACGATGGGCGTGCTGCCGATCGTCGTCCCCGGCGTCTACAGCCGCTTTCCAGCGGCGCTGCAGGTCGTGCTCGGCAACGGTCTCGCGATGGGCGCGCTCACCGCCGTCATCGTCAACATGCTGTTCGAGCATCTCCATCTGCATTGGCGCACGCGCGATGCCGCCGACCCCGCCGCGCATCTCGAAGCCGCCATCAACGACAACCACTCCTGCCACTGAAAATCGATCATGAAGAATTCCCCGCTCACGCCCGCCGAACTGCAAGCCGACGCGCTCCTGCTGCTTCCCGCCTGGGTGCTGCTCGCGGACGGCCCGCAAAGCGATCACGCCGTCGTCGTATCGAACGGCAAGTTCGCCGCGGTCGGCCCCGCCGATGAACTCGTCGCCCAATATCCGCATCTCACGCCGCTCTCGCTACCCGACAAGCTCGTCATGCCGGGCTTCATCGATGCGCATCATCATCTGACGCAATCGTTCGGCAAGGCGCTCGCGTTCGGCGAGCCGTCGGAGATCTATCGGCGGATCTGGGTGCCGCTCGAGAACTGTCTCGACGAGAACCTCGTCTATCTGTCCGCCAGGCTCGCCGCGCTCGAAGCGCTGCGCGGCGGCTTCACCACGGTCTGCGATGCCGGCACGCGCGCGAGCGGCGATGCATCGACGATCGCATCGGCGACGCAGGAAGTCGGCGTGCGCTGCGTGCTCGGCCTCATCTGCAACGATCTCGCCGACGACATCGATGCCCGCGCGCGCGCCGCCATCGTCGCACGCGCACAGCGGCATCTGGCGCGCTGGGACGGCCATGCGCTCGTGCATCCGTCGCTGGCCGTTTCGGTTCCCGAAGCCGGATCGGACGGCATGCTGCAGGCCGCCGCCGCGATGTGCGCCGATGCGGGCGCGGTGTTCCAGACGCATGCGAACGAGCATCTGGCCTCGGTCGAGCGCTCGATCGTGCGGCGCAAGATGCGGCCGATCGAGCATCTGCACCATGCGGGCGCGCTCGGCCCGCAAACCTTGATCGCGCATGCGACGCTCGTCACGCCGTCCGAGCTCAACTTGCTCGCGAGAACGGGCGCGGCCGTCAGCTACAACCCGGTCGCGAGTTCGTGGAAAGGCAACGCGGTCGCGCCCGCCTTGCAGATGGCCGCGCTCGGCATCCGCTTCGGCCTGGGCACGGACGGCACGCGCAGCGACGCATTCCGTCTCGTCGATGCGGCCGAGACCGCGCAGCGCTTCGCGTTCGGCCTCGCCACCGGCGATTCGTCGTGCGGCGCGGGCGAATTGTGGCTCGATCGCGCATTGCGCGGCGGCGCGGATGCGTTGCGGCTGAGCGCGCGCATCGGCGAGATCGCGCAAGGCAAAGCCGCCGATTTTCTGCTCGTCGATCTCGACGTGCCGGAGATGCGGCCATCGTGGGACCTGACATGGGAACTGGTGCGACTCGCCAACCGCAGTCAGATCGACGCCGTCTTCGTCGCCGGAAAGCTGCGCTTGTGGCAAGGCTGGCCGACCGACTGGGACGCGCATGCGTTCCTCAGGGAAGTCGATGAAGTCGCGCGCGAAGTCGTCGCGCAGGCGCCGATTCAGCGCGTGCACGTTGCGCCAACGCTTCAGCCCCTGACCCGCACAACCCTTCCAACCGTAGAGTGAGTTGCCCGTGAGTCTCACCATCTTTGCAGTGCTCGCCGCCACCGTTTCGATTGCCGCGTTCATTCAAGGCGCGGTCGGCGTCGGCTTCGCGTTGATCTGCGCGCCCGTGATCGGGCTGATCGAGCCGGGTCTGCTACCCGTATCGCTACTGATCCTGATGCTGCCGCTCAACGTCTATCTCGCCTGGCGCGAGCGTCCCGCGCTCGATTCGAAGGGCACGTTATGGATCACTATCGGCAGAACGGCGGGGGCGGTAGCGGGCGTATGGATCATCTCGCGCATCTCGGCGCATGACCTGAACCTGTTCATCGGCGCATCGACGATCGCCGCCGCCGCCGCGACGCTGTGCGCGCCGAGTTTCATGCCGGGCCGCAACGCGCTGATGGCGGCGGGCGCGGTGACGGGCATCACCGAAACGGCGACGGGCATCGGCGGCCCCGCGCTCGCGATGGTCTTCCAGCACTATGGCGCGCCGAAGCTGCGCTCGACCATCGCGCTGTGCTTTGCCATCGGCGAGGCGCTTTCCCTCGTGATGCTGAGCGCGACGGGACAGATCACCGGCGAGAAGTTCATGTCTGCCCTGTTTCTCGTGCCGCCGGTGATCGTCGGCGCGTTTGTCAGCCAGCATGTGCATCAGCGGCTCAACGCGCGCGTGTTGCGCATCAGCGTGATGGCGTTCGCCATCGTTTCGGGCGCGGCCATTCTGTATCAGACGCTGGCGTCGTGATGTGAGCGCCGGCGTCCTGCCGGCTCATTCCCTTTCCGTCAAGAACGAGAGACCCTCATGAACAAGAGTCTGGTTGCGCTCGCCCTTTCGACGCTGACCATGGCGGCCGACGTCCACGCGCAAAGCAGCGCCACGCTGTACGGCAGTCTGGATGCGGGCATCGGCTACGTGAGCAATCTGCGCGGCGCACACGCCTACATCGCGGAGCAAGGCACGCTGCAGGCCGATCGCTGGGGCCTGACCGGCGTCGAGGATCTCGGCGGCGGGCTGAAGACCGTGTTCAAGCTGGAGTCCGGCTTTTCGACGATCAGCGGCGCGATGTCGAGCGCGGGCACGCTGTTCAATCGGCAGGCGTATGTCGGCTTGAGCGAGAGCCGCTTCGGCACGGTCACGCTCGGACGTCAGACGGACTTTCACTTCGAGATGCTCGGGCCGTTGTCCAACGCGCAGGCGCTCGGCGACTTCTCCGCGTTTCATCCGGGCAATGTCGACGGATTGGGCAATACCGTGCCGGTCGAGCTGTCGAACACGGTCAAGTTTCGCAGCCGGAACATCGCGGGCGTGACCGTCGGCGCGATGTACGGCTTCACGAACCAGTCGAGCAGCACGACGGGCCGGACCATCAGTTTCGGCGCGACCTATGGATACGGGCCGCTCAATCTCGCGGCTGCATATTCGGAGTACCACGACCGTGCGTTGAATCTTGCGGGCGGGCTCGGACTGACGAGCTTCGAAGGCGTCGCCTTGACGGCGGCGGCCCCCTTCGTCGCGGACAGCGTGAGGAACGCGGGCATCGGTGGAAGCTTTCAGATCGGGCGCGTGCAGTTGCATGCGGTGCTGACGCAGGTTCGCATCGAATCGCGCGGGCGCTCGGAGAACTACCGCGCGATCGACGGCGGCGCGAACTTTCAGGTCACGCCTGCCTATATGATCGGCGCGGGCGCGTGGACCACCACGCTTGCGGGACACCGCTGGACACAGGTGACGATCGCGAACGTCTATGCGCTGTCGAAGCTCACGCAGCTTTACGCCGATGTCATGGTCGAACAGGCCTCTCAGGGCGCGCTGGCGAATACGCTCGGGATCGGGCCGTCGTCGTCGAATCGGCAGACGGTCGTGCTGGCGGGGATTCATCACCTGTTTTGAGCTGCCCGACGCAGCAGGATCGTCCTATCCGCCTTCCGGGCGGCGTGTCAAAGTAGCTCGCATTCTCTGACGTGGAGCATGCCGTGTCCGCCGCCGAAACATCCACTCTCCTCTACCGCCCCTTCACCGCCGGCGACATCCCCGTGGCGCACGCGCTGTCGGTCGAAGTCAAATGGCCGCATCGCGCCGATGACTGGCGCTTCGTGCTCGATGCCGGCGCCGGCTTCGTCGCGCAGGATGGCGAACGTGTCGTCGGCACGGCGCTGTACTGGAAGTATGGCGCGCACGGCGGATCGCTCGGCATGGTGATCGTGGCGCCGGATCAACAGGGCAAAGGCATCGGCCGCAAGCTGATGGAATTGCTGCTCGAAGCGCTCGGCGAGCGCGTCACCGTGTTGCACGCGACGCCCGCCGGCGAGCCGCTTTATGCAAAGCTCGGGTTCAGGCGCATTGGCGCGATTCATCAGCATCAGTCGGCTGATTTCAGCGTGCCTCGCATCGAATTGAAGACGGGCGAACACCTGCGTGCAATCGCACCGGGCGACATTGCCGGCCTGGTCGATCTCGCATCGCGTGCCAGCGGTCTCGACCGAAGCGCGCTGCTGCCCGCGCTCTCGAGCGTCGCGCAAGGCGTCGTGCTCGAACGCGATCGCGAAGTGCTCGGCTTCGCGCTCATCAGGGAATTCGGGCGTGGTCACGCGATCGGCCCGGTCGTCTCGGTTACCACGGATCAGGACTCCACGCGCCGCGCCCGGGCGATGATCGCGCATTGGCTCGCGCATAACGAAGGCAGGTTCACGCGCATCGACACGCCGGACGAGAGCGGCCTGTCTGCGTGGCTCGAAGCAATCGGGCTGCGGCGCGTCGACACGGTCATCAAGATGGCGCGCAATGGCACGCTCCCGCACGACGCCTCCGTCGCGCAATTCGCCATCATCAACCAGGCGCTGTGCTGATCCCATGACGATTCTCTATAAAGCCGATCCCGAGCGCGGCAAACTGTGGGCGCAGTTGTTCGCGCGGAAAGCGCCGGGAATCCCGTTCCGCCTGTGGCCCGATCTCGGCGATCCCGCCTCCGTGCGCTATCTCGCCGCGTGGCAGCCACCGGCCGATGTCATGCAAACGCTGCCCAATCTCGAAGTGATCTTCTCGGTGGGCGCGGGGATCGATCAATTCGACTTGTCGGGCGTGCCCGCGCACGTCGCGGTGGCGCGCATGATCGAGCCGGGCATCGTCGAAGGCATGGTCGAGTATGTGACGCAGGCAGTGCTCACGATTCATCGCGACCTCTTCGATTACGCGCTTGCTCAGCGCGAGCGCGTATGGCGCGAAATGCCCGTGCGCGCCGCGTCGACCCGGCGCATCGGCGTGCTCGGCCTCGGCATGCTCGGCACGGCCGTGCTGAAAACGCTGCGCATGTTCGGCTTCCCGTGCGCGGGCTGGAGCCGCTCGCCGCATGAAATCGAAGACGTCGAATGCTACGCGGGCACCGATTCGCTCGATGCCTTTCTCGCGCGCACCGATATCCTCGTCTGCCTGCTGCCGCTCACCGAAGCGACGCGCGGCCTCATCGGCAAGCGCGTGTTCGACACGCTGCCGAAAGGCGCATCGTTCATCAACGTCGGCCGCGGCCCACAGGTGATCCAGCAGGATCTGCTGAACGCGCTCGACAGCGGCCGGCTCCATGCCGCGATTCTGGATGTCGCCGATCCCGAGCCCTTGCCGCCGACGCATCCGTTCTGGACTCATCCGCGCGTGCGCCTGACGCCGCATATCGCGAGCGCCACGCGCCCTGAAACCGCCGTGGACGTGGTGCTGGAGAATCTGCGCCGGCATCGCGCGGGCGAGCGCATGATCGGCGAAATCGACCGTGCGCGCGGCTATTGAACCCGTCTTGCGGACCTTGCAGCACAAAATGCCGCGAGGTCCCCGCAAAACGCCGCGTTTGCGCTTTTTGGCGATTTTTTTGGCGATGCGGGCAATCGCGCTCTGCCGATAGTATGAAACGGTCACGAGCCCATTCCCAAGAGAGAGCCGCATCATGCCGATTCAATCGCTTGTCGAGTCCGACCGCAATCATCTGATTCATCCCGTCGTCAGCTATCGCGCGCACGAGGCGCGCGGCGTCACCGTGCTCGATTCCGCCGACGGCGTGTTCCTGAGCGACATCGAAGGCAACCGGTTGCTCGACGCGTTTTCCGGCCTCTGGTGCGTAAACACGGGCTACGGCCACGCGAGCATCGTCGAGGCCGCCGCGAAGCAGATGGCGAAATTGCCATACGCCACGGGCTACTTCCACTTCGGCTCGGAGCCCGCCATCGAACTGGCGGCGAAGCTCGTCGAAGTCACGCCCGCGTCGCTGCAGCACGTGTACTTCACGCTCGGCGGCTCGGACGCCGTCGATTCCGCGCTGCGCTTCATCACGCATTACTACAACGCGACGGGCCGTCCGTCGAAGAAGCATTTCATCGCGCTGCAACGCGGCTATCACGGTTCGTCGTCGATCGGCGCGGGGCTGACCGCCCTGCCCGCGTTCCATCGCAACTTCGATCTGCCGCTCGCCACGCAGCATCACATTCCGTCGCCGTATGCCTATCGCAGCGACTACGCCGACGATGCCGCGCTCATCTCGGCTTCGGTGCAGGCGCTCGACGCGAAGGTCGCGGAACTCGGCCCGGACAACGTCGCAGCGTTCTTCTGCGAGCCGATTCAGGGGTCGGGCGGCGTGATCGTGCCGCCCGTCGGCTGGTTGAAGGCAATGCGCGAAGCATGCCGCAAGCTCGACATCCTGTTCGTCGCCGACGAAGTGATCACCGGCTTCGGCCGCACCGGGCCGCTCTTCGCGTGCCAGGGCGAAGGCGTCGAGCCGGATCTGATGACGGTCGCGAAGGGCCTCACCGCGGGCTACGCGCCGATGGGCGCCGTGCTCATGTCGGATGCGCTGTATCAGGGCATCGCGGACGGCGGCGAGGTGTTTGCCGCGATCGGTCACGGCTACACGTATTCGGCGCATCCGGTGAGCGCGGCCATCGGCCTCGAAGTGATGCGGCTGTATCACGAAGGCGGCCTGCTCGCGAACGGCCAGGCGCAGGCGCCGCGCTTCGCCCAGGGACTCGATGCGCTGCTCGCGCATCCGCTCGTTGGCGACTCGCGCCATCGCGGCCTGCTCGGCGCGCTCGAGCTCGTCGCGGACAAGGACAGCAAGCGCGGCTTCGATGCGTCTCTCAAGCTGCCGGACCGCATCGCCGCTGCCGCGTATCGCAATGGCCTCGTGTTCCGCGCGTTTGGCGACAACATCCTCGGCTTCGCGCCGGCGCTCTGCTATACCGAAGCGAACTTCGACATGATGTTCGAGCGCCTCGCGAAAACGCTCGATGACGTGCTCGCGCAAGGCGAAGTGCGCGCGGCGTTGAAGGGCGGATCCGGATTCAGTTCCCGCGCGGCCGCGTGATAACATCGACCGACCGCCGACATGCAAGACCAGACCCGCCACGATGAGCAACGACAGCAAGCTGGACCGACTCGATCTGCGTATCCTCTCTCAATTGCAGAAGCGCGGGCGCATCACGAACGTGGAGCTCGCCGATGCGGTCGGTCTGTCGCCCAGCCCTTGCCTGATTCGCGTGAAGCGGCTGGAGAAGGCGGGTTATATCGTCGGCTACGGCGCGCAGATTCAGCTGGAGAAGCTCGGCGACGTGCAGGTGGTCTTCACCGAAGTCACGCTCGCCGACCATCGCCGCGAGGACTTCATCAACTTCGTCAATGCGGTGAAGGATGTCGACGAGATCGTCGAATGCCATCTGGCGAGCGGCGGCTACGACTATCTGCTCAAGTTCGTCACGCGCAGCGTGAGCCATTATCAGAGCATCATCGAGGGGCTGCTGGAGCGCGGCATCGGCATCGAGAAGTACTTCAGCTACGTGATCATCAAGACGTCGTTCGTGAAGACGCACTATCCGCTCGAAACGCTCTTCTCGCAGAATCATCACTGAGGCGAGCGCCTCTTTCTCTTTCCATTCGAACGCACGCACGCGCTTCAGGCACGCGCGTGCTTTTTCTCGTCGATCATTCTCTAGCGGAGTAGCAACATGTCCAGCAAATATCGTATTGCCGTGATTCCCGGCGACGGCATCGGCAAGGAAGTGATGCCTGAAGCATTGCGCGCGCTCGACGCCGTCGGCAAGCGCTTCGGCATCGCGCTGGAGTATCGGCATATCGACTGTGCGAGCTGCGACTACTACGCGCAGCACGGCCAGATGATGCCCGACGACTGGAAGACGCAGATCCAGGATGCCGATGC
>NZ_FCOB02000035.1 GCF_001545075.1 Caballeronia ptereochthonis
CGCATCGCTCCAACAGCGCTGCCGCCTAAAAAACAAACCCCACGTTCCGAAAAACATGGGGTTCGTCAGCAGTCTGAGGGCGCCGCAAGGCGCCCTTTTGCACTTGGCCCGCGTCATAAAGGCAAGATGCGGCGGGCACCCGGATGCTCTACCATGACGTTGCGGCCGACGTTCAACAGAATCAATCCGTGAGCGGCCCGGCCCTTTCAAGGAGAGCAGGCATGATCGCGACACGCAGGCCGCACTATCGCTACGCCTCAAGTCTGATTTTCTTTCTGATCGCCTCGAGCACCGCCCTGGCCGACACCGTCGCGCTCAAAGCCAATCTTCAACCCTCGAGCGAAGTCCCGCCGCGCGTGAGCAAGGGCCACGGAATTCTCGACGCGAGCCTCGACACCGACACCAAAGTCCTCACCTGGTCGGCCTCCTACGCCGAGCTATCCGGTCCCGTCACGATGGCGCATTTCCATGGTCCGGCGCCCGTCGGGCAGAACGCGAAGGTGCAAGTGCCGGTCGACAAACATGCGCTCGCGAGCCCGATGAAAGGACAAGCGACACTGACGGATCAACAGGTGACGGACCTCATGACCGGGCAGTGGTACTTCAACATTCACACGCAGGAGAACCCGACCGGGGAGATACGTGGTCAGGTGATGCCGGCCAATTGAGATGCTTCGGCGATGAGCTGGCAAAGCGCCCTGGCATGCTGGGCCGTGCGCAGGCGCATACGGCCCGAGAGCGCCAAGCCTGAGCTGGACGTCGAGCGCGCACGGACCTACGCGTCCCGCCGGGCCTGGCTGCCGGGCGTGCCGCGAGGCTGGCGGCTCGATATCCGCGACGCGGCCGCCGACGCCCCGCTGCGAGGCGAATCGCTCATGCCGCAGGCGTCGCCGCGTGCAATCGTGCTTTACCTTCACGGCGGTGGCTACTACTTCTGTTCGCCGCGCAGTCATCGGGCGATCACGTTCGGTCTTGCCGCCAACGCGCAGGCCGGCGTCTTCTCTCTCGATTACCGGCTCGCGCCCGAGCATCGTTTTCCGGCGGCGCTCGACGACAGCGTCGCCGCATACCGCCGCCTGCTCGCCGATGGCGTTTCAGCGCAGTCCATCGTCATGGCGGGCGACTCGGCCGGTGGCGGCCTCGCGCTGGCGTCGCTTCTCGCGCTGCGCGATGCCGGCGACCCGCTTCCCGCCGCGGCCGTTCTCTTTTCGCCATGGACGGATCTGACATGCAGCGGCGAGTCGATGCGAACCAATGATGGTCGCGACCCGATGTACCACGCGTCGGTGTTTCCGCGCGTGGCCGCGCAGTATCTCGGCGATGCCGTCGCGACGCATCCCTACGCCTCGCCCTTGTTCGGCAATTTCGACGGCTTGCCGCCGTTGTTGATCCAGGCCGGCGACACCGAACTGCTGCTCGACGATTCGACGCGCGTGGCGGCGAAAGCGCGCGCAGCCGGCGTCCGCGTCGAGTTGGAGATATGGCGCGACGTCCCGCACATCTTCCAGATCTGGGCGCCGTTCATGCCCGAGGCGAATCAGGCGCTCGTGCGCGCGGCCGATTTCATCATCGCGGCGACATCGTCACACGAGCCTCATCGTCCGCCCGTGACCTCGATGGTCTGATAAGCCCGTTCGACGGCCGCCGGGCCATAGCGGCGCTCGAGCCTGCGTACGGTGAAGTGCCCATGCGCCATCTGCTGAAAATGGTCGATGAACACCGTGTTGACCATGGCCCCGAGCACCGCGCCGATGGCCGGAATCGACTTCGCGGCGACCTGTTCGCTGACCTGCACCGAGAACCGCGACGCGACGTTCTGCAGAAACTTGAGCAGCGCCGTCGATCCATGGCTGCTCAGGCCTTTCGCGGCGATCTCGTTGGTCGCGCGCGAAACCGACTGCGCGAGCGCGCCGCGCACGATGAAGTAGCCTAGATCGGCATTGTCGTCGCTGGCCTTGGTGCCACCCATGCCGAGCACCATCATGCATTGCAACTGCGTTTCGACGCGATGCACGTCCTCGCCCTCGCTGCGCGCGATGTCGCAGATCGAGCGGAACATCAGCGTCGTGGTGACAGGCAATTCGACCGGCAGCGCAAACAGTCCGAATGCGCCGCCCGCCGCGCCGGTCGTCGCGACCGCCAGCTTGTGCATCAGGTTGTGCGGCTTGTCGGGCGGCGGCGCGAGCAGCGAATCCGACGGCGCGCTCTTGCCGAGCGTGCGCAGCGCGAGCTGAAGACACTTCTTCAGCGCGAGCTGCGTCGCCTCGTCGACTTTGTCCTGCGCGGCGGCGGGCATGCGCGCTAGCAGCTTTTCGATGGGCGCGCCGACGACGCTCGCCAGCTTCATCGTCAGGGACGGGCTTTCGAGCGAATCTTTCGCGCGGGACAAAGCCGCGAAATCTTCGGGCGTGAGCGGCGAGGTGATGATCGGCGTCGGTTCCATGCGATGTTTTCTGCCCGGTAAATGGTGGGTCGTCACGCAGATTAGAGCGTGGCGCCGTGCTATGATTCCATTTCTGTTGACTAGTCAATCATTGCGCTTACAAAAGATGGCCGTTCACACAGCCTCGCACCATTCGAGCGGACAGGTTTTGCCTTTCCGCGAATCGCTCATGGCGATGCTGGGCGTTTCATTCGTTACGATGCTCGTCGCGCTCGATCAAACGGTGGTCGGCACCGCGCTGCCGACGATCGTCGCCGAGCTCAAGGGCTTCGATCTCTACGCCTGGGTCGCGACCTCCTATCTCCTGACTTCCGTCATCACCGTGCCGATTTTCGGTCGGCTCGGCGATTATTACGGCCGCAAGCCGTTCGTGATCGCGTCGATCGTCGTGTTCACGGTCGCGTCCGTGCTCTGCGGCCTCGCCAACAGCATGATGTTTCTGGTGCTCGCGCGCGGGTTGCAGGGCATCGGCGGCGGGATGCTCGTCGGCACTGCGTTCGCGTGCATCGCGGATCTCTTTCCGGACAACATCGTCCGCCTGCGCTGGCAAGTGCTGATGAGCTCCGCGTTCGGCATCGCCAACGCAATCGGGCCGTCGCTCGGCGGGTTTCTCACGCAATACTACGGCTGGCGGTCGGTGTTCTATGTCAATTTGCCGGTGGGCGTCGTTTCGCTCTTTTTCGTATGGCGTTTTCTGCCGCATCTGCGCCATGTCGCCCATGAAGGCAAGATGCGGCTCGACTGGCCTGGCGCCGCGCTGATCGCGATCGCGCTCGGCGCGCTCCAGTTGTTCGTCGAAATGTTGCCGAAGCACGGCTTCAGCACCGAAACCGCCGCACTGCTGGCAATGAGCGCCGCCGCCGCGTTCGGCCTGTGGAAATGGGAGATGCGCTGCGACTACGCAATCCTGCCCGTCGACATGTTCCGGAACAAGGCGCTCGCCGCGCTCTTCACGCTCGCGATTCTCGGCGGCTTCACGATGTTCTCGCTGCTCTTCTACGCGCCGCTGCTGTTCCAGGGCGGCTTCGGCATGTCGCCGAAGGACGCGGGCGTGATGATCACGCCGCTCGTCGTGTTCATCACGATCGGCAGCATCGTGAACGGGCGCATCGTGACGCGTCTCCGGAACGCCAACCTCATGCTCTACGTCGGCTTCGCGTTGCTCGCGGTGTCGTGCCTGGGCGTCGTGGTTGCCACGCACAACATGCCGCGCTCGATCCTGCTGGCGATCATGCTGATCGGCGGCCTCGGACTCGGCTTCGTGATGCCGAATCTCACCGTGTTCGCGCAGCAGACGGCGGGACGCGCGCATCTGGGCATTGCCACCGCGTTGCTGCAATCGCTGCGCATGATCGGCGGCATGATTGGCACCGCGCTCACCGGCACGCTCATCAGCCATCTTTACGCGAGCGGCGTGAATCTCGCGCTGGAAAAGGATCATGCAATGCACTGGGCGGGCGATCTGTCCGATCCGCAGATTCTCATCAACCGCGACGGCCAGCAGGCGCTGCTTTCGCAACTGACGGCCGCGGGCCATAACGGCACGATGCTGCTCGAAGCCGCGCGCGAGGCGCTCGTCGCCGCGATCCATATCGGTCTCGCGCTGGCGGCGCTGGTCGCGGTGCTGTCGCTGTGGCAGTCGCGCCGCGTGCCGCCCGTGCGCTTGAAAGGGCCGCAGGAACCGGTCATCCTCGCCGAATGACTACGGGAAGCGAAAGCATGAATGAACAGGACCGTATCGCCGTCGTGCAGCAGTTCGGACGCACGTATCGCGCGTTCATGTCGGCGTTCGAGGCAGCAGTCGGCCAGCCGATGCCGCGCTGGCGCATCCTGCTCGCGCTGCACGAGCACGCGGGCATGTTGTCGCAGAAGAAGCTGGTCGAGCGCCTCAAGGTGGATCCAGGTGCGCTCACGCGGCAATTGAAGACGCTGGAAGGGCTCGGCTGGATCGTGCGCAGCATCGATGCGCGCGACAACCGCGTGTCGAACGTCGCGTTGACGGCGCAAGGGCGCGCGATTGCCGAGGAAGGCTTGCCGCGGCGCAACGCGTTCCTGCACGACACGATGGCCGCGCTGCCCGACGAGGCCATCGAGGCCCTGTCGAGCGCGCTCCACATGTTCGAGGGACGCATTCAGGAAGTGGCGGCCGCGAATGCCGCTGTCGTGACCGCCGTCGAGGACAAGGCTTAGAAGAACGTCTCGATCACTTCGGTCACGCGATACTTCGGATCGACGACGAGGATCTGACGCCACTTGTCGAACGTGAGGCACGGGTGCGAGATGTCGAACGCGATCATGTCGCCGACCTTTACGTCGTCGCCCGGCTTGATGCGCAGGTAGGCGTGCTGATCCATCAGGCCGAAGATTTCCCAGCCTTCGTCGGGCGATACCTCGCGCGGCGCTTCATTGCCCGGACGATAGTGCTTCGCCGGTTCGGGCATGCCCGCATCGAACGCTGAATCGCGCTTGCCGAGCCCGATGATTGCGCGATCCGGCTCCGGAATCGACTGCACGTACGCCCACAACTGCAGCGCAGGCTTCAAACCCTGGCCCATCTTCTTCGCGATCGGATTGCGCCCGAAGATTTCGTTCTGCGCCTTCTTGTAGATGCCGACGTCGTGCGTCAGATAGCAGCCGGGGCGCAGCACGACTTCGATCGCGTCGCTGTGGGCCTTGGCGAATTCGTCGGCGACCACGTCGTACCACGCCGATCCCGCGCCCGAAAGAATCGCGGGCTTGCGCGTGATCTTCCCTGCGGCAATCAGCTTGCGCGTGATATCCACCGCGCTCTGCAAAAACTCGCGAATCTTCGTTTCGTCCTGCAGCACACCTTCATACAACTCGATGCCCGCGAGCTCGATGGTGCCCGGCCAGCGCGCGATCGCCGCGAGCACGGCCTCGCGCTGCGCATCGTCGCGCACGCCGGTGCGTCCGCCCGGCACGCCGACCTCGATCAGCACGTTCAGCTTCTTGCGCACTTCGCTGAAGAACGCGCCCAGCTGGTCGACGCCGTCGGCTGAATCCACCAGACAGAAGAACTCGAAATTCGGATCGGTCAGCAGCTCGGCGATCATGCCCATGTTGCGTTTGCCGACGAGCTGGTTCGCCATCAGGATGCGATGCACGCCGCCGCGATATGCCGCGCGCACCTGATGCGCGGTCGCGAGCGTGATGCCCCACGCGCCGGTGTCGAGCTGGCGGCGAAAGAGCTGCGGCGCCATGGTCGTCTTGCCGTGCGGGGCGAGCTTCACGCCGTACTCGCCGACGAAGGCCTGCATCCACTTCAGGTTGTGCTCGATGCGATCGGAATAGAGCACGGCAGCGGGCAGGCTCACGTCCTCGTCGAGCAGATTCCATTGCAGGCGCGATGCGTCGCTCAACTGGATGCTCGTGCCCGGCACCATGCCCAGACCCTTGCCGAACGGGTCGATCGTCGCGCCCTGATAGTTTGTAACTTTCATGTGCTACCACTCCATCGTCCGT
Source organism: Caballeronia ptereochthonis (assembly GCF_001545075.1). Classification (GTDB taxonomy): domain Bacteria; phylum Pseudomonadota; class Gammaproteobacteria; order Burkholderiales; family Burkholderiaceae; genus Caballeronia; species Caballeronia ptereochthonis. Next base: position 5,927 of record NZ_FCOB02000035.1, read on the forward strand.
TTAAATAAACCTTGTGCACGATCCGATACGCATCAAGGTTGACGGTGTTATGTTAACCAAAGTAGCATCCGTGATGGAAATGTTATTTAGTAACATAAGCTTCACGTAAACCCTTGGACCGACCATGAACGGCCCCGCCGATTCGCTCAGCATCGATATCGTCGCACGCATCGCGGAGTGCGCGCCGGAGTTGCGCAGCGCCGAGCGCAAGGTCGCCGCGCTGATTCTCGACGACATCGTGAGCGCGTCGCGTTCGAGCATCGGCTCGCTGGCGGACAAGGCCGAGGTCAGCATCGCGACGGTCACGCGCTTTGCGAAGGCAGTCGGCTGCGAGGACGTACGCGAGCTGAAGCTGCGGCTCGCCCAGGCGGCGGGCGTCGGGCAACGCTTTCTGAAGCGCCGTCCGGACGATGGGGACGCGGTGCCGCATTCGCTCGCCGCGCGCATCTTCGAGGAAGTGCAGGCGACGCTCGCGCAGAACCAGGGCGCGCTCGCCGCCGCGCCGATCGCCGAGGCGGCCGACGCGCTCGCCGCCGCGTCGATGATCTACGTGTTCGGCATGGGCGGCGGCTCGACCGCGCTCGCGGACGAAATGGGCTTCCGGCTCGTGCGGCTGGGGCGGCCGGTCGCGTCGTATCAGGACGGGCTGTTGCAGCGCATGGTGGCGTCGACCTTGTCGAAAGAGCATGTCGTCGTCGCGCTTTCGGTGACGGGGCAGACGCCCGAGATGATCGAAAGCTGCCGGCTCGCGAAACAGTACGGCGCGCGCGTAATCGCGCTGACCGCGCCCGCTTCGCCGCTCGGTGCGCTCGCGGACTGGCTGGTTCCGATCATCGCGATCGAAACGGACTTCATCTACAAGCCATCGTCGTCGCGCTACGCGATGATGATGGCGCTCGATCTGCTCGTCACCGAACTGGCCGTCAAGCAGGCCGATCACAGCCGCGAACTGCTGCGCCGCATGAAGCATGCGCTCGATGCGCATCGCGGCGGCGGCGAGCGTCAACCTTTGGGAGACTGATCATGGAAAAGGCCGACACGCTGATCATCGGTGCGCGGTTGATCGACGGCACGGGCGCGCCCGCCGTCGAACGCGATGTTGCGGTGCGCGACGGGCGCATCGTTGCGATCGAAGCGCCGGGCGGCTTGTCCGGCTGGAGCGCCGACGAAGTGTTCGACGCGCAGGGCAAAGTGCTCGCGCCCGGCTTCATCGACGTCCACACGCACGATGACACGCACGTGATCCGCTCGCCGCAGATGATGCCGAAGATCACGCAGGGCGTGACGACGGTGATCGTGGGCAATTGCGGGATCAGCGCGTCGCCGGTGACGCTGAAGGGCGATCCGCCCGATCCGATGAACCTGCTCGGCGATGCCGCCGCATTCAGGTATCCGACCTTCGCCGCGTATGTCGACGCGGTAAACGCGGCGCGTCCTTCGGTGAATGTCGGCGCGCTGATCGGCCATACGGCGCTACGAAACAACCAGATGGATCGCCTGGACCGCGCCGCCAGTGCCGACGAAGTCGCAGCGATGCGCGCGCAGCTCGAAGAGGCGCTCGACAACGGCGCGCTCGGTTTGTCGAGCGGGCTCGCCTATGGCTCGGCGTTCAACGCGCCGCCCGAGGAAGTGCAGGCGCTCGCCGAGCCGCTCGCCAAGGCGGGCGCGCTCTACACGACGCACATGCGCACCGAGTTCGACGCCATTCTCGACGCGATGGACGAGGCGTATCGCGTCGGCCGCCATGCGCGCGTGCCAGTGGTGATTTCGCATCTGAAGTGCGCGGGGCCGTCGAACTGGGGGCGCAGCACGGAAGTGCTCAAGTCGCTGGAAACGACGCGTGACGGTCAGCCGGTCGGCTGCGACTGCTATCCGTACAACCGCAGCTCGTCGACGCTCGACCTGAAGCAGGTGACGGGCGATATTGACATCACGATCACGTGGTCGACGCCGCATCCGGAAATGGCGGGCAAGCTGATCCGCGAAGTCGCCGACGAATGGAAGGTCAGCCAGCAGGAAGCGGCGCAGCGCCTGCAGCCGGCGGGCGCGGTGTATCACAACATGTCGGAAGACGACGTGCGGCGCATTCTTTCGCATCCCGCGACGATGGTCGGCTCGGACGGCTTGCCGAACGATCCGCTGCCGCATCCGCGCCTGTGGGGCGCGTTTCCGCGCGTGCTCGGCCACTATGCGCGCGACACGGCGCTGATCCCGCTCGAGGAAGCGGTGCGCAAGATGACGAGCCTGTCGGCGCGGCGTTTCAGTATCACCGAGCGCGGTGAAGTAAAAGTGGGTTTTCACGCGGATCTGGTCGTATTCGATCCCGAACGCGTGCGCGATGCCGCGACGTTCGCCAAGCCCGAGCAGGCGGCGGACGGCATCGACGCGGTGTGGGTGAATGGCGTTTTGACGTATCGCGAGCAGGCCGTGACCGGCGCGCGCGCGGGACGTTTCGTGGCGCGCGGCGCGGCATCGAAGCTCGATGCGCAGGGCGCGTTCTGAATTCTCGTTAATTGAAAGGAGTTGGACGATGAAGCGTTATGGCGTGGAAGGTGGCAAGGGACAGGGCGGCGCGCACATGCCGTTCGCACGCGCGGTCGAGGCCGATGGCTGGCTGTTCGTGTCGGGCCAGACGCCGATGGAGGACGGCGAGGTGATCAACGGCGGGATCGTCGAGCAATCGCACAAGGCGATTCAGAACGTGCTCGCGATCTTGAAGGAAGCCGGCTACGGCACGGAGCATGTCGTGCGCTGCGGCGTGTGGCTGGACGATCCGCGCGACTTCGCGTCGTTCAACAAGGTGTTCAAGGAGTATTTCGGCGCGAATCCGCCGGCGCGCGCGTGCGTCGTGTCGTCGATGGTGGTCGACTGCAAGGTCGAGGTGGATTGCGTGGCTTACAAGAAGCCGGCGGCCTGAGCCTGTTCGAAAGGGCTGCGCTGAAGATGACCGGCGCGGCCCATGAAACGCGCGGCGCGGCGGCGCGCCGCGCGCTTTCGATGCTCAGCTCTTCTCGGGCTGCACGTTGAACCGCAAGCCGTTCACGCAATCTCTCGCCTGCGCGGCCATTTTCTGGAATTCAGCGCTGACGATGTCGTCATGCGGCACCCACGCGACCTTGCGCGTCAAGCCGTAACGGTATCGATATCCGCCGGATGCCGGTTTTCCGTCCAGATCGAGGTCGAACCAGCGGCTGCGGATCGAGCAATTGCGTGCTTGCCCGTCGATGTTCCTCGCAATCAAGGTCATGTCCGCGGAGATGCTTTCCGGGGCGCCGAGATGGATATCGGTGAGCTGACCATTGCGCTTGTAGCGCGCGAAGAAGTTCCAGAGCGTGGCGAGATTGGGCCGGGCGAATTCGAATTTTCCGGCGTTCCTGTCGAGCGCGCGCAAATCCGTGATGTGCGCCTTGACCGTGTACTGCTCCGGAACGAGAAAGCCCGTCGCGCGGCGCTCCACGTTGCACTGGCCGGGTTCCGTCGCAATGAGGCTGCAGATGGCCCGGTCGCTGCTGCTCTTGCCCTCGTTGCGATCGGAGATGGACAGATCCATGAGCATGTGCCCGCCCAGCGCGAGCGTGCCGTCGATGCTCCCTTTCTCGCCGTCCGCAAAGCGTTGCCTGAGCTTCGCATCGACGGCCGCGCGAGGCGTTTCGAGAGGAATCGAATCCTGCCGTACGCGACCGTCGGCGCCAAGCACCCATGCCCACCGATCCTGAACGTCCGGCATGACCATTCCTGGCGCGAACACCGGGTTGGTCGGGTCGAGCCACCAGACGGCGCCATCGACCTCGGCCCGCACGATCGCGTGGTCGACCGCGTAGATGGTCGGCGCGAGCGCTGCGGGGGCGAAAGCACCGCGCCGGACCCAGACGGGTTCCGCCTTCACACCGGCTGCGCGCAACATGGCGGTGAGCAGGGTCGAGAGGTCTTTGCAATCGCCATAGCCGTGGCGCTCGATCTCGGCGAGCGAAAACGGCACCAAGCCGCGCTCGCTCGCACGCCAGTCGCTCAGATAGCGGAAGTTCTCGTTCAGATACCGCATCAGGGCGACCACGCGTTGATGCGGCGCGAGTCCTCTGGCTTTCGCCGCGGCGGCGGAAGCGCGCGCCGGAAGCGGCGCGGCGAGAATGTCGTTGTAGCGTTTCGCGAACGCGCCGACGTTGTCTTGCAGATCGAGCGAGCTGCCCAGCACGATGCGCGGATAACGGCGGATGTCGCCGGAGTCGGGTTCGTCGACATAGTTCACGAAGCGCGGCGACTTCAGATCGAGCGTGAGTGTCCTTGCGTCTGCGGACGAGGCGATCGTGAATTCACCCATCCTGTCCGCGCGATATCGAATCGGCCGGTCAGCGCGAAACGTCGCGTGAAAGCGGTCGTAGCGCAGGGATGAGGGTGGAAAATCATAGATATAGCTGAAGTGCGTCGCCGACGGTACCGCTGCGAATCGTCGACGCACGACATAAATGATCGACGAGCCGACGCGCAAGTTCGGGAACGCCAGAGAGGTTTGCTTGTCGCGCAAAAAGCCCTGATCGGGATTGGGCGCCGTGCGCGTGTCGATCTGCGACTTGTCGAGCGCAATGGGTTTCTGGTTCGGCTGAACGAGCTCGGCGCGTTCGATCCTGACCACGTCGTTTTCCGGATAGTTGATGTCGATGCGCGAGAGCGCCTCGCGTCCTGTATCGGACAGGACCGTATAACGGTAGGTGTCGAGGCATTCCGTGCCGCCGTCCTTGTCGAAGCGGCAGTCGGCATTCCGCTCGAGCGCGAGCGGGGCTTCCGATACGGGTTGGAGCGCGGCGAAAACGCTCGTGGCGATGAGGCCGAGGCCGGCGGCCGCCGCGCGGCACGTGACGCTGAAGCCGAGCCTGCCGCGAGGGCGTGTTGACGAGTACATGCGAGATTCCTGGGTAAAGCACCTGACTGGGTGAACGAGCGAACGTATCTCGTTTCCAGGGAATCGCGCTGTCAAATTTGGTGACTTCGGTCGCGGCGTCGCCGGTGCCGACGTTCGCTCCGGAGCGGTGCCGACCGCCATCGCCAGCGATCGAGGCGCGACGACGCGCGCCTGAGGTCTTACTGCCGCGCCAGCCGCGCGTTATCCGGCATCGGCAGATTGAAATTCGTGCGGAACGGATTGATATCCAGCCCGCCGCGCCGCGTATAGCGCGCATACACGGCGAGCCGTTCCGGCTTGCACTCCCGCATGATGTCCATGAAGATGCGCTCGACGCATTGCTCGTGGAACCCGGTATGTCCGCGATACGACACGATATACCGCAACAACCCCGCGTGATCGATCTGCCCGCCGTAGTAGCGGATCTGCACGCTGCCCCAATCCGGCTGACCCGTCACCGGGCAGTTCGACTTCAACAGATTCGAAAACAGCGTCTCGTCGACGGGCGCTTCATCGTGCGTCGCGCTCAATAGCGACGGCTCCGGCGAAAAAACCTCGCAATCGAGATCGAGCCGATCGAGCGACAAACCGTCGAATTCCTCCATCGTCAGCTTGCCGAAATCGGCGGGCGCCGCGAGCTGCACCGACACATTCGCGCCGCACGTGGCGGAGACATCGCGCTTGATCGCGGCGCGCACATCGTCGATCGAATCGAACTGCGTCTGCGCGAACGAGCCGAGATACAGCTTGAACGACTTCGACTCCACGATGTTCGGCGAATCCGCCGGCACGAAGAACGTCGCGACCGCGATCTGCGGCTTGCCGCGCCGGTTCAGCCACGAAAGCTCATACGCGTTCCAGATATCCGTGCCGAAGAACGGCAGGCGCCCGGGCACGCCGATCGCATCGCGCGCGCGCTTGCGGTCGATCGGAAACAGCAACGACGCGTCGTACTGTTCGGTGTAGTGGACGGGCTTGCCGAGCGGAGATTGATCGGGTGTCATGATGCGTTCGCAATGCCGCTGAGAACGTGCCCCGTCGCCGTGACGACACGAGCCGATTCGCAGTGGCGAATTTGATCGTCGAAGAAAAAATCGGGCTCGAACTCGCGCAGGAATTCGCCCTTGTCGAGTCCGCCCAGGAACATCGCTTCGTCGATTTCGATGTTCCAGGCCATCAGCGTCCGGATCGCGCGTTCGTGCGCGGGAGCGGAGCGCGCCGTGACGAGCGCGGTGCGGATGTGCATCGGCGACGGCGTCGCGTCGTTTTCGTCGGCGATGCGTTGCAGCTGGTTCAGCGCCGCGAGCAGCGGCTTCAGCGGCCCGCCCGGCAACGGCGAATCCTTCTTGTCGGTCTCGTGACCGACGAAGGCCGACAGGCCATCGCTCTGAAACACGCGCTCGGCTTCGTCGGAGAAAAGCACGGCGTCGCCGTCGAACGCGATGCGGATCTCGTCCGAATACCGGCTCGCGGCGCGCGGCGTTTCGGGCAGCACGCGCGCGGCGGGAAAACCGGCGGCGAGCGCGGCGCGCACGTCGTCCGGATTCGCGGACAGAAATAGCGACGCGCGCAGCGGTTTCAAGTACGCAAAGGGCGAGCGGCCGCGCGTGAAGACGCCGCGCTCGATCGCGAGACCATGCTCACGGCACGAATGAAACGCGCGCAGGCCGCTGATCGGATCGCTGCGCGACAGGATCACCACCTCGACGCGCTGCTCGTCCGCGTTCAGCGCGAGCAGCTTGCGGATCAGGCCGAACGCGACGCCCGGCTTCGCGGGCTGGTCCAGCCGCGAGCGTTGCAACGCTTCGTAGCGCGCGAGATCGCCCGTCTCGAAGACGCGGTTTTCTTCCTCGAAATCGAAGAGCGCGCGCGATGAAATCGCGACCACGAGCTTGTCTTCGAGCGTGAACTTCGGCATTGCGTCGGCCTTTACGCGAGGAACAGCTTGTAGACCGGGTTCGCGCCTTCGTCCCACCACGGATAGCCGAGCGTCGCGAGGAAGCGCTCGAACTCCGCGTTGTCCGACTGCGGCACCTGAATGCCGACGAGAATCGAGCTGTAGTCCGCGCCCTGGTTGCGGTAGTGGAACAGGCTGATGTTCCATTCCGGCGCCATCGACGAGAGGAACTTCATCAGCGCGCCCGGGCGCTCCGGGAATTCGAAGCGCAGCAGGCGCTCGTCCTTCGCGAGCGGCGAACGGCCGCCGACCATATAGCGGATGTGCTGTTTCGAGAGCTCGTCGTGCGAAAGGTCGACGGTCGCAAAGCCGTGCTCGATGAACGACGACATCATCTGCGCGGTTTCCTTGCGCGACTTGATTTGCACGCCGACGAAGATATGCGCGGCCTTCTCGTCCGCGATGCGGTAGTTGAACTCGGTCACGCTGCGCGTGCCGACGAGCTCGCAAAAGCGCCTGAAACTGCCGCGCTCCTCGGGAATCGTCACGGCGAACACGGCTTCGCGCGCCTCGCCGACCTCCGCGCGCTCCGCGACGAAGCGCATGCGGTCGAAATTCATGTTCGCGCCCGAGGTCACGGCGACGAGCGTCTTGCCTTCGATGCCCTCGCGTTCCGCATACAGCTTCGCCCCCGCGACCGCGAGCGAGCCTGCTGGTTCGAGCACGGAGCGGGTGTCCTGGAAGACATCCTTGATCGCGGCGCAGAGCGCGTCGGTATCGACGGTGACGACTTCGTCGAGCAGTTCGCGGCACAGCCGGAATGTTTCCTCGCCGACGAGCTTCACCGCCGTGCCGTCCGAGAACAGGCCGACTTCGCTCAACGTGACGCGCTCGCCCGCCTCGATCGATTGCGCCATCGCGCAGGAATCCTCGGTCTGCACGCCGATCACCTTGATCTCCGGGCGCACCGCCTTGATGTACGCCGCCACGCCCGCCGCGAGCCCGCCGCCGCCGATCGGCACGAAGATCGCGTGAATCGGGCCCTGATGCTGGCGCAGGATTTCCATCGCGATGGTGCCCTGTCCGGCGATTACGTCGGGATCGTCGAACGGATGCACGAAGGTCAGGCCGCGTTCTTCCTGAAGCTGCACGGCGCGCGCGTAGGCGTCGCTGTACGACTCGCCCGCGAGCACCACTTCCACCGTCGGGCCGCCGTGCGCGCGGATCGCGTCGATCTTCACCTGCGGCGTCGTGGTCGGCACCGCGATCACCGCGCGGCAGCCGAGTCGCGCCGCCGACAGCGCCACGCCCTGCGCATGATTGCCCGCCGACGCCGTGATCACGCCGCGCGCGAGCACGTCCGCCGGCAGTTGCGCCATCTTGTTGTAGGCGCCCCGAATCTTGAACGAGAACACCGGCTGGTTGTCCTCGCGCTTGAGAAACACGGAATTGCGCAGGCGCGCCGACAGGCTGCGCGCGGGTTCGAGCTCGCTTTCCCGCGCGACGTCGTACACACGCGCGGTCAGCACTTTTTTCAGGTAGTCGGGATGTGTCATGCCAGGAATCGTCACGCGGCAAGGTGCGCGCGGGTTTTTTAAGGGCGAAAGCATCAATGATAGCGCCAACCACGCCTCTTTCCGGCACTCGATGCGTTTCTACCGTCCGGACGGTCGTGCAAAAAAGCGTCGAAAATGACATCAACGCGTCGCGAATACGCACGCAAAAGCCCCTTCTGCCTGCTAGCTGCCGCAAACGCGCGTGACCACGATGGGTTAGAATTTCCTTTTACGAATCAGCAATCAGGATCGGCAGATGCACCGGCAGCTTCGGATCGATTTTCTGGCGCATGTCCCCCGCGCGTCGCACGCGGCGGCTGAGCGGCATGCGCGTCACGCGCGATCGTGGCGTTGATCCCGGGCACATCGAAGGCGCCGTGGCGAGTTTCGTCCAATTGCCGTTTCCGGGCGACCCGGCGGCCTTCGCAATAGAAAAGTCTCATTCGAAAATCTGCGCCCCCATGCGCATCGTCGGCGTTTCCGCTTTTCATCGCGCGCCCGCCGGCACACCGAACCGTCGAACATGAACGCACCTCAAGCCTTCGATCCGAACGGCGCCCATGCCGCCTTAGCGCTCGATGTCGAGCCCCGTCTGCGCGAAATTCCCTATAACTACACGTCGTTTTCCGATCGTGAAATCGTCATGCGGCTCCTGGGCGACGAAGCCTGGGCCGTGCTGGACGAACTGCGCAACGAGCGCCGCACCGGCCGCTCGGCGCGCATGCTGTACGAAGTGCTCGGCGATATCTGGGTCGTGCGCCGCAATCCGTATCTGCAGGACGACCTGCTCGACAACCCGAAGCGCCGCGCGCTGCTCGTCGAGGCGCTCAATCACCGGCTCGCCGAGATCGAGAAGCGCCGCAGCGCCGATCTCTCCGCGCACAGCGACGAAGCCGGCAGCCGCGAGCGCGCCGAGCGCGTGCAATTGCTGATCGCGGCGGCGCGCCGCGCCGTCGACGATTTCGCCGCCGAGTTCGGCAACATGGCCGACTTGCGCCGCCGTGCGTCGCGCGTGCTGGGCAAGCAGACGCAGAAGGACAACATCAAGTTCGACGGCCTCTCGCGCGTCTCGCACGTGACGGACGCGACCGACTGGCGCGTCGAATATCCGTTCGTCGTGCTGACGCCAGATAGCGAAGCGGAAATCGCCGGCCTCATCAAGGCGTGCTTCGAACTCGGGCTCACCGTGATTCCGCGCGGCGGCGGCACCGGCTACACGGGCGGCGCGATCCCGCTCACGCCGTTCTCGGCCGTCATCAACACGGAGAAGCTGGAGCAACTCGGTCCGGTCGAAATGACCGATCTGCCGGGCGTCGATCACAAGGTCGCGACGATTTTCTCGGGCGCGGGCGTGGTCACGCGGCGCGTCACGGAAGCGGCGGAGCAGGCGGGATTCGTGTTCGCCGTCGATCCGACTTCGCTGGACGCTTCCTGCGTCGGCGGCAATGTCGCGATGAACGCCGGCGGCAAGAAAGCAGTGTTGTGGGGCACGGCGCTCGACAACCTCGCCTGGTGGCGCATGGTCGATCCGGAAGGCAACTGGCTCGAAGTCACGCGCCTGGATCACAACTGCGGCAAGATTCACGACGTCGAAGTGGCGCGTTTCCGGCTCGACTGGTTCGACGGCACTCGCGCGCCGGGCGAAAAGCTGCTGCGCACGGAGAACCTCGACATCACCGGCCGCACGTTCCGCAAGGAAGGGCTCGGCAAGGACGTCACCGACAAGTTCCTCGCCGGTCTCCCCGGCGTGCAGAAAGAAGGCTGCGACGGGCTCATCACGTCGGCGCGCTGGATTCTGCACAAGATGCCCGCGCACACGCGCACCGTCTGCCTCGAATTCTTCGGCCAGGCGCGCGACGCGATTCCGAGCATCGTCGAGATCAAGGACTATTTGTTCGAAACGTCGAAGCAGGGCGGCGCGATCCTCGCCGGCCTGGAGCATCTCGACGAGCGCTATCTGCGCGCGGTCGGCTACGCGACCAAGAGCAAGCGCAACGCATTCCCGAAGATGGTTCTGATCGGCGATATCGTCGGCAATGACGCCGATGCCGTCGCCGCCGCGACCTCCGAAGTCGTGCGCATGGCGAACGGCAAGAGCGGCGAAGGCTTCGTCGCGGTGAACGCCGAGGCGCGCAAGCGCTTCTGGCTCGACCGCTCGCGCACGGCCGCGATCGCGAAGCACACCAACGCGTTCAAGATCAACGAAGACGTCGTGATTCCGCTCAATCGCATGGGCGAGTACACGGACGGCATCGAGCGCATCAACATCGAGCTTTCGATCAAGAACAAGCTGCAGCTCGTCGATGCGCTCGAAGCGTTCTTCCGCACCGGCAAGCTGCCGCTCGGCAAGACCGACGACGCGAACGAAATCCCCAGCGCCGAGTTGCTCGAAGACCGCGTGCAGCAGGCGCTCGATCTCTTGAAGCGCGTACGCGAGCGCTGGACCTTCGTCGGCGACAAGCTCGACATGCCCTTGCGCGAGGCCCAGCACTATCTCGTCAATCTCGGCTACGAAGCGCTCGCGGAGAAGTTCGCGGATCGCGTGGACGTGCAGCCGGACGCCACGATCTTCCACGTAGCTCAAGACCGCACGGTGCGCGTCTCGTGGAAGCAGGAGATTCGCGCGGAGCTGCGCCAGATCTTCAACGGCGGCGAATTCAAGCCGATCCTCGACGAAGCGCAAGCCATCCACAAGCAGGTGCTGCGCGGCCGCGTGTTCGTGGCGCTGCACATGCACGCGGGCGACGGCAACGTGCACACCAACATCCCGGTCAACTCCGACAATTACGCGATGCTGCAGGACGCGCATCACGCGGTGGCGCGCATCATGAAGCTCGCGCGTTCGCTCGATGGCGTGATCTCGGGCGAGCACGGCATCGGCATCACGAAGCTCGAGTTCCTGACCGAAGAAGAAATCGGCGATTTCCGCGCCTACAAGCAGCGCGTCGATCCGCACGGGCGCTTCAACAAGGGCAAGCTGTTCGAAGGCGCGGACCTGCGCAACGCGTACACGCCGTCATTCGGGCTGATGGGATACGAGTCGATCATCATGCAGCAGTCGGACATCGGCGCGATCTCCGATTCCATCAAGGACTGTCTGCGCTGCGGCAAGTGCAAGCCGGTCTGCGCGACGCACGTGCCGCGCGCGAACCTGCTCTACAGCCCGCGCAACAAGATTCTCGCCACTTCTCTGCTCGTCGAGGCGTTCCTGTACGAAGAGCAGACGCGACGCGGCGTGTCGATCAAGCATTGGGACGAATTCAACGATGTCGCCGATCACTGCACGGTCTGCCACAAGTGCGTGACGCCGTGCCCGGTGAAGATCGACTTCGGCGACGTGTCGATGAACATGCGCAACCTGCTGCGCAAGATGGGCAAGAAGAAGTTCAACGCGGGCAACGCGGCGGGCATGTTCTTCCTGAACGCGACGAATCCGCAGACGATCAACCTCGCGCGCACCGCGATGATGGGTTTCGGCTACAAGGCGCAGCGCTTCGGCAACGATGTGCTGAAAAAATTCGCCAAGAAGCAGACAGCCAGACCGCCCGCGACGGTCGGCAAGCCGCCGGTGGTCACGCAGGTGATCCACTTCGTCAACAAGAAGATGCCGGGCAATCTGCCGAAGAAGACCGCGCGCGCGTTGCTGGATATCGAAGACGACAAGATCGTCCCGATCATCCGCAATCCGAAGACGACCACCGTCGATTCGGAAGCCGTGTTCTATTTCCCGGGCTGCGGCTCCGAGCGCCTGTTCTCGCAGGTCGGTCTCGCGACGCAAGCCATGTTGTGGGAAGCGGGCGTGCAGACCGTGCTGCCGCCGGGCTATCTGTGCTGCGGCTATCCGCAGCGCGGCTCGGGCCAGTACGACAAGGCCGAGCAGATCGTCACGGACAATCGCGTGCTGTTCCATCGCGTGGCCAATACGCTGAACTATCTCGATATCAAGACCGTGGTCGTGTCGTGCGGCACCTGCTACGACCAGCTCGCGGGCTACGAATTCGAGAAGATCTTCCCGGGCTGCCGGATCATCGACATTCACGAGTTCCTGCTCGAGAAGAACATCAAGCTCGAAGGCGTGAAGGGCACGCGCTACATGTACCACGACCCGTGTCACTCGCCGATCAAGACGATGGACCCGGTCAAGCTCGTCAACGAACTGATGGGTTCGCAGAACGACGGCTACAAGATCGAGAAGAACGATCGCTGCTGCGGCGAATCGGGCACGCTCGCGGTGACGCGTCCGGACATCTCCACGCAAGTGCGCTTTCGCAAGGAGGAGGAGATCCGCAAGGGCGCGGCCAAGCTGCGCGGCATTCCGCTCGTCGCCGAAGCGGGCGCGAACGCCATCAACATCGCGAACGCGTCGGCGGGCGCGGCGGGCGCGCAGCCCGGCTCCGTGCTCAAGGCCGGCGACGGTCCGCAGCCGAACGGCGCGGACGTGAAAATCCTCACCAGCTGCCCGTCCTGCCTGCAGGGTCTCTCGCGCTACAACGAGGACGCCAACATCGAGGCGGACTATATCGTGGTGGAAATCGCGCGCAAGGTGCTCGGCGAGAACTGGATGGAGCAGTACGTCGAACGCGCGAACAATGGCGGTATCGAGCGCGTGCTGGTGTAATAGCGAAATCGAGGCTTGATTCGCTAGAGGTACGAGATGGACTGTGTGTTTTGCCGTGAAGACGGCGGTGAAGTGCTGTGGTCGGACGACGCGTTGCGCGTCGTCCTCGCCGACGAGCCCGACTGGCCGGGCCTGTGCCGTGTGATATGGGGCGCGCACGTCGCCGAAATGTCCGATTTGTCGGACGGCGCCCGCGCGCGGGTGATGACCGCCGTCAACGGGGTCGAGCGCGCGATGCGCCGCGTGCTCGTGCCGGAGAAGATCAATCTGGCGAGCCTCGGCAATCAGGTGCCGCACGTCCACTGGCACATCATTCCGCGCTTTTCCAACGATTCCCGCTTCCCTCTGCCGATTTGGGCGCCGCGCCAGCGCACGGTCTCCGAGACGCAGCTTTCGAAGCGCCGCGCGCAGGCGACGCTTCTGCGCGAGCAAGTGCGCAACGAGCTGAACCAGGCGTTCGGCCATCAATAAGGCAAGACCATGAGCGGACTCACTTCAACGACGCCGATTCCCACCGGCGTCGTCGTACATTCGAAATCCCGCGTGCTGGAGCTGCAATACGGCGACGGGTCGTATCGCGTGCCGTTCGAGCTGCTGCGCGTGTATTCGCCGTCGGCGGAAGTGCAGGGCCACGGGCCAGGACAGGAAACGCTGCAGACCGGCAAGCGCGACGTGACGATCATCGGCATCGATCCGGTCGGGCATTACGCGCTGCAACTCAATTTTTCGGACGGCCACAATACCGGCATCTATTCCTGGGACATCCTCTACGACCTGGCGACGCGCCAGGACGAACTGTGGCGGGACTATCTGGCGAAACTGGCGGCCGCGGGCGTCGACCGCGACACGCCGATGGCCGCCAGACCAGCCGGTGGCGGGCATTGCCACTGAGGCCACCGAACAATATCGATGCGGCATAACGCCGCACAGCCGGCGCGGCGATTGCGCAGCATAGAACGAACAACAGGCGAGGAAAGAGCGCGATGAGCAAGACCCACTTCGGATACGAAACGGTCGACGAGCAGGACAAGGCGAAGAAAGTGGCGGGCGTGTTCCATTCCGTCGCGAGCAACTACGACTTGATGAACGACCTGATGTCCGGTGGACTGCATCGGATCTGGAAGCATTTCACGATCGGGCAGGCGAAGGTGCGGCCAGGCTACAAGGTGCTGGATATCGCGGGCGGCACGGGCGATCTGGCGATGGCGTTCGCGAAGCAGGCGGGCGAAACCGGCGAAGTCTGGCACACCGATATCAACGAATCGATGCTGCGCGTCGGCCGCGACCGGCTGATCGACAAGGGCGTGCTCACGCCCGCGCTGCTGTGCGACGCAGAGAAGATCCCGTTTCCCGACAATTATTTCAATGTGGTTACGGTTGCATTCGGTCTTCGTAATATGACGCACAAGGATCGTGCGCTCACGGAGATGACCCGCGTGCTCAAGCCGGGCGGCAAACTGCTGGTGCTGGAATTCTCGAAAGTGTGGGAACCGCTTAAAAAGCCGTACGATATCTACAGTTTCAAGATTTTGCCGTGGCTTGGCGAAAAAGTGGCCAAAGATGCGGACAGCTATCGGTACTTGGCCGAGTCCATCCGCATGCACCCGGACCAGGAAACTTTAAAAACAATGATGGAACAAGCAGGCCTGGATCGAGTCGAATATTACAATTTGTCAGGTGGCGTGGTAGCGTTACACGTCGGGACCAAATTCTAGTGTTCCACTCTTCAAAGGATTCGAAAATGTCCGATTCGCGCATACCCCAACCCCGGGGTTCCCTGAACCGCGTTTTCAGGAAGGCCGGAATCTTGGCGCTGGCTGGCGTTATTGCGGCTGGCGCGATCTTCGCGGAAACGGCGGAAGCCCGGCGCATGGGCGGCGGCCGCAGCATGGGCCGCCAGTCGGCCACGGCGACGCAGCAGAATCAGGCGACGCCGCCGTCGCAGTCATTCCAGCAAGGCCAGGCCGCTCAGGCGCAGCGCGCGCAACCCGCGCCCGCCACGCCGGCCGCGCCCGCGGCGCAACCCGCGCGCAACCGCTGGCTCGGGCCGATCGCCGGTCTCGCTGCCGGTCTGGGCATCGCGGCGCTGCTCTCGCACTTCGGGCTGGGCGAGGCGTTCGCCGGCGCGATGGCCAACATGATCATGATCGCGTTGATCGTGCTGGCGGCCGTCATGCTGTTCCGCTTCATCATGCGCAGGCGTCAGGGCGGCAACACGCCCGCGTACGCCGGCGCGGGCTCGGCCTCGGGTTCGCCGTACGGCGCGACCGCGCGCACGAGCCTGAATCAGGATCCGCCGCAAGTGCCGCAGCAGCCGAGCGGCTTCGGCGCGAACTATATCGAGTCGCCTGTGCCGCAACAGGAGGTGAATCCGAACGTGCCGGCGGGCTTCGACACCGAGGCGTTCGTGCGCAACGCGAAGGTCTACTTCGTGCGTCTGCAGGACGCGTGGGACCGCGGCAACGTCAACGACATCCGCGAATTCACGACGCCCGAGATGTTCGCCGAAGTGAAGCTCGACGTCGACGCACGCGGCAGCGTGCCGAATCGCACGGACGTGGTGCAACTCAACGCCGATCTGCTCGGCGTCGAGGACCGCCCGACCGAATATCTGGCGAGCGTGCGCTTCCACGGCCTGATCCGCGAGTCGGAAGGCGCGGCGGCGGAGCCGTTCGTCGAGATCTGGAACCTGTCGAAGCAGAAGGTCGGCAACGAAGGCTGGCTGCTGGCGGGGATCCAACAAGTCAGTTGAGCGTGGCCGTGCGCCGGGCGCAAGTCCCGGCGTCGAGGGCTCGGCCAAATGGCCGGGAGCAGGCAACCGTCAGTGTGTTGACCGGTTGCGGCGGTAGAATATGAACCCGCGCGAGAAGCGTCTCGCGCGGGTTTTTTCATCTCACAGCCGATGACGAACGCAGACGAATTCGCCCGTCCCCCAGCAAATCCCGCCTTCAAGACCGCGTCCGGTGCGTTCGCGGCCGCCGTCAATCATCTGCTCGTGCGCGAGCCGTGGGCTCGCGAGCGCGTGAAGCCTTATGCGGGCAAGCGCGTGAAACTGTCGTGTACGCCGGTTTCGATCGCGCTCGTGGTGCAACCCGACGGCCTTTTTGCGGCGACGACCGAGGCGGAGGCCGGCCAGTTCGATGTGACCATCGCCGTTCCGCTCGACGCGCTGCCTGCGTTTCTGCAAGGCGGTCAGGCCGCGGTGATAAAGCACGTCAGGATAGAAGGCGACGCCGAATTCGCCACGACGCTCGCCAAGCTCGCGGAACACCTGCGCTGGGACCCGGAGGAGGATCTGGCGCGCGTGATCGGCGACGCGCCCGCGCATCGGCTGGGTATCCTCGCGCGCGCGGTGCGCGAACAGGCGCAGCGCACCGGGCGGAATCTGCTGGACACCCTCACCGAATACTTTCTCGACGAACAGCCGCAACTCGTGCGCAAGAGCGCGCTCGAGGCATTCAACGGGGAGCTCTCGAAGGCGCGCGATGCGCTCGCGCGCGTCGAAAAGCGTATCGAAAGAATCGAACAAACCGAACAACGACAGCTGGCTCGCGGTGCCTCAGCGCGAACCGGCGGCGAGTCCGTGCGCGGCTCGCACGAATAACGAGCTGAAGCGAATCCGAACCATGCGTTTTCTGCGTTTTCTCAAGATTTTTTTCACAATCGTCCGCTTCGGGCTCGATGAAGTCGTGATGAGCGGCATCGACGATCGTCGCGTGCGTTTTCTCATGCGCATCACGACCTTCGGCCGCAGGTTCAATGTCGAGCGCGGCATCCGCCTGCGGCTCGCGCTGGAAAGCCTTGGCCCGATTTTCGTGAAGTTCGGCCAGGTCCTCTCGACGCGGCGCGATCTTCTGCCCGTCGATATCGCCGATGAACTCGCGAAGCTTCAGGACCGGGTTCCGCCGTTCGATTCCGCGGTGGCGGTCTCGATCATCGAGAAATCGCTCGGCGCGCCGATCGACGAACTGTTCGACGATTTCGAGCGCGTGCCGGTGGCGAGCGCCTCGATCGCGCAGGTGCATTTCGCCCGGATCAAGACCGGCGAGCACGCGGGCAAGGCCGTCGCGGTGAAGGTGCTGCGCCCGGGCATGCTGCCGGTGATCGATTCGGACCTGGCGCTGTTGCGCGACATCGCGACGTGGGCCGAACGCCTGTGGGCCGACGGCCGACGCCTGAAGCCGCGCGAAGTCGTCGCCGAGTTCGACAAATATCTGCACGACGAGCTCGATCTGATGCGCGAGGCCGCCAACGGCAGCCAGCTGCGCCGCAACTTTCAGGGGCTCGATCTGCTTCTCGTGCCCGAGATGTACTGGGACATGTCCGCGCCCACGGTGCTCGTCATGGAGCGCATGGTCGGCGTGCCGATCAGTCAGGTCGATACGCTGCGCGCGGCCGGCGTCGACATTCCGAAGCTCGCGCGCGAAGGCGTCGAGATTTTCTTCACGCAGGTGTTCCGCGACGGCTTTTTCCACGCCGACATGCACCCCGGCAACATTCAGGTGAGCCTCGATCCGGCGACCTTCGGGCGCTATATCGCGCTGGATTTCGGTATCGTCGGAGCGCTCTCGGACTTCGACAAGAATTACCTCGCGCAGAACTTCCTCGCGTTCTTCAAGCGCGATTATCACCGCGTCGCGACGCTGCACCTCGAATCGGGCTGGGTGCCGCCGAGCACGCGCGTCGAGGAGCTGGAAAGCTCGATCCGCGCCGTGTGCGAACCGTACTTCGATCGCGCGCTGAAGGACATCTCGCTCGGACAAGTGCTGATGCGTCTTTTCTCGACGTCGCGCCGCTTCAACGTCGAGATTCAGCCGCAACTCGTGCTGTTGCAGAAGACGATGCTCAACGTCGAAGGGCTCGGTCGCTCGCTCGACCCGGAGCTCGATCTCTGGAAAACCGCCAAGCCTTATCTCGAACGCTGGATGAACGAGCAGATCGGCTGGCGCGGCTGGTACGAACGGCTCCAGATGGAAGCGCCGCAGTGGAGCAAGACCATTCCGCAGTTGCCGCGTCTGATCCATCATTTGCTCGCCGAGCAGCACGATGCCCCGAAGAGCGGCAACGAGGAAACGATGCGGCAACTGCTCGCCGAGCAGAAGCGCACCAATCGCCTGCTGATGACGCTGCTGGCCGTCGGCATGATCGCGGTGGCCGGCGCGGGCGTCGTGATCGCGCAGTTTTGGCTCGGCCATCCGTGATTCCCCGGCATCGATGAAACCCGCACCAGAGGCAACATCATGAGCGATCCGACAAATTCCGACATTCCGTCTTTCGAGAACCGCGATCCGAATTCTCCCGGCTTCTGGGACGAGCGTTTCAGCCAGCATTTCACGCCGTGGGACCAGGCGGGCGTCCCGGAGACGTTCAAGACCTTCGTCGCATCACGCGAGGCGCAGAACGTGCTGATTCCCGGCTGCGGCAGCGCGTACGAGGCGCTGTTTCTGGCCGAGCGCGGCTGGCCGGTGCGCGCGATCGATTTCGCGCCCGGCGCCGTCGAGGCGGCGCGCAAGCAACTGGGCGCGCATGCGGGTGTCGTCGAGGAGGCGGATTTCTTCGCTTACGAGCCACCTGTTTCGCCCGACTGGATCTACGAGCGGGCGTTCTTGTGCGCGCTTCCGAAAGACCGCTGGCAGGACTACGCCGAGCGAATGGCCGCGCTGCTCAAGTCCGGCGCCTTGCTCGCGGGCTTCTTTTTCATCGGCGCGACGCCGAAAGGACCGCCGTTCGGCATCGAGCGCCGCGAACTGGACGCGCTCCTGACGCCACACTTCGAACTGATCGAAGACCGCGAGGTGAGCGGCTCGATTCCCGTGTTCGCCGGCCGGGAGCGCTGGCTGACCTGGCGGCGCATCTGAGCGGAACGGCTTGAAATTCGCTGTCGTCGCCCTGAAATAAGTCGGCGGTTGGACTTGTGCCCGCGGACCCGAAAATCGCGGGTCAAAATTGGTTTGCGGCTATAATTCAAGGCTTTGCAAGCGTCGACAGATAATTGTAGGAAGGGTGCCATGCCGATTTACGCGTACCGCTGCGCAAACTGCGGCCACGAAAAAGATGTGCTTCAGAAACTGAGCGATGCGCCGCTCACGCAATGTCCCGCCTGCGGAACGGACGCTTTCTCGAAGCAAGTGACCGCCGCCGGTTTCCAGTTGAAGGGATCGGGCTGGTATGTCACCGATTTCCGTGGCGGTAATAGTGGCAAGAGCGGTGGCGACGGCGGCTCGAACGACAGCGCGGGCGCGTCGAAGGCGTCTGCGCCGAAATCGGAAGAAACTTCCGCCAGCTCGAGTTCCGCCGACAGCGCGACCCCGGCGAGCACGTCATCATCGGATGCCGGCAAGCCAGCGGCGGGCGCCTCCGCATCGTCGGGCGCCGCCTGAAGCGAAACCCGGCCGGCCCGTCCGGCCGAATGCCATGCAGATGATCCCGCCGACCGCGCTCGCCCGAGCGCGGCTCGCCTGCCAAGCCGAATCTCCAGTGCAATCGAGAGCCGGCGCAGCCTTCGCCCCGTGTAAATGACGACGAAAAAGACTACGCTGAAATCCGTGTTCCTCACCGGCCTGCTGGTGCTGGTTCCGCTCGCGATCACCCTGTGGGTGCTGGGCCTCGTCATCGGCACCATGGACCAGACGCTGCGTCTCCTGCCGCAGTCGTGGCAGCCCGAGCGCATTGTCGGCTTCCATCTGCCGGGCGTCGGCGCGGTGCTGACCCTTGCCTTCATTTTCATCGTCGGCCTGCTGACGCAGAACTTTGTCGGCCAGAAACTCGTCGGATGGTGGGACGCGATCCTGCGTCACATTCCGGTGGTCGGTCCGCTCTATACGAGCGTGAAGCAGGTGTCGGACACGCTGCTCTCGTCCAGCGGCAACGCGTTCCGCAAGGCGCTCCTGATCGAATATCCGCGCAAGGGCTCGTACACCATCGGTTTTCTGACGGGCATTCCGGGTGGCGACGTACTGAACCATCTGGATGCGGACCACGTGAGCGTCTACGTGCCGACGACGCCGAACCCGACCTCCGGCTTCTTCCTGATGATGCCGAAAAGCGAAGTCGTCGAACTGGACATGACCGTCGACGCCGCACTGAAGTACATCGTCTCGATGGGCGTGGTGGCCCCTTCGCCGAGCGCGCCGGCGCCGGTTGCGCCAGCCCGCCGCCCCACCGAGCCGCCGATGTAATGCCGGCGCGCGCGAGCCGAGAGTCAGCCGACGAAAGAGCATGACCCGGGCGCGCGAGCCGTTGATCAACGAACAACGAAAGACACAACATCATGTCGATGCGATCTGAATACTGCGGTCTGGTGACCGAGGCCCAACTGGGCCAAACCGTCTCGCTGTGCGGCTGGGTGCATCGCCGCCGCGATCACGGTGGCGTTATCTTCATCGACTTGCGCGATCGCGAAGGGCTCGTTCAGGTCGTCTGCGACCCGGACCGCGCCGAGATGTTCAAGGTGGCCGAAGGCGTGCGCAACGAGTTCTGCGTGCAGGTCAAGGGCGTCGTGCGCAACCGTCCCGAAGGCACGGTCAACGCCAATCTGACGAGCGGCAAGATCGAAGTGCTGTGCCACGAGCTGAAGGTGCTGAACGCATCGGTCACGCCGCCGTTCCAGCTCGACGACGACAACCTCTCCGAAACCACGCGCCTCACGCACCGCGTGCTCGACCTGCGCCGCCCGCAGATGCAGCAGAACCTGCGCCTGCGCTATCGCGTGGCGATGGAAGTGCGCAAGTATCTCGACGCGCAAGGCTTCATCGACATCGAAACGCCGATGCTCACCAAGAGCACGCCGGAAGGCGCGCGCGACTACCTCGTGCCGTCGCGCGTGAACGCGGGCCAGTTCTTCGCGCTGCCGCAGTCGCCGCAATTATTCAAGCAATTGCTGATGGTCGCGAACTTCGACCGTTACTACCAGATCACCAAGTGCTTCCGCGACGAAGACCTGCGCGCCGACCGTCAGCCGGAATTCACGCAGATCGACTGCGAAACCTCGTTCCTCAACGAGCAGGAGATCCGCGACCTGTTCGAAGCGATGATCCGCCACGTCTTCAAGGAGACGATGGATGTCGCGCTGCCCGAGAAATTCCCGGTCATGCTGTACTCGGAAGCGATGCGCCGCTTCGGCTCGGACAAACCCGACCTGCGCGTGAAGCTCGAGTTCGCCGACCTCACCGACGCGGTGCGGGACGTCGACTTCAAGGTGTTCAGCATGCCGGCCAACTCGAAGGACGGCCGCGTCGCTGCCTTGCGCGTGCCGAAGGGCGGCGAGCTCTCGCGCGGCGACATCGACGGCTATACCGAGTTCGTGCGCATCTATGGCGCGAAGGGCCTCGCGTGGATCAAGGTCAACGACAAGACCCGTGGCCGCGACGGCCTGCAAAGCCCGATCGTCAAGAACCTGCATGATGCGGCGCTCGCGGCGATCATGGAGCGCACGGCGGCGGAAGACGGTGACATCGTCTTCTTCGCGGCGGATCGCGCGAAGGTCGTGAACGACAGCCTCGGCGCGCTGCGCCTGAAGATCGGCCATTCGGAGTTCGGCCGTGCGAACGGTCTGCTCGAAACCGGCTGGAAGCCGCTGTGGGTCGTCGACTTCCCGATGTTCGAGTATGACGAGGAAGAGAACCGCTACGTGGCCGCGCACCATCCGTTCACGAGCCCGAAGGACGAGCACCTGGAGTACCTCGAAACCGATCCGGGCCGTTGCCTCGCGAAGGCGTACGACATGGTGCTGAACGGCTGGGAAATCGGCGGCGGTTCGGTGCGTATCTTCCAGGAGGATGTGCAGAGCAAGGTGTTCCGCGCGCTGAAGATCGGCGCCGAGGAAGCGCGCCTGAAGTTCGGCTTCCTGCTCGACGCGCTGCAGTACGGCGCGCCGCCGCACGGCGGTATCGCGTTCGGTCTGGACCGCATCGTCACGATGATGGCCGGCGCCGACTCGATCCGCGACGTGATCGCGTTCCCGAAGACGCAACGCGCGCAGGATCTGCTCACGCAGGCGCCGAGCGAGGTGGACGAGCGTCAGTTGCGCGAGCTGCACATCCGTCTGCGTCAGCCGGAACAGAAAGCGCATTAAGCAGCTTTCGCTGTCGTTGTGATGAAAAAGGCGCCGAATGCGCCTTTTTCGTTTTTTGCGTTACAGTCTTTGCACAGAAGACAGATAAAGAAACGCACGTTCAAAACCTCATGTTCAAGCCGCCGAAGATTCCCGAATCCGTCCTGGTCGTCATTCATACGCCGGAACTGGACGTGCTCATCATCGAACGTGCGGATCACAAGGGCTTCTGGCAATCGGTGACCGGCTCGAAGGATCGCATCGACGAGCCGCTCACCGAAACCGCCGCGCGCGAGGTGCAGGAAGAAACCGGCATCGTGATCGGCAGTTCGCTCGTGCCGGAGCATGCGCTCCTCGACTGGCATCACAGCATCCAGTACGAGATCTATCCGCAGTGGCGGCATCGCTATGCGCAAGGCGTCTCGCGCAACACCGAGCATCAGTTCAGCCTGCTCGTGCCGCATTGCCTCGAAGTGACGCTCGCGCCGCGCGAGCACACCGCGCATCTGTGGCTGCCGTTTCGCGAGGCGGCCGACCGGTGCTTCTCGTGGTCGAACCGGGAAGCCATCCTGCAATTGCCCGAGCGCCTCGCGGCGCATAACCGATGATCGGTTTGCGTCCGCAGCGCAGTTTCAAGCGGCTGCGCCAGGCGCTGTTCTCCGGCCGCCGACCAGCGCGCCTTTGCTTCACCGCCGGCAATCATGTGCGCCTTCTCAAGGGCGGCGTGCAGTTCTTTCCGGCGCTCATCGAGCGGATCGACAACGCGCGCAAGTCGGTGTCGCTCGAAACCTACATCTTCGCCAACGACGACATCGGCCGCGCCGTCTCCGACGCGCTCGTGCGCGCGGCGGAGCGCGGCATCAAAGTGCGTGTGATCACCGATGGCATCGGCACCGAAAGCAATCTGCCGATGTTCAAGCTCTGGCAGGAGCGCGGCGTCGAGCACCGCATCTACAACCCGCATCTGCTGTTCGGGCCGCAAGGCTGGTCGCGCACGCATCGCAAGCTCGCGCTGATCGACGAGACCTATGCGTTCTGCGGCGGCATCAATATCGTCGACGACTACGACCAGAACGGCACGCAGCTCGAGCGGCCGCGCTGGGACTTCGCATTGGAGGCGCACGGGCCCGTCGTCAAGGACGTGCGCGAGGCGTTCGAGCTGCAATGGCAGCGCATCCGCCTCGGCGTGAAGCCGCGTCAGCTTGCTCAGCCGGGCTGCGAGCCGGAGACGCGGCAAAGCCGCTGGAGCGCGCGCCGCGCGATGCTCGCGCGCAGGCGGGCGCGCCTGGGCGAGATCCACGCGGTCGACCAGCCGTGCGTCGCGTTCGTCGCGCGCGACAACCTGCTCAATCGCCGCGCGATCGAGAAGGCGTATCTGCGGGCAATCGCCCACGCCGAGAGCGAAGTGCTGCTGGCGAATCCTTACTTCATGCCCGGGCGCAGGCTGCGGCGCGCGCTCGTGCAGGCGGCGAAGCGCGGCGTGCGCGTGTCGCTCGTCATCGGCCGCAAGGAGTTCGTCGCGCTGGATTACGCGACGCCGTTCCTTTACGGCAATCTGCTCAAGCACGGCGTGCGGATCTCGGAGTACGAGAAGACGATCCTCCACGGCAAGGTCGCCGTCGTGGACGAGGACTGGGCCACCATCGGCTCGTCCAACCTCGACGCACTGTCGCTCGTGCTCAACAACGAGGCCAACATGGTGCTCGTCAATCATCCCGAAATCGCCGGGCTGCACGACGCCATTCTTCAGGCATTCGACGAAGGCCGTCCCATCGACGAAAAACATTATGCGTCGCGGCCTGTTACGGAGCGGGCGCTTAGTTGGCTTGCCTATAACACGTATCGTCTGATGATGAAAATGATCACCATCGGACAGTACGATTAACCTGCTATTCCGTAGCGATTGCGCAAAAATACTGGCCGGCTGCCTTTCCACACAAACCTTCCCATCTTCTTGGAATCCGGGCAGCCACTTACAGGCAGTCTGTACATAAAACGAGACAATGACCGCGGGCAAGGTTGAGATTTATCTTATGGACATCCCATTCGTTTTAGAAACGCGTGTCTAAAAATTTGCTTGTTTCACCAGCGTTCGGCCACAATAATAGAACGGCCGTTCGATTTTACGGGTCACATAAGAACGGTAGGGACATCATGCGAAAAGGCGAACAGACGCGGGCCGCGATTCTCGACGCAGCGCTGGAACTGGCGAGCCGGGACGGGCTGGAAGGGCTGACGATCGGCCTGTTGGCCGAGCGGATGCAGATGAGCAAGAGCGGTGTGTTTGCGCATTTCGGGTCGCGCGAGGATTTGCAGGTGGAGGTGGTGCGCGAGTACCACCGGCGCTTCGAGGACGAAGTGTTCTTTCCTAGCCTGCGCGAAGCACGCGGCCTGCCGCGATTGCGCGCGATGATGAATCGCTGGATGGAGAAGCGCATCCAGGAAGTGACCACGGGTTGCATCTATATCAGCGGCGCGGTCGAGTACGACGACCGCGCGGCGAGCGCCGTGCGCGAGCAGCTCGTGCACAGCGTGAGCATGTGGCGCGATGCGCTGTTGCGCGCGATCCGCCAGTCGAAGGACGAAGGACATCTGAAGCCGGAGACGGATCCGCATCTGATGCTCTTCGAGCTGTACAGCTTTACGCTCGGCCTGCATCACGACGCTCGCTTCCTGCATCTGCCGGAGGCCGTGCAACTGACGCGGGACGCGCTGGAAAAAACGATCGTTTCGTATCAGACGTCGAATGCGAATGCCGGCCCGGGCGCGGAAGCCGGTGCAAGCGCAGCGGCGAATCTGACTTCGCAACATACCGACAGTCGTTAGCGGCGCCGTCCGAATCGAAGCAAAGGCGGTTTGGCGGCGTGCTACGAGAAGCTTGAAGAAACTGGAGAGACTCATGGGACAGTACGCCGCCCCCCTTCGCGACATGCAGTTCGTGCTGCACGAACTGCTGAACGTCGAAGCTGAACTGAAGAGCATGCCGAAGCATGCCGACCTCGACGCGGAGACCATCAATCAGGTGCTCGAGGAGGCCGGCAAATTCTGCTCGGAAGTCGTGTTTCCGCTCAACCGGAGCGGCGACCGCGAAGGCTGCATTTACGAGGGCGACGGCGTCGTGAAGACGCCCGCCGGCTTCAGGGAAGCGTACCGCCAGTACGTCGAGGCGGGCTGGCCGGCACTCGGCTGCGATCCCGAGTTCGGCGGCCAGGGCTTGCCCGCGTTCGTCAACAACGCGCTCTACGAGATGCTCAACTCCGCGAATCAGGCCTGGACGATGTACCCCGGCCTGTCGCACGGCGCGTACGAATGCCTGCATGCGCACGGCACGCCGGAGCAGCAGTCGACGTATCTGCCGAAGCTCGTTTCGGGCGAGTGGACCGGCACGATGTGCCTCACCGAACCGCATTGCGGAACGGACCTCGGCATTCTGCGCACGAAGGCCGAGCCGAATCCCGATGGCTCGTACGCGCTCACCGGCACGAAGATCTTCATTTCGAGCGGCGAGCACGACATGGCCGAGAACATCGTCCATCTCGTGCTCGCGCGTCTGCCGGGCGCGCCGATGGGCACCAAGGGCATTTCGCTCTTCATCGTGCCGAAGTTCGTGCCCGACGCGAGCGGCGCGCCCGGCGAGCGCAACGGCGTCAAGTGCGGCTCGATCGAGCACAAGATGGGCATCCACGGCAACGCGACCTGCGTGATGAATCTCGACGGTGCGAAGGGCTGGCTCGTCGGCGAGGCGAACAAGGGCTTGAACGCGATGTTCGTGATGATGAACGCGGCGCGCCTCGGTGTCGGCATGCAGGGTCTGGGCCTGACCGAGGTGGCGTATCAGAACTCGCTCGTGTATGCGAAGGAGCGCCTGCAGATGCGCTCGCTCACGGGCCCGAAGGCGCCGGACAAGCCTGCTGATCCGATCATCGTGCATCCGGACGTGCGCCGCATGCTGCTCACGCAGAAGGCGTATGCCGAAGCGGGCCGCGCGTTCACCTACTGGGCGGCGCTCAACATCGACAAGGAGCTTTCGCATGCGGACGAAGCCGTGCGCCGCGAAGCCGGCGATTTCGTGGCGTTGCTCACGCCGGTCATCAAGGCGTTCCTGACGGACAACGCTTTCGAAGGCACCAACATGGCGATGCAGATCTACGGCGGCCACGGCTTCATCTCCGAATGGGGCATGGAGCAATACGTCCGCGATGCGCGCATCAACATGATCTACGAGGGCACCAATTCCATTCAGGCGCTCGATCTGCTCGGCCGCAAGATCCTCGGCGACATGGGCGCGAAGCTCAACCGCTTCGGCAAGCTCGTGAAGGATTTCATTGAGGAAGAGGGCGTGAAGCCGGAGATGCAGGAGTTCATCAATCCGCTTGCGGATATCGGCGAGAAGGTGCAGAAGCTCACGATGGAGATCGGCATGAAGGCCATGCAGAATCCCGATGAAGTCGGCGCTGCGGCCGTGCCTTATTTGCGTACTGTCGGGCATCTGGTGTTCTCGTACTTCTGGGCGCGGATGGCGCGGGTGGCGTTGGATAACGCGGATTCTGGAGATGCCTTTTACAAGGCCAAGCTCGCTACCGCGCGGTTTTACTTCGCCAAGTTGCTGCCTGAGACCGCTTCGACGATTCGGGCGGCTCGGGCTGGTGCCAAGCCGATGATGGATTACGACGAAGCGCTTTTCTGATTGTTTTTTTGTCGGGGGCGTTTGGGTTTTTTGCCGGATCCCGTTTTGGTGTCGGTCTGTTAGCGTTGCCGCCCCGCACAGGGGCAACGCCAACAGACCGACACGAAAACGGGATCCAACAGAAGCGCCCGCGAAAGAACCAACCACAACCGCCGCAAGCAAAGTCTAGAAATTGAACCCTGGAGGCAAACCCGTGAGCACCCTCAACATTCGCAAAGTCGCCGTGCTCGGCGCGGGCGTGATGGGCGCGCAGATCGCCGCGCATCTGATCAACGCCCGCGTGCCCGTCGTGCTCTTCGATCTTCCCGCGAAGGAAGGCCCGAAGAACGGCATTGCGATGAAGGCCATCGAGAATCTGAAGAAGCTGTCGCCCGCGCCGCTAGGCGTAAAGGACGACGCGCAGTACATCGAGCCCGCAAACTATGACGACGACATCGCCCAACTCGCCGATTGCGATCTCGTGATCGAAGCCATCGCCGAGCGCATGGACTGGAAGCACGATCTCTACAAGAAAGTGTCGCCGCACATCGCGCCGCACGCGATCTTCGCGAGCAATACGTCCGGCCTTTCCATCACGGAGCTGTCGAACGGTTTCTCGGATGAACTGAAAGCGCGCTTCTGCGGCGTGCACTTCTTCAATCCGCCGCGCTACATGCATCTGGTCGAGCTGATTCCGACCGCGACGACTGCGCCGGAAATCCTCGATCAGCTCGAAACGTTCCTGACGAGCGTGATCGGCAAGGGCGTCGTGCGCGCGAAGGACACGCCGAACTTCATCGCCAACCGCGTCGGCGTGTTCTCGATTCTCGCCGTCATCGCCGAGGCCGAGAAGTTCGGTCTGCGCTTCGACGAAGTCGACGACCTCACCGGTGCGCGCCTCGGCCGCGCCAAGTCCGCGACCTTCCGCACGGCGGACGTCGTCGGTCTCGACACGATGGCGCACGTCATCAAAACGATGCAGGACAACCTGCCCGACGACCCGTTCTTTTCCGTCTACAAGACGCCGCCGGTGCTCGAAGCGCTGGTGAAAAGCGGCGCGCTGGGCCAGAAGACCGGCGCGGGCTTCTATCGCAAGGAAGGTAAGGCGATCAAGGTGCTCGACCCGAAGACCGCACAGTACGTCGACGGCGGCGCAAAGGCCGACGAGATCATCGGCCGCATCCTGAAGCGTCCGCCCGCCGAGCGCTTCAAGCTCTTGCGCGAAACCGACAACAAGCAGGCGCAATTCCTCTGGGCGATCTTCCGCGACGTGTTCCACTACATCGCCGTGCATCTGGAGTCGATCGCGGACAACGCGCGCGATGTCGATCTCGCGATCCGCTGGGGCTTCGGCTGGAATCAGGGGCCGTTCGAAAGCTGGCAGGCGGCGGGCTGGCAGCAGATCGCGAAGTGGGTGCAGGAAGATATCGATGCGGGCAAGGCGCTTTCGAACGCGCCGCTGCCCGCGTGGGTGCTCGATGGACCGGTCGCCGACAAAAACGGCGTGCATACCGACGAAGGGTCGTGGTCGCCGGGCGAACGCCGCTTCGTGCCGCGCTCGACGCTGCCCGTCTACGGGAAGCAGGTGTTCCGCGCGCCGCTCATCGGCGAGACCGGCGCCGATCCGAAGACCTACGGCAAGACGCTCTTCGAAACCGATAGCGTGCGCGCCTGGCTCGATCAGGAGGATGGCGATGTCGTCATCGTCTCGTTCAAGACGAAGCTGAACACCATCGGCCTGGGCGTGATCGACGGGCTCGCCCAAGCCATCGAACTCGCCGAGAAGGCATACCGCGGCGTCGTGATCTGGCAGCCGACGTCGCTGCAGCTCGGCGCGCCGGGCGGCCCGTTCTCGGCGGGCGCGAATCTCGAGGAAGCCATGCCCGCTTTCATGATGGGCGGCGCGAAGGGCATCGAGCCGTTCGTGAAGAAGTTCCAGCAAGGCATGCTGCGCGTGAAATACGCGAACGTGCCGGTGGTGTCGGCGGTGTCGGGCATCGCGCTCGGCGGCGGCTGCGAGTTGCTGCTGCATTCGGCGAAGCGCGTCGCGCATGTCGAGAGCTATATCGGCCTCGTCGAAGTCGGCGTGGGTCTCGTGCCGGCGGGCGGCGGTCTGAAGGAGGCGGCGCTGCGCGCGGCCGAAGCCGCGGGCGCCGTCAACGCGACGAGCGATCTGCTCAAGTTCCTGCAGAAGTCCTTCGAGAACGCGGCAATGGCGAAGGTTTCCTCCTCCGCGTTCGATGCCCGCGCGATGGGCTATCTGAAGCCGTCCGACACGATCGTCTTCAACGTGCACGAGCTGCTCGACATCGCGAAGAACGAAGCGCGCGCGCTGGCCGCATCGGGCTATCGTCCGCCGCTGCGCGTGAAGCAGGTGCCGGTCGCGGGCCGCTCGGCGATCTCGACGATCAAGGCCTCGCTAGTGAACATGCGCGACGGGCGCTTCATCAGCGATCACGATTATCTGATCGCGAGCCGCATCGCGGAGGCGGTATGCGGCGGCGACGTCGAAGCGGGCAGTCTCGTCGACGAGGAATGGCTGCTGGCGCTCGAGCGCCGCGCGTTCGTCGAACTGCTCGGCACGCAGAAGACGCAAGAGCGAATCATGGGCATGTTGCAGACCGGCAAGCCGGTTCGCAACTGAAGCGCGCGACACATTGGAGTTGACACACACATGAGCAAACAACTGCAAGACGCATATATCGTCGCCGCGAGCCGCACGCCGATCGGCAAGGCGCCGCGCGGCGTGTTCAGGAACACGCGCCCGGACGAACTGCTCGTTCACGCGATCAGATCGGCCGTCGCGCAAGTGCCGGGTCTCGACACGAGCGTGATCGAGGACGCCATCGTCGGCTGTGCGATTCCCGAAGCCGAGCAGGGGCTGAACGTCGCGCGCATGGGCGCGTTGCTGTCCGGCTTGCCGAATACCGTCGGCGGCGTCACGGTGAACCGCTTCTGCGCGTCGGGCCTGACCACGCTCGCGATGGCGGCGGACCGCATCCGCGTCGGCGAAGCCGAAGCGATGATCGCCGGCGGCTGCGAGTCGATGAGCATGGTGCCGATGATGGGCAACAAGCCGTCGCTGTCGCCGCATATCTTCGATCGCAATGAAGACGTCGGCATCGCGTATGGCATGGGTCTGACGGCGGAGAAAGTCGCGGAGCGCTGGAAAGTGAGCCGCGAGGCGCAGGACGCGTTCGCGGTCGAGTCGCATCGCAAGGCGCTGGCGGCGCAACAGGCGGGTGAGTTCGCCGATGAAATCGCCGCTTATACGCTGAATGAGCGCTTTCCCGATCTCGCGACCGGCGAAGTGCGCGTGAACGCGCGCGAAATCGCGCTCGACGAAGGCCCGCGCGCGGATACGTCGATCGAAGGTCTGGCCAAGCTGCGCCCGGTGTTCGCGAACAAAGGCTCGGTCACGGCGGGCAACAGCTCGCAGACTTCGGACGGCGCGGGCGCGCTGATCGTCGTGTCGGAGAAGGTGCTCAAACAGTTCAACCTGACGCCGCTCGCGCGCTTCGTGAGCTTCGCGGTGCGCGGCGTGCCGCCGGAGATCATGGGCATCGGGCCGAAGGAAGCGATTCCGGCCGCGCTGAAGGCGGCAGGCTTGAAGCAGGACGACATCGACTGGATCGAGCTGAACGAGGCTTTTGCGGCGCAGGCGCTCGCGGTAATCGGCGATCTCGGCCTCGATGCATCGAAGGTCAATCCGCTCGGCGGTGCGATCGCGCTCGGCCATCCGCTTGGCGCCACGGGCGCGATTCGCGCGTCGACGGTCGTGCACGGCCTGCGGCGGCGCAACCTGAAGTACGGCATGGTGACGATGTGCGTCGGCACCGGCATGGGCGCAGCGGGCATCATCGAACGGCTTTGATCGCGGATGGTCCGCGGGTGTCATCGCTCGCGGACCGGCATGAAGGAGACAGCGGATGGAGATTCAGATCGAACGCGCGGACGGCGTCCTGAGCATCGTGCTCAATCGTCCGGAGAAGAAGAACGCGATCACGGCGGCGATGTATCAGGAAATGGCCGACGGCCTTTACGAAGCCGAGATGGACCCGACCGTGCGCGCCGTGCTGATTCGCGCCAACGGCAGCACGTTCAGCGCGGGTAACGATCTCGACGACTTCCTGAACGATCCACCCAAGGGACTCGACGCGCCCGTGTTCCAGTTCCTGCGGCGGATCAGCGGCTTTCCGAAGCCGATCGTGGCGGCCGTCACGGGTGCGGCGGTGGGCATCGGCACGACGATGCTCCTGCACTGCGACATCGTCTACGCGAGCCCGAACGCGAAATTTTCGCTGCCGTTCGCACAGCTCGGCTTGTGCCCGGAGGCGGCGTCGAGTCTCTTGCTGCCGCGCACGGCGGGCTATCAGCGCGCGGCGGAAAAGCTCCTGCTGGGCGAGGCGTTTGACGTGAACGAAGCAATCGGCATGGGCTTCGTGAACGGCGCGATCGATGCGGGCGAACTCGACGCCTATGCATTCGAGAGGGCGAAACGGCTGGCGCTGCTGCCGGCCTCGTCGCTGCGCGTGACGAAAGGGCTGTTGAAGGGCGCGCAGGCGAACGAGGTGTCGTTGCGCATGGAAGACGAAGCCGTGCACTTCGCGCGGATGCTGGTTGCCCCCGAGGCGCGCGAAGCGTTTCAGGCCTTCTTCGAGAAGCGCAAGCCCGACTTCAGCAAGTTCGAGTAAGAAGCGTCAGTCGACGTCGTATTCGACAAAGCTGTTCTCGCGCGCGAAGCTGACGAGCCGCAAGCCCGCCTGCTTCGCGATCGCGATGGCGAGCGACGTCGGCGCGGAAATGGTCGCGATCATCGGCACGCCGACGCGCGCCGACTTGCGCACGAGCTCATAGCTCGCGCGGCTCGACAGGAACACGAAGCCTTGCGTCGTGTCCTCGCGCCGCAGGATCAGCTGACCGATGAGCTTGTCGAGCGCGTTATGCCGCCCGACATCCTCGAATGCGTGACGCACCGCGCCGGTTTCGTCGCACCAGGCGGCGGCGTGCAAACCCCCCGTCAGCTTCGTCAATTGCTGATGCGCCGGCAATTCGCGCGCGGCGCGTTCGATCGCATCGGGCGCGAGGCGCGCGAGAAAGCCGGTGTCGGGCACGCGCTCGGGCTGAAGATCGAGCAATTCGATGCTCTCGATGCCGCACACGCCGCAGCCGGTGCGTCCCGCGAGCGCGCGGCGCTTGTCCTTGAGCGATGCGAACGCCTGCTGCACGACCTGCAGATGCACCTCGGCATGCGGCAATACGACGCCGTCATCGCGAAAGTAAACCTCGATGTCGTGGATATCGCTGCCGCGCTCGACGATGCCCTCGGTCAGCGAGAAGCCCACGGCGAACGCTTCGAGATCGCGCGGCGTGCACATCATCACAGCGTGCGAAATGCCGTTGAAAACGAGTGCGACGGGCCATTCCTGGCCCACGTTGTCCGCGACGACCGCGCTTTCGCTCCTGCGATGCCTGCGCACCAGGCGCTCGACGAAGCCGGGCTGATCGTCGGTTTCGAGTTGATTCACTTTGCTGCTCCTGAGCGCCTGTTTCGAGTAAAGTCGGGTACGTAGCTTGCTGCGTATTCTTGCTGATCGCGAACACGCGGTCAGCGGCTTGATTGCAATGGTTCCCGCCAGATCCAAGGCCCTACAATAACTTAAGGTGGCGATGCGCGCCGCGCAGCCCCCTCAATCCAACGAGGCTTTCGTTATGGGACTCTACGACGCCGCCCGTCTCTTCGGATTCGAAGTCGAATCCTCTGACAATCTGACCTTCATTCCGCTTGCCGTGCGCTTCAATCTCGATCGTTTCGGCATGCGCATCACGCTCGATCAATGGCAGCAGCTTCCCTACGACGATCGCGTGCTGCTTGCGCGCTTTCCGGTCGAGGACGATGCCGACCTCGAGAAGAACTTCGATCTCGCGCTCGAAGAGATGATGAAAACCCACGGGAACGCCGCGCCCGGGAGGATCGAGCGCGACCCCGATCCTGTCTGGGCGCACGCCGACGCCGTGCCCGAGACCGTGATCCGCCAGAGCAGTCTATGCGGCCTGAGCGCACCGAGCCTCTCGCGCTGGGCAAAGCTCGACCGCTTCCAGCGTTATGCGCTCGCGAAACTCTCGCGTAACACGGACAAGGTCAACCACGACTTCCTGCCCGCGATGCGCGAGTTCGGCCTCGCCGAGTAAGGGTCGAAGCCCCGCAAACGTTAAGCGGGCGCTTTAATCGGATTATTTGACGGCGGCCCCTAAACCCCGGGCCATCGATGCCGTTATTGGACGTTATCCATCAATCGCGACGTGGACGCTTTCCACGTCGCGCATTCGCGTGGGCGCGCGTCTTCTCGATGCGCTTCCGACGCGCACCAAAGGATTACGCCCGCCGCTCATGATTCGATTCCTCTCCAGGGGTTTGCTCGTCAACATCGCCGTAGTGCTGGCCGCGCTCGGCGCCAACGCCTTCGTCGCGTGCGAACGAATCGGCGATCTGCGCGAAAGCGACGCGCGCACGCTGCGCTCCATG
This sequence comes from Caballeronia ptereochthonis, assembly GCF_001545075.1. Lineage (GTDB taxonomy): Bacteria > Pseudomonadota > Gammaproteobacteria > Burkholderiales > Burkholderiaceae > Caballeronia > Caballeronia ptereochthonis. The sequence goes on from NZ_FCOB02000035.1 coordinate 39,139, forward strand.
AGTCTCTTGCACGATCTCGTGGCCTGGCGCGGCACGCTCGGCGAATCGCTCACGCAACTGAGCCGCTTCGAAGCGACGGGCATCGTCGAAACCGGGGCGAGGCATCAGGAGCGCGAAGCCCATCTCGACGCGCTCGAAAGCGGCCTGCGCGCGCAGATCGCGATGGCGCCCGGCATGACCGGCGCATTCGAAGCGCTGGCGGCCCGCGCCGCCGTGATGCGCCGCGACGGCAATCACGCGTTCGAACGCGCGCGCGACGCGGGTCCCGACGAATCCCGCGCATGGGCCGACGCCGCGTTCGTCACGCTCGGCGAAGACCAGCAAGCGGTCGACGACGCGCTGTCAGCAGTGCGCTCGCGCATCGACGAAGCGACGCTCGTCGCGCTCGATCAGTCGGCACAGGCATCGAGCGGCGCGATGCTGCTGCTCGCCTTCACGATGCTCGCCGGCAGCGGCGTGCTCATCTGGCTGTTCGCGAGTCGCGAGCGGCAGTCGCGCGAGAAGCTCGGCATCGTGCGGGCGAGGCAGCGCAGCAACGAGCGCTTTCGCGGCATGTTCGAGGCGCATCCGGTGCCGATGTGGATCGTCGATCGCGAGACCATGCGCTTCATCGCCGTGAATCCGGCCGCGCGCGAGCATTTCGGCTTCGACGAGCCGGAGTTCATGGGCATGACGCTGTGCGATCTGCACTACGCCGACGACTTCGACAGCTTCGCCGCGCGGCTTGCGCGCAGCGGCGGCGAGACGGGCGAGCGCGCGGCGCCGGGGCAAGGCTCGGCGGGCGTGTGGCGCTATCGCCGCAAGGACGGGTCGATCGTCAGCGCCGATGTGTCGCATCACGCGCTCACGTATTCGAATCGCCCGGGCATCTTCATGCTGGCGAACGACGTGACCGACCGCATCAACGCGGAGGCGGAGGCGCGCCGCTCGAACGAGATGCTCGAGACGGTGATCGACAACATTCCGCAGCGCGTGTTCTGGAAGGACCGCGAGTTGCGCTATCTGGGCTGCAACAACGCTTTCGCGCGCGATGCGGGCCTCGCGTACAACGAGCAGGTGATCGGCAAGACCGACTACGAATTGCCGTGGGGCGCGCAGGCGGACGTCGTGCGCGCCGACGACGAGGAGGTCATCGTGACGACCGTGCCGAAGATGCACTACGAACGCGACATCGTGATGGGCGGCCAGCTGCACACCATCGTCACGAGCAAGCTGCCGCTGCTCGACGGCGAAGGGCAGCCCATCGGCGTGCTCGGCTCGTATCACGACGTCACGGATCGCAAGCGCGCCGAGCTCGCGCTGCGCCTGCAAAGCCGCGCGCTCGACGCGAGCGTGAACGCCATTCTGATCACGGGCGTCGTCGATGGCGCGAACGTCATCGAGTATGCGAACCCGGCGTTCAAGCGCATCACCGGTTACGACCCGAGCGAAGTGATCGGACAGGACTGCCGCTTCCTGCACGGCCCGGACGGCGATCAGGACGGACTCGCCGCGATCCGCCGCGCGCTCGACGCGAACCTGGAGGCGAGCGTCGTGGTGCGCAACTACCGCAAGGACGGCGCGCTTTTCTGGAACCAGCTCTTCGTCGCGCCCGTGCCGAATGCGCAGGGACTGACGACGCACCACATCGGCATCATCAACGACGTGACCGATCTGATGCGCTATCAGGAAGAGCTCGAATATCAGGCGAATTACGACACGCTCACGCGCCTGCCGAACCGCAATCTGCTGCGCGACCGGCTTCAGCACGCGATCGAGCAGGCGCGGCGGCGCGAGACGAAGATCGCCGTCGTGTTCATGGATCTCGACGGCTTCAAGAACGTCAACGACAGCCTCGGACACAGCGTCGGCGACCGGCTGCTCGCGGTGATCGCGGAGCGTCTGGCGCGCTCGGCGCGATCGAGCGACACGGTCGCGCGCCACGGCGGCGACGAGTTCGTGATCGTGCTGCCCGACCTGACCGACGAAGCCGGCCTGATCGCGTGGATGGAGCGCACGCGCGCCGCGATCTCGGAGCCGGTGTGGATCGACGACACTGAGCTGTACGTCGGCTGCAGCATGGGCGCGAGCCTCTATCCGCAGGACGGGGACGACGCCGAAACCGTCATGAAGAAGGCCGATCTCGCGATGTATCGCGCGAAGGACATGGGCCGCAACACGTATCAGTTCTACCAGCCGGAGATGAACGCGAGCGTCGGCGCGCGCATGAATCTCGAACGGCGCCTGCGGCGCGCGCTGCGCGACGGCGAGTTCCTGCTGCACTATCAGCCGCAGGTGGACATGACGACGCGCGCGATCGTCGGCATCGAGGCGCTCGTGCGCTGGCACGATCCGGAGCAGGGGCTGGTATCGCCGGCGTCTTTCATTCCGGTCGCGGAGGAGAGCGGCCTGATCGGGCCGCTGTCGGAATGGGTGCTGCGCGAGGCGTGCCGGCAGAACAAGGCCTGGCAGGATGCCGGGCTGCCGCCCGCGCGCGTCTCGGTGAACCTGTCTGCGCGGCACTTCCAGCAGCGCGACATCGCGCGGCTCGTCACGTCGGTGCTGGAAGAAACCGGACTCGAGCCGCGCTATCTCGAGCTCGAACTCACCGAGAGCGCGATCATGCGCAACGCCGAGGAAGCGATCACGATGCTCTCGGAGCTATCGGCGCTCGGCATCGGCATTGCGATCGACGACTTCGGCACCGGCTACTCGAGCCTGTCCTACCTCAAGCGCTTTCCGGTGCATCGGCTGAAGATCGACCGCTCGTTCGTCGCCGACATCGGCGAGTCGAGCGACGACGAAACCATCACGTCGGCGATCATCGCGCTCGCGCATTCGCTGGAATTGCAGGTGATCGCGGAAGGCGTCGAAACGTCTGCGCAGCACGAATTCCTGCGCGAACGCGACTGCGACGAGATGCAAGGCTATCTCTTCTCGCGCCCGATGCCGCACGACGCGATTCCGGGTCTTTTGCAGCAGGGCGTGTTGCCCCACTGATTGCGCTTTTTAGTCGAGCGACGGCAGCACGCGCGGACGCCGGTCGCGGTCGGTCGCGACGTAGGTGAGCGTCGCCTCCGTCACCTTGACGACTTCTTCGGCGAGGTTCATGCGCTGCGCATAGACCTCGACCGACACCGTGACGGACGTATTCCCCGTTTTCACGATATCGGCGTAAAAGCTCAGCAAATCGCCGACGAACACGGGATGCTTGAAGAGGAACGAGTTCACCGCGACAGTCGCGACGCGGCCGTTCGCGCGGCGGCTCGCCGGAATGGAGCCGGCGATGTCGACCTGCGCCATGATCCATCCGCCGAAGACGTCGCCGTGGACGTTGGCGTCGGCGGGCTGCGGCACGACGCGCAGCGCGACCGGCTTCTGGGGGAGTCTGGATTGATCCGTCATGGCAGGGATTCCGGTTTGGCAGAGCGGCTGGAAGGCTCGCGGGCGCAAGCGGCCCCTTGAACCTTCTGCGACAATGCCTATTTATGGATGACCCCGTGGGCGCGAGGCAATGACCTCGATGACGCCGGGGCTTGCAGCAAATTGTACGGGAAAGCATGCCACAGACGTGCTCCCGCTCGACGACATACGCGTCCCCTGCAACGCCGACGCCGCGCTTGAGCCCGCTCGCGCGACGCGCCCGAACGATACGAACTCATGCGCCGCTTCCCCAACAGAGAGCCCGGGCCAGCGCCCCAGGGCCCGCGCAACGACTGGCAGACGATCCGCTCGCTGCTGCCTTACCTCACGACGTACAAATGGCGCGTCGCGTTCGCGCTGTCGTGCCTGATCGGCGCGAAGGTCGCGAACCTCGGCGTTCCGATCGTGATGAAGCGCATCGTCGACAGCCTCGCGTCCGTGCAGCATCTCACCGCGCTCGGACGCGCGCACGACGCGCCGGGCATCGTGCTGATCGGCGGCATCGGGCTGCTCGTGATCGCTTACGCGGCCGCGCGGCTTTCCACCTCGCTCTTCACGGAGTTGCGCGAGCTGCTTTTCGCGAAGGTGACCGAAAGCGCCGTGCGGCAACTCGCCCTGCAGGTGTTCAGGCATCTGCACTCGCTGTCGCTGCGCTTTCATCTGGAACGGCAGACGGGCGGCATGTCGCGCGACATCGAGCGCGGCACGCGCGGCATCCAGCAACTCGTTTCCTATTCGCTCTACAGCATCCTGCCGACGCTCGTCGAAGTCGGGCTCGTGCTCGCGTTCTTCGTGACGAAATACGAGGCGTATTACGCGCTCGTCACGCTCGTCGCGCTCGTCACGTACATCGTGTTCACGGTGAAGGTGACCGAGTGGCGCACGCATTTCCGCCGCACGATGAACGATCTCGATTCGAAGGCGAACTCGCGCGCGATCGATTCGCTGCTCAACTACGAGACCGTCAAGTACTTCGGCAACGAGGAATGGGAGACGCGCCGCTACGACGAGAACCTCCAGCGCTATCGCACGGCCGCGATCAAGTCGCAACGCTCGCTGTCGCTGCTCAACTTCGGGCAGCAGACGATCATCGGCATCGGGCTGGTGTTCATTCTGTGGCGCGCGACGCAGGGCGTGATGGCCGGGCGCCTCACGCTCGGCGATCTCGTGCTCATCAACACGTTCATGCTGCAGCTCTACATTCCGCTGAATTTCCTCGGCGTGGTGTATCGCGAGCTCAAGCAGGCGCTGACCGACATGGATCGCATGTTCACCCTGCTTTCCGCGGGCCGGGAAGTGCCCGATGCGCCGAACGCCCAGCCGCTCGCGGTGCGCGGCGGGGAGGTGCGCTTCGAGAACGTGAGCTTCTCGTACGAGAAGGCGAGGCCCATTCTGCACGGCGTCGATTTCACGATTCCGGCGGGCACGACGACAGCGGTGGTCGGACACAGCGGCTCGGGCAAATCGACGCTCGGGCGTCTGCTCTTCCGCTTTTACGATCTCGATCGCGCGCAGGGCGGAGGCATCAGCATCGACGGACAGGACATCCGCGACGTCACGCAGGATTCGTTGCGCGCGGCGATCGGCATCGTGCCGCAGGACACCGTGCTCTTCAACGATTCGATCTACTACAACATCGCGTATGGACGCCCGTCCGCGAGCCGCGAGGAAGTGATCGCGGCGGCGCGCGCGGCGCATATCCACGACTTCATCGAGGCATTGCCGCAGGGTTACGACACGCCGGTCGGCGAGCGCGGGCTGAAGCTCTCGGGCGGCGAGAAGCAGCGCGTCGCGATCGCGCGCACGCTCCTCAAGAATCCGCCGATCCTGATCTTCGACGAAGCCACGTCCGCGCTCGATTCGAAATCCGAACGCGCGATCCAGCACGAGCTCGATTCGATCGCGCGCGAGCGCACGACGCTCATCATCGCGCACCGGCTGTCGACGGTCGTGCATGCGCAACAGATCATCGTGATGGATCATGGACGCATCGTGGAGCGCGGCACGTTCGCGGATCTGTTGAGCGCGGGCGGGTTGTTTGCGCAGATGTGGATGTTGCAGCAGCAGCGCGCGGGCGACTCCGATGCGGGCGAGGCGGCGCTGGATCAGCGGGATACGGCGGGGGTCTGAAGCGCTTGGGCGGCGCGCCGAAGCCGCCGCCCGGCAGACACTTACTCCATCGCGTGGGCTCCGCCGATCGCGACGCTTTCACGTCCTTGCGCCGCCGTCGACGACCAGCGCAGCCACTGACCGCGCAGCAGGAACAACGCGCCGAACGCGCAGGTCGCCAGCACGCCGAAGGTCGCGAAGCCCATCTGATAGCTGCCCGTGCTTTCCTTCGCGATGCCCATGATCACCGGCAGATAGAACCCGCCGATGCCGCCCGCCGCACCCACGATTCCCGAGAGCAGTCCCGTCCTGCCCTTCCAGCGATGCGGCACGAGCTGGAACGTCGAGCCGTTGCCGAGACCAAACGCGATGTAGAGGCAGATCAGGATCGCGAGACCGCCGGCAACCGGCGGCATCCAGATCGCGAACGTGAAGTCGCCGACGGCAATCGCGGCGAGCAGCACCAGCAGCGCGCGCACGCCCGTCACGCGATCGGCGACATAGCCGCCGAACGGACGCACGATCGCGCCGAGGAACGCGAGCAGCGACATGAAGAGGCCCGCTTCGAGCTTGGGCATCTGATAGAGCGACGTGAGCAGCAGCGTCACATACGACGACATGCCGACGAAGCCGCCAAAGGTAATGCTGTAGATCAGCATGATCGCCCACGTATCGCGCTCGCCGAGCACCGAGCGATAGCGATGCGGCAGCACGGCGATCGCGATGAGCGCGCCGATCACCGGCAGGAGCAGCACGCCGGCCTTTCCGCCGCCGAACACGCCGGCGTTCACCGCGAGCACCAGCACGATCAGACTCAGGAGCGTGACCGCGAAGCTCGACAGCGCGCGCATCGTGCTGCCCGTCTTCTCGCCGGCATCCGACGCCCATGCGTACAGCGCGACCGCGGTAATCGCGAGCAGCGGCAGGGCGGCTGCGGTCGACATCTTCCAGCCGAAGGCGTCGGCCAGATGCGGGAACAGGAAGCCGTCGAGCACCGCGCCGATGTTGCCCGCGGCGGCGAGACCGAGCACGAGCCCCTGGACCTTCGGCGGATAGTTGCTACCCGCCATCGGCAGCGCGACGGCGAAGCTCGCGCCGCCCATGCCGAGGAACACGCCGAGCACGAGCAGCAGCGCATACGACGGCACGCCGGGCGCGAGCGGCAGCACGATCGACGGAATCGACGAGAGTAAGACGCCCATCAGCGCGACGCGGCGGCCGTCGGTCGACTGATAGAGATTGCCCAGCGTGACGCGCAGGATGGCCGCGGCCAGCACCGGCACCGCGACGAGGAAGCCTTGCTGCGCGGCGGACATGATCACGTCGCGGCCGATGAACGGCGCGAGCGGCCCGTACAGCACCCAGACGGTGAAACCCGTATCGAAGTAAAGGAAGCAGGCGAGAAGCGAGCGCCAGTTGCCGCTCTTGAGCGAAGCGATCAGGTTGGACATTGCGGGGTTCCGTGTGCGAGCGCGCTCGTTAATGAGCAGGCAACGGCCCGCAAAATTGCAAGCATCATGCCAATGAAATGCATGTTTATGCGCGATGCGGCGAAGAGCGAGAGCGGGCGCGGGATTCCGGCACACGCGGGCGCAGCGGCGGGTGTGCGTGTTCGTTTCCTGGCCCGGTCGGCGTTCCAGCTGGCGAGCACCGCGCGCGTGCGCGGCCGCCTGCGGATGGTGCGCCGCGCCTTCGTGCGGTTCATGCGCCCGCTAGAATGTTTTCTTTGCCGCTCAAGCATCGCGCGCACCCGAAATGCACGGAACTGATCGCACGGAACTGATCGCATGGAACTGAAATGGCTGGAAGACTTCGTCTCCCTCGCAGAGACGCGCAGCTTTAGCCGCTCCGCCGAGCTTCGGCACATCACGCAGCCCGCGTTCTCGCGGCGCATCCAGGCGCTCGAGGCGTGGCTGGGCACGGAACTCATCGACCGTTCGGTGTATCCGACGCGGCTCACCCAAGCCGGAAACGTGTTCTACGAGCAGGCGCTCGCGATGCTCTCGCAGTTTCACGAGGCGCGCACGCTTTTGCGCGGGCAGGGCGGCGTGCCCGCGGCGACCATCGAGTTCGCCGTGCCGCATACGCTTTCGCTCACGTACTTTCCGCGCTGGCTGGAGCACATCGAGGCGCGGCTGGGCCGCATCCGCACGCGGCTGCGCGCGCTCAACGTGCACGATGCGGTGCTGTCGCTCGTCGAAGGCGGCTGCGATCTCGTGATGGGCTATCACCATCCGAGCCATCCGGTTGCGCTCGATCCGGCGCGCTACGACATGCTCACGCTCGGCGCCGAGCCGATCAGCCCGTTCTCGGCCGTCACCAAGGGCGGACGCGCGCGCTACACGCTGCCCGCCACCGCGGACTCGCCCGCGCCGTATTTGTCGTACACGCCGAACGCGTATCTCGGCCGCATGACCGAAGTCATCATCGCGACGTCGCCGACGCGCCTCTATCTCGACAAGGTCTACGAAACCGACATGGCCGAAGGACTGAAAGCGATGGCGCTCGCGGGCCACGGCGTCGCGTTCCTGCCGCACAGCGCCGTCGAGGATGCGGTGGAGGAAGGGCGGCTCATCCGCCTCGATCGGGGAACGCGCGGCACGCCCGCCGGTCAGTTCACGCTGACGATGGAAATCCGGCTCTATCGCGACAAGCTCGCGGCGCAGGGCGAGGAGCCGCGTCAGGCATTGATGCGCGCGCTCTGGGACGCGGTCGGTGAGGAATTGCTGAAGGCATCGTCGGGAACGCCCGCCGCGTAAGGTTGCGCGACGTTATGCAGGAAACGCATGATGGGATAAGGAAACGGCATTGGATTTGGAAACGCCGTTTTTCGACAATGAACGCATTCCACACACCGCTGGAGCTTCAATGTCCTCTCCGAAGTACGACCATGCCATCCCCTCGTATCTGCATGCCGACGATCTCGGCCCGTGGGGCAACTACCTGAAGCAGGTCGATCGCGTCGCTCCCTATCTCGGTTCTCTTTCCCGCTGGCTCGAAACGCTCAAGCGCCCGAAGCGCATTCTCATCGTCGATTGCCCGATCGAGCTCGATAACGGTACCGTCGCGCACTTCGAAGGCTACCGCGTGCAGCACAACACCTCGCGCGGTCCCGGCAAGGGCGGCGTGCGTTACCACCAGGACGTGACACTCTCCGAAGTGATGGCGCTGTCCGCGTGGATGTCGGTGAAGAACGCGGCCGTGAACGTGCCGTACGGCGGCGCGAAGGGCGGCATCCGCGTCGATCCGCGCACGCTCTCGCGCGGCGAGCTCGAGCGCGTGACGCGTCGCTACACCAGCGAGATCGGCATCATCATCGGGCCGAATACCGATATTCCCGCGCCGGACGTGAACACGAACGAGCAGATCATGGCGTGGATGATGGACACCTACTCCATGAACCAGGGCCAGACGGCCACGGGCGTCGTGACCGGCAAGCCGATCTCGCTCGGCGGCTCGCTCGGCCGCAAGGAAGCGACGGGCCGCGGCGTGTTCGTCGTCGGCACGGAAGCGGCGCGGCGCATCGGCATGGAGATCGAAGGCGCGCGCATCGCCGTGCAGGGCTTCGGCAACGTGGGCGGCATCGCGGCCAAGCTGTTCCAGGAAGCGGGCGCGCGCGTGATCGCCGTGCAGGATCACACCGGCACGATCCATAACTCGAAGGGCATCGATACCATCGCGCTGCTCGATCACGTCGCGAAGAACGGCGGCGTCGGCGGCTTCGCGGGCGCGGATCCGGTGCAGGCGGAAGAGTTCTGGATGATCGAAACCGACATCCTGATTCCGGCCGCGCTGGAAAACCAGATCACCGAGAAGAACGCGTCGAAGATTCGCACGAAGATCGTCGTCGAAGGCGCGAACGGTCCGACCACGACCGCCGCCGACGACATCCTGAACGACAAGGGCATCCTCGTGATTCCGGACGTGATCGCGAACGCGGGCGGCGTGACCGTGTCGTACTTCGAATGGGTGCAGGATTTCTCGAGCTTCTTCTGGACGGAAGACGAGATCAACCAGCGCCTCGAGCGCGTGATGCGCGAGGCGTTCGCCGGCGTGTGGCAGGTCGCGAGCGAGCAGAAGGTTTCAGTGCGCACGGCGGCGTTCATCGTCGCATGTACGCGGATCCTGATGGCGCGCGAAATGCGCGGCCTGTATCCCTGATCCGATGCAGCGGCGGGTTCGTTGCAACCGGCGTCGGGCAAGCGGCTCGCGGATGGCGGGCCGCGTTCGCGCCCTATAAATAATGCGGGCGGCATTCTTCGGAATGCCGCCCGCATTTGCATGGAAAATACATTAATATGCGCGGTCTTACGGGGTTGCACCCGAGCGTCTCGCAAATAAGACGACGTGGGTTAACAATCATTCTTTCAGAATAATTACCCTGCTAAACTTGCCCCGTTTTTTGCCACAGGAGATCGAACAATGAAGATTAAAAAGGCTGCGCTGCTCGTCGCCGCGCTCGGATTTCTCGCCACCGGCGCCTACGCTCAGGACGCCGGCACGCTCAAGAAAATCAAGGACACGGGTGTGATCTCGCTGGGGCACCGCGAATCGTCCATTCCGTTTTCGTACTATGACGACAAGCAGAACGTCGTCGGCTACTCGCATGAATTCGCACTGAAGGTCGTCGACGCGGTGAAGCAGAAGCTGAACATGCCGGACCTGAAGGTGAAGCTCACGCCGATCACCTCGCAGAACCGCATTCCGCTCGTGCAGAACGGCACCGTGGACATCGAGTGCGGCTCGACCACGAACAACGCCGAGCGCCAGCAGCAGGTTTCCTTCTCGAACACGATCTTCGTGATCGGCACGCGTCTCATGACCAAGAAGGATTCCGGCGTGAAGGACTGGGCCGACCTGAAGGGCAAGACCGTCGTGACGACCGCCGGCACGACGTCCGAGCGCCTGCTTCGCAAGATGAATCAGGACAAGAGCATGGGCATGAACATCATCAGCGCGAAGGACCACGGCGAGTCGTTCCTGACGCTGTCGACGGGCCGCGCCGTCGCGTTCATGATGGACGATGCGCTGCTCGCGGGCGAGCGCGCCAAGTCCAACAACCCGAACGATTTCGTGATCGTCGGGGCGCCGCAATCGCATGAAGCGTACGGCTGCATGATCCGCAAGAACGATCCCGAGTTCAAGAAGGTCGTCGACGACGCGATCGCCAAGGTCGAAACGTCGGGCGAAGCCGACAAGATCTACAAGAAGTGGTTCGAAAGCCCGATCCCGCCGAAGGGCCTCAACCTCAACTTCCCGGAAAGTGACGACATGAAGGCTCTCTTCAAGAGCCCGAATGACAAGGCAATCGACTAACCGGTTCGAGTATCGAACGAACGAAACGGAAGGAGCTTGCTTCTTCCGTTTCTTTTTGGAGTGAGTCCATGTCTTATCACTGGAACTGGGGCATCCTGCTGAGTCCGGTTTCGACCGGCGAGCCCACGACCTACCTCGGCTGGCTGATCTCCGGCTTCTGGGTGACCATCACCGTGTCGCTCGCGGCCTGGGTGATCGCCCTCGTGGTCGGCTCGTTGTTCGGCATCTTGCGCACGGTCCCGAATCGCTTCCTGGCGGGCATCGGCACCGTCTACGTCGCGATCTTCCGCAATATTCCGCTGATCGTGCAGTTCTTCATCTGGTATCTCGTGATTCCGGAGTTGCTGCCGCCTTCCATCGGCAACTGGTTCAAGCAACTGCCGCCCACGGTGCAGTTCTTTTCGTCGTCGATCATCTGTCTCGGGCTCTTCACCGGCGCGCGCGTGTGCGAGCAGGTGCGCTCGGGCATCAACGCGCTGCCGCGCGGACAGCGCAACGCGGGCCTCGCGATGGGCTTCACGCAATGGCAGACGTATCGATACGTGCTGATGCCGGTCGCTTACCGGATCATCGTGCCGCCGCTCACGTCGGAGTTTCTGAACGTGTTCAAGAACTCGGCGGTCGCATCGACCATCGGTCTGCTCGACCTGTCCGCGCAGGCGCGGCAGCTCGTCGACTACACGGCGCAGACGTATGAATCGTTCATCGCGGTGACGCTCGCCTACATGCTCATCAACCTCGTCGTGATGCTGTTGATGCGCTGGGTCGAAGCGAAGAGCCGCCTGCCTGGCTACATCGGAGGCAAGTAATGCATCATTTCAACTGGAGTGGTGTGATCGCGTCCTTGCCTACGTTGATGACGGGCGCCAAGATCACGCTGCAGATCACCGTGCTCGCCATCGTGGTCGGCATCGTCTGGGGAACCGTGCTCGCGTTGTTCCGCCTTTCGGGCGTCAAGCCGCTGCAATGGTTCGCGGGCATGTACGTCACGCTGTTCCGCTCGATCCCGCTCGTGATGGTGCTCCTGTGGTTCTTCCTGATCGTGCCGCAGTTCCTGCAGAACGTGCTCGGGCTGTCCGCGGACATCGACATTCGCCTCGCGTCCGCGATGGTCGCGTTCTCGCTTTTCGAAGCCGCGTACTATTCGGAAATCATCCGCGCGGGCATTCAGGCGGTGCCGCGCGGCCAGGTGAACGCGGCGTTCGCGCTCGGCATGACCTACGGCCAGGCGATGAAGCTCGTCGTGCTGCCGCAGGCGTTCCGCGCGATGGTGCCGCTCCTGCTCACGCAGGCGATCGTGCTGTTTCAGGATACGTCGCTCGTCTACGTCATCAGTCTCGCGGACTTCTTCCGCACGGCGACGAACATCGGCGACCGCGACGGCACGTCCGTCGAAATGGTCCTGTTCGCGGGCGCGTGCTATTTCGTGATCTGCGTGATGGCGTCGGCCCTCGTCAAAAGTCTTCAGAAAAAGGTCGCAAGATGATCTCTATCAATAACGTTTCCAAGTGGTACGGCCAGTTCCAGGTGCTGACGGACTGCACGACCGAAGTGAAGAAGGGTGAGGTCGTCGTGGTGTGCGGCCCGTCGGGTTCGGGCAAGTCGACGCTCATCAAGACGGTAAACGGCCTCGAGCCGTTCCAGAAGGGCGAAATCACGATCAACGGGCAGTCGCTCACCGACAAGAAGACCAACCTGTCGAAGCTGCGCTCGAAGGTCGGCATGGTGTTCCAGCACTTCGAGCTCTTTCCCCATCTGACGATCACGCAGAACCTGACGCTCGCGCAGATCAAGGTGCTCGGCCGCTCGAACGACGAAGCGACGCAGAAGGGTTTGAAGCTGCTGGATCGCGTCGGCCTGCGCGCGCAGGCCGACAAGTATCCTGGCCAGCTGTCGGGCGGCCAGCAGCAGCGCGTGGCGATTGCGCGCGCGCTGTCGATGGACCCGATCGCGATGCTCTTCGATGAGCCGACTTCCGCGCTCGACCCGGAGATGATCAACGAAGTGCTCGACGTGATGGTCGAGCTCGCGCAGGAAGGCATGACCATGATGTGCGTGACGCACGAAATGGGCTTCGCGAAGAAGGTCGCGCATCGCGTGATCTTCATGGACAAGGGCTTGATCGTCGAGGACGATCAGAAGGAAGCGTTCTTCGCGAATCCGAAGTCGGATCGCGCGAAGGACTTCCTCGCGAAGATCCTCCACTGATCGATCGGCTTTTCGTCGCCAGAACAAAAAACGCGGCCTCCCGTAAGGAGGGCCGCGTTTTTTTTCAACCATCCCGGTCAGGAATTGTCGACCACCGCCGCATCGGGCGCGTTGTGCTTCACGGATTCGATGCCGTTTTCCGCCGAGCCCTTCGCCTTGTACATCTCGCTCGTCAGGATGCGTTCGCCGTTGCTCGCGTGCAGGTTGAAGTAGAACTCGCCTTTCTTCGCCCGGTCGATCACGAATTTCCCAGCCATGGCCTTTCCTCCTTCGGTGGATGAACGAGTCCAGCGTCGTGCTCTACGCCGCGGAGCGGAATTGACGATTGTTTACCGGGTGTGGGCAGTCGCCCAAAGAGCGACCGGCGCGCTCACTCGATGCCCAGTTCCGATTCCACGGCCGCCGTGGTCTGAATCTCGCCGATCTTCAGCGCCGAGCCGACGCACGCCTTCGCGAGCGGCTCGGCCGCCTTCTTCGCGACTTCCTCCGGCACCGGAATATTCACCGTGCGGGAGAGCGCGCCTTGCTGGAACATGGCGAGATCGCCGGGCGCGAAGCGCGTCCAGGTTTCATTGTCGGTGAGCGGCGATGTGGCGATCACGGCGACGCGATCTTCCGGCGTCGTGTACTTGGCGAAGTCGATCGACATGTCCGCGTCGATCAGATGCGCCGTCGAGAAGGGCCAGCTACGCACCAGATAGTACAAATGCGTCGAGCAGTGCGAGAAGAGCGCCTGGCCGTTCGACATCAGGAAATTGAAGACGCCGTATTGCGTGATGTCGCGCGTGAGTTCGGCGAGCGTGTCGAACAGTTCTTCCAGCGGCGGCTGCGAGCAGGGAAACGCTTTGCGGAGGCCTTGCAGCAGCGCACAGAACGCGAGTTCGCTGTCCGTCGTGCCGACCGGCTGATAGACGCCGGTCAGTTCAGGCGCGTGACCTTGCAGATCGCCGTTGTGCGCGAAGATCCAGTGCCGTCCCCACAGCTCGCGCATGAACGGGTGGCAGTTCTCGAGCAGGATATGCCCCTGCGTCGCCTTGCGGATGTGCGCAATGGTGTTTTTCGACTTGATCGGATAGCGCTTCACCATGTCCGCGAGCGGCGAGCTGGCGGACGACTGATGATCGATGAAGAGCCGGCAGGCCTTGTCCTCGAAGAACGCGATGCCCCAGCCGTCGGCGTGATGATCCGTGACTCCGCCGCGCGCCGCGAACCCGGTGAACGAGAAGGTCACGTCCGTGGGTTCGGCGCAATTCATTCCGAGAAGTTGGCACATGTCGCTGAAGCAGGCGGGCGGTCGCCTTGGGCTGGGTTGTTACAATACGTACGACAAGCATATCACCGAGCCCAGGCCGAAAAAATCGCGCAACCGCTCATAACGGTGCGCGTTGTGGAATTTCCACGGCGATTTTTTCCTGCTCTCGCGTGGACTTGCGCCATTCCAACGTTTCCCCGTCATCACGCCATGTCCGCTACCTCTTCCTCGCCCAGTTCGCTCACGATCGCGCGTCCCGACGACTGGCATCTGCACGTGCGCGACGGCGCGACGCTCGCCGCCGTCTTGCCGCACACGGCGCGCCAGTTCGGCCGCGCGATCATCATGCCGAACCTGAAGCCGCCGGTGACGACGACCGACATGGCCGCCGCATACCGCGAGCGGATTCTGGCGGCGCTGCCGACGGAGGGCGCGGGCGCGCGCTTCGAGCCGCTGATGACGCTCTATCTCACCGACAACACGCCGCCCGACGAGATCCGCCGCGCGCGGGAGAGCGGCTTCGTGCACGGCGTGAAGCTGTATCCGGCGGGCGCGACGACCAACTCCGACGCGGGCGTGACGAATCTCGCGAACTGCGCGAAGACGCTCGAAGCAATGCAGGAAACCGGCATGCCGTTGCTGGTGCACGGTGAAGTGACCGACGGCGATATCGACGTGTTCGACCGCGAAAAGGTCTTCATCGACCGCGTGATGACGCCGCTGCGCCGCGACTTTCCCGCGCTGAAGATCGTCTTCGAGCACATCACGACGAAGGACGCCGCCGATTACGTGCGCGAAGCGGAAGGTCCGATCGGGGCGACCATCACCGCGCATCACCTGCTCTACAACCGCAACATCATGCTGATCGGCGGCATGCGTCCGCATTACTACTGCCTGCCGGTGCTGAAGCGCGAGACCCATCGCGTGGCGCTCGTCGAAGCGGCGACGTCCGGCAATCCGCGCTATTTCCTCGGCACGGACAGCGCACCGCATCCGAAGGGCCTGAAGGAGCACGCGTGCGGCTGCGCGGGCTGCTACACGGCGCTGCATGCGCTCGAGCTCTACACCGAAAGCTTCGACAAGGCCGGCGCGCTGGACAAGCTCGAAGGTTTCGCGAGCTTCCACGGCGCGGACTTCTACGGCCTGCCGCGCAGCACGGAGACGGTGACGCTGGAACGCGCATCGTGGACGCTGCCCGCCGAATTCACCGCCGGCGACGCGGCGATCGTGCCGCTGCGCGGCGGCGAGTCGATCGGCTGGCGCTTCTCGGACGCGCGCTGAGCCCTCGCGCGTGGGTGCGGGTTTCGCCGATATCGATTGGGCGCGGCCCTGGCTCGCGCCGATCGAACCGCGCGGCAGGCGCTGGCAGGCGGCGGCGCTTGCCGGTCATGCCGAATACCTCGCGGCGCTCAACGAAGACGCGGTGCGCGCAGCGCTCGTCACGGGGCGCGGCAAGCCGCTCGCGTTCATCGCGCAGGAAGAACTGCCGGCCGGCGCTTCCTACGAAGCCCACATCGCGCAGACCGGCCGCGTGCCGACGCGCCACAATCTCCACGATTTCTTCAACGGCCTGATGTGGTTTGCGTATCCGCGCATCAAGGCCGCGCTCAACGCGCGTCAGGCGGCGCAGATCGATGCGCTCGGCATCGGCCCGACGCGCGGCGGCGTGCGCGACGCGCTCACGCTCTTCGACGAAAACGCGGTGCTCTTCGCCTGCGCCGACGCGACGCTCGCCGATGCGCTGCGCGGCTTCGGCTGGCGCGCGCTGTTCATTACCGAGCGTGCGGCCTGGGGCACGCGCTGCGAGGCGCGCCTGTTCGGGCACGCGCTGCTCGAGAAGCTCGTCGCGCCTTACAAGGCGTGCACGGGGCACGCGTGGATCGTCGACGTTCCCGCCGACTATTTCACGCTCGACGATACCGCGCGCCGCGCGCTCGTCGACGAGGCGGTGTCGGCGCGCATCGCGGCCGAGCCGCTCGACAGCCGTGGGTTTGCGCCGCTGCCGGTGCTCGGCGTGCCGGGCTGGTGGGACGCGAACGCATCGCCCGATTTCTACGACGATACCTCCGTCTTTCGGCCAGGCCGCCGCGTGCGCCGATAGGCGGATGTTAAAATCGAACCGGCAAAGCGGGCCAGGCAATCGCGGCTTCGACGGTTTTGGCCGAAGAGGGCGAGGAAAGTCCGGACTCCACAGGGCAGGGTGATGGCTAACGGCCATCCGTGGTGACACGCGGAACAGGGCAACAGAAAGCAAACCGCCGATGGCTCCGGGCGTAAGTCCGGAGATCAGGTAAGGGTGAAACGGTGCGGTAAGAGCGCACCGCGGACGTCGCGAGACGCTCTGGCACGGTAACCTCCACCCGGAGCAATTCCAAATAGGCAGGCGCGCATCCTCGCGATGCAGGACGGGGCCCCCGTTCGTCTGCGGGTAGGAAGCTTGAGCGCGTCAGCAATGGCGCGTCTAGAGGAATGATTGCCACGCGCGTCCGGCGTCAAGCCGGCGCGTGCACAGAATCCGGCTTATCGGCCCGCTTTGTCGTCATTCAAGGAAAAAGAGCCGGCGTCTTGCGACGCCGGCTCTTTTATTTCAGCGCGCGGTTCGGATCACGCTTCGACGATGTCGAACGAATGCGTGAGTTCCGCCGTCTTCGCGAGCATGATCGACGCCGAGCAGTACTTGTCGTGCGACAGGTTGATCGCGCGCTCGACTGTCGTCGGGTTCAGGTTCTTGCCTGTCACGGTGAAGTGGAAGTGGATCTTCGTGAAGACCTTCGGGTCCTCGCTCGCGCGATCGGCCTTGAGCGTGACGGAGCAGCCGTGGATTTCCTGGCGGCTCTTTTTCAGGATCATGACGACGTCGTAGGCGGTACAGCCGCCGGTGCCGAGCAAGACCATTTCCATCGGGCGGGGCGCGAGATTGCGTCCGCCGCCTTCCGGCGCGCCGTCCATGTTGACGAGATGACCGCTTCCCGTCTCGGCGGCGAAGGCCATGCCGTCCTGTCCCATCCAGCTAACTTTGCATTCCATGCTCAGGCTCCAGCTGCTCACACATCGTTACAGAGAGGCTTCATTGTAGCGGTTCATGCATGCTTGCCTGATCGCGCGTTACGCGCATTTCCCGGTTGACGAGCGGAAAATCGAGCGACCGGCTTTGATGTCGCTCGTGCGAACTTGAGTCGAGGGCGTCCTCTAAACTCGAAAATCCCGAAAAATCGGGCACCCGTATGTACATAACCCTATGAACCATAAGAGAAATAGGTGGGTGTCGGCGCGATTTCAATATTTCAAATAATGAAATTCAATTTCATGATGCAAATCTTCTTGCTTTGCAGCATGACCGTGCCTATACTCGCTTCTGTCTCCTCCACCTCCTCCTTAGGTGGATTAAGCCCGAGCCTCAGTTGCTCGGGTTTTTTTTCATCCTCGCCGGATCTTCGTCCGGCTCTGCTCCGTCTTGCCGCGACCGTCGCAACTCTTTGACGGCGCGGATATTTTCCCTATATAATTCAAAGTTCTCTTCGTTACACACGCCCGCGAAGAGGGTCAGGGAGAGCCTGCACGCGCCTCGATGCGCACTACATATAAGCAGGACCGAACAAGGCAAAGCTCAAGGGCAGGTTAAATTTTTGGATCGATCATGAAGACGTTTTCCGCAAAAGCCGAAGAGGTGACGCGCGAATGGTACGTGATTGACGCGACGGATAAGGTTCTCGGCCGTGTCGCCAGCGAAGTGGCACGCCGTCTTCGCGGCAAGCACAAGCCTGAATTCACTCCGCACGTCGACACCGGTGATTTCATCATCGTCGTCAACGCCGGCAAGCTGAAGGTCACCGGCAACAAGACCACGGACAAGAAGTACTATCGTCACTCGGGCTACCCGGGCGGCATCTACGAAACGACGTTCGGCAAGATGCAAGAGCGTTTCCCGGGCCGTGCGCTCGAGAAGGCTGTCAAGGGCATGCTTCCGAAGGGTCCGCTCGGCTACGCGATGATCAAGAAGCTGAAGGTCTACGCCGAAGCAACGCATCCGCACACGGCTCAACAGCCTAAAGCGCTCGAGATCTAAGGGGAGCCCACATGATCGGTAACTGGAACTACGGTACGGGCCGCCGCAAGAGCGCCGTCGCTCGTGTCTTCATCAAGTCGGGCAAGGGCGACATCATCGTCAATGGCAAGCCCATCGCCGACTACTTCTCGCGCGAAACGTCGCTGATGATCGTGCGCCAGCCGCTGGAACTCACGAACCACGGCACGACGTTCGACATCAAGGTCAACGTGTCGGGCGGCGGTGAAACGGGTCAGGCAGGCGCGGTTCGCCACGGCATCACCCGCGCGCTGATGGACTACGACGCAACGCTGAAGTCGCAACTGTCGAACGCAGGCTTCGTCACCCGCGACGCGCGTGAAGTGGAGCGTAAGAAGGTCGGTTTCCACAAGGCACGCCGCCGCAAGCAGTTCTCGAAGCGCTAATCGCTTTGGCGTTTCGCCGGGCGCGTCCTGGCCAAACTGCTTCAAAAGCCGCCCGCACCTTGTGTGCCGGCGGCTTTTTCATTTGGCGCAGGCAGGCTGAACCATGTCGAATTTGCATATAGCCCATTGATTTCATGGACTTCCAGCACGATATCGAGATCAGCCCTACAATATCGGCTAGAAGCTTAATTGGAGAGTTCGAATGAGCGCTGTCAGCGATACCCCCACGACCGAAATGCCGATGCCATTCGTCTTCACCGACGCGGCTGCGGACAAGGTCAAGCAATTGATCGACGAAGAAGGCAATCCGGACCTGAAGC
This sequence comes from Caballeronia ptereochthonis, assembly GCF_001545075.1. Classification (GTDB taxonomy): domain Bacteria; phylum Pseudomonadota; class Gammaproteobacteria; order Burkholderiales; family Burkholderiaceae; genus Caballeronia; species Caballeronia ptereochthonis. The sequence goes on from NZ_FCOB02000035.1 coordinate 58,216, forward strand.
TGCGCGTGTTCGTGCAGGGCGGCGGATGCTCCGGTTTCCAGTATGGTTTCACGTTCGATGAGACCATCAACGAAGACGACACCGTAATGGACAAGGCCGGTGTCCAGTTGCTCGTCGACTCGATGAGCTATCAGTACCTCGTCGGTGCGGAGATCGACTATAAGGACGACCTCAACGGCGCCCAGTTCGTCATCAAGAACCCGAACGCCACGACCACCTGTGGTTGCGGATCGTCGTTCTCGGTTTGAGTGCGTTCCCCGCGCGGTAGTGAAAACGGAGCCTCGGGCTCCGTTTTTGTTGGGTCAACGCGGATAGATCGCGCCGAGAATGCGCTCGCCCGCGGCGCCCGTCACCGAGGCCAGATTGCCCGGCTCCCGCGCGACGCAGCGCATCGCGAGCCACGCGAACGCGAGCGCCTCGACCTGCTGCGGCGGTACGCCGAGCGCTTCGGTCGTCATGACAGGCACGCCCGTGACGCCGCTGTCCTCGAGCGCTTGCTGGAGCATCTTCAGGAGCACCGGATTGCGCGCGCCGCCGCCGCACACATAGACGGCGCGGGTATCCGACGCGTGGCGCGCGATCTCGCGGGCGACCGTCGTGGCGGTGAGCGCGGTGAGGCTCGCCTGCACGTCGGCAGGCGCGAGATGCGTGAAGGCGGCGAGCTTCGCATCCATCCACCCGGGGTTGAACAGGTCGCGCCCGGTGCTCTTCGGCGGCGCCTGATCGAAGAACGGCTCGTCGAGAAATGCGCTGAGCAGCGGCGGACTGACCCGACCTTGCGCCGCGAATTGACCGCCATCGTCGTAGGGTCTTTGCAGATGACGCAGCGCCCATTCATCGATCAGCGCGTTCGCCGGGCCGCAATCGAAGCCGCGTACCTCGCCGCTCGCCGGCAGGATCGTGATATTGCTGATGCCGCCCAGATTGCATACGACGCGCGTCTCGTTCTTCGCGCCGAACACCGTCGCGTGAAACGCCGGGACGAGCGGCGCGCCCTGGCCGCCCGCGGCGACATCGCGGCTGCGAAAGTCCGCGACGACGTCGATGCTGGTCATTTCCGCGAGCAGCGCCGGATTGTTGATCTGCCGCGTGTAACCCTTTTCCGGCCGATGCCGCACCGTCTGACCGTGCACGCCGATCGCCCGCACCTTCGACGCCGAATAGCCGCTCATGCTCTGCAGTTCGTGACAGCACACGGCGTAGCGCGTCGCGAGCGCGTGCGCGGCGAGCGCCTCGCGCTCGAGTTCGTTGTCGCCGGGCGATTGCAGTTCGAACAGCGCGTCGCGCAAGCCTTTCGAAAAGGAAACATGGGCCTCGCCGAGCACGACAGGCGGCTTGCCGGTCGCGAACTGCACCGCGACGCCGTCGACGCCGTCCATGCTGGTGCCTGACATCAAACCGAAGTACACGCCGTCAGCCTTGCCGGTTTCGATTGCTTCGGTTTTCTTCGCCACGCTGCTCTCCTCGTCGATGCGTTCTTGCCGGATGTGCTCATCCAGCGGCGATTATCCGCGCAACGGGCCGAATCGTTAAGATGCGTCTAAATCCGTCTGAATCGCGCGGCGCATTCCGAAGACCCGAAAGCCGCATAAAACAGCTCGAAGCGACACGAAACGGCACGTACGGCCCGGCATCGCGTAAAATCCTGAGCCTGAACAGACCATTGCGCGCGATTCCGTCATTTGCCGCGCGCGCCGCGTCCCGGAACGCGGCGTCCCTTCCGGTCACGCCGGATCGCAGCGACGGCGCACATGCCGCCGCGCCGCCAGCCATCGAACCCTTTGACTTCACAAGCCGCAAGCATGACCACTGACTCCAACGCTTCTTCCGCGCCCGGCGCGCCCAGCTTTCCGATCACCGACGAAGTGAAGAACGCGCTCGCCATCGCCCGGCGCGGCTGCGACGAACTGCTGATCGAGGACGAGTTCGCGCAGAAGCTCGCGAGGAGCGCCGCGACGGGCAAGCCGCTGCGCATCAAGCTCGGTCTCGATCCGACCGCGCCGGACATCCACATCGGCCATACGGTCGTGCTGAACAAGATGCGCCAGTTGCAGGACCTCGGCCATCAAGTCATTTTCCTGATCGGCGATTTCACTTCGCTGATCGGCGATCCTTCCGGCCGCAACGCGACGCGTCCGCCGCTCACGCGCGAGCAGATCGAAACCAACGCGAAGACGTACTTCGAGCAGGCGTCGCTCGTGCTCGACCGTGAAAAGACCGAAATCCGCTATAACAGCGAGTGGTCGATGCCGCTCGGCGCCGACGGCATGATCAAGCTCGCGTCGCGCTACACGGTCGCGCGCATTCTGGAGCGCGAGGACTTCACCAAGCGCTTCCAGGGCGGCGTGCCGATCTCCATCCACGAATTCCTGTACCCGCTGATGCAGGGCTACGACTCCGTCGCGCTGAATTCGGACCTCGAACTCGGCGGGACGGACCAGAAGTTCAACCTGCTCGTCGGCCGCGAGCTGCAGAAGCAGTACGGCCAGGAACAGCAGTGCATTCTGACGATGCCGCTGCTCGAAGGACTCGACGGCGTCGAGAAGATGTCGAAGTCGAAGAACAACTACGTCGGCATCAGCGAGAAGCCGACCGAGATGTTCGGCAAGCTGATGAGCATTTCCGACACGCTCATGTGGCGCTACTTCGAGCTGCTGTCGTTCCGCAGCATCGAGGAAATCGCCGGCTTCAGGAAGGAGGCCGAGGGCGGGCGCAATCCGCGCGACTTCAAGGTGATGCTCGCGCAGGAAATCGTCGCGCGCTTCCATTCGCCGGCGGACGCCGAGCGCGCGCTCGAGGACTTCAATCATCGCGCGAAGGGCGGCGTACCGGACGACATTCCGTCGGTCACGCTCGCGGGCGCGCCGCTCGCGATCGGCCAGCTGCTGAAGCAGGCGGGTCTCGTGCCGTCGACGAGCGAAGCGCTGCGCAACATCGAGCAGGGTGGCGTGAAGATCGACGGCGCGACCGTCTCCGACAAGGGTTTGAAACTCGAAGCGGGCGAGTTCGTCGTGCAGGTGGGCAAGCGCCGCTTCGCGCGCGTCACGTTGTCGGCGTGAGCGGATGATCGCGCTCATTCAGCGTGTGAAACGCGCGGACGTGCGTGTGGGCGAGCGCGTGACCGGCGCGATCGACGCGGGCCTGCTCGCGCTGGTCTGCGCCGAGCGCGGCGACAACGAAGCCGCCGCCGACAAGCTGCTCGCGAAGATGCTCGCCTACCGCGTGTTCGGCGACGCCGCCGGCAAGATGAATCTCTCCGTGCAGAACATGGACGGCGCGGGCCGCGCGGGCGGCGTGTTGCTGGTGTCGCAGTTCACGCTCGCCGCCGATACCTCGAGCGGCCTGCGCCCGAGCTTCACGCCCGCGGCGCCGCCGGACGAAGGCAAGCGGCTCTTCGAGTATTTCGTCGAGCAGGCGCGCGCGAAGCATCCGATCGTCGAGACGGGCGAATTCGGCGCGGAAATGCAGGTGTCGCTCGTGAACGACGGGCCGGTTACCTTCTGGCTGCAAGTGCGGCCCTGACCTCCACATTCCCATGACGACCCAGGTTCTCTTCATTCGACACGGCGAAACCGACTGGAATCGCATCAAGCGCATTCAGGGGCATATCGATATTCCGCTGTCGGAGCACGGCCTGCTGCAAGCGGAGCAGGTCGGGGCGCGTCTCGCACGCGATGCGCGGCTCGATGCGGTCTATTCGAGCGATCTGCAACGCGCGCAGCAGACGGCGCGTCCTTTCGCGGATGCGCTCGGGCTCGAACTGCGCCTGTCGGAAGGCCTGCGCGAGCGGTTCTACGGCGCATTTCAGGGCCACGACAGCGACGAGATCAGCGAGAAGTTTCCCGCTGAATACGTCGAATGGCAGACGCGCGATCCGGGTTTCGCTCCGCCCGGCGACGGCGAGTCGCAGCGCGTGTTCTATCACCGCGTCGTGCATGCGATGGAGCCGATCGTCGCCGCGCATCCGGGCGGGCGCATCGCGGTTGTCGCGCATGGCGGCGTGCTCGATTGCATCTATCGGTTCGCGATGAAGCTGCCGCTCCAGGAGCCGCGCAACTGGCCGCTGCTCAATTGCGGCATCAACGTCGCGGATTACGAGAACGGCGGCGCGACGCTCGCTTCGTGGGGCGACATCGCGCATCTGTCCACCGATACCGACGACGACAACCTGCGCAAGCGCGCTTAACCGTTCTTCGCCGCGACTCTCGATCGGGCGCGCTTCGACACGCCGTTCACGAGCGCCCAGCGCATGACGGGCGCGATCATCCTCACGCCCGGCCGCGCGATCGCGCGACGCACGGGCGCCAGTCTCCCAAGCGCCAGCATCTCCTGCGCCCAATCCGGCAGCAAATCCACGCCCGCGCTGAAAATCAGCTTGCTCGCCGGTGTCATCGCGATGCTGGGCGTCGGCGCGCTCTTCAGCACGCGGATCACCTCCTGTGTGCGATCGCTGGCCTGCAATTGCGGGCGCATCGCCTCGAGATAGCGTTCGATTGCGGCGAACGTGGTCGGCACATCTCGCGCGCCGAGCAGTCGCGCGATCGTCGATGTCTCCTCGAAATAGCGGTCCCGATCCGCTTCGGAAAGCGCCGGGTTCACGTAGCGCAGATACGCCTTCAGAAAGCTCGACACCTCCGCGACATGCACCCACGTCAGCAAATCCGGATCGCTTGCGCGATACGCGCGCCCATCGGGTGTGATGCCCGTCACGTCGAGATGAATGTTCTTCACGCGCTCGATCAGCGCGAGCGCGTCCACGCGATTGCCGAACGTCGTGCCCGCGACGAACGTCGCGGTGCGCCGCAGACGGCCGAGGATATCGGTGCGAAACGTCGAGTGATCCCACACGCCCGCCAGCGCGAGCGGATGCAGCGTTTGCAGCAGCAGGGCGCTGATGCCGCCCGTCATCATCGACGTGAAATCGGAATGGATCTTCCAGCAGGCGGCTTGCGGACCGAACAGGCCGGGATCGCCCGGCGGCGAAGAATAGTCGATCTTCGGGCCGCTACCGCTCGTGAGGCTCGTCACGCCTCGTGCAATCGACGAGCGCACGCGCGAGAGCAACGTCGGCTGATCGGACATGCGTCTAGCCGTTGTTCGTATCCCAAAGGTCGCGGATCGGACCGGCATCCGGTGCGGCGATGCCGAAATGGCGATACGTGAGCATCGTCGCGACGCGGCCGCGCGGCGTGCGCTGCAAAAAGCCCTGCTGGATGAGATACGGCTCCAACACGTCCTCGATCGTGTCGCGCTCCTCGCCGATGGCCGCAGCGAGGTTGTCCACGCCGACAGGCCCGCCGTCGAACTTGTGCAGGATGGCTTCGAGCAGCTTGCGGTCCATCAGGTCGAAGCCGACCGGATCGACGTCGAGCATCTTCAGCGCACGGTCGGCGACATCGGCGGTGATCATGCCGTTCGCCTTCACTTCGGCGTAATCGCGCACGCGCCGCAGCAGCCGGTTCGCGATACGCGGCGTGCCGCGCGCGCGCTTCGCGATTTCCAGCGCGCCTTCGGGCACGATTTCCGCCTTCAACAGCGACGCCGAGCGCGACACGATGCGCGCCAGCTCGTTCGCGTTATAGAACTCCAGCCGCGACACGATGCCGAAGCGATCGCGCAAGGGATTCGTCAGCATGCCGGCGCGCGTGGTCGCGCCGACGAGGGTGAACGGCTGCAGATCCAGCTTGACGCTGCGCGCGGCCGGACCTTCGCCGATCATGATGTCGATCTGATAATCCTCGAGCGCCGGATACAGAATTTCCTCGACGACCGGCGAAAGCCGGTGAATCTCGTCGATGAAGAGGACGTCGTTCGCTTCGAGATTGGTGAGCAGCGCGGCGAGATCACCCGCGCGCTCGAGCACCGGCCCCGACGTCTGCCGCAGATTCACGCCCATTTCCCGCGCGATGATGTGCGCGAGCGTCGTCTTGCCGAGACCCGGCGGGCCGAAGAGCAGCACGTGATCGAGCGCTTCCGAGCGGCGCCTGGCCGCTTCGATGAAGATTTCGAGTTGACCGCGCACTTTTTCCTGCCCGACGTATTCGTCGAGCTGGCGCGGCCGCAGCGCGCGCTCGAACGCTTCCTCGTTCGGCGAGACGGGCGTGGCCGAAATGATGCGTTCGGCGGCGAGTTTGTCGGTTTCGATCATGGGTCGATTGTACAGCGAGCTTTCTTGCGGCGAAGCTGGCCGAATGGCTTAGGCGAATCAAGCCTTCGAAAGCGCTTTGAGTGCCAACTTGATCCCCTCGGACACGCCCGTTCCGGCCGGCACGTTCTTGATCGCGGCGAGCCCTTCCTTCTCCGAGTAGCCGAGCGCGAGCAGCGCGTTGAGGATGTCGGACGCATGATCGGACTGCGACGCCGCGCTCGCCATCGCGCCGAGATCGGCGCCGAGCTTGCCTTTCAGTTCGAGCAGCAGCCGCTCCGCCGTCTTCTTGCCGATGCCGGGCACGCGCGTGAGACGCGCGGCATCCTGCGTCGTGACGGTTTGCGAGAGCTCCTGCACGCTCATGCCCGAGAGCACGGCGAGCGCCATGCGCGCGCCGATGCCGCTGATCTTCAGCAATTCACGGAACGTCGCGCGTTCCTGCGACGTGAGAAAGCCGTACAGCAGATGTGCGTCCTCGCGCACGATCAGCTGCGTGAGCAGCACGACTTTCTCGCCGGTGTTCGGCAGGTTGTAGAACGTGCTCATCGGCACGTCGATTTCGTAGCCGACGCCGTTGCAGTCGACGAGCAGATGCGGCGGATTTTTTTCCAGCAGAACGCCGGCGATGCGACCGATCATGTGTTTGTGTTCTTGAAAGAGAATTAGCCGATGAGTCTGCCGCGCCGAACGCGCAAGCCCTTCTTGGCAAGCGAGGGCGCGATGCCGCCCAGCGTCTCGAGTCCGCTGCCGCCGTGCGCATGACAGATGGCCATGCCGAGCGCGTCGGCGGCATCGGTGCCCGGCACGCCGGAGAGGCTGAGCAGACGCACGACCATCTGCTGCATCTGCTCCTTGGTCGCGCGTCCGTAGCCGACCACGGCTTGCTTCAACTGCAGCGCGGTGTACTCGGAAACCGGTACGCCGCTCGCGACGAGCCCGCAAATCGCCGCGCCGCGCGCCTGGCCGAGCAGAAGGGTCGACTGCGGATTCACGTTGACGAAGACCTTTTCGATCGCGGCCTGATCCGGATTGTGCTGCGCGATGAGCGTCGAGATGCCGCTGAAGATCGTGTTCAGGCGCGAAGGCAAGTCGGCGTCGGCGGTCTTGATGACGCCGCTCGTCACGTAATTGAGCGCGTGTCCGGTCTTGTCGATGATGCCGAAGCCCGTCACGCGCAGGCCGGGGTCGATGCCTAGGATTCTCATTCGTCGTGGTGGTGCATTCGGGCTTGGCAGTCGTCCAAATCAAAAAGGCCTGTCTGCGTCGTTCGACGCAAACAGGCCAATCTTAAATGAACTGAACCCGATTAATGACGGAAATGACGCGTGCCGGTCAAGATCATCGCCACATTGTGCTCGTCCGCGGCGGCGATCACTTCGTCGTCGCGCATGGAGCCGCCCGGCTGGATCACGCAGGTCGCGCCCGCGTTCACGACGACATCGAGGCCGTCGCGGAACGGGAAGAACGCGTCCGACGCCACCGCCGAGCCGTTCAGGGTCAGACCGGCGTTCTGCGCCTTGATGCCTGCGATGCGCGCCGAATCCACGCGGCTCATCTGGCCCGCGCCGACGCCGAGCGTCATGCCGCCGCCGCAGAACACGATCGCGTTCGACTTCACGTATTTCGCCACGCGCCACGCGAACATCAGGTCGTCCATTTCCTTCGGCGTCGGATGGCGCTTCGTCACGACGCGCAGCTCATGCGGCTGCACGTTCTTCGCATCGAGCGACTGCACGAGCAGGCCGCCGCCCACGCGCTTCAGGTCGAACGCGTTGTGGCCGTCGCCGAGCGCGATCTGCAGGAGGCGCACGTTCTGCTTCGCAGCGAATACCGCGCGCGCCGCTTCGCTGAAGGAAGGCGCGATCAGCACTTCGACGAACTGCTTCGCGACAGCCTGCGCCGCCGCTTCGTCGACTTCGCGATTGAATGCGATGATGCCGCCGAACGCCGACGTCGGATCGGTCTGGAACGCCTTCGAGTACGCTTCGGCCGCGTTCGCGCCGACGGCCACGCCGCACGGATTCGCATGCTTGATGATGACGCACGCAGGGGCATCGAACGTCTTCACGCATTCCCACGCGGCGTCCGAATCGGCGATGTTGTTGTACGAGAGTTCCTTGCCCTGCAACTGCTCGTAGTTCGCGAGCGCGCCGGCGGGCACGGAGAGATCACGGTAGAACGCCGCGCTCTGATGCGGGTTCTCGCCGTAGCGCAGATCCTGCACCTTCTCGAACGCCATGTTGAACGTCGCGGGATACGTGTTGCGCTGCGAATGCTGCAGCTCTTCCGTGAGGCTCGTCAGATAGTTCGTGATCGCGCCGTCGTACTGCGCGGTGTGCGCGAACACCTTGGTCGCGAGGCGGAAGTTCGTCTTGTAGCCGATGGAATTGTCGTTCGCGCGCATTTCGTCGAGCACGGCGGCGTAGTCCGCCGGATCGACGATGACGGTCACGTCGCGATGATTCTTCGCCGCCGAGCGCAGCATGGTCGGCCCGCCGATATCGATGTTCTCGATCGCGTCCTCCAGCGAGCACTCTTCCTTCGACACCGTCTGCACGAACGGATACAGGTTCACGACCAGCAGATCGATGGTCGGGATGTCGTGCTTTTCCAGCGCGGCCATGTGCTCGGGCAGGTCGCGGCGCGCGAGAATGCCGCCGTGCACCTTCGGATGCAGCGTCTTCACGCGCCCATCGAGCATTTCCGGAAAGCCGGTGTAATCGGCGACCTCGGTGACGGGCAGACCGGCGTCGGCGAGCAGTTTCGCCGTGCCGCCGGTCGAGAGGAGCTTGACGCCGAGCGCCGACAGCGATTTGGCGAAATCGACGATGCCGGATTTGTCGGAAACGGAGATGAGCGCTTGCTTGATCATGATGGACACTGAAACCGAAAAGGGAACCCAAGCCGGACCAAGGCGCGGGCCTCAGTCCGATGAATCAAATCAATCCGTGCTGCTGAAGCTTCTTGCGTAGCGTGTTGCGGTTGATGCCGAGATACTCGGCTGCGAGCGATTGGTTTCCGCCCGCCTGCTCGAGCACCACTTCGAGCATCGGTTTTTCCACGCACGAAATCACCATGTCGTAGACGTCGTGCGGATTGGAGCCGTCCAGGTCCTGAAAATAGTTGTCGAGGCTCTGGCGGACGCATTGTTCGATGTTATGTCTGCTCATGCGGCAATCAGTCGGTCTGTCGTGTTGTTGAGCCCGTCGCACGATTCCTCTTCGGCCGCGTCAGTGTCGGCCGTCTCGTCCACATAGACGAGACGGTCCGACAACGCCTTTTGCGCGTCGAAGAATTCGTTGACAGCGAGCAATTGTTCTTTGGTCGTGTCCAGCGTATTCATCCGGTGCCGGAAGGTGTTGGCGCCGGAAAGGCCGCGAGTGTACCAGCCGATGTGCTTGCGCGCAGTCCGAACGCCCGTGAATTCCCCGTAGAAGGCGTAGTGATCTTCCAGGTGCTCGTTCATCACCTGCTGGATCTCGTCGATGCGCGGCGGCGGCAGGCGCTCGCCCGTGTTCAGAAAATGTTCGATTTCACGGAACAGCCACGGCCGCCCCTGCGCCGCGCGCCCGATCATGATGGCGTCGGCACCGGTTGCGGCGAGCACGTCGCGCGCTTTTTCCGGCGTGGTGATGTCGCCGTTCGCGACCACGGGAATCTTCACCCAGGCCTTCACCGCCGCGATGGTTTCGTACTCCGCGTCGCCCTTGTAGAGATCGGCGCGCGTGCGGCCGTGCACGGTGAGCATCGAGATGCCCGCGTCCTCGGCGATCTTCGCGATGGTCAGCGCGTTCTTGTTCTCGCGATTCCACCCCGTGCGAATCTTGAGCGTGACGGGCACGGCGTCCGGACCCACGCCGACCGCCTGAACCACCGCCTCGACGATGCGCGCGACGAGCGCCTCGTTCTGCAGCAGCGCCGAGCCCGCCGCGACGTTGCACACCTTCTTCGCCGGGCAGCCCATGTTGATGTCGATGATCTGCGCGCCGTTCGCGACATTGTGTCGCGCGGCCTCGGCCAGCATCTGCGGATCGGCGCCCGCGATCTGCACCGCGATCGGCTCGACCTCGCCCGCGTGGTTGGCGCGGCGCATGGTCTTCTCGCTTTTCCACAACTGCGCGTTCGACGCGACCATCTCCGACACCGCGTAGCCCGCGCCCATGCGCTTGCAGAGTTGCCGGAACGGGCGGTCGGTGACGCCTGCCATCGGGGCGACGAACAGGTTGTTGCGCAGAACGTGGGAACCGATGGTTGGCATGAAGGCTAAAGGATCCGCACTGTCGAATTCGGCCGAAATGCGGCCGCAAGCGCGTCAGGCAGATGCAACGTTGCTGAAGGGGAAACGGGTATTTTAACGCGAAGCGCGTGCTGAAATTAAGAGCAATCGCGTGCAAGTCTTTAAATCTTCTATGAAAGAACGGGCGTTCATAGAGGATAAGTTCTTCGATTCAGCGCAGACGATTGCTTATGGAGCGTGCTAGCGGCGTTGACCGAACATCATCTGGCGGGCAAGCGCCGTCTTCACCGGCGGGAGGAACTCGAGCGCCGTGAGGGCGAGGCCGCGCATCGCGGCGAGCGGCGGGAAGTCCACCGTGAAAATGCGCGCGAGCGTGTCGGTCGCGCCGATCGTCAGGCGCCGGTCCAGTGTGCGGCGCTGCGCGAAACGCGCCAGCGCGAGCGGCCGCGGGCCATCCGCGGAAAGCGCGTCGGTGAGCGCGAGCGCATCGCGCAGGCCCAGGTTCAGGCCCTGGCCCGCGACCGGATGCAGCGTCTGCGCGGCGTTGCCGATCGCCACGGTGCGCCGGTCGACGAGCACGTCGAGCGCGGAAAGCCCGAGCGGGAACGCGGCGCGCCCGGCGATGCGCGTGAAGCGGCCCATGCGCGTGCCGAAGGCGGCGCCGAGTTCGGCGAGGAACGTGTCGTCGTCGAGTTGCATGCGGCGCGCGGCCTCGTCGGGCGAGCAGCACCAGACGAGCGCGTAGTCCGCGTGACGCTGGCCGCCGCATGGCAGGAGCGCGATCGGGCCTTCGCGCGTGAAGCGCTCCCACGCGACGTTCGCCTGCGGATCGGACACGCTCACCGTGCCGACGATGGCCGTCTGGCCGTAGTCGCGCGAGCGGCGCTCGCTCGACGCCTCGTCGTCCTTGCGCTGATACAGGCCACCTTCGGCGTTCACCAGCACCTTCACCCGGATCGTGCGTTCGCCGCTCGCCGATTGCAGCGGCAAGCCGACGCCGTCGTGATCCTGCAGCGGCGCGAGCGCGGCCGTATCGGTGAGCCAGTCCACGCTGGACGCCCGCACCGCATCGGCGAGCACGCCGACGAGCGAGCCGTAGCGCACCACATAGCCCAGTTCGGGCAGCTCGTGCTCGTCGTGCTCGATCAGCGTGCGGCCGAAGTGTCCGCGCTGCGACACGTGAATGCGGCGGATCGGCGTGGCGTCCGCCGGAAAGCCGAGCGGCTGGAGCATCACGCGGCTGCCGTGCGACAGCGCGAGCGCGCGCGGATCGTTCGCGGCGGCGTCGGGCGTGCGCGCATCGATCAGCGCGATCGAAAGCCGCGATGTCGCGCTGCGCCGCGCGAGCCAGCCGGCCAGCGCGAGCCCGACCGGCCCCGCGCCGACGATGGCGATGTCGTAGTCGAAATGCGGTTCGGGCGTATCACTCATCGCTTCAGTCGCCTCGGTCATTCGATTCGCGCATCAGCGCTTCGATCTCGTCGGCGGCGACCGGCACCTCGCGCGTGATCAGCTCGCAGCCGTTTTCCGTGACGATCGCGTCGTCCTCGATGCGGATGCCGATGTCCCAGTAGCGCTCGGGCACGTCGGCGGCGGCGCGCACGTAGAGACCCGGCTCGACCGTGAGCGCCATGCCCGGCACGAGCGCGCGCCAGCGCCGCGCGCCTTGCTCGTCGAGCGGACCGTGCGCCTCGCGGTACTCGCCCGCGTCGTGCACGTCCATGCCGATCCAGTGTCCCGTGCGGTGCATGTAGAAGCGCGCGTACGCGCGTTGCGCGAGCACGTCGTCCATGCTGCCGAATTTCGTCTTGTCGAGGATGCCCGTGTCGAGCAGTCCCTGCGACAACACCTTCAATGCCGCCTGATGCGGCGCGTCGAAGCTCGCGCCGGGGCGCGTCGCGTCGACGGCGGCGGCCTGTGCGGCGAGCACGATGTCGTAGAGCTCGCGCTGGGCGGGCGTGAAGCGCCCGCTCGCGGGGAACGTGCGCGTGATGTCGGAGGCGTAGCCGTCGAGCTCGCACGCGGCGTCGATGAGGATCAGGTCGCCCTCGCGCGCGATCGCGTTGCCTGCCGGATAGTGCAGCACGCAGGCGTTCGCGCCCGCCGCGACGATCGAGCCGTACGCCGGCGCCTGCGCGCCGTGGCGGCGGAACGTGTAGAGCAGTTCGGCTTCGATTTCGTACTCGCGCATGCCGGGGCGGCAGGCGCGCATCGCGCGGCGGTGCGCTTCGGCGGAAATCGATGCCGCGCGGCGCATGATCGCGATTTCGTGCGAGTCCTTGACGAGGCGCATCTCGTCGAGAATCGGCAGGAGATGCTGCGCCTTCGCGGGCGCGCGCACGCCGCTGCGGCTCTGCGCGCGCACGGCGGCGAGCCAGCCGCGCACTTGCGCATCCAGCTCCGGCGAGGTGCCGAGCGGGTAGTGCAGCGCGGGCTTGTCGGCGATCAGGCGCGGCATTTCCTCGTCGAGCGCGCCGCTGGGGAACGCGGCATCGAAGCCGAAAGCGTCGCGCGCGGCGTCGGGGCCGAAGCGAAAGCCTTCCCACGTTTCGCGCTCGGCGTTCTTCTCACGGCAAAAAAGGAGCGACGCGGGCTCGCCGTCCTTCGCGCTCGCATTCAGCACGAGCGTCGCCTCGGGTTCGTTGAAGCCCGTCAGATAGAAGAAGTAGCTGTCGTGACGGAAAGGGTAGTCGGTGTCGCGATTGCGCATGACTTCCTGCGCGGTCGGCAGGATGGCGACGCCGCCGCCTTGCGCACGCAGCGCGGCAAGCACGCGCTCGCGGCGCGCGCGATAGACATCGACGGCGATGGGACTGGCGAGTTCGGTCGGTGAGTTCATGCGCCGATTGTAGCGCCGGCTTCGTGACGGCGGCACTCGGCCATTCGGCCTATTGCGCCGGCGCGTTCGCGCAGGGCATGCTTACTCGGCAGCAGGACGGGTGCGCACGCTGCCCGCGATCAGATCGAAGCGGAACAGCCGGCATTCGAGCGCGCCGTTGAAGAGCGGCGTCTTGGTCGATTCGCGCAGCCGGAGCATGCCCGGCAGCTTGCGGTCGGAGGTGAGCACGTACGCGCGCCAGCCGGGAAAGCGCTGCTTGAGGGCGTTGCCGAAGGAAACGAAGAACTCGGTGTCGGCGGGATCGGGCTGCGCGCGGGCGAAAGCGTCGTCGTCCTCGCCGCGGGTGCGCGCCGTCTCGCGGATCTCGCCGCGCGGACCGCGCCCGCGCACCTCGATGCGCTCGCCATAGGGCGGATTCGCCACCAGGATGCCGGGCGCGTCGGCCGGCGGCACCATGTTGCGCGCGTCGACCTGCTTGAGCGACAGGTCGGGAATGCCCGCGCGGCTCAGGTTGGCGCGCGCCTTTTCGAGCATGTCGCCGGAGATGTCGCTGCCGAAGATGTTCAGCTCCGTTTGCGCAGCGCGCGCGGCGCGGCGCTGCTCGGCGGCGGCTTGCTTGAGCTTTTGCCACATGCCCGGGTGGAAGGGCTTGAGCTTCTCGAAGCCGAAGCGCCGCTCGCTGCCCGGCGCGATGCTGAGCGCCGCTTGCGCCGCTTCTGCGAGGAAGGTGCCGCTGCCACACATCGGATCGAAGAGCGGCGTGCCGGGCGTCCAGCCGGTGAGGCGCAGGATGCCTGCCGCGAGATTTTCGCGCAGCGGCGCCGCGCCTTTGTCGAGCCGCCAGCCGCGCTTGAAGAGCGGCTCGCCGGAGGTGTCGAGATAGAGCGTGCACTCGTTCATCGTGAGGAACGCGAACACGCGCACGTCGGGCTGTGCGGTGTCGATGCTCGGGCGCGCGCCGGCCACGTCGCGCAGACGGTCGCAGACGGCGTCCTTCACGCGCAGCGTCGTGAATTCGAGGCTCTTCACCGGCGATTTGATCGCGGTGAGATCGACGCGCATCGTCTGGCTCGGCGTGAACCATTGCTCCCAGCGCTGGCGATGCGTGAGTTCGTAGATGTCGTGTTCGTTGCGATACGGGCCTTGCGCGACTTTCAGGAGCACGCGGCTCGCGATGCGTGAATGCAGATTTGCTGCCATGCCTGCGACCCATCCGCCCCGGAAGTGCACGCCGCCGGGCACTTGCGCGCCGACGATCAGCGATCCGCCGCCTGACAGCGGCGCACTGGCTACGTGCCGTTCACCGATCTCCGCGAGCTCGGCGGCAAGCGGTGCTTCGAGACCGCGCGGGCAGGGGACAAACCAGTCGAAGAGGGGGGTGGCCATGAGCAGCTTTTCGGACGTTCAAAGGCGGTATTGTACGCGGGGCGGTTCGGTCAGCACGTGGCGCATCTTCATTGCCTGGAAAAGAAAGCGCCAGCACTCGGCAACGCGAGGCTGGCGCCATCCGTTCAGCGGTTTCGAAACGGCGTGGGGCTTACTCCACCGCCTTCATCATCTCCTCCACCACCTTCTTCGCGTCCCCGAACACCATCATCGTCTTGTCCATATAGAA
>NZ_FCOB02000009.1 GCF_001545075.1 Caballeronia ptereochthonis
GGCGCCACATCGTGCGCCGGGCCCTTTACATGGCCTGCGTGGCCGCCCAACGGGCCAATCCCGACATCAAGGCGTTTTGCGATCGGCTGCGTGCCAAAGGCAAGAAGACCAAGGTCGCCTTCGTCGCCGGCATGCGCAAGCTCCATGATTCCTTGTGCCTTTGCACTTGACCTTCAATACAGTTACTTTCTTTGCAGCAGCAAAGAAAGTGACTGCCGCCCCGCATAGGGGCAACGCTAATAGACCACTAAGAATTCAGGATTCCCCGAACACGAAAGAACAAGCCGAGCCAAGAACCTCCCCTCAATCACCCCGCAACACAATAGTAGCCAACGGAGGCAAGGTCAAAGCCGCCGACTGCTCCCGCCCATGACTCGGATAGTCATCCGTATGAATAACCCCTCCATTCCCCATATTCGACCCGCCATAAACCGACGCATCGGAATTGAATATCTCGCTCCACCGCCCGCGCCGCGGAAACCCGATCCGATATGCAAGCCGCGGCACCGGCGTCATATTGCACACCACGATCAGATCGCGCCCCTCCGCATCCGTGCGCCGATACGCATACACGCTGTTCGCATTGTCGTCGCCCACGATCCACTCGAAGCCGCGCGAATCGCTATCCAGCTTGTGCAAGGCAGGCTCGCTCGCATACAGCAGATTCAAGTCGCGCACGAGTTTCTGCAAGCCGCCATGCAGCGAGTCATCGAGCAGATGCCAATGCGGCGATTCGTCGTGATTGAACTCCGCAAACTGCCCGAACTCGCCACCCATGAACAACAGCTTCTTGCCCGGATGCGTCCACATGAAGCCGAAATACGCACGCAGGTTGGCGAACTTCTGCCACCTGTCACCCGGCATCTTGCCGATCAGCGAGCCCTTGCCATGCACGACCTCATCGTGCGATAGCGGCAGCACGAAGCGCTCGGAATACGCATACACCATCCCGAACGTATAAAGATGATGGTGGTACCGGCGGTAGACCGGATCCTCCTGCATGTAGTGCAGCGTGTCGTGCATCCAGCCCATGTTCCACTTGAAGTCGAAACCCAGGCCGCCGCTTTCCACACTCGCCGTCACGCCAGGCCACGCGGTCGATTCCTCCGCCACGGTGATCGCCCCCGGAATATGCCGTACCTCCTGATTCAGCCGCTTGAGAAACGCGATCGATTCGAGGTTCTCCCGCCCGCCGTAGATGTTCGGCACCCACTCGCCCGCCTTGCGCGAATAGTCGCGATAAAGCATCGACGCGACCGCGTCCACGCGCAAGCCGTCGACGTGATAGCGCTTCAGCCACGCAAGGCCCGATGCGATCAGGAACGCGCTCACCTCGTTGCGGCCGAGGTTGTAGATCATCGTGTTCCAGTCCTGGTGATAGCCCTCGCGCGGGTCCGCATGCTCGTAGAGCGGCGTCCCGTCGAATTGCACCAGGCCGTGCGAGTCGTTCGGAAAGTGCGCGGGCACCCAGTCGATGATCACGCCGAGCCCCGCTTCGTGCGCACGGTTCACGAATTCCGCAAACTGCTCGGGCGTGCCGAAGCGGGCGGACGGCGCGAACTGACCGAGCGGCTGGTAACCCCACGACCCGCCGAACGGATGCTCCGCAATCGGCATGAATTCGAGGTGCGTGAAGCCCATGCCCTTCGCGTACGGAATCAGGCGCTCCGCGAGCTCGTGCCAGTTCATGCCGCGATTGCCTTCCTCCGGCACACGCAGCCACGATTCGGCATGCGCCTCGTAAATCGCGATCGGCGATTGCGGCGTCTGCTTGCCGCCGCGCGTGGCCATCCATTCGGCATCGGTCCATGCGTAATGATCGATCGCGTCGGCATCCGCGACGACCGATGCCGTCGAGGGCGGCTTCTCGCTCTGCATCGCGCAAGGGTCGGCCTTGAGCGGCAGCGTGTGGCCGTCGCGCGTGACGATCTCGTACTTGTAGCGCGTGCCCGCGCCGATGCCGGGCACGAACAGCTCCCATACGCCCGCGTTGTGACGCAGGCGCATCGGATGACGACGGCCATCCCATGTGTTGAAGTCGCCGACCACCGACACGCGCCGCGCATTCGGCGCCCACACCGCGAAGCGCGCGCCCGCGACGTCGCCATGCCTGACCGGCCGCGAGCCGAGGCACTCGAGCACCGCGTACGGGTCCGCCTGCGAGAGGCGCGCGAGCCATTCGTCGGAAAGCACGGGGCCGAACGAATACGTGTCATGCGTCTCCTGCGGCGTGCCGTGCCAGTCGATCTGCAGACGATACGCCGCCGGTCTCTCGACGAAGCCCGCGTAAAGCCCCGCATCGTGAATGCGCGCGAGCGAGGCGAGATGCTCGCCGCTCGCCGCATCGACGACGTTCGCCGCCGATGCGCCCGGCAGAAACGCGCGCACGACATGTCCCAGATCGGTTTGATGCAGGCCGAGCATCGAGAACGGATCGGGATGCCGCGCCTCGACGAGTGCGTCGATATCGAGCGGATTGAGGCCGTGCGCCGGATTCCTGGTATCCGCCGGATCGCTACGAGTGTTCATGATGGGTTCCATCCGGATTGTCCTTGGTTGCTCCGAACACGGGCCGCGTGCCCGGCGCGGGCGGCTCGCCCGTGTCTCCCAGCAAGCGGCTCGCGAGCGACGCGAGACCCCGCAACGGAAGGCCGATCCAGGTCGGCCGGTTCGCTGCTTCGTAGCGGATTTCGTAAGCGGCCTTTTCGATCAGGAAAAGATCGAGCAACGGTTGAAACACGTCCTCGGCCGCGATCGTTTCGGGCGACGATGCGATCGCCTCCACGTACTCACGCAAGAAGCTCTCCTCGGCGAACGTGCGCAGCCGCTCGAAGAGCGCGCGCTTGCGATCCGCGGTCTGCGCGGGCGCGTTCTCGGTCGTCGACTGCGCCGCCGCGCTCGCATACGAAAGCGAGCGCAGCAGCCCCGCGACATCGCGCAGCGGGCTCGTCTTCCTGCGGCGCTCGTCGAGCGCGCGGGCAGGCTCGCCCTCGAAGTCGATGAGATACGCATCGCCCTGCGCCATCAGCACCTGGCCCAGGTGGAAGTCGCCGTGGATGCGGATGCACAGCGCGTCAGCATCGGGCGCAACGAGCTTCTTCACCGCATCGACGAGCAGGTGGCGTCGATCGAGCAGGCTCTGCGCGAGGAAGCGGTCGTGCTCGCTGAACTCGCCGATCTTCTGCGCAATGATGTCGAGCGCGGAATCGAGCAGCTTCAGCGTGCCGTCGATCCAGCCTTGCACGTCCCCGGGCGTGGCGCGCTGGGGCGAGAAGGCTTCGTCGTCGGTCGGGCTCGCGAGTGCGACATGCAGCTCGCCCAGCCGCTTGCCGATGACGCCCGCGATGTTGCCGTAGCCCACGAAGCCTTCCGTCTGGGCATCGCGCTCCGGCGTGTGCTCTTCGGATTCCACCGCGACGGCGAGCTCGTCGACCGTGCGACGCAGATAGTCGAGCGCGTAATTCCACGCATCGCCCTGATTGTCGATGAAGCCCTGCAGGATGACGAGCGTATGCGGCACGCCTTGCGGATCCACGCGCACGACTTCGCCGTAAAGCGGGCCGGTGTTCGCATAGCCGAGCTTCGTCAGATAGCGGCTCATTTCCGCTTCCGGATGAATGCCGCCGACGACGCGCCGCACGAGCTTCAGCACGATCTTGTCCGCGATCACGAGCGAGCTGTTGCTCTGCTCGGCCGCGAGCCAGCGGATCTCGGGCGGGTCCGCCGGATCGAAGCTGAGTTCGTCGAGCCGTTCCGTCGGAAGGAAGCGGATCTCGCTCTTCTGCACAGTCGGCACGACGGCGCGCTCCTTGAGCTTGTGCAACACGCCATACGTGAATTGCGGCACGGAGAACGCATCCGTCAGATGCCCGATGTTGCGATTGCGCCGCACGCGAGCCAATGCGAGCTGCATATAGAGCGGCGAGGTGGTTTCCGTGCCCCAGGCGATCGAAAGCGGCAGCACATAGCGCTCGCAATGATCGCCTACATCGGCTTCTATTTCGGTGAACGCGAAGCCCGCGCCATCGATGGTCGTGAGCGCGGCCAAGCGAACCGCATTCAGCTTCTGGTCCTTCGATGCGAACCAGCGGCGCTTGCTCAGGTAGTTCGGCAGCACTTCCGATTCGAGCAGACGCACGTTCTCCGGCGTCGGGCCGGTCTGGCCCGCGCGGATCACCATCGTGACGAACTCCGGCAATTGCTCGGACGGCGCCTGCGCCCACGAAGGCCGCATGTTTCCCGGGCAAAGCTGGAACCACAGGAAGCCGTAGGGCGGGAACGTCAGCAGATAGGTGAGCTGGCCGATCGGCGGGAAGGGCGAATCCGCGGTCATTTCGAGCGGCACGGAGCCCGCGAATTCCGACAGATCGAGCTCCACCGCTTGCGGCGCGCGCGAGAGATTCGCCACGCAGAGAATCGGCGGCTCGCCTTCGAGCTCGCGCAAATAGGCGAGAATCTTGCGGTTCGCGGGCCGCAGAAAGCGGATGGCGCCACGTCCGAAGGCATGCTTCGAGCGGCGCACGGCGAGCATCTTGCGGGTCCAGTTCAGGAGCGAATGCGGATCGCGGCTCTGCGATTCGACATTGACCGCGTCATAGCCATAGAGCGAGCCCATCACCGGTGGCAGCACGAGTTGCTCCGGATCGGCGCGCGAGAAGCCGCCGTTGCGATCGGACGACCATTGCATCGGCGTGCGCACGCCGTCGCGGTCGCCCAGATGGATGTTGTCGCCCATGCCGAGCTCGTCGCCGTAATAGATCACGGGCGTGCCCGGCATCGAGAAGAGCAGCGAGTTGATGAGCTCGATGCGCCGGCGATCGCGCTCCATCAGCGGCGCGAGACGTCGGCGAATGCCGAGGTTCAGGCGCGCGCGGCGATCGCTCGCGTATGTGTTCCACAAGTAGTCGCGCTCGGAGTCCGTGACCATTTCGAGCGTGAGCTCGTCGTGGTTGCGCAGGAAGATCGCCCATTGATTCGTCGTGCCGAGATCGGGCGTCTGCCGCATGATGTCGGTGATCGGAAAGCGGTCCTCGCTCGCGATCGACATGTAGATGCGCGGCATCAGCGGGAAGTGGAACGCCATGTGGCATTCGTCCTCGTCGCCGAAGTATTCCTTCACGTCTTCCGGCCACTGGTTCGCTTCGGCAAGCAGCATGCGGTTCGGATACTCGGCGTCGATGGTCGCGCGGATCTTCTTGAGTATCGCGTGCGTCTCGGGCAGGTTCTCGTTGTTGGTGCCTTCGCGCTCGACGAGGTAAGGCACCGCATCCAGCCGCAGGCCGTCGATGCCCATGTCGAGCCAGAAGCGCATCACGCCGAGCACTTCCTTGATCACGGCGGGATTGTCGAAGTTCAGGTCTGGCTGGTGCGAATAGAAGCGGTGCCAGTAGTACTGGCCCGCTACCGGATCATGCGTCCAGTTCGACGGCTCCGTGTCGATGAAGATGATGCGCGTCTCTTCGTACTTCTTGTCCGTGTCGGACCACACGTAGTAGTTACGGTGATTCGAGCCCGGCTTCGCATGACGCGCGCGCTGGAACCACGGATGCTGGTCCGACGTGTGATTGATGACCAGTTCCGTGATCACGCGGATCCCGCGCGCGTGGGCCTCCTGAATGAAGCGCTTGACATCCGCGATCGTGCCGTAGTCCGGATGCACGTTGCGGTAATCGGCGATGTCGTAGCCGTCGTCGCGACGCGGCGATGGATAGAACGGCAAGAGCCAGATCGCATCGACGCCCAGTTCCGCGATGTAATCGAGCTTCGCGAGCAGGCCGGGGAAATCGCCGATGCCGTCGTTGTTCGCATCGAAGAATGACTTGATGTGAACCTGATAGATGATCGCGTCCTTGTACCAGAGCGGATCGTCGCTGAGAATCGACGCCTTCTTGTTGCGCTTCACCCTTGTATCCACGGTTTCGCTCCAATGTCCGTACGGACTGACTGCCGCCCTTGTTATCGTTGTGCTCTCGTTCGCCGTCGATGATTCATCCTTCCTCGCCGGGCTGAGGCTTCGGCAAGCCCCACGTCGGCGAGATGCGCCAGATGGCGAACGGCAACGAATGCGGATTGAGCCGCACATGCTGGCGCCGTCCGTGCCATTCGAATC
Organism: Caballeronia ptereochthonis; assembly: GCF_001545075.1. Taxonomy (GTDB): domain Bacteria; phylum Pseudomonadota; class Gammaproteobacteria; order Burkholderiales; family Burkholderiaceae; genus Caballeronia; species Caballeronia ptereochthonis. Next base: position 6,110 of record NZ_FCOB02000009.1, read on the forward strand.
GCTCGCCCGTCACCTGATCCTCGACCGCGACCGCATCCCCTTCGTGCACGCCCCAGCGTTCGAGCGTCTGCCACGGCAGCTCGATGTCCGCGCCTTGCTCGTTGAACGGGTCGAGATTGATCGCGACGAGCACGACGTTGTCACGCGCCGCGTTCGCCTTCTCGAAGAACAGGATGTGATCGTTATGCGCGGGCAGGAAGCTCACGCCGAGATGCGTCTGCAACGCCGGGTTCGCGCGGCGGATGCGATTGAGCGCCGTGATCTCGGTCACGATGTTGCCGGGCCGGTTCCAGTCCCACGCGCGCAACTGGTACTTCTCGGAGTCGAGATATTCCTCGCTGTTGGGCAGCGCCGCCGACTCGCACAACTCGAAGCCGCTATACACGCCCCACAGGCCGGACAGCGTCGCGGCCAGCGCCGCGCGAATCACGAAGCCGGGACGCCCCGAGCTTTGCAGGAAGCGCGGATTGATGTCGGGCGTGTTCACGAAGAAGTTCGGCCGGAAGTATTCCTTCGCGTCGGTCTGCGTGAGGTCGTGCATGTAATCGATGAAATCGCGCTTGCTCTCGCGCCACGTGAAGTACGTGTACGATTGCGAGAAGCCGAGCTTCGCGAGGCGGTTCATCACGCGCGGGCGCGTGAAGGCTTCGGAGAGGAAGATCACGTCGGGATGCCGCCCGCGCACGTCGCCGATCACCCATTCCCAGAACGGGAACGGCTTCGTATGCGGATTGTCGACGCGGAAGATGCGCACGCCCGCCTCGATCCAGTGCAGGAACACGTCGCGCAATGCGAGCCACAGATCGGGCTTCGCGTCCTGCGCGTAGAAGTCCGGGTTCACGATGTCCTGATACTTCTTCGGCGGGTTCTCCGCATAACGCAGCGTGCCGTCCGGGCGCCAGGCGAACCAGGTCGGATGCTCCCTGAGCCACGGGTGATCGGGCGAGCACTGCACCGCGAAGTCGAGCGCGATTTCCAGCCCGTGCTCATGCGCGGCTTCGAGCATGCGCTTGAAGTCATCGAGATTGCCGAGCTCGGGATGCAAGGCGTCGTGCCCGCCTTCCTTGCCGCCGATCGCATACGGACTGCCTACATCGCCCGGCTGCGCGGTCAGCGTGTTGTTCTTGCCCTTGCGGTTCGCGACGCCGATCGGATGAATCGGCGGGAAATACAGCACGTCGAAGCCCATCTCGCGGATGCGCGGCAACTTGCCGATCACGTCGATGAAGGTGCCGTGCCGGTTCTCGTCGTCGCTCATCGAGCGCGGGAAGATCTCGTACCAGCTCGCGAAACGCGCGGCGGCGCGCTCGGCATCGACGCGATACACGACCGGATCGCGCGACAGGAACGGCCGGTGCCTTGCCGCGGCAACGGCCTTCGCCGTGGCGGGCGCGAGCACGAGCTCGAGCTTGCGCGCGTCGTCGGCCTTCGTGAACTCCTTGACGATCGCTTCGAGCGGCGCGCTGTCGGCATCGTCGACGGTCTTCACTTCCGCGAGGATCAGCGCGAACAGATGTCTCGCTTCCTCGACTTCCAGATCCACGGCCTGGCCGGCCTTCAGCTTCTTCTGCATGTGATCGACGAGCGACGCGTAATCGTCGCGCCATGCCGTCACGACGAACTCGTGACGGCCCACGCGTTCGAGCGGAATGCGCGTCGACCACAGGTCGAGGCCCGCCGGCTGCACGGCGGCCATCGGCGCTTCGTGCCAGTCGGTTTCGTCGGCGGCGCGCCATTGCACGGCCGCGGCGATCTTGTCGTGGCCCTCCGCGAAGATCGCGGCCTGAATCTCCACCGCCTCGCCGACGATGCGCTTCGCCGGGAAGCGGCCGTGATCGACCGAAGGCGTCACGCTCTCGATCGACACGCGCGGCGCCGCGACTGCCTCGGCGACCGCCTTTTTGTCGGCGGCCTTCGCGCCGCGTTTGACTTGCGGCTGCGCAAGCAGGATGAACGGTTCGGCTTCCGCGCGAAAGAGCCGCACTTCGCCCGCCTTCAGCATGAAGGGCGCGAGACGCTCGGCCTTGCCCAATGCATCGTCGATGTGGGCGAAGCGCGTGTAGTTGCCCGGCACCGATTCGAGCAGATGCAGCGTATCGACATGCACGGGCGCGACGAGGTCGGGATTGATCACGGCGAGCACGGCGTTCTCGCTGTGGCGCAGGTCGCCGCCATCGGCGCGGATCAGCGCGGCGTACGGCGTGCCGGGGCCCGTCAGCGAGCGCAGCTCGCCGACGCTCGAAAGCGTGCCGACGTTGCGCTGCAGGTCGTTCGCGCGCCTGATGCGCGCCGTCAGATCGATCCGCTTCTCGTTCTTCGCACGCTCGTACTCGGCGGCGATGCCGTATTGCGGCGACATTGGCAGGCCGACGCCGTATTCGAAGCCCATCGGCACCATCCAGCCGGTGCCGAGCGCGGCGGCGGTGTCGAGCACGCGCGTGTAGGCGCGTTCGATGAGCGCGGTGTCGCTCGTGTCGGAGAGATCGCTGATGAGGCGCGCGCCGAACGGGTCTTCGGGAAACGCGACCGGCGATGCGATGCGCGAGAGCGCCGCGTGCTCGTCGAACAGCCATGCGCTCCGGAAGTCCCACCAGCGCGTCGAGCTGAACACGGCGTCGAAGCCCGCGTCGCTCAGGCCGTGCAGATCGTGGCGCGTGACGCCGACCGTCCACGCAAGCCAGCGTGTAGCCGGATGCTTCTCCCGCACCGCCGCGCCGAGCCGGCGCCACACGTGCGCGGGCACCGCGTGGGGTGAATCGAAGCGAAAGCCGCCGACGCCCGCATCGGCGATCACGTTCAACTCCTTCGCCCACCATTCGGTCAGATGATGCGCCGCTTCGCCATCGGCGAAATTGGCGTAGGCGACATCGCGATGACGTGGCGGCTTGCGCGGATCGAGCCGCGCATCCGCGCTCTCGAAGGGCTGGAACCAGTGCCTGTTGTCCTGATAGAGCCCGCCTTCCGCGCTCACCCGGTCGATCACGATGTCGACGAGCAGCGTGAGCTTGTGCTTTTTCGCGGCGTCGGCGAGCTGGCGCAGGCCGTCGGCTGCGCTCGCATCGGAGTCGAAGACGGGATGCAGGCGATGATGATCGGCGACGGCCTCGCGATGCCCGTTGCTGCCGGGCACGAACGGCGAGCCGATCAGGACATGGTCGAAGCCGAGCGCGGCCGCATGCTCGAACTGGGCGGGCCAGTTCGCCAGGGGACCGACGAGCAGGGGATCGATGAAGTAAATACGCGGCGCATACGCATGATGAGCTTGATGGTTTTCCATCGTTCGTCTTTTCCAGAGTCGTCTTGCGGTGGCGGGGATGCGGACATCGATCGCGATCACGCTCACGGGCCGAACTAGCTGAAGCGCCGGTCCGCGTGTCACGAAGCTCGCACGCGGACTTCAGGCAGAACTCAGATTACACCTCGACGCCGTTCGAATCGACGCCAGCCTGACCGCGTCTCGCGATGCGCCGTGCATCGGGCGCTGCTCGCGCTCGCGGTGGCGCCACGGTCCCGAGAGGCTTCCTCCGTGCATCCTCAAGGGTCTTCCTTCGGTCATCGCACGGGGGGTGGGAGCACGTTGCGTGCCGCGCCCGGCGCGCGGCCGGGCCGGCTCCTACATTACGTCACTTCTGCGGAACAAGCGATGGCCGTGCTCAGGCGCTGCGCGCGACGAACGTCCTGTCGCCCGCGAGCGCGCGCTCGTCCTGCGCCTGCACGGGCAGCGGCGCGGGCGCCTGCATGACATCGGGAACGCGGCGCGAGCGCAGTGCCGTGCGGCCCGGACGTGCTTCCCACCGGGACTTCCCGCGGTCGTCGCTCAGGCCGGCGTACAGTGCGACCATTTTCGTGACGGCTTCGTTCCATCCGAAATCGCATGACATCGCGTTGCGCTGCAGCGCGCGCCAGATATGCGGACGCATGTAGGCATCGATGGCGCGGCTCGCCGCATGGATGACATCGTCGGCGCGTTCGCCGTCGAAGAGAAAGCCCGTGGGTGCGTGCGAGGCCCGTCGTGCGGAGGCCTGCGCGATGGGCATGTCGTGCGTGCCGTCACGCAGATACACCGATGGCCGCAGCACGTTGCGATCGTGATGATCCGCGTTTTGCGCCGCATCGACGATCGTATCGGCGAGGCCGCCCACGCGCGAGGCGACCGGCAGCGTGCCGTAACGCATCGCGTACATCTGCGTGAGCCCGCACGGCTCGAAGCGGCTGCCGTGCAGCAGGATGTCCGCGCCCGCATGCAGCGCATGCGCGCGGCGCTCGTCATATCCAATATGCACGCCGACGCGATCCGGCCATTCCTGCGCGAGCTTCCTGAAACCCGCCTCGATGTACGCCTCGCCCTTGCCGAGCACCGCCAGCTGCAGGCGCCGATGTTTCTCCAGCAGACGCGGCAGCGCCTCGAGCACGACGTCCGCGAGCTTCTGTCCCGTCATGCGGCTGCCGATCGCCATGAGCGGCGCGAACGGATCGACGGGCAGGCCGAATTTTCGTTGCAGCGCGCGCTTGCAGGCATGCTTGCCGCGCATGTCGTCGAACGAATAGTTGCGCTCGATGTGCGGGTCGGCGGCGGGGTTCCACGTGTTTTCATCGATTCCATTCACGACACCCGACAGCTTGTCCGCACAGCTCTGCAGCACGCCCTCCATGAGATGGCCGAAACGGGGCGTGAGGATTTCGCGCGCATACGTTTCGGAGACGGTGGTCACGCGGTCCGCGTGGACGATGCCCGCTTTCATCAGACTGAGGGCGCCGTAGAACTCGATGCTCTTCGGGTCGCTGAGCGCGTGCGCGAGCCACTTCTCCGGCACCCCGAGCCGCGCGCCAAGCGAGAGCGCGTAGTTTCCCTGGAATGCCAGATTGTGGATCGTGAATACGCTCTTTGCGTGCACGCCCGCGTGCTTCATCAGGAGCGGCGTGAGGCCGGTATGCCAGTCGTGCGCATGAACGATGTCGGGCCTCTTCACGTTGCGCACGCCTTGGGCGATCCTGACCGCGGCGGCCGACAGCGTCGCGAAGCGAATCGCGTTGTCCGCATAGTCGCGGCCCTGCGCGTCCTGATAGAGGCCGGTGCGCGCATAGAGCGCGTCGCAGCGCAGCAGCAGCACGGGCACGCGGGTGTCGGGCAGGCGTCCGCGCAGGAGCGTGGCGTCGCCGCCGGGCAGGCCGGTCAGCGTGCCGACGCGGCTCAGCGCTTCGGCCCGGGCGACGGCATTCGGATAGGCGGGAAGCAGGATGGTGGCATCGACGTCGGCTTCGCGCAGCGCGGCAGCGTACGCGCTGACCATGTCGCCGAGTCCGCCGGTCTTGGCGAGCGGCACGGCTTCGGAGGCGACCAGCAGAACATTCAAAGGCAAAGTGGGCTCCTGAGCGGGAGGATTGCGCGGTCGATGCGCCGCGCAGGCGAATGCTGATCTGGGGAACGCGTCTGGAATGGCCGGCGCATTGCAGCAATCGGTGTGCCATTGGCCGCGGACGTGTGTGCGATGCAACACGTCGAATTCCGCCCAGGCAGGACGAGACCGCTCGGCTCGCTCGCCCGGCGATGCGTGAAACGGCGGGGTCGTGCCGGGTGTAAAACTGACAGCGGCGCGCGCCGCGTTTTTACATGCGGGCTCGGATCAGCTTATGGCGCGCCCGTGACAGCGGCGTGATGCGCGGGCGCGCGAGCGCGCCTCATCCGCCCACCATGCTCGCCGCGATGTTGACGCAGAGGCCGAGCACCGCGAGGTTGAAGTAGAACGACAGCACCGATTGCGCGAGCGCGGTGCGGCGCGCATCGGTCGAGCAGAGCGCGATGTCGGCGGTCTGCGAGGCGACCGCGATGGTGAAGGAGAAGTAAAGGAAGTCCCAGTAGCCGGGCTGGAGATGCTGGTCGGGAAACCTGAGCGCGGGATCGTTCTCGGGCGACTGGTAGTAATGCCGCGCATAGTGCAGCGTGAACATCGTCGGGATGAGGAACCAGGCGCCGAGCATCGTCGCGCCGGTGAGCAGATAATTCGGGACGGCCCTGAAGCCGAGGCTTTTCGCCGACGCCAGCTCGACGACGATCGCCACGATGCTCGCGACCGCCGCGATACTCACGATCATCAGGACGGTGGCGGCGTTTTCGTCCTCGCGCTCGGCGAGCGCCTGCACGTCGGTCTGGCCCGCGGTCGCCATCCGCAGCCAGATCAGCACGAGATAGAGCCACACGGCCGAGTCCCAGCCGATCAGCGCACGCGCCGTGGGTCGCGCGTGCGCCGGAACGAGCGCGGCGACGACGCCGCCGACCAGCAAGCCGATGACGGCCCGCGGGCGATTGCGCAGCACAGACGGGAGAAGGTGCCTCTTATTCTTGCTCGCGGACATGGACGGAGAGGAAAACGCGCTCGACGCCTGCGATTATTGCGCAGATGGCCGCTGAACGCGTGCATGAGAATGGCCCGCGGCCGCGCCCGGCACGGACACCGAAATCGCTTCGCGAAAGCGACCAACCCCTCACACGCCGTAACCGAGCGGCGCTAAGATCGACGCATGAATGGTCCTACTTATCCCATCGTCTGCAGGCATCCCGCCAATGACGTCGGCCGCGACTTCGTGGTCGGCGATCTGCATGGCTGCGTCGATGCGCTGCGCTACTTGCTGCACGAGATCGGTTTCGACAGTGCGCGGGACAGGCTGTTCTCCGTCGGCGATCTGGTCGATCGCGGCACGGATTCGCTCGCGGCGATCGACCTCATCGACAAGCCGTGGTTCTATCCCGTGCTCGGCAATCACGAGGATTCGCTGATCGCGGTCGCGACCGGCGTGATGCGCCGCCACGCCTGGTACGCCATCGGCGGCGCGTGGGCGGAAACCCTCGGCGACGATCAGCTCGCCGAGCTCGCGGTGCGGCTCGCGAAGTTGCCGCTCGTGCGCATCGTCGGCGAAGGCGCGCGGCGCTTCAACGTGCTGCACGCGGAATTTTTCGGCAGCGACGCCGATCTCGACGCCGCCGATTTCTCCGACGACGTGCGCAACCAGTTGCTGTGGGGCCGCGGGCTCGCGCTCGGCCAGGCAGACCCCGCGCGCCAGCACGGCCTGTCGCCGACTTACTGCGGCCATACGCCGATGCGCGCCGTCAAGCAGATCGGTTCGCAAATCTTCATCGATACCGGCGCCTTTGCGTCGGAAGGGCGGCTCACGATCGTCCAGGCGGGCACGGACGAACGCTGGTCCGTGAAGGAGCGCTGGGCCGCCTCCGAAGGCGCGCGAGCGCTCGCGCTGCCCTGAACCACCCGCCTGCACGCGCAGCCGGGTCGTCCGGCACGCACGTTGCTCGATGCTTCGCCATGAATCGAAGGCCATTCTGGCGAGGCGCACTGTGGCGAGGATCGGACAAAATGCGAGAACCGACGAAGCGGGCGGCGGCGCAGCCAGCGACAGCCTGACGGGCGGCGGGCAAGGCTGCCCCGGGGATTTGCCGCCCGGTCTGCGCTATATGGACGACTCGCGCCGCGGCTACACTCGTGAATGGATCGACGGCGCGTTCGCGTACTTCAACACCCAGGGCAAGCGCATCGACGACGACGCCGAAGTCCGCCGCATCGACGCGCTCGCCATTCCGCCCGCCTATACCGACGTCTGGATCTGCCCCGACGCCCGCGGCCATCTGCAGGCGACCGGCCGCGACGCGCGCGGGCGCAAGCAGTATCGCTATCACCCGCAATGGCGCGAAACGCGTGACGCCAACAAGTACGAGCGCCTGCTCGCCTTCGGCGCGATTCTTCCGAAGCTGCGCGCCCGCGTCGCCCGCGATCTGTCGCTCGAGGGCATGCCGCGCAACAAGGTGCTCGCGACCGTCGTCCGGTTGCTCGATACGACGCTGATCCGCGTCGGCAGCGAGGAATACGCGCGCGAGAACCGCTCCTACGGACTGACGACGCTCAGGAAGCGCCATCTGAAAGTGTCGGCGGGCATGCTGCGCTTGAAGTTTCGCGGCAAGAGCGGCATCGAGCACGACGTCGCGGTGAGCGACGCGCGCGTCGCGCGCATCGTCAGGCGCTGCATGGATCTGCCGGGGCAGGACCTGTTCCAGTATCTCGATGCCGACGGCACGCGCCGTTCGGTCAGTTCGTCGGATATCAACGAGTATCTGCGCGACATCACCGGCGCGGACTTCACCGCGAAGGATTACCGCACGTGGGCGGGCAGCGTGTTCGCGCTCGCGGCGCTCGGAAGGCTGAAATGGGAGACCGTGACCGAGGCGCGCAGGCACGTCGTCGGCACGATCAGGGAAGTCGCGCAGTTGCTGCGCAACACGCCTGCCGTGTGCCGCAAGTGCTACGTGCATCCGGCGGTGATCGAGGCGTTCGAGGCGGGCGAACTCGCCGGCACGATGCCCGCGTCGCGCCGCCGCGGACTCAGGACCGACGAAGCCGCGCTCGCGATCTTTCTGGAAAGGGACGCGAAGCGCCGCGCCCGCGAGGCGGCGCGCAAGCACCCCAAGGGCGCCGATGCGGGCGACGCGCGCCTGACCCGCCTGCTTGCGGAATCGGGCCGCAAGGCGCGCGCCGGTGCGCTGAAGAGGAGCGGCAAGCGCGCGGCGTCGCAGGCGCTGGAGCAGGTTGCGAAGAAGCCGGCGCCGAAGGCCGCGCGCCCGGCGTCGAAGAAACTCGCGCGCACGCGCTCGCAGACGGCGGTCGCGATCGGTTGAAGCCGGCCGAAACCGGTTGAAACGTTTGCCCGCTCAGCCGACCTGATTCAGCTCGAACACATAGTCGATCGCTTCGCCGTTCCAGTCGTACTCGAGATACGCGGCGTGACGGCAGTCGCGCAGCATCGTCGTGCGCAGCGCCGCGAGGCACTCGCCCTGGCTGTCGCGCACCGACGGATACGCGATGCCCGATGCGCCGGCTGCCCGCGCCGCACGGCCGAGAATCCGGCCGGCGCTGTAATCGTCGGGGTCGAGGATGCGCGTATCGAGGCCGGCTTGCGCGATCGCGTCGCCGCGCAGGTCCACGACTTCGCCGTGCGCCACTACCGTGTAGAGCCGCATCTGCTGGCGCAACGGTGCTTCCCTGGTCGCGGCGAGAAAGAGGCCCGAGTGATAGCGCGTCTCGGCAATCGCCGTCTGCCGTTCGCGGGCGCAGTAGAACACGCCATAGCTGCCGTCCGAAAAGCGGCTGCCGTTCGGGTTCAGATGGGTGAACGCCGCCATGATCGGCCCGCAGCCCGGCCCGAAGCAGCGCTCGTCGGGCGGCACGAGATCCAGTTCGCCTACTTCGGTGCGCAGGCGGTCGTTGGTCATCGCCTCGAGCGCGTAGAGCGCCTCGAAATCCTGCGGCGACGCGACCCGGTCGAACAGATTGACGGCGGGAAAGCGCGTGGGAATCACGCGATACGCGGGCGACCAGTCGAGCACGCCATGCGGCCATCGTTCGCGCCAGTCGGATGCGTCCTTGCTGAATGCCATCCCCATCACGCCCAGCCGCCTCGCATTGCGTCGAGGTATTGGCGTACGGCGACGAGATCGCTGATATTGCCCGCCAGCATGCGCTCGAGCGCCGGACGTCCGCCGAAGGGCGGCGCGGCGTTGGCGCGCCTGATCCAGGTGTCGGCGGCTTTGGGGTCGGGCAGGAGGATCTGCAGCGCCTTGTAGATGCCGAGAATCAGCGAGAGGCGCTCCAGCGTGTCGCGTCCGAGCCGGGCGGACTGCGGCGCGTTCTTCCATTTGAAGTAGGTGGAGCGCCCCGGCGAGCCGAGCAGGACGATCTGCTCTTCGGCGGAAAGCGACCAGTCGCGGGCGATGTTGAAGAAGGCGCGTAGGCCGGCGGCGGACAGGTCGCCCGAATCCAGCGCCGGGCGCGAAACCGGATGGCCGGCCGCCGTCGAGGCAGCGCGTGCGGCATTGGGCATGTCGTTAAGTCTCAAAAAGAACTTGTACAGGATATTAGTCCATATATGGATTAATACAAGCGTGACATGACCGTTTTTGCTCGAAGCGCCGGATCAGTCGTCGTCGTCCGGGCCGTAGCGGCGGCCTGGCACGTGGGATCTGAGCGCGTCGGCGATCTGCGAGGGCGTGCAATCGGCGGGGAACACGCGGCGCTGCACGCGCGGATCGTTCTTCGCCTCCCATTCGACCATTCGATACGCCGGCCCCCAGGGCGGTTCGACCGGCGCGGAAAGACGGCATCTGCGCAACGCGAGCGCGTGCTGCTTGCGCATCGTGGGCGCGAGATTGGCGAAAGATTGACGCGCGGCGTGATTCGCGGGCATGGAACATTCCTCATCGGTTGGCGGCTCGGGCCGTCCGGCAGGGACGGCTCCAGCGGAGCCGGATCGCGAGTCGAGTGTGTCGGGCGAGAATTAAGCGCGACTTAATTCCGAAAGAGGCTGCGGCGAGGCGTGGCGAAATGCCGCCGCTCGCGGCCGAGGACAGTGCCGGCGCTCAGGTCAAGAGGCGCTTAGGCATTTTTGCCACGCCGCGTGCGGCTTGTTTGCCGCGACGGCGGCTTACTGTATATTCGTACAGCTTGTCTGCAACTGGGGAGCTTGCCGATGAACCCACGCAACGATCCGCTCGAAGCCGCCGCGCTCGAACGTTTCATGCGCGCGACGCGCGCCGTCAACGCGGCGTTCGACGCGACGCGAGGCGAGCCCGATTTCGAGGAGAACGGACGGTCCGTCGCACGCTCGCTTGAGCGCCTCGATGCCGCGTTGCGCGAACTGGAGACATCCGGGCGGTCGCTCGACGCCATCCTCTCGCGCAGAGCGGGCCACTAACCGTTGGAGCGAATCTCTTGAAGCGCGTATTCCTGATCCTTCTACTTCTCGTCGGCTCGTCGTCGCTGTTTGCGGCCGAGCGCTACACGGAAGTATGGAATCCTCCCGAAGCACAGGCCGTGAAGGGCAAGAGCAAGACGCACGCCGCCACGCAAACGGCTGCGAAGAAGAAGCGCAAGAGCGCGACGTCGGTCAAGCAAGTGGCCGACAAGGCCGCGATCGAGCCGCCGTCGGCGGCGCCGCGTCCGAAGGCGTCGTCGCCGAAGCAGACCGAGCCGGTCATTCCGCGCAAGATCGAGCCGAACGGACAAGTGATGCGGGTTTGAGGCTCACTGCAAAGCACACGTGAAAAAGGGGCGCCCCAGCGGGAGCGCCCCTTTTTTTCGGGTGATGGCGGCGGGCGTTCAGACGGGCATGACCGCGCGGGACGTCATAGCTGTCCCATCAACAAGAGCACGATCACCACGATCAGCACGACGCCGACTATCCCGCTCGGCCCGTAGCCCCAACTGCGGCTGTGCGGCCAGGATGGAATGGCGCCGATCAGCAGCAGGATCAGTATGATCAGCAGGATGGTTCCGATCGTCATTTGACTTCTCCTTGTTCAAATGATCGCAATGACGGATCGGCGCCCGGCGCGGCCTCCCAACTGCCAGACATTCATACGCCGAGGGGTCGGCGGCTCGTGACCGCCGTCCGATCAGAAGTGCGATCGACGACAGGATCCGAGCAATGGCTGTGCCAGTAGCCGCGAAGGCCCTGCGCGACAGGGCGCGCCGCGCTCCCGAAACGGGCGCGCCGGCGGGCGGATTGTCGAAAAGGAGAGGGGAACTGCAGCAGGCGGGCAAAACTTGCACGGCGCGGGAAAGCCGTTTGAAGGGTTTTCCGCGCCGTTCGATCGCGCCGACGAACGTCTCGAAGCCTAGAAAATCCCGCGGAACGCCCAGAAAAGGAAGCCTGCGAGCGCGATCGACACGGGCAACGTCAGGATCCACGCGAGCGCGAGGCTGCGCACGGTGCGCCATTGCAGGCCGGAGCCGTTCGCGGCCATGGTGCCCGCAACGCCCGACGACAGCACGTGCGTCGTGCTGACCGGCAGGCCGTAGACATCGGCGGCGCCGATGGTCAGCATCGCGACGAGCTCCGCCGATGCGCCCTGTCCATACGTCAGATGCGACTTGCCGATGCGCTCGCCGACCGTCACGACGATGCGCTTCCAGCCGACCATCGTGCCCAGGCCGAGCGCCACCGCGACCGCCACCTTCACCCACGTCGGAATGAACTTGGTCGCGTGATCGAGCTGCTTCTTGTAGTTGGTGAGCACGGCGTCATCGTCGCTGGAGAACGCGGGCGCCTTCTGCTTTTCCATGATGCGCAGCGCTTCGGACGCGATGTACATCTCGTTGCGCACGTTGCGGACGCTGCCCTGCGGCACGCCGGCCATCGTCTGGCCCGGACGGATCTGCGATTCGATCGAGTCGATCACATGCTTGAGCGATGCGATCGTGTCCGGCGCGAGCGTCTTCGTCTGGACATACTTCTCGACCTGGCCGCGCGCGTCGGCGGCGGGCGCGACGCCGTTGCCGTAGCGCTGCAGAACATCGGAGGCGCTGTGGCTCACCGCGAGGAAGGTCTGCATCTCGTTCGCCGTCACGGCCTTGTTGAGCGCATACGCGGTCGGCACCGTGCCGATCAGGATCAGCATGATGAGGCCCATGCCCTTCTGGCCGTCGTTGGAGCCGTGCGCGAACGATACGCCCGTGCAGGTGAGGATCAGCAGGCAGCGGATCCAGAACGGCGGCGGCGTGTTCTTCTCCGGCTCCTTGTAGAGCGCCGGCACACGCACGACGAGCTTCAGCACGTAGAGCAGAAAGCCCGCGAGGACGAAGCCGACAATCGGCGAGAACAGCAGCGACTTGCCGACCGACACCGCCTGGCTCCAGTCGACGCCCGACGTGCCGCTGGCGCCGTGCAGCATCTGGTTCATCAGACCGACGCCGATCACCGAACCGATCAGCGTGTGCGAACTCGAAGAAGGAAGGCCGAGCGCCCAAGTGCCGAGGTTCCAGATTATCGCCGCGATCAGGAGCGCGAAGACCATCGCGAAGCCTTGCGAACTGCCCACGCCGATGATCAGCTCGACCGGCAGCAATTGCAGGATGCCGAACGCCACCGCGCCGCTCGAAATCAGCACGCCGATGAAATTCCATGCGCCCGACCAGACGACCGCCAGGTTGGGTGTCAAAGAGTGCGTGTAGATTACAGTTGCGACGGCATTGGCGGTGTCGTGAAAGCCGTTGACGAATTCAAAGCCGAGCGCGATGAGAAGCGCGATGCCGAGCAGGATGTACGGAAACGCCGACGATTCGCGCACCGGCGCGAGATCATCGAGCAAATGCATGACGCAGTACACGGCGCCCGCCGCGATGGCGAGCAGGAAGATCAGCAGCGCGAAGCGCTGTCCGGGCGTGCGGGCTTCTCGGGATTGAGGAAAGGCAATGCGGTTCATGTCGCGTCCTTGAGTCTTGGGCGTGCGGCTTGCGCGAGTTCTAAGGGAAGGCGGAAGAAGAAAGCGAGAAGCGTTCGGGAAGCACAACTGGTCATGTTTCACGGAGCATGTGTCGATTTCATGACTCCGGAAACGATAGGCATTTCGTATGAATTGACGGGCGACGCGGGATCGCTCAGGGAGACTTCATGACGGTGTGGGTCGAGGTTGCGTTGCAATCGCATCGCTCGGATGACGGAACGCCCGGCCGGCTCGTGGCCGCGCTGGAGCAGATACCCGCATTCGCCGGTGCAACGTCCGTTCGCACGCGGCTTGCCGCACGGGATATCCCGCTGAAGCCGCCGGGCTGGCGGCTGTCGGTCGAAACGCTCGACGGCGCGCGACTTTTGTGCGCGGTGCAGGAGGAAAGCACGCCGATGCCCGGCTTCACGCGCTATCGGACCTTCGCGCGGCCCGCGGGCGAGGATCTGGCGGCGTCGCTGCGCGAATTCGCCGAAGCCGAGGAGGCGTTGCGGGGACCGCTTGCGAAGGCGCATCGGTTCGTCGCGCCGGATACCGCCGTGACGCTCGAAGGCGACAGCGGCGAGACGGTCGCCGTGCCGGATCGGAGGCCGGAGCCCGAGGGCGAAGTCGAGCGTGTCGAATGGCGCATCGGCGCGGGCGGCGCGGACATTCTCGCGACGCTCGAAACGTGCGAAGGAGGGCGGCCGGAACTGCGCCTCGCGGCGCCGGCGGCGAACGGCTCGCTCGATGCGGTCTTCACGCTCGCGGGCGAAGTCATCGACGCGGCGCCGTTTTTCATCGCGCCGGGCGAAGCACATGAGCCGGAGAGCCAGCCCGTACATGCGGCGAAGCTCGATCTGCCGCGCTCGGCGACGCGCCGCGAGGCGTTCGTCGCGATCGCGGCGTCGGTGGCCGGGCAGTGGTTCGGCAATGAGGACGCGGCGCGCGCGGGTCTCGGCGCCGAGCACGTGCATCAGCTGCGCGTAGCACAGCGGCGGCTGAAGACGCTTCTGAAGCTGTTTCGCGACGATGTCGACGACACCTGGAACACGCGCATCGCGCCCGATCTGAAGTGGTTTGGCGACCTGCTCGCCGATGCACGCGACTGGGACGTGTTCACCGACAAGACGCTTGCCGCCTACGCCGACTCGGACGACAACCCCGCGCGCTGGCAGGCGCTCATCGCCGCCGCCGACGTGAAGCGCCGCGTCGCGCGCGACACCGTGCGCGACGCGCTGGCGTCGAAGCGATACGCGCGTCTCACGCTCGCGTTCATCGAATGGCTCGCGCGTTTCGCGTCGCAGGAGGACGAAAAGCCGATGCGGTTCGTGAGCTACGCCGAGAAACGCATGCGCAAGGACTATCGGCGCATCGCGCGCGTGCCCGATCTCGTTTCGCTCGAAGCGCGCGAGCGGCATCGCGTGCGCATTCACGCGAAGCGTCTGCGCTATGCGCTCGAATTCTTCCGCTCGGTCACGTCGCGGCGCACGCGCAAGGAAACCGCGAGCCTCCTCGGCGAATTGCAGACCGTGCTCGGCGAAGCGAACGACGCGGCCGTCGCCGCAGACCGGCTCGCGTCCATTCCCGAAGCCACCGATTACCAGCGCGGTTTCGCGCGCGCGTGGGGCGCGGCATCGGCGCGCAAGGACGCGCAGGAGGGCGAGCGGCTGCTGCGCTCGATGCGTCGTCCGCGCGTGAAGGCGTCGCTATAATGCGCCACGCTTTCATTGTTTCGGCACGATTCCCAGAGGCGACAGATGACGAAGACCGAATCGCCCGCGACTCATGATCCGCTGGAACTCGGTGGCTCCGTATGGCTGAAGAGCGGCACGGAGACGCTCGGCGGCGCGGCGCGCATCGCGCTTCTGGCCGCGATTCGCGACTCGGGATCGATCACCGCGGCGGCGAAGGTCGTCGGCATGAGCTACAAGGCGGCGTGGGATGCCGTCGATACGATGAACAACCTGGCCGGCGAGCCGCTCGTCATGACCGCGAGCGGCGGCAGGGGCGGCGGCGGCACGAAGCTCACGCCCGCCGCGCTGCGTCTCATCGAGACCTATCGGGCGGTCGAGCGCGAGCATCGAAAATTTCTGCAACGGGCCGGCGCCGCCATCGAAGGCTTCGCCCACGACTGGCAACTGATCGGGAGACTGGGAATGAAAACGAGCGCACGCAATCAACTGGCCGGCAAGGTGACGAAGGTCACGCGCGGCGCGGTCAACGACGAAATCGAACTCGGCCTGCCGGGCGGCCAGACGATCGTCGCGGTGGTCACGCACGAAAGCACTCAATCGCTCGGCCTGAAGGAAGGCAGCGACGCGGTTGCGCTCATCAAGGCGTCGTGGGTGATGCTGATGGAGGACACGAGCGCGAAGCTGTCGGCGCGCAATCAGTTGCGCGGAACGGTTGCCAGCGTGACGAAGGGTGCGGTGAACGCCGAAGTGACGCTGTCGCTCGACGACGCCACGACCGTCACCGCGATCATCACGAATCAGAGCGTCGACACGCTCGGGCTCGCGCAGGGTCAGAAAGCCGTGGCGGTGATCAAGGCGTCGAGCGTGATCATTGGCGTGAACGACTGAGTTTCACGCATGGACGCGGGGGGGGGGGCCGTGTCAGGCGGCCGCCCGCTGTTCCGGCTGAAGTTCCGTGCGGCGCTCGGGCGCGCGATAGAGCTTCGCCTTCCAGCTCGCCCGCACGTAAGGACGCTCGTGGCCCGAAAGCCCGAGCGCGATTTCGGTGATCCAGTGCTGAGTCGGCACCGGCACGCCGTGCAACGCGACGACTACCGCCGCAAGGCTCGCCGCGACGGGCGTCGGCGCGAGCCTGCCGGACTCGGCCCGCCACGCGATGCGCACGAACGCCAGCGCGACCAGCGCGCCGAGCGCGCAGCCTGCCACTACCTCCGAGATCGAATGCGCGTCGAGCACGACGCGCGACACACCGACCCACACCCCCAGCAACAGTCCGGCCGCCACGCCGAGCG
This sequence comes from Caballeronia ptereochthonis, assembly GCF_001545075.1. GTDB lineage: Bacteria > Pseudomonadota > Gammaproteobacteria > Burkholderiales > Burkholderiaceae > Caballeronia > Caballeronia ptereochthonis. Next base: position 22,360 of record NZ_FCOB02000009.1, read on the forward strand.
CCCGCACCGCGGCGCGCGCGGGCAGCAGCGCGACGAATATCGCGACGGGAAGCACCGCCGTGGACATCAGCGCATGTCCGCTGATGCCGGTGAAGTCGAGATTGCGCAGGCCGATTCCCCAGCCGATGAACGCGATCTTGCTCAACGCGACGAGACCGCTCGCCGCGCCGAGCAGCGCAAGCCAGGCGCAAGCGTACTTCCAGCGATAGCCAAGCGCGAGCCAGGCCGCGACGATGAGCGCCACGGGGCCCATGACGCCGACGCTGCCGAATGAAGTGATCGATATCCAGGCGGAAACAGGTAAGTCCACGTTCATTGGTATTCTTGGGAATAGGGGTTGCTGCAGTGCGGCAGCCAGGCACGAATCGGCACAGTCGATTGGCACACTTGAACCGGGTTGCCGCGAATCCTCAGCAGTATACCGTTTGGGAACATACCGAATTATGCGACATTGCCCAAAGATACTTGTCGGTTACATCGCGTAACTTTCGTTTAATTTTGCCTTTTTTGTTGAATTGCTGTTAATTCATCCCGATATGTAAGAGAAGGATGCGCACTGCCGGAACGATTTGGTGTTATTGTGCAATGCACAACCGGGCGCGGGTTTTTTGCCTGCGCCGTCCGATTGCATGTTTGTAGAGGATCCAGCCGAATGTCGAAAAGCCTTACCAAGCTCTGGTTGCGCGGCTTGAGACGCCTGGTCGCCAACCAAGTGGAAGCGATTCGCGTACCCAAACCGCGGGCGGCGACCAAGCCCACGCGCGCGAAGACCGTCAAGTCGAAACTGAAGTCGGGTGCCGCCAAGGCGGCGACGCCCCGCGCCGGCGGCGCGCGTCCGGCGATGCGCGAATCGCGCGTGCGTCCGCGCGCGTCCGCATGGGCGCGCGGGAAGTGGGCGCGCTCGTATCACTCGGCTCCGCCGACGGCGGGACGCCTTATCAACCACCTGTCCTACGCGCTTTACACGCCGCCGAAGACCGGTCCGGAGCCCTTGCCTCTCGTCGTCATGCTGCATGGCTGCAAGCAGAACGCCGACGACTTTTCGCAGGGCACGCGCATCAACCTGCTCGCCGACAAGTACGGATTCGCCGTGCTGTATCCCGAGCAGTCCAAGCATGAGCACGCGCACCGCTGCTGGCACTGGTACGACGATTCCGGCAGCGGAGGCGGCGAGGCCGCCTCGGTGGTGTCGCTCGTGAAGGCGATGGTCGCGCAGCACGATTTCGACGAGGAGCGCGTGTATCTTGCCGGCATGTCGGCGGGCGCGGGGCTCGCCGCCTTGCTCGCGGTGCGCTATCCGCAGGTGTTCGCCGCCGTCGGCCTGCATTCGGGCGTGGTCTTCGGCGAGGCGCGCTCGGCCATCGGCGCGATGGACGTCATGCGCCGCGGCAGCCGCACCGATCCTGTCGCGCTGATCGACGCGGCCGTCGACGTTCGCGAGTATCCGGGCATGCCGGCCGTCATCGTGCATGGCGAGCTGGATTCGGTCGTCACGCCCGCCAACGCCGAGCAACTGACCAAGCAATTCCTCCGGCTCAACGGGTTCATTGATGCCGTCGGGAATCGCCGTGCGGGGGAAACGCGTCAGGAAACGAACCCCGATGGCGTCGTGAGCGACCACTTCAAGAACGGCCGGCGCGTGGTGAAGACCGCGATCGTCCGCGGACTCGGCCATTCATGGGCCGGCGGTGACGATACGGTGGCGTTCCACTCGTCGAAAGGGCCGGATTCGTCCGCAGTGATGTGGGAGTTCTTCAAGCACCAGCGGCGCTCCAGCGAGGCCACGCGCGATGCGTTCGTCGCCTGAGATGCGGCGGGCAGCGTTTCGAGTGTTGCAAATTAGTATCAGCGTTCTAGCACGCGGGGCTGGCGTTGTATCAGGGATTACCCTATAATTGCTCTCATAGGTAGTAACCCTAGTATTCCAGCGAGGCCCACCATGTTCCTGCTAAGCCGCATTTTCCTGTTCCTGACCAAGTCCGCCGACGAGCGCGATCGTGCGCGCGACGACGCGTATCTCGCCGAAGCCACGGACATCTACGATCTCGAATATCGTATGAAGAAGCTGGATCAACGCGCGACGGCACGTCATCCGTCGTGGATGTCGAACTAAGCAACATATGCGCGAAGCGCCGGGTTGTTTCCCGGTAGACTCCTGAATCGCGAGCGGAAAGCCGGCCCATGGCCGGCTTTCCCGTTTCCGTGCCTCGCGCGCCTAGATCACCTTCACGCGCACGTCCACGTTATTGCGCGTGGCGTTCGAGTACGGGCAGACCTTGTGCGCGGCATCGACGAGCGCTTGCGCGTCGGCGGCGCCGAGTCCCGGCAGCGAGACGCGCAGCTCGATATCCAGCCTGAAGCCGCCCGCGTCGTTCGGGCCGACGCCCACATCGGCGGTGACGGTCGTGTCGGCCGGCACCGCGCGCTTTTGCTGGCCGGCGACGAACTTCATCGCCGAAAGAAAGCACGCCGAATAACCCGCGGCGAACAGTTGTTCGGGATTCGTTCCCGGCGCGCCCGATCCGCCCAGTTCCTTCGGCGCGCTCAACTTCACATTCAGTTGCTCGTCCGAGGAAATCGCGCGGCCGTCACGTCCACCGGTGCTCGTTGCCGTTGCCTTGTACAGGATGCTCATCGTCTTTCTCCGTAGGTTCGTCGCCGTCTTGCGGCGCTGAAGGATTGGCGTTCGTTCGTCTTGCTGCGTCGACTACGGGGTTAAATATATCGCGATAATTATTAGTGTACAAATGAAATTATAACGATCGCACCGTTAGCGAGTCTCTATCAATCGCGGATCAACGGTCGAGATATTCGTTGAGTGACATACGCAGGCGCACGAGATCGCCCCGCAAACGCAGCATGGCGTCGATGTCGGAACCCGACGCGCAGTAGATTTCGGCCGGAATGTCGCGGGCGGATTGCTTGAGTTCGCGTCCGGCGTCCGTCAGCCGGATATGCACCTGCCGCTCATCCTCGACGCCGCGCACGCGCTCGACATAGCCCTGCGCTTCGAGCCGCTTGAGGAGCGGCGTCATCGTCGCGGAATCGAGCGAAAGGCGCGTGGCGATTTCCTTGACGGTCAGGTCGTCGGATTCCCATAGGACGAGCATCGCCAGATATTGCGGATACGTCAGGCCGAGTTGCTCCAGCAAGGGCTTGTACGCCTTCGTCATCGCGAGCGAGGTCGAATACAGTGCGAAGCACAGTTGCTGATCGAGTTCGAGCGGGAATTCGGGCGGATCGTCGTGCGAAGTCATGGCGAGAGTGCAGAAGGCCGGGGTGGCCGATTCCGCTAGTGTACTTACAATGCTTCGCGCGCGAAGGATCGCCGCGCGCCACCGACGGCGCGCGGCATGCGGTCAGGCGTTGGGCGTGCCGGGCGCATCGGGAATGTCCGGCGCGTCCGGGGACTGCACGCCGAAGCAGCCGCGATAGGTCGCGTAGAACGAGCAGTAGAGCGCCGTCGTGACGAGGATGGACGCGGGCATCAGCACGGCGAGCGCCATCTCCTGGCCCGCGCCGAGCGCCTGCATCAGCGCGGTCAGCCCGAAGGACACCGCGAGCGCGATGGCGATCCACAGCACGCCGTAATAGATGAACGCGCCGCGGTTGCGCCAGCACGACACGAGGCTGAAGAACAGCGCCTTCGCGGGCGGCACGTCGTGCCAGGCGACGAGAATCGGCGCGAACCAGAACAGCATCGCGACCGGGATGTAGCATGCCATCGCGACGAGCACCGCCAGCGGGCTGAAGCTCGCCGCGACCGTTTCCGGATCGCCGGTCGGGCCGTCGCCCATCATGAGGCTGAGCAGCGTGCCGCCGTCCACGAGCGCGGATGCCGTGAAGATCACCGCCATCGCAACGATATACAGCGCGCCCAGCGCAAGCAGCCTGCGCGCGACGCCGCCGCCGTACGAGCGAAAGCCGTCGACGAGAATGGTCGGCCAGACCGGCTTGCCCGCGATCGTGTTGCGGCACGCCGCCATGAAGCCGACCGCGACGCCCGGAATGAACAGGAGCGGCAGCACCGGGCCGACGAGCGGCACGCGCGAGATCAGCGTCATCACGAACAGATAGGCGAAGAACACCGTGAGAAACGCAAACGGGTTGCGGCGGAACAGCCAGATGCCCTGGCGGAACCACACGTAGCCGGTCTTGGCGGGAACTTCGATCAGTCGCATAAAGTTGGTCAGCGTTGGGCGGAAGAGGCGGGGGCGGCAGCGGCTTTGACGCGTTCGCTCAGAATGCGTTCGAAATGGCCGGGATCGTGCGCCTTCAGCATCTGCGCCTCGCGCGGACGATGGAAGTCATAGAGGCGCGAAACCCAGAAGCGCATCGCGCCGGCGCGCAGCATGTCGTTCCAGTGGCGCTCCTCGGCCGGCGTGAAGGGGCGCACGGTCTGATAGGCGCGCAGCATCGCGTCCACGCGCGCGGGATCGAGCGCGCCGGTCGCGAGGTCGATGCACCAGTCGTTCACCGTCACGGCCACGTCGAAGAGCCATTTGTCGACGCCCGCGAAGTAGAAGTCGAAGAAGCCGCCCAGACGCGCGTGCTCCTTACCGTGCGCGAACAGCACGTTGTCGCGGAACAGGTCGCAATGGCACGGGCCTTCCGGCAGCGATGCATAGTCCGCCGAACCGAAGAACGCGGCCTGATGGGCGAGTTCGCCTTCGAAGAGTACGCGCTGCTCGCGGCTCAGGAATCCGACGATCGACGGCGCCTTCTCCTGCCACCAGGACAGGCTGCGCAGATTCGGCTGATGCCGCGGAAAATCGCGTCCCGCGAGATGCAGGCGCGCGAGCATCTGCCCGACTTCGACGCAGTGCGCCGGCGTGGGCCCGAGTTCGGGCGCGCCCTCGAGCTTCGTCACGATGGACGTGGGTTTGCCATGCAGCATGCCGAAGAGCGAGCCGTCGCGGCGCGGCATCGGATCGGGCACCGGCACGCGATGCGACGCAAGATGCCGCATCAGATCCAGATAGAAGGGAAGCTGCGCGGCGGTGAGGTTCTCGAAGATCGTGAGCACGTATTCGCCGTGCGTCGTCGTGAGAAAGAAATTGCTGTTCTCGATGCCCGACTGGATGCCGCGAAATTCGACGACATCGCCGAGATCGTAGTCTTGCAGCCAGTCGCGGAGCTCGGCGTTGGTGACGGGGGTGAATACGGCCATGCAGGAAACATCGGTCAGGTTGGACGGCCCGCAGCGGGCCTACGAATGGCGGCGCGAGGCAGGAAGCCGCGGCGCCGCGAGGAAGCGACCCGCGCGCGAGCTGCGGGTCCGAAGCAATCTTACGGGATCAATAGTGCAGGTTGATCGACGGCAGACGCGTGCTGGCCTTGCCGTTGTCGCGCACTTGCGGCGACGTGTCGGCGGGCGCGCTCATCTGGTAGCGCGTGCCGAAGTTCGAACGCACGTCGATTTCGACGGGCTTGCCCTTGTCGCGATATTCGGTGATCTCGGTGCCGTTGGTGCTCAGTTCGTGGTAGCTCGGGATGCGCGGCGGCGAGATCTCGACTTTCGAGCTGACGTTGGCGGGCGGACGATTGATGGCTTTCAGGTCCGGAAGGCCCGCGGCCTCTTCCTGCGACATTTGCCTGGCCGCCGGTTGAGCGGCTTGCTGCGCCGGCTGCGCGAATGCGCCGAGGCTTGCTGCGGCGAGGACTGCCGCGGCGGCGGCGCAAAGGTGCGGCTTCATGATGGTTCTCCAGGCGATGGCCGGATTCTAGCAAAACGATTGCTGACTCAGTGCAACGCCTTATTTTGCGCCGGTTTCGGGATTTTGACGTTGCGCCGAAAAAAGGTGTTGCAAGGTGTTATCGCACGCACTCATGCGATGAGGGGCTTCATGGTCCGCGCATTCATCCGTGTTAATGTCGATTCATTACGAGGGCATTGAAGAAAGACACAAGATCATGACAAACGACCGGACTCAAAGCACGCAGGGCACACCCGCCAACGATTTTCCGACCGAATCCTTCGAGGATCCCGTCGCGGCCGTCACGCGGCTCTCCGCGATCTATGAAGCGAATACCGCGTTCCTGCGCGATGCGTTCGCGCGCTACCGGCGCAACGAGCAGTTCACGCATCGCGTGCGCGCGTGCTATCCGTTCATCCGCGTGCGCACCGAGCTGAACACGCAGATCGACTCGCGGCGCTCGTATGGTTTCGTAGCAGGCCCTGGCATCTACGAGACGACGCTCACGCGCCCCGATCTCTTCGGCGACTACTATCGCGAGCAACTGCGGCTGCTGGCGAAGAACCATCATGTGGGCATCGAAGTGGGCGTGTCGGCGCAGCCGATTCCGATCCACTTCGCGTTTGCCGAGGGCATTCACCTCGAAGGCGATCTCGACCGCGACCGCCTGCTCGCGATGCGCAATATCTTCGATACGCCCGACCTCGCGCTGCTCGACGATCGCATCGTCAACGGCACGTACGAGCCGGGCCCGGGCGAGCCGCATCCGCTCGCGCTGTTCACGGCGGCGCGCGTGGATTTCTCGCTGCATCGGCTGCGGCACTATACGGCGACCTCGCCGACGCATTTCCAGAACTACGTGCTGTACACGAACTATCAGTTCTACATCGACGAGTTCGTGAAGCTCGGCCGCACGATGATGTCGCGCGCCGACGACGAGGAAACCCGCGCGTATCGCAGCGAGTATTCGTCGTTCGTCGAGCCGGGCGACGTCATCACGTATAACGCCAATCTCGGCGAGCAGCCCGAAGAAGGCACGCCGCCCGCGCGCCTGCCGCAGATGCCCGCCTATCACCTGAAGCGCGCGGACGGCAGCGGCATCACCATGGTGAACATCGGCGTGGGGCCGTCGAACGCGAAGACGATCACCGATCACATCGCCGTGCTGCGTCCGCATGCATGGATCATGCTCGGGCACTGCGCGGGCCTGCGCAACACGCAGCGTCTCGGCGATTACGTGCTCGCGCACGGCTATGTGCGCGAAGATCACGTGCTCGACGACGATCTGCCGCTGTGGGTGCCGGTGCCCGCGCTGGCCGAAGTGCAGGTCGCGCTGGAAAAAGCAGTCGCGCAAGTCACGCAGCTCGAAGGCACGGAGCTCAAGCGCGTGATGCGCACGGGCACGGTCGCGAGCGTCGATAACCGCAACTGGGAGCTGCGCGATCATCGCGAGCCGGTGCGGCGGTTGTCGCAGAGCCGCGCGGTCGCGCTCGATATGGAAAGCGCGACGATCGCCGCGAACGGGTTCCGCTTCCGCGTACCGTATGGAACGCTGCTATGCGTGTCGGACAAGCCTCTGCATGGCGAGCTGAAGCTGCCCGGGATGGCCGATCAGTTCTATCGGGCGCAAGTGGATCAGCACTTGCAGATCGGCGTGAAAGCGATGGAGCTGTTGCGCATGAACGGCCTGTCGAAACTGCATAGCCGGAAGCTGCGCAGCTTCGCGGAAGTCGCGTTTCAGTGATTCATCGAACCTGAAAACGAAGCGAGCGGCTTCGACAGCCGCCCGCTTCGAGTCACGATCACAGATAGAACATCCGATCCTCGTCCGACTTGCTTTCCGCCGGCTGCTCGACCGCTTCTTCGCGGTCTTCATAGAACCGCAGCACGGCATCGAGCACCTGATCCGGATCGTCGATCACCTGCATCAGATCGAGATCCTTCGGGCTGATCACGCCGTTGGTCAGAAGCGTGTTCTTGAACCAGTCGAGCAGGCCCGCCCAGAACTCGGCGCCGACGAGCACGATCGGCACATGGCGCGACTTCTTCGTCTGGATGAGCGTGAGCACTTCGGCGAGCTCGTCGAGCGTGCCGAATCCGCCGGGCATCACCACGACCGCGTCCGAGTTCTTCACGAACGTGACCTTGCGCGTGAAGAAGTGGCGGAAGCGCAGCGAGATGTCCTGCCATTGATTGCCCGACTGTTCGTGCGGCAGTTCGATATTCAGGCCCACCGAAGGCGACTTGCCCGCGTGCGCGCCCTTGTTCGCCGCCTCCATGATGCCCGGCCCGCCCCCCGAGATGACGGCGAAGCCCGCGTCGGAGAATTTCTGTGCGATTTCGATCGTGAGCTGATAGTACGGCGACTCCGGTTTCAGGCGTGCCGAACCATAGATGCTGATGGCAGGGCGGATCTCCGAGAGGTACTCGGTCGCCTCGATAAACTCTGCCATAATCGTGAACATCTGCCACGATGCGCGAGCCTTCTTGGCCGTCGCGCGCTCTTGATCTGCGAGCGATCGCAGACTCGGAATCACTTTTCTCTTGTTCATAATGCCTGAAGAACTAAGTCTTGAAGGTAAGACCCTGCTATTGGTCGACGGTTCTAGTTACTTGTACCGGGCCTACCATGCGATGCCGGATCTGCGCGGCCCCGACGGCGGGCCCACCGGCGCACTGTATGGGATGGTCAACATGCTGCGGCGCCTGCGCCGCGAAACCAATGCAGAGTATAGCGCGTGCGTGTTCGACGCCAAGGGCAAGACGTTCCGCGACGACTGGTACGCCGAGTACAAGGCGAATCGCCCCTCGATGCCGGAAGACCTCTCCAGACAGATCGAGCCCATCCACGTCGCGGTGCGCGCGCTCGGCTGGCCGCTCGTGATGATCGAAGGCGTCGAGGCCGACGACGTCATCGGCACGCTCGCGGTCGAGGCCGAGAAGCGCGGCATGAAGGTGATCGTGTCGACGGGCGACAAGGATCTGGCTCAGCTCGTGACGGATCATGTCACCCTCATCAATACGATGACCAACGAAACGCTGGACCGCGCGGGCGTGCTGGCGAAGTTCGGCGTGCCGCCCGAGCGGATCGTCGACTATTTGTCGCTCATCGGCGATACGGTCGACAACGTGCCGGGCGTCGAGAAATGCGGGCCCAAGACGGCGCTCAAATGGCTCACGCAATACGAAACCCTTGATGGCATCGTAGAACATGCCGGCGAGATCAAAGGTGCGGTAGGAGACAATCTGCGCAAGGCTCTGGACTTCCTGCCGATGGCCAGAAAGCTCGTTACCGTACACACGGAATGCGATCTCACTTCGCAGATCGAGTCGATCGAAGGCACGCTCGCGAGCCGTCCCGAGTCGCGCGACGAACTGCGCGACGTGTTCATGCGTCACGGCTTCAAGACCTGGCTGCGCGAAATCGAGATCGCCGATGCGGTCGAAGGCCCGACCGATACGCCGCCTGCCGAAGTCACGGAGATCGTGCATCACTACGAGACGGTGCAGACGTGGGAGCAGTTCGATGAATGGCTGAAGCGCATCAACGAAGCGGAGATCACGTCGTTCGACAGCGAGACCACCTCGCTCGATCCGATGACCGCGCAGATCGTCGGCATGTCGATCTCGGTCGAGCCGGGACACGCGGCCTATATTCCGGTCGCGCATCGCGGACCGGATGCGCCCGTGCAGTTGCCGCGCGATGAAGTGCTCGCGAAGCTGAAGCCCTGGCTCGAGGATCCATCGAAGAAGAAGGTCGGCCAGCATCTGAAGTACGACGAGCAGGTGCTCGCCAGCTATGGCATCGAGATGCGCGGCGTCGAGCACGACACGCTGCTGCAATCGTACGTGCTGGAATCGCATCGTCCGCACGACATGGACAACCTCGCGCTGCGCCATCTCGGCGTGAAGACGATCAAGTACGAGGACGTCGCGGGCAAGGGCGCTTCGCAGATCGGCTTCGATGAAGTGCCGCTCGACAAGGCATCGGAGTATGCAGCCGAAGATGCCGATATCACACTGCGTCTGCATCACGCGCTTTATCCGCAAGTGGCGCGGGAGGAAGGCTTGCTGCGCGTGTATCGCGACATCGAGATTCCGACGTCCCGCGTGCTGCGCAAGATGGAACGCAACGGCGTACTGATCGATCGCGAGAAGCTCGATGCGCAGAGCAACGAGATCGCGAAGCGTCTCATCGATCTGCAGGCGCAGGCGTACGAGCTCGCGGGCGGCGAATTCAATCTCGGTTCCCCGAAGCAGATCGGCCAGATCTTCTTCGAGAAGCTGCAACTGCCGGTCGTGAAGAAGACGCCGAGCGGTGCGCCTTCCACCGATGAAGAAGTGCTGCAGAAACTCGCGGAAGACTATCCGTTGCCGAAGGTGCTGCTCGAACATCGCGGGCTGTCGAAGCTCAAGTCCACGTACACGGACAAGCTGCCGCGCATGGTGAATGCATCCACGGGACGCGTGCATACGAACTATGCGCAGGCAGTCGCCGTGACGGGGCGGCTGTCGTCGAACGAGCCGAACCTGCAGAACATCCCGGTGCGCACGGGCGAAGGCCGGCGCATTCGCGAGGCGTTCATCGCGCCGCCGGGCAGCAAGATCGTGTCCGCCGATTACTCGCAGATCGAGCTGCGCATCATGGCGCACATCTCCGGCGACGAATCGCTGATGCGCGCGTTCAAGGAAGGCGAGGACGTGCACCGCGCGACCGCATCGGAAGTGTTCGGCGTCACCCCGATCGAAGTATCGAGCGATCAGCGCCGTATCGCGAAGGTCATCAACTTCGGCCTGATCTACGGCATGAGCTCGTTCGGTCTCGCGTCGAATCTCGGCATCACGCGCGATGCGGCCAAGCTCTATATCGACCGCTACTTCACGCGTTATCCGGGCGTCGCGGCGTACATGGAAAACACGCGCACGAGCGCGAAGGCGAACGGCTTCGTCGAGACGGTGTTCGGCCGACGCTTGTGGCTGCCGGAGATCAATGGCGGAAGCGGCCCGCGCCGTCAGGCGGCGGAGCGCGCGGCCATCAATGCGCCGATGCAGGGCACGGCCGCCGACCTCATCAAGATGTCGATGATCGCCGTGCAGGACTGGCTCGAAGCGTCGGGCATCGGCGCGAAGATGATCATGCAGGTCCACGACGAACTCGTGCTCGAAGTGCCCGAGGAGGCGCTTCCCGAAGTCAGGAAGCGTTTACCTGAACTGATGTGCGGCGTCGCGAAGCTCAAGGTGCCGCTCGTCGCGGAAGTGGGCGTGGGCAACAACTGGGAAGAAGCGCACTGAGGGCTCACTGAAATACTTTTCGCAAGGCATGCGTGGCGCGTGTCGCGTATGCCCGACATGTTGGTGACGCGCTTGTGACTGTCGCCGAAGCTCACGCACAATAGTTCATCGAGCAAGGAAGGTACGAACGCCGATGTAGCAGGTTCACGTCGTCGAATATAAAGGCACAGGGAGAGTTCCATGCATCGCTTCATCATCGTCGGCGGAGGGGCCGGCGGTCTCGAACTCGCGACTCGTCTCGGCGACCGTTTCGGCTCGACGGACGGCAAGGCGCCGCCACGCGCGCAAGTCACGCTCGTGGACCGCAACCCGACGCATATCTGGAAGCCGCTTCTGCATGAAGTCGCTGCGGGCAGCATGGACCCGTTCACGCAGGAGCTCGAATACGCCGCGCAAGCCTTGTGGCACGGCTTCGAATTCCAGCAGGGCGAACTGGTCGGGCTGGATCGCGCGAACAAGCGCATCAAAATCGGCGCGCTGCGCGACGAGGAAGCGGGCGAGCTCTTGCCCGAGCGCGAGCTGGAATACGATACGCTCGTCATCGCCATCGGCAGCACGACGCATTTCTTCGGCGTCGAAGGCGCGCAGGAAAACTCCATCGCGCTCGATACCGTCGGTCAGGCCGAGCTCTTTCGCAAGCGGCTGATTGCGGCTTGCATGCGCGCCGAGCACTTCACGCCGGAGCCGGTCGCGGCGGGCGTGGAGAACGGTGAGGGCGAGCCGGACGTCGATCCGGCGCCGCGCATTCAGGTGGCGATCGTCGGCGCCGGCGCGACAGGCGTCGAATTGTCGGCGGAACTGCGCAACACCGCGCAGGTGCTTTCCGCGTACGGATTGCACAAACTCGATCCGAAGCATGACATCGGCATCGTGCTGATCGAGGCCGGGCCGCGCATTCTGCCCGCGTTGCAGGAGCGCGTCTCGGCGGCGACGGCCGAGCTGCTCACCAAGCTGGGCGTCAAGCTGATGACGGGCGAAACCGTCGCGCAAGTCTCGCGCGATTCGATCCGCACCGCGAGTGGCAAGACGATCCGCGCGAACCTCACGGTGTGGGCGGCGGGCATCAAGGCGCCCGCGATCCTTTCCAATCTCGACGGCCTGCCGACCAACCGTCTCGGGCAGTTGATCGTGCGCCGCACGCTGCAGACCGAAATCGACGACAACGTCTTCGCGCTCGGCGACTGCGCCGCGTGCCCCTGGCCCGGCAACGAACGCAACGTGCCGCCGCGCGCGCAGGCCGCGCATCAGCAGGCGAGCTTTCTGTTCAAGTCGTTCGAGCGGCTTTTGCAGGGCAAGCCGCTGCCCGATTACACGTATCGCGATTTCGGCTCGCTGGTGTCGCTCGGGCATTACAGCGCGGTGGGCAATCTGATGGGCGGACTGATCGGCGGAAACATGCTGATCGAAGGGCTTTTCGCGCGCTTCATGTACATGTCGCTCTATCGGCTGCACATCGCGGCGCTGCACGGCTATGCGCGCATGGTGCTCGACACCGTCGCGCACTGGCTGCGCCGCTCCACCGCTCCCCGCGTGAAGCTGCACTGACGGAATAGATCGGGTGCGCCGTTCGTTCAAAGCTGTTTAGAATGGGCGGCGCGCGGGAAGCATCGCGCGAAAGGCGATGCGTCCTGTCGCGCGCCCGTTCATAGTCGTGCAGCGCCGCGCATCGTGACGCCTTGAACACGAGCGCGCGGTTTCCGGTTCAGTGCCGCAGGTCGGTTCGCCGCGCGGGGAAAGCGCAGCGCGCGAGCCCCGTGGCGCCTTGGCGGCCTTGCCGCGGGAGCTTCGTATGCTAGACCCAGAAGTCGAGAGCCTCATTCCGCACGTTCCGTTCGATCGGCGCACCTTCATCAAGGCAACCTTCGGCACCGGCTTCGCGGCCGCGGTGCTGCCGGTGTCCGCGCAAACCATCCACACCGACAGCGACGGCCTCGAAGCAGGCGCGATCGGCATTCGCGGAGCGGACGGCACACTCGTGCCGGCGTATCGGGCGCGGCCGTCGGGAAAGACGCATTTACCGGTCATCATCGTGATTCACGAGATTTTCGGCGTTCACGAGCATATCGCCGATGTGTGCCGGCGCTTCGCAAAGCGGGGTTATCTCGCCATCGCCCCCGATCTCTTCACGCGTCAGGGCGATGCATCGGCGTACAAGTCGATGCAGCAGCTGAACGAGCAACTGGTGTCGAAGGTGCCGGATTCGCAGGCGATCTCCGATATCGACCAGACCGTGAAATGGGCGAGCGAGAACGGCGGCGATCCGAAGCGCGTCGGCATCACCGGGTTCTGCTGGGGCGGACGCATCACGTGGCTCTATGCCGAGCACAATCCCAATCTGAAGGCAGCGGTGGCGTGGTATGGGCGGCTCGCCGGCAACAAGACCGAGTACACGCCGAGCAATCCGATCGATCTTGCGAGTCAGCTCAAGGTGCCGGTGCTCGGACTATACGGACGGCAGGATCAGAGCATCCCGCAGGACACGATCGAGCAGATGAAGCAGGCCCTCGCCAACGATCCGCCGCCCGCGAAGAACTCGCAGTTCGTCGTCTATGACGACGCGCCGCATGCATTCTTCGCGGATTATCGTCCGAGCTACCGCAAGGCGGACGCCGAGGACGGCTGGAAGCGCGCGCTCGCGTGGTTCCGCGAGCACGGCGTCAAATAACGCGGTTCAGGGCTTCGGGCCGGTCGCGACGGGCCTGCCCGGATCGGCGCTCCATTCGCTCCACGAGCCGGGATAGAGCGCCGCGCCGTGGAGCCCCGCGATTTCCATCGCGAGCGCGTTGTGGCACGCCGTCACGCCCGAGCCGCATTGCAGGACGATGCGGTCCGGCGACGTCGTGCCGATCAGCGAGCTAAACGCCTCGCGCAACTCGTGCGCGGTCTTGAAGCGGCCTTCCGCCGTCAGGTTGTCCTTGAAGAAGTGATTGAGCGCGCCCGGAATGTGGCCGCCGACGGGATCGAGTGTCTCGTTCTCGCCGCGATAGCGGTCGGCGGCGCGCGCATCGATCAGCAGATGATCGCGCGTGCCGATGCTGCGCTCGATCGCCTGAGCGTCGATGGTCACCTGCAGCGGCGCGGCGGCCTTGAACGTGCCTTGGGCTTTCGGCGGCACGGCGGCATCGAGCGGCTTGCCCGCGGCTTCCCATGCCTGCAACCCGCCGTCGAGCAGCGCGACCGAGTCGTGCCCGAGCCAGCGCAGCAGCCACCAGAGACGCGCGGCGTACATGCCGCCCTGCGCGTCGTAGGCGACGACCTGCTGACCTTCGTTCAGCCCGAGGCTCGCGAGCCTGGCGACGAGCGCGGCTCGCTCCGGCAGCGGGTGGCGTCCGTTCGTGCCCGTCTTGACGCCCGACAGGTCGCGATCCAGATGGAGATAGTGCGCGCCGGGAATATGCCCTTTGGCGTAGGCCGCTTCGCCCGCTTCGGGGGCGGCTAGATCGAAGCGGCAATCGAAGACGAGCACGCTGCCGGGCGCGGCGGCGAGCCGCTCGGCGAGATTCGTCGCCGAGATGAGCGTGGTGTGGTGAGTGTGCGACATGACGGCTCCTGGATCGGCGCGTGTGATGCGAGGATGAGCCAATAGTCTAAAAGAAAAAACGGGCCCGAAAGCCCGTCTTTTCGTGATGACTGAACCGCGTTCAGATCGCCCCGAGTTGATGCCGCAGAAACTCGTGGAAATGCTGCATGCCCGATTCCATCGGGCTCTGGTACGGACCAACCTGGTTCTCGCCGCGCGACATCAGCGCGCGGCGGCCGGCGTCCATACGCTCGGCGATTTCATCGTCCTCACGCGCCGTTTCCATATAGGCAGCGCGCTCCGCCTCGATGAACTCACGCTCGAACAGCGCGATTTCCTCGGGGTAATAGAACTCGACGATGTTCGTCGTCTTCTGCGTGCCGTGCGGAATCAGCCACGACACGACCAGCACGTGCGGATACCACTCGATCATCAGACCGGGGTAGTACACCATCCAGATCGCGCCGAATTCGGGCGGCGTGCCGTTGCGGAAGCGCAGGACTTCGTCGTGCCACTTGCGGTAGGTCGGGCTGCCCGGCTTCTCCAGATTCTTGTGGACGCCGACGGTCTGCACGCTGTACCAGTCGCCGAATTCCCATTCGAGGTTGTCGCACGACACGAAGCTGCCGAGCCCCGGATGGAACGGCGCGACGTGATAGTCCTCCAGATAGACCTCGATGAAGGTCTTCCAGTTGTAGTTGCACTCGTGCACTTCGACGTGATCGAACATGAAGCCCGAAAAGTCGAAGTGGTGCGCCGTGCCCAGCTTCGCGAGATCGGCCGCGACGTTGCGGCCCTCGGCCTCGAAGAGCAGGCCTTGCCAGTTCTGCAGCGGCGTCTGGCCGAGATTCAGACAGGGCTTGTCGGCGAAATGCGGGGCGCCGAGCAGCTGGCCGTTCAGGTCGTAGGTCCAGCGGTGCAGCGGGCAGATGATGTTCTCCGCGCTGCCGCGGCCATTGAGCATGATCGCCTGACGATGGCGGCACACGTTCGACAGCAACTCGATATTGTTCTGCTGATTGCGAACGAGCACGCGCCCTTCGCCCTCGCCCGGAAGCGCGAAATAGTTTCCCGCTTCGGGAACCATGAGTTCGTGCCCGACGTAGCGTGGACCCTGCTTGAAAAGTGTGTCGAGTTCGCGCGTAAGAAGCGCTTCGTCAAAGTAAGCCGTGACTGGCAGCTGGCTGTGAAAAGCCTTCAGCTGCAATGCATTGCTCAGATTGGACATTCCCACTCCCGATGAAAACGTGAAAGCAGTGAACAACCCAACCATCGAAGATTCGATTTAGGGAGCCCGCGATTATACCGAAATCCCCCTCCTTGGGGTGCTTAAGGTCTTGATTTGGGTATAAATTGTCGCGAGAGTTCCGCGTAATCGCCCCGCAAACGCGTGCGGATGGCACGCCTCGAGGCGATTGACGGACAATGCCGGAAGGCAACGGTCACGGTTCGATGCGGACCGGACGCGGGTCGAAAATTTGGCTTTTGCCGTAGAATGTGCGACTTGGCTCCAAAAATTCAATTGCACATCACGATTCATGGCGAAAACCGCTGTCCAGGAAACAGGCGAGGCAACCGGCGCCGACGCGTCCAGCGCGGAGGCCGCACGGCTTCCGGAGAATTATGAAGCGGCCCTGGCCGAACTCGAATCACTCGTGGCGCGCATGGAAGAGGGCGCGTTGAGTCTCGAGGAATCGCTTGCGGCGTACCGTCGCGGCGCGGCGCTTGTGGGTTTTTGTCAACAGCAGCTCGAAAAAGTCGAGCAGCAGGTGCGCGTGCTCGACGGCGAGACGCTCAAGCCGCTGCCCGCCGAGGTACAGCGCGCCACCCAGGGTGCCGGAGCCACGAACGACAACGGGGACGACGACCTATGACCTTCGAACAATGGATGCGCGCGACGCTCGACCGCGTCGAGACGGCACTGGAGCACTATCTTCCCGGCGCGGACATCGCGCCCGCGCGTCTGCACGATGCCATGCGCTATGCCGTGCTGGGCGGCGGCAAGCGGGTGCGCCCGCTCCTCGTCCACGCGGCGGGCGAGCTGACCGGCGCGAGCGCGCAGGCGGTGGAAGCGGCGAGCGCTGCGCTGGAGATGATTCACGTCTACTCGCTGGTGCATGACGACATGCCCGCCATGGACGACGACGCACTGCGCCGGGGTAAGCCCACGGTACACATCCAATATGACGAAGCGACGGCACTGCTGGTCGGCGACGCGCTGCAATCGCAGGCCTTCGTCGCGCTGACGGCCGCGGACAATGGTCTGAACGACAGCCAGCAGGCCGCGCTGGTGCGCGAGCTGGCGCTCGCGAGCGGCTCGCTCGGCATGGCGGGCGGCCAGGCCATCGATCTGGAAAGCGTCGGCCGCAAGCTGTCGCGGCCCGAACTCGAGACGATGCACCGCAAGAAGACGGGCGCACTGCTGCGCGCGTCGGTGCGCATGGGCGCGCTCGCCGGCACGCATCCGGGTGCGGACGCGCTCGCCGCGCTCGACCAGTACGCCGCCGCGATCGGCCTCGCGTTCCAGGTGGTCGACGACATCCTGGACGTCACCGCCGATTCGGCGACGCTCGGCAAGACCGCCGGCAAGGACGCGCAGCACGACAAGCCGACCTACGTATCGATCATCGGGCTCGACGCGTCGCGCGAGCTCGCCGCGCAGCTCGGCCGCGACGCGCGCGCCGCCATCCGGATTTTCGGCGCGCGCGGCCAGCGTCTTGCCGAGCTTGCCGACCTGGTCGTGAACCGGGTGAATTGATTGTTGAACGCGTGACGAACCCCACGGTGCGAAGCAAAATCACCGCGCCGAACGAATCACGCCAGTTTTCCTAAAATGGGACGACGATGTACGACCTGCTGAAATCCATCGACGATCCGGCCGATTTGCGCGCCCTCGATCGACGCCAACTGCAACCCCTCGCCGACGAGCTGCGAGCCTACGTGCTCGACAGCGTGTCGCAGACGGGCGGGCATCTGTCGTCCAATCTGGGCACGGTCGAGCTGACGATCGCGCTGCACTACGTGTTCGATACGCCTAATGACCGCATCGTCTGGGACGTCGGCCATCAGACGTATCCGCACAAGATCCTGACCGGCCGCCGCGACCGGATGTCCGGGCTGCGCCAGCTCGGCGGCATCTCCGGCTTCCCGCGGCGCAGCGAATCCGAATACGACACCTTCGGCACCGCGCATTCGAGCACGTCGATTTCGGCCGCGCTCGGCATGGCCGTCGCCAACAAGCTGCAAGGCGACAACCGCTATTCGATCGCCGTGATCGGCGACGGCGCGATGACCGCCGGCATGGCCTTCGAGGCGATGAACAACGCAGGGGTCGCCGACGACCTGCCGCTGCTCGTCATCCTGAACGACAACGACATGTCGATTTCGCCGCCGGTCGGCGCGCTGAATCGCCATCTCGCGCGCCTGATGTCGGGCCGCTTCTATGCCGCGGCGCGCGCGGGCGTCGAGCGCGTGCTGCGCGCCGCCCCGCCCATGCTCGACCTCGCCCGCAAGCTCGAAGAGCACGCGAAGGGCATGATCGTGCCGGCCACGCTGTTCGAGGAGTTCGGCTTCAACTACATCGGGCCGATCGACGGCCACGATCTCGATTCGCTCATCCCGACGCTGCAGAACATCAAGGAACTGCGCGGCCCGCAATTCCTGCACGTCGTGACGAAGAAGGGTCAGGGCTACAAGCTCGCCGAAGCGGATCCCGTGCTCTATCACGGCCCCGGCAAGTTCAATCCGGCCGAGGGCATCAAGCCGTCGACAGCGCCGTCGAAGAAGACCTACACGCAGGTCTTCGGCGAATGGCTGTGCGATGCCGCGGCGCAGGATTCGCGCGTGGTCGGCATCACGCCGGCAATGCGCGAGGGCTCCGGCATGGTCGAGTTCGAGAAGCGCTTCCCGGACCGCTACTTCGATGTCGGCATCGCCGAGCAGCACGCGGTCACGTTCGCGGGCGGGCTGGCTGCGGACGGCATGAAGCCCGTCGTCGCGATCTATTCGACCTTCCTGCAGCGCGCGTACGACCAGCTGATCCACGACGTCGCGCTGCAGAACCTGCCGGTCGTGTTCGCGATCGACCGCGCGGGTCTCGTCGGCGCGGACGGCGCGACGCACGCGGGCAACTACGATCTCGCGTTCCTGCGCTGCATCCCGAACATGACCGTGATGGCCGCATCGGACGAAAACGAGTGCCGTCAGATGCTCTACACGGCGCTTCAGCAGCCGAACCCGACGGCGGTGCGCTATCCGCGCGGCGCGGGCACGGGCGTCGCAACCGTCAAGCAGATGACCGCGATTCCCGTCGGCCGTGGCGAGATCCGCCGCGAGTCGTCGCAGAAGCTCGGCTCGGGCAAGCGCATCGCGATCTGCGCGTTCGGCACGATGGTCGCGCCGTCGCTCGCGGCGGCCGAAGAGCTCGATCTGACGGTTGCCAACATGCGCTTCGTGAAGCCGGTCGACGCCGATCTGCTGCGCGAACTCGCCGCGACGCACGACGCCATCGTGACGATCGAGGAAGGCGCGATCATGGGCGGCGCGGGTTCGGCGTGCGTGGAAGCGCTGCTCGCCAGCTCGATCGTGAAGCCCGTGCTGCAGCTCGGTCTGCCCGATGCCTTCATCGATCACGGCGATCCCGCCAAGCTGCTCGCGAGCGTGGGACTGGATGCAGCCGGCATCGCCCGCTCGATCCGCGAGCGCTTCCTCGACGCTGTCGAAAGCGCGCACGCAGGCAAGCTGACCAAGCGCGTCGCCTGACGCATCACGCTCGCACGGTGCGCCCGGGGTGCGCCGTGCAGCATCGCTTTGGCACACGGCGCGGGCCTCAATCCGCGCCGTGTGCGCTTCAACGTTTCGAACCGCTCGCGTGCGGCATGACGCGCGGCGCATAAGGACAAACAAATGAATCAGATGAATCCCGCCTTCGTGATGCCCGACGTTCAAAGCACGCCCGACATGCGCCAGATCGCGATTTCCCGCGTCGGCGTAAAGGGTGTGCGGCATCCGTTGTCGGTGCGCACGCAGGACGGCGTGCAGCCGAGCGTCGGCGTGTGGAATCTCGACGTGCATCTGCCCGCCGAACAGAAGGGCACGCACATGTCGCGCTTCGTCGCGCTGCTCGAGGAGCATCGCGAGCCGCTCGATCAGGCCGCGCTTCGCACGCTGCTCGCCGCGATGCTGACGAAGCTCGAAGCGCACTCGGGGCGCATCGAAGTGACATTGCCGTACTTCGTGATGAAGACCGCGCCGGTGTCCGGCGTGCAGAGCCTGCTGGATTACGAAGCGACGTTCATCGCCGAGAAGCGCGACGGGCAGACGCGCCTGTCGATGAAGGTGCTCGTGCCCGTGACGAGCCTGTGCCCGTGCTCGAAGAAGATCTCGCAATACGGGGCGCACAATCAGCGCTCGCACGTGACGATCACGGCGGAGCTCGCGGGCGAAGTCGCGCTGGAAGAACTGATTCGCATCGCCGAGGAAGAGGCGTCGTGCGAGCTGTGGGGCTTGCTGAAGCGCCCCGACGAGAAGCTCGTGACCGAGCGCGCGTACGAGAATCCGAAGTTCGTCGAAGACCTCGTGCGCGACGTCGCGATGCGCCTGAACGCGGACGAGCGCATCGTCGCGTACGTGCTCGAGGCGGAAAACTTCGAGTCGATCCACAATCACAGCGCCTACGCGGTGATCGAGCGGGACAAGCGCCGCGACGCGTGAGTCGTCTCAGGCGAGCGCCGTTTCCGATGAAACGTGCGCTTCCCGCACGGAAGCCGTCACCAGCGCCGCCAGCCGTTCGACCGGCGGCGATGCGCTCCCCGACGCGCGATGCAGCGCCAACGGAATCGAAGGCAACGCCGGCAAGCCGGATTCGCCGGCATCGAGCGCGCGAACGGTCGACGGCAATCCGTAGGTCGTGCGCACGGTCACGCCCAGACCGGCTGCCGCTGCCGCCCACAATCCCGACAGACTCGGGCTCGTAAACGCAACCCGCCATTTGATGCCCGCGCGATCGAGCGCCGCGCCCGCCGCACTGTGAAAGAGGCAGGGCCGGTCGAACGCGATGAGCGGCAGGGGCTCGCCGGAATCGTACTGCCACGGCACCGCCGCCGATGCGATCCAGCGCATCGGCGGCGCAGCGATCGGCTCGGCGATCATGGCGGCGTTGCTCTCGTCCGTCACGCCGCCCGCGCCCCACACGAGCGCGAGATCCAGCTGCCCGGTGTCGATGCGCTCCAGCAGCTCCGTATTGCGCGCCACGCGCGCTTCGATGCGCACCTTCGGATGTGCCCTTGCGAAGCGGCCGAGCACATCCGGCAGCACGACTTCGCCGAAATCCTCCTGCAAGCCGAGCCGGATCCAGCCTTCCAGATCGACGCCGCGAATCGCCACGGCGGCTTCGTCGTTCAGTTCGACGAGGCGTCGCGCGTAGCCGAGCATCACTTCGCCGGCGTCCGTGAGCGCGAGTCCGCGTCCGGATTTGCGAAAGAGCGTGGTGCCAGCCTGTTCCTCCAGCTTGCGGATCTGCGCGCTCACGGCGGAAGTGGAGCGCCCGACGCGATCCGCCGCCTTCGCGAAACTGCCGAGGTCCATGCCCGCGACGAAGCTGCGCAGCACCGCGAGATCGAATGTCGTCTGGCTCATGGCGATCGTCCTGATTTTTCGAATGATCGATGAAAAACTTTGTGATTTTCAGGACGATCCTAAGCCGTCAGACTGGTCGCAGTCAAATTCCACATGGATTGCACGATGGCGACCCCTCTCGTACTGAAGTCGAAAAAAGCGTCCGCGCTCGGCGGCGGACATCGCTGGAAGGTGCTTGGCGTCGGCGTCGCGGCCAACGCGAGTTTTTCGGCCGCGGCGACCGGCATCCCGACGACGGCCGTCTGGCTGCGCAGCGGCTATCACCTGAGCAACGGCGAACTGGGGCTCGTGCTCGGCGCGCTCGGTCTGGGCGTCGCGCTTTCGGAATTGCCGTGGGGCGTGCTGACGGATCGCTGGGGCGATCGTCCCGTTCTGCTGACGGGCCTGCTGTCCACGGCCGCCGTCCTCGTCGGGATGAGCCTCTTCGCCGTGCCGCCGGTGGCCACGCTCGGCTGGCTCGTCTTCGCGATGTGCGTGCTGGGTCTGCTGGGCGGCAGCGTCAACGGATCGAGCGGACGCGCGGTGATGGCCTGGTTCGGCGAAGGCGAGCGCGGCCTGGCGATGAGCATCCGCCAGACCGCGGTGCCGCTCGGTGGCGGCATCGGGGCGGCGCTCCTGCCGTGGCTGGCTTCATCGCATGGATTCGCGCTGGTGTTCGGCGCGCTGGCTGCGATGTGCGCCGCCTCCGGCGCGTTCGCCTGGCGCTGGCTGCATGAGCCGCCGAGCGCGACGCATCGCGCGGCTCGAAGCGAGGGCGCCGCGCCGCTGAAGAACCCGGTGGTCTGGCGCGTCGTGCTCGGCATAGGCATCCTGTGTGTGCCGCAGTTCGCGGTGCTGACGTTCGCGACCGTCTTCATGCACGATGCCGCCCGCTTCGGCGTGAGCGCGATCAGCGCGACGATGGGCGCCGTCCAGCTCGGCGCAATGGCGATGCGCGTCTGGAGCGGCCGTCACACCGATCGTCGTGGAAACCGGCGCGCGTACCTGCGGGCGTCCGTGATCGTGGCTTCGGCTTCGTTCGTCGCGCTGGCGGCGGCGACCGCGTGCGGCGTCGCGCATGCGCCTTGGCTGGTCGCGGCGATGCTCGTCTTCGCGGGCGTGTGCGTATCCGCGTGGCATGGCGTCGCGTACACCGAACTGGCGACGCTCGCCGGCACCACGCGCGCCGGCACCGCGCTCGGCATGGCGAATACGGCCGTCTACGTGGGCTTCTTCCTGACGCCGCTCGTGATCCCCCATGTGCTCGCGGCCGGATCGTGGGCGATCGTGTGGCTCGTGGCGGGCGTGTGCGCGTCGCTCGCATGGCCGTTGTTTCCGAAGCCCGCGCGACATTAAACTGGTGATCCGACTCTCGAATGACCGGAGCGCTCACCTTGATCCTGATCGGCCAATACGATTCCCCGTTCGTGCGGCGCGTCGCCATCGCGCTGAATCTCTACGGCATGGCGTACGAGCACCGCACGTGGTCGGTGTTCGGCGATGCCGACAAGATCGCGCCGTTCAATCCGCTGATCCGCGTGCCGACGCTCGTGCTCGACTCGGGCGACGTGCTGATCGAAAGCGCGATGATTCTCGACTACCTCGATGAACAGGCGGGCGACGCGCGCGCGATGGTCGCCTCGAGCGGGCCTGCGCGCCGCGAGGCGCTCAAGATCTGCGCGCTCGCGACGGGCCTCGCCGACAAGGCCGTCGCGCTCGTGTACGAACGCGCGCTGCACAAGGAGAAATCGCAGACGTGGGTCGAGCGCTGCACGGCTCAGGTCGAGCGCGTGTTGAATGCCCTGGAAGCGGACCGCGCCGCGCGCCCGACGCCCTACTGGTTCGGCGATGCGATCGGCCACGCGGACATCGCCGTGGCTTGCGCGCTGCGCTTCACGCGCGAGGCGCATCCCGAGATTTTCTCGTCGACGCGCTGGCCGACGCTCATCGGTCACAGCGATCGCTGCGAGACGCTGCCGGTCTTCAAATCGATCGTGCAGCCGTTGAATCCGCCGAAATGAGCGCTCAGGCGCGCGCGAGCGAAGTGAGATCCCAGCGCGGCTTCACGGTGAACGCGTAATCGCGCACGGCTTGCTCCGGCCAGCGCGACAGGCGCAGCGCGCCCGCGAGCGCGATCATCGCGCCGTTGTCGGTGCAGAGCGACAGATCGGGGTAGTGGACGTCGAAGCGGCGCTTGTTCGCCGCCGCCGACAGCGCCTCGCGCAACTGCCGGTTCGCGCCGACGCCGCCCGCCACGACGAGGCGCTTGAGGCCCGTCTTCTTCAGCGCCGCGAGCGACTTGGCGACGAGCACGTCCACCGCCGCATCGACGAAGCCGCGCGCGAGATCGGCCTTGGCCTGCTCGCACACGTTACCGCCGAGCTTGCGGCTATGCGTGAGCACGGCGGTTTTCAGGCCGCTGAAGCTGAAATCGAGATCGCCGGAATGGAGCATGGGACGCGGCAGCACGACCGCGCCCGGCGTGCCGAACTCCGCGAGCCGCGACACTTCCGGCCCGCCCGGATAGCCCAGGCCGAGCAGTTTCGCGGTCTTGTCGAAGGCTTCGCCGGCGGCGTCGTCGAGCGTTTCGCCGAGCGTTTCGTACACGCCGACATCGGTCACGCGCATCAGCTGCGTGTGTCCGCCGGACACGAGCAGCGCGACGAACGGAAAGGGCGGCGGAGCATCGACCAGAAGCGGCGACAGCAGATGCCCTTCGAGATGGTGAATGCCGACGGTCGGCTTGTCCCACGCCATGGCGAGCGAATTGGCGATGCTCGCGCCCACGAGCAGCGCGCCCGCGAGCCCCGGCCCCTGCGTGAACGCGATGGCGTCGATGTCGCCGCGCGCGGCGCCGGACTTCTCCAGCACTTCCTCGAGCAGCGGCAGCGCGCGCCGGATGTGATCGCGCGAAGCCAGTTCCGGCACGACGCCGCCGTAATCGCGATGCATCGCGATCTGCGAATGAAGGGCGTGCGAAAGCAGGCCGCGCTCGGTGTCGTAGAGGGCGAGGCCGGTTTCGTCGCAGGAGCTTTCGATGCCAAGAACGAGCATGGGAGTGACGCCAGAGGTAACAGAAAAGTATAGCAGCGGCGGGCCCGGCGCGTGTTGCCGTCCCAAACGCATCCGGACGCAGCGGTTAGAATGCGCGCCATGGAATCCTTCGATATCGCCGTCATCGGCGCGGGCGCGGCCGGCATGATGTGCGCGGCCGTGGCCGCTCAATCCGGGCGCCGCGTCGTGCTGATCGACCACGCCGAGCGCCTCGCCGAAAAAATCCGCATCTCCGGCGGCGGGCGCTGCAACTTCACCAACATCAACGCACAGCCGGCCAACTTCCTCTCGGCGAATCCGCATTTCTGCCGTTCCGCGCTCGCGCGCTACACGCCGCGCGATTTTCTCGCGCTGCTCAAGCAGTACCGCGTGAAGTGGCACGAGAAGCACAAGGGCCAGCTTTTCTGCGACGACTCGAGCGAATCGATCATCGACCTGCTGAAAGGCGAGTGCGATGCGGGCGGCGTCGCGTGGCGGCGTCCGGTCGCCGTGCACGAGATTCGTCACGACGGCACGCGCTTCGCGCTCGACACGACCGCGGACGCGATCGGCGCGGCGGCGCTCGTCATCGCGACGGGCGGACTGTCGATTCCGAAGATCGGCGCGACGGACTTCGGCTACCGCGTCGCGAAGCAGTTCGGCCACAAGCTGATCGATACGCGTCCGGCGCTCGTGCCGCTCACGTTCACCTCCGCCGACTGGGCGCCGTTCGCCGCGCTGTCGGGGCTTTCGCTGCCGGTGCGCATCACCACGGGCAAAGGCAAGACGCGCGGCGCGTTCGACGAAGACCTGCTGCTCACGCATCGCGGCGTGTCGGGGCCGGGCGTGCTGCAGATATCGAGCTACTGGAATACGTCGGAGCCGATTCAGGTCGATCTGCTTCCCGATCTCGACGCCACCGAGTTTCTGCTCGAAGCGAAAGCGGGCTCCAAGAAGCAGATCGGCAATTTTCTGGCCGAGCACGTGCCCGCGCGTCTCGCGCACGCGTGGCTCGAGGCGCAGCGCGTGTCCGTCGATGCGCGTCTCGCCGATCTGCCCGACCGCACCTTGCGCGCGATCGGCGCGTCGCTGTCGAACTGGACGCTGACGCCGAGCGGCACCGAAGGCTACCGCAAGGCGGAAGTCACGCGCGGCGGCGTGGACACGCGCGAGCTCTCCTCGACGACGATGATGAGCGAGCGGGTCGCGGGGCTTTATTTCATCGGCGAGGCGGTGGATGTCACCGGCTGGCTCGGCGGCTACAACTTCCAGTGGGCGTGGGCCTCGGGCGTCGCGGCGGGCAAGGCCGCCGCGGAGTTCGCGCGGGGCGCCGCGACGGCCGCCTGAGTGCGCTTTCCCGGGGTTTTGGCGAGTCTCGAAACGTGAACCCGTTTGCTATACTCAGACGGTCATCGGAGGAATCTCTCCGCTCTGGCTGGCGTGAACAGGTTCGGTGCGGCGCGTCTCGCCGCAACTCGGAAAGGCCCGCTAAAAGTCCCGCTTGAGGAGGCGTTCCCAAGCGGGCTTTTACTTTCGCGGCCTGGCCGGCGCCGGCCGGAATCCAAACTTTCGCAATCGCACCGGGTGAACGATGAGCCTCAAGGACCAGATCAACGACGACATGAAGACTGCCATGCGCGCGCGCGAAACCGAGCGCCTCGGCACGATTCGGCTGCTGCTCGCGGCAATCAAGCAGCGTGAAGTCGACGATCGCGTCACGCTCGACGATGCGGGCATCACCGCCGTCGTCGACAAGATGATCAAGCAGCGCAAGGATTCCATCAGCCAGTTCCAGGCCGCCGGCCGCGACGATCTCGTCGCGAAGGAAAACGCCGAGCTCGCCGTGCTGTCCGCGTACATGCCCGAGCAGCTTTCCGCCGACGCGATCGCCGCCGAGGTTCAGGCCGCCATCGCCGCGACGGGCGCCGCGGGCCCGCAGGACATGGGCAAGGTGATGGGCGTGTTGAAGCCGAAGCTCGCCGGCCGGGCGGACATGACCGCCGTTTCGGCGCAGGTGAAGGCCGCGCTCGCCAAGTAACGCGACGAGCCACGCAAGCCGCGCCTCCATCCGGTGATCCCGCACGCATTCCTGCAGGACCTGCTCAACCGCGTCGATATCGTCGACGTGGTGGGCCGTTACGTCCAGTTGAAAAAGGGCGGCGCGAACTTCATGGGTCTCTGTCCGTTTCACAACGAGAAGAGCCCGTCGTTCACGGTCAGTCCGACCAAGCAGTTCTATCACTGCTTCGGCTGCGGCGCGCATGGCACCGCGATCGGCTTTCTCATGGAGCACACCGGGCTGACGTTTCCCGAGGCCGTGAAGGAGCTCGCGCACGGCGCGGGGTTGACGGTGCCGCAGGAGCCTTCGCCCAACTTCCGCGGCGGCAGCGGCGGCGACGCGGGATACGCGAACGCGCCGAGCAAGGCCGTGAGCGTCGCGCTCACGGACGTCATGCAGACCGCTTGCGATTTCTATCGCAAGCAATTGCGCGGCGCGCCGAACGCGATCGCTTATCTCAAGAAGCGCGGCCTGACCGGCGAAATCGCCGCGCGCTTCGGCTTGGGCTACGCACCGGACGGCTGGCAGAACCTGGAAGCGGCGTTTCCCGATTATCGGGATGAAAATCTCGTGGAAGCGGGCCTCGTGATCGTCAGCGAAAAGACCGATTCACAGGGCCAGGCGCGGCGCTACGACCGCTTCCGCGAACGCGTGATGTTCCCCATCCGCAACGTGAAGGGCAACGTGATCGGCTTCGGCGGACGCGTGCTCGACGGTGGCGAGCCCAAATATCTGAATTCGCCGGAAACGCCGCTTTTCAGCAAGGGCAGCGAGCTTTACGGCCTCTTCGAGGCGCGCCTCGCCATCCGTGAACTGGGCTACGCGCTCGTCGTCGAAGGCTATATGGACGTGGTTGCGCTGGCGCAGCTCGGTTTCGCCAACGCGGTCGCGACGCTCGGCACGGCCTGCACGCCGATTCACGTGCAGAAGCTCTTTCGTCAGACGGATACCGTGGTTTTCAGCTTCGACGGCGATTCGGCCGGCCGCCGCGCGGCGCGCCGCGCGCTCGAGGCGGCGTTGCCGCACGCGGCGGACAATCGCACGATCAAGTTCCTCTTCCTGCCGAACGAGCACGATCCGGACAGCTACGTGCGCGAGTTCGGCACGGACGGATTCGGCGAGCAGGTCGACCGCGCAATGCCGCTGTCGCAATTCCTGCTGAACGAGGTGCTCAACGACAAGGAGCTGGAGCAGCCCGAAGGCCGCGCGAAGGCGCTCTTCGACGCGAAGCCGCTGCTGCAGGTGCTGCCGGCGAATGCGCTGCGGGTGCAGATCCTGCATATGCTCGCGGACCGGCTGGATACGCCGTTCGCCGAGATCGCCGCGCTGTGCGACATCGATTCACGCGCGGCCGCCGTCGCGCGCGCCAACGTGCCGAAGAGCGAGCGCCGCCGCGTGACCGGTCAGGAGCAGCGCGCGCTGCGCAATCTGGTGATGTACCCGGGCATCGCGGTATCGCTCGATGAGGAAGGCGAGCGCACGCTCGTGACGATGACCGAGCACGGCGAACTCTTCGGCGAGGTGATCGGTCACGCGCGTGAACTGGGCGGCGAGGCGGAATTCCAGATGCTGTCGGACGTCTTGAGAAATGCAGCAAATGCGCCCACGTACGAAGATATCTTCCAGGAAATTCTCGCCTATGATGAAAACGTTCGCGATTTGCTGATGCGCGATCCATCTGACGAGGACGCGGCGCAGCGAGTCGAGGAACAGAAGCGTCTGCTTGCGGAGGAGTTGCAGGCGACGGTCCTGAAGTTGCGGCACGACAGTTATCGCGCGCGGCTGGATCAGCTGGCGCGGCAATCGAGACTGTCGGCGGAAGAGGTCGCGGAGTTTTCCGAGCTGTCGGCGCGGGTCGCGCAGATCAAGGCGGGACGGACCGCGAGCCAAGGCGGCGGAAGGTGAAATGCTATAATAAAAAGTTCAAAGCGAATTGCTTTTTGTCAACTGTTTGAGGGTTTTGACTGTTGTTCAACGGTGACGTACGGCAACTGGTCGGGTGATCGCAAGCGCATCCGGCAAGGGGCGTTTCGAGTTGGTTTGCGGTAAGGCCGGCGCGGTTGGCCGGTTCGGAAGGAGGCAGGCAGGCGCTGGCTGAATCGGCTGTTCGGGGTGCGGTGTTGCGCGCTTTTACGTGGCGCGTCCCGCATAAATCGCACGAAACGGACGGAAAAGCACGCCGACGAACAGACGGGCGCAAGGGATGCGGCTGCTATTGCGGTGAGGACGAGGAAGCGATTCATGCTCGTTGAATTCGCGATGGCGCCCCGGGCAGGGCACGCAGGACGAATCAGCGTGCGCGTATTGGGTATTCACGGTTCCATCGGCTGTTGTCCAGCAGCCGCGAGTCGAGACTAAAGCCGGTATGGCGAACTCCATGACGAAAAAGCTGAACGATGTATCCGTCGAAGACGACGCAATGCAAAACGCAGAGTCTGGCGCCGCTCCCGCGGCGAAGGTCGAAAAGGCCAAGGCCCGCGATCGCCGCGCGAAGGAGAAGGCGCTTCTGAAGGACGCGTTCTCGTCGAGCGCGCCCGGCACCGTCGAGGAACTCGAGGAGCGGCGCTCGAAGCTGCGCGCGCTCATCAAGCTCGGCAAGGAGCGCGGCTTCCTCACCTATGGCGAGATCAACGATCACCTTCCGGACAACTTCACGGAAACCGAGGCGATCGAAGGCATCATCAGCACGTTCAATGACATGGGCGTGGCGGTGTATGAGCAAGCGCCCGACGCCGAAACGCTGCTCCTGAACGACAACGCGCCGAATGCCTCGTCCGACGACGAAGTCGAGGAAGAAGCCGAAGTCGCGCTCTCCACCGTCGATTCCGAGTTCGGCCGCACGACCGACCCGGTGCGCATGTACATGCGCGAAATGGGCACGGTCGAGCTGCTGACGCGCGAGGGCGAGATCGAGATCGCGAAGCGCATCGAGGACGGCCTGAAGCACATGGTCATGGCGATTTCCGCCTGCCCGACGACCATCGCCGACATCCTCGCGATGGCCGAGCGCGTGCAGAACGAGGAAGTGCGCGTCGATGAGCTCGTCGACGGCCTGATCGATCCGAACGCCCAGGACACCGACGGCTTCTCCGAGCAGGAAGCGGAAGCGATCGAGACCGAGGACGCGGAAGCGGACGAGGAAAGCGACGAGGAAGAGGACGACGACGACGGCAGCGCGCAAGCCAGCGCCAACGCCGCGCAGCTCGAAGCCCTCAAGGCCCAGTCGCTCGAGAAGTTCGCGCTGATCAGCGAGTGGTTCGACAAGATGCGCCGCGCCTACGAGAAGGAAGGCTACAAGTCGAAGGCGTATCTGAGGGCGCAGGAAGCCATCCAGACCGAGCTGATGAATATCCGCTTCACGGCGCGTACGGTCGAGCGCCTGTGCGACACACTGCGCGCGCAGGTGGACGAAGTGCGTCAGGTCGAGCGGCAGATCCTGCATACGGTCGTCGACAAGTGCGGCATGCCGCGCGCGGAGTTCATCACGCGCTTTCCCGGCAGCGAGACGGACCTCGAATGGGCGGACAAGGTGGTCGCGGAAGGCCACGAGTACAGCGCGGTGCTGGAGCGCAACATTCCGGCGATTCGCGAGCAGCAGCAGCGTCTGCTGGACTTGCAGGCGCGCGTCGTGTTGCCGTTGAAGGATCTGAAGGAAACCAATCGCCAGATGGCGGCGGGCGAACTGAAGGCGCGTCAGGCGAAGCGCGAAATGACGGAAGCGAACCTGCGTCTCGTGATTTCCATCGCCAAGAAATACACCAATCGCGGCCTGCAGTTCCTCGATCTGATCCAGGAAGGCAACATCGGCCTGATGAAGGCGGTGGACAAGTTCGAATATCGCCGCGGCTACAAGTTCTCGACCTATGCGACATGGTGGATCCGTCAGGCCATCACGCGCTCGATCGCGGACCAGGCGCGCACGATCCGCATTCCGGTTCACATGATCGAGACGATCAACAAGATGAACCGCATCTCGCGGCAGATTCTGCAGGAAACCGGCCTCGAGCCGGATCCGGCGACGCTCGCCGAGAAGATGGAAATGCCGGAGGACAAGATCCGCAAGATCATGAAGATCGCGAAGGAGCCGATCTCCATGGAAACGCCGATCGGCGACGACGACGATTCGCATCTCGGCGATTTCATCGAGGATACGAACACGGTTGCGCCGTCCGATGCCGCGTTGCACGCGAGCATGCGCGACGTCGTGAAGGACGTGCTCGACTCGCTGACGCCGCGTGAGGCGAAGGTGCTGCGCATGCGCTTCGGCATCGAGATGAGCACGGATCACACGCTCGAGGAAGTCGGCAAGCAGTTCGACGTCACGCGTGAGCGGATTCGCCAGATCGAGGCGAAGGCGCTGCGCAAGCTGCGTCACCCGAGCCGTTCGGACAAGCTGAAGTCTTTCCTCGAAGGCAATTGACGCGACGGGTCGGGCTTGTGTTCAGAGGCGTTGTAAGGCAAACTCGCTACCCTTCGAGAGCCGCCTAGCGCAATGTTCGGAAGTAACAGAAAGCGCCGCTACCGGCGCTTTCTTTTTGCCCTCTGCCTTTGAAGGGCCGGAAGCTTAACTGGTATAAGCTGTCGACTCATAATCGACCGATAGTGGGTTCGAGTCCCACCCGGCCCACCAGAATTTTTAATAAAATCAATGCGTTATGTGTGCCGTTAAGCATAAAATGGCCATCTGGACAGGTTATGCTTTATTGTCCGTTGGGCCACGTTATGCTTTATTGGCAGTCTCGCGCCGCTCGCGATCGTGCAGCGTGACGCCTCCGCGTCCCCTTCGCGCGATCGCCGAGCGGCCTTGCCGCCGAAAGTAACCGAGATTGTCTGCGGCGCACGCCCGCTAGGGCAAGGTAACGAAAATGGTACGGTCCCGGCGCGACACTCATGAATTGATGCCCGGATTCATTCAGCGGTCTGCCGCCCCGAAAAATCAAACGCCGCTCTCTCGGCAGGACGTTTTCGGTGACCTCTGCTCTCAGCACTCCACGAGCCGCAAACCGATCACCGGCAGCGAATGTTCCTCGCCGTCCTGGCTCCCAATCCCGCCTTTCCTCATCTCGACGGCTCTATACGTCCTCCAGCCGCCGCACAGCACCACGAGCTCCCGAACCAGCCTCCCCAGCCTCCTATAAGCTCGATGTTCGTGCCATCCTGCCGACTGCATACAATCGATTCCTCGCCGACTAGCGCCATCGTCAACTCCTGGCCATCAAACAGGAACCGAGAACCGGCGGCGATTTCGAGCGAGAAGGACTCCGCTCTGGGCAGCTGTCCGAAGCCTCTATGCCTGATTCAGGAGGTCGGCGGAGAACCCGTATGGAGCTTCGAGCAACTCGAAGAACGACAGTGCGCCTTCATCAGCTAGAGCGGCGTTGAGCCGGTCGATGCTGTCCGGTGAAAGCGGTCCCGCACCCGGCAGGAAATAGTCGGCGGTGCAGGAGGTTTTCCACCCGTCGACCTTTCTGATTTCGCCAGTCGACTCGTCTACGAGACTGAGCTTGAGTTCACAAGGCTGCGCGTAGTATTCCGGGACGTCTTTCGCGTGCTCCTTGGTCACGGCCACCGCGAACTCGATATGTCGACTCTCGGTCCGGATGTCGCGCGCCATTTTCAGGCTTGCCAGAACGGTGACGACGTTTCCACCTCGCGACGCCACCTCGCGAACCGGTGCTTCCATTCTCGCGTTGAGAACGAGTTTCTGGCCGGCAGGCGGAGTGCCGAGGCGTTCGAAAAGCTCGGTAAGCTCAGATTTGATCAGCATGGCGTGTCGCGGGAACGCAAGGCGGGAGAACTCATCGTGTCGGCGATGAATGAGCGCAAGATCAGCTACAAGGAGTTGGCGCTGCGGCTCGAACGCCTTGGGATCGTGGAGTCTGCGGCACAGCTCAATCGGAAGATCAACCGCAGGCGGTTCTCGGCCGCCTTCATGCCTGCATGTCTTGATGCGATGGAGGAGGAAACCTCCGCCTAGCAAAGCGGAGCGCTCCGTTGCATCGGTCGCTGCCGGTGCAGCGTTGGCGTTGATCTTCGCTCTCTCGGTCGACATCGTTCTGCGTGGACGAGAAGACAGCCATCCAGGCGCTGGATCGCAAGGACCGGATGTTGCCGCTCTCGCCCGGGCGCGCCGAGAGCCATGGCTTTGAATACGAACGCAACGGCACCCTGAGCCTGTTTGCCGCATTGAATGTCGCCACCGGTGAAGTGCTGGGCAAAACCGCGCCGCGCCATACCAGCGCCCGGTTTGTTGCGTTCCTCACCGAGGTCGTATCGGCCCAGCCGCGAGGAGAGGAGATTCACGTGATCTGCGACAACGTGAGCAGCCACAAAACCGACGCCGTTCAAACATTTCTGGTTGACCATCCGAAGGTCTCGATACATTACACCCCACGTATTCGTCCTGGCTGAATCAGGTCGAGAACTGGTTTGCCCGCATCCAGCGCGACGTCATTGCACGTGGCGTATTTACCAGCACCAAGGATCTCGACAAAAAGCTGAGGCCGTGATGGCTGTCGTTCTGCGAGGGCGGGCCCAGGGTGGCCGAGGCATAGGCTGAAGCCGCCTAAGCGGGCCGAAGGACTACCGCGCGTCCACCGACAAGTCTCGCGCGCTTAAGTAACGCCTATCGAATGCATCTTCATGACAAAAAAACGCCCGCATGAAGCGCGGGCGAAAGGTCGTCACCTGAGAAATGACGCTGCATTGCAGCAATCCATATACCTGGCGCGTCGGTTACTTCCGTGATGGACAAGCCGCTGTTCTCAGGCCGGTACACTTTGGCCTATGGGCAGCCACTACACAGTCCGGGGCAACGAGCGAGTCTGCCGTTCGGCGTCCTCGTCTACGACGATCGCACGCGGGGACATGACGGCGCCCAAGTATCGCGCGCCCAAGACCGGCCGATCTTCTGAGCGCTGCGGACATAGCAGCGATGATCGATCGCGGACGATTTCTAGCGTCGGCGACCGCTTTCTCTCCAGTCGAAAAGCTTCAACGCGATTACGCGATGGGAAAGGCCCCGACGATCCCGCTCCCACTGCAACGCGCGCCGCACAGCGTAGGCGAGGATTTTGCGCATCGTTTCGCAAATGGCAGAGGGGAACCACATGACGCTCACCAACATCGACCGATTTCTCGATCAACTGGGCGACGAAGCGCGTTCCATCGCAATGCAGCACTTCCGCACGGAGATCGACGTCGAAACGAAGTGCGATTCAACGCCTGTCACAACCGCGGATCGCGCGATCGAGCGACGGCTGCGGGAAATAATCTCATCGCGTTACCCGGCGCATACGCTCGTAGGCGAGGAAGAGGGCGGGCGTATCGCAGATGGCTTCAGCTGGGTCATCGATCCGATCGATGGCACCAAGAGCTTCGTGACGGGCCTGCCTCTATTCGGGACGCTGGTCGCGATGCTCGAAGATCGACGTCCCGTATGCGGCATGATTGAGGTATCGGCCATGCGCGAGCGATGGATTGGCGTCGCCGATCGCACATCATGCAACGGGGAGCCGTGTGCCGTGAGTGCGTGCATGCATTTGCGCGACGCCCGCCTGTGCTCGACGGATCCGCGCATGTTTTCCGGCGAAGCTGAACGAGCATTCGTGAGGCTCGCGCGCGAAGTACGCGTCACCCGGTTCGGCACGGATTGCTATGGTTATGCAATGCTCGCTTCGGGTCACGTCGACCTTGTCATTGAAGACGGCCTGCAGGTCCACGACGTCATGGCGATCGTTCCCGTCATTCATGGCGCCGGGGGCATTATCACAACATGGTCTGGCGGTCCCATCGATGAAACCTTCGAAGGCAACATCATTGCGGCCGCGACGCAGTCGCTGCACGATGAAGCGTCTCGGTGGCTCGGCCAGCCGTAAATGTGAAGCAGCGAGGGCGAGGCCGCATCTCTTTCGGCTCACGTTGTAGATTTTGGCTCACACTCACGGGTGAGGATTTGAACTGTCGTGGCCGTATCGATTCGTATATCCGCCTGCCCGCCCACGTGGTACGCATGCGGCGATCCTACTGTGGGGCCGCAACGTGTCGCGGCGCGGGTGACGAAATCCAAGCGGTCGAAATCGGCGGTGCCCTGATAAGCGCACGCTGGCGGTCGTTTGTCTTTGTGTCAACCAGGAAGCAGGCGGCGTTGCTGTAATCAATTAATTCGGAGTGCATGATTGCAGATCGCTTGGTCGAGGGAACGCAATCGACTGTCGGGCTGGCACCGACATGGTTATAAGAATATGCTGAAAACGACTTCCGCTACCGGGCATACCAGTTGCATCGGGCCAGAGGGAGCTAAGCGGTCGAATTCTTGATGGGCTTGCGGTTACAGCAATATGAAAGATCGAAACGTCATTGTCGGACTGTTCTCGTCGTACCGTGAAGCAGATGAAGCCCTCCGGGACCTTCAAGCACGAGGTCTCCAATGCGACGATGGTCAACTGTATGCGCGGTCGGCTCACCCACGTGTTGATTCAAGATGCGTTGGACCGCTTCCTGAAATGCGCGCCCGCGACCGGGCAGAGTACGCGGCTCACGGAGAGCACCTTGGAGTCGTGAGCGGCGCTCGGCGGTTTAGCGGACCGAATTGGCAACTCGCCACTGTCGATTTTGCCACCGGCCAACTACACGCTAACGAACGTGAGCGAACATTATTGGTTGCCAAGTTGGCTGACACGATGCCGGACGACGTCGCGATTGCTGTGATGTGCGATCACGGTGCACTCGCGGTAAAAGACACCGCTGGTCGCTGGCGCTTTTCATTTCACACGCGTGATTGAAATGAAGCAATTTGCCACTGTGGTTCATCGGCAATCGGCCATTTGGGGACGTTCGTTGCTGCACGAAAAGGAGACTATAGCGGCGACCACTGCCCGTTCCGTAGCGGACGTTCAATGCGACAGAGGACGACGGCACGAAACGCACAGGTCAGAGGTAGGCCTGTAGTGGCGCTACTCCTCGACTCTGCGCGGTGCCGTTTGTAGCAGTTCGTGCAATTCGCGCTTGTAGAAGCGGGCCAGTCCATTGGTGCCGTGCCCGCAAGTGTCCTCGCTCGCAGAAATAAGAAGCAGCCGGCCGTTGCGCACAAGCTGCATCGCGCGCTCCATCAAGCCGGTCTCCGGCGGATAGCGTTCGTCGTCGGCGGCGTTAATGGCGAGAACCGCAGCTTTCACGTTCCCGAGACTGGTCGCGGGGTTATAACCGCGTGCAGCGCTCCACTGGTATATGAAGTCGTTGGCATCCAATGTGAACGGCTGCGCTAACTTGGCGTCAACATATTTATCGGCTAGTTCGATCGTCGGCGCCGCCTTTTGCCAGGCGAGGGTGCCACCGTTGGTCGCCAGCGCGAAAAAGGCGCTGGAAAGGCGCAACGAACCGGGCTGACTGGTGTAATCGCCGCCCCGGTACTCCGGATCATTTCTGACCATCTCAATAAGCATGCGGCGTAACATCCAGTTGCGGCCGGACATCTCCGTCGGTTGTGACGCCATTGGCACGAGCGCGTCCATGAAATCGGGATAGCGCACCCCCCAAATCCATGCATGCATGCCGCCCATCGAGTTACCGATCAACAGGCGCAGGTGCCGGACGTTCAGATGCTCGGTTAAAAGCCGGTGCTGCGCGAGCACCATGTCGTCGTAGTTGTAAGCCGGGAATCGTGTGCGCAATCCGTCAGACGGCTTGGACGATCCACCGGCTCCCAACGCGTCCGGAAGGATGATGAAATACCTGTTGGCATCGAGCGGTTGCCCGGAGCCGAACAATTCGCCCGCGAAATCGGGTGTCAGCATGCTGGCACCTGTGCCCGTGGTGCCATGCAGGACGAGAACTGGCTCACCGGACGGGTCGCCAATGGTTCGGTAATGTAGCCGCACCTCTGACATGATCTCGCCGGTGTTGAAACGGAAATCTCGCGCGATCCAGTCGGCCTCCTGCGGCGCAGGATAGCCGGCCGCATTGCAATGTTGTCCTGTTTGCATCATCAGCGGGCGATCCAACAAATACGTCAGCTAGCAATCGGCTCAAGAGTTTGAAGCGCACCCCCCTGGCGCGCTGACGCATAGGCCGCATCCATGACTTGCATCATGCGCTCTGCGTCGCGCAACGACGCGATTGGCCTTGCTCCAGTACGGCATTCCGTGAGCACGCGCTTGACGAACAATGGGTAGTAAATGTCTGTCTCGAGCTGAAGGCGGCGGCTTCGCGTGCCCGCAGACAAGTTGTTTCTTTCCCGAATCTCGATCCGGTCGGGGCCGGATTTCGCGTACATACGATCGGATGCAAGCGTGAACGAAAATTCGCGCTGCTCGTCGGGTGTACTGGGGAAGCTGTATCCCGTTTCCACCAGGCCGATTACGCCGTCTTCGGTTTGCATGGTCAGCAGCGAATAGTCTTCAACTGCTCTTTGATGCGTTCTTGAGTTCATCGTGGCAGAGACTCGGGCGATCTCCTTGCCAGTCAGTAGTCTAAACAGGTCGATGAAGTGAGTCGCCACATTGATTGTCGATCCGCCTCCGGAGTAAGCCGGATCGAGCGCCCAGCCGGCACCGGCCGCTTCGTATCGACTGGGCGGTCCGACAATGAACCGGAACGACATGTAGTTGAAGTCCGATGGAATGCGCCCTTCGGCATCTTCGAGCGAACAGAGCAACTCGCTCATTCGGAAGATGAGTGGCACTGCGCAATAAAGGTTGGCTTCCTCGGTCAGTTTTCGAAGCCGGGTGACTTGTGACATATTGACGCCGCATGGTTTTTCAAGCGCGAAAGGAATGTTTCGCGCGATCACGGCCTCGGCGAGCGCCGGCATCTCGGAATGCCGTCCGAACACGAATGCAAAATCGACTTCCTCACGCTCGAGCAACTCATAGGCCGACGAATATAGCTTGCTTCCAAATCGTGCGGCGATTGCCTCGCCCTTGACATCCTCCGCATCCGACACGGCAACCACTTCAATTCCAGGCGCTTCCAGCGCATCCAGATAGAGCGGGACATGCCAATGGCTGACCTCCAGCAAAGCAACTCTCATGCATATTCTCCTTTGAAATTACCAAGTCATCGCGGACCGTGGGCCGGCGCTGATCGTCCATCGGGGAGGTAATCGAAACCCAAAAACTTCAGTGCGTAGACAGCCTGCCCTTGATGCATCGGCCCCCCGTCCTGGGTGCGGCAGCCGCGCGCATGCGCGGCGCGTCGAAGCGGCGTTGGCTCGGGCGCGTTGATGATGTCGACGACGATGGCACCAGGCGAAAGCCGCTCGGGATCGACCGGCATGGCATCGCCCACTTTCATGCCGAGCGGCGTGGCATTGATGACGATGTCGAAGCCTTGCGGGTCGGGCGGCCCCGAACGTGCTTCGCAGCCGGTTTCGGCAGCAACAGATGCCGCAAGGTCGCCAGCCCGATGGCCGTCGGCATCGGATATGGTCAGCCCGCTAGCGCCTGCGGACGCGACTGCAAATGCGATGGCGCTGCCTGCGCCTCCGGCGCCGACGAGAAGCACGGACTTATTAGCCGGATGGTGGCCTTCCCAGTGCATCCCAAGAACACAGCCAACGCCGTCGAATATTGCTCCAACCCAACGTCCATCTGCCTCGCAACGGATGACATTGAGCGCGCCGATCTGTCGAGCCGTTGGATCTAGTTCGTCGACATATTCCAGCATCCGTTGCTTATGGGGCATGGTGACGAGCATGCCGGAGAGGTTGCTCATCGCTCGAGCACCGTCGACGAAGGCGGACAGGCTCGCCGCCTTGACCCAGAACGGAACGCAAGCCGCGTCCACGCGCTGCTCAGCAAAGAGCTGGTTCAACAATTGTGGCGACTTAGCGGCCGTCAGTGGATCTCCCACTAACCCATAGAGTCGCGTTTTACCGGTGATATGTGGATTCATTGCTGCGTGGTTGGTCGATGTTGGCTTAAGGCGCGGTCTTGCTCGACTGATCCTAGATTTGGCGTACCAAGCGGGTGTCGGACACGTACATTCTCCGGCCAATCCACTTGATGACGAATACTGCATCTCCTTGACGCAACGTTCGTTGCATTCTGGGCCTTCTGCGACTGTCGGACGCGCCGAGAACACGCGATGTCATGACACTCGAAAGGGCTTAGACGATCACTTCCACGGCGCCGGTGGGATATCCAGATCCCAAGTCCCGTACACAGCGGGCTCATTGATCTCGATGACCTCGAGGTCGTCGGAGCGCCACATTACGTTGTGCGGCACGCCGGCGGGTTGTGAAAGGCCGTC
Source organism: Caballeronia ptereochthonis (assembly GCF_001545075.1). Lineage (GTDB taxonomy): Bacteria > Pseudomonadota > Gammaproteobacteria > Burkholderiales > Burkholderiaceae > Caballeronia > Caballeronia ptereochthonis. Next base: position 60,824 of record NZ_FCOB02000009.1, read on the forward strand.
ACCCGCGTTGAGCGTCACGTCGCCCTCGACTCCGGCGAAACGGAACGTCACGGATCCGCGCAGCACATACAGGTAGTGCCCGGTCATGTCGTGCCAGTGCCAGCCAGTAGGCTCGGTGAACGGCTTGAGCGCACGAATGTGTTTTGCCCCGATGCGCCCGTTGGTCACCGCGGCGAGTCCGAGGTCGCGGTACTCAGAATCGGCGCGCAAGCCTTCCTGGTTCCAGGGCGCTTCGGCCGCGCTGATGCGCGCAAACGCGCTTAGAGATTGCGCGAGCTCACGTGGGCCGTCGTAGCGGGGTGTGTCTTCGTTGTGCATGTGCGTTTCCTTTGTGCGGCGTCGATCTATTCCCTAGCGCCGCGGTTACATCGATTCTGTTCGGCTCAAGCCAAGTCACCCTGACGCGCACTAGCGACCAGTGGACCGGCCAAAGCAGTTACGAGTGCGCCTGATTTGCAAGGTCTTGCGCATCGGCTGTTCCGATTCGTCCGGCCACCGCCTCGGCGCGCGCCCGGTCGTACTCGGCTTGCGGTACGGGTACCGCATCGCGGTCGCCGAGGTCGTCAAGGCGGATCCGATACGTCTCCCGCGTGGTGAAAGCGGCGAACGCGGCGACAAGACAGATGCCGAACGTCAGGAAGCCGATTTTCAGCGGAATGTTGGTGGTGCCGGGGGGCGCGACGGCTACGAAGAGTGTTGGCGTCATCGCAGCAAGCGTCGTCCCAACGTTTTGTCCAATTGCCATTCCCGTTACGCGCACCCGCGTGCGGAAGAGTTCGGGGAAGAGGCTCGGGAACACACCGTTGAAGCCCTGGTAGGCAATCCCCCACATGAGCACCGAAAGAATCAGCGAGAGCCAGAGGTTGTGGATGCTGATGGCGTAGAGGTAGGCAAACGAAAGCACCCCGGCGCTGAGCACGCCAGCAAGAACGGGCGGCCTGCGGCCAACTCTGTCAGAGAGATTGCCCACGAAGGGAATCAGTATCACCGAGCAGATGTTGCCAAGAACCGGAATCCAAAGAAAGACGCCTACAGGAAAGCCAATACCGTACGCTGGCTGGACCGCATACGCGGCGCCGAAGACCGTAGCAAGAAGCGCGATGACGGCGGTGAGCGCCATGCAGATTACGCGCAAGACATCGTCCCAACTGTGCCGGAGGACCTCGATGACCGGGGAGGCAGGAACCTCGCCATGGGCTTGCTCCTCGGAGAAAGCCGGAGTTTCCTCGACCTGGCGGCGGATGACGTAGCCCATGACGATAACGACAAAACTGAGGAGGAACGGGATTCGCCATCCCCAGGAAGCGAACTGGTCCTTCGGCATGAAATGCGCGATGGGCAGGAAAACCGCTGCCGCCAGAAGCTGCCCCGCCTGCACCCCCTGGAGCGTGAAGCTCGCAAAGTAGCCACGCCGGCCGAACGGCGCATGCTCAAGGATCATGGAACTTGCGCCGGAGACCTCTCCCGCCACGGCGAACCCCTGAATGAGCCGGAGGGTGACGAGCATCACAGGCGCCCAGATGCCGACTTGCTGATACGTCGGCAAGAGTCCCACACCCATCGTCGAGATACCCATTAAAAACATGCAGAAGATCAGCACCGTCTTGCGGCCGTGCCGGTCGCCGACATGGCCGAGCACCATCGCGCCTATGGGGCGGGCGACGTAACCGACACCGAAAGTCGCCAGTGATGCGATGATGGCAACCGTCGGATTGTCCGAAGGGAAGAAGAGCTGCGGAAAGAGCAATGACGCTGCGGTCGCATAAATGAAGAAGTCGTAGTACTCGAGTGCTGAGCCAATCCAGCCACTAGCTGCCGCGATCTTCGACTGGCGCCGGCGATGGGCCTCAACCTGGGTGCTTCCACTCATGACTTGTCTCCGTCTAGATTGACTTTTCGATGCCATTCTTTATAGTTGTAACATCGTTCCATTAAGAACCATATTACCTACATCATGAGAGTTGTCAAGGGAGCAGTTGACCGATCACTCCAGGCGATCGAGTTGCTCGCCCGTGAGGCGCGCTGGATGCGAATGTCCGATATCGCCGCTGAACTCGAGCTCGAGAAAGGGCCCGCCCATCGAGTGCTTGCGCAGCTTTGCGAGCAGGGCTGGGCTGAGCAAGATGAACAGACTTCCCAGTACCGCCTGACCTTGAAGCTTTCTTTGCTCGGTCAGCGATACCTGCATGGGCTAGGGTTGCCGGGCCTGGTCCAGCCTATCCTCGATGAAGTCGCAGCGCAGTGCCATGAGCTCGTGCGGCTGACAGTGGTGAATGAAGGGACACTTGCGTGGTTCGCTGCGTCTCAAGGTGCGGCGCCGGGGCTGATGTATTCACCGTCCATGCATAGTCCCATTGCCTTGCATGCCACATCGGTCGGAAAGGCGTGGTTGGCGGCAATGTCCAACGACGAAGCAGTTGGCCTCGCATTGCGTGGCGGGCTCGGCCAGCCCAACGGCGCAGGCACATCGAAGGCGATTAATAGCGTCGACCGATTATTACCGGAGCTCGAACTGACGAGGCAACGCGGCTATGGTCTGGTCGTTGAGGAAGCCGAGCCAGGTGTGGTCGCGATGGCCGTGACCGTGCGTTCGCAGGTTGATGGGGCGGTAGTCGGAACAATGAGTATCGCTGGGCCGGTCTTGCGCATACCGCCGGAGCGTTACGACGCCTTTCATGCGTTACTGCGCGAAGCGTCCGCGAAACTGGGGGCCGTCTGGCCGCGACAGAGCGTCGACAGAGACGTCAACCAGGCGGCTTGAGATGCCGGATTCATCCCATGAGTCTCGGCAAGTAGCCCAAGGGAAGCAGTTGAAGCGCCTCCCCATTGAACTGCGACCTTCAACGGGTGATGAAGGCTTCGCAAGCACTACAACCTCAAACGCGTCATCAGGATCCTCGGGTTCGCCAAGACAGTGCGTGCAGTGAGGCAAGTGAGGCTGACAGGCGCGTGAACCCGCGTCGACGCTGTTTGCAACTCAAACCCGATCACGTCCTCTGCCTGCGTCTCGGGATAACGGAACCATGCGCCGAGCCGTGCGTCACGGCCGGCCGTCCTGCGCGTTCCTTCGCGGCCTCGGCCAGTTCGAGGCGCTGGCTACGGCGCAGGGTGGTCGTTGGCGGCGGCCGTTCTCCCCCATACACAGCCGGCATTCGCGACGGTCAATGGCAGTCTGAACTCGAGGTCGCGTAGGCGTCGGACTGTTCGTGGTCCATCTGCTGAGTGCATCCGAGCGGCCGTTGATGCGAACGTGATGCCGCCGGGGGGCGTCAGAGATCACGACGTACTCAATATTGGGTGCAGCAACGAGATCTCACCGGGTTGTTGGCTGGTAACTGCGAGAGTGTCCCGACATCGAAGTGGTGGCGACGATTTTAGTTTTTCGGTGGGCACCCATGCCGGGTCTGAGCTGTAGCGCTCGGGCAACGAGGGAGAAGCCCGCAGCATGCTTCCGGCGGGTTGCGAGATTGCACATACCCGGGACGGTTAGCTCGCGGTTGCACGGTGGACCCCCGGTCGGTGGCCTCACCGTGCACCGTCGCAAGTAAGAAAAGGGCCTCCGCCGGTGCTTAGAAGCGATGGACGATGCCTACGCCTGCTGCGAACATACTGCGCGAGGACGACGGAGTCGACTGGAAGCCGTCGCCGATTGATGCTGTTGCATCGATCTGCCGGTTCGTCGCGCCTGCCGCCGTGAACGTCGGCGTGCCGAGCGTTCGGCCGTTCGCGCGCTGGAACGCTTCCAGGGCGTAGAAGCCGGTCCGCTTGGACAGCGCGTAGTACTGGGACAAACTGAACTGGTGGTACGACGCTGCGTCGTCGATGCCGTTCGCCTTGCTCGCCCACGTGTAGCTGTAGCCCGCAGCGAAGTCCCATGCTGTCGTGGCCTTCCAGTGCAGTACGGTACCAGCGGTATTGAAGACTTGCTCATCGGTGAACTTGGACAGCACGCCCGGGATGTACTGAACGTTTGTGTACGTTGCCGAGAGATCCCACGCGCTGTTGAATACGTAGCCGAGGCCGACCGCGAAGCGATTCTGCGCCTGGGCGCCTTGATACCCGTTCGTCACCGCCGACACGCCCGACTGGCCTGCCGTGTTCATCGTCGAATCCGCGCCATAGACGCCGCCGCCGACGGCCGAGTTGTTGATTCGCATGAAGGCAACCGTACCGCCGATTGGGCCTTGCTGATACTGGATCGCAGCCGACCACGTCGAGCCGCGATATACGCTGTCAGGCACGCCTGCGAGCGAGTACGAGCCGCTGACCGTCACACCGTAGAGCTGCGGCGACGTATAGACGATCGAGTTATTCGCGCGGTAGATCGTGTCCAATGCGTCCAGATCGCCCGGATGCGCGCCGAAGTAGCCGGTTAGCCAGTTCGTCGGGCTGTACGGCGACATCAGCGTGTAGTACGACGTGTACTGGCGACCCAATGTGAAGGTACCGAACGTCTGGTTCGTCAGACCGACCCAGGCTTGACGGCCGAACATCGCGTTCGTGTATTGCTGCGCGCCGTTGTTGACGTTGAAGCCGGATTCCAACTGGAAAATCGCCTTGGTGCCGCCGCCCAGATCCTCGCCACCCTTCAGGCCGAAACGGCTGCCCGCCCAGATGCCCGATGCCGTCTTGACATTCGAACGGCCGCCGCTTGTAGAACCCAGCGAGGTCTGGCTGCTCTGATAGACGATCGAATCGTCGACGATGCCGTACAGCGTGACGCTGCTTTGTGCGAACGCCGGCGCAGCGGCTGCGAATGCCGTTGCCGCGACGACGGCGGCCTTGGTCACTTCAAAGGTCCTCATTGCGTCTCCTATTGTGGATAAAGCGAGTTACGTCTGTTTTAACGAGGTCGGCACCGACGCCGTAAGTGCGCTCATAATCGTCGCCGGTTACGTCTCGATTACGTGGAAACCGCATTCGCCAGCCTGCACGTCCCCGGATATATGGACTTGCGAATTAACTTGGGCACGCGATACATCTGCAGACCGACTAACCTGAGGCGTTTGGATTCCTACGTCCATGCGATGGACTGGCGCGAATGCGTGCGCGACCCAAGCTGCGCCGATCGATGACTATCCTTCGGCGCACGACGAGGCGATGAACTCGGGCACATTCGAACCGGCGTCCGGCGCCGAGGTACACGTTTGCATGGACGTCCGATTTGCGTTGCGCCCAAGGCGCGATTACGCCGAGCAGGCGGCCGGCGTCGGCTTAAGACCGCACGTTGTGGACAAACCTCGATTCAGCGGCATTCTTGCTGGTCGCGACCATCGATTCACTGCGCAGGCGTTCATATTCCGCCTTGGGTACAGGAATAGCGTTGCGGTCGCCGAGATCGTCAAGGCGGAGACGGTACGTTTCCCGAGTGGTGAACGCGGCAAACGCGGCAACTAGACAAATGCCGAATGTGAGAAAGCCGATCTTCAATGGGATGTTGGCGGACCCAGGGGGCGCGACGGCGACGAAAAGCGCAGGTATCAAGGCCGACAAAGTTGTCCCGACATTCTGCCCGATGGCCATTCCCGTCACGCGCACCCGCGGTCGGAAGAGTTCTGGGAACAGGCTCGGAAACACACCGTTGAAGCCCTGGTAGGCGATGCCCCACATGAGCGCCGAAAAAATCAGCGAGAGCCAGAGGTTGTGAATGCTAATCGCATAGAGGAAGCCGAAGGAAAGCAGGCCGGCGCTCAAGGCCCCGACAAGTACTGGCGGCCTGCGGCCGATCTTGTCTGAGAGATTGCCGACGAAGGGAATCAGTATGACGGAGCAGATGTTACCGAGAACCGGAATCCAGAGATAGACTCCGGCAGGAAAGCCGATACCGTACGCCGGCTGTACCGCGTACGCAGTACCGAACACTGTAGCGAGAAACACGACGACGGCGGTGAGCGCCATGCAGACGACGCGCAAAACATCGCCCCAATTCTGCCGCAGGACTTCGGCGACCGGTGAGTCGGGAACCTGACCGTGAGCTCGCTCCTGGGCAAAAGTCGGGGTCTCGCGAACCTGGCGGCGGATGATGTAACCAACAATGACAACGACAACGCTGAACAGGAACGGAATTCGCCATCCCCAGGAAGCGAACTGGTCCTTCGGCATGAAATGCGCGAGAGGCAGGAAGACCCCGAACGCCAGGAGCTGCCCAGCCTGAGACCCTTGGATGGTGAAGCTCGTGAAGTAGCCGCGCCGACCAAACGGTGCATGTTCAAGAATCATCGAACTGGCACCGGAGAGCTCACCTGCGACGGCGAACCCTTGAACGAGCCGGAGAATGACGAGCAGCACCGGAGCCCAGATGCCGACCTGCTGATACGTGGGTAAAAGTCCCACGCACATCGTTGAGATGCCCATCAGGAACATGCAGAAAATCAGCACCGTCTTCCGGCCGTGCCGATCGCCGATGTGGCCGAGCACCATAGCGCCTACTGGACGGGCGACATAGCCAACACCGAAAGTCGCCAGTGATGCGATGATCGCGACCGTCGGATTGCCAGAGGGGAAGAAAAGCTGCGGAAAGACCAATGACGCTGCGGTCGCGTAAATGAGGAAATCGTAGTACTCGAGTGCTGATCCGATCCAGCCGCTGGCCGCTGCGATTTTCGACTGGCGCTGGCGATGCGGCTCAGCCGGGGTGCTTCCATTCATAACTCGTCTCCGTCTTCGATTGACTTTTCTGGGCGTGTTCTCTATTGTTGTAACATCGTTCCATCAAGAACAATGTTACCAACGCTATGATACTTGTCAAGGGAGCAGTTGACCGTTCGCCGCAAGCGATCGAGTTGCTCGCACGTGAAGCGCGCTGGATGCGAATGTCGGACATCGGCGCTGAACTCGAACTGGAGAACGGCCCAGCCCATCGCGTGCTTGCGCAACTGTGCGAGCAGCGCCGGGCTGAACAGGACAAACATACGTCCCAATATCGTCTGACTCTGAAGCTATCCTTGCTTGGTCAGCGGTACCTGCATGGGCTGGGCTTACCTGGCCTGGTGCGGCCGATCCTCGATGAGGTGGCCGCGCAATGCCGGGAACCGGTTCGCCTGACCGTCGTCAGCGAAGTGACGCTCGCATGGCTTGCGTCCTCCCAAGGCGCGGCACCGGGGCTCATGTATTCGCCGTCAATGGAGAGCCCGATTACCTTGTATGCAACAGCGAACGGCAAAGTGTGGCTGGCGTCGACGCCAAACGATCGCGCGATCGAATACGCATTGGGTGGCGGACTCGGAAAAGCGGGTGCTCGCGCATGCGGGCCAAAGGCGATTAACAGCATCGAGCAGTTGATTCCCGAGTCGGAACTGACCAGACCGCGCGGCCATGGGCATGTCGTGGAAGAAGCCGAACCCGGCGTTGCCGCGTTGGCGGTGCCCGTGCAGTCGCTGACCGACGGTACCGTGGTCGGCACGATGAGCATCGCGGGGCCCCTCATGCGAGTTCAGCCCGAGCGCTATGACGACTTCTACGCGTTGTTAAAAGAGGCCGCTTCGAAGCTAGGTGCGGTATGGCCGCGTAAGAGCGTCGGGGCGAACGTGAGTGAGGCGGCTTGAAGATGACAGCCGCAACACAGGCCGCCGAGGGTATCGCCAGTCCGCGCGAACAGGCCGCGCGCCTTCTTGTGACAGCGCGCCGAACAGGCACGCTCGTCGAGCGGTTGCCCGTCGAACTGCTGCCTGCGAACCTGGACGACGGTTTCGCGATTCAGCAGGAGGTCAGCCGTCAACTCGGCCGGCAGATCGGCGCATGGAAATGCGCACTTCCGCAGCCGGGCAAGGTCATTGCCGCTCCAATCTACGACGCCGATATTCATCGAGGCGATGTTTGTCGCATGAGCGGGTCTGCCGGTGTCGCTGTAAGGGCGGAGCCGGAACTGGCCTGCCTACTGAACAGCGATCTGCCGCCACGGCGCGAAGTTTATGGCGAAGCGGAAGTGCTCGACGCGCTTGGGGACACGCACCTCGCGCTCGAATTGCTGGGCTGCCGTTATGCGCATCCAGAAAAGCTGACGTTTCCTGAGCTAATGGCAGACGGCCTCTTTAACGCCGGTCTTGTCCTTGGACCGCGAGTGAACTTATTCGATGGCGCCACGCCAGCTGACCTCCCTGTCGAATTCGACCTTGGTCTGACCCGCGTCGGGGACGAAGCGGTCACGCTCACGGGACGCCACCCCGATCAAGGCGTGCTCGCGCCGATCGTGTGGCTCGCTAATTTCCTTCGCGCGCGCGGCCTCGGATTGTATGCAGGCCAAGCTGTGATCACCGGGTCCTACGCCGGCGTTCTGGAGTTGCCAGTCGGTTGTGAGTTGCTTATCCGCTTCGGCGAACTCGGCACATTGCCCATCATTTTTTTGTCTTGACAGGAGTACGACATGCGTCTCGTCCGTTTCGGCCAACCTGGTCGTGAGCAGCCCGGTATTATCGATTCCAGCGGCGCGATCCGCGATCTGACTGGCATCGTGAACGACATTGATGGAACGAGTATCACGCCAGTCGCGCTTGCAAAGCTGGGCGAACTCGATTTAGATCGTCTGCCCGTCGTTGAATCAGGCACGCGTCTCGGCGCGTGCGTCGGCAATGTCCGTAATCTCGTGTGCATCGGCCTGAACTACTCCGATCATGCTGCTGAAACCGACACGCCGATCCCACGCGAGCCTGTGGTGTTCAACAAGCATACGGGCTCCATCAGCGGCCCGAATGACCCGGTCGTTTTGCCCGTCGACGCGCAAAAGCTCGATTGGGAGGTGGAACTCGGCGTGGTAATCGGCAAGCCCGCGTGGCAAATCGACGAAGCCGATGCGCTGGACCATGTGGCGGGCTACTGTCTTGCGAATGATGTTTCCGAACGCGCGTATCAGCTCGAACGCGAAGGGCAGTGGACCAAGGGTAAAAGCGGATTTTCGTTCGCTCCGCTTGGCCCGTGGCTCGTGACCCGTGACGAAGTTCCCGATCCACAGGTGCTCGACCTTTGGCTTGACGTGAACGGTACGCGCCGTCAGACCGGCAACACACGCACAATGATCTTCAACGTCGCGCACATCGTGGCGTATCTCAGCCGCTTCATGCCTTTGATGGCTGGCGACGTGATCATTACGGGCACGCCTCCTGGCGTAGGTCTCGGTCAGAAACCGCCAGTCTTTCTCAAAGCCGGCGACACGATGACGCTCGGCGGCAGCGGACTCGGCGAGCAGACACAAAAGGTTGTGCAGTACGCGGACACTCTTGGCGCAGCCTGGGGCCGCGGCGAGTATCCATCGGCACGTTAAGACGATTCGATTTGTCAAAGGGAGGAGATATGAGCCTTGCTGGAACGGGCGTCGTCGCAATCTGGCACGACCTGCTGCCGGAAGCGAAAGATGAATTTTACGAGTGGCACAATCGCGAGCACATGCCGGAACGCGCCGGCATCCCCGGGTTCAGGCGCGGTCGACGCTTCATAGCACTGGATGCAGGTCCCGAGTACTTCAATCTCTACGAGGCCGACACCGTCGAGGTGCTTGGCGCGCAAGATTACCTCTCCCGGCTGAATACGCCGACGCCGTGGACCAGGCAGGTTGTCGCCTCTTTCCGGAACGTTGCGCGCTCAATCTGTCACGTCGCCTATTCGGACGGCGTTGGGCAGGGTGCCTATCTCATGAGCGTGCGCTTCGACGTGCCTTCGGATGCACGGGCAGACGTCGTGAAGGGTTTGCGTCAGCGCGTGCTGCCGCCTCTCGTGGATTTGCCGGGGATCACGGGCGTGCACCTGTGCCTTGCCGACGAAGCGATTAGCAAGGTGGAAACGGCGGAAAAGAAGGCGCGGTCAGAGGGCACGCAGGTACCCACATGGATCGTGCTAGTCGAAGGGTGCCGGGCAGACTATGTCACTTCGGCGGTGGACCGTTTAGTTTCGGGACTCGCGACTTTGCCTGAGGCTGGCGCGACCGCGCCGGATACGACGCTCTATCAACTTGAGTACACGCGCTGCAAAACACCCTGGAGCGCTGGCTAAGCGGTTAAGCGTCGTCGATCACCGCTTCACTGCCCTTCGCGCGAATCCCACGTGGCCACGCGCGCGACCGGCCTTCACCCTGAGAAACGTAGGAGCAGTGCCATGTCGTTGAATATCGCCGAAACGTCCGAGCCATCCACTGCGTCGATGTCGGCTCGTGTCATACGGCTCAATCCTGCCGACGATGTCGTTATCGCGCTCGAACAGCTTGTGTCCGGCACGGTGCTCGACAACGAAGCAGTGACGGTGTCGGGATTGATCCCGCCCGGGCACAAAGTGGCGACACGTAACATCGGTCAGGGTGAGGCGGTGCACCGCTACGGCCAGGTAATCGGCTTTGCAAGTCAGCCGATTCGGGCGGGGCAGCATGTACACACCCACAACCTCGCTATGGGCGACTTTGCGCGTGACTACGCGTTCGGTCTGGCCGCGCGTCAGACTGTGCGCTCGAAGGAGCCCGCGAGATTCCAAGGCATTGTCCGCGCAGACGGCCGAGTCGCCACTCGCAACTACGTCGGGATCCTCACCTCGGTTAATTGCTCGGCTACGGTTGCGCGAGCTATTGCCGATCACTTTCGCCTCGATATCCATCCAGAGGAGTTAGCCGCTTTCCCAAATGTCGATGGCGTCGTGGCGCTCACCCACGGTTCCGGTTGCGCGATCGACTGTGAAGGCGATGGTCTGGCGCTCTTGCAGCGCACGCTTGGAGGCTATGCATGCCATCCGAACTTCGCAAGCGTGCTGATCGTCGGTCTCGGTTGTGAAACGAATCAGATCCCGCGACTTCTTGAGACGCAGGGACTCCGAGAACACGACCGCTTGCGAACGTTCACGATCCAAGACAGCGGCGGGACCACACTGACGATCGCGAAGGGTATCGAGCTGGTTCGGGGCATGCTGCCCGAAGCAAACAACGTGAGGCGGGAGCCGGTCAGCGCAAGTCATCTCACGGTCGGTCTTCAGTGCGGAGGCTCGGACGGGTATTCTGGCATTACCGCCAATCCGGTGCTGGGCGCAGCCGTTGATCTGCTGGTGCAACACGGCGGGACTGCGATTCTCTCAGAGACGCCCGAGATTTATGGCGCGGAGCACTTATTGACGCGTCGCGCCGAAACGCCCGAGGTGGGTCGGAAGCTGATTGATCGCATCAAGTGGTGGGAAGCCTATGCACATCGTCAAGGCGCGCAAATCAACAACAATCCGTCTGCGGGCAACAAGGCCGGTGGCTTGACGACCATCCTTGAAAAATCGCTCGGAGGCATCGCGAAAGCCGGTTCCACCAATTTGACCGAAGTGTATGAATATGCCCAGCCGATCACGGCGCGTGGTCTGGTTTTTATGGACACGCCGGGCTACGACCCAGTGTCGGCAACGGGCCAGGTAGCAGGCGGTGCAAACCTGATCTGCTTCACCACGGGACGCGGTTCAGCTTACGGCTGCGCGCCCGCGCCGTCCGTCAAACTTGCGACCAACACGGCACTTTGGCAACGACAGTTCGACGATATCGACCTGAACTGCGGAGAGGTGTTGGAAGGACGAGCGACGATCGAGCAACTGGGCCGAGTACTTTTCGAATTGCTGCTAGATGTGGCCTCGGGGACTCGTTCTCGCAGCGAGCGGCACGGCTACGGACAGAACGAATTCGTACCTTGGCAGATTAGCGCAATCATGTGAGCGTTCATCAATAACATTCGACGGTCTCAATTCTGCTAACCGTAGCTGTCTTCGCCGAAGCCCGAAGGAGGTGCGTCTCTGCGAGCGCGCGCAGTTGAAGGGCTGCTATGCATCGGACATCCGCCGCTGGCCACTCGCCGGTTTGGAGGAGAGGCGGCAACAGACACACCGAGCCTACCGCTACCGCGCCACATCTCGACTCTACCGAATTCGCTCATTGATCGAGATAGGCCCCCGCCTCATCGAGCGGGGCAAGGTGAGAGCAGGTCGATCAGAGACTCTGCAAGAAGGTGAGGGAGCGGAAAGCCCTTGGCGAGGAGCGCACCAGTGCAACTAACCGTCAATGCCGAATTTCTCCTCAATAGCAGCGCCATCAAATACGCGTTGAGCAATGCCGACATCGAACGCCTACCAACCTCGCGAGGAATCAGCCGTTCTTAGCTCAAGGAGAGCCGTGGGACGTGCCAGCAGCTTTCGATGGGCAATTGCGGGATGCAGTTCGCGCCATCATTAAAAGTCTTCAGTAGGATGCGCGCTGTCGCACGCGAGATGCCAACCGACGTAGTACAAGCGATTCGCCGACATGTCGAACAAACCGAAGAACGCGAAGACGAAGCGCCGCGTGCTGCTCACCCGGGCGCAGCTGCTGCCGATCTCACCGGCTACGGCGCGGGTTTGATCGCTGAAATACCACCTGGCGCTCGTCGCGATACGCAACGGACGTGGCAACGCTGACCACGCGAGCGAACTCGTCAAAACCCTCTACCTGACCTACTTTGTCTGCGAGAGGGATCGTACTGAAAGCAGGACGCTTCCCCGACCTTAAAGCGATGCACCAGGTAACAGTCGAGGGTTAGGCGAATGATCCATCGCGGCGAAGCATCGTGACTGTCACCGTTTCTGGTAACTTTTGCGCGCCCGATCCGGTTGGCGACAAAATTTGCAAGCGAGCGAGCGCCACACCGTGACTGTCGTTTGCTTCGCGCCCCGCGGCGTCGCCACAAGATCAACAGGTTAGCGGCGACGATGAACGCGACGCCGAGAGCGTGAGATCATATGCGCTATCGTCGTCGCTCGGCTAGATCGCTTTGCAGTGAAGGGCACGTGCGCGTTCGGGCCGATCCAAACTTAGCACTGAGAGTATGAGTAAAGGAAAGTCGAAACTGACCCGTGAGGACGCTGAGCGCCTTTTCGAGGGGTTGCCGCCGGCGAAGGCGAGCGTGTCGAGCCGCCCGGAGAATCCGTTCGGGCCAGACGTGTCCGATGTCGTCAAGCGCGTTGAGGACGAATCTGCCCTCTGGAAAGACAACCTGATCACGCTGCCGGTGTCGATCGAACTGCCGCCAGGCTACCAATCGGTGCCTCGCATGCGCGAAGCGATGACGCGGGCTTTACGCGTGAAGTGGGTGAGAGAAGGCAAAGACGAGGTTGTCGCGGAGTTTCCTGAAGGGTGGACAGCGGTTCGCCCGGAAAGCGGCCCCATCGAATTGCGAGACGCTTCAGGCGTGGTTCGCGGGTTATACGGATGGGCCAAGGATGCTGAACTCAGGCTCCTGCCACGTTACCTTATCGAATCACAGGCAAACACTTCGAACGGTCTCGGCAGCGTGCTTGTTCGCGATCGCGGGACTGGTCGAATTCTCGAGCGATCGTCGAACTGGTCGGCGCGAACAGGCACGCACCATCCAGATTGGACGACGCTCGCAGCGTGGCTTGACTTACGTTATCCAGACCATCGCGACCCACTGCGGTACTGGGATGATTGTGAGGAAAATCGTCGAGCTTGAGCGAATCTTGACGCTGTTTTCGCAGTAACTGATGCATTCAGTATCGAGCCCGCCTCTTGATTTGACTTCCGGGCCGGCCACTAAGCGTCACTCGGTTATGCTCTACGGATCCAAAGTGTGCGCGGGAACCTTCCTTGCGAGCGAAGCGTCCGCGTCCTGAGGTTCATGTCGATCGAGGAGGCCGCCATGCCGAGTATCCCTTATGACCCTAGCCGCGTCGCGCTCGACGCGCCGCAACTGCGGGACACCGTATTCGTGCCAGGAGCGGAGTACGACGAAGTGGCGTTGTCCGTCGAACTCGCGCGACTCGCCTATGTGCACTATGAGGATCACGACGCTGGACTTGCGCGCCTGAAAGAAGCGCTCGGCCGCGTACGCTTCGATGACGTCACCCTCTTCGAGGACGCCGCCACGGGCACGCAAGGCTTCGGCGCATCGCGATCGTCGGACGGCCTGTGCGTGCTCGCATTTCGCGGCACGGAACCGACTCAGCTCACCGATCTCGGCGCTGATCTGGCCTTCACACTGACCGACTGGACCGAAAAGGCGGGCCGCGTGCACAAGGGATTCGCGGGCGCGGCGCGCAGTGTCTTGCCCGAGGTCAAGCAGTGGCTGGAGCAGACGCAAGCCACCCGCAAGCGCCTGATCGTGACCGGCCATAGCCTCGGCGCGGCCATCGCGACGCTGTATGGAAGTCTTATCGCACCGGACAGGCTCATCACGATCGGCTCGCCGCGCGTGGGCGATGCGGCGTTCGTCGCGACGCTTGCCGGTATCGACATGATGCGGCTGGTCGATTGCTGCGATGTCGTCACCGAGTTGCCGCCGGAAGTCGGCGGTTATGTTCACGTGGGCGAAGCCGCTTACCTGACGCGCGAAGGCGTGCTGGCTTCCTCCAGCGATGAAGCCTTTGTGCGCGACGATCGCACTGCCGCGCGTGAGGAGTACCTGCTGCATTACGCGTGGAAAACCGGCAATGTGGTGGTGCGCGATCTCGCTGATCACGCGCCTATCAATTACGTGCGCTGCTTCATGCCATGACGCGTGCTGGCTACATCGATCAGAACGTATGCCGCAAGCCCACGCGAATCAGAGTCTGATGATCGTTGCTGGACGGCGAGCTTGGGTTATTGATCGGCGCCACCGCGCCACGATTGGGTCTTCGTTCGATCCGTGCAAAAAATGGCGATTCGATCAGGAAACGGCTGAAATAGCATGGACTGACGTTCCACAGCTTGTGCGAGATTCCATCGGCGGAAAAGCCTTGCTGCAGGCGGCGCGGCGCCCTGTAACCGCTAGATTCAGTGCGAATAATATGCTTACCCCCAGGTAGGCCCTCCGCGATCCGTCATAGCTGAGTAATATGCGGGGCTCATTTGAGCCCCGCTTTTCGTGGAAAACGATGATTTGCAGTAGCCTGTTACGCCGAGGTCACCGTCAGCCCGAGGTACGCGAAGGCCTCGGTCAGGTGCGCATCGTTCCAGCCGGCTTGTTGAGCGAACTTCCACGTGGCGTCCGTGACGTTTTCCGATTTGGCTGCGGCCTCCTTGACCACGCGAATCAGTGCGTCGATCCTGGTATCGCCCGTCGTGGCGCCGGACCGTAGGAAAGCGGTCTGCGCTTCGGTCCAGCCGCTGGCGCGGGCGAATCGACTGGCGATGCCTATCATGTAGTCGTTTCCGACCGTGGCCGCCGTTGCGAGATTCAGCGCCCAGCTGATCTTCGGACCCAGGGTGCCGTGCTCCGTGGTTGCGGCGCGCAGCGATGCGTACGACGCCAACACCGCCGGAGCGTGCGCCATCTGGGCGTGCACATTCAGCGGACGTCCGTAGGAGAAGACAGGGCGATCTGTCGCAGAAGCGGGCGCGATGCATTGGGCGCGCCCTCGGTGGTGTGATAAGGAATCCGGCTCATGAATATTGCTCGTTCGTGGTTTGATGAGGGCATGTCGATCAGGTCGAGCAGAGATGATGAACAGACGCGCCGGACCTGGTCGACCGGAGATGCCTTTTCAGGACGCCGCCGGGATCGCGAAGTTCGCTCTGGCCCACGCGACAAAACTCGTGGGCTGCCGACCGGCGACTTTGTTGGCGAGCGCGATCGCGTCGCGCGAATCCGAACCGAGATACGTGTGCGCTTCGAAGTAGGCGAGCATGGCCGCGATATCTCCGGCGCCGGGGAACCAGGTAGCAAAAACCTCGCGCGGGACCTGCGTGAACGAGAACGCGTTTCCTTGATGATTCAACGTGGCGATGATTTCGTTGAAGCTGAGAAAATCGCCCACCAGCGGCAAATGTTCGCCGTGTCCCGCGAGCTCCGGTTGCGCGAACGCGCCAGCCACCAGCCTGCCAAGTTCAGTGATGTCGCCCGTATGGATAACCCGCCGCTCGCCATCCAGCGGCAGCGCCCAACCCGTCGTGCCGTCCGCCTGTTTCTGCGGGCCCATGGCGCCGAGCACGTTCTGGTAGTAGAACGGTGCGATCACGAACGTGTGATGGGCAAATCCGGCCTCACTCACGATGCGCTCGACCTTCGCCTTGTTCGTGAAATGCGGGACATCAATTTTGCCGCGGCTGATCATTTCCACATTCGGCAGAGTCGACCAGATCAGGTGCTGGACGCCGGCCTCTTTCGCTGCGGTGACAGCGGCGAGCGCCTGGACGAGTTCGTCCGCTCCTGCTTCCCATGAGTTGGTGACAAGAAAAACGCCGTATGCTCCGGTGAACGCCGCTTTGAGCGTTTCCGGACGATTGAAGTCTGCCAGAACGATTTCGTCACCCAGCTTCGGATGCGCGGCTGGATTGCGCGTCAACGCGCGCACTTTGAATTGGCCGCTTGCCTGCAGCGCGCGCACGACGGCGCCGCCTTGCTGACCAGTTGCGCCGGCGACGGCGATGAGTTTCTGTGTGTTCGACATGATTGCTTTCCGTTAGGTTTTGCAAGGAGAGCACTACGCTCCGAATCGCTTACTGCTTGAGGGCTTCGGCCGAGATGAGCAGCTTGGTCTTCATGCTGAAGCCGTATGTCTTGCCGAAGTCGACGCCGAAGTCACCGCGGTCGAATTCACCGACTGCGTCGACGCCGCAGACTTCGCGCTTGAGCATCGGATGCGGCATGCACTTGAACGAATCGATATTCAACGTCAGCGGCTTCGTCACACCGTGCATCGTCAGATTGCCGACGACCGAGACGGGCTTGTCGCCCTTGAACCTGATCGTGCCCTTGTAGCTTGCTTCGGGAAACTTCGACGCGTCGAAGAACTGGTCCGACTGCAGTTCCTGATCGAGCTTCGTACTACCCGTGTGGACCGACGCGATGTCCGTCATCACCTCGACAGTGCCGGTCCTGGATGCGCGATCGAGCGTCACGGTGCCTTGCGATTTATCGAACTTGCCACGCCAGACCGACAAACCGCCGATGTGATCGGCCTCGAAGGCCGGATACGTGTGGCTCGGATCGAACTGGTACGTCGCGACGTCTGCAAACGCCGAAAACGACAGCGAAGCGGCGAGTGCTCCGGCCGCGATGATCAAATGCTTCTTCAAATCAGGCTCCTTGAAACGTTGAGTTGTCGCGCTCGTGCGCGGTCCCGGGGAGAGGCGGGCATTGGGAAAGCTCGTTGGCGAATCGACCTGCGAAGCGGCCGCCTACCGTGCGAACCTCAAGTATGGGTAAGAACGGCGTCCAACACTAGCCGGTAAAATCGGATTGGATTAATCCATATTTGGAGAAATCAAATGCTCGATCTGAATGACCTCGCGATGTTCGTCCAGGTGGTCCGCGCGAGCAGTTTCTCGGAGGCGGCGCGGCGCCTGGGCATGCCCGCGAACACACTCAGCAGGAGAATCGATCAACTCGAAGGCCAGTTCGGCACTCGTCTGTTGCATCGCTCTACTCGCAAGCTCTCGCTGAGCGCGGAGGGCCAGGTGTTGTTCGAACGCTATGCGCCTGCGCTCGACCGGATCTTCGAGATAGGGCGGCTACATGCGGACGAGCAGGCGCCGTCCGGCTCGGTGCGCGTGGCGTCGATGGCAGGTTTGTTTGAACTCATCGGCATGGAATGGCTAGTCGAGTTCTATGCGCGATATCCCAGGATCAGCCTCGACTTCGTGCTCGACGATACGCCGACAGATCTCATCTCCGAGCGCATCGATCTCGCCGTGCGCATGGGAATCGAGACTGGTAGCGGTTTCAAGACGCGTCGGCTGGC
Organism: Caballeronia ptereochthonis; assembly: GCF_001545075.1. GTDB lineage: Bacteria > Pseudomonadota > Gammaproteobacteria > Burkholderiales > Burkholderiaceae > Caballeronia > Caballeronia ptereochthonis. The sequence continues at coordinate 78,476 of NZ_FCOB02000009.1, forward strand.
GTCGAATGCAATGATTCTCGCGGCGAGTCCGGTCTATCTGGAACGCCGTCCTGCACCACGCACGCTGCGGGAACTTGCCGGACACGACTGCCTGACGATATCCACCAGGCAGCGGCGCGGTACGTGGCGTCTGCAGGGCCCGCGCGGCAGTCAGGAGATTTCGATTGACAGCCGGTTCGCGGTCAACGACATGCGAGTGCTGGCGCAAGCCTGTGTCGCTGGACTCGGCATTGCGTTGCTGCCGCAGTTGATGGTCGACCCGGCTCTGACACAGGGAAAACTGGTGCGCGTACTGCCGAGCTATCGTCGCGCGAGCTCGAGCCTCGGCCTGCAACTGGTTTACACAAGCCGTCCACCGGTGCCGCCCGCAGTCGCGGTCTTTGCAGAATTTCTTGTGGCGAAGCTGGATGAGACTATGACAGATCCATCAAGCCATCATGTCGGCCGATAGGTACGCGGCTCGCGATAGTCGCTAACGCCGAGAGCGCGCCATGACCATGGGCAGAGTGAGGCCCGTAGGCGACGCTCTCTGCCTTCCACGGCCAAACACGCTCTTCAGCGATCACCGGCGGACCGCGGGTTCACCACTTTCAAAAGCAACCTCCATTGCAAACTCCGTCGCATTCGTCGCTACGCGCGTAATAGCTGAAGCCGTGCGGCGAGCGAGAGAACTATCCACACAAGCCGACGCTGAAGGATTTCATCGACTACGTGTCGCTTTCAGAAGGCTTCTGGGCGTATTCTCCCTACCACGGGAACGAATTCACTGGGCAGGCCACAGTCGAGTTCGCGACGCCTATTCATACGCGTCGGCGGCTAAAGCGACGAGGTGCAGCGAGCCCGGCAGTTCGATCCCGCGTTCGCCGCACGGAATTTCAAGTGGTAGGCCGATAACCCGGGCTCGCCAAGAAGCACCAACAAGCCAGCCCGTACTGCAGGCGCAGCGGCCCCTACCCGAAGTCCAGCCTGTAGGGTTTCGCGCAAATGGCAATGCGCTCCTCGCGCGTCATGGACCGGTGAGAGGCTGGCGAATACCCCTTGTTTCCATAGGCCCAGCGGCAATATGCACATCGATACGGCGCTTCAAGAAGCTGCAGGTTAATCACGAATGGTGCCTTGTATCCGCAACGTCGGCACGCAGTCTCCAGCGGCAAATGACGGGCCGGGCAGACATCGACGCAGTCGAACTGGTGGCTGACGCTGTGGTAGCCACGCCCCATACAGCGGCGACATCGACGAAGGCGATCGCTGCAACGGCTTCGCTGGGAAATCTGTATCAGCGATCCATACAGCGTCTTGCGTCTTCAAAGTGTTCGAGTTGCATGTGGGTGCCTCCTGCGACGCGGTGTACGCATACCGGAACTCCCTTGTGTGCCCGGTTCCCGGCACACCGATTGCGGAATTGCCCACAACTACTACCCGCAAGGAGCAAGCCATGGCAACGCAACCTGTCGAGCAACGTGCACCGGATGACCGTACCGAGCAAGACATTGACAGATCTGTCGAAGAAAGCTTTCCGGCGAGCGACCCGCCAGCGACTGGCGGGTCGACACGAATCGAAAAGCCGGCTGGCAGCGACGTGCCTGGCTCGGAGCCGGACGAGGATGTTCCGGGGGAAGAGACGCCGGGAGAGCCGTCGCCTGGCGACGTGCCGCCCGATGAGCCGGCACCGCAAGGGCACTGAGGAAGTTTTCATGCGCTAACGCGTGAAGCGCGCGTGCCTGTGCACGCGAATTTCAGGGAAGCATCAAGGGAGGCGGTATGAAAACGGGCAAGATCCGCGTCATTGCATTGACCGCGTGCATTGCATTTGCTGGAAGCGCCGTTGCGCAAGGCGCCGGTGGCGGCGGTGGAGGAGCCGGGGGCGGCAGCGCCGGGCAGGGCGGCACCGGGATGGGGACACCCAGCGCCAGCGGAGTGACAGGCAGTACGTCCAGTTCCAAAGGTACAAACACCATGAAGCCGAAGTCTTCACAGTCGGGCAAGAAGATGTCGCAGGGCAAAAGTGCTTCCGATACCGCCGCTTCGTCGGCGCAATGAATGCCGAAAGAGTGCACCGGTGCTGCCGACCGGGACGGCGCCGGGCATAAATTGCCAACTGGGATTGTGAGCCGGATCGTGGCAAATATTCTGCTGGTCGACGACGACGTGGAGAACCTGTGGTCGCTGCAGGTGGCACTGGAGGGAGACAGTCATCGCGTAAGCGTTGCCGGTGACGTCCGTCGGGCGCTCGACATCCTGCGTCGTAACCCGATCCAGTGCATCGTCACCGACTACGAGATGCCCGAAATCGATGGCGTCGAGTTCTGCCGGATCGTGCGAAGCCAGCCGGCCCACTGCGCATTGCCCATCGTCATGCTGTCAGCCTCGCCCGAGCCGACCGATACACCGCCATTCTGGAACCGCTTCTTCCGCAAGCCCGCCCGTGTTGAGGATCTGATCTCCGTCATCGAAGAACATACGGCGGCGCCTCTGGCCGGCCCGGCGAGTTGGCAGCGCCGAAATGCAGTTGCTTCAATGCGGGCGTTGCTCCAATGCGAACACCCACCTGCGTCGCGCTGGGCACCTGTAAGCGCCAGGTGCTGGCCTTGAACGCGCCCGGCCGCACGGTCGGGACGGGTAGAATCGCATTTGGGAAAGCCGATACGGGGATGCAGGATGGGCGACATCGAGAAGCGGCCGCACGGGGTGTCCGAAACGGAGGAACAGTTTCGTCTTCTGGTTCAGGGTGTCACCGATTACGCGATCTTCATGCTCTCGCCCACAGGCATGGTGACGAGCTGGAACCCGGGTGCCGAGCGGATCAAGGGGTACAGCAACGCAGAAATCCTCGGCCAGCACTTCTCACGTTTCTACACGGACGAAGACCGGGCGGCGGGGGCGCCGGCGCTGACGCTCGCCACGGCAGCGAGAGACGGACGCGTTGAACGCGAAGGCTGGCGCGTTCGAAAGGACGGCAGCCGTTTCTGGGCGCACGTCGTGGTGGATGCCATTCGCGACGAGACAGGCGCGCTCGTGGGCTTTGCAAAGATCACACGCGACATCACCGAGCGCAAGGAAGCGGCGGCCGCACTCGAAAAAGCCAATGCGGCGCTGTTCCAGGCGCAGAAGATGGAGGCCATTGGCCGACTGACCGGCGGCGTGGCGCACGACTTCAACAATCTGCTCGCGGTGCTGTCGAACGGTCTGCAGGTGCTGGCCATGCAGTCGCGCACGCCACTCGACATGAAGATGATCGAAGGCATGCGGCGGGCGATCGACAGGGGAGCCTCACTGACGCAGCAACTGCTGTCGTTCGCGCGCCAGCAGCCGTTGCAGGCTGACGTCTACGACCTCAATGCGCTGATCCGCGAGTTCGATCCAATGCTCGCGCGAGCCGGTGACCGCACCACGCATTGCGAACTCAGGCTTCATTCCGGGCGGGCCCTCGCGCTCGTCGATGCAGCACGGTTCGAGGCGGCCCTCCTCAATCTCGTTGTGAACGCAATCGATGCGATGCCAGACGGCGGCGCTGTCACCATTTCCACCAACATCATTGATTCAGACAGAGAGGTGACAGCGACGCTGCCCGCCGGTCGCTACGTGCACATTTCTGTCGCCGATACGGGCGCGGGGATGTCCCACGACGTTCTGGCGCAGGCATTTGAGCCGTTCTTCACCACGAAGCCTGCTGGCAAGGGCACAGGGCTTGGCCTGAGCCAGGTGTACGGATTTATTACCCAGTCCGGTGGCGACGTCACGATCTCGAGCGAGGAAGGACGGGGCACGTGCGTCGATCTCTATTTGCCCTCGGCCGAGGCGAATGAGGGTGTCAGTATCCCCGCGCCATCGAGAACTGAGAGAGTGCTGCTGGTTGAAGACGAACCCGACGTACTGGGCCTGGCGTCCGAACTGTTCAGGAGCATCGGATACGAAGTTGTCGCGGCGAGCAGCGCGTCCGAAGCAGCGGCGATACTGAAGGATCGGTCCGATATCGACGTCGTTTTTTCCGACATCACGATGCCACACGGAATCAGCGGCATTGAGTTGGCGCGCCTCGTCCGCTCCGACCATCCGAAAGTGAAGGTGGTGCTGACGTCCGGTTACCCGCTTGCCGCGCTGCGCGCCCAGCATGGCACGCTTCACGAATTCGCGTTCGTTCACAAGCCATACCGCCTGGCCGATCTTGCCAAGGCGCTGAGAGGGTGATCGACCTTCGCGTGCGGTTGCCTGCTGGAGCTTGCGTCAAGGCGCTAAGGCGGGACAGCGATGGTCAGAACCCAAATTGAATGCAAATGCCGCCCCACGGCAGACCATAAGCGTCCGAAGAAGAATCGCGCCGACTGCCTCCGGCCGAGCGCGCCTCCAATATCTTGAGCGCAGTAGCGCCCCCCAGGAATCATTCTAAGCGCGTCTTGCCCCACAAGTCGCTGGAACGCGCTCGCCCGTGGCGGGATGAGTTGCAAGAAAGATTCACGCCCACACGGGCATGCTATCCGGTAGATTCTTCACGACCTTTGTGACGATATAGGTGAAGTAGCGTTCGATACCGAGTTTATCCGTCAGCAATACGTCGATGAAGCGTTGGTGGTGATCGATATCGCGCGCGAGTACGTGCAGGACGTAGTCCACGCCGCCGCCGGTCGCGTAGCACTGCACGACTTCGGGTGCGGCCTGCACGTGCTCCTCGAAACGTCGCAGATCGTGCGCCGTATGCCTCGCCGGCGTGACTTCCACGACAACGCGGCTCACCGGCATCACGCCGGTCCAGTCGAGTTGGGCTCGATACCCACGGATCACGCCGCTTTCTTCGAGGTTACGCACCCGCTCCCACGCAGGCGATATCGACAGATTGACTTCTTCGGCAAGGCGCGACTTGGTGATGCGTCCGTCGCGCACACGAATGTTCAGAATGGCGATGTCATAACGGTCGAGCTTGATCACCTTGGACCACCCTGGGCGATGTATCGCGCCACGTATGGCCAGACGCTGCCCATTTCGATCTATATCGCGGCGACAGGGTTGCTGAGCCTGGTGTGCGCGTTTTTCCTCGCCGAGACTTTCAAGAGGGATCTGTCCGCGGAGCCGGAAGATGAAGCGGCCGCAGCGCTGGGTGCGCATGCGTGCGCGCACTCGCCGCATCCACTGTCGCGTTGAGCGCAAATCGGTCCGGTTGCAATGCCGTGGATGACCTGGCCGTTGGCGGCGCCGGAGCGTCTGGAGCCGACCTCGCACTCCATTTGCTAGGAGAAACGGGACTTACGCTACCCGACTCACGGCTTAGCTCGGCAGAGCGAACGGCGGCTATGTTGGCCGAATACCCGCCTACCTAAGCGAATCGACGAGCGGCCGTTGTACCTTGGAAGCCGCCAATGAGATCGTGCTGGGTCGACGGGCAGAAGTGGGTGGGTACGGTCGTTCGCCGTCAGCCCTGACCGGTCGTTCACGGCCTCATCCGCCCAACCGATAAACCGTGTTGCAGACGGCGATCGGCGCCCGCTTCGATCCGTGCGACGACGCTCTTACGGTTGGCCGGTCACGCGCTGCACCATCCTGTAGAGCACAGACATCTGTAAGCCGCTCTTGAGTGCGTAGTTTGGGTCGTATTGATTTGAATAGCCCCACCAGTCGAAGCATGCATTCGGGTTGGTCGGCCCCGGCGCAGACGACGCGATCGTGTCGGGATACACGACTACCAACTTGTTCGTGTCGGCCCATTCGTTGACGCCCGCCTCGGTGACCCAGCGGTTTCCGATAAGCGATGCCTCCTGCAGACAGCCGTGGAGAGCAATCACGAATCCGCACTTGTTCCCTTGCGCGCAGGCTTTGGGAACAAAAACGCTTCCTGTCTGGCTCATCGAAAGGCTTGGAGACGCCCCGAACTCCGTTTGATCGAATGAAGACAGCGTACCCGACAGCATGCCGGTGTTGCGCGGTTTCAATGGGCCGAGGAACATCGTCAGCCACGTTTCTACGGAGTCGTAGACTGCGCCATTTGCCGAGCAGCGCACCATGTAGGGGCTCCCGAGCGTGCCGCATGCAAGTTCGCCATCGGGCGATTCCCAGCCGTGCTCAGCGGGATACGCATTGTCGAAATGCACCTTGGCTCCATAATGTCGGTATTCCGAGTCGAGATCGGCCATCTCAAGCGGGTTGACTACCTGGTCTTGCGTACCGGACCAGAGGTACACAGGCTGTCCACGCAGATTCGTCGCCGAGTCGATGGTCCCCAGGGACGATTGCGTGTCCAGGTACGCCTCGGATGTCGTCAACGTGCTGTTGTATGACGCCTGATTCGAAGGAAGTGTCAAACCTCCGCAGTTCGCCAAAGCTGTCGCGGCGCCTCCGGCGGTGGCACACCAATACACTCCGCCAGCGTACACTGCGGCGCCTTTGAGGGTCGAAGAGTGAGCGACGTGCATCTGTACCGCCGCGAAACCGCCAGACGAGATACCCGCGACGAAGATTTTCGTCGGGTCAATCTGGTAGCGCTGGAGCTTTACGATTCCGGAAGGGACAGGGGTAGCAATCGCGGTTGGACTCGCGGAGGTCGCTAACGCCTTTGGCGATGTCCCAAATGCCACAGCATCTGTTCCCGTTCCGGACGAATCGCCACCACCTCCGCACCCGGCAAGGCCGATCGCTAATACAAATGCCGGCGCTAACCGCTGGCCCAAAGCTTTCGTCGTCATTGTCGTCCCCTTTTCGGAGCAACATCGCCCCTTCGAACTGCCTGCCGTGTCGCCTACGTGAGAAACCCGCTAACACACATCATCGACAACGCGGTTGAGAAACGTTTCCGACGTACGACGCGCACGACGATATCCGGCATTGCAAAAATCGCTCCCGCAGTGCGGCCAATCCTAAGCCTAATGTGCGCGGCGAAGACGGCTTGTCGGCGATTCCCCAATAACCGATCTGCTTCCGAAACGAGCCGTTCGCGCTGGAGCCTCTAATTCGAATTCGTGGCCGGCCACGGAAGTTTGATGCTGGGCGCGGAGACTTCTGGCGGCACTAGATTTCTCGGCTCGGCCATGACATGACATTCGCTTGCGCCGTCACTCGGGCTTTCGACCTACTCGAGTAGATGCGCGTAGCGATCGGCGATCCGCCCGAGCCGCTGGCGAAGTCGGGCGAGCGCGAGCCCTCGGGCAAAAGCGTCTCGTTCGTCGGATTTGCGTTTTTCGACGCGTTGAATTTCTAATTCAAGAAGCATTGCAGCCTCTCGAACCGTTTTCTGCCAACGTTCCCTTTGCCGCACCTGGCCCTTGATTCTTTCTATGACCAGGACTGCCAATCTTGTGATTTTAACCATCGTCCTTCTTGCGGACGCAGGCTCGAGAGGGGGCAAAGCGGCGAAGATGCGCCGCCTCGTCCTCACATCGCGAATGCGCTTACTTTGCCGCAAATACGGACACGCCACCATTGACGAACCCATTGGCCGCACAATTTGAACAACCCGCGGGAGATGTCGCTGATGAGTACGGGACAAAGACGAGGCCTGTCGCCGGGTCGACAGCGACCGAATGCGCGTTGTTGCCTGTGTTCAGGCGCGTAACGATGCTTCGAGATCCTGCGTCCACGATTGTCAGCACCGGTGTGCACGGCGATGCGGACGAGCAGGCACCGTTCGTCGATGCGTTGCCGGAAGACGTCCACCTGCTGGCGGCGTTGTAGTAGCGATTGGTTACAGCATCATATTCGAGCTGATCGCCGCCGCCAGCGTTGAGCGATGCCAGAAGCGCGCCATTCGAACGGTCGAATATCTCCATCAACAAGGGCGCGTTGGTCGTCCCTTCTCTGCATCCGACCGCGATATCGTTCCCGGGTCCGAGCGCAAGGCCCGTTGGATCGCAGTTGCCCTCTCCATACATCGCGACGCCCGCAAGCGTCGTGTAGTTCTGAGTGCCGCCGCTCGGTATCGCACGAATGGACGCCCCTGGTAGTTTCACTAGCTCACCGTGAGGATTCGCGGTGCTGCCGTCGACGTTCACGAAGAAGTTGTCACTGGCCGGATCGTACCGGCACGCTTCTAGTCCCGCCGTGGGCTTGCCCGCGTTGTCGGTGAACGTCACCTTGGCGACGACGGTCTGCGTCGATGTGTTGATGAAGGTCGCAAACGGAACGGGTTCCTCCGGGCTCGAGATCATGAAGAGGTTGTGCGTGGGATCGAGGCAGCCTTCATCGGCGCGCACACCCGTCGTGCTCACGGTGATCTTGCTCGCGACGGCACCCACACTGGGATCGACGATCTTTACCGAGTTCACGTCGCCCACATAGATGCGACTGCCGACCGGCGTCGCACCGTCTGGACCGGCCATCGAGTTCGGGCCCGGGCCAAGCCCCGTGAACGCGAGATTGCCGGTACCCTGGATAGCCTTGACGAACGTCTTCGACGGAATGTCGATTTGATCCAGTGACGCGTTATTCCTATCGGTGAAGTAATAACGGCTGCCGGAAACGATGCCGATATCGAACGAGAAATTAACGCCCGCCTTGACGTTCGGAACCGATATGTCCGATACATAATGCGGCGCTCCATTGTCGTCGTCATGCCCGCCGCAACCCGCGATCAAGATAGCTACTAATGCGAACATCGCATTCACCCGCATGGACCTTGGCATCGCACGCCTCCTATCATGGTTGGGAGATGACCTGCGTCAAGCACGCGTCGAAAGTGACAATGGACGCTGCCATAGCATAAGCACGTCACCAAGCTGACGAATCTTATGGTTTTCCCCGCGCACGAAATCTCCCGCGCTTAAGCGGTCCTTAAGCTTGCGAGATGGAAACTCATCGTCTTGTGTGGCTTACTTCCGAGACTCGGAAGCACAGCAACATTGCCGGATCCCGGCAGCGTAACGACAGCGTTGGAAGGTTCGATCAATTCTTAACTTCTGTTTCGGCATCGACCCGCTGAGAGCGCTACCGCTTCAGGGCGAGCAGTTGCCTTGACTATCGCCGTGCAGAGACACGCTTTTTTCTGACGGCGTAATGGCGATCGTTCCGGCCGTTCCTTTGGGAAAGTTGGAATCTCCAATGCACCCTGCTCGGAAGCGCGAACGCCCGATGAAGGAGACAGAGGTCTTGCGACAATGCTACCGACGAACTGGCAGGTTCGAATTGTGCGACGGTGGGGGCTCACGCGCTGGACACTCTAGGCGCATCGCTGCGAACCCTTCATGAAGCATGCAAACATGTCGACATCTGCTCTCCATACAGAGTCTCGAGAAACTCGGGCAATGCCCGCACTCGCGCTCGGCGCCATTGGCGTCGTGTTCGGTGACATTGGCACGAGCCCGCTCTACACGCTCAGGGAATGCCTAAAAGCCGCAGGCGGTGTCAGTCCGACGAACGTCTATGGGATCGTGTCTCTGATTCTCTGGTCCATCATCGTCGTCGTCACGCTGAAGTATGTGTGCTTTGTCATGCGTGCCGACAACGACGGGGAGGGCGGCATTCTTGCGTTGACCGCGCTCGCGTCCGAGGTTGCGCCTGTGCGTCTTCGTCGGGTGTTGCTGACGCTTGGCGTTTTCGGCGCCGCCATGTTTTACGGCGACTCAATGATCACGCCGGCCATATCCGTCATATCGGCTGTCGAGGGTGTAACGCTTATCGACCCGCATCTCTCCGAGTGGATCGTGCCGATTGCCCTTGTCATTCTGACTGGACTTTTTGATCTTCAAAAACGCGGCACCGGCGCGGTCGGGAAACTTTTTGGACCGGTGATGCTGCTATGGTTTGTCGCGCTCGCGGTGATCGGCGTCACGAATATCGTCGGTCGTCCCGGCATCCTTCTGGCGGTGTCGCCTACCTATGCTTTCGTATTCGCTACGCACGCACCGGCTACGGCATTCATTGTGCTCGGATCAGTGTTCCTTGCGCTGACGGGTGGCGAGGCACTCTACGCTGACATGGGACATTTCGGCAAGACGCCAATCCGGGTGTCCTGGCTAGTGCTCGTCTTCCCCGCCCTGGTGCTGAACTATTTCGGTCAGGCAGCCCTGGTTCTGAGCAAACCTTCGGTCATCAGTCAACCGTTCTTCGAATCGGTGCCGTCGTGGGCGCTAATCCCGCTCGTTGTGCTTTCGGCGTTTGCGACCATCATCGCCTCGCAGGCCGTCATTTCCGGCGCGTTCTCGATGACCAAGCAAGCGGTACAGCTTGGCCTGCTGCCACGCATACCCGTGGTCCACACTTCGAGCGACGAGATCGGTCAGGTTTATGTGCCGTTCATCAATCTCACGCCTTATGTCGCGGTTGTCTTTCTCGTCCTGTTCTTCCGGTCTTCGGATAATCTCGCGGCGGCGTACGGCATTGCTGTCGCGTCCACGATGCTATTGACGACGCTGCTGATGTATTTCATTACGCATTGCCTGTGGCGTTGGAAACCCGTCGCGACATTCGCTGTCATCGTACCGATGGCGCTCGTTGATTTGCTGTTCGTCTCAAGTAACGCCAACAAGGTCATGGATGGCGGATGGTTTCCCTTGCTAGCCGGTGCGGCGCTATTCACGATCATGACAACGTGGCACAAAGGCCGTGAAATGGTGGTGCAACAAATCCGGGATGACAGCCTTGAGCTGGCGCCGCTCATTCAGTCGTTGACCACGGGCGAGCACCCTGTGATGCGCACGCAAGGCACGGCCGTTTTCCCGGGCGGCGTCGCTGATATGACGCCGAGTGCCTTTCTGCACAATCTGAAACACAACGGCGTCATGCATCAAATCAACATCTTCATGGCCGGCTCGACCGATAACACGCCCCATGTATCAGACGATGACAAGGTGGCGCTAAAGGACCTTGGGAACGGTTGCTATTCGGTGGCGGTGCGTCACGGGTTCATGGAAATTCCAAACATCCCAGATGTTCTCAGGCTACTCGAGCGTCGAATACCGGGGTGGCACTACGATCCCGCAGACGTATCGTTTTTCCTGGGACGAGACACGATTGTCGCGACGGGGAAAAGTCACGTCATGTCGCTGTGGCGCGAGAGATTGTTTGCATTTCTGGCAAGGAACGCGGCACAAGCGGCCGAATACTTCAGCCTGCCTCCGAACCGGGTCGTCGAAATGGGCGGTCAGGTGAACCTGTGAAGGGCCCGCATGGGGCTGCCGGCGTGTTTGGAACGTCGTACGCGGCGGCAGCAAACGCGTCACCGGTCAGCGCCTTTTATGATTCCACCGGTTCGCTCACAGGACTGGACTCCATGATGCGTGCCATCGTCGCGACTCCAGCCGACAACTACGACTCATTGGTCGGCCGCCGCTTTCTCCATAGGTCATGTCTCCAGCCGCCGCCCGTCCGTTTCCTCGCGCGTGGCCGCTCGGCGACGTTTGAAGTAAGGATGCCGTGGCATCCGTTGATGCAACGACCTGCTTAAATGCGAAACGTTTCTCACCAGACGGGTTCGCTTTAGACAATGTGGAGGGATGTCTGCCCACTTCGTGGTTCGGCGTGGCTAAGTTATTACGTAATTTGGGTTCCTAAATGAACAGCATTCGCTTCGCCCGCTCGCGGGCCGTCGGTAGAAAATTTCGGACATTCATCAGCGGCGAATGGCCCTCATTGGGCTCATGCGAGGGTGGCCGACACAATGACAGTCAACCGTAATTCTTCTGCCTCGCGATGTTCACGAACACCCCCTATGGTCTTACCGTCGTAACCAACGGTAAGGAGATGGAAGATGGGGATGGGTCAGTTTTCACAGCGATGCAATATGGTCTATGTAAGAGCGCTGCTCGCCGCTTGCGCGGGAGCCACTGCGTTCGGTTTGGGAACCGCGCCCGCGAGCGTTGCTGCAGCCAGAGACGAGCACGCGTTCCGGACCAGCACGCCGATTAAGCACGTGATCATCGTGGTCGGCGAGAACCGTACGTTCGACCACGTATTCGGCACCTACCAGCCAAAGCAAGGGCAGTCGGTATGGAATCTGTTGTCCCAGGGCATTGTCAATGCAGATGGCTCGCCAGGCCCGAATTTCAAGAAGGCCCAGCAATACCAGGCGCAACTTCTCGGACCGGCGGAATTCACGATCGCTCCTACAAACAAGACTCCATATGGAACGCTACCGTCGCCGAATACAGGTGGAACCCATTCTGCTGCGAGCGACGCGAGCCCCCCGCCTTTCGCGAAACATGACGCGGCCGCACAGGCCGAAGGCGCAGCCCTTGAGCCGTCCGACGTGGACCAGTTGCTCAGCGGCGCCTCAGGATTGCCGACGGGCGCGAAGGATTCGCGGGTGGCAAACTACAACGCGCTGATGAACGGACCTTATTTGCTGCAACCGCCTCTCTATGATGCGTACATGGGCGGCCCGGTGCATCGTTTCTATCAAGCGTGGCAGCAATCCGACTGTAAAGTGGCGCACGCGACGCGCGAAAATCCGAGCGGTTGTCTCGGCGATCTGTTCGCGTGGGTCGAGACCAGTATCGGGGCAGGCAGCAACGGCAAGCCGCAGCCGACGCCCTTCACTGATCAGACGACCGGCGAAGGCGCAAACGCGCTCGGCTTCTATAACGTCAACAATGGCGACATGCCGTACTTTACGCAGTTGGCCCAGCAATACACGATGAGCGACAATTACCATCAACCGGTCATGGGCGGAACCGGCGCGAACAGCATCATGATCGGCGCCGCTGATGCGTATTACTACACGGACGGCAACGGCAAACCGGCAACGCCGCCATCGGATCAGATTGAAAATCCCAACCCCTTGGCCGGCACGAACAACTGGTACACCCAAGACGGCTACTCGGGCGGCAGCTATAGCAATTGTTCAGATGCCAGTCAGCCCGGCGTGGGTCCGATTCGTCAATACCTGAAGTCGCTGCCGTACGATCCGAAAGCGAACTGCGCGCCGGCACATTATTACTTGCTCAACAATTACAACCCCGGGTACAACGGCGACGGCACGGTACTCGACAGGACCAAGTCGCCATACACGATCCCCCCTTCACCGGTGCGCACGATCGGCGATACGCTGCTTGATCGAAATATCCCGTGGAAGTACTACGGCGAGGGGTGGCGCAGTTTCATCAGCAATCCCGCGCAGAGCATCTACTGCAACATCTGCAATCCGTTTCTCTACGAGACGTCGATCATGACGAACCAGCAGGCTCGGGAAACGCACCTTGCCGACCTGCCGGACCTTTACTCAGACATCGGTTCCGGGAATCTGCCCGCGGTGTCTTTTGTGAAGCCGGGCGGACTGCTTGATGGGCATCCGACCTCCTCGAAGTTCGGCCTGTACGAGGCATTCGTCAGGAAGCTGGTCGATGCGGTCAAGAGTGATCCGAAGCTCTGGGAGAGTACGGCAATCTTCATCACCACGGACGAAGGGGGCGGCTACTACGACTCGGGATACATCCAGCCCGTTGACTTTTTTGGCGACGGCTCGCGTATCCCGATGATTGCGGTGTCGAAGTATTCCACTGGCGGGCGCATTTCGCATGGCTACGCGGATCACGCGTCGTTGGTGAAATTCATCGAACGCAACTGGGGCCTGCCGCCGATTACCGGTCGTAGCCGCGATAATCTGCCCAACCCTGTTCAGCACAACGACAACCCATACGTCCCAGTGAACGCGCCAGCGATCGGCGATCTGTTCGACCTCTTTGATTTCCGAACGGCCCCTAACGATCACGAGCACGGGCACCGGCACGCTGAAGACGACAGCGAGAAGGGCGGTGGTATGGGCTGGTGGCCTTTCTAATTAACCGGGCTTAGCGCGAAATTAACAACCCGGCCGCCGCGCCTGCGGCGGTTTTCGCGCTTCTCGGAAAAAGGCAATCCGGCAGCCCGGGACGCGACGTGCGCAGCGCAGAAGCGACGACGAAGACATACCGCTTGAGCAAAATACGGCGCGGCCGCCGATGGCTTGTGGCCGCCGAGGTGCACCTTCCTTACTTGCCGACACGGCTCCCTTACTTGTTCACGCATCACCGGATGCCAATATCAACGGTGCAGCGGTGCGAATCGCCGAACGGCCAGTCATTGCCAATCTGTCAATCGGTCGTGACGCCCGCCCGCATCTAGACGCTGGTTCGAATGCGTGATGCTGAAGCGCTTCTCATTTAGTGATAATCCCCTGGCCTAGCGATTGCGTAGGCTGCGCAAGGAGGATTCCATGAGCGACGACAAGATTCTTGAGCCCGAGAGTGCGGTCAGCGATCCAGTCGCGCGAACATGGATCAAGCGGCTTGGCCCCGGGCTCATTACAGGAGCGGCGGATGACGATCCTTCTGGCATCGGCATATACTCACAGGCTGGCGCCCAGTTTGGTTTCGATCTGCTTTGGACGCTCCTGCCACATACCCGCTGATGACCGCGATTCAGCTGGTGAGCGCACGGATCGGGCGCGTGACAAGTAAAGGCCTGGCGTCCAACATGCGTGCACTCTATCCGCGTTGGCTGCTTTACAGTGCGGTGATCTTGCTGGTCGTCGCCAACGTCATCAATATCGCCGCCGACCTTTCAGCAATGGGCGCGCAACCTGCTACGCACCATTTTGGTTAGGCGTGGTAGCAGCTTTGGCCCATCAGTCGTGACAAAGGTTTAAAAGCGGTTCACTTGAGTTGCGCATGCGGAATTTGCCTTGCTCCCACACCACGTCGCTGCTGGCGGTGTCGGCCACCTTGTCGCCAAGGTGGAACGCCTTTCGGAAGGTACTTTGTCCTCGGAGCTTCGCCCCCGATCGTTACCAATCGCGCACGTCCGGGTAGGCAACTACTGGTCGTACAGCAGGTCACGGCTTCAACATCCAATTCTCCAGACGTTGAATGTGACAAGGCAGGAAAGAGCTTTGCCATCTACCGCCGCTGTGACGGACTTTAATGTCTGGAATCATTGATGTGAGAAAATAAAGTCGGTCGCAGGTTCGTTTCGGCGATACGCGCCGGAGTGACCGACGGATAGTCGGCGTTGAAAGGTATTGACGTTGGCTGAATTGCGCCGCAATGGAGGGTATCGGAGCGGAAGGTAAGTGGGGTATGCAAGCCCCGTATCACCGATGGGGCCGCTCGCATCCAGTGTGCCGTCTGTGCCGTTACCGTGGCTATATGCCGAGCCACAAAGCGAAATGGCGTGACAAGGCGTGAGCATTGGCTATCCCGCTGATGACGTCGTAGCGGGCGGGCAAAAGCGAAATGTAATCTCGTCCGTCGAAGACCGGTACGACGGAGAGCGTCACGATACCGAAGAAGATTGAACTTGGGCGGCGGTGAACCGGTGACACAGACAACGGTGCAACTCCCGATCGGATGTGGAATCAGCGTGAGATCATCCCGTCGACGTTCAGTGCAGTCACCGTGTCCGCACTTGATCCGGCAAGACGGCGGCATTACAGGCGTTTGCACAAGTCGTCAAGCATGGGCGCCGCGCGAAGCGAACGACATCTCTGCCTGTCGCTCGATCGCAAAGTCCACGAGCGATCGAATCGCCTGTGTCGCGTAACGCTGGCCGGCATAGAGCATGCTAATGGTTCGGTCCTTCCCGTCGAGATCGAAATTCTCGAGAAGCGGGAGGAGCTTTCCGCTTTCCAACTCGCCTTCTATCACCATTCGAGGCAGCCGCGCTACGCCCAGACCCGCGACCGCCGAACGGACGACAGCGCAGGTATTCCGTGCGGTCATCGTCGGTACGAGCGCGACGCGGTGAACGCCGTCCTTGTCCTTGAATGTCCAGTAGCGCATCAGCGATTCGGAATCTAGAAGAATGTCGTAATTGGGCAAATCTCTCGGACTGAGCAGCAACTCGCGAGACTCTAGATAGCAAGGCGCGGCGACGATGACATCCTGCGTCCGACCAAGCGTTCGGCAGACGAGCGATGAATCGCGGAGCTTGCGCTCGACCATGAAGGACAATTCGAAATCCTCGGGCGAGATTTGCGCCTGATTTTCATAGATCGTCACGTCGAATGCGATGAGCGGATGCTTCTTGCGGAACTCGGTCAGCAACTTGGGCAAGTCCGTTGCCGCGAACAGGGCGGATACGGCGATCTTCACACGGCCGGTCGCGGATTCCGCTTCCGCGCGCACTTTTTCTTCTATCTGTTTTACTTGCGAGAGCACGTCGGCGCAGCTCTCGAAATAGCTTTGACCCGCTTGTGTGAGCGAAACGCTACGCGTCGTCCTGTTTATCAGCCGCAGTCTCAGATGATGCTCCAGCGCACCGACGCCTCGCGTGACCGCCGAATTAGATATTCCGAGCTGTTTCGCGGCAACGCCGAAGTTGAGACACTCCGCGACCTTGACGAAGATTCGCATCGATTCGAGTTGATTCATGGCTGCTAGCTTTGATTTGACGTTGATGTGTCTTGCCGCCGAAGGGCAGGGGCACGGCCGCGCCCTGGACGGTGGCGAGTTGCGTGCGCACGAAGCTGTTGCCGAGGTCGTAGAGTGTCTGCTCGGGCGATGAGTCGCTCGACAGGCCGAGCTGAAGAATAGGCACCGTCAGCGCGTTATACGTGATGATATTCGGCGGCAGAATGCGCGGAATGGAAGCGGAGTTGGACGTGGGTTCCGCGACCGCACGATTGATGTCCGCGCTCGGATGAAAGAAGATCTTGATGACCGATACGCCATTGAGCGCCTGCGACTCGATGTGCTCGATAATCTCGACATCCGAAGTTAGCGCACGCTCATAGTTCGACGTGGTGCGGTTCGCCATGTCCTCGGGGGAAAACCCGCTATACGACCGGACGATACTGACAACCGGAATATGATGTTGGGAAAGATATCGGTCGGCGTGCGCAGAATGGCAAGCGGGCCGATCATGAATAGCAGGGGCGCCAGAACGAGGAACGTATAAGGGCGGCGAAGGGCGAGTCGAACGATCCACACGAAGTCTTTTCCGAGTCGGGGCACTAGGAGACGCAGTTTGCATGCGCGCGCTTTGCCCGACCCTGACCGGAAAGTGACAAGTTCGTAATCTTGCTTTTAGTGCGTGTCGAAGATCTGCAGGCCGGCTTTCGAAGCCAGCGGCCCCTTCGTATGCACCACATAGAGGCGGTGGTACTCGGGCACGAAAGCGAAGGTCTTTCCGCCGTAGGTATCGATGTGTTGGACCTTCGTGTAGGCGCCGTCCTGCTTGCGCCGTATCACGTCGAGTCCGCCTTCGCCAGCGACATAGACGCATGCATGCGCGGGGTCCACGGCCATCTCGTCGGAAACATCGGTGATGTCCTGCGTTTGCATGACCTTGCCGGTATCGACATTCAGAACATAGAGCTTTCCCGGCTGGCGCGATCCGATGAGCAAGCGCCGATGTTCGGCGTCGAGGGTCATGGCGGAATTGCGGGAAGGGCCGGGGACGCTCCATGTTCCGACGAGCCGGTTGGTCTTGGTATCGATGATGCCGACGGCATTCTTGTCGCGGAAGTTCACGAACAGGCGCCGGGTCCGCAGATCGATCGCCATGCCTTTGATCTGGCCCGCCGGGACGCGAATACGTCCGAGCAACGATTCGCTTTGCGTCGATAGCATGCTGATATAGGCGTAGTCCTTGCCGCTTTGAACGCCGCCATTGCCGACATAGAAGATTCCGGTTCGCGCATCGAGAATGCCGCTGTCAGGCTGAGGCTGTAGCGAAATACGCTTCTCGACGGTCATGCTGCCCGTGTCCACGATTTCGAGGCGCGCGGCTCCCGCGTCGGCAATCATCAACGCCTGGCCTTCCTTGATCAGTTCGATCTTGTGCGGAGAGACGGCGACCGACCGGTTGCTCTCCGTATGACGACCGTCGGGCAGCGAGAACGTCTCGATCGACCCATATTTTTCCGCCGCGACATAAAGCTTCGAATGCGCCAGATCGACGGCGAAATGATCGAAATCTCCGCCGGTAATTGCGGGTAAGGGAACGGTTTTGATCAGGTTCAGCTTAGGTGCGTCGGTGGCGTGAACGCTCTGGACGCCGGCAACGTAGGCAAAGCAAAGCAGAGCCGCGAGTCGAAGGCATTTCATGGCGATTTGAGGGTGCGAATGTTCGACATGAGTCTAGCGCTCGAAAAAGGGCGTTCATACGCAAGCTCAAGGAATTGAGATTTGCATTGATTCTCTGGTTCGCCGATCTCTGACCGAGCCAATCGCTAAGGCTCCGCTAAGCGAGCGATGCCAGGGTCGCGGTTGCGTCGCAAGTCCTCGCGTCGAGGAATTCTCTTTTTCTTATGTGTTTCTTGTCGCGTGGTTGATGCGAGCCGACAATCCAGCGAGGGCTATTCATTCGCGGTCTTGACGGGAGGTTTGGATGCGACATGTCGTGCTCGCCAGGATGCGCGCGAATGGTGTGCTGTTCGCCATCTCGGTTGCGGTCACCGAAGTGCTGGCGCTGCTCGTTTTGGCTGCGTCCGGGCGCATCGATGATTTCAGTGACGAGACCACCCGAGTAATCGTGCTTGTCGTTTCGTTTGCCCTCGTCATCGCGACGAAGATCCAGGCTCGCTCGGCGTTCGAAGCAGCTGCATCAAAAGGTCATGTCACGCAAGGATTGGATGAACGAGAAGGGTCGCGGCTGGTCGTCGCTGATGAATGTCCTGCTGCATGGCTCGTCCAGCTTCATGTCGAATCTTGCGCCGATGTCGGAGAAGCGCCCGCGCCGCGCAAGGAGGCAGCGCTCGATTCGCGGGCTAATCGGAAGAATTGAATCTTGTCTCGATGCGCGTCTCTAGCTTATCTGCACGGCGCGAATGATTGAACGAAGTCTGCCGCGCGGTTCCCGACGACACGAGCGACCGACTTCTTGGGACTTAAGGCCGCAATCCGCTATTTTTGCGCCGCTTCGTTTTTTCGATCCGCCAGCGTGCTTATGCTTCGATGATGGGCGCTAGAACAAGTGGCGAACGGCGACGCGGCCGGCGAACTGGTTGCGCGTCGAAGACGGAGCGTCCGCCCTGTGATATAAGCCTGATCGAGCGGCGACGCCGCTGCGCTGCCGCCCGCAACGTGCTGATACATGCCTTGAATATAGGCATCCGTGCGTGGCGAAATCTGGTAGTCCGTCATCAAGCCAAATTGATGTCACTTCGGTTTGGCATTTCCCGCCGCGCTGTAGAATTTGCCCGAGGTGTAGTTGTACATGGCGCCCGCAAAGATCGCCTTGGTGAACTGGTACTTGAAATTCAGTTCGAAGTTGTCGAACTTGAGCGAACTCGCGGTGTTGGCGAAATTGCCGACATAGACAGAGCCGGTGGCGTTGTTCAGGTCCGTATCGGTGTAGACGAAGCCGAGCGTGGCGGCATCGGTGATGGCGTAGTTGATGCCCGTGCCCCAGACGCGCTCGCGTCCGGCGAAGAAGGCGGTGTCGTCGGCGGCGAGGGAGCCGCCCGCATTGGCGCCCGGATTGTTGATCTGCATATACGTGGCCGCGGCGGAGAGCGGTCCGGCGACGTACTGCGCGCCCACGCTGTATGCGCGATTATTGGCGAATCCGCCCGCCTGATTGCTGAAGCCGTAGAGACCGCCGGACGTTAATCCGCCGTAGTTGTTGCTCGTGTACTTGACCCAAGTTATTGAGGCGGAACGAGTTGTCGGTGTTGTCGTTATCGAACGGATGGGAAAGCAGGTAGCCGCCCCAGTTGCCGTTCCCTGTCAGCGGCGCGAGAAGTTGACCACCGAATCATATTGACGACCGACGGTCAGCGTTCCCAGTGTCGAGGAACTCAAACCCACGTACGCTTGCCGCCCGAACATACGCCCCGACTGCCCGAGCTTGCCGTTGTTCACGTCGAAGCCGTTTTCGAGCTGGAACACCGCCTTGTTGCCGCCGCCCAGATCTTCCGAGCCTTTCAGCCCCCATCTGCTGCCTTGTGCAAATCCACTCGCCAGCAGCTCGTTGGAGTGGCCGCCGACATTGTTCGTGTAGTCGAAGCCTTCGTCGATGACGCCGTAAAGGGTGACGGAAGATTGCGCTAAGGAAGCGATCGGGTACGCACGCGCGCAAATAATCGCGCTGGCGAGCAGTTTTCTTTTCATGGAAGGGGCCCGTGTTGATGATGGTCAAACCTGATGCAGCGCGTGTCGTGCTGTCGTTAGCACTGCGTGGTCACGGACTGTAATCGGCCAAAGATTGAAAGATCGAGGTAAGACAGTTTCTTGTTCGCGTGTGGCGCACATACACCTTCTTGTCGCTAAAGGGCGCTTGCTTAATCTGTTATGGCGAGTTTGAGGTGCGCTAAGGCGCTAAGCGTCTACTAAGCATGCGGGCAGAAGATAAGGGCCCAAGACGTCCATAAAAATACGTACGACAGGGAGACCCTTTGACGCCTTTACAGGAGGATGAAGTGGATATGCTGATAATCGCGACACTGTCTGCGCTGTCCGTTGGGATCGCTCTCACCTTGATAATTGGTGAGATAACGTCTCGAATGTTGGAGAGATCAATGGCCCTTGATGCGGGTCGGTTTTCGGCGAGCTAATTCCCTGATTTCGAGCCCACGACCCCGCTTCGTGTCATGCAGGACCGCGTGCGCGGTCTCGAACTCGGCGCGGACGATTATCTCGCCAAACCCTTCGCCTTCGTCGAACTGCTTGCGCGCGTGCGTTCGCTGGCACGGCGGGGCCCGCCGCGCGGCAGCGATCTGATTTCGCTGGGTGACCTCAAAATCGACATTGCGCGCCGCAAGGTGCGCCGCGCGGGCAAGCGCATCGATCTGACACCCCGCGAGTTCGCCTTGCTGCAACTGCTGGCGCGCCGGCGTGGCGAAGTACTCAGCCGCACGCAGATTGCATCCTATGTATGGGACATGAATTTCGACAGCGATACCAACGTGGTCGAAGTCGCCATCCGTCGGTTGCGCGCGAAGATCGACGACGACTTCGAGGTCAAGCTCATTCAGACGGTGCGCGGCGTCGGCTATGTGATCAATACGCCCGGTCACGATTGGTGCATATGCGTTCGCTTACCACGACGTTCGCGCTCGTTTTTACCGCGACCACGCTCGCGGTGTTCGCGCTGGTCGGCTCCTTCGTGTTTCTCGCGCTCGCGCATCAAGTGCACGTGCAGGACGGTCTGGACATCGTGCTCGCCGCGCGCCATACGCGGCGGCTTGTCGATGAATTGCAGAGCTATGCGGATATCGAACGCTATCGCGAACGGCTCGAAAGTCAGGTGCTCGGCAACGGCGCGCTGTCCCTGAAAATCGTCGATGCCGCGCGCAAACCGCTCGTGCAACACAATGTCGATGCGGCGCTGGCGCAGGTTGCTCTGCCGTCGCATGCGGTGCCCGCGGGCGCGCAGATCACCGCTCAGGCCATCGTCGATATGCACGAAGCCGATGGCGATCCGCTTCGCGTGCTGGCCGTCGACACGCGTCTGATGGACGGCACGCTCGCGACCATCGTTGTGGTGCGCGACATGCGCGATCGCTGGATGCTGCTCGACCGCTATCGCGATCGGCTTCTTTCTGGTGCGCCGCGCGCTCGAACCGCTGCGCAACATGGCGAACAGCGCGGCGACGGTGACATCGGACAAGCTCCATACGCGCATCGCAATGGACAACGTGCCGAGCGAACTGGAACCGCTGATCGCCGCGCTCAACGGCATGCTCGGGGGACTCGAGCGCAGCTTTCAGCGCCTGTCGCAATTCACGGCCGACCTCGCGCACGACATGCGCACTCCGATCGCCAATATGCGCGGCGCAACCGAAGTGGCGCTCGCGCGACCACGTTCGACGGACGAGTATCAGATGCTGCTCGCATCGAATATGTAGGAATGCGCTCGCCTCTCGCGCATGATCGAAAACGTGCTGTTTCTCGCGCGCGCGGAGCATCCGCAATTCGCGCGCCATCTGCGCGAATTCGATGCGGGCGAGGAGTTGCAACGCATCGCCGAGTATTTCGAAGGGCTCGCGGAAGATGCGGGCGTGCGCATCACCGTGCGCGGTTCCGAACCGCTGACGGCCGATGTCGAATTGTTCAGGCGCGCGGTGAGCAATCTGCTCGCCAATGCCGTGCGCTACACGCCGCGCGATGGAACCATCACGCTTTCCGTCGATGCGGACGCGGCGCTCGTGCGCGTGTGCGTCGAGAACGAGGGCGTGCCCATCGAACCGTCGATGCTCGAACGCGTGTTCGACCGCTTCTATCGCGGCGATTCGTCGCGTGGCGGCGCGGGCGCGGCGAGCGGATCGGCGGGGGTGGGACTCGCCATTGTGCGGACCATCATGGAACTGCACGGCGGCCGCGCACACGCCGAAAGCGACGCGCGCAGCACGCGTTTCGTGCTGTCTTTTCCGGACGCGGCCTCACGTTCGTGATGCGCAAGATATCAAACTTGTAACGTCAGCGTCAGCTTCTCCACAGGGCTCGAATCCCACAATGTCCTCAACGTCGCGAACAACGCAGCGGCGTTCGGGGGGCAGTCATCCTCCGCCATTCTTCCGTGAATCAGTGAGGGTAAAGACGATGAAAAAGTTGATGTGTGTCGTCCTGGCAGTGGCGACCGTGATGCCGTTCGCAGCGTTCGCGCAATCGGCGCCGAGTCACGTGACGCGTGCGCAAGTGCGCGCCGAACTCGCGCAGCTCGAAGCGGTGGGTTATCGCCCGAGCACGCACGATGCGGATTATCCGCAGGCGCTGCAAGCCGCCGAAGCAAAGGTCGCGGCGCGCGACGCGTACGGCGGCGCGAATGCAAACACGCAGGCGAGCGGCGCTTCGTACAACGGCGAGGCATCGCAATGAAGCGATGGACCCTTTGCGCGAGCGCGCTTGCGAGCCTTGTTTGCGCGCTGAGCGTCGTATGGCACGACGCCTTTGCACGTGATCACGGCCCGTGCTTTGCCAACTCATCCTCCAATCCGAATTTAACGCATTAAGTTTCCTAAGGAACCGATCATGAAAAGGACCCTTCTCCTGCTTATCGCATCTTTGACCGTTGGCTTAGCAGCCCAGGCCCAGGCCCAGGCGCAGACGAGCGGCCTCACGCGCGCCGAGGTCAAGCAACAACTCGTGCAGGCTGAAGCGCAAGGTCTGCTGCCCGCGAACGGCACGGACTATCCGCCGAGCGCACGCACCATCGCGCGTAACAAGGCCGCTTTCGCCGAGCAGCATGAACACAAGGTTGCCACGGCCTATGGCGGCGTCGCTGAGACGCAGACCAATCACTAAGCGGGATGCGTACCACACACGAGGCGGCGCGCCGCATGACCGACAGCGGTTTGGTCACCGTGATATCAGGGCAAGGAGATGGCGCGGCATGCGGAACTTACTGTTACCACCAGTGTGTGTGTACTTCTGTGACCCGCACAGCCCGTGGCAACGCGGCACCTGCGAAAACACCAAGGGGCTACTCCGACAATACCTGCCCAAAGGCACCGATCTGTCCGTCTACAGTCAGCACGAGCTCGACGCCATCGCCAACAGGCTGAACAATCATCCTCGTGCTACCCACGCGTTTCAGTCGCCTCTGGAGGTCTTTGCGCGCCTGCTCGAAGCCTCCACACAATCACCTTCATCTCTTCACTAACCTGTTGCATTTCGGTTTTGAAACCGCCATTGCAAAAAATCCCAACTAGTACGACATCCCTAAATGGCTTGATTAAATAAGAGTCTTGGCTAACATGTTGGGATAAGCCAAGGTCGTCATGCAACGCCAATAAAGTTCGCGAAGAAGGAACGAGAAGAACTTTTGTCGCTGATCGAGCGAAAGACTGCGGCTCGGCGCGATGTGATGCGGGCACGCATCGCGCTCTGGGCGCACGAAGGACATCCGAATACGGTCATTGCTCGAGAGTTGAACGTGTCGGTGCAGACGGTGTGCATGTGGCGCAAGCGCATTGCACTGCACGGTGCACAAAGGCTGCGCGAGGGTGAGCGTAGCGGCCGTCGGCCGCGCATCACGCAAGAAACGCGACTGCAATTGATCGCGTTGGCATGTGAAGCGCACGAACCCGAGGAGCGGGTTACGCCAACGCTCGACGAGATCGTGGCGCGCGCGATCGAGCGCGGCATTGTCGAACAGATCAGCCGCACTCATGTACAGCGCATCTTGCAGGCCGGTGACGTTCGACCGCGCCGGGTCAAGCAATGGCTACACAGTCCCGACCTAGCCTTTCGTGAGAAGGTCAATGTGATTTGTAAGTCGCACCGCAAGGTCCCTCGAAACGCGGTGTTCCTCAGCATCGATGAGAAGACTGGCATTCAAGCCATCGAGCGTAAGCATCCGGGGCATGCGCCGGCGCCGGGACGGCTGCGGCGCAGGGAGTTTGAATATATTCGCCACGGCACCCAAGCGCTGATTGCTGCGCTGGATGTACATACCGGGCAGGTGCTGGCAGATTGTCGCGAGCGTCGCACCCAGGACGACCTGGTTGCCTTCATGGAGCGCGGGGCGTACCCGGGCAAACGGGTGCATGTGATTTGGGACAACCTCAATACGCATCGTGCCCAGGCTGTCTGGCATGCGTTCAACGCGCGGCACGATGAGCGGTTTCACTTTCACTTCACGCCGTTGCACGGGAGTTGGGTCTATCAGATCGAACTATGGTTTGCGCGCTACACGCGTCGGGTATTGCGCCATGCCAGCCATACCAGCATCGCGCACCTGCGCGAGCGTACCGAGCAGTTTATCCTCGAGCATAATCAGACAGCACGCCCCCCTTCAGATGGACTTTCCGAGGGTATCCGCTGCAAACTGGCGCATCGTAATCGAGAGACTGACATGCCCGCCATCCCACCAAACAATGCGCGGCCGAACTTCAGCGTCAGCTGCGCAGCTTGCTTGGCCATGAGCAGATCGTCACACAAGCCTACGGGCGGCACCTGTTGATCAAACGTCTCGATGATGAGGAGCACACCGTCGTGGCGCGCCTCACCGAGCTCGGCCGCTATCGGTATAGTGCCGCGTTTCGCAGCCACACCGGCCGATGGGAACCACTGCCGGGCACAGGTTCGCTCGACGAAATGACCGAGCTAGTCGTCACGCTCCTGCACCCTAAGATAAGGTCAAGTCTCGTGTATGGGCCGTTGATAACGGGCGACGTCAAGCGGCGAGTTTCTGCTGACCCGGTTGATCGTCTTGCACCGGCTCGCCGTCCTGGAGGGCAATGCCCTCCAGCAACAGCTGGATCTGTTCGGGGCCGTTGATCCGGCGCCAAGTTTTTTCCGCATCCTCGATTAGCTTGAATGCCAGACCGAGGAAGGTCGGTCGCGACACGCAGTTGCGCATACGCGTAGTACGGTGGCGCACCGTCGCAAACGTCGATTCGATCGCGTTTGTTGTGCGCAGGTGCTGCCAGTGTTCGGCCGGGAAGTCGTAGAAAGCCAGCAGGCTCTCCCGATCCTTCTTCAAGGTTTCCGTGGCCTTCGGATATTTCGCCGCGTAGAACCTTGGGCACCTTCACTGGAATCTCCCCGGCTGCCGTCAACACTTCTCGCTCAGGCAGATAGCCGTTGCGTACCACGGCGCGTTGTCCATGCAAGGTCTTGACATTTTCGAATCGCTCCAGCAGCGCCGAGAGCTTCGCTTCGATTGCCTGCTGAATCACTTGCCGCGCTCCGTGTCGCACCAATTCGTCCAGGCCCAGACCGACTTCCGATAGACCGACAACTGCTTTTTCCGTAAGCTTGCTCATGGTGGATGGTTTGTTGTTTGCTGGTTTCCGACTTCGACAATCAGATTCTCAGCTAAAACCTCCACCGCCTTCAAGCTCCCGCCTAAACTCCCCCGTACACCAGTTCCGACTTTAGCTCCTGCACCCTTACTTGCAGCCCGATAATTATTAAAGGTGGCCATTTAGGGGATGTCGTACTAGCCCGGCCTCGCTTTGAGCGTGTTCGCACACCTGCGTGATGAAGGCGTGATGCTCTTTGTCCGAGAGCCGGTGCTGGAGATCCGCACGCTGGGGTTCAGCGGCGGAATGTCAAAACAGTGAGGCCATTTGGTTATCGAACGCTTCTTATGACGACAAGCATGCGCTCGCAGCCTCGCCTCAGCAGGCAGCCGAACGCTTCGAACGTCGATTATCTGGCGCGTCAAAGCTCGCGAACCCAACAGCGGCGAATGCGTGCAGGAATACTATTGCTTCGGGGTTACTGCAGTCTCGGCAAAAGGCGAGCAGTCGACATTTACCGCATTGATGGCCGAGGCGGCCTGGCATTCCGATGAGGCCTCCTTCATCATATGCAATCTTGCGTAAGCCTCGGCGCGGAAGAAGTGTTCCTGCGCGTTCATCGCATATGCCGTGGACGCCAGCCGATACACTTTCTCTGCTTCTTCTGGTCTGCCCACTTCGGAAAGCGTGTCACCCAGTTCGATCAGGGGGAGGACGGAAGCCGGACTCAGTTTCAGGGCCAAGCGGTATTGCACGATGGCCTCGTCGATGCGCTTTTGCCGTCTGGCCGCTCGCGCCCATTGTAAATGCGCATCACGATTGCTTGGACTCGCCGTCGCGGCTTTGGCGTATTGAACAATCGCCCTGCTGTCGTTATCAACGGACAAGGCATTACCCCAGGCCACGTACGCGTCGCCGTAGTTTGGGTTGATGGCGATCGCCTTCTGGTATTCAGCGACCGCCTCGACATAGTGAGCCATGTGCGCTTGGGCCGCGCCGCGGTTGTAATAGTCATTTGCTTCGACTGCCGGCATTCGGGCGATTGCATTATAGTGCTCCATCGCCGAGGACCGGTCACCTTTGCCGTTCAGGAAATCACCCAGCGCCAGGTGCGCGACTGCATTGCGCGGATTGATTTGCGCAGCCGTTGCAAAGTGCTCCATCGCTTCCGGATAGCCTGCTATCTCGACCAATGCATTGGCCAGGGAGACTTGCACGGAATCATCCTGCGGATTGATGGCGATCGCCTTGCGATATTCGACCGCCGCGTCGGCGAAGCGGCCCATGCTCGTCAGAGCGTTGCCTCGCTCTCGTATTCCATCGAAATCGCTAGCCGCGATGCTCGCGGCCGTCGCGAAGTGCCCGAGCGCGTCCGCAACGTCTCCGCGCGCGAGCAGCGCGCTGCCGAGCTTGTTGTGAATCCAGCCGGCGTTCGGTGCGATGGCAAGGGCTCCCTTGAGTTGGGCAATGGACTGAGCGTTGTCACCTCGGCGCTGTGCGGCGTCAGACCACAGCGCTCGGGCGCTGACGCTGGCCGGATTGAGGCGTAAAGCCTGCGCGTACTGTTTGACAGCACCGTCATCGTTTCCCGTGGCCGCCAGCGCATTTCCCCAAAGTTCGTGCAAGCTATCGTCCTTGGGGTTCAGACTGACGGCCTTCTGAAAATCGCCTGTCGCGTCAGTGTAACGGCCCATACTGTAGCGGGCGAGGCCTCGCTCACGATAGTCGTTCACGTCGATCGCCGGTGCGGCAACCGCAGCAGCGTATTGCTCCTGTGCTTCGTCGAACCTGCCGTGATCCTTTAACAGGTTTCCTAACTTATTGCGAACCACCAACAGCGATTGAGAGTGGGCCAGAGCCGAGACGTAATGTTCGATAGCTTGATCAAGATGTCCTTCCCTCTGCGCAACGTCCGCCAGTCGGGTCTCGGCGTCGGCGTTCGATGGATTTACGGTCACCGCCCGGGCGTAGCGCGCGGAGGCGGCACCATCATTCCCGGAAGCGGCCAAGGCATCGCCCCAGGCCACATAAGCGTCGCCGTAGTTCGGGTTGATGGCGATTGCCTTCTGGTATTCAGCGATCGCCTCGACATAGTGAGCCATGTGCACTTGAGCCGCGCCGCGGTTGTAATAGTCGACTGCTTGAATTGCTGGCATTCGGGCGACGGCGTAATAGTGTTTCGTCGCCGACGACCGGTTGCCCTCGTCTGTCAGGACGTCTCCCAGCCTCACGTGCGCGTCTGCATTGAGCGGATTGATCCGGATGGCCGCTGCATAGTGCTGCTTCGCCCCGGCGACGTCGCCTGTGTTCTTTAGTGCATTGGCCCACGACACATGCGCGTTGTCGTCTTGCGGGTTAATGGCGAGCGCCTTGCTGTACTCCGCGATAGCCGCGGCATAGTGGCCCATGTTCGTCTGCGCGTCGCCGCGTTCGCGATAGCCACCGCTGTCGGTCGCCAGTGTTCCCGCTGCCGCTGCGAATTGCGCAAATGCCTGCCGATACTCCCCGCGCGCCATCAGCATAATGCCGAGTTGGTTGTGAGGCACGGGTGCGCCGGGCGCTATGGATGCGGCCGCGCTGAGTCGGGCGAGGGCCTGCTCTGCGTTTCCTTGTCGCCATGCGGCGAACGCCCATTGCATGAGCGCATCGACGTTGCTCGCATTCGCTTCGACGGCCTGGGTGTAACGCTCGATGGCGGCATCGTCGTTCCCCGTGATGGCGAGTGCTTGTCCCCACGCCACATAGGTGTCATCGTCCCGCGAGTTGATCGCGATGGCCTTTCGATACTCGGTTATGGCCTCGGAGTAGTGGCCCAACTTGGCTTGACCAGCGCCGCGTTGTCGAAAGCCGCCGGAGTCGATCGCCGGCGCCCTCGCAGCGGCGCGATAATGCTGCACGGCCGCTTTCCAATTGCCGCCATGATTCAGCAGATCGCCCATTCCGTTGTGGTAACCGGGATTGTTGGGGTTTCGGCTGACCGCCACCGTATAATGCTCGATAGCCTTCGCCGTGTTTCCAGTTGCGGCCATGGCGTCGCCCCAGTACGCCTGCGCAAGTTCGTCGCTCGGATTGAGCGCGAGTGCTTTCTCATACTCGACCACCGCCTCTTTGAAGTGCCCCATGTTGGCCTGGGCGGCGCCGCGTTCGACATAGCCGCTTCCGTCGACGGCAGGCGCTGTCGCGGCAATCTGGTAGTGCTGAAGTGCTTCCCCGGTCCGCGCGAGCCCGGACAAAAGGTTGCCGAGCCTGTTTTGGACCATTGATGAATCGTTCGCAATGGTCGAGGCCGTGGCGAGGTAAGCAATGGCCTGATCCACGTGGCCGCTGCGAAGCGCAGCGTTCGACAAACGGGCGAGCGCATCGATGCTGAGAGGATTTTGCGCCAATGCCAGCCCGTACTGTTCCAGCGCGCCGGCATCGTCGCCTGTACTGCTCAGCGCGTCACCGTACACCAAACGCAAGCCGAAATATGGGTTGATGGCCATCGCCGACCTGAATTCGGACAAGGCGGCCGCTGGCCCGTCAAACTGTGCGAGCACTCGGGCAGCACAATCATGTCCGTCAACAAAATCTGCGCGCGCGGCGATGGCACGCCGGCATTGGCTGAGCGCTTCATTGCGGCGAAGCTGCGTCCGTTGGAGGTCGCCTATGGTGGCATGGGTTGGTGCATCAGACGGATCGAGGGTGGCGCTCAGTTCGCACTGCTTCAATGCATCTCGATACCTGCCGAGCTCTTGAAGTGCACGACACGCAAGGTAGGTCGGATCGGAAAGGGTGATATCGACGTCAGGGCCGGTGCGCCCGATGTTACGCACACTCTTGCGCTCGGCGAATTCCAGCGCGTCCTCGAAGTTGCGTACCGCCTCCGCATTGTTTCCCCGAAGCCGGTTCGCCGTGCCGATACAGATATTCGACCAACCGGACGTTGGATCGAGTTTGAGCGCAGTCCGGCATTGAGCGATTGCGTCGTCGTAGCGGCCGGTGGCGTTCAATGCGTCTCCCCAGAACGAGTACACATCCGCGAGCGTGTCATCCGCGCGCTTGGCTGCTTGGAACTGGGCGATCGCAGCGGCCTGGTTACCACGGTTCGCATAAAGCTTTCCGAGGTTCAGGCACGCTTCCGCGGAATTGCATTTCGTGGTTGTCCCTGCGGCCAGTTCGTATTTGCGCTTGGCTTCATCGGTATGACCAATGTCTGCCAGTACGTTTCCCCACAAGTTGTAGCCCTGTGCAAGGCTGTCCGCGTCGTCGTTCGCCAGACACTTGTGGATGGACGGGATCGTTCTGACGTAATTACGGGACTTATATTCCAGGTTGTAGTAGTAAGCGGCCAAGAGGCAGGGCTGCACCGCGATAAGCGCATCTTTTGCAGACTGATCGAGCAGTTCGCCGAGGTTGGCAAGCGACCCAGTATGGTCAGATATAACGCTGTTCTGACCGCCGGTTCGCCTAAGGATCAGCCGGAGCTTCCCGGCGTCCATGGTCACGCTTCCTCCGACTCGCGTGTCCTCGATTCCGGCCTCGACCTTCAGATAGCGGACCGCCGATCTTACGGAGATGTTGCTTCCGGGCACCTGGATGTCTAGTTCCGACCAAGCTGGCTGAAGCGGCATTCCCTTCTTACGCAACTGCGCGATGTCCTGGATAAGCGACATTCGGTCGACCAGTGCCTGCGCGACGGTCTGAGACGAATATCCTTGCTTGTTGAGACTTTCCGGGACCTGGATGAGGTCGATGACCATAGCGCTCTTCCGGAACTCTATGAACCCGGACCACAGCGCGACGGCGATCAGGCCAACGAGCACGAGATTGACCATTAACGTCTTCGCACTGCCAACCGCTGCTACGAATTTGCCGAACGGGCCTTTTTTGGCGTCTGCCTTTTCGCTCTCCTTTGATTCTTCTCCGGCGCCTGCTTCCTGTTTCTCGCCTTCCGCCGTCACAATCTTTTTCGGTTCCGGAGAGTCCTGACCGCCCGACCCAACGGTGCCGTTGTCGTTCGAACTCGAGTGCCCGCTTTCGTCCGATTCTTCGTTCATAGTCGTCCCCTAAGGGCAATGAACAGACAACCGCATTCCTGTGCGCTTGCGTTGTGAAGCAGTGCTTCGAATGAACAGAACAGCACGCCGATTTCGAACGACTATGCGCCGCCCACCTTTAAATATCGCATTGGCACCCTGAGCGAGAAACAGCATGCCGCAATTTTGCATTGTCAGCAACATGCCCGCCGAATGGCGTCATTGATCGCATTTGCGTCGCGCCGGACGCACCATGTGAGTTGAACTGGAGAGCAAAGACAATATCTGGTCGTCGCCTCCGCCGTTTGAATGATTTCACGCTGAAAGGTTTTCGTCCGGGTCGTTCGCACATCGATGCAGCGCTACTTTCTCGATCGACGCCGCGTTCGGGTTCGCCGATTATGCACTTGTGCTCACGGGGTGCGAAGAGCGGCACCTAACCAGCAAGCGCCCGCCGAAGTTACGAGACGCGATTCACCAAAGACCGACCACAACTACGCCATGTTCGGGAGGGCGAGTACGGTTACGAATGAGCGCTTGCCGAGAATGACGTGAAGGCCGATATGGTCGATGCATTGGCGGGCATGATTGGCGCTCACGTGATCCATCGAGATCTGCGGCCGACCAATACCCTGGTCGCGCCAGAAACGGACGCTATTCTGCTGGCGGATTTCAGCCTCGCAACGACCCCGGAACACAGCGTCTCGGCAGAAGACGTCGGGTTATCCGTCGGCGATTGGGCGTACATGTCTCCTGAGCAAACCGGCCGTATGAATCGGCCCGTCGACTACCGCACCGACTGCTATTCGCTGTGGACAGATGATGCGAAAAATGAATGCGCGTTCGATGCCAGACGTCGTTCGCAAGGCGGAGTCGCTGGGTACCAAACCTTGTCTGCCCACAGGGCATCATTCTTGACCACGCTGAGCGCTCCTCAAGACCATGTTGCCATTTCCGAAGGCTGCCGCGCATATACCGCCGTATAAGCCGGTTACGCCAATGCGACATTCGCCTATCCGACCGTAAAGTAGACTCGCTCTCCGGCAAAACCTACCCCTCTCTTATCGCGACGCGCTTTCTGCCCTTGCAGCGCGAGGCTCGCGGTTCGGCCCGACGACCACATGCAGTTTCATTGGCGTCTCGACCGGTTCCCTTCTCTTCCTCTCCAAGGAATCATCGTGTCAGGTGTTCTACGTAGCTGGATCCATATTGGAAGAGCGCATATAACGAGTACACGTTCGTGCCATGGCTTGGCAGAACATTTATCGACGTACGGTCGACTTCTCGGTCCTGTGCATCCAGTAGCCGCAAGTCAGCAGTGGTTCGACCAAACAATCTCGCACTGACGGTGGTGACATGCATAGCTATTCTTTGACAGTCGTCGAAGAACTGCCCAATTCGCTTGTCGCCTTGCGCTGGCTACGACCCAACGCTTTGCAACTACGGAGAGCAGATCTGGGCACCATCCCTCGCTCGCGAGGCGGGGCGTTGCGCCCTGTCCGGCGAGTACATCAGCAAAGGCGACCGCATCTACCGTCCCCGCATCCGCGGACGATTCGTTCCACTCAACAGGCATGCGGTGATCCTGGCCAGCGCGCTGATCAAGGCCAGCACGCGCGACTGAGGCGGACTGGTGCAGGCTGGCCAGTCGATGCCCCGCGACGGTGCACAATGCGCCGTGAAGTGGCTCGCGGGCTTCGATGGGTTATAACTAATTCGTCAATTGAAGATTTATTATTATCGATCGGATCATTGGATCTGATCAAGATGGATACAAGATTTTGCCGGTAAAAACAAAGCGTTAGCCGGTATCTCGCTACTTCTTCTGCAGGTTTGCTGGCTGGAAAGCATCATATATCGTCGATTGACGAGTTAAATTTTTGGAGCTATCTTCGCGTCTCGACAGTTGACCGAAGCAGCGGAGCGCGACGTGTTCGTCAACGCGTGACCCTCTCGATCAACCGCCAACGTCCGCACCGTTTTCGCCAAGCGATCGGGCGTGAACCTGAAGGCGCAGAACACATGAAACCCGCGGCATTTTCGTATCACCGTCCTGCCACGCTCGAAGATGCGCTGTCGCTACTCGCACAGCACGGCTACGACGCCAAAGTCATCGCGGGAGGGCAGAGCCTCGCGCCAATGATGAACATGCGCTTTGCGCAACCGGCGCATCTTATCGACCTCAGCGCATTGCCGCAGCTGAGCGGAGCGACGCTCGCGGGCGAGTTGCTTTCCATTGGCGCGATGACGCGTCATCACGAGGTAGCCACGAGTGCCACGGTGTGCGCCGCCTGTCCGCTGCTCGCGGAGGCGGCCGCGACCATCGGCCACTACGCGATTCGCCATCGCGGCACACTGGGAGGCAGCCTCGCGCACGCGGATCCTGCGGCGCAGATGCCGTTCATCTCCAGCACCTTGGGTGCGAGTATCGATATCGTCGGACCGGCCGGCGCCCGCCTCGCGCCTGCCGCGGAATTCCTGATCGCGGTCATGACAACCGATCTCGCCGCGGAAGAAATCATTCGCACCGTGCATTTCCCGGTCGCACGCGCCGGCGAGCGGCACGCATTCCCGTTCGAGGCGGCGCGCGCGACGGTCGGCGCGGAGAAGGTGACGTTGGGCTGCAAGCCGTCGATGGCTTCCGAGGACTTCGCTTTCATGGCGCAGCAAAAGCTGGGCGCGTACATCTGGATGGGCGTCGACGGAGCCACCCCGCGCGCTCCACTTCATAACCCGCACTACGACTTCAATGGCGACGCATTGGCAACCGGCGCGGCGTATTGGGTGAACGTCGTGAGGGCGTTTGGCGCCACGCGTGCGTGAAACTCGCCCCTGTCCTGTGCAGGAGCGTGGTCCGTATTCAATCCAAGGAAGAGAGCTTCAATGCAGAACTTTACGTTTCATAACCCCACACGAATTATTTTCGGCGAAGGCCAGATTGCCGCCCTCGATGCCCATGTCCCACCTAATGCACGGGTGCTAATTACGAGCGGCGGCGGCAGCATCAAGAGCAACGGCGTACTCGCGCAGGTGCAGGCGGCGCTTGGCGAGCGTGCGTGGCACGTGTTCAGCGGCATCGAGCCGAATCCCACTTACGAAACGCTGATGGAAGCAGTTGCGCTCGCGCGGCAGAAGAACGTCGACTTTTTGCTGGCGGTGGGCGGCGGTTCGGTGATCGACGGCACGAAATTCATCGCGGCGGCGCTGAAGTTCGACGGCGAGCCATGGGACATTCTGGCGAGGCAAGCTCCGGTGCGCGAGGCGGTGCCGTTCGGCAGCGTGCTGACCCTGCCCGCGACCGGTTCGGAAATGAACAATGGCAGCGTCATCAGCCATCGCGCGAAAGGCGACAAGCTGTTTTTCACGAGCGATGCGACCTATCCGCTTTTCTCGGTGCTCGATCCGACTACGACTTATTCGCTGCCGCCGCGGCAGATCGCCAACGGGGTCGTCGATGCATTCGTTCATATCATCGAGCAGTACCTGACCTATCCGGTCGATGCCAAGGTACAGGACCGTTTCGCCGAGGGCCTGCTGCTCACGCTGACTGAAGTCGGCCCGCAAGCGCTTGCCGAGCCGCACAACTACGCGGTGCGCGCCAACCTGATGTGGACCGCGACGCTGGCGCTGAACGGCCTGATCGGCGCCGGCGTGCCGCAGGACTGGGCGACCCACATGCTCGGCCACGAACTTACGGCGCTGCATGGACTCGATCACGCACAGACGCTCGCGATCGTGCTGCCGGCCATGCTCAGTGTGCGGCATGAATCGAAGCGGGCGAAATTGCTGCAGTACGCCGAACGCGTCTGGAACATCACCGAGGGCAGCGCGGACGAGCGTATCAGCGCCGCGATTACGGCGACCCGCGGGTTCTTCGAACGCATGTCGGTGGCAACCCGCTTGCGCGATTACCAGATTGACGAACAGTCAATCGACAAACTGGTGGCGAAGCTCGATGAGCACGGGATGACGCAGTTGGGCGAACACGGCGACGTGACGCTCGAAGTGAGCCGCCAGGTCTATCAATTTGCAGCCTGATGAGCCGCGTTGGTTCGGCTGATCGTGCAGGTGTTCAACCGGAATCCGGCACGCGCCGAACCGTTGCGCGAAGCGGGGGCGTGCGTCGCGTCGAGTCCCGCGCAGGCGGCGCTCGGCGCCGACGTGGTATTCACGATGGTAGCCGACGATACCGCCCACGTTGCGGTCACGTTCGGCGAGCAGGGTATCGCCACCACGCTGAAACCGGGTGCGCTGCACATCTCGATGAGCACCATCAGTGTCGCGACCGCGCAGGATCACGCGGCGAAGTATCGTGAGGCGGGGCTGGGTTTCGTATCCGCACCCGTGTTCGGCCGGCCCGATGCCGCGGCGGCGCGCAAGCTGTTCATCATGGCGGCCGGGGCGCGCGAACATCTCGAGGTTGCCGCGCCGCTGCTGGCAACGCTGGGGCAGTCGGTGGGCATCGTCGGCGAGGATCCTTCGCAGGCGAACCTGGTCAAGCTGATCGGCAATTTCATGCTGTCCGTGATCATCGAAACGCTCGGTGAAGCCTGTGCGGTAGCGGGCAAGGCCGGCATCGATCCGATGCGGTTGATCGAACTGTTGACGAGCGCGAACTTCAATGCGCCCCCCTACAAGATCTACGGGCCAATGATTGCGTCACAGCAATTCCAGCCGCCCGGCTTTGCATTGCCGCTCGGCCAGAAGGATAACCGGCTGATGCGGGCGGCGGCCGAGGCGCTTGGCGTTCCGCTTCCGCTGGCAAGTCTGGTGCACGACCGGTTTCTGACGTTGCGCTCGCAAGGGCTCGGCGCCGAGCATGACTGGTCGGCGGTGGCGCTTTGCGCGCTTTCCGATGCCGGCATGAGCAGCGCGCTTCGCGGCGGCTGAGCGCGGTGGACACGATGCCGCTCGTCATGAGCGGCATTCGCCGAAGCAAGACGCGCCAGAAGCCCTGACCATTCCGATATCGTCGCTCTCTATTCGATACACGTTCAATGTCTCATCGCACTCGCCGGCTCAAGAGCCGCGCTTCCTTTGATGGGCGTCACCGGAGCAAGGTGATGCTGCTCCCGATGAAGAGGCAAGCTGTTGCCGATATCTCGCTCGCGAATCACCTTGCCCTTGCGGTCTGTCGCAAGGGGCAAGGCAATGCTCATCTGATCAATGTACTGAAGAGAGCCGTGTATCTGACGTACTACTTGCAAAACACGGGCTTCGGTGAAGAACCGGTCGATCTGTACCGGTTCGCGGAAGCTGGATTGAGTCGGGCTGCGGGCAGTGCGCAGTGTGATGGAGTGTGGCAGGTCAGCGTCGAGGTCGCGTTGATGCTCGAAAAAATCCTGGTCATTCACGATCAGCAACTGATGGCGGCGGCAGTGGGGCACGTGATCGAGGCCACGACGCAGTTTTCCAGGTTCATCGCAAGCCAGCTTCATTCGGCCATGTCACGAGACGCCAACGGCGAGCGATTGCCACGACGACATCGCGCTCGAGGTGTCCGGGATCGCCAACAGCTGGCAGTAGACCGCACACGGAACGCGAGCCGAAGTGATCGAACCTCCGGCAGCGCGGTCCCCTACCGCGCGGAGGTTCAATCAGCGCTGCGTTGCCGTGGCGACGAGCGCGGGGGCTGAAGCCATGTGAGCGAGTTCATCGCTCGACCGGCCACCGCCGAGCGCGTGCAGGAGTTGCACATTCGCGCTTGGCTGGCGTGTCTGGATATCGAGCACGCTGCATTGCGCCTCGAGTTGAGCCGTCTGCGCCTGCACGACATCGAGGTAACCCACCACGCCTTGGCGATACTGCTGTAACGCGAGGTCGGCCGAGTACTTCGCGACCACCCAGGGCCGCGACCAATGCAAGTTGGATGATCGGTACGGTCGACGCGTTGTAGTTCAGGATCAGAGGTGGTGTCGTACCCGCAGGCAATTGCCGCAATTGAGTTTGCGCCACCGCGGTGACCCGTGCGTTCGCCGTGCTGATATTCACGCCGGGGCTGGAAAAATAATCTGATCCCGAAGCCGGCCACCGATTCGGCCTCGATATGCTCGACGTCGTTCACCGTGGTTGTCAACGTGCGTTCGAATGGCGAGGTAATGCGACCGACCATCTGATCCGGTGGCAGCCCCGTGTATTGCCACACGACGCTGAGCACGGGAATCCTGATATCCGGAAAGATATCGGTTGGCGTTCTCATCGCGGACAATGGGCCGATGATGAGAATGAAGATCGCGAGGACTACGAAGGTGTAAGGCCGCCGAAGGGCGATACGGACTAGGCCTAGCATGAGATATCTTTGGCTGGGGGTAAAACGCCAGAGCGTCCTGATTGAGCCTAGTGCGGTGCGCGATGCGCAACAAAGATGATTGACTCCGCACACCTGCCGATGTGCCGAATCTACAGCGCGAATGTACACAAGGCTCTGAACTTCTGCTGAAGGCCAAATGAAACGTCAGGCGCTCGCGGATGTCGGGCGAGACCATGTCGCGTTACGCGCACTCGCCCTGAATATTTTGTCGTTGCTAGGAAACGCGAGGCTCGTCGGGGCCGGACTCAGACGCACTATCGTCACTTTCTGCGCACTCCAGATCTTGAGCGTCTTTTTATTACCAATTGTTCAATTGGTTTCCGAGCGAAAAGCATGAAACCATGAGGACTTTTATTTATTTAAGGCGGAAATCGCAATGGGCGCACGCTGCTCATCGGTAGAGGACGAGCGATGATCGAGGGCGGCCGGCAGTCGGTGCCGGCCGCATCAAGCGCTACGCCTTCAGATGGGGCGCAAGCAGGGAGAGGTCGGCAACTGAAAGACGGTCGTGTGCAGTTTGCACCTGATGCCAGTACGGATACAGCAGGGGCGGTGCGCTCACCTTGTCGAGCCGCTCGCGGTGTTCGGCGCTCAGTTTTAGATTGGCTGCGCCGAGGTTGTCGCGCAGCTGCTTCTCGTTGCGTCCGCCGATGATCACCGACGTGACCGCGGGGCGTCCGAGCGTCCATGCGAGCGCAACCTGAGCGGCCGAGACGTTCTGCTCGCTGGCAATCTCGACTAGGGTATCGACAATCGACCACAGCCGTTCGGCGTCGCGAATGGGCGGCTCGGTCCACCCGGCGAGCTGACGGGTGCCCTCGGGCGTGGCGTCGCGTCGATGTTTACCCGACAGCAGGCCGCCCGCGAGCGGGCTCCAGACCAGAATGCCGAGGCCTTGATCGAGAGCGATCGGCGCGAGTTCATATTCAGCTTCGCGTGCTTCGAGCGTGTAGTGGATCTGCTGGCTCACGAAGCGCGGCAGACGATCGCGTTCGCTCACGTTCAATGCCTTCATCAGGTGCCATCCGGCGTAGTTTGAGCAGCCGACGTAGCGGACCTTGCCATTCCGCACGAGGAGGTCGAGCGCTTCAAGCGTTTCTTCGAGCGGCGTGAGTCCGTCCCATTCGTGCACCTGGTAGAGGTCGATCACATCGGTTTTGAGGCGGCGCAGGCTGGCCTCGCAAGCTTCGATTAAATGGTGCCGGGACAGGCCCCGGTCGTTCGGGCCATCGCCCATCGGGAAACGGGCTTTCGTCGCGATCAGCACGCCGCCTTTGCGCTTGCCACCGAGAGCCTGGCCGACGATTTCTTCCGACGCACCGTTCGAATAGACGTCCGCGGTATCAATCAGGTTGACGCCCGCGTCGATGCACATGTCGATCTGACGACGCGCTTCGTCGAGACTCACCGTTCCGACTCTCGCGAATTTGCCTTCGCCGCCCATCGTCATCGTCCCTAACGTGATGGTCGACACCTTGAGGCCCGAACGGCCAAGTTGACGGTAGTCCATGATGAAGCAATCTCCATGTAAGTTGCGGGCGAATAATTTGCGCGGCCCAGCCGGCGGCGTCACCGCGCACCTGGAGCTCACGCCGCGAATTCAGGCGGTTTCAGGTTTTGCGCTGACGTTCGCTAAACGGAATGCCGCCTCTCGACTTGGAGTCTGGTGAAGACTCCACGATCTGCACGACAACCTGTTCAGCGGCGACACCAAAGCTATCAACGACAGCTTGGGTAATGCCTGACATCAGCACTCTCTTTTGCTTGGCAGAGCGGCCCTCTACTGCGTAAACGACGACTTCTGGCATGACGTGCTCCAGTGGGTTGGCAAGTAGATGCAGTTGCAATCATAGCGGCGCAGCACACTTCGCGCTCGAGCCGACCTCATGGCAACTGGAGAGCGATAACGCATTGACGACGCGACAGAGGACATGCCTCTTGCCGGTTGTGTCGAAATCAGAGAAAGGTAGATTCTGCTGAAGCGCGAGTCCACTCTACGATTGGATATGCCAATGCAGCTTTAGTGTAATTTGCCTATACGCAGGTATAAGGATGCGGAACGGCTGCCCCAGAAACTCGCGCTTCCTGATTGACTGTGCCCATTGATAGATGAAAGCACGAACCGATTGGAACCCGCGCGGTGCTCGCCTCAGATGACAAATCGGTAATCCACCTGACGCTCGCCGGTAAGAATCAATCGCACAGAATCGCTTCATGGCGTCGTTGACCGGGCGCTGGTTCAAAGGAGATGGGAAACACGATGATGATCGGTCCACGTTCCACCAACGCGCTGCGCATCGGCTTGCATTCGCTTTCGGTTGCGGCGCTCATCGCATTCGCAGGTGTCTGTCACGCGCGATCCGCAATGAATGCGCCCGCTAGTGCGGGAGGGGCAAATGCGCCGTCCATTGCAACCTGTGTTGCGTGCCACGGCGCGCTGGGCGCTGGTACCGTGACCGGTGGGCCGCGGCTTGCAGGCAAAGACCCCGACTATCTCGCTCACGCGTTGTCGATGTTCAAAGCGGGTACCCGCGCAAGCGCTGTCATGCAGACAGTCGCAAAGGATCTTTCCGATAGCGATATACACGAACTCGCTCTGTATTTCTCGAAGCAGAATCCGCCGCTTGCCGAAGGCGTGCCGCCGCCGGCGCAAAGTCTCGTGGTAGCCGGAAAACAGCTTGCCGAGATGGGTGCGGCGGGTTCCAGTGTTCCCGCCTGTTTCAGTTGCCACGCGGCTGGCGGCAAAGGCAATGGCGCGCGCTTTCCGGGCATCGCAGGAGAACCGGCGGCGTTTGTCGTTGCTCGGCTCCATGAACTTCAGGCTCGCGCGAAGGGGAACACGCCGGCGCCGGGAACGATGACCGCTATCGCGGCTTCGCTGAACGAGGCGCAAATCAAGGAGGCGGCGGCTTACCTGTCCGTAATCAAACCGTGATGGCCGACGGCGCATTGAACACCGTCCGAGCGCGACTGCAACCCCGATGTGGACTGCAACCGAGACGGCAGATCCCAGCCTTTTATCTGTTGATGCAACATGCGCGAATTCACATTAAAGATTCTTGTGGCAATGTTCTCCGTGAGTTCTCTTGCTGGTTGCGCGGATCAGGGCCGCATACCGTCGGTAGCCGCCAACTCGTCACTTGCTTCGAATGACGAGGTCGATTACACCGGTCATCTTTGCGCGAATCAATACCTGCATGGCAAATCGCCTCTGTGCGTATTTCCGCGTTCGGAGTGACGCCAATCACGACGGTCGAAAGCGTATCTGCGTAAGCTCTTCGCACACCTGCCACAATCGTGCGGCAGTTGCAGCGTCTTTTGCCTGAGTCGCGATGCACGCCTCGCCGATCGTGCTGCCGCGTGTCTCCAGAAGACCCTGTGGACCGTAGTAGCCTGCATCAACAACGTTGGGCGAAGTAGCAGCGTAGAGAGTCGGTAGCGCGCCTGCGCCATCGGTGTTCAGCACAGCGCCGATGATATGGCCAAGGAGTGCGCGGACCGCTCCGGAAAATGCGGAGTGATCTGCGGTTCGAAACAGATCGGCGAGCTTCGACTGCCGGTAGGCCCGCATCGGCGCATACGCCTTGCTCGATTGGAGGTCGTTGAAATCGATCTGACCTTTCTTGTGCGCGATGGAGGCGATCGTGACGATGCGCGGCCGGTCAGGCGATTCGGCCGCGGCTCGTTCGAGCGCGGGCATCAGCAGCGCAGTCGGTGCGAAATGGCCGAGCACGTTGGTGCCAAATTGCAGCTCGAAGCCGTCGGCAGTCTCGAGCCGTTTTGGTGGCGCCATGATGCCCGCGTTGTTGATCAGAATGTGAATGGGGCGTTGCGCGGCGAGCTCGCTCTGTGCGAACTCGCGTACGGCCGCGAGGGAGGCGAGATCGAGAATCGCCAGCTCGGCACGAGCATCGGGCGCGGCGGCGTGCAGACGGGGTAAGGTCGCTTCTCCGCGTTGCCTGTCGCGGCAAGCGAACATGACTTGTGCGCCTTTGCATGCGAGGGTCAATGCGGCGTGATAGCCAATGCCGCTGTTCGCGCCAGTGACGAGAACTCGTTCGCCGATCTGCGACGGAATATCGTTTATGGTCCACACAGAGCCGTGTGCGCGACATCGCGCGGGAACTTGGCTACACACCGCACGGTGACGCCGGCATGATCACGCGGTTGATTCTTCACGTAGTGCCACGCGCCTATGCGGCACAGGACCGTGCCGACCCCGGCGATCGCGAAGGCTGCGCGCCACGAATGGGCGACCGTGATGAGCCAGGTGATCAGTATCGATCCAAGCGCCGCGCCGAGCGGCGAGCCACCGTCCATCAGAGATGCGCCGCCGACCCGCTCATGCTGCGTGAGCCATATCGCATTGAGCGTGCCTCCCGCCGAGGCCACGGGCGCTTCCACCACGCCGAGCCCGAGCCTCGTCGCGAGCAGGGACATCGCGTTGGTGGTCAGGGCGCCAAGACCCTGGAATGCCGCCCACAGCAAAGTGCACAGCGCGAGGACGAGGCGCGGCTTGTAGCGGTCGACGGCCATGCCGCCTGGAATCTGCATCAGCGTGTATGACCAGAAGAAGGAACTCATGATGAGGCCCTGCATGACCGGCGTAAGCGTGAACTCGCCCGCGATCATCGGCATCGCGACGGACAGCGAGGTGCGATCGATATAGTTGACCGTCACCAGCAGCAACATGATGAGAAAAATCTTCCAGCGGACCGATGTCTTCGGCTGGGCGTACGCCACGACCGCTGCTGGTGCTCTGCTCATGCCTGCTCTCCTGATTCGCGATTCGGATGTTGGTACACGCCTCGCGCGTTGCGCATCGGCCGATGGATGAACGGGTCGTCGGCCACGGCGCAGGCGCCCGTTTCATGCTGGTTGAAGGCAAGTATAAAAGCGCGGATTTGATTGGAGATAACAGGAAGTGGCCCGCGCAGCCGATAGAAATCGTTGATCACGGATGCTGCCGTCGTGCAGGTTCTGTACGCGCCTCCGCTGCGCAAAAGCGCGCGCGCAACGGCTTCAATACGAACATCGCAAGTACCGCAGTGCTGAGATCGAGCACGATCGCGCATCCGAACACCGGCACCCAGCTGCCGGTGCGCTGATGCAGCAGCGCGGCCAGCGGGCCGCCGAAGATCGAGCCGATCCCGAACGAGATGTAAAGCCAGCCATAGTTCGCAGTGGCATGACCGGTGCCGAACGTGTCGGTCAGGGTCGAAGGGAACAGCGAAAAGATTTCACCCCAACCGAAGAACACCACGCCGGACAGCAGTACGAACAGCACCGCGTTGTCGCGTGTCATCAGCCAGAGCGCCATCGCCACACCCTCCAGCGCGAACGCGAAACACATGGTGTTTTCGCGCCCCAGATGGTCCGATACCCAGCCGAACAGCGGACGGGTCAGGCCGTTCGTGAAGCGGTCGATCGTCAGGGCGAGCGGCAAGGCGGCAAGGCCGAAGACCAGTACCTTGCCGACGCCGAAGTCGGCGGCGAAGCTCGCCATCTGCGACGTGACCATGAGGCCTGAGGTCGACATCATCGTCATCATCGCGAACATGAGCCAGAACAGCGGTGTTTTCATCATCTCGAACGGGCGGGAGTCGCGCGTCGCCACCGCTGTGGGGGACGCCGCCGAGCCGATACTGTCCACCGCGGGCGGTTTTTTCAGTCCTTGCGAGGCGATGAAGCCGATCACCGCGAAGACAAGGCCAAACAGCCACAGCGTGGATTCGACGCCGCGTGTCGCCAGCGATGCGGAGATCGGAAAGGTCGTAACTATCGCGCCCATGCCGTAGCCCGCGGCTGCTACACCTGCGGCGAAGCCGCGGCGATCGGGAAACCAGCGAACCACGAACCCGACTACACCGACGTAGACGATGCCGGTGCCGAGTCCTCCGATGACGCCATACGTCAGGTACAGCATCGATGGCGTGCTCGCGTACGAAGCCAGCACCCAGCTTGCACCTGCCAACAACGTACCGATCGAGATCAGCGTGCGCGGTCCGAACCGATCAATCAGTGCGCCCTGGAAAGGTGAAAAGAATGCCTGCAGCAGCACCAGCAGGGAGAATGTCACTTGCAGTTCGGGCAGTGAGATGCCGAGCGTGGCCATCAGCGGCTTCGTCAGCAGAGTCCACACGTATTGCGGGCTCGAAATCGTCATCATGCAAACGAGAGCCAGGCCGAGCTGCACCCAGCGGGTATGCGCGGCTGTGTGCGCGCCGGCCGCGGTGGCGGCGTTCAGTGATTGCGTGGGGATATTCAACGTGTTTCTCCATTGCGGATTGAAGTATCGGCAGATGCGCGGCCGCGTCGACCTTCCCGTCGACATGAATGCTCGCGGCTGGTCATTTGATAAGGAGCGGCGGGAGCGGCCGCCGGCCGTCTGGCAGGCCTGTCTACCAGCCCGCCGCGGCCCCGTCGCTGCGCGGGTCGTAGCCTGCTTCCAGGCATCCGTTGCCGTGCCGGACGATCGCCCCGGCGTGTCCCATCGCCTCGTCGTACGGCCGCATCTGCTCGACGTCATGGCCGAGACGACGCAGTACATTGAATGTGTCGACGGGAAACCGCG
Organism: Caballeronia ptereochthonis; assembly: GCF_001545075.1. Lineage (GTDB taxonomy): Bacteria > Pseudomonadota > Gammaproteobacteria > Burkholderiales > Burkholderiaceae > Caballeronia > Caballeronia ptereochthonis. Next base: position 121,900 of record NZ_FCOB02000009.1, read on the forward strand.
CCTCGAGCTTCAGTGATTCGTTGGACTGCCCCCAGGTCCTGCCGAGCAGCCAGCGAGGTGCGTCGATCGCGGCTTGCGGATTCCAACTGAAGTGCGCGATGCGCGAAAACACGGCGCTTTGCGATTGCGGCTGACCGTCGCCGCCCATGTTTCCGTACACCATGGTGCGTCCGTCGGCAAAGCGGGCGAGTGCGGGATTGAGCGTGTGAAACGGCTTTCGCCCCGGCGTAAGCGGATTGCGCGCGGCGGGGTGGAGCGAAAAGCTACAGCCGCGGTTTTGCCAGTTGATGCCCGAACCGGGTAGTACGAGGCCGCTGCCGAACTCGTGATAGATGCTCTGAATGAAGCTGACGGCCACGCCATCGGCGTCGATCGCGCCGAGCCATACGGTGTCGGCCGGACCGAGACCAGGACCCCACGGCGCGGCCGCGGACATCGAGATGCGCTCGGCCATCGAGTCGAGCACGCCGGGCGCAAGCAGCGCCTGTGGATCGATCTCCATGTAGTCCGGATCGGTGATGTGCTTGTCGCGGATGCGGAACGCCACTTTGGTCGCCTCCACGCACGCGTGGACGAACTCGGGCCCGAGCGGGTCCATGTCGTCGCGCAAGACACGGTCGAGCACGCCGAGAATCTGCAGCGATACGAGCCCTTGCGTGGGCGGCGGCATGTTGTAGACGGTGCCGAGCGAGTGCACGAGTGCGAGCGGCTTGCAAAGGCGTGCGCGATGCTGTTCAAGGTCCGCGAGCGACAGTGGACTTTCTAGAGTATGCAGATCCGCTGCGATGGCGCGTGCGAGGTCGCCCCGGTAAAAGTCGTCGAGACCGGCGTGGGCGAGATGTTCGAGCGTCGCGGCGAGGCGTGGCTGCATGAAGCGCTCGCCGATGTCCGGCACACCAGTGGGGTTGTCGCTCGTCAGAAACGTCTCGGCGAACCCGGCGACCGATTCGAGTTCCTGCCGCTTGAGCGCGATGCATTCGGACTGGCTTCGCGTGACCGGGATACCGTCTCGCGCGTAGGCGATTGCGTCCTCGAGCAGGCGCGCGACCGGCAGCTTGCCGCCGAGCGCGTCAATCGACCAGCGATGCGCGAGCGACCAGCCCGACACTGTTCCGGCCACCGTATTCGCCGCCAACGGGCCGCGAAACGGGATGGACTGCAGTTCGCGGGCGCGGTAGGCGTCGATCGTCGCCGTCGCTGCCGCGGCTCCGCACGCCTCGATGCCGACAGGTTCTTCGCCCGGCCGCGAAATCAACCAGAAGCCGTCGCCACCGATGCTGTTCATATGGGGATACACCACTGCGATGGTGGCCGCGGCGGCGATCATCGCCTCGACGGCGTTGCCGCCTTCGCGCAGGATCGCGAGTGCGCTTTGCGACGCCAGCGCGTGAGGTGTGACTGCCATCCCGCGGGTGCCCCGCACGGGATTTAAGGTTTGTGCTGACATGTTTCCTCGAAAATCAAATCGACCATCGTTTCGCGCTGGGCCGCTTTTGCGTGCAAACAGAAATATGTGCAATTTGCACGTTATCGGCTGTGCACGAAATGTGCCATCGCGTGAACACCCTCTATACGTGGGCGAATCGAGTGATTCCCGCGGGCAGTGTGCGCACTGCCATGTCCTGAAAGTGTGCAGACTCGCGCAAGGAAGGTGCAACGGGCACACTGAATGGAGCGCGCGCTGCCCCTGCGCGAAGCGCTGAGGTTGGCCAGCGAAGAGCCAACGCAAGACATTCACGATGAGGGATTCGGTGGGAGAGTTACGGGCGGATGGTATGTTTTGTGCACGAAACCTTAAAATCCAGATGTTGTCGCGTGCAAATAAATAAGAGCCGCTGAATGGGAGAACAGGATGGCGAAGGCGCCGTATCCAAGACTGGAGCATTTGAACTTTCGCCTCGACGTATTGAGCGAACTGGCCAAGGGCGTGGCGTCTGGTCTCTACGAAGCCGAATGCGATGTCACTCTGCGCGACCTGCGCGTGCTGCGTTTCGTCGGTATGCAGCCGGGTATCTCCCTCGGTCCGCTGATCGAGCTGACGTATCTTGAAAGGACACTGGTTTCCAAGCTCGTCACCGCGCTAGCTAATCGCGGCTTGCTGACGCGCTCCACCGGCTCGACCGACGCACGTGTCATCCACCTGCATCTGACGAGGAAAGGCGAGGCAATTGTTCGCAAGTGCGAGCGGATCGGCAAGATGTTCGACGAGCAACTGATGTCCGTTCTGTCCGCGGAGGAAAAGCGGGTGCTTTTTCATTGCGTGGAGAAGTTGACGGAGCACGTCGAGGAGGGCGGGGAATGGACGCTCCCGCCGACCCGACGCAAGCGCACGGCCTGATCCGTTTTTATTGCCAGTTGCGCGCGACTCCGCAGTCGTGCATGTTGCCAACCAGGCTCAGGCGCGCCTCGCCAGATAGGCATCCACCAATTCGACGAGCCGTTCTCGCCCGAAGCTGGCATCGTGTCCCGCGTGCACAACCTGCACGGGCAATTCGCGCAAGCGCTTCATCGTGCGCACATAGGTTGGGATGTCGGCGCCACCGATCTCATCCAGAAGCGGGCCGTCGTAGATGGCATCGCCGGAAAACAGCGTGCCGGTTGCAGCCTCCCATAGACCGATACTGCCCGGTGAGTGGCCAGGTAGATGCAGTACCTCGAAATGCCGGTCGCCAAGGTCGACGATATTCCCTTCCTTGACGATCTCACTGACTGTTGCCGCGCGTATCGCATAGTCGGACATCACGTATTCCGCGCTGGGCAGGGCCGTGATCAGATCGCCGTCGAACGGATAGCCCGCCTCGCGGTAGCGGCGTATGGCCTTCTCGCCTAGTACCGATGCCAGCAGCGTGCCGCGCTCGCGCGGCGAACGCAGATTATCGGCCTCCAGTTCGTGGACCAGCGTGTGGGCGAACTCATGATGCCCGCCGATATGATCCGAATGGGTATGCGTCGCCACGGCTGTCACGTTGTTTTGCAAAAGATGCTGGGCTGCATTGCGCAAACTGGCGATGCCCATTCCGGTATCTATCACCAGGTCGCGGTCGCGACCGCGCACGTGCCAGATATTGCAGCGCATCAGCGGCACGACATGCGGCTCCCACAGCAGGGTAATGTCGTCACTGATACGTTTCAACTCGAACCATCGGTCGGCAATCGGCAGCATAGTCATTGGACTTCGGTAGCAATCGAGATGCTACTCTGACACAGTCTGCTGCGCCGATCCAGAGCGGACTGTGAGGGATCGCTGTTCGTGCCGCGAAGCTTTAACCGAATCGTCCAACGGGTTGCCTCATCGCGTGACCTTGCTGTATCGGCCCGCTCTCCTTTCGATCGAATTGCAGGCGCGCCGCTTCCATTTCGGTCATGTGAGTTTCGGCCCACTCCCAGATCCCGCAGATTTTTTCCAGAAGGCTCTTGCCGAGCGGCGTCAGCCGATAGTCGACCCGCGGTGGGATGACAGGATGCACGTGCCGCGACACCAGGCCGTCGCGCTCGAGTTGACGCAACGTCTTCGTGAGCATCTTCTGACTGACACCGCCGATCTGTTCGCGCAGGCGCGAAAAACGCATCTCGCCACGCGTCCCAAGCGCATCGATCACGAGGATGCTCCATCTGTCGGCGATCTGCTCGATGATGTCGCGTGCAAGATCATCGGTCTTCTTTTGCGCATTGTCGTCGGCGCAAAGCGCATCGTCGTAAATAGTTTCCATGGCAGAAAGTGTGGAGCACGACACCAGTGGCGTTTGTCGAACAGCGAGTATCGCATGACTCTCGAAACGCTGCGATTGAAGGACGTCTGCCCCGCGTTGTGAGCGCAAGAAGCGATCTTGTGACAAATCGTCGATGGACTGCGTGTTCTGCGCGGACGAAAATCAGCATTCCGACCAGCATGAAGGAGCATGTCATGGGCCACGCGGAAGTCCGCGAGTTGCAGATTCCCCAACCGATTGGCGGCCGTTTGCCGCAGCCGCCCGTATTCGCCAGCCTCGACGATGAGCGCCAACATCACAAGCTCAAACTCGCCGCGGCGTTTCGCATCTTCGCGCGATTCGGGCTGGCCGAAGGCATCGCCGGGCATATCACGGTCCGCGATCCGGAGTTTCACGACCGTTTCTGGGTCAATCCGTATGCGCAGCATTTTTCGTCAATCCATCCGGACGACCTCGTTTGCATCGACGAGGAGGCCAATGTCTATCATGGCACCGGACCCGTCAACGCCGCTGCGGCGGCGATTCACTGTGGCATCCATGGCGCGAATCCCGATGTCGTTGCGGCGGCCCATACCCATACGACGGCCGGCCGCGCATTTTCAGCGCGGGCCCGGCTTCTTGCGCCGCTCAATCAGGAAGCCTGTCTGTTCTATGAGGACCACGTGCTCTTTCGCGGTGACGTAGTCGTGCTCGCCACCGAAGAAGGTCGGCGGATCGCGCGGGCGATGGGCACCAGGCGTGCGGCCGTTCTGCTCAATCATGGCCTGCTGACTGTCGGGTCGTCGGTCGACGCCGCGGCGTACCGCTTCATTGCAATGGAGCGTTGTTGCCAGGTGCAGTTGCTGGCCGAGGCGGCGGGTCCCATCGAACCGCTGTCGGACGAGGACGCGCGGGCAACACGCGCGCAACTGGGGTCCGACTATGTAGCGTGGCTCAACTTTCAGGGACTTTATCAGCAACTCCTGCGCGACAGTCCCGACTTGCGCGAACTCACCTGAATTCGGACGTCCCCACGCGGCCGTCCTCAGTTGGGCGCAAGCGTCGTTTCGAAGGCTGCCGTGCGATCGCGCTGGCAGCCTTCGCGATAATCGCGCACCGCCGCTTTGAGCCATTGATCGAAGCGCTTGAGCGGTTCCCAGTCACGCTTCTGTTCGGGAAACGAATAGTAGATGGTTTCCGGATTCGCGATCGAATGAGGATGTACCTGGATCAGTGCGCCGCCGCGCAACTCACGTTCAATCAGGATCTGCGGAAGCAAGGCCACACCGAGCCCTGAAATCGCGGCGTTGATCGCCATGATGAACATGTCGTAGTGCTGGTTCGCCGCGCTATGTTCGGTGATCTGCGTGGACGCGCTTTCGGACCATGCAAGCCACGCGCGCGGAAGATCGCGGGTGTGAATCCAGGGCAGCGCGCCGATGTGTTCGCTGCTCAAGCCATCGCGTTTGCCGATCAGCGTGGGCGCGCAGACGGCCAGAATCCTGTCGTCGCTCACGAGCGGTTGGCCTGGCATGGCGGGCCACAAGCTCTGAGAGAAATAAATTGCGGCGTCGAAGCTTGAATTCTCGAAGAAGGTCGGCTGGTCGCGCCCCATGATATGAAGCCGCAGGTCCGGGTTCTGCTCGTAGAAGTCGTTGAGACGCGGAATCAGCCATTGAGACGCAAACGTGACACCGACCGCCAACTGAATCTTGACTTCACCTTGCTGGCGAATCAATTCGAGCGTATCGCGCCGAATCTGGTCGAGATGGACGCGAATTCGCCGCGCGTACTCGGCGCCCGCCGCCGACAGCACCAGACGCTGACGCACCCGCTCGAACAGCGCGATGCCCAGATGCGCTTCGAGCTCGTTGACCTTCTTGCAGACGGCGCCGTGCGTTTGCGACAGCTCGACGGCAGCCTTCGAAAAACTTTCATGGCGCGCCGCCGCTTCAAAAGCTTGCAGCGCACTGAGACTGGGGACACCGCGACGCATCGAGAATCCTTGCTGGCGAAAAGAACTGGGCAATGGGTTATTCGATGATAGTCCCAAGGAACGGCGACGCGCTCGCCACGCTTACTCGCTGGCCAGCTGTGGCTGGCCGACGTCGCGCCAACGGGCCTCGAGCAACATGACCGTGATCGAAGCGAGCACCAGCGCCACGGCAATGCCGACGAAGGCGAGAACAAATGTGCCGGTCGCATCCTTTATCCAACCGATAAAGTACGGCAACAAAAATCCCGACGACACGCCTATGCTCGTGATCAGCGCGATGCCGGCCGCCGCGGCGCGATCGGTGAGGATGCGGCTAGGCAACTGCCAGAAGGTCGTGATGCTGCAGAAGCAGGCCGCGGAGCCGATCGAGAGGGCGATGATCGACTGGTACGGAGATTTCAGCAGGAGGGCCACCGAGAGCGCGGCAGCGCAAACCAGCTGGGGTCCTGCCACATGCCAGGCGCTGACCTGGTGGCGGCTGACCACACGGCCCCAGATCAGCGTCGCAACCAGCGCGACGCCGAACGGAATCGCCGTGATCAGCCCGATGTCCACGAGGCTGTAGTTCACACCAAAAGTGCGTTCGAACGTTTTGACGACCTGCGGCAGGAAGTAGAGCAGGCCGATGATGCCGGCGTTGGTACCGAAGTAGACGAGACCGAGCGCCCAGACTTTCGGATTGGTGAGCGCTCGCACGGCGCTCGACGGCGTGGTGGCGGCCGCCGCCTCGGCCCGTTCGGCCGCCAGCGCCGCGGCGATTTCACTCTTTTCCTCGTTGGAGAGCCAGGGGGAGCGGGATGGATCGTCCGCCAGCCGGAAGTAGACGATGCCCGCCAGGATGATCGCGGGGATTCCCTCCAGCAGAATCATGGCGCGCCAGCCGGTGACGCCGAACACGTTCGCGTGTGCCATCAGCCAGGTGGATACCGGTGCCCCGAGCATGCCGGTCAGCGGGATCGCCGTCACGAACAGGGACATCACCCATACGCGATTGCGCGCGGGCATCCACAGCGTGAGGTAATACACCATGCCCGGAAACAGGCCGGCTTCGAACGCACCGAGAAAGAAGCGGGCGACATAAAGCCAGCGCGAGTCGGGCACGAAGCCCGTGAGCGAGGAGAGCAGGCCCCAGCTCAGCAGAATGCGTGTCATCCATAGCCGCGCCCCAAACCGATGCATGCACAGATTGCTCGGTACTTCGAACAGGATGTAACCGAGAAAAAACAGACTTGCCGCGAAGCCGTATTGCGCCGTGGTCATGTGGAGTTCGGCGTTCATGGTCAGCGCCGCATAGCCGATGTTCGCGCGATCGAGCTGGTTCGCGATGTACATCACGATCATCAGCGGCGCGAGCCGCCAGGCGATCCGTTTCATCAACCGATCGGAAATCGCGGGTTTGCGCGGCCTGAAATCCATGGCTTCCCTCCAGATTTACGCGTTGCGGAATCCTCTCGAGAATGATTAGGCGCCAAGGCCGAGGGTACGACAATGCACGAAAAATATTGACTTTGTGAGCAAACGTCACAGGTGGGGACGGCCGCCTGAGATAATGCGGCGCTGTGCCCGGGGGACGGAGAAATTCTTTCGCGTACCCTGACGATATACTCTATCAAAGCATAAGTCGTCATGTGAAGACTTATTTTAAGGAAGCGATGGACACAGGAGCGTCATGAAGGCCAAACCCAAAGATCACGCGGAGCCCGGAAGCAAGACCACGAAGGGTCGCGCACCGATCAAGCGGCCGATGAAAAAAGCACCGCAGCGTCTGCCACGCGCCGAGCGGCAGGCACGCGTGCTGGAGAAGGCCGCCGAATATTTCGCCGAACACGGGTTGAACGCGCAGACTCGTGCGATCGCTGAAGCCTGCGGAGTGTCGCAACGTTTGCTGTATAGCCTGTTTCCCAGCAAGGCCGCGCTGATCGACGAGGTTTACAAGCGCGAAATCGTGGGGACCTTCAAGGCGATCTGGTTTGTTCAATTGAAAGATCGCAGTGTGCCTCTTGAAAGCAGGCTCAATACTTTTTACCGCGAGTACTATGAGACCCTGCTGACTCGGCAGTGGCTGCGTCTGTTTCTCTATTCGTCGCTTGAAGATCTGCGACTGGCGCCGGCGTACACGAATGCGGTCGTGACGCATGCGCTCGAAATCATCGTCACCGAGACGGCGCACGAACTGGGATGCGGCGTACCCGCCGATCCGGCGCATCTGACCGAGGTCGGCTGGCTGCTGCATGGAGCGGTTTCTCACCTGGCAATTCGACGCCGTATCTATTCGAACGACAACACCACTCCGGCCGACGCGGTCATCGCGATGCAGGTGCGCGCCTTCCTCACGAGCGCGCCGGCGCTGCTTCCCGCGCTGGGAGGCTCCCGGGCGTGACGCGCTGAAGGCCTGGTCGAGCGGGGCTCGGTGTTCTCAGTCACCGATCGGCGCGGCGCCAGGCTTCCGGTTCATTTGCCCGAGCATCAGCAAAAGCAGCGCGATCAGCACCAGGGCTATTGTCAAGCCGGCGAAGAGCAGCGTCGCGCGCTCGATGCCGGCGAACTGCACGGCGATGCCCAGTCCGATCACGGGTAGGGAGATCGCCACATACAGCACGACGAAGAAGCTCGACGTGACTTCCGCTCGCCGGTGCGCCGGCGCTGCCGACGCGATCTCGCCCAACCCGGCGCGGAAGCTGATGCCTTGCCCGATTCCTGCCACGACGGTGCCGAGCAAAAGCGCGCCGAGTGAGCGTTCGGGCACGCACAGGCCGACCCAGACCAGTCCCAACACGAGTCCGATGCAGCCTGTCGCTTGTCGCCATCGCGCAGCAATGAGCGTCTGCACGATCTGCCCGAGCGCGGAGCACGCGAACAGCAGGAACACGATCGAGCCGATGACGATGCCGCTGTGAAGGCCGAGAACGACCCGCATCAGTTGAGGCGCGACCGCCGCAAAGAAGCCCACCACGACGAAACCGGCAAACCCCGCCAGCGCGGCAAGGATGAACGCCGCGCGGACCTCGGCGGGAAGCGAAAGTTTCTGGACACCGAGTTTGACCCGCGCGGGAATCGCAGCGGTTTCCGGCACCCGGAAGACGGCGATCGCGGCGATGACGATCAGCGCCAAATGGACCATATAGGGAAACTGCATCGGCCGGGGAAACAGTTCGACCAGTATCCCGCTCAGCAAAGGACCGAAACCCAGCCCCAGCATGTTGGAGGCGGTAGCCGCGAACGTGGCTTTGCCGCGCCATGCAGGCGGCGCGAGTTCGATCACCGCGACGGTGGCGGTTCCCGTAAAGATGCCGGCGGAAATCCCCGACAGCAGGCGGCCTAGCATCAGAAGCGCCAACCCGTCGCTGAACACGAACGTGAGCGCCGACGCCGCCGAGACACACAAGCCCGCGAGCAGCATACGACGACGGCCTAACTGATCGGACCAGTTGCCGATCAGGAGCAACGCACCGAGCACCCCGATTGCATATGACGCGTAGATCACGGTGATGACGGTCGGTGTAAAACCATACTGCTGTTGGTAATACCGATAGATGGCCGTCGGCAGCGTCGTACCCATCATATTGATTGCGAAGGCCAACGCTACAGCCAGAAATGCGAGCGGGGATTGCGGTGCAGCGGAAACTGCTTTCATCAGATGTCCCAACGGTTGCTCAACGACTGCGCGCAATTATGGGCAATTTTTCGCGGCTCTGCTGAATGCAGGTCGTAGTGCCGGCTACGCCCCGTCGCAGCAATTAGTTTCCGCCGGGAAAGTATGAAACCTTCAGGTGCCTTCTTGTGATCGCCGGATGCCGCTGAAATAATCGGCACGCCTGCCCGTCCGATGGGCATGTCGCCATTTCTCGGATCGTTTCAACCCGGATGCGGTGCTCGACATAGCGCTTTTGATTTTGAACTTCAGATGACTATTGAAACAGTCGCAATTGCAGGTTTAACGACCCCTGTCTCGCGTATCGGCCTTGGCACGTGGGCCATTGGCGGATCGATGTGGGGTGGCACCGACGAGAAGGACTCGATCGCGGTGATCCGCCGCGCGCTCGACAGCGGGGTCAATCTGATCGATACAGCGCCCGTGTACGGCTTTGGCGCCTCGGAGGAGATCGTCGGCAAGGCCCTGGCTGACGGCTATCGGCACAAGGCCGTTATCGCCACCAAGGTAGCGCTGGAATGGCACGACGGCGCGGTGTTTCGCAATTCGTCAGCGGCGCGCATCCGCCAGGAAGTAGAGGACACGCTGAGGCGCTTGCGCACGGACTACATCGATCTGTATCAGGTCCACTGGCCCGACCCGCTCGTGCCGATCGAAGAGACCGCAAGGGTGCTCGACGATCTGCGCAAGGAAGGCAAGGTGCGGGCGCTGGGCGTCAGCAATTTCTCGCCCACGCAAATGGATGCCTTCCGGCGCGTGGCGCCGCTGTCGACCACGCAGCCACCGTACAACCTGTTCGAGCGCGATATCGACCGTGACGTGCTGCCGTACGCGCAACGGCATGGGCTGGTCGCGCTTGCCTATGGAGCGCTATGCCGCGGATTGCTGGCGGGGCGCATCGGCGTCGAGACGCGCTTCGAGGGTGACGATCTGCGCCAGCGCGATCCGAAGTTTCGCGAGCCGCGTCGCGAGCAATATGTCGCGGCCCGACGATCGCGCTATGGGGCGCGCGTCGTCCCGCGCAGCTGGACGGCATCGACGACGTGTTCGGCTGGCGCCTCGACGAGAAGGCATTCAGGCAGATCGACGCGATTGTCGCGAGCTTCGTCAAAGACCCTGTGGGGCCGGAGTTCATGGCGCCGCCGCAACGCGTGCTCGTGGCGTAACAGGAGACCGTGAACATGACAAACCTTCGACGCACCTTCATGATCCAGTCGATCGGCGCGGCAGCGCTGGCGCTCGCGGGGCGCCCCGTGTGGGCCGCGTCGCTTCAGGAGAGCGATCCCGCTGCACAGGCGCTCGGGTATACGGCCGATGCAAGCCGCGTCGATCCGTCGAAGTACCCGCATTTCAGCCACAACCAGCGCTGCTCGAACTGCCAGTTCTAGCAGGGTAAGCCAGCCGACGCCAGTGCGCTCTGTGCGCTGTTCGGCGCCAGGCAGGTGAGCGGTGCCGGATGGTGCAAGGCCTATCAGGCAAGAGCATGAGCGGCGGATGCAGCTGAGCCGATGATCAGCTAGCGCAGGCAGCCGTGGCGTGCGTCGACAACAAGGAGTGAACGGATGGAACTGATTGTGAATGGCGCGCATCACAACGTCGACGCCGACGCCGACGCGAACATGCCGCTGCTCTGGGCCGCGGGATCTGTTGGGACTGCACGGCACCAGGTTCGGGTGCGGCGTGGGCGCATGTGGCGCTTGCACCGTCCATCTGGAGGGCGCGGCGGCGCGCTCGTGCGTCACGTCGCTGGCGGATGCGCAGGGCAAGTCCGTGACGACGATCGAAGGCCTGGGAAGGCGGCGAACCTGATAACGTGGCGGACCGACAGAGGAGATGCGCGCAGGACTGCCAGGAGGCGTATCAGAACTGCCTGGCTGACGCCACTCGGACTTGTTACCGATAGGCGAGCGAAAGTCTGGCAGTGGCGGCATGCCGATCGGTTTCGGTCAATCGACGGCGACATCCAGCTCGTTGACAGTCGAATTTGAGCGGCGTCCGCAATCGGTCGCAGGCGCGCAAAAAGCGAGCCCGTTGCGCGGTAGGGTCCAACACGGCACATTCTCTGTTTTATGACCTGCGATTGTGAGCTCCCCGATTCCAATCTGAGTCTAATGACCACGTTTCCAACCCTGACAACTTCGCGGCTGTCATTGCGGGAGCTTTTGCCCTGCGACGCACCTTCGCTGTTTGCTGTGCATGGCGACGCGGAAGGCATGCGCTGGTTCGGTACCGATCCAATGACCGACATAGGGGAGGCCGACAATCTGATTGAGGTATTTGCTGACTGGTGGCGCAGTGGCTCTGGTGTCCGCCGGGCCGTCGAGAGACTTTCGGATGGCCTTTTCCTCCCCGGCGAGCACTTCAACGTCCGACACCGCCGCTTAAGTCCGAGTACCCGCTCGTCGTTAAGCATTTAAGCACCTTGGTTTACCTGGAGGATTTCTGGAAGCAAGTGCGCGACGCTCGCGCGGGAAGCTTTGGTTGAGTGTCGAGCAAACGCCAGTAATCGGCGCCTCTCGTTGAGGTCGCACTATGGTCCGAGCACCGTCGGGTTGTGCCTGCGGCGCACTCGGTCTATGAGGATTCGAAAACTCCTCCGCGAGCCGCGCTATCCTGGGATGTCCTATGCGGGCGACGTCAATGCCGAGCGGACCACGCGTGTAAGCTCGTCAAGTTGGAATGGCTTACGCAGCACCGTGAAGCGCTTGTCAGTGATCGTCGAGAGATCGACATCCGCGTAACCTGTTGCCAAGACCACCGGTAAATTCTCGCGCAATTCGCGTGCTTTTTCGATTACTTGCAATCCATTCATGCCGGGCATCGCGTAGTCGACCATCAGCAGGTCAGGGTGATCGACGCGAAGGCGCTCGAGTCCGCTCGGGCCGTCACGGGCGTCTGTAACTTCGTAGCCGAAGGCCTGAAGGCATTCGACGAGCATGCGTCGGACGTCCTCGTCATCCTCGATCACGAGGACTCGGCGTGCCTCCAGCGCGCTGTTATCCGAGACGAGTCCAGCGACGGCGTCGGGCGCTTCCTTCGCTGCGAGCGGCAACCACATCTCCACGGTCGTCCCTTTGCCCGGCTCGCTCTCGACACGTGCTATGCCGCCTGCCTGTCGCGCGATTCCATAGACTTGACTCAGTCCCAGTCCGGTTCCCTTGCCTACGGGCTTCGTCGTAAAGAACGGGTCGAACACCCGAGAGAGGACCCCAGGCTCGATGCCCGTGCCCGAATCGCTCACACTGACGACAACATAGCGTCCTGTGGCAAGCGTCTCGTCTGGCGCAGGACGTTCGTCTGCGCGGATTGAAAGGCGTCCGCCGTCCGGCATCGCGTCACGCGCATTAATGGCAAGATTGAGCACGGCGAGTTCAAGCTGGTTCGCGTCTGCCCGCGTCCAGAGATCTTCCGAATCCGTATGGGTCGAGAACGCGATGGCGGATCCCAGCGAGATTGAAATGATGTCGCGCATGCCCTGGAGCAGCGAAGCGACATTTACGGCCTTCAGGTCGAGGTTGCTCGTGCGTGAGAAGGTGAGCAGTTGCGCGGTGAGTTTGCCGCCACGCTCAGTAGCGCGTTTAATAGTCGCGGCCATTTTGCGCACACGCTCGTCATCGCTCAAGCGCACAAGCAGTTCCGCATTGGCCATGATGACGTTCAGCAAATTGTTGAAGTCGTGCGCAATTCCGCCGGTCAGTTGCCCCAACGCTTCCATCTTCTGGGACTGCACGAGCACTGCCTGCACCTTTGCCCGTTCGTGGATCTCTTTCATGAGCCGGTCGTTCGCCGTTGCAAGCTCACGCGTGCGTTCGCTGATACGGCTTTCGAGTGATTCGTTAAGCTGTTCCAGCGCTTCTTGTGCTTTGACGCGTTCGATCAGATGCTGCTGTGATTCCGCGAGATGGCTGCGCGACTCGTACTGGCGGGCACGGGCGCGCAGGGAAGATGTTACCGCACGACGCAATGTCTCTGAATTTAACGGCCGCTCCAGGACCAATACGTTCCCAAGCCGTTCAAGCATGTCGACGCTCGCAGCGGAACGACGCTCGGCGGTACGCCCCGAGAGCAGAATCACGGGGAAGTCGGACCAGGCCGCTTGATGCTCGAACCAGTCTCCAAGTGCACGGGCGCTGTCGTTACGAACCGATTCCTCCGTGATGATCGCAACCGCGGCTCCGCGCTTGAGTTCCTCCAATAGGCATCCCGAATCCGGACACGCGACGCAGCTTCGCTTATCGGTCACGAGAACGTCGGCGATGACGTCGGCGTCGCGGCCGAAGGGCGCCATGATGAGAACACGAAATTCCTCGGCCTTAGTCAGCATACGGCTTCTGTTTGCCGTTCGGAGAGGGAAGCATTGCAGTTTCCCCTTGATATCTGGGCACCCCCCCCAGAATGCCTTCAAAATCGCGCAGCGCTTCGCCTACAGTTAGCCCGCCGCTGTCGAGCTGGAACTGCCGGATCGAGCGCTCGTGGTCACCCGTCCGACTCTTGACCGCAGTAACGGCGGTGAGCACCTCACCGCGGCGCTCAAAGTAGCGGAAAAGCACGACCACATCGCTCAGATAGCTAATATCGATGTCGCTCTGGATCTCCCCAATCACACCGTGCTGTCCCAGCACAAGCATGGTGATTACGCCGCGTTGATTGAGATAGGTGAGCAGTTCGTGCATCTGCAACAGCAAATAGCGTTCTCCCGGCATGGCCTGCAGAAACGCATTCAGGCTGTCGATCGCGACAAAGCGCGCGTTATCGTCTTCGACGCTGCGACGCACGTCGCTAGCGAACTCGCCGGGTGAGATTTCGGCGGGATCGATCTGGCGCAAGGTCAGTAGTCCACTCTCAAGGTGCCGCCCGAGATCGATGCCAAGATTGGTCGATCGTCTTAACAGCGTGGCTCGTGTCTCGTCGAAGAGATAGTAGACGCACGCCTCTCCACGCTCCAGTGCTGCCAACAGACACGACGCAACCGTGGTCGTCTTCCCGACGCCCGACGGGCCGACTATCAGCGTGTTTGTCCCCGGGAAAAGGCCGCCGCCCAACAGTGCATCCAGCTCCTTGGTGCCTGTGCTAAGAGCGCTCGACGAATATTCGATGTGATGCTCTGCGGCTACAAGGCGGGGGTAGATCTTGATTCCGCCGGTATCAAGCGTCATGTCGTGGTAACCCTCGCGGAATTTAATGCCGCGCATCTTGGCGATCCGCAAGCGCCGCCGCTCGCCGCCATAATCGTGGACCACGTTGTCGAGGCTGATCACGCCATGTGCGATACTATGCAGTTGTAGATCGCCGGGTTCAGACGTGTTGTCATCAAGCAGCATCACTGTACAGGCGCGGGTCGCGAAATAGCGCTTTAACGCGAGTATCTGGCGGCGATATCGCAGCGGGTTTTGCGACAACATTCGAAGTTCAGACAGACTGTCGAAGACGAGACGTACCGGTTTGAGCTCATCGACCTTTGCGATCACGTCACGCACCGTTTCTCCTAACTCGACTTCCGCTGGATGCAATACGGTTTGTTCAAAGCGGGGATCTAGGCCTTCATCCGACAGCAGTTCGATAATCGTGATGTGTGCCGTGTCCCATCCGTGGCTCTCGGCAACCGCAACGAGTTCCGCCTTTGTCTCAGACAGGGTTATGTACAGGCCCGGCTCTCCGAGCTCAGCGCCCTTGAGTAAGAATTGCATCGCCAGAGTCGTTTTGCCTGCGCCCGGTGCGCCCTCGATCAAATACATGCGATCTGGCGTCAATCCGCCGCCCAGGATATCGTCCAGACCGGCGACGCCCGATAAGATGCGATTCGGCTGCGGCTGATTGGTCATGGCTGACATGGTCACTTAAATACGGTTGCTCAAATTTTCGCTGGTCTCTTGTTGCCGGCTGCGAGAATGAGCAATAAGTGGGCCAGAGACGCAGCACCGTCGGCGGCGTCAACCCTGCGCGTTGCTCACCGCGAGCGGGATACCCTGCGCTTTTTTCAGCCGACGGCATACCGCTGATATATCCGGCGATGGTCGAGCGACCGAAGAGAGCTTTGCTGCGGAGTTAGGGTGTGAGCAGCGCGACAGAAGGATCCTGCATGCCATCCACGACGGCCTGAAGCGCAAGGTGATAGACCTCGAGACTGCGCGCAACGTCGACGGCCATCGCTGAATCAACGTTGGCAGAGCTTTGCCTTGCTCGCTCGATCACTTCATGGCGACCCTCGACCTGCACGTGCACGCGTGCCGGCCGCACCGGCTTCGCTCGCTTCTACATCGCTGGCGCCGCCGAGCACCTGCCGCACCTTGTCGGCGAACTGCTGGCGGCTGTATCGCTTGCTCAGCAGTTCGACACCCGGGTCGAGTCGGCCGCCATGCACGATGGCGTATTGCGTGTAGCCCGAGGTGAAAAGAACCTTTAACCCCGGCAGCATCTGGACTGCCCTACGAGCCATTTCGGGACTGCGCAGCAGGCCGGGCATCACCACGTCTGTGAACAACAGATCGATGTGCACGCCGCTTGCGACCACGGCCAACGCCTGCTCGGCGTCGTTGGCCTTGAGCACTGCATAGCCGAGGCCAGAGAGAAGTTCGACAACGGTCGACTGAACCCTCAGATCGTCCTTTACGACGAGAATTGTCTCGTTGCCGTGCTTCAGGCTACCAGGCGTGGCCGCTCTGGTTTCAACTGCCGCGTCGGTGGAGCGTGGCAGATAGATCCTGACGGTCGTTCCTTCGCCGATCTCGCTGTACAGGCGGATATGCCCACCGCTCTGCTTGACGAAGCCGTAGACCATGCTCAGGCCAAGCCCCGTACCTCGACCCTCAGGCTTCGTGCTAAAGAATGGATCAAAAGCGCGGGCCATCACTTCCTGGCTCATGCCGGTTCCGGTGTCGGTGACGCCCAGCATCACATACTGGCCGGCGGCGACGTCATGAACGGACGACACGTATTCGTCGTCGAGCGTCGCATTCGATAGCTCAAGAGTGAGCTTGCCGCCATCGGGCATTGCATCGCGAGCATTGATCGCAAGATTGAGAATCACGTTTTCGAGCTGATGCGGATCGACGATCGTATTCCACAGCCACCCGCCACCACGGACTCGATCTCAATGGACTCGCCCAGAGCCCGCCGCAGCAGATCGTCGAGCGACCGGAGCTGACGCGCAGGATTAGTAACGACCGGAGCGAGGGGTTGCTGGCGACCGAAGGCAAGCAGCTGTGATGCAAGCTTGGCGCCGCGGTTGACGGCGTCGATCGCATTACCGAGTCGCTCGGCGCTCCAGTGGTCGCGGCCATGCCTACTTTCGAGCAATTCGAGATTGCCACGCAGCACCTGCAGAACATTGTTAAAGTCGTGCGCCACACCGCCCGTCAGTTTGCCCAGCGCTTCCATCTTCTGTGCCTGGAACAGTTCGTTTTGCGTTTGCTCAAGTAGCTCGGCTGCTCGCCGTCGCTCGGTGATATCGCGCGTGACTTTCGCAAACCCGACCACTTGGCCATCCTCGTGGATGGCGTCGATGATGACGTGAGCGAAAAATCGGCTACCATCGCGCCGCACGCGCCAGCCTTCGGCCTCAAAACGTCCCTCGCGTCTGGCTGTCTCCAGTCCCCGGAAAGGGACACCCGCTGCGACATCGTCGGGGGTGTAAAACCGGGAAAAGTGCGAACCGATGATCTCGCCGTCGGTGTACCCCTTGATCCGCCGCGCGCCCGAGTTCCAGCTCGTGACGTGGCCATCCGGCGAAAGCATGAAAATGGCATAGTCGGTGACACCCTGAACCAGCAGGCGGAAGCTCCGTTCACTTTTGAGCACCGCGTCGTGGGCTGCTTTCTTGTCACTCACGTCGGCGACCATGGTGCCAAAACCCTTGAGATGGCCCCCGCCATCGCGCAGTGCAGTCGTGACCACGTTTGCCCAGAAGGGGGTGCCATCCTTACGCAAACGCCAGCCTTCCATGACGGAGCGCCCGGTCCGGCCGCGGCCCGCAGGGCCGCCTCCGGTGCAGCCGCGGCGCGCTCAGTCTCTTGGAAGAAAACAGAATCTGGCTGCCCGATAATTTCGTCGGGCCGGTACCCGTGGATGCGCTCGCCGCCGGGCTTCCAAGTCAAGACAGTGCCCTCGGGCGAAACGGCGAAGATGGAGTAGTCCTGGGTGGATTTTGCCCAGAGTTGGAGCCATACAGAACTGAAAGCAGCCGATGAAAGGTCAATGTCGCTCATTTGTCGGGCTTGCGGAAGCTTCCGGGTCGAGCCTGGTGAAGAAGAGTTAGGCACTTCTGCAATAAATGGACCTGGTGCCGACCTTTCTCGGCCCTGCTGTAGAGTTTTGGCGGACTGAATCATATCTACCGGCCAACTGCTGTCGGCCGAAGTCCTCGGGCTGCAGTCGCCAGACGGCGTACCGACGGTATCCAGAAGTGCTGTTCTCGGTGCGTGAGTCACCCTGGCGATGATTGCGCCCACGACAAGATCGGCAAAGGAGAACCAGTTCGCCCGCGCAACGCCGCAGGCAGCTGTATCCGCCGTCTGACACGCCGTTTGCTCGGCCTGCTGACCCTGAAGCCGTTCGATGCTGCCGAGGCGACTGCCGCTTCTACTTGCTGTTTGGCGGTATCAACCGGGGCGCCGAAGGCGGCAAGGCCAGGCTGCCAAGCGATGGAAGACGTCTTTCGAGAGGCTGCGATCGAAGACGAGCGTCAGCCAAGACGTTCGTCGACCGGTACAGTGCCGAACAGGCGAGCAAGCTCGAATAGGGTGCAGACGCTTATCGGGCGCGGCGCAAGCAAAGGCATCGACGAAAGCGGTGAAGTCGAAGAGCGTCGCCGACGCGCAAGGCGCACCGTGGTGGTTGCAAGAATCGGTCCGAAGGATAAGTCCGACACTTTTCATTGGCATCGTCATTGCCGCACAAAAGCCGAATGCGATTGTATGCAATCTGTTGAACGATCGACGCTTGCGTATAAAACTCATCAGGCCGTTACGTTCGAGGATGGCTGCCCATACTCGCCGAGTGTCGTGGTATGCAGTTCCTGCGTGGCGGTTTCGGACACATCGGTCCTTGTAATGGGAGCGGCCGACATATGTTGTTCATCGAACTTCCCGTCCTTGTAGATTTCCCTTTCCGAGCCGACGACGATTCGTTCGAGCGCAGGCAAACGCACACATGCCCACACAAGAACCCGATGGATCAACACGATCGCCAGTGACGCTATGGCGGTAGGTATGGCGCGCGAAGCGCCCACGATGACACGACTCAGCGCTGCGACCAGCAAGACTGCAACGACGTAAGCGAATGGCGAGCGTTGACCGAACGAGCGTCGGCCCGCGATGCGTATGAACGCCAGCGCACCGAAGACCACCGCGACGGCGCGTGCGGCCATCTGCAAGGAGTATCGACCCGTGTTCGCGCTGAAAACCTTATCGCGACAGTACCCAAGAGCGTCTGTGACGGCTGCGCAGGACCTGCGCAGCCGTCACCTACCGTCCGGTTCGTCGGGCAGTTGTGAGGACAGACCGGCGAGCGACTTCGAAGTGTGGTCGGCCACACTCTCCCAGCGAGGCGAATGCCTTGCCCTGCCTACTGCTTCTTTGCGGCGTCGACCCTAGCTTCCGCTGCCTTCTTGTTTGCGTCGTTCTGAGCTTCGACCTTTTTTTCATCGGCCTTCGCCTGCGCAACGTTGGCGTCGTTTGCAGCATCCTGTTTCTTCCTGTCGGCCTTCGTTTGGGCCTGTTGCATTTTTTGATTCGCCCTAGTTTGCGCCTTCGCCGCATTGCTTCGAGCTCCAGATGCTTCCGCCGGTGTAGTCGCCTTAACGCTCTTCGCGGCCTTCTTGTCGGCGTCAGCCTGAGCAGAAGCTTTGTCTTCGTTGGCCGAGGCTTGCGCCTTCTCGGCATCGCTCTGTGCTTCCGCCTTCTTCTTGTTAGCTGTAGCCTGCGCTTCCAACTTCTCGCTGTTTGCCTTCAGCTGCGCTTTTTGCGCGTCGCTTGCGTCTGCAGCCGCCGCCGTCTGTTCAAACACGGTGGTGGCGAGCAATGCCGATGCGATGACAGCTACGAACTTTTTCATGATCGAAATCTCCTTGCATACCTTTTTTAAAGGCAAACTTGCGTCATTTTTGGCATTGTGACTTCAAAACCCACGAGGCAAGCAAAATGGCGGCGGAGCAGCGGCACGCGCTCCCCTCGCAACTTGAGTTTCGCGCCCTCGGTTTTTTCGTGATCGAGCGCCCCATACTTCGAGCGAAGGCGCGGTGTTGAGAATGAGGGCACGTCGAAGTTCGTTGCCGACATTGGGTGCGCAAAAAGTGTTCCGCAGACATGCTTGTTCGCCCACTTGCTCAGGAGTCCGGATGAGAGCATAACGTGTCTAGCAGGTTTGAAAGTGCAAAAGGATCTGCGCCACCGAAACGGCGCGCGTTAAGGAAGCGATTATCGCTGACTCCGCCTAGCGAAAGAATCTGAAAGGGCACGCTTCGATCCGGCGACGCCGAAGGCGTCGCCGATCATGGAAATTTGCGGTTTAGAGCGCTGGCGGAACGTCACGATAGGTTGCTTCGTCCCGCTCGAAGCGCTGCCAATATGGCGGTCGGCTATAGTAGCGGTGGATCGAATCTGCCCACGAGCGGTCTGCCATCGCCGGCCACGCGTCCTTGTCGAAGCCCGGTGCATTCCTTACCTGTTCGGTGCTTGCCGAAATCCGGAAGCATTTGTTGTCGGTATCGAGCGTTAAAGCGCTCCACGGAACCGCCAGCAACTTGTCTCCGATTCCGAGGAAGCCGCCGCTCGAGAGAACGGCATAGGCGATGCGACCGGAAGCGACGTCGAGCATGATCTCTTTGATCTTGCCGACGTCGTCTCCGTCCGAACTCAATACGTTGTTCCCATCCAACGTGCTCGCGGCCATTACGTCCGGTCCCGGACCATCCGCGGTCGCAGCGCCTTTGCCGACAATGTTCATCTGGTTTGAATCGACTGACATGATGTGTTTCTCCCAAAAGAGCCGAAGGTTGCTCTCGGCTTGTTTGGGCTCGCGCAAATAGCGTACCGCGCGCGATGGCTTTCTGTTCCTTGAACATTGAATTCACTGTTTCTACCCATCACGTCAATACAATCGGAAATGTAGCTATGGGATATCCGCAGTGCTGCCCCAGTCTTCGACGGCGTCCGCTCTCCAGGTTGGAGCGCCGTCTTAGCATTATCTCGGCGCGCGGGTCGGCGCCTCCGTTCGCTCCTTGCCAAGCCGAAAAACGGGGAGTTGTTCAATGACGGTAAGGAGCTGGTAAAAATCGACTGGCTTGGATAAGAAAGCATCCCAGATTATCGGCGCGTTCGGCGGCGGCAGGCCGCCCGACATGAGGATGACCGGTACAGCGGCGAGCGTCGGGTAACACTTCAGCCGTTTGCACAGCTCGATGCCATCAAGCTCAGGCATCTCCATGTCCGTGACGATTAAGTCCGGTAAGTGCTTAGCTACCTGTGCGAGTGCCGCCCCGCCATGCTCGGCGAGGAATACGTGAAAGCCGTGGACCTCAAACACGAATCGAAGCGCCACCAGAGAGTCGATGTCGTCGTCGACGAGCAGGACGGAATGCATGTCGGTCGTCCGAAAAGCCATGGGTCTTTGCTAGCATTCCGCAACGACTGTACCGGGGCGCCGGGTTGAAAAATTTGTCGGCGAGCCCTTGAAATTCGGATCCATGGACATATTTGCAGCATCGCTGAGGCAGGTTGTTCGCGGTCAGTTCGACTGCGAACTCTGCGTGTTTCAACCTTGTTCGTCCGCGGCCCGGGACAATCGGACTGAAGCGCGTTTGCGGGTCCGGCTCCTCGCCGCTTGAGGAGAGAGCGACCATGAGTGACTACACCCTCGGGACTGACCTCTTCAGCGAACTGGACCGGCTGCAGCGTCGAATGTCCGGCTTGTTTGGTGGCCTCCCTTCGAGCTTGCGTTCGAGTCAGCTCGGGACGTTCCCCTATATCAATATTGGCACGACCGATGACGCGATAGAAATCGTCGCGTTCGCTCCCGGCGTCGACCCTGCAAAGCTTGATATCTCCATCGATAAGGGCCTGCTTTCGATTTCCGGTGAGCGGACGACTCAGCGGGAACAATCGTCGGAAGGGACGCGACAAAATGCAAGGGAGCGCTTCAGTGGCTCCTTCCGGCGCATGGTTGAACTGCCGCAGCAAGCCAACCCTGACAAGGTCCAAGCCCGTTATGTTGACGGGTGCCTGCTGATTTCGGTGGGCAAGCGCGAAGCATCCAAACCGCGGGCAATTGCCGTTCAGTAAGGAGATGAATCATGAGCGACAACAGACAAGTGGCTCAGCGTGACCAGGGTGCAGTGACACTTGAGCAAGCGGATGGGGTCCGGCGTCGTGCTACGTGGACGCCTGCGGTCGATATTTTTGAAGACCCGCACGCAGTAACGTTGTGGGCGCACCTGCCTGGCGTCTCGAGGGAGAGACTGGAAATCAAGGTTCATGACGGACGACTGACTATCGAGGCGGAATCCGTCGTGCCAGTGCCGCCGAATCTTCGCCTTTCGCATGCCGAATTGCGTGCGCCGTTCTTTTCGCGAAGCTTTACCGTTAGCGAAGACTTCGACACATCGAAGATTGATGCAGTCTTGAAGGACGGCGTGCTGAAGCTGACCCTACCTCGCCGCGAAGAGGCGAGGCCCCGCAGAATCGAGGTCGGACTAGGCTGAGAACGGCTTGAACAAAATCCAGGAATCTATGGAGCCGGTGCCTTGTTGGCTTCGTGGAGACGGTGCATTCATGTCTGGAACCTATAATTGACAAGAACCTTTCGTTCCTGCGCCCGAGAACGTCAATGGAGCGGCGAACATGTCTGGGTCGTCCACTTTGCCTCCGGCAATCCGCGTTCAGCGGGCGGGGGCCCTTGTCACTGCCGCGCTCGACGCCCGTTCGGCTCGCGCTCCAGACTATGCCGCAGAGAATGAGGCACTTCATGCGTTGGCTGAAGCTTTGTCCACGTCCGATACGGCGATGCTTCAGAAACTGGTTAACACCGCGCTAGCGCTGTGTGGTGCCGGTAGCGCGGGCATCAGCTTGCGCGAATACACGGCGGGTCGGCCTGCTTATCGGTGGGTTGCAGTTGCGGGCCGTTGTGCGGACCTGGTAGACCGCGTCATTCCAATTGACGACAGCCCAGCGGGCGTCGCCGTCGAATTGGACTCGGCACAGCTATTTTCTTTTCCGCACCGACACTTCGATTGCCTGGCGAACGTCGCTCCGCAAGTGAACGAAGAACTCGTCGTGCCGATTCCCGGCAATCCTGAGCCTCTTGGCGCTCTGTGGGTAATGTCCCACGACGACCATCGCTTCGATAGCGAACATTGCCTCATTCTCACGAGCTTAGCTACTTTCACCCGTGCTGCGCTTACCATCGGCGAAGCTAAGGCGGATGCAGAGGCACGTGCGAGGGAAGCGGAGAAAGCTCGTCACGCATTATCCAAAGCAGAAGAGGCGAAGGACAACTTCATTGCGACACTCGGTCACGAACTGCGTGGCCCGCTTGCGCCGATCGATAGCGCGCTGCAGGCCGCACAGAAGCTGGCAGCCGAGAGTCCGGCAGTGCTCTCCGCTTTGGCTGTCGCCAATCGCCAGGTGCAGCAGTTGAAGCGCATCGTGAGCGACCTGCTTGACGCAGCACGGGGCCGCCATGGCAAGCTATCGGTTCGTTTGGCCCCCGCTCTGCTTGGCGACATAGTGAAGGATGCAATCGGCGCAGTGAGCCACGAGGTCGAGCGACGCCATCAGCAGCTTCACGTATATCTACCGGTGTTCCCTGTGACAGTGTTCGCTGACGCGGCGCGGCTCACGCAGGTCATCTCAAATGTCCTCGGGAACGCCGTCAAGTACAGCCTTCCCGGCGGTGAAATCACATTGCAGGTGGACGCGCCGGACCCAAGTGCGATTCCCGAGCATGACCTCACGCCGCGAGATGTGGTCATCATCGTGCGTGACAACGGCATTGGCGTTCCGCGCGACCTTTTGCCGCGAGTCTTCGACCTTTTCTCGCAGTCGCAGTGTGCAAGGGATGTGGGCGAGGGAGGACTTGGCTTGGGATTGCCGGTTGTCAAATATCTAGTCGAGGCGCATCAGGGAGAGGTGTCAATCTCGAGCGAGGGCGAAGGGCAAGGGACCGAAGTCGTTGTGCGGCTGCCCATCGTACGTCGCAGTACTGTTGAACACTCCGCTGCTACTAGCCATGGAATTCCGCCTGCTCGTATCCTCTTGGTCGACGATAGCGAGGACGCGACCGAAGCCCTGGCTTTGCTGCTTGCGTTGGATGGCCACGAGGTGAAGCGCGCATACGGTGGTCAGGAAGCGCTAGCGGTTATCGAGTCCTTTACGCCAGACGTCGCGTTGATTGATATCAATATGCCGGGTATGACTGGTCACGAACTTGCACGACGGCTAAGACAGCACGAACAATGTGTGTCCACTCGGCTGGTGGCCCTTACCGGTTACGCCGTGTCGACCGACGCAAGAGCTGTTGACGGTGGATTCGACGGTTATCTCGTCAAGCCGCCGTCCCTGGAGGCCCTCGCGGACGCCCTGCAGCGCTAGGCGCAGCGGCCAGAGCCTCGCCAATACTTTTTCATTTTCTTTGTCGTTGTCTCCGGTGCGGCGTCGGAGAGTGCACAACCGAGAATCGTTTAGCCAAAGGCGCATCTGGGGCGCCCACGGCGAATGGGCGCATAACCGCATCGGGATGCGCAACGCGCCTTTCGAAGCCCGAAAAAGAAGCGAATGAAGTACGCCGGAAACACTGCAAGACGCGGATCAGGATAACCACGGACCTAGCGGAAACGAGAAATCCGGTTCCACTCAGCAAATGTGCGTTTTACGCACGCGCGTCCATGCCGCCGAGAAACGAACGTCCGACCATACGGGACAACGCCTGTCGAAACTGAAGATTTGGAACCGAGCTGTTTTTCCACTGCATCACGTAAAAAAAAGGTTGCTCCGCGGTGTAGGTCATTTCGTTCTTCCCCGTCCAGCTAGTGTCTCGTCCTCTTTAAGGCAACCCGTATGCCTTGTTTCATATCATCCGGGCTGCTCACTTCCCAAAGTAACGTGTTTGATGTTTGGGATACGAGACGGCAATGGCAATTTCGCCGCCCGCAATGCTCTGATCAAGCGTGAGAAGATTCATTCGGACCTGGCGCGTCTTGTGCGCCGCATCGTCGCGGGCGATCGGGCAGACATGACCGTCATCGCGGAGAGCGCGACGGTCTCCGGGCGTACGAAAATGCGTCCTCGACCTGTTGCAATGCAGCCGAATCGGGGTCGAAGGTCTCGATACATTACACCCCCACGTATTCGTCATGGCTGAATCAGGTCGAGAACTGGTTTGCTCGCATCCAGCGCGACGTCATTGCACGTGGCGTATTTACCAGCACCAAGGATCTCGACAAAAAGCTCATGCGCTATATACGTCAATACAACAAGCAGGCGCTTCCACTGAAATGGAAGTACTCCGATCCATCGCGGCGAATCCGGTGCAATTCATCCAGTTCAACGGACTAGGAGATGTTAGAAAAGACAGCTCATGCTTTATTCCTGTCCGTTCGGCCGAGTTATGCTTTTTGCCGTGTCTCAAAACGACCATGCGAACCCATTGGACGGTCACCTTATGCTTTATTCGACGGTCGCCATTTATCTAACGGCACACGCCGCCTCTACAACAGCGGCTAGCGCCGCCCGCTGCGGCCCCAAACATATCGCACCCACCGCTGCCATCGGCCTTTCGATGCGGGCGAGTCGTGCGCAGCCTGCGCCTCACGGTCTCGCTGGACGGACTTCTGCACCTGTTCGTGGATCTGCCGAAACGTCATGCCACCAGGGCCCTTCAGCTTGTCGGGATCGGACTCTGGATCGCTATCGGGCTTGTCTGTCATTGGAGTCGCCTGGTGGGGTAATGGTAAGTGCGCGTTTCGAAGAAAATTCTGCGCAACGCCCGGATGCGCGCGTCACGGCTGAGGCGCCGTCAGTTGCTGCCCGCATTCGTAACGCGAGACCGGTAGCGCAGCAGATGATCCGTGCCGGATTCGGACAACCAGACTTCTCCCGGACGCCCCATCATCTGGCGTACGTTCGCGTGCGGCCGCGGCAGCGCAAACGTGTCGAATCGCTCGGATCGCGGGTCGAAGCGCACTAACGCGTTGGCGCTCCACTCACTGAGCCAGACGATGTCCTTGTCGTCGACGAATATCGCATACGCATGCGGATTCGAGCCCGGCAGCCGCCACTCCCGCCATTGATGCGTCGCCGGGTCAAACATGCCGACCTTTCCTGCGTTCCACTCGCTGATCCAAACGCGTCCTTTGGAATCGGACCACACTCGGCGCGCTCCCTGGTCCGGCGTTGGCGGCTCGATGACCTGCGCCGCGCCGCTCACTGGATCGATGCGTCCGAGATAGCTGCCAGCCAGGGAAGCGAAGTACAGGCTGCCGTCGGGAGTGACACAGATTCCATAAGCCCCGGGTCCACGCGGTGCGTCAAACACGCGCATGCGGGCGCTCGCCGGGTCAAGCTCGCCATAGATGCCGCTTTGCCCGGTAAACCAGAGATGGCCTCGCTTGTCGAAGACTGCCGTGTTCAGATTGGCGTTCTGTCGGTCCTCGGGCAATGAGAACCGCGTGACGGCGAGTGTCCCGGGGTCGACGCGCACGATGGCGTTCAGCCCGCCGTCCGTGATCCATGCCGCCCGATCCGGACCGATGATCACGCCGTGCGGCGCCGACCCGTTGCCCAGCTGGACCCGGTCGGCCTTGCCGCTACGCGGGTCCAACCGTCCGACCGCGCCTTGTGCCTGTGCGGTGTACCAGACGGTGCCGTCAGGCGATGGTGCGACATCGTGCGGTGCGCTGCCGGAGGGCACGGCGAATGAGTCCAACGATGGGGACTGGGCCTGCGCCGAACCAATTGCGACCATGGCGCCGACAAGAACCGGCGCGAGATACCGGAAGAACCGGGATGCCAGAATTCCGTTCACCGTCGCTGGAGCCGCTGCATTTGCGATGTGAATCACGTCCGCCTCCCTGACCAGAATTGGCTTGCGCTTGTGCCAACAGCTTATTGTGGCACTTGCTTGGGAATGGAGCATCGAGGGCCGATGCATGGACGACGACAGGCGAGCCGTTCAGTGGGTCACGAGCGGTTACCTGCCGCGCTCAGGACCGACGCGATGTCCGGACGCCCTCAAAACGGGCAGACGGCAAGCTTGCGGATCATTGCCCGGACGATTCCATGCGAGGTTCCACATACGATTCAGCGACTTGTTTCCCCGGTTTCCAGATGCGGCCGCATCAGGCTTTCGAACCATTCGATGAAGGCATCGAGCCGCCGCGAACGCTGGCGTCGGTGCAGATACAGCAGCGACACTGGCATCGACGCGGCACGAAATTCGGGGTGCACTTCCACCAGGTCGCCCCGGTCGATCAGGTGTTGCACGTCGAAACGCGGAATCTGGATCAGCCCCAGGCCGGCCAGGCAGCAGGCGATATAGCTTTCGGCGTTGTTGACGATGACCTGGCTCGGAACGGGGGCGCTGTGTAGCTTGTCGGCGCAGACGTACTCCCAGGGCTGTTCCCGTCCGTTGGTGGGTGACGCGTAACCGATCATTGCGTGACCTTGTGTCAACTCCTCCGGTTGCATGGGCGTGCCTCGCTTGCGCAGGTAGTCGAGGCTCGCGCAATTGATCAACGCGATCTGCCCCAGCGGATGCACCACCAGGCTGCTGTCGTGCAGGCTGCCCACGCGGACCGTGCAGTCCACTCCTTCCTGTGCCAGATCGATGGCGCGGTCGGTGGAACTCAGGCCGAGTTGCAGACGCGGATAGCGCCGCAGGAGCCCGGGCAACGCCGGGGCGATCAGCCGGCGTGCGATGCGGCTCGGCGCGTCCACGTTCAGTCGACCCGATACCTGCCGCTGCCCGGTCTGGAACAATGAGTCGATATCCTCGGCATCGGCGAGCAACAGGCGCACGCGCTCGAGCAGTTGGGCGCCGTCTGTCGTCAGCTGCACGCGCCGCGTGGTGCGATGCAGGAGCCGAGAGCCCAAGTCCGATTCCAGCTCCTGGACCGCGGCGGACACGGATGCTCGTGGCAGTTCCAGTGCATGGGCCGCCTTGATGAAGCTGCCCATCTCGGCGATCTGAACGAAGATGCGAAATTGCTGAAGTTTGTCCATGGGCCTTGTCTGCCATTTCGTTTTGGCGTGGTGACGACCGTGAACAGGGAAGATGCCCCTTCGCGCAGATCCGACCAGCGTACTCCGCCAGACCAATGTTTCGATTTTGCATTGGTCATCAACGCAGCGTGCGGCTTTGCAAATCCGCCGGATCGGTCATCGATGGATGAACGCGCCGATCACGCCCGCGCGAAATCCGATAACGACTTCAATGGATCGTGTTTCGCGAAGCCGAATGCAAGATGGACTGGCATGCGTCGGCCCTGGCTCCATGCGTCCAGGCGTGGCCGCCGGGCTGGCCGACGGCCGCGGGGACAATGCCTACTTGGTGGTATAGCCGCCGTTGATCAGGATGGTCTGGCCGGTGATCCACCAGCCATCGCTGACCAGATGGCGGATGAACGGCACCACGTCCTCGATGTCGGTGAGGCCCGTCCTGGAGAAGGACGAGAGTGCGGCCGCGCTCTTGTGGTAGGCCACGGCATCGGCGCCTTCCGCCGGGTAGAAGAACGGCGTGTCCATCGGGCCCGGGCCGATCGCGTTGACCGAGATGCCGCGCGCACCGAACTCCTTCGAGGCCGCGCGAGTGAAATGCTCGACCGGCGCCTTGGTGCCCTCGTAGGCGGCGTAGAACGGCGTGAACGCACCGAGCAGCGAGGTCACGAGCGTGACGATCTTGCCGTGGTCGTTGACATGCTTGCCCGCTTCCTTGAGGAAGAAAAAGGCCGACTTGGAATTGACCGCGCTCATCTCGTCATACTCGGCTTCGGTGATCTCCACGAACGGCTTCTTGAGCACTTTGCCGACGGTGTTGATGGCGATGTCGGGCTTGCCGACGGCCGCGACGGTGTCCGCAAACAGCTTCTCCACAGCGCCGGCCGTGGTGAGATCGCCCTGGAAGGCCGCGGCCTGCGTGCCGGCAGCCTCGATGGCGGCCACGGTTTCGTCGGCGGCCGCCTTGCTCGATGCGCTGTTGTAATGAATGGCCACCGCCTTGGCGCCTTGCCTGGCGAGGTCACGGGCGATCAGCCCACCCAGGTTCTTGGCGCCGCCGGCGATCAGGACGACTTTCCCTTTGATGGAATGGTCTGCCATGAGAATCTCCTTGCTCGTAGGACTGCGGGAACGTCGAGTCTACGCGCGCCTTGCGATTCGATAACCCTGTCCCGGCTGGATGGATTGTCCAGAAAAGCGATCCAATGAGGCTCGCAGGCCGGACATCAACGCGGACACGCGGAGAGAACAGCAGACGCTCGCCTGACGCAGTCGCGCGTCCGCTATATCCGTCCATACATCCCGCGCTATATAAACAATAAAAATGTTTTGCTTTCGTGGATGGTTTTTCTGGCCCAACATGAAGTGATTCTGAAAAGCACATTGGAGCGAGACATGGACAGCACTGCGGATCTGAAGCGTTACGAATTGCTGATCAACGGCGAATTCGTCCCGCCGAGCGGCGGCGAATACTCGACGAACCTCGACCCGGCGACCGAAAACCCGATTGCCCGCGTGGCGCAAGGCACATCCGCCGATGTCGATCGCGCGGTGCAGGCGGCGCGCGCCGCGCTGAAGCCGTGGAACGCGATCCGCGCCGCCGAACGCGGTCGCATCCTGATGAAGCTCGCCGACCTGCTGCGCGAGAATCAGGAAGAACTCGCGGCGCTGGAAAGTCTCGACGCGGGCAAGCCGATCGCCGGCGTCCAGCGTCAGGACGTGCCCGCCGCCATCGACACGCTCTCCTACTACGCCGGCTGGTGCGACAAGATCAACGGCCAGGTCGTGCCCGCGCGCCCCGATGCGCTGACCTACACCGTGCGCGAACCGGTCGGGGTCGTCGCGGCGATCGTCCCGTGGAATTTCCCGCTGATGATCGGCATGTGGAAGATCGCGCCCGCGCTCGCGTGCGGCTGCACGCTGATCGTGAAGCCCGCCGAGATCACGCCGCTCTCCGCGCTGATGGTCGGACGGCTCGCGCTGGAAGCGGGCGTGCCGCCGGGCGTGCTCAATATCGTGACGGGCAAGGGCTCGGTCGTCGGAGATTCGCTCGTCGCGCATCCGGGCGTCGACAAGGTGACGTTCACCGGTTCGCCTTCGGTCGGGCGCGGCATCCTCCAGGGCGCGGCGGGCAACTTCAAGCGCATCACGCTGGAGCTGGGCGGGAAGTCGGCGAACGTGATCTTCGCGGATGCGAACCTCGACAGCGCCGTGCGCGCGGCGGCCTCCGGCATTTTCTTCAACGCGGGACAGGTCTGCTCGGCCGGCTCGCGCGTGCTCGCGCAGCGGGCGGTCTACGACGACGTGGTCGAGCGCCTCGCCGAGCGCGCGCGGACGATCAAGCTCGGCGATCCATCGAAGCGCGAAACCAACATGGGCCCGCTCATCTCCGCCAAGCAGATGAAGAGCGTGCTGGACTACGTGGACATCGGCAAGGGCGAGGGCGCCTCGCTCGTGACGGGCGGCCGGCGCGTGGGCGAGCGCGGCTATTTCGTCGAGCCGACGGTGTTCGCCGGCGTCGAGCACGAAATGCGCATCTCGCAGGAAGAGATCTTCGGGCCGGTCGCGAGCGTGATTCCCTTCGACGACGAGGCCGATGCGCTGCGCATCGCCAACGGTACGGCGTACAGCCTCGCCGCGGGCGTGTGGAGCGCGGATATCGGCCGGGTGCATCGCATGGCGTCGGAGCTCAAGGCGGGCACGGTCTGGGTGAACACTTACGGCTACACGGATGTGCGTCTGCCGTGGGGCGGCGGGGGCGATTCGGGCTTCGGCCGCGAACATGGCGATGTCGCCATCGAGAACTTCACCGAGCCGAAGGCGGTGTGGGTTGCATTGACGCCTTGAGTCGCGCAGTCGCCGCGGGCAACCGCGGCGAATCGCACCAACGCGTATAAACGCGCACAAGCGCAAAAAGGCGGTCCGGATTTCCCGGACCGCCCATATCGATAAAAGAGAACCGTCAAACGCGCGCCGTTTCCTCGTTGCGCGCCCGCCAGAGCCGCGCGCGCTGCGCGCTGTCTTCGTACTGAACGGTGTTCTGCCGGCACGCTTCGATCGTCGAATTCTTGCGCTCGACGATCGCCTGGCAGAGAAACTCGGCGCTGTACGCCTTCAGCAGATGCGGACAATGCGTCTCGATGTACTGCGCGATCTTCCCGTAGTCGCTATCCGCCGACGCCAGCGAGCGATAGGTTTGCGCGTCCCAGCGGAACATCAGGTCGAGCTCTTCGAAAGCGGTGTTGAATGCGCAGACTTGCGCCTGGACTTCGCGGTCATCGCCGTACGTTGCGTGGATCATGATCGTCTCCTGTATGGCCGTGGGGCTTCACTGCAGGATAGAAAAACCGATCCATATACAACAGTTAAACTTTTTTCGAATAACTATTCATTTTTACTTATGCATTCGGCTTGCCCGTCGTCGCGACGATCTGCGTGATCGCCTCGATCTGTGCTGCGCCTTCCTCGATCAGGAACTGCTTGAACGCAAGCGCGACCGGCGGCAAGCGCTTGTTGTGCCGGTGCACGACGAACCAGTTGAGCATCACCGGAAAGTCCTCGATGTCGAGCACCGCGAGCTTGCCGACCTGTAACTCCATGCTGATCGTATGCGCGGAGAGGAAGCTGAGCCCCATGCCCGCGATCACGGCCTGCTTGATGGTCTCCGTGCTCGTGATCTCCATCGCGATGTTCAGGTTCGAGAGCCGTCCCGCGAACCCTTCCTCCATCGAGTTCCAGGTATCCGAGCCGCGCTCGCGGACGATGAACGGCTCGTCGGCCAGCGCTTCGAGCGGAATGTTCCTGCGCCCGACGAGCGGATGGTCGGGCGGCGCGACGATCACGTACGGATGCGGCGCGAACGACACGTTGACGGTGTCCATGTCGCGCGGCGGGCGGACCATCACGGCGAGGTCGGTGAGGTTGTCTGAGAGCTGATGCAGCAACTCCTCGCGGTTGTGCACGGCGAGGTTGAGCCTTACATCTGTATTACGCCGCGTGAAGGCTGCAAGGAGACGGGGAAAGAAGTAGTCGCCGGCGCTGATGACCGCGACATTGAGCGTGCCGCCCGAGATGCCCTTGAGGCGGGCCATCGCGTCGTCGGCTTCGCGAAACTGTTCCAGGATGGCGCGGCTGTAATGGAGCATTTCATTGCCGGCTGGCGTGAGATAGATTTTTTTGCCGAGTTGCTCGAAAAGCGGCAAGCCGGCGTGCTCCTCCAGTTGCTTGACCTGCGTCGAGACCGCCGGCTGCGTGAGGTAGAGTTCCTCCGCGGCGCGAGAAAAACTCAGCCGGCGTGCGACGGTTTCGAAGATCTTCAACTGACGCAGAGTGGCGTTACGCAGCACGGCGATCCCTCATCCATTAACGATAGCTAATTTATACAATAATTTTTTCTAACTTTCCTTAATCGTTTTTCTCCCCCACGATGCTTTCACGTCCCCATGAGTTGTAAGGCGGACAGTCGCGGATAGCACGCACGGCCATGCTCGATCCTGGGCTCGCCCGCTTACCGCGCGGCATCGGCAACGCAGCAGCGCGCAGCACACGAAGCCCGCAAGGGCTGCATCGACCATCCGGACTCTATTGGGAATCGCTTGAAAATGATTCTTCGATCGCCTGACGCGGATGTTTGCCAGATGTGCGAATCAATCGCCCTGAACGACAAGTTCGACAAGCGTGACAAGCGGCCGCATGCCCACGCCGCCTGGACCGAGCATTTCCCCTGACCGACCGCTCGCCGCCGACGCACCGCGCCGGTGTTCTCGCAGCACATCAAGCGCCGTACGAGCGCTGAGACACATAACGGAGACAGACATGGCAAGCGCAGACACGGTTGTGTCCGGGCAATCGCACGGGCGTCATCACAACAGGTGGGTCCAGCTGGTGGTCGGCATCATATGCATGGGGCTCGTCGCCAACCTGCAGTACGCCTGGACACTATTCGTCGTACCGATGGATGCAAAGCATCATTGGGGTCAGGCGGCGATCCAAACAGCCTTCACCATCTTCATCGTCACGGAAACCTGGCTCGTGCCCGTCGAAGGCTGGCTCGTCGACAAGTTCGGGCCGCGGCCGGTGGTCATCGGCGGATCGATCTGCGCGGCGCTCGGATGGATCATCGACGCGCACGCGACGAGCCTCGTTCATCTCTACATCGCCGCGGTCGTCGCGGGCGTGGGCGCGGGCTGCGTGTACGGCACCTGCGTCGGCACCGCGCTCAAGTGGTTCCCGGACAAGCGCGGTCTCGCGGCGGGGCTGACCGCGGCGGGCTTCGGCGCGGGCGCGGCCGTCACCGTGATCCCGATCTCCAACATGATCCAGAGTTCCGGCTACGAGCACGCGTTCATGTTCTTCGGCATCTTCCAGGGCGCGTGCATCTTCCTGCTCGCGTTGATGCTGGTGCGTCCGAGTCCGCCCACGAACGTCGTGCCGGCGAAGCGCATCGTCTCGACCAAGATCGACTACACGACAGGGCAGATGGTGCGCGCGCCGCTCTTCTGGGTGCTCTATCTGATGTTCGTGTTCGTCGCGGCGGGCGGCGTGATCGCGACCGCGCAGTTCGGGCCGATCGCGAAGGAGTACGGCTTCGCGAAGATGCCGGTCAACCTCCTCGGCGTCACGCTGCCGCTGCTCGCGATGACGCTCTCCATCGACAATCTGTGCAACGGCTTCACGCGTCCACTGTGCGGTTTCATCTCGGACAGGATCGGCCGTGAGAACACGATGTTCATCATCTTCCTGGGTGAAGGCCTCGCGCTGCTCGGTCTGATGGAGTTCGGGCACAACCCGTATCTCTTCATGCTGTTCGCGGCGATGACCTTCCTCTGCTGGGGCGAAATCTTCTCGATCTTCCCGGCGACCTGCGCCGACACCTTCGGCAGCAAGTACGCCGCCGCCAACGCCGGCACGCTGTACACGGCGAAGGGCACGGCGTCGATGCTGGTGCCGCTCGCCTCGGTGCTCGCCTCGATCGGCTCGTGGAACGCGGTGTTCATCACGGCGGCCGTGACATCGATCGCGGCCGGCCTGTGCGCGAAGTTCGTCCTCGCGCCGATGCGCAGGCGCTGGATCGACAACACGGTCACCGAGACGTCGGGCGAATCGTCGGTCAACGCGTCGTTCCAGGCAGGCTGGGATGCGTCGGGCAATACGTCGGTTCAGTAAGGAAGCACGGCATGCGCGATCAACCCGACAGGAATGCGCATGCCGCACCATCGCTCAGCGTTTCGCTGCATCAACTGAGGTTGTTCGTCACGCTTGCGCGCCATCGCAGCTTCACGCGCGCGGGCGATGAATTCGGCATCACGCAATCGGCGGTCAGCCGCGGCATCCGCGAACTCGAAGAGGAAATCTCGCTGCGGCTCTTCGATCGCACCACGCGCCAGGTCGCCCTCACCGAGGCCGGTCGCAAGCTGCTCGGGCGCATCGCTCCGCTCGTCGAGGAACTGGAGGCGACATTGCGGCCGCGCGCGCACGAGGGAAGCGAGCCGGGCGTCGTGAATCTCGCGAGCAGCTGCGGTTTGACGGCGAGCGTGCTGCCCGCGATGCTCGCAACGTGCCGCGAGCGTCTGCCGGACATCACGGTCGTCGTGATGGATCGACCGCAGAACGCCGTGCTGCAGCTCGTGCGCTCGGGCGAGGCGGAACTGGGCGTCGTCATTGCGCCGGAGAATCTCGACGAACTCGCGGCCGAGCCCCTTTTCTCCGATGGACTCGCGGCCGTCGTCGGCGCGTCGCATCGGTCGAGTGCAGCCGCGCCGCTCGACTGGCAGCAACTGCGCGGCACGCCGCTCCTCCTTCTCGACGACGACACCGGCAGCCTCGCCGCCATCGAAGCCGCGCTCGCGCTGCACGGCGTGAGCGGCGCCGTGCGTCAGCGGCTCACGCAACCCGCGGCGGTCGCGCGCATGGCCGCGGCCGGTCTCGGCGTCGGCATCCTGCCGATGCACGCCGGCAGCGCGTGCGACAGCGCTCAAATCCGCTTCATCCCGCTCGTCCCCGAGGCCTCGCGCACGATCATGCTCGTGCGGCGCAGAAGCCGCGCGTTGCGCGCGAGCGCGGCCAACGTCTGGTCACACTTCATCGAGTCCTCGTCGCATACTCTCAGCACGGGCCAGGCCGTCGAGGCCTGATCGTCGCATTTCCGATCCGCATAGCGACCCGCGGCGCACCCGGCGCATGCGGGTTTTCGCTCGGCCGCGAGCGCACGATTCGCCTTGTTCTTACCCAATACGGAATGTAGTATCTTGTATATCAGAGGTTATAAGGCTACAACCCTCAGGAGACGAACCATGAAAATCTGCGTGTACGGCGCCGGCGCGATCGGCGGCTATATGGGAGCGCAACTGGCGCGCGCCGGTGCCGATGTCAGTTTCGTCGCGCGCGGGCCGCATCTCGCGGCCATGCAGGCAAACGGCGTGCGGCTTCGGATCGATGGGGAAGAGCACGTCATCAAGGTGCGCTGCACGAACGATCCCGCCGAGCTCGGCCCGCAGGATTTCGTGATCATCGCGCTGAAGGCGCACTCGATACCCGGCGTCGTCGATCTGATTCCTCCGCTGCTCGGCCCGGAAACG
Organism: Caballeronia ptereochthonis; assembly: GCF_001545075.1. Taxonomy (GTDB): domain Bacteria; phylum Pseudomonadota; class Gammaproteobacteria; order Burkholderiales; family Burkholderiaceae; genus Caballeronia; species Caballeronia ptereochthonis. The sequence continues at coordinate 157,017 of NZ_FCOB02000009.1, forward strand.
GCGATCGTCACCGCGGTCAACGGCCTGCCTTACTGGTACTTCTACAAGCACGGCGGCGAGCTTGAGGGCACGAAGCTGCAGAGCGTCGATCCTGGCGGGCGGCAGTGGGACGTTTTCGGGCCGGAGCGCGCGATTGGCTGCGTGCTGCTGCCCGCGGCGGAGATCGCGGAGCCGGGCGTCATCGAACATCACTACGGCAAGAAATTCCCGATCGGCGAACCGGGCGGCGAAATCACGCCGCGTCTCCAGGCGCTGCACGACATCATGGCGAAGGCGGACATGGAAGCGCCGATGCGCGACAACATCCGCGACGAGATCTGGCTCAAGCTGTGGGGCAATCTGTGCTTCAACCCGATCAGCGCGCTGACCGGCGCGACGCTCGACGTCCTGACGAGCGATCCCGGCACGCGCGCGCTCTCGAAGGCGATGATGCTGGAGGCGAAGGCCATCGGCGACAAGATCGGCGTGAACTTCCGCGTCGACGTGGAGCGGCGCATCAACGGCGCGGGTGCGGTGGGCGCGCACAAGACCTCGATGCTGATGGACTGCGAAGCCGGACGCCCGATGGAAATCGATCCGCTGATGACCGTCGTGCAGGAAATCGGCCGTCTGGTGCACGTCGAGACGCCGATGCTCGATGCCGTTCTCGCATTGATCAAGCTGCGCGAGGGCGTGAATCAGGGCACGGCGAAGCCGCTTCCTCTCCCGCAATCGCAAAAAGCCGCCTAAACTGCAGACAAGGCGCCAGCGTTGTTTCTGATATACAAGATGCAAAATATGTTGCGTGCTGCTGCATTGCAGCATATACTGAGGGCTCTTGTGATTTAACCGGAGCCTGAAATGAGCATCGCCCTGTTGGTTGTCGTCGGATTCGCGCTGGTTGTCGTGGGTGTGGGTGTTACGTTTATGATTGCGTCGGCGGTGCCGCAGAGCATGCTGCAGCGCGCACAGGATCACGGTCGCTTCGCCGGTCTCGCGGCGGATGACCAGAACGGCGGTTCGGGCAAGCGTGTCGACGCTGGCCGTCCGCACTTGGGAAATCAAGCCATCAATGCCATCTGATACTCAATCCGTAGACAGGCCGGAAGTTCGCCCCGATGTACGTACTTCAGGGCTGACGCTTTCGCTGGAACCGATCAATGCCACGGTTTCGCTGCGCGACCAGGCGTACGCGAAACTGCGGCAGGCGATTGCCGAGGCGGACATCTACCGCTCGCGGGAAGAAATCCGTCTCGACGAGAAAGAGCTGACCGAAGCGCTCGGCGTCTCGCGCACGCCGATCCGCGAGGCCATGACGCTGCTCGAGCAGGAAGGCTTTCTGCGCACGGTGCCGCGCCGCGGCGTCTATATCCTGCGCAAGACCAAGCGCGAGATCGTCGAGATGATCCACATGTGGGCGGCGCTGGAAAGCATGGCGGCGCGGCTCGCGACGCAGCGCGCGACGGACGAGGAAATCGCCCAGTTGCGCCACATGTTCGACAACTTCCGCGATTCCACGCCCGCCGAGCATATCGACGAGTATTCGGAAGCGAACATCGCCTTCCATTCCGCGATCGTGCGGCTGTCGAAGTCGGAAATCATCTTCGACACGATCAAGAACATCTTCGTGCACGTGCGCGCGATTCGTAAGATGACGATCTCGCAGAGCGACCGGGCGTCGCGCTCGATCGTCGATCACATGCGCATCATCGAGGCCTTGGAGAAGCGCGACACGGAGCTGGTCGAGCGGCTCGTCAAGCAGCACTCGCTCGATCTGGCGGCGTTCGTCGAGGCGAATTGCGACTTTCTGGATTGATTTCCTGCCGAAGTATCAGTAATGAGAAGCCGCGTGGTTTTTGCCACGCGGCTTTTTTCTGTCCGTGTGCTATTTCGACGTGTCCTTCGGGCAGCCCAGCATCGTGGCTTGTCGCTCCAGTTCGTTCGGCCGGTCCGGGGAACGCTGGTTGTCGGCGCCTCCCCACGAGTTGCTCACGAAGTTCCGGTAGTTCGAATTGCCGGGATCGTGCGGCTCGGTCGGGCGACTCTGCACCCAATCGATCGAAGCTTTCAGCGAAGCGCAGCGTTCGCTTTGCAGTTGCTGTTGCGTGACCGTCGGCCCCGACGCGCGATTGACATTGGCGCTGAGCGAACTGGAATAACGCGGTGACGAGGCCGCTTCGGCGATGCCCGGCGAGAGCGACACGGCTTGTGCCAGGGCTTGTTCGATGCAGGCGGAAATCAACAGAACTGCGGCGGCGACGTAAAACAGACGGATCATCGGAGCACGTGAAGCTCGGTTCGGAAGGAAGCCGAAGTCTAAGGCGCAGCCACCGGACGAATGACAAAAAGTGTGCCGCAAGGCAACGGAACGGCGTTGCCTTGCGGCCCGACGCCTAGCGCATCGCACGCACCATCGTCTCGCCGAGCGCGGCGGGCGAGTCCGCGACATGGATGCCCGCCGATTTCATCGCGTCGATCTTCGCGCTCGCCGTTCCCGAGCCGCGGGAGATGATCGCGCCCGCGTGCCCCATGCGGCGTCCGGGCGGCGCGGTCGTGCCGGCGATGAAGCCGACTACCGGCTTCTTCGTCTGCGCGTCCTTCAGGAACTGCGCCGCTTCCTCCTCCGCGGACCCGCCGATCTCGCCGATCATGATGATGCCTTCGGTCGCGTCGTCCTCCAGAAAGAGCGCGAGGCAGTCGATGAAGTTCGTCCCGTTCACCGGATCGCCGCCGATGCCGATGCACGTCGTCTGGCCGAGTCCGGCGGCGGTCGTCTGCGCGACGGCCTCATACGTCAGCGTGCCGGAGCGCGACACGACGCCGATCTTCCCCGGCTGATGGATATGACCCGGCATGATGCCGATCTTGCATTGTCCCGGCGTGATGACGCCCGGACAGTTCGGCCCGACGAGCCGGCTTTTCGAGCCGGACAGCGCGCGCTTCACGCGCAGCATGTCGAGCACCGGAATGCCTTCCGTGATGCAGACGATGAACGGCACTTCGGCGTCGATGGCTTCGAGAATCGCATCGGCGGCGAAGGGCGGCGGCACATAGATCACCGAGGCATCCGCGCCGGTTTTCGCGACCGCGTCGGCGACGGTGTCGAACACCGGCAGGTCCAGATGCGTCGTGCCGCCCTTGCCGGGCGTCACGCCCCCGACCATGCGCGTGCCATAGGCGATCGCCTGTTCCGAGTGGAACGTGCCCTGCGCGCCCGTGAAGCCCTGGCAGATGACCTTCGTGTTGCTGTCGATCAGAACGCTCATGTTGGCTTCCTCTTTAGTGTCGTGCGGCGGCGACGGCGCTGACGATCTTGTCGGCGGCATCCGCGAGATTTTCGGCGGGGATGATGGTGAGGCCGGAGGTGCGCAGAATTTCGCGGCCCGCATCGACGTTCGTGCCGGCGAGGCGCACGACGAGCGGCACGCGCAGGTCGACCTCGCGCGCGGCGGCCACGACGCCTTGCGCGATCACGTCGCAGCGCATGATGCCGCCAAAGATGTTGACGAGAATTCCCTGGACCTTCGGGTCGCGCAGGATCAGCTTGAACGCGGTCGCGACGCGCTCCTGGGTCGCGCCGCCGCCGACATCGAGAAAGTTCGCGGGCTCGCCCCCGTAGAGCTTGATGATGTCCATCGTGGCCATCGCGAGGCCCGCGCCGTTCACCATGCAGCCGATGTTGCCGTCGAGCTTCACGTAGTTTAGGCCGTGCTTCGCCGCCTCGATTTCGGCGGGATCCTCTTCGTCTTCATCGCGCAATGCTTCGATGTCGGGGTGGCGATAGAGCGCGTTGTCGTCGAAGTTGAGCTTGGCGTCGAGGGCGATCACGTCGCCGGAGCCGGTCACGACGAGCGGATTCACTTCGACGATGGACGCATCCAGATCGACGAACGCCTGATACAGCGCCGTGATGAACTTCGATGCCGCGCCGACCTGCTTGCCGCTCAAGCCGAGCCCGAACGCGATCTGACGCGTGTGAAAGGGCTGCAGGCCGGTCGCCGGATCGATCGCGACCTTGAGAATCTTCTCCGGCGTGCGATGCGCGACTTCCTCGATCTCCATCCCGCCTTCGGTCGACGCCATGATCGTGATGCGCGACGTGGCGCGATCGACCAGCATCCCGAGATACAGCTCGCGCGCGATGTCGCAGCCTTCCTCGACATACAGACGCTTCACTTCCTTGCCCGCCGGTCCGGTCTGCTTCGTCACGAGCACCGACGACAGCATCTTCCGCGCGTTCTCGCGCACGTCGTCGACCGACTTCACGACGCGCACGCCGCCCTTGCCGTCCGGGTCGTTCGAGAAGCGCCCCGCGCCGCGGCCGCCGGCATGAATCTGCGACTTCAAGACCCAGACCGGTCCGCCCAGCGCGTTCGCCGCGTCGGCGGCTTCCTGCGCGGAAAAGGCGACGCGGCCCTCCGGAACCGCGACGCCGTACTTACGCAGCAGCGCCTTCGCCTGATATTCGTGGATGTTCATTGCGTCTCCTGAATCCTCTGATGGGAATGAGTGCGAGCCACAAAAAAACGTCACGAAGTGGCGCGCTGAAATACTGTATATCAGATTTCACGGCGTGCAAAAAACTTTCGGCGCGCAGCTTTCAAGACGTTAAATGGATGTTTAACGGAGAAGAGAGGGATACAGCGCTTGTTGCATTGCAGCGTGGAGAAGTCCGGAAGCTAGTATTAGAAAGCCTTTCATCGGATGATGCGACGCATCACAGGGTTTTCATCGATCGGACTACAGTTGACTAATACTGTGTGTGGAATATTGTATATCACAGCAACCGGACGCAGCGCGACGTCACGGGAGCCTCACACACCACCCCATCGAGGAGGAGACAACAATGTCCGAAGTCGTCAGCAGCCGCCCCGAAGTCGCTCCAGCCACCACCACCGCCGAAGACACGCTAAAAGCGAAGACGCGCGGCGCGGGAGTCATCTCGGGCGGCCATCTGGTCGCTCGCGCTTTGAAGAACGAAGGCGTCGACACGATCTTTACGCTGTGCGGCGGTCACATCATCGATATCTATGACGGCTGCGTCGACGAGGGCATCCGCATCATCGACGTGCGTCACGAGCAGGTCGCCGCGCATGCGGCCGACGGCTACGCGCGCCAGACCGGCAAGCTCGGCTGCGTCGTGACGACGGCCGGCCCCGGCTGCACGAACGCGGTGACGGGCGTCGCCACGGCGTTCCGCTCGGAAAGCCCGATCATCCATATCGGCGGGCAGGGCGCGCTCACGCAGCACAAGATGGGCTCGCTGCAGGATCTGCCACACGTCGACATGATGGCGCCGATCACCAAGTTCGCCGCGACCGTGCCGAGCACGGAGCGCGTCGCCGACATGATCTCGATGGCCGCGCGCGAAGCCTTCAACGGCGCGCCGGGACCTGCGTATCTGGAGATTCCGCGCGACGTGCTCGACCGTGAAATCGACATGACGAAGGCCGTGATTCCGCAGCCGGGCCGCTATCGCGCATCGACGAAATCGGTCGGCGATCCGCAGTCGATCGAGCAACTGGCCGATCTGCTCGTGAACTCGGAGCACCCGGCGATTCTGTTCGGCCAGCAGGTGTGGACCGCGCGCGGCCACGAAGAAGCGATCGCGCTCCTGCGCGGCCTCGACGTTCCCGGCTACTTCAACGGCGCGAGCCGCGGCCTGCTGCCGCCGGGCGACCCGCATCACTTCGACCGCACGCGCTCGCAGGCTTTCGCGAAGGCGGATCTGATCGTGATCGTCGGCACGCCGTTCGACTTCCGCATGGGCTACGGCAAGCGCATCAGCCGCGATCTGAAGCTCGTGCAGATCGACATGGATTACCGCACGGTCGGCAAGAACCGCGATATCGATCTCGGCCTCGTCGGCGATCCGGGCGCGATTCTCGGCGCGGTGCTGCAGGCGTCGACCGGCCGTCTCAAGAACGACAAGCGTCAGGCGCGCCAGGCGTGGATGCGCGAGCTCGCGGCGCTGGAGGAAACCGCGACCGCGAAGCTGATGCCGCTCTTCACGTCGGATGCGAGCCCGATCCATCCGTACCGCGTCGCGCACGAAATCAACCAGTTCCTCTCCGACGACACGATCTACATCGGCGACGGCGGCGATGTCGTGACGATTTCCGCGCAGGCCGTGCGTCCGCGCCGTCCGGGCCAGTGGATGGATCCGGGCGCCCTCGGATCGCTGGGTGTCGGCACGGGCTTCGCGATCGCGGCGGGTCTTGCCAATCCGGAGAAAGAAGTACTCTGCTATTACGGCGACGGCGCGTTCTCCATGACCTCCTTCGACATGGAAACCGCGAACCGCTTCGGCGTGCCGTATATCGCGGTGATCGGCAACAACTCCGCGATGAACCAGATCCGCTACGGCCAGCTCGCGAAGTACGGCGAGGAACGCGGCAACGTGGGCAACCTTTTGTCGGACGTGCCTTACGGCCGCTTCGCCGAAATGCTCGGCGGCTACGGCGAGGAAGTGCGCGAGGCGTCGAAGATCGCGGGCGCGCTGCAACGGGCGCGCGAGTCGGTCGCGAAGACGGGCAAGAGCGCGGTCATCAACATCTGGGTCGATCCGACCGTCTACGCGCCGGGCACGATGGCGCAGACGATGTACAAATAAATGTGAACCTATAAACGATCGCAAGACTTGGGAGACAGCCATGACGGTGAAGGTGAACACTTCAGGCAAGGCACTGGACGGCGTGCGCATCCTGGATTTCACGCACGTTCAGTCGGGACCGACCTGCACGCAGTTGCTCGCGTGGTTCGGCGCGGACGTCATCAAGGTGGAGCGCGCGGGCGCGGGCGACATCACGCGGGAGCAGTTGCGCGACATTCCCGACGCCGACAGCCTCTACTTCACGATGCTCAACCACAACAAGCGCTCGATCACCATCGATACGAAGAATCCCGAGGGCAAGAAGGTGCTCGAGACGCTCGTGAAGAAGTGCGACGTGCTCGTCGAGAACTTCGCGCCGGGCGCGCTCGATCGCATGGGCTTCACGTGGGAGCGCATCCAGGAGCTGAACCCGCGGATGATCGTAGCGTCCGTTAAGGGTTTCGGGCCCGGGCCGTATGAAGACTGCAAGGTCTACGAAAACGTCGCGCAATGCGCGGGCGGCGCGGCCTCGACGACCGGTTTCGACGACGGCCCGCCGACGGTCACCGGCGCGCAGATCGGCGATTCGGGCACGGGCCTGCATCTCGCGCTCGGCATCGTCACGGCGCTGTATCAGCGCAACACGAGCGGGCGCGGCCAGAGGGTGCTCGCCGCGATGCAGGACGGCGTGCTCAATCTCTGCCGCGTGAAGCTGCGCGATCAGCAGCGGCTCGAGCGCACCGGCGTGATGAAGGAGTATCCGCAATACCCGAACGGCACGTTCGGCGAAGCGGTGCCGCGCGCGGGCAACGCATCGGGCGGCGGCCAGCCGGGCTGGATCCTGAAGTGCAAGGGCTGGGAAACCGATCCGAACGCGTACATCTACTTCATCACGCAGGCGCCGGTCTGGGGCGAGATCTGCAAGGTGATCGGCAGGGAGGAGTGGATCGATCATCCGGACTACAAGACGCCGAACGCGCGCCTGCCGCATCTGAAGCAGATCTTCGACGAGATCGAGCGCTGGACCATGTCGAAGACCAAGTTCCAGGCGATGGAAATCCTCAACAAGCACGACATCCCGTGCGGCCCGATCCTGTCGATGAAGGAAATCGCCGAGGAGCCGTCGCTGCGCAAGACCGGGACGGTCGTCGAAGTGGATCATCCGGTGCGCGGCAAGTACCTCACGGTCGGCAACCCGATCAAGCTGTCCGACAGCCCGACCGAAGTCGTGCGCTCGCCGCTCCTTGGCGAACACACGGATGAAGTCATGGCGGAACTCGGCTACTCGCCTGACCAGATCGCCACGCTGAGAAGCCTCGGCGCGATCTGAGACCCGCCTGAAACGCAGACACGCATGCCCGCCGCCTCGACGAGAGGCGGCGCGGATCGTCACGTCCAGAAAAGACCGACACCTGATAACGGAGACACGCCAAATGAACAGCACGGTTGTCCAGGAACGCAGCGAAGCCGCCAACTCTTCCACCCACGCGGCGCCGGTCGTACCGCTGCACGCACCCGACGCCAGGCGGCGCGTCGCGGAAGTGTTCGACCGCGTGAAGGCCGAAGGCCGCACGTCGCTCACCGCGCCGGAAGGCAAGCTCGTCTGCGATGCGTACGGCATCGCGGTGCCGCAGGAAGGCGTCGCGAAGTCGGCGGAGGATGCCGCGAAGCTCGCATCGTTCATCGGCTTTCCGGTAGTGCTGAAGATCGTCTCGCCGGAAATCCTCCATAAGACCGAGGCGGGCGGCGTGCTCGTCGGCGTGAAGAATGAAGCCGACGTGCGCACGGGCTTCGACACGATCATCGCGAACGCGAAGAAGTACGACCCGAACGCGACGCTCGTCGGCGTGCAGGTCCAGCAGATGGTCGGCGCGGGTCAGGAAGTGATCATCGGCGCGGTGACCGATCCGTCGTTCGGCAAGCTGATCGCATTCGGTCTCGGCGGCGTGCTGGTCGAAGTGCTGAAGGACGTGACGTTCCGGCTCGCGCCCGTCACGCGCGAGGAAGCCGCATCGATGCTCGACGGCATCCAGGCCGCGGAAGTGCTGCGCGGCGTGCGCGGCTCGGAGCCGGTGCATCGCGAGGCGCTCATCACGCTGATCGAGCGCGTGTCGCGTCTCGTCGACGATTTCCCGCAGATCTCCGAGATGGACCTGAACCCGGTCTTCGCGAGCCCGAACGGCGCGGTCGCCGCGGACGTGCGCATCGTGATGGACTTCGAGCCGGCCGCGCCGCGCTATCGGCCGACGCAGGAGCAGATCGTCAGGCAGATGAACCGCATCATGAAGCCGGATGCGGTCGCGGTGATCGGCGCGTCGAACGAGGACGGCAAGATCGGCAACTCGGTGATGAAGAACCTCATCAACGGCGGCTATCAGGGCGCGATCTATCCGATCCATCCGAAAGCCGACGAGATCATGGGCCGCAAGGCGTACAAGAGCGTGAAGGACGTGCCCGGCACAATCGACGTCGCCGTGTTCGCGATTCCGGCGAAGTTCGTGGCTCAGGCGCTCGTCGAAGTCGGCGAGAAGCAGATTCCCGGCGCCGTGCTGATTCCGTCGGGTTTCGCGGAGACGGGCAATCACGAAGGCCAGGAAGAGATCGTGCAGATCGCGCGGAAGTACGACATCCGCATGATGGGTCCGAACATCTACGGCTTCTATTACACGCCGAAGAATCTCTGCGCCACGTTCTGCACGCCATACGACGTGAAGGGCAAGGCCGCGCTGTCGTCGCAGTCGGGCGGCATCGGCATGGCGATCATCGGGTTTTCTCGCTCGGCCAAGATGGGCGTGTCGGCGATCGTGGGTCTCGGCAACAAGTCGGACATCGATGAAGACGATCTCCTCACCTTCTTCGAGCAGGATGACAACACCGAGATCATCGCGCAGCACTGCGAGGACCTGAAGGACGGACGGTCGTTCGCCGAAGCCGCGAAGCGCGTGTCGAAGAAGAAACCGGTCGTGGTTCTCAAGGCGGGGCGCACGAGCCTCGGCGCGCGCGCGGCGAGCTCGCACACCGGCGCGCTCGCGGGCAACGACAAGATCTATGAAGACGTATTCCAGCAATGCGGCGTGATCCGCGCGCGCTCGCTGCGCGATCTGCTCGAATTCGCGCGCGGCATTCCGAAGCTGCCGACGCCGAAAGGCGAGAACGTCGTCATCATCACCGGCGCGGGCGGCTCGGGCGTGCTGCTGTCGGATGCGTGCGTCGACAACGGTCTCTCGCTGATGACGATGCCCGACGATCTCGACGCCGCGTTCCGCAAGTTCATCCCGCCGTTCGGCGCGGCGGGCAATCCGGTCGACATCACGGGCGGCGAGCCGCCGACGACGTACAAGAACACGATCCGGCTCGGCCTGAAGGACGATCGCATCCATTCGATCATCCTCGGCTACTGGCACACGATCATCACGCCGCCGATGGTCTTCGCGAAGCTCGTGATCGAGGTGAAGGAGGAGATGAAGGCGCTCGGCATCGAAAAACCGATCGTGGCGTCGCTCGCGGGCGACGTTCAGGTGGAAGAGGCGGCGGAGTATCTTTACGAGCATGGCGTGCCCGCTTACGCGTACTCGACCGAGTTGCCCGTCGCGGTGCTCGGCGCGAAGTACAAGTGGGCGCGCGGCGCAGGGCAGATCTAAGAGCAAGGAGGAGGGGACAGGGGCGCGGGCCACGCATGTCCGCGCCCTTCACAACGACACTCGAAGGAAGCTGAAAAGTGACCACCTGGATCCGTTTTCGCGACGCCGACGGCAGCATCGGCTTCGGCACGCTCGATCAGCACTCGGGCCGCGTCGTGCAGCACGACGGCGCGATGTTCGACCGCCCGCGCCCGACCGACATCTCCTTCGCCGCCGACGATCTCACGCTGCTCGCGCCGTGCGAGCCGAGCAAAGTCGTCGCGCTGTGGAACAACTACTACGCGCTGTCGCAGAAGCTCGACAAGGCGCCGCCGCAGCATCCGCTCTTTCTCATCAAGCCGCCGATGTCGGTGATCGGGCCGAACGAGTCGATTCGCCGGCCGAAGAGCTATCACGGCAAGATCGCGTACGAGGGCGAACTGGGCATCGTGATCGGCAAGACGGTGAGCGGCGCGTCGGTCGAGGAAGCGCAAGCCGCGATCTTCGGCTACACCTGCGTGAACGACGTCACGGCGATCGAGCTTCTGCAGGAAGATCCCAACTTCGCGCAATGGTGCCGCTCGAAGGGCTTCGACACGTTCACGTGTCTCGGTCCCGCGATCGTCACGCCGGGCAACGGCTTCGACTGGCGCAGCGCCAGCGTGGTGACGACGCTCGACGGCGTGGAGCGCCAGAACTATCCGCTCGACGACATGATCTTCTCGCCCGCCGAGCAGGTGAGCCTGCTTTCCCACGACATGACGCTCGTGCCCGGCGACGTGATCGCGTGCGGCACGTCGATCGGCGTGGGCTCGATCAAGGACGGCGCGCGCGTGGATGTGTCGATCACGGGCATCGGCACGCTGTCGAACGTGCTGGCCGCCTGAAGGAGCGACGCATGTCCGATGCTCTGGCCGGCGCGCTGTGCGTGCTCGCGACGATGTCGGCGGGACCGTTGCCGCGCTCGCGTATGTCGTGGCTGGCCGGTGCGGCTGTCGTCGTGGCCTGCCTCGTGAACGGCGGGCCGAGCGCGATCGCGCCGATCGTCGCCGCTTTTGTGTTGGCGGCTCTCGCGGGCCTCGTGTCGTTTCGATCCGGGCGAGTCGCGTTCATCTTGCCCGCTTCGACGCAGGCTTCGCTGGTCACGCTCGCTTTCGTCGCGTGGCTGCTACCGGACGCGCTGCGCCTGAACGGCGCGCTTGCCGTGCTCACGGGCGGCGCGATCACCGCGCTCGGCTGCCTGGCATTGCAACGAACTCCAAATTCGTCGCGGCGGCGGGAAAGCGTCTGCCGCGCGCCGCTGCATCTCGCGGCCGCCGGCGCGTGCGCGGCGCTCGCATATGCATTGGGCGCTCAGCCGGGTGCGTTGGCTGTGGTGGCAGTCGTCGCGATGGTCGCGCTCATCGGCGCGCATTTGTCGCTCGCAATCGGCGGCGGTGCGGCTGCGCCGGCCGCGAGCCTCATGAGCGGCGCTGCCGCATCCGGACTGGCGATCGCAGCGGCGCACGGCGGCACGAACGGCGCGCTCGTCGTCGCCGCCGTGGCGCTCGCCATCGGATGCGCGCAATCCTCGTCGTTCGTGAGCCTTGCGCGCGAGACGCCCTGAAAACAACGAAGCCGGCGCGATCCCGCGCCGGCTTCGTCATCGATACCTCGCGCGCGCAGCGCGAGCCGCGTCAACGATCGCGGTTCCATAACGCGCCGAGCACGAAGCCGACCGCCGCAGCGATCAGCACGCCCTGAATCGGCTGACTCACGACGGCCGTGCGCACGTTGTCGACCGTCTGTCCGTAGCTCTGCTGCAGATTGCCGAAGGCCTGGCGCACCTTGCCTTCCGCCTGCATCTGTTCATCGCCCGTCAGCGCGCCGACCGCGTCCTGCACCTTGCCGGCGACCTGTTGCGCCGCGCCTTCCACCTGATCCTGCACCATGGTGCCTCCCGTTTCGTTTGAGCGGTTTCTCTGAAGTCCTTCGTCAGTCCGGCCACGCCGGCGCGCACCTGAGCAGCACGCCGCGTGCCCAGCTTCGTTCAAGGCGGGCCGATCAGGCGTTTGACGGCGTCGATGAGATCGTCGATCGAAAGGGGCTTCCTGCGGAACTGCGCATGGGGATGCTCGAGCACCGGCGCATTCGGTGCCGCGCTCATGAGAATCACGGGCACGTGGCCGAGGCCATCGCTCGCGGCGAGCGCGTGGATCAGCGCGACGCCGTCCATGTGCGGCATCATCCAGTCGGTGATGACCAGCGCGGGCGGATCGGAGCGCGCGGAGTCGAGCGCGGCGCGCCCGTTGGACGCGGTCGCGACCTCGTAGCCCTCCATTTCGAGCACGAGCCGCCACGTGGTCAGAATGTCGAATTCGTCGTCGACGACCAGGATCTTTTTCATGCGCGCGCGCCGGGGTCCGACACGGAAAGCGCGGGCGGCAGCGAGGGGTGTCCGGACAGCAGACCCGTCGGGCCGATAAAGCCTTCGCTGATATGCAGGCCGCGCGAGTCGATGGTGAGCCGGCGGATCGTCGAATCGTGCGAGCCCTCGCGCTGCTTCACGATCGACACCATGCGATAGAGCGCGGAGTTCGCCTCGACATAGCGCATCAGCACGATGTTCTCCGTCATCGCGGAGGCGCGCAGCGTGATGGGCGGCCCCGAATCGCCGTAGAGCGGCAGTTCTTCCGTGAGGACGGTCGTGACGCCGGCCTCGCGCAGACGGTGCGAAAGCGCGTTCAAGAAGAGCCCGAAGCGCTCCGTGCGGTTCGCGGACTGACGGAATCCGTCGACGCCGTCGACCACGAGCCGCGACGCTTTGGCGCGCCGCACCGCGCCGATCAGCTCCACGGCGAGCTCGTCGATGGCCAGTTCGACGGCGGGATGCCAGTGGACCGTGAGCCGTCCGTCCTGCAGGGCCGGCGCGAGATCGATGCCAATCGACTGCGCCTTGGCGATGAGCCGCTCCGGCGACTCGTAGAAACCGAAATAGACGCAGCGTTCGCCCCGGTCGACGCCCGCCTGCAGAAACTTGAGCGACAGGAGCGTCTTGCCGACGCCCGACGGCCCGATGAGCGTGGTCGTCGAGCCGCGCACGACGCCGCCGCCCAGCATCTGGTCGAAATCGGGAAACGCGAAGCCGAGCCGGCTCTTGAAGTCCGGCATGTCCTGCTCGTTGGCCGCCGACGACTCGATGCGCGGAAAGGTCACCAGACCTTCCTCGGTGATCTTGAAGAAGTGCTTGCCGAGCAGGTGATCGCGGGCGCGCAGCTTGTGAACCTCGATTTCGCGCGCGCGCCGCATGCCGGTGTTGTAGCGGTTCAGTTCGATGAGCCCATCGACGAGCGTGTGCTCCGGATGCGGCTCGTTGCCCGAGAGCGGTGCGAGGATCAGCGTCGTGCAGCGCGCGGCGCTCACGAACGCGGAGAGCTCATGGATGAACTGCGAGAGCTCGAGCTCGGTCGAGCTGAACTCGCGGGCGCTGCGAAATCCGTCGATGACCATGAAGCGCGGGCGGTTCGTCTTGATCGTCGAGGCGATCAGCGCGAGAAAGCCGGAGAGGCCGTCGCGCATCAGCTCGTGATAGCCCGAGACGAAGAGCATGCGGTCCGAAATGGCGTCGGCGTTGTAGAACGACAGCCCCTTCAGATGCGACAGGAGCTTGGTGTGCGACTCCGCGATCAGCGTGATGTACAGCACCATGTCGCCCTGATTCACGCGGTGGAAGCCGATCTGCGAGGAGAGGATCGTCTTTCCCGCGCCCGCCATCCCTTCGATCAGATACAGGCCGCCTTCGACGAGGCCGCCGCCCAGAATGTCGTCGAGGCCTGCGACGCCGGTCGTCACGTTGCCGTTGTCGACGGGTTGCCTGGCGGGATCGGTCGATAGGTTGTCGTCTTGAATCATGGCATTTTCGTTTTTACTTGGCGGACCGGCTTCTGGCGAAGGCGAATTATGGCTGTTTCTGGTCAAGCTGTGTTCGCTGGCCATCCCGTCATACCCGCGGCGCGCGCGTTCGTCCGTGCTTCTCGGCTCGTCCGGACGCTCCATTGGGGTGCGCCTCCGCCGTGTCCGGATAACCAGGCGAGTACCTCTCGTTTGCATTTTTCACGCCCGCCCGGCGCGCCGCTCGTTCGGCGGCTTTCGTTAATCAGCGCGCATCAGACGCAATTGAGAACCCTCTCATGGTCAGCCGGCCCGACAACTGTTGAAATAGCGAACCATGTCGTACACGGGCGCCGCGCGTTTTCCGGCTGCTCCATCCTGGCGCTGACCGCGCCGTTCTTTGCCTTCTCTTTGCCATGTACCGTTCGCACTCGATTCCGGGCGCTCTCGCGCTCGCTGCCTGCCTTTTGGCCTTTTTCGCCGCATCTTCCGCTTCGGTTCATGCAAGCGAGCCGCTGCCCGATGCGCGCATTCTTTCGGCGGCGCCATTCGTATTTCAGGCCGACAGCGGGATTTTTTCGCGCATGCCCGGCGATACGTCGGACACCAACATCTTCAAGCCGCGCGACACCATGCGCAGCGCCCGTGAAACACGGTCGCCGAACGACCGTTTCAAGGGCCGACTGATGCTCTGAATTTGCGCGCGTTCATCGCGTTCGAATAAAGCATTCGATCGTCTGGAAATGACGGGTTTTGAAAGTCATAATCCATTCCGGGCGACATGCTTTGTCGATACGGGATAATCGCAATGAAGCGTCTTGTAATTGCACAAATCGCGCTGAGCGCGGCCATTTTGCTTGCCGCGCTCACGCCGGCTTCGGCTGCGGGCGATACGCGCCCCGAGCAATCAGCGAATGGTCCGGAAAATCCCGGTGCCGCGACCAATGGCGATGTCGCCGAACTCGAGGCGTTGATCTCCGCCGGAAAAATCACCGAGCTGCGCAGGACCTTGAACGGCAGCTACGGCGCGACGCTTTCGTATTATCCCGAGATAATGATTTATTACGTCGCGCTGTTTCAGCAGAATAAATTCTGGCGGGTATTCAAGACGCAGAATGACGTGCGCGCCGAGGCGGTCTATTCGGATTTCTCGAAATCGACCGCGACGCTCGCCGACGCGGAAATCCGGCGCATCCGGCTGGAAGCGGAAACGGCCTATGCCGACAGGCAGATCGCGGCTCAGCAGGCACGCGCCAATCGCCTGCAGGCGGATCTCGATATCGCTCACGCGCAGCAAAGCCAGGTAGCGGATCATCAGCAGGAGCAGCAGAACGCGATTCGCGAGCTGCGCACCGAACAGGCCGCCGCGCAGGCTCAGCTGCGCGCGCTGCAACTGCGGGTTCAGGCGCTGCAGAAGCAGGCCGACGGCGATCTTCCCGTGCCGTCGAAATGAGGCGGCCGCGGACTGTTCAGAACAATGCGAGCTGCTCGCGTCCCGGCCCGCCTTCGAGCGTGAGCAGATGACGCTTGCGCTCCACGCCGCCGGCGTATCCGGTCAACTCTCCGTCGCCGCCGATCACGCGGTGGCACGGCACGATGATCGCCACCGGATTGCGCCCGTTCGCACCGCCGACCGCGCGCGAGGCGCCGGGCGGCAAACCGAGCCTGCGGGCGAGATCACCGTAAGTCCAGGCGTCGCCGAAAGGAATCTCCCGCAGCAGGTCCCAGACGCGCCGCTGAAAATCGGTGCCGCCGAGCCGCAACGCGACGGAAAATTCCCTGCGCGCGCCGGCAAAATACTCGCCGATCTGCTCGCGCGCCACCGCGATCACGCGCGATGCCGGCGCGGTTTCGGACAGCGCGGGCTCGGGCACGCCGGCGGGGAAATGCTTCTGGCCGACGAAAAACAGTCCCGTCAGTGCGTCGTTCTCGGCGCGATACAGGATGTGCCCGAGCGGGCTCGGGCCGACATGACATTCGATCACTTCGATCCTCCGCGCGGCCGCCGGTCCGGCGTGCGACCGCTCTCCGCCTGCACCATTGTGGAGCGCGTCAAATGAACGGGTTGTCGGCGGTGCCGGTCGGCGCGCCCGGCTCGTCCGGCAGCTTCGCGGGCAACGACGCATCGTTCTGCAGGTTTTCCACGATCGCGCCGAGGGCCTTGTAGAACGCGAGCGCGTTCGCGAGCCCGGCCTTGTCACGGGCGATCGTCAGATCGCCGCTGATCGTCAGGCGGGTCTTGCCGTTCACGATGTTGATCGCATCGCCGGCGATGTTCATCACGTCGGTATCGTTCGCAAATGGCTTAAACACCTCTCAGTCCTCCGATTCGCTGGTCCTTCAGTCCGTCCGGTATGCCGGGAAACGCGAGGCCGCTCATCGCTTCGAGCTCGCGGATGGTCTTCATCGTGTACGTGCTGGTCGGCGTATTCTCCACCACGACGGCGAACGCGATCTGACGCTGCGGCAGATAGACCACCTTGTAGAGCTGCGACGGCACGAACACGCGCGACTCGCCGATCGTCTGCAACTGGCGTCCCGAGAAGAGCGGTCCGGTGACGACATAGGCTTCGCCCGATTCCTCCGTCAGCCTGCGCACGGCTTCCTCGATGCGCGACCAGATGCGCCGGTTGTTCGACGGATCCTGCGGCACGATGTTCGCGAGCGAGAACGATTCGGCCATGCCTTTCTTGCTTGCGCGATCGCCAGCGGGGCTCATGTGGCCGCGGTCGAAGCCGCTCCTCTTGTAGTCGGCGAGTTGCGCGCTTTCGCCGGGCGGCAGCCGCTTCTCGACGAAGAAGCGATTGGTGCGCGTGTTGTTCTTCGCCTGATCGATGCCTTGGGCGGTCAGATGTTCCGCCGACCAGAGCGGCCCGTGCGTGATGCCGGAGTGAAGCAGGGCGAAGTCGGAGTAGCAGATTTCCTGCGTGGCCGCGCGCATCTTCGAATTGACGACGACGGGTTCGCGGCCGTTCGGGCTGAACTGCGGGCACTCGCTCGCGGCGGCGCTGAGGCACGCCAGGCCGAGAAGCGCGGCGGCGAATGCCTTGATGCGAAATTGCATGCTGGTTGGTCCGTGCTGAATGCGATGCGTGAATCCATGCCGCCGCGTCGCATCCTTGCGCGGCGATCGGGGCCGCAAAGTATAAGGGCAGGTGGCGGCGCGCGGGGGCGCATCGAATTCAGGCGCGCTAGAATGCGTCGGGCCGACGTCATCTCGAAATTCGAACATGAATCCCACGCGCAGCAAGCTGTCCGTCGTCCGATCCCTGATGTTGTCTTTCATGGCGTGTCTCGCGATGTCCGTCGCGTCTCAGGCATGCGCCGACGAAGCGTCCGCCGCGCAGCCGGGCGGCAACGATGGCCCTGCCTACGGCCCGGAGCTGGAGGGCTTCGACTATCCGTATCCGGTCGCGCGCTTCGCGCTCACGTCGCAGCGTCAGGTCGTGCGCATGGCCTACATGGATGTGCATCCGCCGCATCCGAACGGCCGCACGGCAGTACTGCTGCACGGCAAGAACTTCTGTTCGGCGACGTGGAAGCAGACCATCGAAACGCTGACCGATGCGGGCTATCGCGTGATCGCGCCGGATCAGATCGGCTTTTGCAAGTCCACCAAGCCCGCGCGCTATCAGTACAGCTTCCAGCAGCTCGCGCGCAACACGCATGCGTTGCTTGCCGCGCTCGGGGTGTCGCGCGCGACGCTCATCGCGCATTCGACGGGCGGCATGCTCGCCGTGCGCTACGCGCTCATGTATCCGCGCGAGACGGAGCAACTGGTGCTCGTCAATCCGATCGGGCTCGAGGACTGGAAGGCGAAGGGCGTGCCGTCCATCTCGATCGACGACTGGTACGCGCGCGAACTGAAGACGAGCGCCGACGGCATCCGCCGCTACGAGACGAGCACGTACTACTCGGGACAATGGCGTGCCGACTACGAACCGTGGGTGCAGATGCTCGCGGGCATGTATCGCGGGCCGGGCAAGGACATCGTCGCGTGGAACTCGGCGCTCCTCTACGACATGATCTACACGCAGCCGGTCGTCTACGAGTTCGACCAATTGAAGACGCCGACGCTGCTGCTCATCGGCGACAAGGACAACACCGCAATCGGCAAGGACCTCGCCCCGCCGGAAATCCGCCCGACGCTCGGCCGCTATCCGGATCTCGCGAAGCTGGCGAAGGAGCGCATCGAGGGGGCGAAGCTCGTCGAGTTTCCGGAACTCGGGCACGCGCCGCAGATGCAGGATCCAGCCGCGTTTCACAAGGCGCTGCTCGACGGCCTTGCCGCGCTGAAGCCGAAAGCGGAGTGACTCAGCTTCGTTCGGGCGCGCACGCCGCGCGCCCGATCGCCGGCACCTGAACCGCCAGCGTGATGCCGCGCGCCACCATGAAGAGAGTGAGCGCGAGCCACAGCCCGTGATTGCCGAGCGCTCCCGCGAGCGCCCACGCCGCGAGCAGGAACACCGCGAGCGAGACGGCCATCGCTTTCATGAGCTCGTGCATGCGGGTCGCGCCGATGAACACGCCGTCGAGCTGAAAGCCCGCGACGGACGCGAGCGGCAGAATCGACGCCCACGGCAGATAGCGCACGGCCGCCGCATGCACCACCGCCTGATCGGTGAGCCTGCCGATGATCCACTCGCCGCAGATCCAGTAGACGATGGAGAAGCCGGCCGCGCCGACCGCCGACCAGAGCATCGTGACCTTCACCGCCTGACGGAACGCGTGACGGTCGCGTGCGCCGGCCGCCGCGCCCACCAGCGCCTCGGCGGCGTGCGCGAAGCCATCGAGCCCGAAGGACATGAAGGTCTGGAAGTTCAGCAGAACGGCGTTGGCGGCGAGGATCGCATCGCCCTGACGCGCGCCGAGATGCGCGAACCAGCCGTACGAGCCGAGCAGGCATATCGTGCGGATGAAGATGTCGCGGTTGATCGCGACGAGACGCCGGAGCGCGTGCGCATCGAGGAGTGCGCGCGGCGCGAGCCGCGGAAGGCCGCGCGGACGCAAGTGCCAGAGTATCGCGAGGCCGAGCGCGAAGCCGCAGAAATCCGCGGCGGCGGTCGCCGCGCCGATGCCCGCGATGCCCCAGCCGAAGCGATACACGAACAGCAGGACCGCGACGATGTTCACCAGATTGATGAAGATCTGCGTGACGAGCGCGAGCCGCACGCGCTGGCAGCCGAGCAGATATCCGAGCACGACATAGTTGCCGAGTGCGAACGGCGCGGCCCAGATGCGCGCGTGGCAATACGCGTTCGCGGTGTCCTGCACGGCGACGCTGCCGCCCAGCGCGGCGAGCGCATAGCGGATGATCGGCGCCTGCAGCGCCAGCACCGCCGCGCCGATGGCGAACGCGAGCAGCAGCGCGCGCAGCACGCTCGCGCGCAACGCTTCGTCGTCGCGGGCGCCGAAGGCTTGCGCGACGAGTCCCGTCGTGCCCATGCGCAGAAAGCCGAAGCCCCAGAACACGAAACTGAACACCAGCCCGCCGAGCGCGACACCGCCCAGGTACTGCGGCCCGTCGAGATGGCCGGCGACGGCCGTGTCCACCGCGCCGAGAATCGGTTGCGTGAGATTGGCGAGGACGATCGGAAAGGCGAGCATCAACACGCGCTTGTGCCAGTGCACGGGCAGCGCGGCTTCCTGCGGGGCATCTTCGTTCGAATGGTCTTGCGGGGCGGTCTGCACGTAGGTCGAACGCGCGTTCGTGCGCGCGTTTCATGGCAAAGGCGTCATTGTCCGGAGCGGACGCGGGCCGCGCAACCTCGCACGAGAGCCGATAATGCGCGTCATGAAAACATTCGCGCTCTATGTCGTGACGGCCGTCGCCGAGATCGCCGGCTGCTACTTTCCCTATCGATGGCTCAAGGAGGGCGGCTCGCCATGGCTCGTCGTGCCAGGCGCGCTGTCGCTCGCGCTGTTCGCGTGGCTGCTGACGCTGCACGACACGGCGGCGGGACGCATCTATGCGGCGTACGGCGGCGTGTATATCGGCGTGGCGATCGCGTGGCTGTGGGCCGTCGACCGCATCCGGCCGACGGCGTGGGATCTCGCGGGCGCGGCGATCGCGCTCGTCGGCATGGGCGTGATCGCGTTTCAGCCGCGGGTCTGAAACGCCTCAGGCTTCCAGCGCGAGCAGCGCGAACGTCGCCAGCCAGTGCTCGCCCATGTAGTCGCCTGCGACATGCGCGATGCCCGAGGCCAGATGCCCGTTCGCGCTGGCCTCGAGCACCGCGATGCGCGCATCGCCCGCCGGCAGCGCCCGCGCGATCGTACGCTGACACCACGCGCGGCTCAGATTCAGGCCGTCGAGGTGCGCGAGCTTGCCGTCGCTGCGGTCGGTGACGGTGGCGGGCGTGAAAAGCGTTGCCGGCTCGCGTTCGGCCAGTCGCGGCAAGAACCGGTCGAGCCAGCCGACGAAGCGCCCGTCCGGCAGCACATGCCGCATCAGGACCGCTTCCATCAGCGACGGCGAGAGGAACTCGTCGCCCGCCGGCTCCCATGCCTGACAGCCTGCGTCCTTTTCGAACCAGCGCAAGGCCGTTTCCGTCAGCAGGCGCTCGAAATCCGCATCCTTCACCGTGCGCGCATAACCGAGCGCGAGCGTCAACGCGAACGCCATGTTGAAGTGCGTCCCGACCCGCAGCGGATAGGTCGACTTCGGCAGGAATTCGGTGAAGCGCGCGACGAACGCATCGGCGAGCGGCTGGAGCGTGCAGGCCCAGCGCGCGCCGTCGCCGGACTGCATCGAGCGAAGCTGGCCCGCCAGCGCGAGCAGCCACGCCCAGCCGTAGGGCCGCTCGAAGCCGCGCGCGGCGGGGCGCTGCAGATAGGCGACTTCGGCCGCGACGTTCGCATCGGTGAAATGCTCGTCGATCACGGCGCGCATCCGCGGCGCCTCGGGCAAATCGGGAAAGCGCCCGACCAGGCGCGCAATCAGCCAGTAACCGTGCACGCAGGAATGCCAGTCGAAGCTGCCGTAGAAAACCGGATGCAGCGCGCGCGGGCTCTGCACGTCCGCCGCGCTCGCCATGACGTGATCCAGTTTGTTCGGATACTCGCGCGTCAGGTGGCCGAGCGCGACTTGCGCGAATTTCGACGCGAGCGCGGCGTCGAGGGCGATCGGTGCGTGTTGGTTCATGCGGTCCTCGCGTGTGCGGGTCATCGATTCCGAGACTTTATCGATAAAAACTCGATAAGGTCTCTTCTCAGGGTAATTACCTAAATCGACGATCGCGCCGGGCTTTCGTAGTCATCTCGAAAGACGTGCATAAAGCTGCTACAAGGCCGGCGAATGCTTTTGGGACAAGCCTCGGCGGGCTTCCGGCGTCAGCGCGTGCGGCAGCGGCAACGCGCATTTTCGGCCCGCAAAGCCCTCCGTTTCATGCCCGACGATCACGCGCCTTTGCGCGGATCGTCGTATAAACTTGCGCCCGAACGCCGCCAAGAGCGCCCGGACCGGGGTCGCACGAGCCCCGGGAAAAGCATCCAGTCAGTGATCAAGAGCCAAGAAACAATATGACCGACCTTCCCGCTTATACCGCAGAGGACACCCGGCGCCGCGTTTTCGCGATCGTCGGCGCCTCGTCGGGCAACCTCGTCGAGTGGTTCGACTTCTACATCTACTCGTTCCTCGCACTGTACTTTTCGGCGGCGTTCTTTCCGGGCGGCAATCCGACCGTGCAGCTGCTCAACACCGCGGGCGTGTTCGCAGCGGGCTTCCTGATGCGCCCGATCGGCGGCTGGCTGTTCGGCCGCATCGCCGACAAGCACGGCCGCCGCAACGCGATGATGATCTCCGTCCTGATGATGTGCGGCGGCTCGCTCGTCATCACCTTCCTGCCGACCTACGCGACGATCGGCGCGTGGGCGCCGTTCCTGCTGCTGATTGCGCGCTTGTTCCAGGGCCTGTCGGTGGGCGGCGAGTACGGCACCAGCGCGACCTACATGAGTGAAGTGGCGCTGCGCGGCCGCCGCGGCTTCTTCGCGTCGTTCCAGTACGTGACGCTGATCGGCGGGCAGCTCGCCGCGCTGCTCGTGCTCGTGATACTGCAACTATTCCTCTCGACGGAAGAGCTGAAGGCATGGGGCTGGCGCGTTCCGTTCTTCATCGGCGCGTGCGCGGCGCTGGTCTCGCTGTATCTGCGCCGCTCGCTCGACGAAACCTCGACCGCCGAGACGCGCCATCGCAAGGAGGCTGGCACGCTCGCGGGTCTGATGCAGCACAAGGCCGCATTCATGACCGTGGTGGGCTTCACGGCGGGCGGCTCGCTCATCTTCTACACGTTCACCACCTACATGCAGAAGTACCTGGTCAACACGGCCGGCATGCACGCCAAGACGGCCAGTAACGTGATGACCGTGGCGCTCCTCGTCTACATGCTGCTGCAGCCGCTGTTCGGCGCGCTCTCGGACCGCATCGGCCGGCGCGCGTCGATGCTCTGGTTCGGCGGCCTCGCGACCATCGGCACCGTGCCGCTGCTGCACGCGCTCTCCAGCGTGACGAGCCCGGTCATGGCGTTCGTGCTGGTCGTGATCGCGCTCGCGATCGTGAGCTTCTACACGTCGATCAGCGGCCTCATCAAGGCGGAAATGTTTCCGCCGGAAGTGCGCGCGCTGGGCGTCGGCCTGTCGTATGCCGTCGCCAACGCGGTGTTCGGCGGCTCGGCGGAATACGTCGCGCTGTGGCTGAAGTCGGCGGGCAACGAATCCGCGTTCTTCTGGTACGTCACGCTGATGTGCTTCATCTCGCTCGTCGTCTCCTTCCGCATGCTCGACCCGAGCAAGGAAGGCTATTTGCGCAACGTGCCGTAAGCCTGGCGGCGGCGTGCCGATGGCCGTGGTGTCGCGGCCACGCCGGACGTTCACAGCCTGGGCGGGCCCTGATGTCCGCCCGGCTTGCCGATGAAGGTAGTATGGTGTTTTATGCGTTATGTAGACGGCGCGCCGGCCACGGCGCGCGACGGTAATCGGGAACCGGATATGCATGCGGGCGGAGCCGCCACGCGCAACGCCGATGCGCGATGCGGGGCGCATCGGTCCGCCTGGAGCCTGTTCATGGAAGATTTCGACGAAACGCTGTTTCTTGTCTGGCGCGCCAACCTGGGCGTACTGGTCGGTTCGCCGGGAGGCGCCGGGCGCCTCGCGCGCATGATGAACTTCTCGCCGTCGTTCATGAAGCTCATCGTCGCCGGACATCGCGACTTCAACGAGGAATTCGTGCGGGGGATCGAGCTCGTGACGGGCTTGCCGCCGCACTGGATGGACGAGCGCCGCACCGCCGACGAGGTTCCGCCCGAGGCCCAGCGCGCACTCGACGAGGAAACGCCGATGGCGGTGTTTCGCGGCACGGCGCATCCCGCGCCGAAGCGCTCCGTGCTGCGCGGCCCGGAGCCGCTGCTTTCCCAGACCGAGGCGACGCGTCGCGTGGCCGATCTCGCCCAGCAACAGGCCGAAGCCAACCGCCGCGATCTGCTGTTCCGCAAGAATCGCGATCTGCTGTCACAGGATTTGCGCCGCCTCGAGCGCCAGCTGGGGCTGCTGCAGGTCGAGGCGATGCAGCCCAAGGTGGACGAACTGCTCGCGTCGGACCGCATGAGCGAATCCGCGAAGGCCGACCTGACGGGGCGTATCGAGCAGATCGACAAGCACGTCAAGCTGCTCCACCAGCATGTCGAGAAGCTCGTCACGCTGCTGGCGAGTCCGGACGAGCCAGAGTCGGGCGAGTAGCGCTGGCGAGCGGCGCGCCTCGCGTCCGCTTACTTCTTCTTGCCGTCCTCGCGGGTTTCAGGCTCGGGATGCACGGCGATCGGATCGCTCGCCGGGAAGGTTTCATCCAGCGCCTCGTCGAGCAATTCGTCTTCGTCGGGCAGATCCTGCTTCGAACGATCATCTCGGCTGGGCTTGGTCATGGTGCGCTCCGTGATGCGGTTTCGTGGATCATTCAACATTCAATATAGCAGTCTCGATCATCCCGCGCAGTCAGCGCTCGCGCCGGTAATCCGCGGGGCGCACGCCCGTCCACTTCCTGAATGCACGCCGGAACGCGCTTGGCTCCGCGAATCCGAGCGCATCCGCGATTTGCGGGATCGTTTCCCGCGTATGCGCGAGCCGCGCAATCGCGAGATCGCGCCGCAGCGCGTCCTTGATCGTCTGATACGTCAGCCCTTCCTGCTTCAGCCGGCGCCTGAGTGTCGCCTCCGCCATGTTGAGCGCGGCGGCGATGCTCTCCGCTTCCGGCCAGTCGGTCGGCGCGGTCTGCCGCAGGCGCGTCCTGATGCGCGCCGCGAGCGAATCCGGGTTGCGGTACTTCACGATGAAATTGGCGGGCGCATCGCGCAGGAAGCGCCTGAGCGTGGCGGGTGTCTGCACGACCGGCAGCGCCGCGCATTGCGCGGACAGATCCACGAACGAGCGCGGCTCGCCGAAGCGCATGTCGTCGCAGAACATGAGCCGGTATTCGTCGCTCGCGTCGGGCTCGGGACAGCGCAGATGCGCGGCGAGCACCGGAATGCGCCGCCCGACGAGCCAGCAGAGCAGGCCATACACGAGGATGAAGCCCGTCGCGTAGGCGAACATGGTTTTGGGCTCGCCCGAGTCATCGAGCCAGATGCGCACGCGCTTGCCGTCGATGTCGGGTTCGAAGCGCAATTCGTCGAGCACGAGGCGCATGAAGCTGGCGATGCGCGCGAGCGCCTGCGCGCCGTCGCGCGACGATAGCGCGGCGTGACACAGCAGCACGAAGCTGCCGCGGCGCATCGGGTGCGCATCCTGGCCGAAGAACTCGTCGTCGAGCGCATCGGCGGTGGCGTTCCAGAGCTTGCCGTACTGCACGGGCGAGACCCGCGCCCGCGGCGATTCGAGCGTCGCCGGCGCGATGCCCGCGGCGGCCAGCAGGGTTTCGCGCGCGACGCCGCGCGCCTCGGCGCAGCGCAAGGCCGCCTCGACGAGACTGACCGAGATCGAGCCGCGCTCGATGTTTCTTCCGGGGGGTGGGGTTGTCACTAGGTGGCCAAAGCGCTCAGTTAGCGTGATCGTTTTGGGCATCGGCTAACGTCCGGCGATTGCCTAGACTCGTGCTCAGACGGCCCATCCGCCCGGCGGCGGCCAGAAAGTTTAAACGATCGATGCCGCACGACGCCGTCCTGGCTCCTTTCTTCAGATCCCGAACATGATCGACCCATTCCTTACCGAAGAGCAGCGCATGATCCGCGACGCGGCGCGCCAGTTCGCAACCGAAGTGCTCGCGCCGAACGCGGGCCAGTGGGACAAGGACGGCGCCATTCCCGACGCCGTCGTCAGGCAGATGGGCGAACTCGGCCTGCTCGGCATGATCGTGCCCGCCGAGCTCGGCGGCACCTACAGCGACTACACCGCGTACGCGCTGGCGATGGAAGAGATCGCCTCGGGCTGCGCGTCATGCGCCACGATGATGAGCGTGCACAACTCGGTCGGCTGCGGGCCGATTCTCGCGTACGGCAGCGATGCGCAGAAGGCCGAATGGCTGCCGAAGCTCGCGAGCGGCGAGATCATCGGCGCGTTCTGCCTGACCGAGCCGCAGGCGGGCTCGGAGGCGAACAATCTGCGCGTGCGCGCCGTCGAGAAAGACGGCAATTGGGTGATCTCCGGCAGCAAGCAGTTCGTGACCAACGGCCGGCGCGCGGGCGTGGCGATCGTCTTCGCCGTCACGGATCCCGATCAGGGCAAGCGCGGCATTTCGGCCTTCATCGTGCCGACGAACACGCCCGGCTTCAACGTCGGCGCGCCGGAGCACAAGCTCGGCATCCGCGCGTCGGACACCTGCCCGATCACCTTCGACGATTGCGCGATTCCCGCCGCCAATCTGCTCGGCAAACGCGGCGAAGGGTTGAAGATCGCGCTGTCGAACCTGGAGGGCGGGCGCATCGGCATCGCGGCGCAGGCGCTGGGCATCGCGCGCGCGGCCTTCGATGCGGCGCGCGCCTACGCGAGGGAGCGCGTGCAGTTCGGCAAGCCGATCCACGAGCACCAGTCGGTCGCGAACATGCTCGCCGACATGCAGACGCAGATCAACGCCGCGCGCCTGCTCGTGCATCATGCGGCGCGCATGCGCACGGAAGGCATCGCGTGTCTGTCGGAGGCTTCGCAGGCGAAGCTCTATGCATCGGAGATGGCGGAGCGCGTATGTTCGGACGCGATCCAGATTCACGGCGGCTATGGCTATCTGCAGGACTATCCGGTGGAGCGTCACTATCGCGATGCGCGCATCACGCAGATCTACGAAGGCACGAACGAAGTGCAGCGCATGGTGATCGCGCGGAACGTTTGAAATCCGGTTGAGCAGGCAACTCGATAACAACATGCAGGACATGGAGACGCAATGAACCCGGCCCAGGCATTCATCGATGCACGAGACTTTCTGTTTGCTCATCGCACCGACTACGACACCGCGTATCGCGACTTCAAATGGCCGTCACTCGAGCGCTTCAACTGGGCGCTCGATTACTTCGATCCGATGGCGCGCGGCAACGACGCGCCCGCGCTGCATATCGTCAATGAGAGCGGAGAGACGATTCTGTCGTTCGCGCAGATGAGCGAGCGTTCCGCGCGCGTCGCGAATCACTTGCGCGGCCTGGGCGTGCGGCGCGGCGAGCGCATTCTGCTGATGCTGCCGAACCGTGTCGAGCTGTGGGAAACGATGCTCGCCGCGATGAAGCTCGGCGCGATCGTGCTGCCCGCGACCACGCAGCTCGCGCCCGCCGACCTGCGCGAGCGCATGACGCTCGGCCGGGTGCAGCACGTGATCGTCGATACGGGCGAGACGCAGAAGTTCGACGGCATCGACGTGCCGGGATTGCGGATCGCGGTGGGCGGCGCGCAGGAGGCCTGGCTCGCCTACGAGGCCGCTTACGACGCTTCGCCCTCGTTTGCTACGGATGGCGCAACGAACGCCAACGATCCGTATCTGCTGTACTTCACCTCGGGCACGACTTCCAAGCCCAAGCTCGTCGCGCATACGCATCAGAGCTACCCGGTCGGTCATCTCTCGACGATGTACTGGATCGGCCTCCAACCCGGCGATGTGCACTGGAACATCAGCTCGCCCGGCTGGGCGAAGCACGCGTGGAGCTGCTTCTTCGCGCCGTGGAATGCGCAGGCGTGCGTCTTCATCTACAACTTCAGCCGCTTCGACGCCGCGCGCGCCCTCGATGTGCTCGTGAAACACGAAGTCACCACGCTCTGCGCGCCGCCGACCGTGTGGCGCATGCTCGTGCAGGAGCCGCTCGCGTCGTACGAGGTGAAGCTGCGCGAGATCGTCGGCGCGGGCGAGCCGCTCAATCCCGAAGTGGTCGAACGCGTGCAGGCGGCGTGGGGCGTGCCGATCCGCGACGGCTACGGCCAGACGGAGACTACCGCGCAGATCGCCAATACGCCTGGACAGCGGCTCGTGCCGGGTTCGATGGGGCGTCCGCTGCCGGGTTATCGAGTGGCGTTGCTCGATCCCGACGGGCATCCGGCGGAAGAGGGCGAGATCGCGCTCGCGCTCGATCCGCCGCCGCTCGGCCTGATGACCGGTTACGCCGACAATCCCAAGGCCACCGAAAACGCGATGCGCGGCGGCTTCTATCGCACCTCCGATGTCGCGGCGCGCGGCGCGGACGGCTACTTCGTCTACGTGGGCCGCGCGGACGACGTGTTCAAGTCGTCGGACTATCGGCTGAGCCCGTTCGAACTGGAAAGCGTGCTGATCGAGCACGAGGCGATCGCGGAAGCGGCCGTCGTGCCGAGTCCCGATCCGCTGCGGCTGTCGGTGCCGAAGGCGTTCGTCACGCTGCGCCACGGCTACACCATCGGACCGGATCTCGCGAAGAGCGTGTTCGCGTTCTCGCGCGAGCGGCTCGCGCCGTACAAGCGCATCCGCCGTCTGGAATTCGCCGAATTGCCTAAGACGATCTCCGGCAAGATCCGCCGCGTCGATCTGCGCAGGCAGGAAGCGGCGCGCACGCAGGACGGCGCGCGTGGCGAGTTCGAGTTCTGGGAAGAGGATTTCCCGGAGCTGCGTCAGACGAGCAAGGCCGATTAAAAAAGGAATCTCCACGATGATCGATGTCACGCGCGACGGTGCGACCGTCACGATTCGCCTGAACCGGCCGCCGGCCAACGCGTTCACCGCCGAAGCGCTGGCCGCGCTGAAGGAAACCGTCGACAACCTGAACCGCGATGCGCAGGTCCGCGCGATCATCGTGACGGGCGCGGGCTCCAGGTTCTTCAGCGCGGGTGCCGACCTCAATCAGTTCGCCGACGGCGACAAGGCGCACGCGCGCGTCGCCGCGCGGCGCTTCGGCGCGGCGTTCGAGGCGCTGCAGAATGCGCGCGCCGTGACCATCGCCGCGATCAACGGCTACGCGATGGGCGGCAGCCTCGAGTGCGCGCTCGCGTGCGACATGCGCATCGCCGAGGAACATGCGCAGATGGCGCTGCCGGAGGCGTCGGTCGGACTGCTGCCCTGCGGCTGCGGCACGCAGACGCTGCCGTGGCTCGTCGGCGAGGGATGGGCGAAGCGCATCATCCTGACGGGCGAGCGTATCGATGCGGCCACCGCGTTGCGCATCGGACTCGTCGAGGAGGTGGTGGCGAGCGGCGGCGCGTACGAGGCCGCGTCGAAGATCGCGGAACGCGCGGCGTCGATGAGCCCGGACGCCGTCGCGTATTCGAAGCCGCTGATCCACGCCGCGCGCGAAGGCGTGCCGCGCCGCGCGGCTTTGGCGCTCGAGCGCGAACGCTTCGTCGATCTTTTCGATGGCGCGAATCAGCGTGAAGGCGTCGCCGCGTTTCTGGAGAAGCGCAAGCCGCGGTGGAGCGCATCATGAGCACGCCGGGACTCTTGCGCGACACGCCGGAAGTCGGCTTCGAGGTCGTCAACCGCGTGGCCATCGTCACGCTCGACCGGCCGCATGCATTGAACGCGCTGTCGCACGACATGATCGCGCTGCTCAGCGAAATCCTCGCGCAATGCGCCGAGGACGATGCGATCGTCGCGGTCGTGCTGCGCGGCGCGGGCGACAAGGCGTTCTGCGCCGGCGGCGACGTGCGCAAGCTCTATCACGCCGCGCGCAACGATCCGCGCCACGAGACGCCGTGGCTGAAATTCTTCATCGACGAGTACCGGCTCGACTACACCGTGCATCGTTTTCGCAAGCCGGTGATCGCGTTGATGGACGGCATCGTGATGGGCGGCGGCATGGGGCTCGCGCAGGGCGCCGCGCTGCGCATCGCCACCGAGCGCACGCGCATGGCGATGCCGGAAACGCGCATCGGCTTGCTGCCGGATGTCGGCGCGACGCATTTCCTGCGCGTGCTGCCGCGCGATCTCGCGCTTTACGTCGGGCTGACCGGCGCGCGTCTTACCGGCGCCGATGCAAGGCGCGTCGGGCTCGCGGACGAATGCGTGCCGTCCTCGTGGCTGAGCGGCTTCGTTGAGCGTCTCGAAAAAGTTCGCTGGGACGATTCGCAGGATGCAATGACGCCGCTGAAGCGCGTCTTCGTGCCGAGCGCCAATATCGAGCGCCACGCGCCGCTCGATGATCTCCGCGCGCAGATCAGACGGCATTTCTCCGTGTGCGCGACGGGCGGCGTGGAGCGCATCGTCGCATCGCTCGCGGCCGATACCGATAACGACTGGTCGCGCGCGACGCTCGCGACGCTGAAAGGCCATTCGCCGACGATGCTCGAAGTGACTTGCCACGCCTTGATGCGCGGCCGTCAGATGCCGCTTGCGGATTGCTTTCGCATGGAGCTGGGCATCGTGTACCGCGCGATCGACGACGGCGATTTCGTCGAAGGCGTGCGTGCGCTCATCATCGACAAGGACGAACAGCCGCGTTTCGCGCCGACGACGCTCGCGCAAGTACGGGCCGAGCGCGTGCAGCATTTTCTTTCTTCCCCGTGGCGCCGCGAAATGCATCCGCTCGCCGATCTCGGCGCATAATCTCCTGACGGAATTCGCAAACAAATGTAAATCGGGCGCGCTCGAGGCGAACCGTCGAAATGACCGGTGGTCGAATGGGCTCATTCTTCATCGGACAATTCACAGGGAGGACCGATCATGCCGAACCGTTCATCACGGATCGCGCTTCTGTCGGCCGGCATCGCATTCGCGCTGATTGCACCGGCCGCCGCATACGCACAACTCAATCTCCAGCAATTCGGTTTCGGCAGCGGCAAGTCGGAGGTCGCCGCCGGCGCGAACGGCGCGGCGCAGCCGTCGGCATTGAATTCGCTCGTGCAGAACTACCTCGGCGCGAATCAGCAGGTGCTTTCCGGACAGTCGAGCCTCGCATCGGCGATGGGCATGTCCAGCGTCGCCAGTCAGGCGCAGTCGGCGGCGGGATTGCTGTCGGGCGCGTCGGGCGGCAGCGGCGTGCCGAGCACGAGCGTGCTGTCGCAACTCGGAGGCACGCAGCAGAGCGTGTCGCAATCGCTGATGCAGGCGTTTTCGAGCGGCTCCACGACGCCGCCCACGGCCGCGAACAAGCAGACCTTCAGCGACGGTCTCGCGTCATTGGGGCAGGGCGTGAAACAGTACGCGGGCCTGCAATCGGACCTCGGCTCCGTGAAGAACTCGATGAACATGTCGTCGCTGCTGCAGGCCGGCTCGAATCCGGGGACGGCGCAGGCGGCGACCTATATCGCGCAGTCCGCACCGGGCCAGCTGCAATCGCTCGTGCAGACGCTCACGCAGGCGGTGCAATACGCGAAAACCAACGGCATCTCGATTCCATCGATCGCGACTTCCGCCTTGAGCGGCGCGAAGTGATCTGACGTCCTGCGCTCACAGCAAAAAAAGCGGCAAGGCCCATGAGCCTTGCCGTTTCGCTTTGAATTCAGCGCATGTGCTAGATCGCCGCCTGGCGCATCGCAAGACGACTGAGAAGGGGCAACGGCTGCTTCCGGCGCGACCTGGGTGGCAACGGCGGGAGATAGGAAATGTCGGCAAGGCGTTCGATCGGGGCTGGGCCGAGGACGTCGAGCGCGGGCGGCTCGACCGGCTCCGCTGCGATGGTCTTCGGTTCTTCCACGGCGATGCCGAGACTGCGGCGCACGTCCACGCCGCGAATATGCACCTTGTATCCGGCATCGGCGATGACGCGCTCGCGGGTCTTCCAGAACTCAAGCGCGGTGGGCGTCATCGGATGCGTCGATACATATTCGATCACGATCTCATAGCCGCGAACCTTCGGGTAATTCAACAGCAATTGACCGGAGCGAAAATAACTGATGTAGCGGTCGATCTTTTTCGTCAGAGCCTTTTGATGAGCTTGTTCTTCGCGCCAGTCGAGATCGTCGAAGAGCGCGACATATACGCGCTTGAAAAGCACATTCACTCCGATGTAATCGATGGCGTCCACGTCGCGCAGAGACATGGTCATTCCCCTACGCCCTCAAACGGGCAAATCACAAAGGAGTGCATTGTAACGGATATACACCGCCAAATAATCGTGAAACACCGTGTTAGCGGCATCGCAATCTCATTTTCGTAAGACTCCGAATTTCTGATTTAAGTGCAGTCTGATTGCTCTCCGAAAATACGAGAAACTTCATGGCGCTTCAAATCACGACTGCCTTCTCGATGCTTCCGCGAGATCCTGCGTGGACGCGGATTTGGCGAGTACTTCGTGACTCATCGCCTCGACTTGCGGCAGCGGCGGCTGCTCGTTGATCCACGCGTTCAGGATCGTCGATGTCACCGCGAGAATCACCGGCCCGATGAACAATCCGACTATTCCGAACGCAAACATGCCGCCGAGCACGCCGGAAAGGATCAGAAGCATCGAAAGGTTGACGCCGCGCTTGATGAGCATCGGTCGTAAAAAATTGTCGAGCATGGCGATCATGATCGACCACACGAGCAGCAGCGCCGCGGCGATATGCGAATCGTGCCAGAACAGCCAGCCGACGCCGCCGAGCAGCGGCAGGAGCGGCCCGATCTGCGCGAGGCACAGCATCAGCATGACCGCCGTGATGATGCCCGCGGCGGGAACGCCCGCGACCGCGAGCCCGATGCCGCCCAGCGCCGACTGCGTGACCGCCGTCACGACGATGCCGAGCGCCACCGCGCGAATCGCGAGGCCGGCGAGCTTGACGGCCTCGGCGCCGCGCTGCGCCGCGATGCGCGTCGCGAAGCGCACCACGAAGCGGGCCGCCGCTTCGCCGTTCATGTACAGGATGCCCGAAATGATGATGGTGATGGCCATGTGCATCACGAACACGCCGACCACGGCGGCGTGCGAGAGCATCCAGCGCGCGGCGATCGTCACGTAGGGCTCGAGCTTGGCGAGCAGGCCGCCGGGGCCGGCGTCCGAAAGCGACTGCCACTCCTTTGCGACGCGCTGGCCCGCGAGCGGCACGTCGTGCACCCAGCCGGGCGGGGGCGGCAGCGCGTAGGTCGGCAGGCTCTTGATGGCCGCCATGATCTCGCCGCCATGCAGCGCGAGCGTCGAGATGGCTGAATAGAGCGGCAGCACGATGACGATCAGGAGCCCGAGCAGCATCACGCTCGTCGCGATCCAGCGGCGGTTGCCGCAACGCCGCTGCACGGCGATCATCAGCGGCCAGGTCGCGACGACGATCGTCGTCGCCCAGATCAGGCCCGGCAGAAACGGGCGCAGGACATAGAGGCTGCCGACCGTCAGCGCGGTGAGGATCGTGATGACGAGCAGGATGCGGGCGATATCCACTGGTTGACGTGGATTCGGCGGATTCGGATTCGGCTGGCCGCTGGATGGGATTGGCATGATGCGTTCGTTGGCGGTGAGTGCCGGCGCGGCGAGAATAAAACGCAATACGCGGCGCGCACGGGAAGATGAACAGGCGAAAGGCGACAGGCGAAAGCCGGTGCGTCGGCAAGGCGCTTCATGCATTGACCGGCGCCATCATAGCGTCACTGCAATCCATACTACTAAAAATCGTGACGCACCTTCCCCTGAATTTCCCTTCACGCGATGCGAGGCATATCGAACGAAGCGCTTCGGTAATGCCTGGAAATGCGCCATCAAATTGCCTATTCTTTTTTGCGGGCGCAGAAGAGGGCACGCATGCCCCGCCGCGCACTACGAGAACGCAACAAGAACGATTTGGGAGACTGACATGGCCGGTTTTTCCCGTACCTCGCTCGTTCCGCTCATTGTTGCATTCGGGGCTTTCGGAAGCGTGACATCGCCCGGAGCGGGCGCCGCGGACGAAATCAAGAACGCCGACACGACGCAGGCCTCGCCAGTGCCGGCTTCGCTGCGACCCATCTCGCAGCAGCAGCTCGACGGCGCGGCGGGCGACACAGCCTCGTGGCTGCACTCGAACGGCTCGTATGCGGAAACGCGTTATGCGCCCGCAACGCAGATCAACACGTCGAACGTGGCGAAGCTGAAGCCCGCCTTCATCTTCCAGACCGCGGTGATGGAATCGATGGAAACCGCGCCGATCGTCTCGAACGGCGTGATGTTCCTCACCACGTCGTACAACCATGTCTATGCGATAGACGCGGTCACCGGCAAGGAGTTCTGGCATTACAAGCACAAGATGGGGCCGGTCACGACCTTCTGCTGCGGGCCGAACAATCGCGGCGTCGCGATCTCCGGCAACCGTCTCTTCATGGGCACGCTCGATTCGAAGCTCGTCGCGCTCGACGCGAAGACGGGCAACGTGCTGTGGTCGACGCAGATCGCCGATCCCGAGCTCGGGTATTCGGAGACGATGGCGCCGGTCGTCGTCGAGGACAAGGTGCTAATCGGCACGAACGGCGGCGAATACGGCATACGCGGCTTCGTGAAGGCCTTCGACGCGAACTCCGGCCAACTGCTGTGGACGTTCTACACGATTCCCGATACCGGAAGCGAAGGCGTGTGGGCCGAGAACGATGCCGTCGGCCGCAACATGAAGCGCGACATCGCGGCCGAGAAAAAGACGCTCGCGGAGATGGGCGGCGACTTCAACAAGACGCTCGGCGGCGGCGTATGGATGGCGCCCGCGATCGATCGTCAGACACGCACGGTGTACTTCGTGGTCGGCAATCCGTCGCCGGACCTCTATGGCGCGATTCGCCCCGGCGACAATCTCTATACCGATTCGCTCGTCGCAATCGAGCTCGATACGGGCAAGTACAAGTGGCACTACCAGTACATCGCGCACGACGTGTGGGATCTCGACGCGGTCAGCCCGCCGATCCTCGCCGATGTGAAGGACAAGAACGGGCAGATGATTCCCGGCGTGATCCACGGCGGCAAGACCGGCTTCGTCTATGTGCACGACCGCCGCGACGGACGCCTGATCCGCGTGTCGGAAGCGATGATTCCGCAGGAAGGCGTCTGGACGCTGCCGACGCCGGCCGGCGCGCGCATGCTGCCGGGCGCGAACGGCGGCGTCGAATGGTCGCCGATGGCCTTCAGTCCGAAGACGCGCCTCGCCTACGCGGCCAACCTGCATCAGCCGATGACGTATCAGGTCGAGGAAGCGTCGTATCCCGGCGGCAAGCTGTGGCTGGGCGGCGCGTTCAAGGTGATTCCGTCCGAGCAGCAATGGGGCAGGCTCGTCGCGGTGAACGTCGATACCGGCAAGATCGCGTGGGGCTACAAGACGGATCAGCCGCTGATCGGCGGCGTGCTCGCGACGGCGGGCGGGCTCGTCTTCAACGGCGAAGGCAATGGCCTGTTCCGCGCCTTCGACGCCGCCAGCGGCCGCAAGCTCTGGGAGTTTCAGTGCGGCGCGGGCGTCAATGCGCCGGCGGTCTCATACATGGTGAACGGCAAGCAGTACATCGCGGTGGCGGCCGGCGGCAATACGCAACTCGACTTCAAGCGCGGCAACAGCCTGCTCGTGTTCGCGCTGCCTTGAGATGATGACGCGCTCGAAACGCGTGCGCGTATGGCTGGTGTACGCGCTGTGGATCGTTGCGTGCCTGCTGCTGTCGCTGCCGTCGTTCTCTCGCGCGGATGCGCAGGCGGGAGCGGCCAAGGCCGCCGTCTGCACGACGTGTCACGGGCTGGCGGGCAACTCGACCACGGGTGACTATCCGTCGCTCGCGGGGCAGACGTCGCGCTACATCTATCTGGAACTGCGCGACTTCAAGGCGGGCCGCCGCAGCGACCCGCGCATGTCGCCGATGGCCGCGAATCTCTCGCCCGATGACATGCACGACCTCGCTGACTATTTCGCCGCGCAAAAACCCGTCGCCACCGACTTCAAGGCGGACCCGGTGAAGGTCGCGGCGGGCAGGAAGAAGTCGGAGGAGATTCTCTGCACGATGTGCCATCTCGGCGGCTTCTCGGGGCAGAACGAGATCCCGCGCGTGGCGGGGCAGCAGTACGCGTACATCGTCAAGCAGCTGCAGGACTATCGCGCGAAAAAGCGCACCAACGACGCGGGCAACATGACGAGCGTGTCGAAGAATCTGTCGGACGAGGACATCGAGAATCTGGCGAACTACATCGCCAATCTGCAATGACGCTTCACGAAGGCGGCCATAACGATGACAAGAACCCTTCGCTGCACCTTGCTCGCACTGGCTTTGTCGATGACGCTCCCGTGCGCGGCCGCGCATGCGGAACAAGATGCCTACACCCTCAAAGAACGATTGCTGGGCGCCGCGCGCGACGGCGATCAGACGGCCGTCACGCGCCTGCTCGATGAAGGCGCGGCGATCGATTCGCGCAACCGGATCGGCGACACGCCGCTCATCAGCGCGTGCAAGAAAGGCTTGACGCCGCTGGCGCGCATGCTGATCGAGCGCGGCGCCAACGTGAGCCAGGCCGATGTGCAGGGCATCACGCCGCTCATGGCCACGGCGTTCGACGGCAACGACGAAATCGCCGCGCTGCTGCTCGCGCATCACGCGGACGTCACGGCGACCGACCGCGTCGGCAAGACCGCGATGGAGTACGCGGCCGGGCGCGGGCATACGGCCGTCGTGAAACGTCTGCTCGATGCGGGCGTCGATGTGAACGCCG
Organism: Caballeronia ptereochthonis; assembly: GCF_001545075.1. Taxonomy (GTDB): domain Bacteria; phylum Pseudomonadota; class Gammaproteobacteria; order Burkholderiales; family Burkholderiaceae; genus Caballeronia; species Caballeronia ptereochthonis. The sequence continues at coordinate 193,058 of NZ_FCOB02000009.1, forward strand.
CCTATCGCAATCATCTGACCGCGCTCATGTGGGCGGCGGGCTACGATCAGGAAGAGACGGCGTCGATGCTGCTCGCGCGCGGCGCGAAACGCGACCTGCGCGACGATCGCGGCATGACCGCGAAGGACATCGCCGAGCGGACCGGCTCGGCGCGCGTGGCGTCGTTGCTGTCGAAAGGGTGACGTCGCCGGATCAGGCTTTCAGGATGCGCTGTGCAAGCCTCTGGCCGCCCGCCTCCGGAAAGAGCGTCGCGCCGACGCGCTGCGGATCGAGCCCGAAGGTCTCGCCCGCCGCGCCGGCGATCACGGCGTCGAGCCCGATGGTCGGCCTGAGATCGCGCGCCTGATACAGCGATGCATTCGCGAGCCCCGGCCAGTCCGCCAGCACGCGCCCGCCCGCCACGGCGCCGCCGACGATCATCGCCGCCGACGCCGTGCCGTGATCCGTGCCGCCCGTGCCGTTCGCCGCCGCCGTGCGGCCGAACTCGGTCGCGACCAGCACCGTGGTGTTCGCCCAATGAACGCCCAGGCCGTCGCGCAGGGCGGCGAGCATCGTGTCGAGCGCCTTCAGTTGGGCGGCGAGGCGCGGGTTCTGCGCGCTGTGGGTGTCCCAGCCGCCGGTTTCGATCATCGCGATGCGCGGGCCGTCCGGCTTGCTCAGAAAGCCCGCCGCGAGCTTGCCGAGGCTCGCCGGGTCCTGGCGCGCGCCCGCATCGGCGGCGAGGCCGCGCGTCTGCATCGCGGCGTCCCATAGCGGATGGAGCTGCGCATCGCCCGCATAGAGCTGCGAGACTCGCATGATGAGATCGTCGGGCGCCTGGGGCAGCGACGACGGCGCATACGAGGTCACTTCCGCGCGGCCGCGCAGGGCGAGCGGCACGGTCGGCGCGAACGCGACGGCATCGGCATTCGGGTTTGCGCTCAGTGCGGGCAGCATCGCGAGCAGGCGGTTCATCCAGCCGTCCTTCAGCCGATACGGGGCATTACCGCCGGTTTCGAGCACGTTCTGACCATCGAAGTGCGAGCGCTCGCGATACGGCGAGGCGACCGCGTGCACCAACAGCGCCTGCTTGTCGCGATACATCTGCGCGGCCGCCTTGAGCGACGGGTGCAGCGCGAACGTGCCGTCGAGCTTCGAGGCCGTCGCGGCATCGATCGCGAGCGGCCCGCGCAGCGCCGCGTAAGCCGGATCGCCGTAAGGCACGACGATGTTCAGGCCATCGGCCGCGCCGCGCTGGATCACGAACACGAAGCGGCGGTCGGTCGCGGCGGATGCGAGGACGAGTTGCGGCGCGACGAGCATCGCGCCGGCGCTCGCGCCCGCGCACCAGAGAAACCTGCGACGCGTGAGCATGGATTCATCTCCTCAGGAAATCGGGCGAAACGAGCAGCAGGGCGAGCGCGGTCGGCGCGCTTTCGGCGCGCGAGACGGCGCTGGCGGTGGCGTCCGACAGCGAGCCCGCGAGCAGTTGCGGGCCGAGCGCGCGGGCATCGAGCGTGTCGCCGGCGGATTGGGCGAAACGGGCGGCGAAGCGCTGCGCGAGCTCGACGCGGCGCACCAGCGCATCGGGCGCGGCCCAGCTCGCGGCGACGTCGTCGTAACCGGCGGGCGAGCCGGGGCGCCAGACCTGCTGGCCCAGCTGCGTGAGCAGCGGCGCGGCGCGCACGCCCTGCAGGTCGGTGCGGCCGAGCCCGCGCAGGGACGAGATCGTCCAGTCCCACGGCGTCTTGAACTTGGCGGGCGCGCTCGACCAGGCTTCGGGCGCATCGACGAGCGCGCGATAAACCGAAGGCAGATCGCCGCCGGTGTCGCCGAAGACGTTCGCGAGCCGATCGACGAGCGCGGGCGGCGGCGTATCCGCGACGAAATGGCGCGCGAGCTTCTCTGCGACGTGATGCGCCGTTGCGCGCGCGTCCGCCAGATCGTGCAGCACGGCGAGCGGCTGCGCTTCGTCCGCCTGCGCGTACTGCCTGCCGATTACGGTGCGCACGCCCGGTTCGTGCAGGCGCGGGCGAAACACGAACTGCCCGGGCGGCGTGGGATCGCCGGGATTTTTGCCCGCGTTCGGGCCCATCGCGCCGAGGCTCCAGCCGGTGAGGGCGCGCGCGAACTCGGTCACGTCCGCCTGCGTGTAGCCGCTGCGCACGCCGAGCGTATGCAGCTCCATGATCTCGCGGGCGAGGTTTTCGTTGAGGCCGCGCTTGTTACCGGGATCGCGCATCGCGGCGCGTTCGGCCGCGGGGCTGTCCGGCCCGACGGAGCGCGCCTGATCCAGAAAGATCTGCATCGCCGGATGCCGCTCGGCGGCCACCAGCATGTCCTCGAAGCGCCCGAGCACGTGCGGGCGGATCGCCTCGTTCTCGAACGATCCCGCGAGCATCGCGACGGGCGGCTTCTCGACCGACACCGCGAAGTGGTTCGCCCAGAAATGCACCAGGCGTTCGATGAAGGGCGTGTTCGTGGTGAGCGCGCTGGTCACGCGCGCATCGACGGCGTCGCGGTAGATGTCGCGGATCTGCTCGCCGTATTGCTTGCGCACGGCGGGCTTGTCGGCGTCGCTCGCCTCGCGCAGGGCGCGCTGGCGCTCGGCGAACTGCGCGGCGAGCGCGGCGCTCGACGGCTGGCCGCTCAATGCCGGCGGCAGCGGCTGATAGGCGCCCTGGCGCGGATCGGCCTGCCCGGCGAGCCAGCCGCGCGGATCGACCGGAAGCGGCTCGCCCGGCCGTGCGCCGAGCCCGAAGCGGTTCACCGCGATCGCGGCGGGCGAGAGTTGTGGCGCGGTGGCCATGTCCTTCTCCAGATTGCTCAGGGACGATGCATGGTTAAACGTCGGAGCGGGCGCAATCCGTCGCTCGAATCCGTCATTGCGATTGCTGCGGGCGCTCTTCGGGCGGAACCGCGCGCAGCGGGCCGTAACGCTCCATCGCGCCGACGAGCTTCAGGCGTTCTTCGGGCGTGAGCGTCGCCGCGAAATCCGCGACCGTGCCTTCGATGCGCGCGCGCAGCGTGACATCCGCCTCGCGCGTGCGGGCGAGGGCATCGTCGAGCGCCTTGCGGTCGAACTCCGGCGCCGCGAGGCGATGCGCGAGATCGATGCGCCCGTCGCGCGCCGCGCGTATCAGCGGCAGGCTTTCGCGGCGGGTCCTGCGTAACGCTTCGCGCAGTTGCCGCTGACGCTCGGGAGAGAGATCGGCGGCGGCGAAGCGGATGCCGCGCTGCTGCGCAGCTTCGGTGCGCTTCTGCGCGAGCGGTCCGGACAGCCAGTAAGCGCCGCCCGCGATCGACCCGATCAGGAACACATTGAGCACGAGCGACACCGCCGCGAGCGTCTTCAGCGTGCATGGACTCATTGATCGCTCCAGTCGGAAGGGGCACCGCCGAAGGCCGTGCCGGAATAGGATTGCTCGAACCAGCCGTGCGGGTTGTCGGCCGGCGCGGGGGCCGGCGCGAGCAGTGAAACCAGCAGCGCGCCCGCCGCGACACCCGCCGCGCCCGCGCCGACGAAGCCCACGCCCGAGAACCAGATGCGCGGCTGCCGCCAGAACGCGCGCTCCGGCTTCGTCGGCGCCGAATCGACGATGCGCCGCGCGAGCTCCGGGTCCGGCGCCGCGACCGCGTGGGCGTCGAGCATGCCGTCGAGGGCGCGGGCTTCCGCGAGCGCGGCGAGCGCGCGCGCGTCGCCCGCCGCGACGAGCGCGAGCGCCGCGTCGCGCTCCTGCGCGGGCCAGCGTTCCGGCGAAGCGCCGTAGGCCTCGGTGATGTGGCGGAATCGTTCGGGTGTCATCGGTGTTCCTTCGGTGCGTCGTCGCCGGGCTTCGCGAGATCCGCGAGCGCGGTTCTGAGATTGCGGCGCGCGCGGGCGAGCAGGCTTTCGAGCGCTTCGACGCTCACGCCCATCAGCCCGGCCGCCTCCGCGTTCGGCAGTTCCTGGTAGTACTGCAGCACGAGCGCCTCGCGCTGGCGCGCGGGCAGCTTCGCGAGCGCCGCCGCGATGCGCGCGTTCGCATGAGCCGCCGCGATCCGCTCGTCGGGTAGCGGCGCGGCATCTTCCTGCTCGGGCAACGCATCGGACGCGGTCGTCTCGCGATGGCGGCGCAGGCGGTCGTAGCAGAGATTGAGCGTCACGCGATGCAGCCAGGTATCGAAGCGCGCGGAGCCGGGGCGCCACTTCGGCGCGATTTTCCAGATGCGCAGGAACGCTTCCTGAGCCACGTCGTCGGCCTCGTCACGGTCGCCGAGCATGCGCGCCGCGAGCGCGACGATGCGCGGGAGCTTGCGCGCGACGATCTCGCGGACGGCTCCCGGTTCCCGATTGCCGACGCGGGCAATGAGCGCGGTATCCGGATCTTCTTCGTTCAATGTGTTGTCGGGTCTCGTTGCGCATCTCGGACTGCTTGCTCGCGGGCGCGCGGGTTTCCGCTTACGTCCGCATCCTCAGTAAACGACGACCGGCCCGCGATAGTAGACCGGGTGCGCCGGATACACGACGCAGCCGGCGAGCGTCACGGCGAGGAGCGCCGCGGCGAGCAATGCCTTCAGCATGATGGGCCGCCTCGTTTCGATTGTGTGAGTGCGCCGCCGGGCCCAGTTTTCGGCTTGACTTCATGCCGGCTGCGGCGGCGCGGGTCTCCCGCTCAGGAACTCAGGCCCAGTGTCCTTCGACCCAGCGCCAGTTCGGTCCGCGCTGGACCCAGTGCCCCGGCACCCAGCGATACCCCGCGCGCACCGGCCGCCAGTGGCCCGGAGCCCAGACATAGCGGCCGCGATCCCAGCGCCAGTGGCCCGGATCCCACGCATAGCCCGCGCGCGGCGGCGGAGGCGGCTCGACGCGCGGCGGCGGCGGCGCGGACGGCGTGATGATGACGGCCTGCGCGTGCGCAGGGCTGCTGTGCAAGGCGGCGAACGAAACTGCTACGACCGGTGCGAGAACGGCTGCGGAAAGCGCCGCGCGCAGCGGCGAACGTGTTCTTGTCATGATTCGTCCCGTCGATTGAAGGTTGCGACGAGAACTTGAACGGTGCAGCGAGGGAAATTCCGTCGTCCGGCGCGTCAGTAATTTGTAACGAGGTTTTACGCGATTCGGTCAGGCGAACGCGTCCAGGCCGTCGACGAGACGGCTGGCGAGGCGCGGCTGCCGCAATTGCTCGATCCACCATTGCAGCGCGCGGCCTTCGTGATCGCCGCGCCAGGCCACGTACAGCACGTTCGGCTCGCGCGGATCGGCGGTTTCCTTCTCGACGAGTTCGCCGCGCGCGAGCAGCGTTGCCACGCGATGGCGCGGCACCCAGCCGCTGCCGAGCCCCTGCCGCTGCGCGAGGATCTTCGCGCGCATGCTCGGGACCGCCAGCGCCGCCTGACCGCCGAGCACGCCATATGCGCGCCCGGCCGAGCGCGACGAATCCGCCACGACCACCGCCCGATGCGCGGCGATCTGCTCGCGCTTGAGCGGCCCGTTCGCCTTCGCGAGCGGATGGCGCGGCGACACCGCGAACACCCATTGCATGACGCCCAGCTCGAACCACCGCAGGCCGGGAATCGCGGGCGGTTCGTTGGTCGCGCCTACGATGAGATCGGCGCGACCGTCGCGCAAGGCTTCCCAGGTGCCGCTCAGCACTTCGTGCGTGATGCGCAGCGAGACGCCGGACTCGAGCGCATCGAAGGTTTGCACCACCGGCAGGAGCGTCTCGAACTCGAGGATTTCGTCGCAGACGATCCACAGCCGGTCCTCCCAGCCGCTCGCGATCTGCTTGACGCGCTGCGTGAGACGCGAGACGTCGAGCATCAGACGGGCGGCTTCGTCGGCGAGCAGGTGGCCCGCGGGCGTCAGTTGCAGCCGGTATCGGCGCCGGTCGAAGAGCAGCGCGTCGAAGCGCGTTTCCAGTTGCCGCGCGGCATGCGACACCGTGGACGGCGCCTTGCCGAGCCGCGCCGCCGCGCGCGACAGGCTGCCGGTTTCGCGGATCGCGTCGAGCAGGGACAGTTCTTCCTCGGACAACATGTTCGACTCCATCGAACGAGTTCATCGGCGGAATCGTACGGCAAAAGCGGTGCGGCGGTCGAACATGAGCGTCATCGAGTCAACCGATCCTTCGATGGAGCAGAACGATGAACGCTTTCCTTCACACGATGCGGCGCGCAGCCGGCGCGCTTCTGGCCGCCGCCGCCCTGCAACCGTCCGCGCATGCCGCGAACGCGCCGCGCGCGCCGCAACCGGTCGCCGCCGCGAGCGCGATCCAGTCCCGCACGATCGACGCGAACGGCGTCGAACTGCGCTATCTGCAGGCGGGACAGGGCGACGCGACGCCCGTCGTGCTGCTGCACGGCTACACGGAAACGAGCCATATGTGGCAGCCGCTCATGACGCGCCTCGCGGGCGAGCGCGTCGTGCTGGCTCCCGACCTGCCGGGCGCGGGCGGCTCGGCGATGCCGGCTTCCGGCTACGACAAGAAGACTCTGGCGCAGGACATTCACGCGATGGTGCGCGCATTGGGTTATCGCAAGGTGAAGCTCGTCGGGCACGACATCGGCCTGATGGTCGCGTATGCGTACGCGGCGCAATACCCCGATGAAGTGGAAAGCATCGTGCTGATGGACGCGTTTCTGCCCGGCGTCGGCGACTGGCAGAAGGTCTGGCTGTTACGCGACAAGTGGCACTTCAACTTCTACGGTGACACGCCCGAGAAGCTCGTGCGCGGCCGTGAGCGGATCTTCTTCGAGCACTTCTGGAACGACTTCGCCGCCGATCCGGCGCATTCGGTGAGCGAGGCCGATCGCCGCTACTATTCGGCGCAATATGCGCGCGGCGGACGCATGCGCGCGGGCTTCGAGTATTTCCATGCGTTCCCGCAGGACGCGCAGGATTTCGCCGAATTCGCGAAGACGCCGCTCACGATGCCGATGCTCGTCCTCACGGGCGAGCGTGCCTCGGGCACGTTCCTGATCGATCAGGCGAAGCTCGTCGCGACGAACGTGCAGGGCGTCGTCGTGCCGGGCGCGGGGCACTGGCTGATGGAGGAAGCGCCGGATGCGACCATGGCGCAGCTCGTGCGCTTCATCGACGCGCCTTCATCCAGCTGATCAAACGAATCGAAGCCGTGGCGCGTGCCTTGCGCATGCGCAACGGCGGCTCAGGAGAATCGGAATGGGACTTCTCGTCGACGGGAAATGGCAGGACAAATGGTATGACACGGCGTCCACGGGCGGGCGGTTCGTGCGTAAGGAGGCGGCGTTCCGCAACTGGGTGACGCCCGACGGCGAGGGCGGCTTCCGCGCCGAGGCGGGGCGCTATCACCTGTACGTGGGCCTCGCGTGCCCGTGGGCGCATCGCACGCTCATCATGCGGGCGCTGAAGGGCCTGGAAGAGATGATCGACGTATCGGTCGTCCACTGGCTGATGCTGGAAAACGGCTGGACGTTCGCGGACGGCCCGGGCGTCGTGCCCGATATGATCAACGGCGCGCGCTTCCTGCATCAGGTCTACACGGCTGCCGACCCGCATTACACGGGCCGCGTGACCGTGCCGATCCTGTGGGACAAGCGGCGCGGGACGATCGTGAGCAACGAGTCGTCGGAGATCATCCGCATGCTGAATTCGGCGTTCGACGGCATCGGCGCCAAACCCGGCGATTACTATCCGCCCGAGCTGCGCGCAGAGATCGACGCGCTCAACGCGCGCATCTACGACACGCTCAACAACGGCGTCTACAAGGCGGGCTTCGCGACGACGCAAGCCGCGTACGAGGAAGCGGTGATGCCGCTCTTCGACACGCTCGACTTTCTCGAAGCACGCCTGGGCACGCGCCGCTACCTCGCCGGAGAGCGATTCACGGAAGCCGACATCCGGCTTTTCACGACGCTCGTGCGCTTCGATGCGGTGTACGTCGGGCACTTCAAGTGCAACCTGCGGCGCATCGCGGACTATCCGAATCTCTCGAACTATGTGCGCGAGATTTACCGGATGCCGGGCGTCGCGGATACGGTGAACTTCGAGCACATCAAGCGGCATTACTACGAGAGCCACCGCACGATCAATCCGACGGGCATCGTGCCCGCCGGACCGGTGCTCGATTTCGACGCGTCCTAGTCGTACTTGTAGACGCCGTGGTTCGTCTTGCGCCCGAGCCGCCCGGCCGCGACCAGCTCGCGCAGCAGCGGGCACGCGCGATACTTCGAATCGCCGAAGTCCTTGAGGAAGACGTCCATCACCGAGAGGCACACGTCGAGGCCGATCAGGTCCGCGAGCGCGAGCGGGCCGATCGGGTGATTCGCGCCGAGCTTCATGCCCGCGTCGATTTCCTCGGCGCTCGCGACGCCCTCGTAGAGCACGAAGAACGCTTCGTTGATCATCGGCACGAGAATGCGGTTGACGACGAAGCCCGGCGAGTTGCGCACGCCGATCGGCGACTTGTCCAGCTTTTCGGTGAGCTCGCGCACGGCGGCGGCGGTGGCGTCGCTCGTCTGCACGCCGCGAATCACTTCGACCAGTTGCAGGAGCGGCACCGGATTGAAGAAGTGCATGCCGATGAAGCGCTCGGGCGTGGCGAGCGTCGCGGCGAGTGCGGTGATCGAAATCGACGACGTGTTCGACGCGATGATCGCATCCGGGCGCGCCGCTTCCTCGATCTGCTTGAGGATGCGGTTCTTGAGCTCGGCGTTCTCGGTCGCGGCCTCGATCACGATGTCGGCTTCCACGAGACGCCCGTAGTCGGTCGAAGTCTCGATGCGGCCGAGCGCCGCGTCGCGCGCCGACGCCTCGAGCTTGTCCTTCGACACGAGCCGCTCCAGGCTGCCGGTGAGCGCGGCGATGCCCTTCGCGAGCGCGGCGTCGGTGACGTCGATCAGCACGACCTTGAAGCCCGCGACGGCCGCGACCTGCGCGATGCCGTTGCCCATGGTTCCCGCGCCGACGATGCCGACGGTCTGAATGTTCATGCTTTGCTCCTCCTCAATCTGCGCCGGCGCGAGCCGCCGGCAAGCCGGAAATGGTCGAAAGCGCCCGAGGCGCGTCCAGGCATCGATTCTAACCAGCGATGCGGGCCGCCACGTTAGCCGAATGCCGTCAAGTCTTTCGGCGTGAGGCCGTATTCATGACAAAAGGCAAGATAACGGTCCCAGCCGCTCTTCCAGTTCTCCGCCGCGATAACGTGCCCGCTGTCGTTCACGAAGAGCAGTTCGCCCTGAATGATGTTGAGCGTGACGATGTCCGCGCCGGCGGAATCCGCGGGCAGCGCCTCGGGCGTGTGGCTCGATCCGGCGGTCTCGTACACGATGCTGCCCGGCTCCGCGATCCAGTCGTGCTCGCGATACTTCCAGCGCCCCTGCACCGTATAGACGATGACCGTGCCGGTGTGGCGATGCCGCGGCATCTGTCCTTTCGCCGGCGCCTTCATGAGCGCGATGGTCTCGCCGCGAATCGGATCGAGCTTGAAGTACTTGACGAGCACGCGCTCGCTGTAAGGCGCGAAGGGCACCCACGGCAGGTCCGCGTCGTTGAGGCACGTGGTTTGGATCTGTTCGAACAGCATGATGTCGGCTCCTTGCGCTGAGACGCCTATTCTAGGCACCGATCGCAGGCTTGGCGGACCCGCAGCGGCATCAGCCTGCCGCCGGATGCTGTGGGATAATCGCGCTCTTGCCCAACAGCGCAGCTCAAGAGGTTGTTTGCACGGGCGCGAAAGGGCCTTTATCCTCGTGGCCCGCTTTTTATCCGCGATATTTCCAGAGCAACCCACGATGCCCACATACCGTTCCAAAACCTCCACCGCCGGCCGCAACATGGCGGGGGCGCGCTCCCTCTGGCGCGCCACCGGCATGAAAGACGAAGACTTCACGAAGCCGATCATCGCGGTGGTCAATTCGTTCACCCAGTTCGTGCCCGGACACGTGCACCTGAAGGATCTGGGGCAGCTCGTCGCGCGCGAGATCGAGGCCGCGGGCGGCGTGGCCAAGGAATTCAACACCATCGCGGTCGACGACGGCATCGCGATGGGCCACGACGGCATGCTGTATTCGCTGCCGAGCCGCGACATCATCGCGGATTCGGTGGAGTACATGGTCAACGCGCACTGCGCCGACGCCATGGTGTGCATCTCCAATTGCGACAAGATCACGCCCGGGATGCTGATGGCCGCGATGCGCCTGGACATCCCGGTGATCTTCGTCTCCGGCGGCCCGATGGAAGCCGGCAAGACGCGCCTCGCCAATCCGGTCACCAAGGCGATGGAGTTCAAGAAGCTCGATCTGGTGGACGCGATGGTGATCGCCGCCGACCAGACCTATTCCGACGCCGAAGTGGCCGAGGTCGAGCGTTCCGCCTGCCCGACCTGCGGTTCGTGCTCGGGCATGTTCACGGCCAATTCGATGAACTGCCTCACCGAGGCGCTCGGCCTGTCGCTGCCCGGCAACGGCACGGTGGTCGCGACGCACGCGGACCGCGAGCAGCTCTTCAAGCGCGCGGGCCGCAGCATCGTCGAGCTGGCGCGCCGCTATTACGAGCAGGAGGACGCGCGCGTGCTGCCGCGCGCGGTGGGCTTCAAGGCGTTCGAGAACGCGATGACGCTCGACATCGCCATGGGCGGCTCGACCAACACCATCCTCCACTTGCTGGCGATCGCGCGGGAAGCCGGGATCGACTTCACCATGGCCGACATCGACCGCCTCTCGCGCACGGTGCCGCAGCTGTGCAAGGTCGCGCCGAACACCAACAAGTACCACATCGAGGACGTGCATCGCGCGGGCGGCATCATGGCGATCCTGGGCGAGCTGGATCGCGCGGGCAAGCTGCACACGGACGTTCCCACGGTGCACGCGCCGACCCTCAGGGACGCGCTCGACCAGTGGGACATCGTGCGCACCGACGACGAAGCCGTCAGGACCTTCTACATGGCAGGCCCCGCCGGCGTTCCGACGCAGGTCGCCTTCAGTCAGAGCGCGCGCTGGCCGAGCCTCGACACCGATCGCGCCGAAGGCTGCATCCGCTCTTACGAGCACGCGTTTTCGAAGGAAGGCGGCCTTGCCGTGCTGACGGGCAACATCGCGCGCGACGGCTGCGTGGTGAAGACCGCGGGCGTGGACGAGAGCATCCTCGTGTTCGAGGGCACGGCGCACGTCACCGAATCGCAGGACGAGGCGGTGGAGAACATCCTCAACGACAAGGTCAAGGCGGGCGACGTGGTGATCGTGCGCTACGAAGGTCCGAAGGGCGGCCCCGGCATGCAGGAAATGCTGTATCCGACGAGCTACATCAAGTCGAAGGGATTGGGCAAGGCCTGCGCGCTACTGACGGACGGACGCTTCTCGGGCGGCACGTCGGGTCTCTCGATCGGTCACTGCTCGCCCGAGGCGGCGGCGGGCGGCGCGATCGGCCTGGTGCGCGATGGCGACAGGATCCGCATCGACATTCCCAATCGCACGATCGACGTGCTGGTGAGCGACGAGGAGCTGGCGCGCCGCCGCGAAGAGCAGAACGCCAAGGGATGGAAGCCCGCGAAGCCGCGTCCGCGCAAGGTGTCGGCGGCGCTGAAGGCTTACGCGAAGCTGGTCATGTCGGCGGACAAGGGCGCGGTGCGCGATTTGTCCTTGCTGGATGATTGATGCCGGCGAGCCGGTGCAGTGCGGGTTGTAGTGAAAAGCCGCTCCCTTGGGAGCGGTTTTTTTTCGGCTGCGCTAGCCAGAGCGACGGTTTCGCGGGCGACTCCCGGTTCCCGCCCCCCCCTGATCTTTACGTCTCGCTTTCGGATTTGTCGCTCTATGGCTGACGATTAGGATGACAGAAAATTGAACTCCTTCGACGCTATGCGCAACTCTTCCGGTTCGAAAACGCGCTCAACTATAAAAAATGCAAGTCGCATCGTTCCATGCGGGAAAATAAGGATTCCGACTTTATGACGAATGATCCCGGACTGACTGCGTTGATCAGCATCGCACGATTCCACGGGATCGCGATGGACGGCGCTTAGCTCAAGCATCAAGCGGCGACCGTCACAGGCTACTTCACCGGCAAGGAGTTGGCTCTCGCGGCCCGTAGTCCCGGACTGAAGGCGCGTATCGTACCGATGCGTTCGGCGACACTCGGCGAGATGCCACTCCCGGCGCTTGTGCTCGATCGCCACGGACGCCATTTCGTATTCGCCAAAACCGACGGCAAGACTGCGCTGATCCTCGAACCGGGCATGCTTCCGCCGGTGGTCAAGCCTCTGGAAGAAGTCGTGTCGCGTAGCAAGGGGTGCATGCTCTTGTTCGCATCGCGCGCCTCGCTTGCGGGTGATTCCAGTGGACGCACGCGTATCACGCGCCGTTCTATCTGCTCGCGGCGGGGCCGATCGTTTCGACCATCGCGTTGCTCTGGGTCAGGGACGGCTTGTCCGCGGAGCCGAGATAACGAACGTCAATGCCGCGCCGATCTGCGCAATCGCGATGCGCGCGGCCTTGCGCACTTCCGGATCGCCGTCCGTGAGCGCGGCTTCGAGGACGGCGAGCGCATCGGTATTGCCGAGTTCGCCGAGCGCGAGCGCGGCTTCCTTGCGCACGTTGCTGATCGGATAGGTCAGCAGTTCTGCTACCGCGTGCGTGCTTGCGGCATCGCGCAGGCGTCCCAGCGCGCGCGCCGCTTGCAGCGTCACTTGCCAGTAGTCGTCGGCGAGCGCGGCTTCGAGCGCCACGCGCGCTGCCACGAGCCGCAGCTTGCCGAGCGTCGCCGCGGCTTCTTCACGCACGCGCCATTCGTCGTCGGCGAGTGCGTGCTTCAAGGTGTCGAGCACGCTGTCGTCGGTGGCGAAGCCGAGTGCCCCGACGGCCGCGTGACGCACCTCGGTGGACTCATCCGCGCGCGCGAGTTGCGTCAGTTGCGGCAACGCGTTCGCATGACGCAACCAGCCCAGCACGCCGACCGCCTCGCGACGCACGAGCGGCGACGCATCCGCCAGCGCATCGAGCGCGGGCCCAGCCGCCTTCGAGAGGCGCAATTCACGCAAGGCGCGCAGCAGCGATGCGCGCGTGAACGAATCGGCGCCGGCGAGATGCGGCAGCAGGCGTTCGCCGGCAGCGGGATCTTTCAGCGTCGTGAGACTCTCGGCGGCGGCTTCACGCGTGCCTGTGTGAGTATCGGCGAGGGCGGCGCACAGCGCGTCGACGACTTCATCCGTGTCCCATGCGCCGAGGCGTTGCGCAGCCGTGCGGCGGACATCGGCGTCGGCGTCGTGACGCAGCAGGTCGGCGATCGCGGGCAGCCACGCTTCATCTTCGAGATCCGCGGCTTCGATCACGGCGAGGCGGCGCACGGCGGCGTCGGTGTCGGTGAGCCGGGCGGCGAGGGCGTCGTCGGTGACGTCGTCGAAAAGCGGATTGGCGCGGCCCGAGGCGAAAGATATTGGCGTCATGAAACGGTTTGAACGGAGTGTGGGATGTCATTGCCTGCCGTCGCGGTCTTCGACGTCGCAGGCGTGGCGGCAGGCTGGTGCCGCAGCAGCGCGAGGCAACGGCGCTTCAAGGCGACGAATGCCGGCTCCGTGACGAGGTCGCGGGTCTCGCCGCGCTCGCGCGGCCGCGCGAACGGCACGCGCAATTCTTCGAACACCGTGCCGGGGCTCTGACTCATCACCAGGATGCGGTCGGCAAGAAACAATGCCTCGTCGATGTCGTGCGTGACGAACACGACAGTCGGCCGCCGCTCGCTCCATACGGCGAGCAGAAGCGACTGCATCATCGCGCGGGTTTGCGCGTCGAGCGCGCCGAACGGCTCGTCCATCAACAGGACGCGCGGCTCGTTGAGCATCGCGCGCGCGATCTCCGCGCGCTGCTGCATGCCGCCCGACAATTGCGCGGGATAGCTGTGCGCGAATGCGCCGAGCCCGACGCGCTCGAGCAGCGCCTGCGCAGCCCGCTGCCGCTCGCGCTTGCCGACGCCGCGCATCTTCAGGCCGAACGCGACGTTGTCCAGCGTCTTGCGCCACGGCAGCAGCGTGTGCTGCTGGAAGACCATGCCGCGCTCGGGATGCGGTCCGTCGATCGGCCGGCCATCGAGCAAGGCGCGGCCTGCGATTGCTGCAACATGCCCCGCCAGGGCGGCGAGCAGCGTGGACTTGCCGCAGCCGGACGGACCGAGAATGCAGACGAATTCGCCCGGTTCGATCACCGCGTTCACATCGCGCACGGCGGTGAAAGCGCGCGGGCCGTCGCCCAGCGTGATGGTCAGGGCTTCGAGATCGATGCGGCCCGCGCCGACTCGCGATTCGCGCGGACTCATCGGCGCCTCCCCGCGGCGAGCCACGGCGTGAGCCGCCGACCCGCGATGCGCACGAGCGCGCTGCTGCCCATTCCCAGCAGGCCGATCAGCAACATGCCGACGACGACATCGGGATAACGCTGCACCGTGTACGACTGCCACGTGTAGTAGCCGATGCCGAATTGCCCCGAGATCATCTCGGCGGTGACGAGACAGAACCACGACGTGCCCATGCCGATCGCGAGACCGGTGACGATCGCGGGCGCGGCGCCCGGCAGGACCACTTCGCGCAGGATCACGCGATTGCTCGCACCGAGGCTGCGCGCGGCCGACACGAGGCGCGGCTCCGCGCCTTCGACGCCGTGGATCGTGCCGAGCAGGATCGGAAAGAACGCGCCGGTGAAGGTGATGAAGATCATCGACATTTCGGATGAGGGAAACATCAGGATCGCGAGCGGAATCCACGCGACGGCGGGAATCGGCCGCAGGACTTCGAGCGGCGTGAGCAGCGCGAGGCGCGTCCATTGCGAGCGTCCGATGGCGAGCCCGAGCCCGACGCCGGCGACGGCCGCCGCGACATAGCCCGCCGCGATGCGCCGAACGCTGCTCGCCAGGTCCGAGATGAGCTTCGGCGAGCGCACGAGATCGACGATGGCCGAAAGCGTGTCGGCAGGCGTCGGCACGTTCTCGAAGGTGACGAGCCCGAGGTTCCAGTGGCGCGTCGTCGCGAGATGCCAGAGCAGCAGGCACAGCGCGAGCGACGCCCACTGCACGCCTGCGCGCGCGCCGCGGGAATGCAGCAGCGATGGAGTGGAAAGTGCGAGCGTCGCCATGGCTGCCTCAGCGGTTGGCGAGCGCGGTCGGCTGGCGCGCGGCGGCGAAGTCGAGCACCTGTGCGCCATGCGCGTTCGCCCAGACCTCTGCGCGGTCCTTCAGCAGGAATGCGTTCAACTGGCCGTCGGCGCTCCTGGCGAACCATGCCTGATCGCCAAGCAGCTTGATGCCGCTCTCGCGATCCTGCGCATAGAACGCGCGCACCTGCTTGCCGTCGCGTTCGAGCGTGCCGAGTTCGCGCACGGCCTCTTCCGGCGATGCATAGCTGCGCACCTTGGCCTCGCCGCGCACCCAGATTTGCGCCACGCGATCGGTCTTCGCGATCGGCTTGCCGGTCAGCGCATCGTTCGCCGCGAGCGGCGTCTGCGCGTAATTGCGCAGCGCGGCTTCGTAGTCGAGATGCTCGGCCTTGAACGCGGCGCGCAGGTAACTATCGTCGATGAAGGTATTCGCGTTCAGATCGCCGTCGGCGCGCTTGAGCAGCTTGAGCGTATCGAACGAAGTCTGCACCGCACGGCGGTACTCGGGCTTCCAGGTGAGATCGCGCGTCTGCAAGCCGAGCGGGCCGTGGAACAGGTAGTCCACTTCGGGCTCGATGCCCGTGACCTTCGCGATCAACTCGCTGTACTTCTCGGGTTGGGCCGCGAGCAGGCGATTCGCTTCGATCACCGCGCGCAGATAGGCGAC
Organism: Caballeronia ptereochthonis; assembly: GCF_001545075.1. Taxonomy (GTDB): domain Bacteria; phylum Pseudomonadota; class Gammaproteobacteria; order Burkholderiales; family Burkholderiaceae; genus Caballeronia; species Caballeronia ptereochthonis. Next base: position 208,800 of record NZ_FCOB02000009.1, read on the forward strand.
GACGACCTCCGGATACTTCTGCGCGTACGCCTTCTCCACGAGCGCGCCATGCAGCGTCGCCGCGCCCGCCTGCGAGCCGTCGTAGATCTTGCGCGCGAAGCCGCGGTAGGGGAACAGTTCCGCGAACGGAACGAAGTCGGCATGCGCGTCGATCTTGTGCGTCTGCAGCGCGGGACCGGCCACTTCCGGCGCCTGCGTGACGATGTTCACATCGCGCTCCGGATCCCACCCTTGTGCCGCGACGGCGCGCAGCAGCATGCCGTGCGCGGTCGATGCGAAGGGCACCGAAATCGTCTTGCCCTTGAGATCGGCGATGGATTGCGCGGGCGAATCCGTCGGCACGACGATGCCGTTGCCGCTGCCGTGCACGCTTCCCGAGAGCACGCTGATGAAGATGCTGCCCTTGCCCGCCTTCTGATGGGCGACGCCGTTCAGCACGCCGGGGAAATCCGCCATCGAGCCGAAGTCGAGCTTGCCGGCGACCATTTCGTTGGTGATGGGCGCGCCGCTCGTGAAGTTCTTCCACTGAATGTCGTACTGCGCGTCCTTGTACTTGCCGTCGTGCGGCAGATACTTTTCGAGCAGATGCAGCTCGCGGATCAACGCGCCGCCCGCCGCCGTGTTGATGGTGGTGTCCTGCGTGCCGATGGCCACGCGGATCGTCTCCGCGTGCGCCGCGCCCGCGAAGAGCGCGGCCGCGAGGGCCGGCAATAGCGTTCGTTTCATGAGGCGTGGGTCCTTGTCAGCGAAGAAGGTAGGGAATGTCGACGTGCACGGCATTGGTCGGACAGTCGCGTTCGCAGGGCATGCAGTACCAGCATTCGTCGAACTTCATGAAGGCCTTGCCGGTGTCGGGATCGATCGCGAGCAGGTCCATCGGACAGACGTCGATGCAGACCGTGCAGCCCTTGTCGGCAATGCACTTGTCCTCGTCGATCATGACGGGAAGGCTCGAGCGCAGACGCGCTTCGCGGGGCACGAGGGCCATGTCCTTGTTCTCCTATGCAGCCACGGGCTGCGATGTGCGAGCCACGCGCAGGCGCGAATACGCGCCGCGCTCGGACTCGTCGACGGGAACCACATACGGCTCCACGGGTTTCCGGAACGACGTCATGCGTCCCGCCGCATCCTTCCTGAGATGCGCGTGGCAGAACCATTCTTCGTCGTTGCGTTCGGGAAAATCGACGCGATGGTGATACAGCCCCCAACGGCTCTCCGTGCGATACAGCGAGGCGCGCGCGGCCATCTCGGCGCAATCGAGAATCGCGGCGACTTCGGCGGCGCGCATCAGTTCGTGCGGGTCGGCGGCGCCCAGACGTTCGACGTCCTCGCGGATCTCGGCGAAGCGTTGCAGGCCGATCTCCATGCGCCGCGTGACCTTCGGCGGCTGGAGATAGTCGTTCACGAAGCGGCGCAGCTTGTATTCGACTTGCGCGGGCGGCAGGCCGCGTTGACGCGAAAGCGGCGCGAGCACGCGCTCACGTTCCTTCTCGACCTGCGAAGCATCGAGCGCGGGCAGCGCGCGGCCCGCGACATGTCCGGCTGCGTTCTCGCCGGCGAACCATCCGTAAGTGAACGCGCCCAGCATGTAGTTGTGCGGCACGGCGGCCATGTCGCCCGCGGCGTAAAGCCCCTGCACCGATGTGCGCGCGTGCTCGTCCACCCACACCCCGGATGCGCTGTGGCCGCTGCAAAAGCCGATCTCGGAGATATGCATCTCGATCATGCGCGTGCGGTAGTCGTTGCCGCGGCGCGCGTGAAAGCGTCCGCGGCTCGGGCGCTCGTTGGTGTGCAGGATCGTCTCGATGGTCTGGATGGTTTCCTCGGCGAGATGATCGAGCTTGAGGAACACCGGGCCGTTGCCGCTCTGGAGCTCCTGGTAGAACTCCCACATCATCTGTCCGCTCCAGTAATCGCATTCGATGAAGCGCTCGCCACGCCCGTTGGCCGTGTAGCCGCCGAGCGGCCCCGTCACGTAGGCGCAGGCCGGGCCGTTGTAGTCCTTGATGAGCGGATTGATCTGGAAGCATTCGAGATTCGCGAGCTCCGCGCCGGCGTGATACGCCATCGCGTAGCCGTCGCCGGCGTTGGTCGGATTCTCGTAGGTGCCCATGAGATAGCCCGATGCGGGCAGGCCCAGACGTCCGGCCGCGCCGCAGCAGAGGATCACCGCCCTGGCGCGGATCACGTAGAAGTCGGCGCTGCGGCAATCGAAGCCCATCACGCCGGCGATCTCGCCCTGCGCGCCCGTCAGGAGCCGCGTGGCGACGACGCGATTCGTGATCTCGACCCGCGCACGCTTCAACTGGCGATAGAGCACCTTCTTGACGTCGTGGCCCTCGGGCATGGGCAGCACGTACGCGCCCATGTGATGCACCTTGCGCACCGCGTAGTCGCCCGTGTGATCCTTCTCGAACTTCACGCCCCAGCGGTCGAGCTCCTCGATGGTCTTGAAGCTGTGCCGCGCATAGGCGTAGATGGCGGCCTGATTGACGATGCCGTCGTTGGCCACGGTGATTTCCTTCGTGTACTGCTCGGGCGTGGCGTGTCCGGGAATGATGGCGTTGTTGAGTCCGTCCATGCCCATCGAGATCGCGCCGCTGCGCTTCACGTGCGCCTTGTCGAGGAGCAGCACGCGCAGCCTCGGGTCGCGCTGCTTCGCCTTGATCGCGGCCATCGGACCGGCCGTGCCGCCGCCAACGACGACGATGTCGTATTCGAGTTCGTGGGTTTGCATGATCTGGTGGCGCAACGCACAGCCGCAGGCTTTCGTGCCGTGCGTTCGATGCGCCGCTTGTTATGACAAGTCAGGACCAGATTCTAGAAGCGCGCGAATCGCGATGGAATCAATTGTTTTTGCTTTGCTTGTGCCTGCTGCGAATAACGCGCGCCGGTTCGTGCGCGCCGTTCGCCGGCGGGCGTTCCCGGTCGATGCGCAGACGATACTGGAACGTGTCGCCGCGGAAATAGAGGTATTCGAAGTCGACCGGCTGGCCGTCGGCGTCGTGCGTGAGCCGCTCGATGCGCAGGAGCGGCGCGCCTTTCTTTACATCCAGCCCGTCGGCGATGGCCGCTGGCGCCGCGATGGCGTCGATGGCGAGGTCCGCGTGGCCGAGCGGCACGGCGCAGTCGTTTTCCAGGATCAGGAAGATGTCGCGTGTCGCCAGTTCCACGCGCTTGAGCTGCCGGCCGAGGGCTTCGGGAAGAAAGGTGACTTCGTATGAAACGGGCTGGCGATTGAGCAGCCGCACGCGATGAATCTCGGCGACGTCGCTGCCAGCGGCGAGGCCCAGCCTGGCGGCGACCTCGTCGGGCGCGGGCGCGAAGCGGAAGTGCACCACGCGATTCACGATCTCGTGCCCGCTCTCCGACATCGCTTCGGCGAACCCCTGCAGCGAGGTCACGTTCTGGAACGCCTTCGGTTGCGAGACGAACGAACCCTTGCCGTGCACCTTGAAGATGAGCCCTTCCTTCTGCAGATCGCCGAGCGCCTGACGGATCGTGATGCGACTGACATCGAACATCGCCTGAAGCTCGCTCTCCGAGGGCATGCGGCTGTGCGGCGGATAGCGGCCGTCGAGAATGCCCGCGCGCAACGTGTCCTTAATCTGCGCATAGAGCGGAATGTGCGAATCGGGCGAGACGGCGGGGCGACGGGTCGGCATGGAGGAGGACGGGAAGGCGGGCGGTTCCGGGCATTTGAACGCGGAGTGCTGCGATTATAGCGGCGCGCGCGGATCGCATCGCCATAAAGAAATGACGAAATATTGGTTAGCGGCCGTCCGGCGCTGACCGAGAATGAAGCCTGATCGATTCACGTCGCAGCGAGGAACGAAAATGAGCGAGCGCAGCGCGGCACATGCATGGGGAGCGGCTTCGTCGCTATCGTCCGTCACGCTCGTCACCGTGCCTGGCCTTTACGGCAGCGAGGACGCGCACTGGCAGACCTGGCTCGAGCGCGAGATGCCGTTCGCCCGGCGGGTGGAGCAGCGCGACTGGGACGCGCCTCATCTCGACACCTGGAGCGATGCCGTGCGCGACGTGCTCGCGAGCGTCGAGGGTCCCGTCGTGCTGGCCGCGCACAGCTTCGGCTGTCTGGCGACGGCGCATGCGCTGTCGCACGCCAGGGTCGGCGCGGCGCCTTCGCACGGCGCGCGCGTGAAGGGCGTGCTGTTCGTCGCGCCGGCGAGTCCCGCGAAGTTCCGTTTCGCGGGCGCGTTCAGCGCGCGTCGTCTCGATACGCTCTCGCTCGTCGTCGGGAGCGAGACGGATCCGTGGATGCCGCTCGACGAAGCGCGCACGCTGGCGCAGCGCTGGAACAGCGCGTTCGTGAATCTGGGGAAGGCGGGGCATATCAACACGGCGTCGGGGTTCGGGCCGTGGCCGCTCGCGCGGCACTTCGTCGAAACGCTCGCGCGGCGCGCTGCGCCCGAATACGATGAAGAGGATGCGGAGGTGGAGCGACGCGCGTACGGATGACGCCGCGTCACGAAGAGCGTGATGCATGAATGGCCGCCTTCGAGCGGCCTTTGTTCGTTGTGCGGTTTTCGTTCCCTGTCACTGGAGAAAAAATGGCGGTACATAAGAAGCTGTTGATCAACGCTGCAATCGGAATCGCGGGCATGGCGGCCGGCATCGCGCATGCGGACACCACGCTGCTCAACGTCTCGTACGACGTGACGCGCGAGCTCTACAAGGACATCGATTCCGCGTTCGTCGCGGACTACGGGAAGAAAACCGGTGAAACGGTTTCCGTGCGGCAGTCGCATGGGGCATCGAGCGCGCAGGCGCTGTCGGTGACGCAGGGCCTGCAGGCCGACGTCGTGACGATGAACCAGCCCAACGACATCGACCTGCTCGCCGAGCGCGGACAACTCGTGCCCGCCAACTGGCGCAGCCGCCTGCCCGATTCGAGCGCGCCGTACACGACGACGATGGTGTTCCTCGTCCACAAGGGCAATCCGAAGCACATCAAGGACTGGAGCGACCTCGCGCGGCCCGGCGTGCAAGTGGTGATCGCCAATCCGAAGACCTCGGGCAATGGCCGATACGCGTATCTGGCGGCGTGGGGCTTCAGGAAGCGGCAGGGCGCGACCGACGCTCAGGCGCAGGACTTCGAGAAGGCGCTCTTCAAGAACGTGCCGGTGCTCGATGCGGGCGGCCGGGGCGCGACGACGACCTTCACGCAGCGCGGCATCGGCGATGTGCTCGTCACCTTCGAGAACGAAGTCGGGCTGATGAGCGCGGGGCCCGGCGCGAAGCATTTCGAGGCAGTCTATCCGTCGGTGAGCCTGCTGGCCGAGCCGCCGGTTTCCATCGTCGACAAGGTGGTGGACAAGCGTGGCACGCGCAAGGAAGCGCAGGCTTATCTCGACTTCCTGTACACGCCCGCCGCGCAGGAGATCATCGCGCAGCATCATTTGCGCCCGCGCGATGCCGCCGTGCTGGCCAAGCATGCGAGCGAGTTCAAGCCGCTCAAGACGTTCACCGTCGAGCAGGTGTTCGGCAGCTGGCAGAAGGCGCAGCAGGCGCACTTCGCGGATGGCGGGACGTTCGATCAGGTTGTCGCGGACAAGAATTGAGCGCGGACCGTTCCGGGCGGGCTGACGAGCGCCGCCCGGGTGCTCACCTTGCGTTGCGCGGGGCCTGGATCATCTTCCAGCCGTTGCCCGCGGGGTCGCGGAAGCCCGCGTCGACGCTGCCGAAGCGATCGACCGGCTCCTGCGTGAATTCCACGCCCTTCGCCTTGAGCCGCTCGTAGCTCGCGCGGCAGTCGCTCACCGAGAGCACGAGCGGCGGCATCGCGCCCTTGGCGACCATCGCGCGCAGGGTTTGCGCGGTGGCCTCGTCGTGGATGGGCGGCCCGGGCGCAAACAGGCCGAGCTGGAACGAGGGCTGATCCGGATGCTGGACCGTGAGCCATCGGTAGGATCCGTTGCGCACGTCCGTGTGCACGCGAAAGCCTAGTCTATCGACGTAGAACGCAAGCGCTTCGTCCTGATCGTCGACATACAGGCCCACCACACTGATACCGTCGTTCATGTCGCCTCCGTGGTTGATGGCCGGACTTTATCCTTCCGCGCGCGGCGGCGCTTCTCCAAAACTGCGATCGTGAGGTCGGGGCGCTGCGCGGCCTTCAGGACGCAGGCGGGCACGCGGTCGAGCGGGGGCGTGTCGGCGCGTGCCTCGGACCGCATCGCGCCGGGGCTGCGGCCGGTGATGTCGCGGAAGATGCGCCCGAAGGTGCCGAGGCTCTCCCAGCCGGTGGCGAAGGCGATTTCCGTGATGCTGAGATCGGTGTCGCGCAGCAGGGTCATCGCTTGCTCGATGCGCCTCGTCAGCAGATAGCGATGCGGCGGGATGCCGAAGGCCCGCTTGAAGGAGCGCGCGAAATGGGCTTCGGAAACGCCGCTGACCCCGGCCAGGCGCATGACGGGCCAGGCTTCGTGCGAGGCCGCATCCATGCGGTCCTTGGCGCGCAGCAGGCGGCGCAGGAGGGCCGGATCTTCAAGGGCGCCGTCGGCGGACGAGTCTTTGCGATGAGGCATGAGTTCGAAGGGCGGACGTGTGCGAGTAGTGTAGGCCCGGAAACGCTGCGTGAAACGGAACCGTGCATATCCGAGATCGCGGCGATTCCACGAAGAAGCGCCCGCCGCATCCCTCATACGCTACACCCTTGCATTCCCTCGTTGCGCGAGCTCTCCGTGGACGGAGCCGCTTCATTTCAGCGTCCCGTTGCCCGCCTGCGAGACGTTCGTGCCTGACGCGATCGGCGAGCCCATCGCCTGAAACAGCGCGGCCGTGTCGCTCATGCGCGCGCTGCTCGCGCGGATCGCCGAAAGCCGCGCGTTGAGGTACTGCTGCTCGCTGCCCCGCGCGGCGCGCGGCGGAATTGCGCCGAGACGCACGCGCGCCGCCGCATCCGCCGACGCATCGCGTGCGGCGCGGCTCGCGGTATCGGCGAAGGCCAGCGCTTCGCTGTCGTTGTCCAGCGACGCCAGCGTGTTCGCCACATTCTGGAACGCCGCGAGCACGGTCTGCTTGTATTGCTCGACGGCGGCATCGTAAGTGGCGATGGCCGCGCGCCGTTGCGCGAGCAGCGCGCCGCCGTGGAAGATCGGCTGCGACAGCGACGCGCCCACGCTCCACAACGCGCCCGCACCGGAAAGCGCGGTCGGCCAGTTGAAGCCGCCCTTTCCCATCGATGCCGAAATCGACAGGCTCGGGAAAAGCTGCGCCGTGGCGACGCCGACTTGCGCGGCCGCGGCCTTGAGCGCGGCGTCGGCGGCCTGAATGTCGGGGCGCGTCTGCAGCAACTCGGACGGCAGGACGACCGGCACATCGGACGGCACCGTGAGGCTGGCGAGATCGAGGTCGTCGGGCGCGCGGTCCGGCGTGCGTCCGAGCAGCACCGCGAGCGCATGGCGCGTCGCGAGCCATTGCGCGCGCAAGCCCGGCAATTGCGAGGCGAGCGACGCCGCGTTCTGCTGCGCGTTGAGCATGTCGGCGCGCGATGCGGAGCCGAGCGCGTAGCGTCGTTCGGCATCGAGCGCGTCGTCGCTGGCGAGCGCGACGAGGCGCTCGGTCACGTCGATCTGCGCATGCAACGCCGCCGCTCCGATCGCGCCCGTGACGATGTTCGCCGCGAGCGCGCGGCGCGCGGCATCGAGTTGAAACGCCTGGTTGTCGACCTGCGCGGCGAGCGACGCATTTTCGAAGCGCGCGGCGCCGAAGAGATCGAACGTGTACTGCGCCTGAATCTGCCCGACGAAGAGGTTATAAAGCGCGGTCGGTGGACCGAAGTTGGGCACGCCGAGCCCGCGCTGGCGCGCCACCTGACCGCCCGCGTCGACCGACGGCAGCAGCGACGAGCCGACCTGCGCGCGCAGTTGCTCGCGCGCCGCGAGCAGGCTCTTGTCCACCGCGGCGAGATTGGGACTGCCGCGCAAGCCTTCGTCGACGAGCGCGTTCAACGCATCCGAGCGATACAGCTTCCACCACGCCGGAACCGGCTTCGCGCCCGCGACGAAGCGCTGCGACGCGCCCTCGGCCGTCACGCTCGATTCCGCTTGCGGCAGTGCGCCGTAATGCGCGGGCTGCGGCATGACGGGCGGCTTGCCGTCGGGCGCGAACGCGCATGCCCCGAGCACGGCGCATCCGAGGATCAGCGCAGGGGTGCGTTTCATGACGATGCTCCTTCGCGTTCGTCGAGCTTCACGCGAAACCACGCGGCATAGAGCGCGGGCAGGTAGAAGAGGGTAAGCACGGTCGCGCTCGTGATGCCGCCCATCAGCGCGGTCGCCATCGGGCCGAAGAAGTTGCTGCGCAGAAGCGGAATCAGCGCGAGCACGGCGGCGGCGGCCGTCAGCGTGATCGGCCGGAAGCGCCGTACCGTCGCGCCGATGATCGCATCGAAGCGCTTGTGTCCCGAAGCGATGTCCTGCTCGATCTGATCGACGAGAATCACCGAGTTGCGCATGATGATGCCGAACATGGCGATCACGCCGAGCATGGCGACGAAGCCGAACGGCTTGCCGAAGGCGAGCAGCGTCGCGACCACGCCGATGAGCCCGAGCGGCGCGGTGAGCACGACCATCATCACGCGCGCGAAGCTCTGCAACTGGATCATGAGCAGTGTCAGCACGACGATCACCATCACCGGAATCTGCGCGTTGATCGATGCTTGCCCCTTCGCGCTTTCCTCGACCGGGCCGCCCACCTCGATGCGATAGCCCACCGGCAGGGCGCGGCGAATCGCGTCGAGCTTCCTGTCGATGGCCTGCGTCACGTCGATGCCCTGCGCGTTGCCTTTGACATCGGATTGCACGGTGATGGTCGGCTGGCGGTCGCGTTCCCAGATCACGCCGTATTCGAGCGTATCGACGACGCGCCCGAGCGCGCCCAACGGCACCGGGCCGTGCGGCGTCGGCATCGCGAGCGTGGCGATGCGGGCGGGATCGACCCGCTCCGCGCGCGGCGCCCGCAAATCGACGCTGATGAGCTTGTCGCGCTCGCGATACTGCGTGACGGTGGTGCCGGTGAGCGTCATCGCGAGAAAGCTCGATACGTCCTGCGACGTGACGCCCGCATCGCGCGCCTTCTGCTGGTCGATCTCGAAGCGCACCGAACGCTCGGAAGGCTCGTCCCAGTCGAACTGCACGTTGGTCGTGCGCGCGTCGCCGCGCATGTCGGCGGCCACCTGCTCGGCGATGTGGCGCACCGTGCCGATCTCGTCGCCGCTCACGCGGAACTGCACCGGATAGCCCACGGGCGGCCCGTTCTCCAGCCGCGAGAGGCGCGTGCGCACGGCGGGGAAGCGCTCGCGCAGCATCGAGTCGAGCCAGCGCGCGAGCTGCTCGCGCGCCTCCACCGACTTCGCCGTGACCACGAACTGCGCGAAGTTCGGCGTCGGCAATTGCTGATCGAGCGGCAGATAGAAGCGCGGCGCGCCCGTGCCGACGAAGCTCACGACGTGATCGATTTCCTCGCGGCCCTTCATTGCTGCTTCGAGGCGCTTCGCTTCGCGCAGCGTCGCGTCGAACGATGCGCCTTCCTGCAGGCGCACGTCGATCAGCAATTCGGGGCGGTCCGAGCTCGGGAAGAACTGCTGTGGCACGAGCGTGAAGCCGGCCATCGCGACGACGAACAGCACGACGGTGATCGCCAGCACGACGAAGCGCCGCTCGATGCACCAGCCGACCCAGCGGCGCAGGCGTCCGTAGAATTTCGTGTCGTAGATGTCATGCTCGTGATCGTCGGGCAGATGCGCTTCCTTCTTCCGCTCCGGCAGCAGCTTGTAGCCGAGCAGCGGAATGAGCACGACCGCCGCGAGCCATGATGCGATCAGCGCGATCGCGGAGACTTCGAAGATCGAGCGCGTGTACTCGCCGGTGCTCGACTTGGCGAGCGCGATCGGCAGAAAGCCCGCGACCGTGACGAGCGTGCCGGTGAGCATCGGAAACGCGGTGCTCGTGTATGCGAACGCGGCGGCGCGCGCGCGGCTCCAGCCTTGCTCCAGCTTCACGGCCATCATCTCGACGGCGATGATCGCGTCGTCGACGAGAAGGCCCAGCGCGAGAATCAGCGTGCCGAGCGACACCTTGTGCAGGCCGATATCGAACAGATACATGAAGAGCGCGGTGACGGCGAGCACGACCGGAATCGAGATCACGACCACCATGCCCGTGCGCACGCCGAGCGACACGAGACTCACGATCAGCACGATCACGACCGCCTCGGCCACGGCTTCGAGAAAGTCGTCGACCGAACGCGAGACCGCGTGCGGCATGCTGGAGACTTCGGCGAGCCTGAGTCCCGCGGGCAGTTGCGCGCGCAGCTCGCCCATGCGTGCATCGAGCGACTTGCCGAGACGCACGACGTCCTCGCCCGTCTGCATCGTGACGCCGATGCCGAGCACGGGCGTGCCCGCGGAGCGCATCTGCGTGGCGGGCGGATCGAGGTAGCCGCGCTTGATCGTGGCGATGTCGCCCAGCCGGAACGAGCGGCCGTTCACGTCGATGAGCGTGTCGGCGAGCGCATCCATGCTCTTGAACTGGCCGCTCGGGCGCACGAACACGCGGTCGTTGGGCGTATTGAGCACGCCGGCCGGCGAGACGCCGTTCTGTCCGTCGATGGCCTGCGCGATCTGCTGCGGCGAGATGCCCAGGCGCGTGAGCTGCGTATTGGCGATCTCAACGTAGATGCGCTCCTCCTGATCGCCGAAGTAATCGACCTTCGCGACGCCCGGCACGCGCAGCAGCACGGTGCGCAACGCATCGGCGTAGTCGTGCAGTTGTGCGGGCGAGAAGCCGTCGCCTTCGAGCGCGTAGATGTTGGTGTAGACGTCGCCGAACTCGTCGTTGAAGAACGGCCCTTGCACGCCGGGCGGCAGGGTCGCGGCAATATCGCCCACTTTCTTGCGGATCTGATACCACTCCTCGGGCACGTCCTTCGCGGGCGCCGAGTCCTTCATCTGGAAGAACAGCAGCGATTCACCCGGCCGGGAATAGCTGCGCATGAAATCCGTGTAGGGCGTTTCCTGCAATTTGCGCGCGATGCGGTCGGTCACTTCCTCCTGCACCTGACGCGCGGTGGCGCCGGGCCAGAAGGTGCGGATGACCATCACGCGGAACGTGAACGGCGGGTCTTCCGATTGCGCGAGCCGCGTATATGCGAGGACGCCGAAGATCGTCGCCATCGCGATGAGGAACACGACGAGCGCGCGATGCCGCAGCGCCCACGCCGACAGGTTGAAGCGGCCTTCTTCGTGGCGATGGGCGTTGTCGCCGGATGCGGTGTCGTCGTTGCGAGGGTCGCTGGTCGTGCTCATGAGGCGAAGTCCTCGGGATGCAGCGGCGCCACGACGCGCACCTTTTCGCCCGCGGTAACCGTATGCACGCCTTGCCACACGATGCGCTCGCCCGCCTCGATGCCGCTTGCGATGGTCACCGTGCGCTCGCCGTAGCGCGCGACTTCGACGCGCCTCAGTTCGAGCGCATCGCCGGGCTTCTTCACGATCCACACGGCGGGGTGCCCGTTGTCGTGAAAGAGCGCCGTGGACGGAACGGTGAACGCGCCCTTCGCGACATTCGCCGGCGAGAACGTGACATCGGCGGTCATGCCGAGGCGCACGTCCGGCGTCGGCGCTTCGAGCGTGAGTTTCGCGCGCCAGGTGCGGCTTTGTGTATCGGCGGCGGGCGAGCGCTCGCGCACGCGCGCCCTGAAGGTCTGCGCGGGCAGTGCCGCGAGCTTCACGCTCGCCTCCTTGCCGACGGCGAATGCCGCGAGGGCGGCTTCGGGCACGTCGCAGATCACGTCGGTGTCGCCGCTCCATGCGAGCGTGTAGACGGCCTGGCCGGCAGTCACGTTCTGGCCGGTGTCGGCTTGCTCCGCCGTGATGACGCCCGCGTGGTCGGCCGTGAGCGTGGCGTAGCGCAGTTGATCGCCGGCGAGCCCTGCCTGCTGCTGCGCCTGATTGCGCTGCGCGAGCGCGGCGGCGTAGGCGTTTTGCGTCTGCTCGAGTTGCGCGGGCGCGATCAGGTTTTCGGCGGCCTGCGCGCGATCGCGGTCGAGCTGCTGCTTCGCGTAGACCAGCTGATGCTCGGCGGCGTCGAGCTGCGCGCGGGCGCTCGCGCTGTTCTTTTCGGCATCGGCGGGATCGAGACGGGCGACGACCTGTCCGGCCTTCACGCTGTCGCCGAGACGCACACGTCGCTCGAGAATCTTGCCGTTGATGCGAAAGGAGAGCGGCGTCGAATAGCGCGACTGAATCTGACCGGGCAGCGTGGACGTGTTTGCCAATCCGTCGGCTCTCGCCTCGACCGCCACGACCGGACGCGGCGCGGGCGCGGCGGCCTCGTGACGCTGACAGGCGGCGAGCGAAACGCAGACGATCGGAAGAAATGCCGCGCGCGCGACGACCGGCGCGGGGAAAGGGAAGAGCTTCACAGGAACCTCGGCGCCCGCAAGGGCATGGGTGCGCGCGCCTCGAAGGCCAGGCGCGCCGCTCATGGGCGAAGCAAGGAAACGGGATGTCCGGCGAGCGATTTCGAGAAACGAGCGAGAGAGGGCCCGATCATGCAAACGACCTGAATGCCCCATCCGGCAAGGGTTCGACGCTCCCAACCTGAATACGAAGTGAATTCTAATACATGCTTGTATTCGAATGCAAAGCCGGATTTGCACGCCCGGCGATGCTACACTTCGTGCATGAAACCAGTACGTCTCACCCGCGAGCAGAGCCGTGACCAGACGCGTCAGCGTCTGCTCGACGCCGCGCAGGCGGTTTTCACGAAGAAGGGATTCGGCGCGGCGAGCGTCGAGGACGTCGCCGCCGACGCGGGCTATACGCGCGGCGCGTTCTATTCGAACTTCGGCAGCAAGGCCGAGTTGCTGCTCGAAGTGCTCAAGCGCGATCACGACGCCATCATGCAGCGCCTCTCGACCATCTTCGAGGACAGCGAGGCCTCGCGCGCCGACCTGGAAGCGCGTGTGTTGCAGTACTACAGCGAGTGCTACCAGGACAACGCGTGCTTTCTACTGTGGGTCGAAGCGAAGCTGCACGCGAGCCGCGACGCGAAGTTCCGCGCGAGCTTCAACGCACTCATGCGCGAGTTGCGGCAGACGACAACCGATTACATCGAGGCGTTCTCGGCGCGCGTGGGCACGCCGCTCACCATGCCGGCGGAGCAGATGGCGCTGGGGCTGATCGCGTTGTGCGACGGGGTGCAGTTCTTCTATTCGTCGGACCCGCAATCGGTGCCGGCGCAGTTCGCACAGGACGTGCTGGCGCAGTTCTTCAGGCGTGTCGCTTTGGGCGGCAGCGCCGAATGAGGGCGTCTTCGCTTGCCGGCGAAATAGCGCTCTGACGATTCGCCGGACACGTGTCCGGATCATGGCGACGAACGCGCTCGCCGTGCTCGGCATCCGATGGCATTCGCGCAGGAAAGCCAAGTGATCGGGTTTGAGGCGCGAAGCTGCCTCCGCAATACGGAAGCGGCGAAATCAAGCATCGATTCGGCCATTAAAAGTGGCTGATTTACCACGGGCGCAACGGTTGAGGAACGACTTCGCGATAAAGCGCGTATCATCAAAAAGGTAGTGCCGGAAATCACATTTAGCGTTTCGCGGGCATTCGATGACACGCTTTATCCAGAAGGTCTGGATCGCCGGCGTTGTTTTACTCGTCGGCGGTTTTGCATCAGCCAATGAGCAGGCTCGTTTGCTTCCGCTGGAACGAGTCGCGGCGGGTATGGTGTTCTTTCCGTATCCAGCCATTGTCTCGACCGCCGGCGTGCATCTCATCCGGTCCGTGCATGCCCGCTTCTACTATGGAAGCGCCGTGAAGCCCGCGGGCGCGGCCGTCCTGTCGGGTACGGGCCTTAATCTTCGTTTAGATCCGGATCAGGCGAATCGGCAATATTCGCACGTCCCTTCCTCCTATTCCTCCCAGGGTCCGGAAAAATCACAAAACGATTTAGCGAGCGAAGATGACGAGTGGCATTTTCAGGCAAATCCGCAACTCGGCGTGAATCACGAGCACGAAAAAGGCATGACGTTCTCGGTGCGCCGCGGATTTTGAATATCCGCGGCGACGTTCACTTTGTATCGGGTCTTCGAATCGTATTGCGAGGTTGCCGGTTCGCTCAAGTTTCCTCGTCTCCCTCCGCCCGCGCTGCATCGTCCAGCTTCTTCATGTTGTCGAGCAGCTTGAGCAGGTAATGCAGCGTGTGCGTGACGTCATCGATGGAAAAGTCCTTCAGCACTTCCTCGTAATAGCCCTGAATCTTCGGCGTCGCCTGCTGCGTCCACAGCGTGCGGCCCGGCTCCGTCATCGTGATGAGGCGTGAACGCCGGTCGCGGCCATCCGCGCTCGCGCGCACATGTCCGTCGCGTTCCATCCGGCTCACGAGTCCGGACAGGTTCTGCCGGCTCACCATCAGATAGCGCGCCAGATCTCCGACGCTCATTCCCCCTTCCGCCTCCGGCCGCGAGAGCGCGCCCAGCACGGCCCATTGCTGCGTCGTGAGACCTTCCGTCTCCACCGCACGGCTTCCCGTTTTATGCAACATATTGGCACATTGGTACAGCCGAAAGAACAGTCGGTTGGCTAGCTCCAGCTTCACTGCTGTATCCGATTTTGCTGAAACCAAGGGATTCTCCTAATCAGGTTGTGCTTGTCATCGCCGGAAGGTGTTTCTAGTATACGTCAATATATTGACGCAATAAGCGGCGCGAACCCTGTGTCCGATGACCGCAATGGTAACCCCTCACCATTCACGGAGAAGACTGTGCAGAGACTGCAAGGAAAGACGGTGATCGTCACAGGCGGTGGCGGCGGCATCGGCGGGGCGACGTGCCGCCGGTTCGCGGCGGAAGGCGCGCGCGTCGCGGTGCTGGATCTGTCGCTCGAAGCCGCGGAAAAAGTGCGCGACGACATTCGCGCGGCGGGCGGCGTCGCCGAGGCGATCCGCTGCGACATCACGAATCGCGTGGATGTCGATGCCGCCATCGCATCGACCGAGGCGAAACTCGGCCCCGTCGACGTGCTCGTGAACAACGCCGGCTGGGACGTCTTCAAGCCGTTCACGAAGACCGAGCCGAGCCAGTGGGAGCGTCTCATCGCGATCAATCTGACGGGCGCGCTGCATCTGCATCACGCGGTGCTGCCGCGCATGGCCGAGCGCAAGTCGGGACGCATCGTCAACATCGCCTCGGACGCGGCGCGCGTCGGGTCTTCCGGCGAGGCCGTCTATGCGGCATGCAAGGGCGGACTGGTGTCGTTCTCCAAGACCATCGCGCGCGAACATGCGCGTCATGGCATCACCGTCAACGTCGTATGCCCCGGCCCGACCGATACCGCGCTCTTCGCCGAATACAAGGAAGGCGCGGGCAATCCCGAGAAGCTGCTGGAAGCGTTCCAGCGCTCGATTCCGCTGGGCCGCATCGGCCAGCCCGACGACCTCCCGGGCGCGATCGTCTTCTTCGCGAGCGACGACGCGCGCTACATCACCGGCCAGGTGCTGAGCGTATCCGGTGGCCTGACGATGGCCGGCTGAACCCGATCGAGGACAAGGAACCCGTCATGAACTACGAAGACATCCTCTACGAAGTGCGCAACGGCGCGGCGTGGATCACGATCAACCGTCCCGGGAAGATGAACGCGTTTCGCGGACGCACCTGCGACGAGCTCATCCACGCGATCAATCGCGCGGGCTATGCAAGGGAGATCGGCGTGATCGTGCTCGCGGGCGCGGGCGAGAAGGCGTTCTGCACCGGCGGCGATCAGTCCGCGCACGAAGGACAGTACGACGGCCGCGGCACCATCGGCCTGCCGATGGAAGAGCTGCACAACGCGATCCGCGACGTGCCCAAGCCCGTGATCGCGCGCGTGCAGGGTTACGCGGTCGGCGGCGGCAATGTGCTGTGCACCATCTGCGATTTCACCATCGCCTCGGAGAAGGCCGTGTTCGCGCAGGCGGGGCCGAAGGTCGGCTCGGTCGATCCGGGCTACGGCACGGCATTTCTCGCGCGCGTGGTCGGCGAGAAGAAGGCGCGCGAGATCTGGTATCTGTGCCGCCGCTATCCGGCCTCCGAAGCGCTCGCGATGGGCCTCGTCAACGCGGTCGTTCCGCATGAGCAGCTCGACGCCGAAGTGCAGAAATGGTGCGACGAAATCATGGAGAAGAGCCCGACGGCGATCGCCATCGCGAAACGCTCGTTCAACATGGATACCGCGCATCAGGCGGGCATCGCCGGCATGGGCATGTACGCGCTCAAGCTCTACTACGACACCGAGGAATCGCGCGAAGGCGTCAGAGCCTTCCAGGAAAAGCGCAAGCCGGATTTCCGGCGCCACGCGAAGTGACCGGAGCGACACCATGAATCCCTATCTCGATGAAGACCTCGTCGCGCTCGGCGAACACGCGCGGCGCTTTGCCCAGGGACGCGTCGCGCCCGGCTTCGAGGAGCGCGACACCACGCGCACGCTCGATCGCGAACTCATGCTCGAAATGGGGCAGATGGGGTTCATCGCGCCGGAGCTGCCCGAGGAGTACGGCGGGCAGGGGCTCGGCTGCCTCGCTGCGGGGGTCATTCACGAAGAGATCGCGCGCGCGGATCTGAGCCTCTCGTACATCAACCTGCTCGCATCGCTCAACGGGCAGATTCTCGCCCACCACGCCGCGCCGGACATCGCGCGTCCCTGGCTCGAAAGGCTGACTCAGGGACGCGCGCTGCTGGCGATCGCGCTGACCGAGCCGCGCGGCGGGTCGGATGCCGCGAACCTGCGTCTGCGCATGGAGCGCGTCGGCGATCACTACGTGCTCAACGGCGAGAAGACGTCGATCTCGGCGGCCGATCAGGCCGATGCGGCCATCGTGTTCGCACGCACCGGCAGCGTCGAGGATGGCGCGCGCGGCGTCTCGGCGGTGTTCGTACCGATGGATCTGCCCGGCATCACGCGCAATCGCTTCAACTGTCACGGGCAGCGCGCGATCGGCCGTGGCTCGATCTTCTTCGAGAACGTGCGCGTGCCCGTCGATCACCGGCTGGGCGACGAAGGCAAGGGCTTCGTGCAGGTGATGCAGGGCTTCGATTTCTCGCGCGCGCTGATCGGCTTGCAGGTGCTCGCGGTCGCGAAGGCGAGTCTCGAGGAGACGTGGGAATACGTCGCGCAGCGCGAGGCGTTCGGCAAGCCGCTGTCGGCGTTTCAGGGCGTGTCGCATCCGCTCGCCGAATACGAGAGCCAGGTCGAGGCGGCGCGCCTCCTGTGCCTGCAGACGCTCTGGCTCAAGGACCGCGCCTTGCCGCACACCGCCGAGGCCGCGATGTGCAAGTGGTGGGGCCCGAAGCTCGCCTACGACGTCGTGCATCAGTGTCTGCTGTCGTTCGGGCATGGCGGCTACGATCGCGGGCCGATGGAGCAGCGCCTGCGCGACGTGCTCGGCTTTCAGATCGGCGACGGCACCGCGCAGATCATGAAGACGATCATCGCCCGCGCGCACGCGGGACGCGACGCGGTCCCGGCGTGACGGGCGACGAACACCAAAAAGACCGGAGACATCACATGGAGTTCGACGCCGTTCGGATTCCGCCGAGACGCGCCGAGAGCGTCGCCCGCGGATACTGGCACGACCGCACCCTCAACGACGATCTCGACACGTGGGCCGAGCGCTGTCCCGACAAGATCGCGCTCACGGCCTTCGAAGTGGAAAGCGGTGCGACGACGCGCTTCACGTATCGCGAGATGGCGTCGATGGCCGATCGCATCGCGGTGGGTCTCGCGCGGCTGGGCGTCGGGCGCAACGACGTCGTCTCGATGCAATTGCCCAACTGGTGGCAGTTCACGCTGACGTATCTCGCCTGCTCGCGCATCGGCGCCGTGGTCAATCCGCTGATGCATATCTTTCGCGAGCGCGAGCTTGCGTTCATGCTCGCCCACAGCGCGAGCAAGGTGCTGATCGTGCCGCGCGTGTTCCGCGGTTTCGATTTCGCGCAGATGGCGACGAATCTGCAAGCGAGCCTGCCTCGGCTGGAGCACGTCGTCGTGATCGGCGGACAGGACGCCAACAGCTTCGAAGCGCTTCTCGGCGAGCCCGCGTGGGAGCGCGAACCCGATGCGCGCGAGCTCCTGACGCGCAATCGTCCCGGCCCCGACGACATCACGCAATTGCTCTACACGTCGGGCACGACGGGCGAGCCCAAGGGCGTGATGCACACGGCGAACACGCTGATGTCGAACATTCGGCCCTATGCCGACGCCATGCGCCTCGGAGCGGACGACGTCGTGCTGATGGCCTCGCCGATGGCGCACCAGACCGGCTTCATGTACGGCCTGATGATGCCGGTCATGCTCGGCGCGAGTGCGGTGTTGCAGGATATCTGGCAGCCGAAGGCGGCAGTCGCGCTGATCGAAAGCGAGCGCGTGAGCTTCACGATGGCCTCGACCGTGTTCCTGACCGACCTCGCCAGCGCGGTCGGCGACAGCGGACGGTCCGTGCCGACGCTGCGCACGTTCCTGTGCGCGGGCGCGCCGATTCCGGGGCCGCTGGTCGAGAAGGCGCGCGCGGCGCTCGGCGCGAAGATCGTGTCGGCGTGGGGCATGACGGAGATGGGCGCGGTCACCCTGACGCGCCTCGATGACGACGACGAACGCTCCTTCGCGACCGACGGCCGCCCGCTCCCTGGCGTCGAAGTGCGCGTGGTCGACGCATACGATGCGCCGTTGCCCACCGGCGCGGTGGGACGCCTGCTGGTGCGCTCGTGCTCGAGCTTCGGCGGCTATCTGCATCGCGCGCACCTCAACGCGACCGACCCGCACGGCTGGTTCGATACCGGCGATCTCGCGTATCTCGACGCGCGCGGCTATATCCGCATCAGCGGGCGCAGCAAGGACGTGATCATTCGCGGCGGAGAGAACATTCCCGTGGTGGAGATCGAGGCGCTCCTGTATCGGCATCCCGCGATCGCGGCGGCGGCGCTCGTCGCTTATCCGGACGAGCGTCTCGGCGAGCGCGCGTGCGCGGTCGTCGTCAGGAAGCCGGGCGAGCACATCGATCTGCCGTCGATCGCCGGCTTTCTCAAGGCGCACAAGGTCGCGATGCAGTACATCCCGGAGCGTCTGCTGGTGTGCGACAGCCTGCCCGCGACGCCCTCCGGCAAGGTACAGAAGTTCAAGCTGCGCGAGTTGCTGCGCGAACGCGAATCGCAACAGGGAGCATGACATGGAGGAGCAATTGGTCATCGAGGAAACCGTCGGGCGTGTCGGCGTCATCACGCTGAACCGGCCGCGGCAGATGAACGCCCTGAACGACGCATTGATGGACGCCCTCGGCGATGCCTTGCTGCGCTTCGACGCCGATGAGCGCATCGGCGCGATCGTACTCACCGGCAATGCGCGGGCGTTCGCGGCGGGCGCCGATATCGCCGCGATGGCACGCTGGTCCTGCATGGACGTATTTCGAAGCGACTTCATCACGCGCAACTGGGAAACCATTCGCCGCGTGCGCAAGCCGGTGATCGCCGCGGTCGCGGGCGTGGCGCTAGGCGGCGGCTGCGAACTGGCGCTCGCGTGCGACATCGTGATCGCCGCCGAGAACGCGACCTTCGGCCTGCCCGAAATCAAACTGGCGATGATGCCCGGCGCGGGCGGCACGCAGCGTCTTCCGCGCGCGATCGGCAAGGCGAAGGCGATGGATATGTGCCTGAGCGCGCGCACGCTGAATGCGGCGGAAGCGGAGCGCAGCGGTCTCGTCTCGCGCGTGGTGCCTGCCGATGCGCTGCGCGACGAAAGCATGGCCCTCGCCGCGACGATCGCGGGCTACTCGCTGCCCGCGCTGATGGCGATCAAGGAATCCGTCAATCGGGCTTACGAGGCGTCGCTCTCGGAAGGTGTGTTGTTCGAGCGGCGGCAGTTGCATGCGCGCTTTGCCAGCGAGGACGCGCGCGAGGGCATGGCCGCCTTTCTGGAGAAGCGCCAGCCGGTGCTCAGGCACCGCTGATCAGGCGGTGGGGCGCGTTTCCGCATCGATGCCGAAAGTTCGGGCAACGGACAGGTGATGGGCGAACCCGGCGCCGCGCCGCTTGCGATATTTTCGACCCCATTGCGTGACGGGTTGCGCTTGGGCGTTCACGCAGAAGTGCTCGAACTCGAGCCACGCCTCCTCGTAATCGCCTTCACGGGCGAGCTCGAACTGCCGGCCGCCGGTCGCGCACGATGCGAGGTTCATGAACTGCGTCAGAATCGGCCGGCATGCATGGCCGATGTACGCGTCCGCTTCCTCTCTCGGCCACTCGTTCGCGGCATGGAGCATCTGACGCCATGCGAGTATCGTCTCGCGGCAGGCGTTGCACTGCGCATCGCCCGCGATGAGCGCGCTCGCTTCCAGAACCGCGATCGCAAGCTCCTCGAACTTCGCGAGCTTGATCCATGCCGCGCGGGCGAGCGAATCCGCGGTGCCGTCGTCGAGTTCGAGGGGGGGAGCGAGCGGCGCGTCTGCCGCATTCGCGGCCGGCTCTATCTTCATAACAATGCGTTCCTCGTGAAGCATGATGCGCACGCCGAAATCGGCGACGAGCATCGCGAGCCGGCATCCCCAGCGCATGCTCATGTCCTGAAGCCAGGCTTCGTCCGACGTTCGCAGCGCCGCGGCGATTTCCTCGCGTGCATCGGCGAGCCATCGGCTCTGGGCAAACTCTTCGATTCGACTCATGGCGTCCTCTCGACGCGAGCGGGGCTAGCTTGGCGCGCATGGATGAAGCCTGCGCACCGACCTTCGGCCAACATGCACTGCATTTTCGCCAGCGCGGGCGCGGATTGCGCCGCGGCCGGCCGATGTGGCCGATGATTCGTCTAATCGAAAACCGAGTGACGAGGGAACATGAAAACACGAGCCGCCATCGCATGGGAAGCCGGAAAACCTCTGACGATCGAGGAAGTCGATCTCGAAGGCCCGCGCGCGGGTGAAGTGCTGATCGAGGTCAAGGCGACCGGCATTTGCCATACCGATTACTACACGCTTTCGGGCGCGGACCC
>NZ_FCOB02000013.1 GCF_001545075.1 Caballeronia ptereochthonis
CAAGGCGTTTTGCGATCGGCTGCGTGCCAAAGGCAAGAAGACCAAGGTCGCCTTCGTCGCCGGCATGCGCAAGCTCCTCACCCAGCTCAACGCCATGATGCGCGATGCCACGCCCTGGAACCCACCCAAACCATGATTCCTTGTGCCTTTGCACTTGACCTTCAATACAGTTGCTTTCTTTGCAGCAGCAAAGAAAGTGACTGCCGCCCCGCACAGGGGCAACGCTAATAGACCACTAAGAAATCAGGATTTTACAGAAACGATGATCGCCCTCACGCAGCACCTGAAGAACACCGCGTGAACGAAAACCGCGAAGGAGGCAGACACCCGATGAACCCGACAATCCTGAAAGGGGCGTGCCATTGCGGCACGGTCACCTTCGAAGTCGATACGCCGCTCGAACCCGCCGTGCGGTGCAATTGCAGCCTGTGCAGGCGCCGCGGCGCAGTGATGTCGCCTCCGTTTCCAGCGGACAAGCTGCGCATTCTCTCCGGCGAGAACGAACTCGCCATGTACGAATTCAACACGCGCGTCGCAAAGCATTTCTTCTGTAGACGCTGCGGAATTTACACGTTTCATCAGACGCGGGCGAACCCGGACCAATGGCGCGTGAACCTTGGCTGCATCGAAGGCGTCGACGCGTATTCGCTCGATGCGCCCGTCGCGGACGGCGCGAGCAGTTCGGTCGTGACTGGCGCATAGCCGCATTGCCGTGTGAGTGAAGGGCGCCGGGAACGCAACGTGCTGGGTCCCGGCACCCCCAAGCCGTTCGCCTTCGACGTCATGAAGCGCAACCGCGTTTGCAGACGAACGGCGTTCGATAACTACACTCATACGGAGCGTCGCCATGGCCGAGAAGCCCTCCAAACCAGCGTCCCACGAACCCGATGCGGTACGTCGCCGGCTGCTCGCCGCGCTCGCCAGCTCGGCCATGCTGTCGGCCTGCGGCGGCGGAGGTAGCGACGACAATTCCGGCACCGTCACGCCGACGAACCCCATCGGCGTCATTCCGCCCGATCGCGCGAATCTTCCACGGCCCGCGCTACCCGCGCCCGCGACCTCGGGCATCGATCACGTCGTGCTCGTCACGATGGAGAACCGCTCCTTCGATCACCTGCTCGGCTGGGTGCCAGGCGCGGAAGGCACGCAGGCGGGCAGGCAGTTCATGGATGCATTCGGCACGGCGCAAGCGTCGTTCTCGCTTTCGGCCAACGCGGCATACGGCTTTCAGGGTTGCCAGTTCGCAGACCCGAATCACATGTATAGCGCCGGCCGCACGCATCTCGCCGACGGCGCGATGAACGGCTTCCTGCTCACGGCGGGTACCAACGAGACGCGCGGCGACCTGCTGCCGATCGGTTATTTCACCGGCAGCGACCTCGACTTCTATCGGCAGGCAGCCGCGCAATACACCGTCTGCGACTACTACATGAGCGGCATTCTCGCCGACACGTTTCCAAATCGCCTCTATCTGCACAGCGGCGAGACCGATCGCCTGAACGATTCGGTCGACACGTCATCGCTCTCGACGATCTGGGACCACCTCGACGCGAAGAACGTCTCGTCGAAGTATTACTTCCATGACGTGCCGTTCACGGCGCTTTACGGCACGCGCTACGTCGGCCGCTCCCGGCTCTTCTCGGAGTTTCTCTCCGATGCGGCCGCGGGCAATCTGCCGTCGTTCTGCATGGTCGATCCGAGCTTCGGCGGCGAAGTGAACGGCACGTCAAACGACGACCATCCCCACGCCGACGTGCGCAACGGCCAGGCGCTGCTCGGGCAGATCTACGAAGCGTTGCGCACAAGCCCGAACTGGAGCACGACGCTCATGATCATCGTGTATGACGAGTGGGGTGGATTCTTCGAGCATGTCGCGCCGCCGGTCAAGTCGACGTCGGCCGCCGAGCAGAAGATCGGCAACGACGGACGCCTGGGCTTCCGCGTGCCTTGCGCGCTGCTCGGGCCGCGCGTGCGTGCAGGCAATGTCGCGCGCTATCCGTTCGATCCGAGCTCGATACATCAACTGCTCGCGTGGCGTTTCGGAATCGATCCGCTGGGCGTGCGGGCAAGCGATCCGACCACGTTCAACATCGCCTATGCGCTCGATCTGAGCGACGCGCCACGCACGGACGCACCCGCGCTCGTGGTGCCGCAAGGGCCGTTCGGCCTCGAATGTTCGAACACGCCTTCGAGCGGATCGGGTCTTGGCGCCGTCGACCAATCGCAGACCGGGAAGGCCGCCGAGGGCGCCTCGCAAACGCCGACGCCGGGCGGACGCTTCGCCGATTTACGCGCAAAGGCGACGGCGCTAGGATTCCCTTCATCCTGATGCGTCATGCTCGGCAAATCGATCCGAGCTTCCAAAAAAACTGCAGCAATTGAACGCGTCGATCATGCCGCTTGAGCGGCTTGGTCGGCGCGCGGTCAAGAAATTTCGAGCGTTTGCGATCGCAAACGTTTTCCATTGCTTCGACATCCGGATCAAGCATCGACGGTCATGCCGTGCGTGATGTTCGACGAGGATGAACAAAGACTGAAACCCCATATAGAACGATCATAAGAAGTTACAGAGTCATTGCTCGCACTGCGTCTCGATACACATCTGGATTTTTGGCCGTGGCTTAATCGCTTAGCGATGCCAGCGTGCCAAAATCTCCGACGAAGTCAAATGTGATCTTGAGAAGGCAACATGCGCAGCGAATTGATCAGAGGCACGGCCCGGTCGGAACTCGATCCGCAGATCATGGAGTTCGTGTCCAGGCACGCGTGCGGCGCGAAGCCTCTGATCGACATGCGCGTGGGCATCAAGAACGAAATCGGAGAGGTGTACCGCCTGATCATCGTGGATGGCGTCATCGAGATGATCAGGATGAGCAAGTTTCTTTTCAGCATCGGCTGTACGGAGGAACCCACCGACGAATTCGACGAGCTCTTTCGAGTGCCTTCGTCATGGCGTTAGAAAATTTCTCTCCCCGCCTGACGAAGGATTCACGCAGGCTGTTCGAAACGCAGCGTCATGAACACCGAATCGTGATACGTTCCGTCGATCTTGAGCGCGCGAGGCTCGCGCGCATATTCGACGAATCCAGCCGCGCAATATAGCCCGATCGCCGCGCGATTGTCCGGCGCGACTTCCAGCTTGATTTCATCGACGACACCCCGCGCATGCGCGAGCACGCAATCGAGCAGCGCGGCGGCCAGTCCCGTGCCGCGTGCATTCGGGCGAACGTACATGCCCCAGAGTATTCCCTTGTGTTTCATCTTCGCGCCCGGCGGCACCAGAAGGCCGGCGACGCCCGCGAGCATTCCATTGCTCGTAAAGCCGCCATACACGGCATGGTCCGCGATGCGCGCGCGAAACCATTCGAGCGTCTGGATGCGTTCATCGTCGTAGGAAGCGCCGAAGGAGGCGGGATAGCGTTGCAGGCCTTCGAGGCGGATATCGCGAAAGGCTTCGGCGTCGTCGGGCGCGAGACGGCGGAACGAGCATGCGGACGTGTTCGGCATGATGGAATGAATCGGCTGGGCAAGAGCGTCAATGATAGCCACGTATGCCGGTCGCCTCGGAAACTCGCGGTCGCGACGATCGTGTGGTCGAGCAGATTCGTCCTCAGCCTGTTTCGCGCCGCGCGCTTTACAACTCAGGGAAAATCCAATATTGCTGAACTCGGCTTGTAGGTCCACCGGACGCAGGTTTCAACCTTTCGAAGGTGCGAGCATGAACACGCTGATGAACGCACGACACGGCCGCACGAAGAAGCGCATGACGAAGCACATCGTTTCAGGTTTGCGCCTGCCGGCGGTGCTCGTTGCGCTGGCGTCGATGCTCGGTGCGGGCGACGCCCGGGCAACGGAAGGCGCGCTGGGCCGGCCCGTGACGGGAACCAGCGTGTTGTCCGGGGTGGGCATCGTGCCGCCCGAGCCGGTGTGGATCGTGAGCCTGCAGACGGTTTATCTCGACGGTTCGATCGGCGCCGGCCGTCAGGTGCCGATCGCGGGCCAGAGCTCGCTCGGCCTGAACGCCGAATTGTCCCTCACGCTCGCGAGCCTGCTGAAGGTGTGGGGCAAATACGGAGGCTGGGACTTTGCGTCGGGCGTCACGCTGCCGTACGTGTGGGAAAAGGTGTCGGGCAGCTTCGCCATCGGCCAGTTCAGCCGGACGACGAGCGATCGGGCGTCGAATCTCTACGACATGCTGTTCACGCCGATCGAGGCCGGCTATCACTTCTCGGCGACGGACCACATCGCGCTGTCCTTCAACATCTGGGCCCCGACGGGCAAATACGAACCCAACGCGCTCGCCAATCCGAGCCTGAACAACTGGACCTTCGTGCCGCAGATCGCCTATACGAAGATCGTGCCGAAGTACGGTCTCGAGTTCGATGCGGTCATGGGCTTCCAGTTCTATACGCGCAATACCGCGACCAACTATCAGAACGCGCCCTTGTTCACGCTCGATGTGATGGGTCTCAAGAAGTTCGCGAACGGCTTGGGCATGGGCGTCGTGATGGGCACGGTGCAGCAGCTCGGCAACGATACCGGCCCGACCGCCGACCGTCTCGACGGCTTCGTCGGGCGCGATTTCACGGTCGGCCCGATCGTCACCTACGACACCAGGCTCGGCGGCAAGACATCGCTCTCCGCGAGCATGCGCTGGGTGCCTTCGGTCGTGAGCGTGAACCGGCTGAAGAGCACGAGAACCTTCATGGCGACGGCGACGCTCGTCTTCTGACGGCGCTTCCTCGTCTAATCCGAAACGCCCATCACCCAGCGGTAATACGGATTTGCGCGATCGGCGTTCATCACCGCGCCGATGTCTCTCCTCCACGCATCGCGGTCGCCGCGATAGGCGTCGAGCCCCGCGCGATAGAACGCGTGCAGCGTGCGGCGCTCGGCGGCGAGCGTATCGACGAACGCCGCGTCCGCGCCGGCGAGCGGCGGCTCGCTCTGAAGCGCGAGCATGTGCGCGAGCGTCACGGGGAAATCGCCGCGACGCACCCAAGGTGCGTACTCGATGCGTGGATCGTCGTCGGTGACGGGGCGCGCGTCTTCGGCGTAATACGCGAGGGCGGAACGATCCGCGACCCACGTCGCAACGAAGGCCTCCGGCGACGTGATGCCGACCTCGCGCAATGCGCGCGCGACTTCGGGTTGCGCGAGGCGCGCGCGGATGCGCGGCACGTCGAGCGGCATCGGCTGCATCGAGCCGACGAGCATCATCTCGTGAAATTCGGTCGTCCATAGCGCCGCATGCGGAAACACCTGCAGGAAGCTCTGGATGAGCGAGCGCGTCTGATCCTCGTTCTGTGTCGCGAGCGGCAGCCATTGCGCGACGATGCCGCCTTGGTTGAGGCGCGCTTCGGCGAGCCGGTAGAAGTCCGTCGAATACAGATTGACGACGCCCGCGGCCGAGGGCGGCGGCGGCTCCAGCGTCACGAGATCGTAATGCTCGTGGCGCGAAAGAAGCTCGCGCCTTCCGTCCGCGACGCGTACGTCGATGCGCGGATCGGCGCTCATGCCGTAATTGCCGTCGAAGCGCGACGACGCGCGCACGACCGCCGGCAACAACTCCGCGACGACGCGCTTCTCCAGCGTCGGCCACGTGAGCAGCGCGCCGCCGGTGATGCCGGTGCCGAGGCCGATCACGAGCGCCGAGCGCGGCGTGCCGCCATGCACGATGAGCGGCGCGAGCGCCTGAAGGCGCATGTAGCGGCGCGAGGTCATCGCATCGCCGGAGTTCGAGACGCCCTGAATGTAGAGGCGCCGAAAGCGCTGCGCGCCATCGCCTTGCTCCAGCACGGCGACCGTGCCGCCCGGGCTTTCCTCGTAGTACGCGAGGCTGCCGCCGTGCGCATCGCCGAGCAGCCTGCCGAGACGATCGGCGGGCGTGGCGAACGCAACGATCGCCGAGAGCGCCGCAACCGAGGCGCAAGCGGCGATGCCCGTCTTGCGCGCGACGCTGCCGCTCAACGCCGCCGCCAAACCAATGAGACCCGCGGCCACCGCGAGCACGCCGAGCGAGCGTATCAGCCCGAGCGACGGCACCAGCACGAAGCCGGCGAACACCGTGCCCACGATGCCGCCCGCGGTGTTCAGCGCGAACACGCGACCGACATCCGCGCCGACGCCGGCTTGCGCGTGGTTCGCGCCGCCGCTCGCGGCCATGCGCAAGGCAAAGGGAAACGCCGCGCCCAGCAGGAGCGTCGGCACGAGCACGATCGCGCAGGCGGCCGCGGCGAAGCTCGCACACATCGACGCGAGCAGGTTGCCGGTCGCGGCGAGCGCGAGCGCCG
Source organism: Caballeronia ptereochthonis (assembly GCF_001545075.1). Taxonomy (GTDB): domain Bacteria; phylum Pseudomonadota; class Gammaproteobacteria; order Burkholderiales; family Burkholderiaceae; genus Caballeronia; species Caballeronia ptereochthonis. The sequence continues at coordinate 6,294 of NZ_FCOB02000013.1, forward strand.
ACGCATGCCGCTGCGCGAGCGCGAGCCAGCGGCCCGCACAGGCCACGCCGCCCAGCGCCGCCAGGCCCGCCACGCCGATCAGCATGCCGAACGCGCTCCACGGATCGCGCACGCGGTCCACGTAACGCGCGGCGATCGCGCTGCCGAGCGCAAGGCCGAGCAGGTAAGTCGCGAGCACGATCGAGAAAGCAAAGCTGCGCGTGCTGATGAACTGTGCGATCGCCTGCGACCACACCACTTCATAACCGAGCGCGATGCCGCCGGCGACCGCATAGAGCGCGACCGCGACGCGCGCCTGTCCTGCATCTGCGCAAGCCTGCGTGCGCGGCGCATCGGCGCCCACAGTGTCGGCAAGGCTCGGTCGTGCGCCACGCGAAAGCGCCACCGCGCCGAGCGCCGCGACGGCGTTCAATCCGGCTGCGGCGAGCGCGCTGCCCTGAACGCCGAACAGGGGAATGAGCACGAAGGCGGGCAGGAGCGCGCCCGTGATCGCGCCCGCGGTGTTGGCTGCATAGAGCCGTCCTCCCGCGCCGCCGACATGGTTGCGAGACGGCGCGAGCGCGCGCGTGAGCACGGGCAGCGTGCCGCCCATCGCGACGGCCGGCAGGCCGACGAGTGCGAACGGCAATGCCCACGCGAGCGCTCCGGCGCTCGCCTGCCACGTGGCGAACAACGCGGCGGCATGCGCCAGCGCTTCGGTTGCGCCGATGCCGAGCACGAGCGCCGCGATCTCCAGTGCGGCATAGAGCAGAAAGGGCTGTGCGCTGCGGTCGGCCAGCCTGCCGAAGAGCCAGCCGCCGAGCGCGAGGCCGGCGAAGAACGCGCCGACCGCCATGGTCACCGCCTGCACCTCGATGCCCACGACGAGCGTGAGCTGCTTCACCCATAGCACCTGATAGATGAGCGCGGCAGTCCCCGATGCGAAGAGCAGCAACGCGGGCGCGGCGGCCTTTCGTGCGACGGGCGCGTCCCGCAATTGCGTGCGGCGCATCTTGCGCGCGGCATCGCGGCGGATCGACTTCGGATGGTCGGCGCTGAGGTGGCTCATCGTGAAAGTCCGGATCTGGTCTGCGAAAAAAGCCGCGAAAAAGCCCGCTGCGTCTTTCGATGCAGCGGGCGCGCGCCTTATTTTCCGCTGGCCTCGATACTCTTCATGAGCGCCTCGGTCATCTGGTCGATGCTGAAGCTCGACGGCCGCTGGCTCGGCGGATATTGCTTGAACGTTGCAAGGAACGGCGCGACCTTCGATACGCCGTACGCCGCGATGTAGGCGTTCTTCGTCATCCAGTCGTAGTACTGATCCGACACCACGTCCGCGCGCTCATACGGATCCATGCGCAGATTGAAGGCCTTCGGCACGCGCAGGCAGGTGAACGGATTGGCCCAGACCTGGAATCCTCCGGGCAGGCGCTGCTCGCAGAACACGAGCTTCCAGTCGTTGTAGCGCATCGCGACGAGCATGCCGTCGTCATTGAAATAATAGAACTCGTGGCGCGGCGCTTCCTTCGCCTGTCCCGTGAGGTAGGGCAGGAAGTTGTAGCCGTCGAGATGCACCTTGAAATTCTTGCCGCCGACCGACGTGCCCTTCAGCAGGCGGTCGGAGATGTTCGTGTCACCGGCCGCCGCGAGCAGGGTCGGGAACCAGTCGAGGCCCGACATCATCTGCCGCGATACCGAGTTGGGCTTGATGTGTCCGGGCCATCGGACCATCGCGGGCACGCGGAACGCGCCTTCCCAGTTGGTGTCCTTTTCGCTGCGGAACGGGGTCGTCGCCGCATCGGGCCAGGAGAACTGATTCGGCCCGTTGTCCGTCGTGTAGACGACGATCGTGTTGTCCGTCAGCTTCAGGTCGTCGAGCGTCTTGAGCAGCTTGCCGACGTCGCCATCATGCTCGACCATGCCGTCCGCGTATTCGTTGCCCGGCATGCCGCTTTGTCCCTGCATCGAGGGGCGAACGTGCGTGAACAGATGCATGCGCGTCGTGTTCATCCACACGAAGAAGGGCTTGTTCGCCTTCACCTGACGCTGGATGAAGTCGATCGCCGCTTGCGTCGTTTCGTCGTCGATCGTCTCCATGCGCTTGGTCGTGAGCGGACCCGTGTCCTGGATCTTGCCGTCCGCGAACGAATGGATCACGCCGCGCGGCGCGTTGGCCTTCACCCACGCCGTGTCGTTCTTCGGATAGTAGGGCCGTTCCGGCTCTTCCTCCGCGTTCAGGTGATACAGGTTGCCGAAGAATTCGTCGAAGCCGTGCTTGGTGGGCAAGTACTCGTCGCGGTCGCCGAGATGGTTCTTGCCGAACTGGCCGGTCGCGTAGCCGAGCGGCTTGAGTGCTTCGGCAATCGTGATGTTCTGCGGCTGCAGGCCGACCTTCGCGCCCGGAATGCCGACTTTCGACAGCCCCGTGCGCAGCGTGACTTCACCCGTGATGAACGTCGAACGCCCCGCCGTGCAGCTGTTCTCCGCGTAATAGTCGGTGAAGAGCATGCCCTCATTGGCTATGCGGTCGATGTTCGGCGTGTCGTAGCCGACCACGCCCCTGCTGTACGCGCTGATGTTGGTCTGGCCGATGTCGTCACCGAAGATCACGAGGATGTTCGGCTTGCTCGAGCTCTGGTTGTTGTTCGCGGGCCGGGCGTTGTTCTGCGCGGCGGGCTTCGCGTTGTTCTGCGTCTGCGCGGTCGAGATCATCGGTGGGACGACCAGCACGCAGACTGCCGCGATTGCGGCGAGGGCGCCGGTCAGATACCGGACGCGTCGAAGATTCGGCTTTGTCATTGTTGCTCTCCTTTCGCGATGCACCCGCATGCCCCAGAGAAAACGCTACTGTCCCGCGCCGGCGGATAAATCACGTTCCAGTCGTCCTTCATGCTCACGACGATCCAGCCTTTCGCGAGCGCCTCATCCCAGGCCTTGTCGAGCTTCCCGACCTTCGATTGCCGGTCGTAGGCGAACTCGCGGGCCGCGTCGTCGTGATGCACGATGAGCGCGAGATGCGGCCCCGGCTGCGCGGCGGTGTACTGCAGCATCTGCAGGTCGCCGTCCGAGTTGCCGAACGCGAGCAGCGGCCTTCTTCCGATGTTGCGATAGATGCCGACGGGCTTGCCCGGCCCGTCGTCGACGAAATCGATCTTCGGCTCGCGCACGAGCGCGGGCTTGCCGTCGCGCATCTCGTACTTCACGATTTGGCTCGATCCGATCACCTGCTCCGGCGGAATGCCGTAGACGCGTTGCGCGAACACGCGCATGAATTCGATCGTCCCGCCCGACACGATGTACGTCTTGAAGCCGTTCGCACGCAGATACGCCAGCAATTCCAGCTGCGGCTGATACACGAGCTCGGTATAGGGCCGCCCGAATCTCGGATGCTTCGCCGATGCGAGCCACGCGCGGATCGCGCTGTCGTACTCGTCGACGGTCATGCCGCTGTTCGCGACCGCGATGAGCTTCATCAATTCCTTATGCTGGCCCGCGAGCGCGGCCTGATCGTGTGCGGCGAGCGCGCGAAACGCCGGATTGTTGCGCCACTCGGGATGCTTCGGCGCGGCGGCCTTCACTTCGTCCAGCATGAATACGAACTGGAAATAGAGCGGCTGCTCGCTCCATAGGGTGCCGTCGTTGTCGAACACGGCGATGCGCTCGGCAGCCGGCACGTAGGAGGGCGAGCCCTCACGCGTCACGTCGTTCACGAAGCGGATGATCATGTCGCGCGAACGGCCTTCGCGCCACGACGGCAGCACGGCGGCCGCGGCAGGCATCGCCTGAGGGCTCGATGCCGGTGCAACGCTCGTGTTGCCGCCCGAACTCGCGCATGCCGCGATGACCATTGCGGCGACGAGCGTCGTCGCGTAGCCCAGCAGACGGTCGAGTGCGTTGCGCAGCCGGTGCATGCGTCTCTCCTCGAGAGTCAAGGCGATGTGCCGCATGCGCTCAGCGCGCGGCGGTATTCACGGTCTGTCGTCCGTGCGTGCGCTCCCAGACTTCCTTGTCCACGACGAGCCGGAAGCCCAGATGCGACATGCTGTTGTACGGGTCCGTGCCGCGCCGCGCGCTCGGGCGATAGCTCAGGCAATAGGCCTCGTTGCACAGGAACGAACCGCCGCGCGTGACGCGCTTGGGCGCTTGCACGGGCACGCCGGGATCGGCGGGATCCCAGGAACCGGCTGGGCCCGTGGGCTCGTCGACCACTCCACCGACGGAGGCTTCGCGCCGGAACTGATCCGCGCGATACCAGTCCGCGACCCATTGCCAGGCGTTGCCGGTCATGTCCGACAGGCCATAGCCGTTGGCCGGGAAGCTGCCCGCCGGGCTCGTGCCCGCCGCGCCGCCAGCCTTCGCGTTGAGCACGGGAAACGGCTGCGGCTGCTGGCCCTGCCAGACGTTGGCCATCTGCTTGCCATCCGGCGAGAACTGATTACCCCAGGAATATGTGGCCTGGTCCAGTCCGCCGCGCGCGGCGAATTCCCATTCGGCCTCGGTGGGCAGGCGCTTGCCGGCCCATTTGGCATAGGCCTGCGCATCTTCGTACGAGACCTGCACGACCGGATGGTCGTCCTTGCCGTCGATGTTGCTCGTGGGCCCGGTCGGATGCCGCCAGTCCGCGCCGGGCACGAAGCGCCACCAGCGCGAGTAGTCCTGCAGCGGCACCTGCTCCTTCGTGCCGACGAACACCATCGCGCCGGGCACGAGCGCGCTATCGGGCGGGCGGGGCGTGCCGGGCGGCAGTTGCACCTTGAGGGTTTCCCAGTCGGGCTTTTTCTCGGCGGTGGTGACGTAGCCCGTCGCGTCGACGAACGTGCGGAACTCCGCGTTCGTCACGTGGTGCTCGTCCATCCAGAAGCCGTGCACGCGCACCTTGTGCGCGGGCCGTTCGTTTGCTTGCGCGAGCTTGCTGTCGCTGCCCATCAGGAATTCGCCGCCGGGCACCCACGCCATGCCTTTCGGACCGTGCACGCCGTCGCCGAGCACGACGCGGATCTGCGGCTTCGCGGGCTCCGTCATCGCCCGGCTCACCGCATAGCCGACGAGCGCGGGGCACAGCAGAATCAGCACGACCCAGAGGCCCGTGCGCCGCACACGCGAGCCACCCGCGCGCGGGACGGATTGCGATGCGGCCGTCGTATCCCGCTCGCCTGCCGTCACCTCGCGCTTCGTCGATCTGTCAGCCATGTGCGTCACTCCGCTCGCGCTTCGACCATCGCTTCGACCACATTCGGTCCCACCAATATACGAACGCATACGCGAATTCAATCTTTTTTTAGGGTCTTGTTGCGAAGGCATGCAAGGCGGCATGGTTGCGAGCAAACGGGTGTTTCAGCGGGCCGGACATTTCAAAATGCACAGCAATGCGATGCTTTGACGAAAGGGCCCGGGTCCAGTAACTTGTCGCTCACGCGGGCAGCCAGCGTCGCGAGGCAGTGCGTAACATCGACCAACTCATCGGGAACGAGCCAGTCATGCGCGATACCATCCGGCGTTTCGAAGCGAGCATCGGGCAAGCAGTGGTCGGGCAGGAGGCGGTCGTGCGTCAGATCCTGATCGCACTGCTCGCCGATGGCCACGTGCTGCTCGAAAGCCTGCCGGGCCTCGCCAAGACGCGCACCGTGAAGGCAATCGCGGCGCGGCTCGCGGCCACGATGAAGCGCATCCAGTTCACGCCCGATCTGCTTCCTTCCGACATCACCGGTGGCGAAACACTCCTGCAATCGGGCACGGAGCGCACGCTCACGTTTCAGCCCGGTCCGATCTTCGGCAATCTGATCCTCGCGGATGAAATCAACCGGGCGCCCGCGAAGGTGCAATCCGCATTGCTCGAAGCGATGGAAGAGCGGCAGATCTCGGTGTCGGGCAAGACGCATGCGATGCCCGATCTCTTCCTCGTCATGGCGACGCAGAACCCCATCGAGCAGGAAGGCACATATCCGCTTCCGGAAGCCCAGATGGACCGCTTCCTGTTGAAGGTGCTGATCACGTATCCGTCGCCGCCCAGCGAGTGCGAGATGCTGCGGCTCCTGCGCCGCGAAGGCGAGGGCGAGCAGGCGAGCTTCGAGACGCTTTCGCAGGAAGATGTGTTCGGCGCGCGCGAGGCGGCGCGGCGCGTGTCGGTTGCGCCCGCCATCGACGAATACATCGTCTCGCTCGTGAACGCGACACGGCGCGGCGAGACCATCGATGCCGATCTCGGCAAATGGATCGAGGTCGGCGCGAGCCCGCGCGGCGCGATCGGGCTCGATCGCGCGAGCCGCGTGCATGCGTGGCTCGAGGAGCGGGCATTCGTCACGCCCGACGATGTGCGCGCGGTGATTCATCCGGTGCTGCGTCATCGCCTGCTGCTGTCCTACGACGCGAACGCGGACAACGTGAGCGTGGACCAGGTGATCGATCGACTGGTGGAGAAGGTGGCCGTGCCGGCGTAATCGTGCAAGGGAGCGCTTCAATGGCGGCAAGCGCAGAGGATTCGATTGGACGCGTGTATGTCGATGCCGCGCATCTCACGCGGCTCGAATTCCGCGCGCGCGGCCTGAGCTTTCTCGCGCCCGCGCCGGTGTCGAGCATCCTGTCGGGCAGGCATGCGTCGCGCATGCGCGGGCGCGGCCTGAACTTCGAGGAACTGCGCGGCTATCTGCCCGGCGACGATATCCGTCATCTCGACTGGCGCGTGAGCCTGCGCACCGGCAAGCCGCATGTGCGCGTGTACACGGAGGAGCGCGATCGTCCCTTGCTCGTGATGGTCGACCAGCGCATGAGCATGTTCTTCGGATCGAGCCACGCGTTCAAGTCGGTGGTCGCGGCGGAAGCCGCGGCGCTCGCGGTGTGGATGGGATTCGCCGCGGGAGATCGCGTGGGCGGCGTCGTCTTCGGCGATGATGAAGTCGTGCGCGTGCGGCCCTTGCGCAGCAGAAGCCGCATCGACACGCTTTTCGGCGCGATCGCCCGCATGAATCGCGCGCTCGCCGCCGACAGTCCCGCACGCACGAACTACGCGCAACTGAACGCCGCGCTCGAAGGCGTGCTGCAGATCGCGGGGCATGATTTTCTCGTGTGCATCATGAGCGATTTCGCGGGCGCCGACGAGCGCACGCGCCAGCTTTTGCGGCAACTCGCGGCGCATAACGACGTGATCGCCGCATTCGTCTTCGATCCGATGTGGCAGCGCATGCCGGAGCATCGCGCGCTCGTCGTGAGCGAGGGGCGCTTGCAGGTGGAACTGCGCATCGAGAACGAGCGGGTGCGCGCGCCGCTCGCGAGTCTCTTCAAGGGGCGCGCCGCCGAGATCGCGGACTTGCTGCGCGCAAGCGGCGTGCCGTTGATGGCGCTCTCGACGGCCGAGCCCGTCGTCGATCAGGTGCGCAGGCTCTTCGGCGAGCGGCCGCGTCATGCAGCGGGGAGCGGCATATGAGCGACGCGGCGTCCTCTCTCGCGCCACACGACACGCCGGCCGCACTGCAATCGCTGCATGAATTGCCGCTGCCCGCGCCGGTTTCCTATGCCCCGCAAACCATCGGCTGGGTTTTCGTCGCGCTGCTGCTGGGGGCGCTCGCGCTCGCATGCGCATGGATCGCATGGCGGCGTCACGAGAAATCACGTTACCGGCGCGAGGCGCTCGCGGAGCTGGCGCGCATCGAAGCAAGGCTGAGCGATGAAGCCACGCGCGCTGCGGCGCTTGCGCAGATCGCGCCGCTCGTCAAGCGCACGGCGCTCGCGGCCGCGCCGCGCGAACAGGTGGCCGCGTTGAGCGGGGCGTCGTGGCTCGCATATCTGCGCAAGACGCACACCGCTTTCGACGATGAAAGCGGTGTGCTCCTCTACATGGCGAGCTATGCACCTGACGAGCGTCTGGCCGCGGTTACGCGGGAAAAAGCAGAGCGCCTCGCGCAAGCTGCACGCAACTGGATCGAGCACCATCATGTGGAAGTTTGAGTTCCCGTGGATGTTCGTCCTGTTGCCGCTGCCCGCGCTGGTGTGGTGGCTCGTGCCCGCCTATCGCACGGCGGCGTCCGCCGTGCGCATGCCGTTCTTTCAGGAGATGGCCGAAGCCGCCGGCGAGAAGCCCGCGCCCGGCGGCGTGCGCCTGCGCAGCAACTGGCTGCAACGGCTGCTGATGCCCTTGCTGTGGGTGCTGCTGCTGATCGCGGCGGCGCGCCCCGTGTTCGTCGAGGCGCCCGTGACGCGCGACATGCCCGCGCGCGATCTGCTACTTGCGATCGACCTGTCGCAGTCGATGAGCGAGCGCGATTTCATCGATACTGCGACTGGCGAACGCATGGACCGCCTGAGCGCGGTGAAGCGTGTGGTCGCGGATTTCATCGCGAAGCGCAAGGGCGATCGCATCGGTCTCGTCGTGTTCGGCGATGCCGCCTATCCGCAAGCCCCGCTCACGCTCGATCACGACAGCGTGCTGATGCTGCTCGATGCGATGCGCATCGGCATGGCGGGGCCGCGCACGGCCATCGGCGATGCGCTCGGTCTCGCGGTGAAGCTGATGGAGAGCACGCCCGCGCAGGAGAAGGTGCTGGTCCTGCTCACCGACGGCAACGACACCGCGAGCGCGATTCCTCCGGAACAGGCTGCGCGCATCGCGAAGCGTCATGGCATCGTCGTGCATACGATCGGCATCGGCAATCCGGACACGCAAGGCGAGGACAAGGTCGATCTCGACGCACTCGCGCGCATCGCGCAGGCGACGGGCGGCAGCGCGTTCCATGCGCTCAGCCGCGAGCAGGATCTCGCCGCCGTCTACGCCGACATCGACAAGATGACGCCCGAGAAGATCAAGCGCGAGATCTATCGTCCGCAGCGCGAGTTCTACTGGATGCCGGTCGTGCTCGCCGTGTCGATTCTCACGCTGTATCACGTGCTCGCGTATCTCGTCGCGCTGCTGCGCGCGCCGCGCCGCGCGACCATGGAAGAGACAGAGGCCTGATATGGCCATCGACCTCACTGCCTTTCACTTCCTTCGTCCGCTGTGGCTGCTGCTGCTGATACCCGCCGCGCTGCTGCCCTTCGCATGGCTGCGGCGCAACGACGTGCGGGCGCGCTGGCGCAACATCATCGCGCCGGAATTGCTGGAGCATCTGATCGTCGGCGACAAGACGCGGCGTCGCGTGCAGCCGGTTCATGCGCTCGCCGCGCTGATCGCGCTCGGCGCATTATCCGTCGCCGGGCCGACCTGGCAGCAGGAGCGCCCGCCGTTCGATCAGGACAAGGCGCCGCTCGTGGTCGTGCTCGAACTCGCGCGCTCGATGGATGCAACCGACGTTGCGCCGACGCGCATCGAGCGCGCGAAGCAGAAGGTGCTGGATCTCGCGGCGGCGAGAAAGGGCGCGCGCACCGGGCTGGTGGTCTTTGCGTCGAGCGCGCATCTCGTCGCGCCGCCGACGGAAGACCCGGCGATGCTCGAACTGTACGTGCCCGCGCTCGCGCCCGAGCTGATGCCGCACGACGGCAAGAACGCGGCGGCTGGTCTCGCGGTAGCGGAGCGCATGTTGCAGAAGGACGAAGCGGCGGGCACGATCGTCTTCATCAGCGACGGCTTCGACGAAAGCTGCACCGATGAATTCCTGCGCATCGCCAAGGCGTCGAAGCATCAGTTGCTGTGGCTCGCGGTGGGCACGGAGAACGGCGGTCCCATACGCGCCGCGAACGGCGAACTCGCGATGGACGATGCGGGTCATCCGGTCACCGGCACGTTCGAGGCACAGGCGATCCGCAAGATCACGCACGCGGCCTCCATTCCGCTCGCGAGCATGCGCCCCGATGACGACGACATCGACTGGGTGCGGCGCCGCGCGCAGGTCTATCTCGAAGCGGCGCAGGAATCGAAGATCGTGCCGCGCTGGAAGGAGTCGGGCTACTGGCTCGTGCTGCCGATTCTCGTCATCGCGCTCTATTGCTTCAGGCGCGGCTGGACGGTGAAGTGGCTGCCCGTCGTATTGATTGCGCTTGCAACTACCGGCGCGCCGAATGAAGCTCACGCGGCTTCGTTCGAATGGATCGATCTTTTCGCCACGTACGATCAGCAAGGCCGCTGGCGATTCGAGCACCGCGACTACAAGCGCGCCGCGCAGCGCTTCGACGATCCGATGTGGAAGGGCCGCGCACAATATCTCGCGGGCGACTACGCGGATGCGCTCGAAACGTTCTCGCGGCTGGATACGGCGGAGGCGCAGTTCTACATCGGCAACACGCTCGCGCATCTGAAGGATTACGAGGGCGCGATGAAGGCCTACGACAACGCGCTCGCACGCCGCGCGGATTTCGCCGATGCGCGCGCGAACCGCGCTCTGGTGCAGAAGCTCATCAAGGACGAGAAGGACGAAGGCGACGAATCGACGACGCTGAAACCCGATCAGATCGACGTGCAAAAGAAGAAGAGCAAGGAAGGCAAGCAAGTGCTCGTGCAGGGGCAGCGTCCTTCGGAGGAGGCGTGGATGCGCAACCTGAACACGTCGCCGGCGGTGTTTCTGCATCAGCGCTTCGAGCAAGAGGCCGGGAGCGGACCATGATGCGCCGCCTCTTCGCGATGCTCTGCCTGTGCATCGCATGCTCGATCGCGTGGGCCGACGATGCGCCGCGCACGATGCTGCGCGCGCATCTCGAACCGTCCGGGCCGGTGGTGGCGGGCAGCGCGGTGAAGCTCGTCGTCGACGCGCTCACGACGACCTGGTTCACCGCCGCGCCGGACTGGCCGCTCTTCGATATTCACGATGCCTTCGTCACGCTCCCCGACGAAAGCGCGCTGAACATGAACGAGATGATCGACGGCGTGCGCTGGTTCGGCGTGAGCCGCGCATATCGCATCGTGCCGCGCACTTCGGGCGCGTTCGATGTGCCGGCGTTCACGATCACCCTGCATCCGGGCGGCACGGATACGCCCGTCGCGCTGCAAACGCCTGCACTGAAGTTCAGCGCGACGCTGCCGCCCGGCGCGGAGGGCATGACTTCGTTTTTCCCCGCGCCGAACCTCACGGCGACGCAGCGCATCGAGCCGCAGGACGGCAAGCTCGAAGTGGGCGGCACGGTCACGCGCATCGTCGCGCAGCGCGCCGACGCGACCGAGTCGATGCTGATCGCGCCGGTGCAGTTCGGCGAGATCCAGGGCTTGCGCCGCTATCCGAAGCCGCCCGCGACGCGCAATATCTCCGAGGATCGCACGGGCCTCGTCGCGGGCGAGCGCACGGACACGGTTACGTATGTCGTCAACCGGCGCGGACGCTACGAGTTGCCGCCGATCGACATCGAATGGTGGAATACGGCGATGCACCGGCGCGAAACGATTCATCTCCCCGCGATGCGCTTCACGGCGCGCGCAGCGCACGAAAAGCCGCTCTGGGAGATTCCCGCCGATGGGCTCGCGGGCGCGGCGCGCCATACCGTGATCTTCCTCGATGCGCGCGATATCGTCCATGCGTGCATCGTGCTGGCCTTGATCGCGGCGGGCGTCTGGTTCTATCCGCGCATGCGCGTGTGGCTCGAACGTCTGTCGCGCTGGTGGGCCGCCGAGCGCATGAAACGCGCGGACGGCGAGTTCGCTGCATGGCGCGCGTTGCGTCGGGCCGCGGATTCGGGCGTCATGCGGCGCGTCGTGCCCGCGCTTTATCGCTGGATGGATGCGAGCCCGCGCTTCACGCGTCCCGCACGCCTCGATCATATCGGCCGCGAGGGAGAACCCGCGTTGACGGAGCTCGCGAAGGCGGTCGAAGCGCATTTCGAAGGGCCGCAGCCTGCGGAGCGCCGCGCGCGCGTGAAGCTTCATCGGTGGATGCGATCGAAGCGCTCGCGGCGCGCGCGAGGCCCCGCCTTGCCGCCGCTCAACGAAGGATGAGGCAGGAATTCAAGATCATCGACAACAGGGACTCACGGTCATGACTCGTCTGGTTCGGAAACTCGCATGCATCGTCGCGCTTGCCTTGCTCTCCACCTCGCTTGCGCTCGCCTGCACGCGCGCGCTGTATGTCGGCGACAAGGGGCTCGTCATCACCGGCCGCTCGATGGACTGGTCCGAGGACATGCGCTCGAATCTCTGGGTGATGCCCGCGGGCATCGAACGCGACGGCAATGCGGGGCCGCGCTCGATCAAGTGGAAATCGAAGTACGGCAGCGTCGTGGTGTCGGGCTACGAGATCGGCACGGTCGATGGCATGAACGAACGCGGGCTCGTCGCCAATGCGCTCTATCTCGCAGAGACCGATTTCGGCAAGCCCGACCCGAAGCGCGATCCGATGTCGATCAGCCTGTGGGCGCAATACGCGCTCGACAACTTCGCGACCGTCGCCCAGGCCGTGTATGTGATGAGCCGCGAGCCGTTCCAGATCATCGCGCCGCCGCTGCCCAACGGCAAGCCGCTGACGATCCATCTCTCCCTGTCGGATGCGCGCGGCGATTCGGCGATCCTCGAATATCTCAACGGCAAACTCGTGATTCATCAGGGCAAGAAGTACAAGGTGATGACGAACTCGCCGATCTACGACGAGCAGCTTGCCATCGACACGTATTGGAAAAGCGTCGGCGGTCTGGGCTTTCTGCCGGGCACGAACCGCGCGGCGGACCGCTTCGTGCGCGCGTCCTTCCTGCTCGACGCCATTCCGAAGCAGGCCGATTCGAACTACATGGCGGGCGTGCCGCAGCAGTCGTACGCGTTTCAGGCGGTGGCGAGCGTGATGAGCGTGATGCGCTCGGTGAGCGTGCCGCTTGGCATCAGCACGCCGGAACAGCCGAACCTGTCGTCGACGATCTGGCGCACGGTGTCGGATCAGCAGAACCTGGTCTATTACTTCGATTCGGCGACACGGCCGGACACCTTCTGGGTGTCGCTGAAGAAGCTGAATCTCAACCCGGGCGCGCCGGTGATGAAGCTGACCATCGACGGCGGGCAGGTTTATTCGGGGGACGCGTCGGGGAGCTTCGTGGCGACGCCCTCGTTTGCGTTCATGCCGGCGAAGGCGCCTTGACCGACGCGGCTTCCACGGCGTTGCGGCGCCCCGACGCTCGAAACGAGGCAATGGCCTCGCCCGCACAGGTAAAATAGCAAGCTTTTGCCTCCGGTGACCTTGTGCAAGGCTTGAAGCGCACGGCATTCAGCGGCCCGGCGCTCGTTCGCCTGCTGGCGCATTTTGCCGATCTCGACGTTCGCGAACCCGCTCAATCGCTCTCGGACCGCCTGAGCCAATGGCTCGGCTGGACCGACGCGATCGCGCTGTCCACCGCGCTCGCTTCAGATCCGCCCGCCGTCTCCGGCGCGCGATCCACGGCAAGCGACGAGGAAGCGGCGAGCGCGCGCACGCGCACGCGGCTCGCAAACGCCGTCACGCGCGACGAGAACAGCGAGAAGGACATGCGCGGGCGCCATCGCGCGGCCGTGCAGACGCCGCCCGACGACATGCGGATCGACTACGCGATCTTCCGTCAGCACTATCTGTCCTTGCAGCAGACGATGGAGTCGGACATCGGCGAGTTGCGCAATCGTCTGCGCGCGGCCGTGGCCGCGAGGTCGACGGACATGACGCGTCTCGCGGTCGTGGACGCCGTCATGGAGCAGACATTCGCCGCGCGCGAGCGCAGCCTGCTCGCGCAAGTGCCCGTGCTGCTCGGCCGGCACTTCGAGCGCCTGAAGCGCGCGCATGCGCAACGCGTCGAAGCGTCCGAGGCATCGAGCGATGCCGCGCCACCCGCGCCCGGCGCCTGGCTCACTGCGTTCCGCAAGGACATGCAGAGCGTGTTGCTCGCCGAGCTCGAGGTTCGTTTTCAACCGGTCGAAGGCCTGCTTGCAGCCCTTCGCACTCAGTAACTGGCACGCCATGCCCCGATATTTCGTGAAAGTTGCAGTATTTCTGGTCGGCCTCGCGGCGGTCTGCGGGATCGCCATCGGCTATATCGGCTCGAACGCGCTCGCGTTCGCCGTGACCCTGCTGATCGGCGCATGCTATCTCGCCGGCGCCGTGGAATTGCAGCGCTTCCGGCAGACGACCGACGCATTCGCGCAGGCGCTCGACGCGCTGAACACGCCGCCGAAACAACTCTTCGTGTGGATCGACACCTTGCCGCCGAGCCTGCGCAACGCAGTGCGCTCGCGTGTCGAGGGCGAACGCGTCGCGTTGCCGGGTCCCGCGCTCACGCCGTATCTCGTCGGCTTGCTGGTGTTGCTCGGCATGCTCGGCACGCTGCTCGGCATGGTGGTGACGCTGCACGGCACCGGCGCCGCGCTCGAAAGCGCGACCGACCTGTCGGCGATTCGCGCGTCGCTTGCCGCGCCGGTGACGGGGCTCGGCTTTGCGTTCGGCACGTCGATCGCGGGCGTGGCGACTTCCGCGATGCTCGGTCTGCTTTCGGCGCTGTGCCGGCGCGAGCGCCTGCAGGCCGCGCACACGCTGGACACGAAAATCGCGACGACACTCCGCGCGTTCACGCAGACGCACCAGCGCGAAGAGGCCTTCAATCTGATGCAGAAACAGGCCGAGCTGATGCCGAAGCTTGCCGAGCATCTGCACGCGATGATGAACGTCATCGAACAGCAAAGCCTCGCCGCGAACGAGCGGCAGATCGCAAATCAGGACGCGTTTCACGCGAAGACGGAGACCGCGTATCGCCGGCTGGCGACGTCGGTGGAGCTGTCGCTCAAGCAGAGCGTCGCCGATAGCGCGCGCGCCGCGAGTGCCGCGCTTCAGCCGATCATGCAGGCGACCATGGATGGCATCGCGCGTGAGACCGCCGCGTTGCACGGCAGCGTCGAGCAGGCGGTCGCGCGGCAGCTGGACGGATTGAACGGCGGCTTCGAGGCATCCGCCGCGAAGGTCGCGGATATCTGGAACCGCTCGCTCGACGCGCAGCGGCAATCGAACGAAGCGCTGGCCGAGAAAACCGAGGCATCGCTGGAGCGCTTCGCGCGGACCTTCGAGGCGCGTTCGGCGGGTCTCGTCGATGGCATTTCGATGCAGATGACCGGTGTCAAGGATGGGCTCGAAGCGCTGGTCGCGAAGCACGCGCAGGCCAGCGACGCGCACGTCGAACAGATGGCGGCATCGATGGATCGTTTCGCGTACGCCTTCGAGCAGCGCTCGACGAATCTCGTCGATGGCATCTCCGCGCAAATGCACGGCGTGAAGAGCGGCCTCGAGGCGCTGGTGGCGCAGAACGAAGCATCGATGGACCGTTTCGCGCAGGCGTTCGAGCGACGCTCGACCAGTCTGGTCGATGGCATTGCCGAGCGCATGGAGGCCGCATCGTCGGGCATGTCCGAAGCATGGCGCGACGCGCTCGCGCAGCAGTCACGCACGGGCGAGCAACTGGCCGCGCAGCACGAACAGGCACTGACGGCGGCATCGGCGAAGTTTGCGGAAGACGCGGCATCGCTCCTGAATTCGATGGACCAGGCGCACGCCGGCCTGCGCGCCGAACTGACCGCCAGCAACGAGGCGCGCCTCGCCGCATGGACCGGCGCGCTCGGTGCGCTCGCCGCGACCCTGCGCGAGGAATCGCAGGCGACGAGCGCGTTCGCAGCGAGCCGTCAGCAGGAGATCTGCGACACGCTCGCGCGCACCGCGAACGAAATGTCGGCACAGAGCAAGGCGCACGCGAGCGCCACCATCGCGCAGATCGAACAACTGGTGCAGGCGGCATCGGAAGCGCCGAAGGCCGCGGCGGACGTCATCGCCGAACTGCGTCAGAAGCTCTCCGACTCGATGGTTCGCGACACCGCCATGCTCGACGAGCGCGCGCGTCTGCTCGCCACGCTCGAAACGCTGCTCGATGCGGTGAATCACGCCTCGACCGAACAGCGCGCGGCGGTCGATGCGCTCGTCGCGGGCTCGGCGGACCTGCTCGAGCGCGTGGGCACGCAATTCACCGGCAAGGTCGAAGCCGAGACGGCGAAGCTGAACGACGTGGCGGCGCACGTGAGCGGCAGCGCGGTGGAAGTGGCGAGCCTGTCCGATGCGTTCGGCGCGGCGGTCCAGGCATTCGGCGAATCGAACGAGACGCTCGTCGCGCATCTGCAGCGCATCGAGGCGGCGCTCGACAAGTCGCTCGCGCGCAGCGACGAACAACTCGCGTATTACGTCGCGCAGGCGCGTGAAGTCATCGACCTGAGCATGATGTCGCAGAAGCAGATCGTCGAGAACCTGCAGCATATCGCCGGACAGCGTGCGGCACCGGGAGCGAGGGCGGCATGAACGAGGAGATCGACGGCGGCGTCGAGGCCGCAGCGCCAGTCTGGGCCGCGTTCGCCGATCTGATGTCGGTGCTGCTCGGCGCGTTCGTGCTGATTCTCGTCGCGGTGCTCGGCGTGCAACTGCAGCTCTCGACGCGGCTCGAGGAAGCGATCAAGCAGCAGAAGAAGGAAACGGAGCGCCGCAAGACGCTGGAGCAGGCGCTCGCGGGCCCGCTCGCGTCGGGGCGCGTGACGCTCGTGAACGGGCGCATCGGCATCAGCGGCAATGTGCTGTTCGCGCTGAACTCGGATCAGCTGCAGCCGCAGGGGCGCGAGGTCCTGAAGAGCCTGGCCGGTCCGCTGACCGCGTATCTCGGCTCGCACGAGCAGATCCTGATGGTGAGCGGTTTCGCCGATGATCAGCAGGTGCGCGAAGGCAACCGGCGTTTCGCGGACAACTGGGAGCTGTCGGCCAAGCGCGCGCTGACCGTCATGCGCGCATTGATCGATGCCGGCGTGCCGGCTTCGTCGGTGTTCGCGGCGGCGTTCGGCTCGGAGCAGCCGGTGAGTTCGAACGCCGACGACGAAGGCCGCGCGAAGAACCGGCGCGTCGAAATCTCGGCCGTGCCGAGGCCGGTGAATCCGGCAACGAAGCCACGTGAGTGACGTGAGCGACAACGTAACGCGCGCCCGCGCAATGCTCGACGCGTGGCGCGAGCGCGGCGAGCCCCGCGTGAACCGCATGCGCTTTCGCGTCATCGAGGCGCTGGCGCGGCGCGCATCACAGCATCAGGGCGATACGCGCCGCGTCATCGACGCGCGTCTGTCGGAACTGCTCGATGCGCAGGAACTCGCCGATGCTCGCGACGCGGCGCCGGAACCATCGGCGCGTTCACCGCTCGCCGGTTTGCTCGATGAGATGAGCCAGCGAGCCGAAGCGCGACCCGCACCCTCCGAACTGCTCGATGCGCTTCGCTCGGTTTGGTCGACCGTCAGCGCGGAAAAGCGCTTGCGCGAGTCGCTCGCACAGGTGCCGAAGAATGCCGGGCCGCTCAATTCGAGCAGCCTCGTTCATCGGTCGCTGTCGCTGATGCGCGAAGTGTCTCCCGATTATCTTCAGCACTTCCTAGGTTACGTCGACGCGCTTTCCTGGCTGGAAGAACTGACGCTCGCGAGCGGCGCTGCGAACAAGGATGCGCCGCGGCCCGGGGCGGCGAAGAAGACCGCGCGCGGCAAGGCGCGATAACACGCAGACGAAAAAAAGCCGCCGTCCTGCGTGACGGCGGCCCCAATTCCGATCTCAGCCGAGCCAGCCCTTGATCGTGCTCGCCATCGCATGCGTCGAAATGCCATAGCGATCATGCAGCGTGGGCAGCGCGCCCGCATCGAGGAACGCATCGGGCAGCGCGATCTGACGATACGCCGGCGTCACGCCTGCGCTCAGAAGCGTGGTCGCCACGGCTTCGCCCAGACCGCCGATCACCGTATGATTCTCGGCCACCACCACGAGACGGCCCGAACGCCGCGCCTCGCGGATGATCGTCTCGGTATCGAGCGGCTTGATCGTCGGCACGTGCAGCACGGCGACATCCACATTGTCGGCTTGCAGCGCCTTCGCCGTTTCGAGCGCGCGCATCGTCAGAATGCCCGACGAGATGATGAGCACGTCGCGTCCGTCGCGCAGGAGTTTCGCCTTGCCGAGCTCGAACTGGTAGCCGTATTCGTCGAGCACGGCGGGCACGTTGCCGCGCAGCAGACGCGCATACACCGGACCCTTGTGCGCGGCGATGGCGGGCACCATCTGCTCGATGTCGAGCGCGTCGCACGGATCGATCACGGTCATGTTGGGCATCGCGCGCATCAGGGCGAGATCCTCCGCCGCCTGATGGCTTGGGCCATAGCCGGTCGTGAGGCCGGGCAGCGCGCAGACGATCTTCACGTCGAGGTCGTCTTCCGCGATCGTCTGGTGGATGAAGTCATACGCGCGGCGCGTCGCGAACACGGCATAGGTGGTGACGAACGGCTGTGCGCCTTCGTGCGCGAAGCCCGCCGCCGCGCCCATCAGCAACTGCTCCGCCATGCCCATCTGGTAATAACGCTCCGGAAATTCCTTCGCGAAGATATGCAGGTCCGTGTACTTGCCGAGATCGGCCGTCATGCCGATGACATTGGTCTTCGCGCGCGCCAGCTCCGCGAGTGCGTGGCCGAAGGGCGCGGATCGCGTGACCTGTCCTTCGCTCGCGATGGACGCGATCATCGCCGAGGTCTTGAGGCGCGGCTTCTTGTCGATGGTCTGGCTCATGCTTGTCTCCCTGCTTCGAGTGCTTCGAGCGCCAGCTTCCACTCGTGTGGATCGACGCGGATGAAATGGTTCTTCTCGCGCTGTTCGAGGAAGGGCACGCCGCGTCCCATGCGCGTATCGCACACGATGATGCGCGGCTTCGCTTCCTTGCAATCGCGTGCATTGTCGAAGGCCTGCTTCACGGCGTCGATGTCGTTGCCGTCCACACGCTGCGTGTACCAGCCGAACGCTTCGAGCTTCGGCACGAGCGGCTCGAACGACATGATCTGCGTCGAAGGGCCATCCGCTTGCTGGTTGTTCACGTCCACCATCGCGATGAGGTTGTCGAGCTTCCAGTGCGCCGCCGACATGAGTCCTTCCCAGATCGCGCCCTCGTCGAGCTCGCCATCGGAGAAGAGGGTGTAGACGAAGGACTTCGATCCCTTGCGCTTGAGCCCCAGGCAACGGCCGACCGCGATCGTCAGGCCCTGACCGAGCGATCCGCCGGACATCTCCATGCCGGGCGTGTAGCTCGCCATGCCGGACATCGGCAGGCGGCTGTCGTCGCTGCCGTAGGTTTCGAGTTCCGCTTGCGGCAGGATGCCCGCTTCGAACAGCGCGGCATACAGCGCGATCGCGTAGTGACCGTTCGAGAGCAGGAAGCGGTCGCGGTCTTCCCATTCGGGATCTTCGGGACGGTAGTTCATCGCGCCGAAGTAGGCGACGGCCAGCACATCGGCGATGTCGAGCGCCTGGCCGATATAGCCTTGGCCCTGCACTTCGCCCATTAGAAGCGCGTTGCGGCGGATGCGATAGGCGCGCTCGGCGAGCGTCGCCTCCTCGATGACGGGAGTGCTCATGCGTTGTCTCCTTGAGTGAATTGGTTTCAGCGATTGACGGTCTTCGCGGGCACGAAGAACACCAGCACCGCGCCCAGCACGACCGCCACCGAAATGAAGATCAGACCCGCGGTCGATTTGCCCGTGAGGTCGTTGAGCCAGCCGACTATCGCCGGCGAGAAGAAGCCCGCGAGATTGGCGAAGCAGTTCACGGCCGCGATGCCCGCCGCCGCCGACATGCCGCCGAGCACCGCGGTCGGCAGCGACCAGAATTGCGACGACGACGCGAGAATGCCGGCTGCCGCGATGCTCACGCAGATGATCGAAGCGCCCACGCTGCCCAGCATCGGCAAGGTGGCGAAGCCGGCCGCGGACACGAGCATCGGGATCGCGAGATGCAGGCGGCGTTCGCGGCGCTTGTCCGCGCTCGCGCCGATCAGCGGCAGCGCGACGATGGCGCACAGATAGGGAATCGCGGTGAGGATGCCGACCCACAGCGGATCCGCGACGCCGGTGCGGCGCACGATGGTCGGCAGCCAGAACGTGAGGCCGTACTGGCCGAGCACGACGCAGAAGTAGATCGCGGCCATCAGCCACAGGCGGCGGTCGGCGATGAACGAGCGAATCGACACGTGCTTCACCGTCTGCGCGTTGTCCTTCTCGACGTTACCCTTCAGCAGCGCCTTCTCGTCGTCGCTGAGCCACTTCGCGCCGGCGATGCCATTGTCGAGATAGAAGAGGATCGCGACGCCGAGAACGAGCGAAGGCAATGCTTCGAGCATGAAGAGCCACTTCCATCCGGCGAGGCCATGCACGTCCTGCAATGCATGCATGATGTAGCCGGAGAGCGGCCCGCCGACGATGCCCGCGAGCGGAATCGCCATGAAGAAGAGCGAGAGCGCCTTGGCGCGGCGCGCGGCCGGAAACCAGTAGGTCAGGTAAAGAATCACGCCGGGCGCGAAGCCCGCTTCGGCGACGCCGAGCAGAAAGCGCAGGACATAGAAGAGCGTCGGCGACTTGACGAACACGAAGCTCGCCGAGATCACCGCCCACGTCAGCATGATGCGCGCGAGCCAGTTGCGCGCGCCCACTTTATGCAGGATCACGTTGCTCGGCACTTCGAAGAGGAAGTAGCCGAGAAAGAAGATGCCCGCGCCGATGCCGTAGACGGTTTCGGAGAAGTGCAGGTCATTGAGCATCTGCAGCTTGGCGAAGCCGACGTTGACGCGATCGAGATACGCGCCGAGATAGCAGAGCATCAGGAAGGGGATGAGGCGGCGTCCGACCTTGGCGTAAGTCTTTGCTTCGAAGCTGGTCGCATCGTCGGGCGATGCGAACTCGGCTGTTGCCGCGGGTGTGGCGAGTCTGGATTTCATACTTGTCTCCTGTCGACCAGAGTTGGCGCTTTAGCGCCTTACTCTGGTCCCATGCACAGCGGTCGACCAGAGTTGGCGCTTTAGCGCCTTACTCTGGTCCCATGCACAGCGGTCGACCAGGTTGGCGCTTTAGCGCCTCGCTCCGGTCTCATGCTCGGTGGCGTGACGCCTCGGTTGATCCGAGTGCGCCCGTGCGTGCGATCAGTGAATCAACATGCCGCCATTCACATCGAGCGTTACGCCGGTGAGATACGACGACAGATCGCTCGCAAGAAAGAGACACGCGTTGGCGATATCGGCGGCGTCGCCGAGCCGTCCGAGCGGAATGCCCCTGATGATGTCCGCGCGCATTTCCGGCGTGAGCTTGTCGCCGGTGATGTCGGTCTGAATGAGGCCGGGCGTGATCGAATTCACGCGGATGCGGTCGGGGCCGAGCTCGCGCGCCATCGCCCTGGCGAGACCGAGCACGCCGGCCTTGGCCGCGCTGTAATGCGGCCCGCCGAAGATGCCGCCGCCGCGCTGCGCCGACACCGACGACATGCACACGATGCTTCCGCTCTTCTGTTTTTTCATCTGCGGAATGACGGCCTGCGACATGTACAGCGTGCCGCGCAGGTTCACGCCGATGACGGCATCGAAGTTCTCCGCGCCGATTTCCATCGTCTTGATCGGCTGCGTGATGCCCGCGTTGTTGATGAGCACGTCGATGCGCCCGTACTTCCCGATCGTCGCGTCGGCGGCTGCCACGCACGCGGCTTTATCCGTGACGTCGCAGGCAAGGCCGAGATGGCCTTCGCCCAGATCATTCGCGGCGGCTTGCGCATCCGCTTCCTTCAGGTCCAGCACGACGATCCGCGCGCCTTGCGCCGCGAGCGCCTTCGCCGTTGCCTTGCCGATACCGCGCGCCGAAGCCGCGCCCGTGACGATCACTACCTGGTTCTCGAGCAACATCGTTGTCTCCGTTGATTGTTCGGTGTAGACGCAGTTTCTTCGCCTTCGACCTGACGATCAACGCAGTTTGGCTCAACTATTGCTGAGAAATTTTCAGGTATTCGCGTGGCGCTCGATCTGCTGATCCATCCACGCGAGGAACTTGGCGACGCGCGGCAATCCGGCGTTCTGACTCGGGTAAACCAGATGATGCGCGCCGACCTCGACCGCATATTCGCGGCCGAAGACCGGCACGAGCGAGCCGCGCTCCAGATGCACGGACGCGAGCATCGTGCTTTCAAGCGCGATGCCGTGGCCGAGCGCGGCGGCCTCGAGCGACATGTACGAGCGGTCGAAGGAAAAGTCGAACGCCTTGCGCTTCACCGCCACGCCGAACTTGCCGAACCACTGCTGCCATTGCACGAGCGGCGTTTCAGAGAGGATCAGGCGGCGCTCGAGGAGATCCTCGGGACAGGCGACGGGAAAGCGTTCCAGATATTCACGCGCGGCGAGCGGCGCGATGGTCTCGTGCCGCAAGGTCTTCACTTCGACATCGGTCCAGTGCGCATAGCCGTGTCGCACCGCGACGTCGTAATAGCCGGACGTGAACGAGACGTCCTCGTATGAGCACGCGAGGTTCATCTGAATGTCGCCGTTTGCTTCCTGAAACGCCGCGAGACGCGGCAGCAGCCACATCAGGCCGAAGCTCGGGCTCGAATGAATCCGCAGTATCTCGACGGACGTTTCGCTCGACGCGCGCTCGGTCGCGCGGTTCAGTTCGGCGAGCGCGCCGGTGACGTCCGACAGATATTGCGTCCCGGTGGGCGTGAGGACGAGTCCGCGTCCGAGCCGCGTGAACAGCGGACGGCCGACGATGCTTTCCAGATTCGCCAGCTGATGGCTGACGGCGGAAGGCGTGAGGCCGAGTTCGTCGGCGGCGCGGTTCACGCTCTTCGTGCGCGCCACGCTCTCGAACGCAATGATGGATTTCAGCGGAGGAAGGCGCATGGGCTTCGGTTCGTGTGTGGCGTGGAAGCGGCGTTACTTCGGCTCCTTCGGCACGCGGCCCATCAGGAAGAACTCATCGTTGGGCCGCATCGAAATGACGTTCGCCATGCGGTTCGACAACCCGAAGAACGCCGTGATCGCCGCGATGTCCCACACGTCTTCATCGCTGAAGCCGTGCGCGCGGAGCGTGTCGAAGTCGTCATCGCCGACGGTGCCCGAAGCGCGGCACACCTTCAGCGCGAAATCGAGCATGGCCTTCTGGCGCGGCGTGATGTCCGCCTTGCGATGATTCACCGCCACCTGATCCGCGACAAGCGCGTTCTTCTCGTAGATGCGCAGAATCGCCCCGTGCGCGACGACGCAATAGAGACAATCGTTCACGGCGCTCGTCGCGACGACGATCATCTCGCGCTCGCCCTTGGTGAGGCCGCCTTCCTTCAGCATCAGCGCATCGTGATAGGCGAAGAACGCGCGGAACTCGTCGGGACGATGCGCAAGCGTCAGGAACACATTGGGCACGAAGCCTGCCTTCTCCTGCACTTCGAGTATGCGCGCGCGGATGTCGTCGGGCCAGTCTTGCGGAGCGGGAACCGGATAACGGCTGATGGGCTTGTTCGTCATGGCGTCCTCGTCGTGGGTTCGCGGGTTGATCGAACGCCCATTGTAGAGCGCGGACTTCAACGCGTGATCGTCAGCGACGACAGAAGCTTGAGCAGGCTGTCCACATTGACGGGCTTCACGAAGTGATAGTCGAAGCCGGCCGACTGCGCGCGCAGTCGGTCCTCGGCCTGACCATACCCGGTAATCGCGATCAGCAAGGGCGTGGTCTCGCCCTTGCGGCGCAGACGGCGGGCGAGTTCGTAACCGTCGATGTCGGGCAGGCCAATATCGAGCAGCGCCACATCGGGCGCCAGCAGCGGCGCGGCTTCGAGCGCTTCCGCCGACGAATACGCGACACGCGCGACATGTCCCTCCGACTCGCACAGCATGGCGAGCGAATCGGCGGCGTCGCGGTTGTCGTCGACGATGAGTATGCGCAGCG
This sequence comes from Caballeronia ptereochthonis, assembly GCF_001545075.1. Taxonomy (GTDB): domain Bacteria; phylum Pseudomonadota; class Gammaproteobacteria; order Burkholderiales; family Burkholderiaceae; genus Caballeronia; species Caballeronia ptereochthonis. The sequence goes on from NZ_FCOB02000013.1 coordinate 29,914, forward strand.
TCGAGCGTGCTTCGCGCACGCTCGTCTCCGCAAGCGCGAGCGCGGAGTGCCGTTCGTGATAATGCAGCCGCGGCAGCCGTATCGTCACCGTCGTGCCGAGGCCCGGCCCGGGACTCTGCACGTTGATGGTTCCCTTGTGCATCTCGACGAGTTTCTTCACGAGCGAAAGCCCGATGCCGAGTCCGCCGTTCGAGCGATCGAGCGTGCGCTCGCCCTGCGAGAAGAGCTCGAACACCTTCGGCAGGAGGTTCGGCGAAATGCCGGTTCCGGTATCGGCGATCACGATCGATACGGAGTCGTCGTCGGCCTGTGCCATCACCGTGATGCGGCCATGCTCGGGCGTGTACTTGCTCGCGTTGTTCAGCACGTTCACGAGAATCTGCGACAGCCGCGTGACGTCGCCGCAGACCCATGTGGTCGCGTCGGACACATCGACCTGAATGGTCTGCGAGCGCGCCTCGACCATGCCCGCGATCGCTTCGACGGCGTGATACACCGCCGTGCCGACGAGAATCGGTTCGAGCTGCAGCGCGATGCGCCCCTGCGTGATGCGCGAGACTTCGAGCAGGTCGTCGACGATGCGCGTCATGTGCTCGACCTGCCTGCGCATCAGGTCGATGAGGTCGCGCGGGTGCGCTTCGGCGCCCTGATCCTTCTGCAGAAGCGCGATGGCGGTGCGCAAGGGCGCGAGCGGATTGCGCAGCTCGTGCGCGAGCATCGCCAGGAACTCGTCCTTGCGGCGCCCCGATTCGCGCAGCATGAGCTCCATGTGCTTGCGCTCGGTGATGTCGATCACGCTGCCGATGATGCGCAGCGGCTCGCCGTCCTTGCTGCGCTGAAGCAGGGCGCTGCCCTGCATCCATTGCTCGCCGTGCAGGCTGCGCACGCGAAACTCGAATTGGCCGCCGGGATTCTCGCCGGACGCGAGGCTGCGCACGTAGCGGTCGAGCGTCGCGCTGTCGTCGGGGTGCACGCGCGCGAGCGCGGCTTCGTACGTGAGGGTCTCGTGGATCTGACGCTCGCCGCCGGTTTCGAGAAAGAGCGTCCAGGTCGCGAGCTCCAGCGACGCGATGTGAATGTTCGCGGCCTGCATCGCGACCGTGAGCCGCAAGCTGCGGGCTTCGATCGCGGCCTGCGCCTCGTAGCGCGGCGTGACGTCGGTCGTCGTGCCGAACCATTCCTGCAGCTTGCCCTTGTCGTCGTACAGGGGCGCCGCATGCGCCTGCACCACGCGATAGACGCCGTCGCGCCGGTACATGCGGAACGTGAGCGTGCACGCGGTGCCTTGCTGCAAGGCCTCGAGCCATGCCTGATGCGTGCGTTCGCGATCGTCGGGGTGAATGTATTCGAGCCAGCCCCAGCCGGACAGCGCCTCCGGCGACATGCCCGTAAACTTCTCCCATTCGCCGCCCGAGGGACGGATCTCGCCGTTCGCATCGGCGGACCAGACGAGCGCGCCCGTCGATTCGACGAGCGCGCGATAACGCCGCTCGGAAAGGCTCAGGCGTTCTTCGTCGGCGCGTTGCGTGCTGATGTCGAAGCTCACGCCATAGACGCGCGTGAGCACGCCGTGACCGTCGAACTCGGGATGCCCGCGCATGCGCAGCCAGCGGCGCGTGCCCGGATCGGGTTCGAGCACGAAATCGAACTCGAAGGGACCGCCGTCGCGCAATGCTTCCGTGAGCTTGCGCTGAAAGGGCTCGCGATATTCGGGTGCGACGCGGTCCCATACTTCCGACAACAGGACAGCTTCGGTGCCGGGCGGAAACGAATACAGTGCGGCGAGCTGCGCGGTCATGCGCACGACGCGCGTTTTCATGTCCCATTCCCAGGCGCCCATGCGTGCGCCCGCGAAGGCCGCCTGCAGGCGCCGCTCGCTCGCTTCGTACAGGGCCCACGCGTGACGGCACTCGTGAATGTCGATGGCGACGCCGACCGTATCGGCGATCTGTCCTTGCTCGTCGCGTCGCGCCTGCAGATGCAGCGTGTGCCAGCGAAAGGCGCCGTCGGCGCGCAGCAGGCGCACGTCGACGTTGCGCAGCAGCGTGCCGTCGCGCATCTGCCGCAGCGCATCGAGAACCGGAGGGATGTCGTCGGGTTGAACGAAAGCTTTCCAGTGCCGCCCCACCAGCTCCGGAAAAGGGATGCCGAGATAGCGGCAGGCCCACGGATTCGCGTACTGGATGACGCCGTCGCGCGCCGCGCGCCACACGAACGACGGCAAAAAATGAGCAGGATCGTACATGGGCGTCCTTGCTTGCTTATTTCGGTAAGACGCCTCGCCGAGCGCGGCATCGAACGCTGCGATAGCTTAGGGATACCATACAACAAAGCCAAGCGGAAACGCTGCGGGAAAGCATCGCGTCCTTTGATCGCTTGCAGGCCGGTCGTCGACCGGGCGTGCCGAAGTCACGCGTGTCATATCGGTCGTATTTTGTATGCGTTGTACAGGAATTGTTCTAACGAAACCGTGCTCATCGTGACCGGGAAGGGCGGCTTCCTGGCATCAGCCCGCTTCTCCGACCTCCACCGGATCCGGCAGCTTGCCTTTCTTCCCGGGCTCGGGCGGATCGGGCTCGCTCTTCATCCCACGCATCTGCTCCTCGGAGAGGCGGCGATCCGCAACGTTCGGATCCTCGAGTGTTTGCTTAGGGGGCGTCAGGCGATCTGTTTGCTCGGACATGATGTCCTCCGTGTCGTCATTCATGAGAACTGGCTCGACGATTCAGCTCGCATGAGGCGTGCCCGGCAGCAAGGCCAGGCATAGGCGATGCTCATGCCGCTCAACGATGTGCGATGCAAATGGCCATCCCGAACGATTTCCTCTTCATATCGCCATGAAGTTTTCGCAAAACGCGCTGTTGCGAATTTCCGCCGCTTCCTGCGTGCTCGTCGCTCCGCTTTGCGCCGGCGCGGCGTCGATCGCGTCCGGGCCCTATGGCGCGACGCAGCAGGGGCAGGCAGTGGTCCAGTACACGCTGTCGAACGCGCGCGGCGTGACGATGAGCTGCATTAGCTACGGCGGCATCGTGACCCGGCTCGAGGTGCCGGACCGGCGCGGACGTCGCGCGGATATCGTGCTGGGCTTCGGCTCGCTCGCCGACTATGAGAAGTTCAACGGCAAGATCCATTTCGGCGGCTTGATCGGCCGCTATGCGAACCGCATCGCGAACGGGCAGTTTCAGCTCGATGGGCGCAGCTACAAGCTGCCGGTCAACGAGCCGCCCAACACGCTGCACGGCGGCCCGCATGGTTTCGACGAGAAAGTGTGGAGCGTGGTCCGCACGTTCGAGGGCGCGCAGGGCGCGGGCGTTCAGCTTCGCTATGTGAGCCCGGACGGAGAAAACGGCTTCCCGGGCAAGCTCACCGTGGACGTCACCTACACGCTCACGGACGAGAACGAACTGCGCATCGACTATCGCGCGAAGACGGACAAGCCGACCGTCGTGAATCTCACGAATCACAGCTACTTCAATCTTGCCGGCGAGGGCAGCGGCAGCGTCGAAGGGCAACTGATCCTGATCGCAGCATCGAGCTATACGCCGACGCGCCCCGATTCGATTCCGACCGGCGAGATCGCGAGTGTCGAGAACACGCCGCTCGATTTGCGCGCACTGACGCCGATCGGCGCGCGGCTGCGTTCATCGTTTCAGCAGATGCGCCATGCGCGCGGCTACGACCAGAACTGGAAGCTCAACAAGAACAACCAGCGCGATGGCGAGCCGGGCTTCGCTGCGCGCGCCTACGATCCGTCCAGCGGCCGCGTGCTCAATGTCTACACGACGCAACCGGGCCTGCAGTTCTACACGGGCAACGGACTCGATGGCAGCGCCATCGGCAAGTCGGGCATGGCTTACCGGCAGACGGATGGCTTCGCGCTCGAAACCGGGCATTTCCCTGACTCGCCGAATCACGCGACGTTTCCGTCGACCGAGCTCAGGCCCGGCGACGAGTATCACGAAGTCACTGTCTGGAAGTTCGGCGTGCGCTAGCTTCAGAGCTTGGGCAGATCGGTCGGGTCCACCTGCGTGCCGGGCACGCCCTGTGTGTGCGCGCTGATGTCGAGCTCATGCTGCAAGGCCGCGCGGCGCTCCGTCGATGGTCGCGCTTGGTCCGCGTTGTCGAGCGCGGGAATCACGTAGTCGTTCACCATCCGCCGGAACGTTTGCAGGTTCTTCGCATCGCGCAGGCCGCCGTCGATGGACATCACGCTCGTCATCACGATCACCGTGTTGCGTTGTGGAAGCACCGTGATGAATTGCCCCTTGAAGCCCATCGCGTCGAATTCCGGCTCGCTCTGCACGATGTTGTTGATCCACCAGTAGTAGCCGAAGTACGGCGCGACGCCGGGCGAGGTCATCTGCGCGATCCATTGCCGCGGCACGACCTGGCGGCCCTGCCAGCGGCCATGATCGAGCACGAGCATGCCGATCTTCGCCATGTCGACGGCGCGCAGACGCAAGCCCCATCCCGCCGAGACGAGGCCCGAGCGGTCGGCGCGCTCCCACACCGCGTGCTTCATGCCGAGCGGGCCGAACAGATTCGCCTGCGCGTAGCGTTCGACGGGTTCGTGCGCGGCGGCGCTCAGCATCGCGGCGGCGAGGATCGGATTGATGTCCGTGTATTCGAACTCCGAGCCGGGCGCGGCCTTGGGATTCGTTTCGGCGGCGAGCTTCAGGCGATCCGGCGCGGCATAGTAGATCGGGTCGTCCTTCGGCTTGAAGTCATAGTGCAGACCGCTCGACATCGAGAGCACGTGCTTCAGCTCGACGTTGCGCTTGTCGGCGAAATCGGCGCGCAGATCGGGACGCCATGCGCCGAGCTTCGTCGCGACCGAATCGTCGAGACTGACCTTGCCCTGGCCGATGAGAATGCCCGCGACCATCGACGTCACCGACTTCGTGACCGAATACAGCTCGTAGTTCGAATCGCGCGATGCGCCCGCGCCGTAACGCTCGAAGATCAGCTTGCCGTCCTTCACGACGAGGAGGCTGTAGACATCGAGCTTCTGCTCGCGAATTCGTTGCGACAGGTGCACGAGCTGGCGCGAGTCGACGCCCGCATCTTCCGGCGATGCCTGCGTCAGGCCCGCTTCGTGAAGCGGTGCGGCCGCATGCGCGCTTGCGAGCGACATGACGGCGATGGCCGGCGCGATGCAATTGAGCAACAAACGTGATTTCATGTTCAGATCTCGGGTGCGTCGTTGAATGCGGCCGCCGTGCCGGGCACGCCCTGTGTCTTGTTGCTGCGCTCGAGTTCTTCCTTCAGCGCCTGGGTCTTCGCGGCCGTGACGACCGGACGCGTCGCCGGCGTCAGCGCGGGCAGGATGAAATCGTTCACCATGCGACGGTATTGATTGAGATACGTGGCGTCGCGCAAGCCGCCATCGGTGGGCAGCAGGCTCGTCATCACCACGACCGCATGTTGTTTCGGCAGCACCGTGATGAACTGCCCTTTGAAGCCCATCGCGCCGAATTCGGGCTGTCCCTTCTCGACCACATGCTGAATCCAGCAGTAGTAGCCGTAATCGGCGGCAGCGGGCGAGGGCGTCGTCATCTGCCTGATCCATGCCTGCGGCACGACTTGCCTGCCTTGCCAGCGGCCGTTGTCGAGCATCAGCATGCCGATCTTCGCCATGTCGACGGCGCGCAACCGCAAGCCCCAGCCGCCCGCGACAGCCCCGGTCTGATCGACGCCGGTCCAGTGGTAATGCGACATGCCGAGCGGCTCGAAGAGCTTCTTCTGAGCGAAGCGGTCCTCCGGTTCGTGCGCGGCCACGCTGACCGCCGTGCCGACCAGCACCGGATTCACGTCGATGTAATCGAAGTCCGCGCCGGGCGTCTTCGCGGCTCGCGCCGTCACCGCGACGCGCAGGCGATCCGGCGCGCCGTAGTAGAGCGGATCGGTGCCTTCGCGCGTCTGATAGCTGAGGCCGCTCGACATCGACATCAGATGACGAAGCTCGATGTCCTGCTTGTCCGCGAGTTGCGCCGCGAGATCGGGCCGCGCGCGGGCGATGAGCGGCGCAACCTTCGTCACGGGGCTCAGCCTGCCTTCGCCTTCGAGTACGCCGACCAGCAGCGACGTGATCGTCTTCGTGACGGAGTAGAGCTCATAGTTGTTGTCGCGCGTGAGACCGTCGCCATAGCGTTCGAAGACGATCTTGCCGTCCTTCACGACGACGAGGCTGCGCACGTCCATCCTGTCCATGCGTATCCATTCCGACATGCGCACGAGCGGCGCCGAATCTACGCCGATGGACTCGGGAACGACCGTCGGCATGTCCTTCGACGCACTGCCCGCCGCCTGCGCGGTGACGCAGACCAGCGCCGCCGCCATTGAAGCCAAAACCAGCTTCATCGCTTGCTCCTTCAGTCGAGATTCGGTTTGCCTGCGGGCAGAAAGCGTCCGCGTCCCGCTTGCACGTTCAGGAGCCTGCCGTCTTCGACAAGCAGTTCGCCGCGCGAGAAGCAATGCCGCGGCCATCCGCTCACTTCGATCCCTTCATAAGGCGTGTAATCGACCGCGTGATGCAGCGACGCGTTGGCGATCGTCACGCGCTTCTCCGGGTCCCACACCACGATGTCCGCATCCGCGCCCACCGCGATCGTGCCTTTTCTCGGATACAGGCCATAGAGCTTCGCGGGCGCGAGCGAGGTCAGCTCGACGAACTGATGCAGCGAGATGCGTCCTTCCTTCACGCCCTTGAAGAGCAGCGGCAGGCGTGTCTCGAGTCCGGGAATGCCATTCGGAATGTGATCGAACGATACTTCCTTGCCGCCCGGCTTCTTGCCCTGCGGATCGTCGTATGAAAACGGCGCATGATCCGACGAGACAATCGAAAACACGCCCTGACGCAGCGCCTTCCACACCGCGTTCTGATCGGCGGGATCGCGCGGCGGCGGACTGCATACGCACTTCGCGCCTTCGTATTCGCCATGGCCGAGATCATCGGCGGTCAAGTACAGGTATTGCGGACATGTCTCCGCGAGAATCGGCAGCCCGCGCGACTGGCCCCAGCGAATCTGCTCGATCGCATCCGCGCCTGATACGTGCACGATGAGAATCGGCACGTCGACGAGTTCCGCGAACGCGATTGCGCGATGCGTCGCCTCGCGTTCGACGACCGCCGGCCGCGCGAGCGCATGCGCATGCGGCGCATGAAGTCCCTTGCCCAGCAGACGTTCGGTCAGCCAGCCGATGCAGTCCGAGTTCTCCGCGTGCACCATCACGAGCGCGCCATGCTCGCGAGCGACGGTGAGCACGTCGAGCATCTGACGGTCGTTGAGCTTCAGATCGTCGTAGGTCATGTAGACCTTGAACGACGTGTAGCCGTTCCTGATGAGTCGCGGCAGCTCTTGCGCGAGCACGTGCGGCGTCGGATCGGCGACGATCAGGTGAAAGCCGTAATCGATCAGCGCGCGTCCTTCCGCACGGCTGTGATAGTCATCGACCGCGGCCTGCAGCGATTGCCCCTTGGCCTGCGCCGCGAACGGAATCACCGTGGTCGTGCCGCCGCACAACGCGGAGCGCGTGCCGGAGAGGAAGTCGTCGGCCATGCGCAGGCCGTCGGGCATCGGCTGATCGAGATGACAGTGGCCGTCGACGCCGCCCGGCAGCACCAGCATCCCGCTCGCATCGAGCTCGCGCGGCGCGCCGGGCAGGCCTTGCCCGAGCATCGCCACGCGGCCGTCGCGAATGCCGATGTCGCACGAAAAACGGTCCGACGCGGTGACGACGTCGGCGTGACGAATCACGAAATCGAGATCGTTCGACATGACATGTCCCCTCAGATGACTTCGCTGAAGAGGCGGCCCCACCCCTTGACGCTGCGCGTGTCGTAATCGGCCAGTTGCAGCGATTTCCACACGACGGTCGTGATGGTGTCGTAGATCGGAATGCCCGTTTCTTCCTCCAGCTCGGGCACGAGATGCGCGGCGTTCAGGTTCGTGCAGAAGATGGAGATGGCGCGCGGCTTGTCCTTCGCGACTTCGCGCACCATGCGGCGGATCTCGTCGGGCTGGACCTCGGAGAAGGAGAAGTTGACCTTCAGGTTCAGATGCCGCTCGGCGATGCAGTTCAATCCCTCGCTGCGATAGTTCGCGATGATCTTCTCCTGCACGTCGTCGAGATACGGCGTGACGAGACCGAACTCGCGCGCGTTCGTTTTCTTCAGGATCTCGTTGAGTGCGAGAACGGAAGTCGTGGCGGGGATGCCGGTCGCTTCCGTAATGCGGCGGCACAGGCGTTCATCGGATTCGAAGCCGAGCCAGCCGGAGGAGGTGCCGTTCCAGGCGATCACGTCCACTTTCGCATCGGCGAGCAGTTGGGCCGCCTGCAGGATCTTGGAATCGTCGAACTGGCCGAGCGCCTGATCGGAGAGCGAGATCTCCGTCACCGGAAAGCGCGCGAAATGCGCGGAGACGCCGGGCAGGCCCGAGACCATGGCGCTCGTCAGCGGTTCGAGCGACGTGTTGGACGAAGGGGTGAGCATGCCGAGCAAGGTGCGTTTTTTCATCGGGGTGTCTCTAATGTTGATTGAGAGAAGCGTTCCGGCACGAGTCCCGCTTAAACGGGAATCTTCTTTTCGTAATCGATGGCGCTGGAGCACACGAGCAAGCCGATGCCGGCCACCGCGAAAAACATCAGCGCGAGGAAGTAGGAGTGCGTGAACTGCACGATCCCGCCGACGATGATCGGCACCGCGACGCCGCCGATATTGCCGCCGAGATTCATGAAGCCGCCGAGAAAGCCGATCTTGTTGCGCGTGCCGAGCGACGACGGAATGCACCAGTAGAGGCCGCACCAGCGCAGGAAGAACAGCGTCGACGAGAGCAGGGCGACGACCGCGACCGCATTCGTCACATACGCCACCGAGAAGATCGACACGGTCGCGATGATCGCCGCGATGCCGAACAGCGTGCGCATCACGACATTCGGACGTCCGCCCGCGGCCTTCCACTTGTCCGCGATCCAGCCGCCGATCAGCTCGCCGATGAAGCCGCTGAAGAAAATGATGAAGCTCGATCCGCCCATCTGCTTGATGTCGAAGCCGTGGACCATGTGCAGGTAGTTGGGCATCCACGTGAGCAGGCCATAGAACACGCTGTTGAAGCACATCCAGCCGAAGAACATGCACCACACCGAGCGGTACTTGAAGAAATCGCGCGTGCGGCCGGAGAGCGAGGCCGGCTCGGCGGCGGCGTCGCGAGCGTGCGACTCCTCGATATAGGCCGCTTCGAGCTCGTTTACGCCCGGATGCTCGCGTGGTGTATTGCGTACATAAAACCAGGCGAGGATCCCGGCGAGCACCGTGCCGATGCCCGCCACGGCGAACGCGAGCCGCCATGAGCCGAGCATCGCGATCAGGCCGGTGATCAGGATCGCGCCCAGTGCCGCGCCGAGCGGCGCGCCGCCGTCGAGCAATGTGGCGCCGCGGCCGCGCTCGGTCTGCGTCATCCAGATTGCGTTGAGCTTGCCGCCCGCCGGGTAGATCGGCGCTTCGGATGCGCCGAGTCCCAGACGCGTGAGCAGCAGGCTGGGCGCGTTCGTGCAGACGGCCGCGATCGCCTGGAAGAAGCCCCAGAACACGGTGGCGGCTGCGATCACGACGCGCGGCTTGAAGCGGTCGGCCAGCATGCCGCCGGGAATCTGCATGACCGCGTAGGTCCAGAAGAACGAGGAGAGGATGAGCCCCTCCATCGCCGGGCCGATATCGAACTCCTTGGAAATGAGCGGCATCGCGACCGACAGCGACGCACGGTCGATGTAGTTGATCGAGATGAGGCTCAGCATGACGACGAAAATCTTCCAGCGGACGGTGGATTTGCCCACCGTCATTGCGGCAACACCGGATGTTGAAGACATGAACGAGCTCCTGGATAGGCGGATGTTTTCGTGACGTCGCGCAACGTTGGACAGAGTATAGGATTAGAAATTTATAATTACAAACAGTGTAAACGCTTGGTTTTATTGAAATTTAATCTGCACGATCACGGTGCAGGGTTTTCACCAAGATCGTGATAAGCTTGCACTGCGATGAACCAGACCACCAGAAGCCCCCTTCTTTTGCGCACCCGCGGCATGGCTGCGGAGATTGCCGCGCGCCTGCGCGTCATGATCGACGAGGGCGAATTGCCGCCTGGCGCGCGTATCGACGAAAAGGAACTGAGCGCCGCGTTCGACGTGTCGAAGACGCCGTTGCGCGAGGCGCTGAAGGTGCTGGTGTCGGAGGGGCGCGTGACGCATCGGCAGTACATCGGGTATCGCGTCGCGGAGATCGATCTCGACGATCTCGCCGCCACCTTCGAACTGCTTCACGGCCTCGAAGCGATGGCGGGCGAGCTGGTGCGAAAGCGCATCACGAATACGGAAGTCGGGGCGATCGCGGCGAAGCATCGGCGCATGGTGGAGTGCCACGACGCCGGCAAGCGCGTCGAGTACTTCAAGCTGAATCAGCAGATCCACCAGATGATCGTCGATGCCGCCGACAACCCCGTGCTCGCGAGCGTCTATTCGACGTTGATGTCGAAGGTGCATCGGGCGCGCGGCGCGGCCAACGCGGACACGCTGCGCTGGGCCGAGTCCGCCAGCGAGCACGAGGCGATTCTCGCCGCGCTCGAGGATCCTGCCCATGAAGGCTTGCCCGAGATCCTGCGCGAGCATTCGGAAAACACGGCGCGCGAGGTGCTCGCCGTGCTCGAGCGCGCAAAGGGCGATGCATCCGCCGCCAGGATCGGCGATCTCGCGCGCGAGGAAGCATCGGGTTAGAAGCCCCGGCCCTTACGTCAACACGCTCCACAAGACAAGCGTCAGCACGAGTCCCACCACCGATACGATCGTCTGCAGCACCGACCACACCGCAACGGTGCGCTTGAGATTCAGCCCGAAGTACTCCCGCACCATCCAGAATCCCGCGTCGTTGACGTGGCAGAAGAACACGGACCCCGCGCCGATCGCGAGCGCCAGCAGCGAATTGTGCGTCGCCGTGAGTCCGCTCACGACGGGCGCGACGATGCCCGCGGTCGTCGTCGTGGCGACGGTCGCCGAGCCCGTCGCCTGGCGCAACGCGACCGCGATCAGCCAGGCGAGCAGGATCAGGGGCAAATGCGTGCCGACCGCGATCTTGCCGATGGTCGCGCTGATGCCCGCGTTGACGAGCATCTGCTTCAGGCCGCCGCCCGCGCCGATCGTGAGCAGCAGCGCTGCGATCGGCGGCAGGCTCTTGCGCAGGATGCCGCCCACGCGATCACGCGCCATGCCACGCGACCAGCCGAGCATCACGATGGCGAAGAGCACGGTCAGCGCCAGCGCCACGAGCGGCTCGCCGACGAAATCGAGCGTGTCGTACAGCAGCGTGTCCTTCGTGAGCGCGAGCTTGGCGACCGTGCGGCCGAGCATCATCACGACGGGAAGCAGAATCGTCACGAGCGAGATCGCGAAGCCCGGCGTCGATGCGCCGTCCTGGTGCGCGGTGAACAGCTTGCCCATTTCCTCGGGCTCTTCGACGTGCAGGCGCTTCGAAAGCCACATCCCGTAGAGCGGCCCCGCGAGAATCACGGCGGGCAGCGCGACGATGAGGCCGAGGCCGAGCGTCAGGCCGAGATCGGCATGCAGCGCGCTCACCGCGATCAGCGGGCCGGGATGCGGCGGCAGCAGCGCGTGCAGCGTCGTCATGCCGGCGAGCGCCGGAATCGCGATGCGCAGGATCGGCTGCTTCGCGCGGCGCGCCATCACGAAGATGATCGGCACCATCATCACGAGACCGACTTCGAAGAACAGCGGCAGGCCGACGATGATCGCGACGAACGCCATCATCCACGGCAGGCGGCGCGGCGTCGAATGATCGAGCAATGTGGTGACGAGCCGGTCGGCCGCGCCGGATTCGGCCATCAGCGCGCCGAGCATGGCGCCGAGCGCGATGATGATGCCGACGTCGCCGAGCAGCGCGCCCGCGCCCTTGCTGAACGCCTGCGCGATCGCTTCGAGCGGTTGATGCGCGGCGAAGCCCGCCGCGAACGTGCCCACCAGGATGGACAGGAACGGCGCGAGCTTCAGCACGCTGATGGAAACGATGATGATCGCGAGACCGAGCGCGCAGGCGATCAGAAGTTGAGTGTCGTGGGCGGACCAGGGAGCGAGGGTTGTTGTTGGATTCACGGTGACCTTGTTCTGATGCGAATCGGCGGGGATGCCGATGCCATTACGGGTTGCTTTCGCAGCGCGGTTGTCTTCGCATGCCGCGCATGTCATTCGCGTGACACACGCGGGACGCGAAGCCCCGTCGTAATAGCACTTTTCTCCGCGACGGTCAAAAACGGACTGTCCGCGAGTCGCGTGCTCTCAGGCTGGCTTCGCTTCCGGCTGGCATTTTGCACTTTGCGTTTTGCATGCGAAGCGGTGCTTTGCGTTTTGTACATTGCATGACGCATGCAGGTCGGTCGGCGCCGCCGAAGCGCGTGCATCCCAGATCGACTTGCGTGGCAACGGCTGCATTATTCCTATCTTTGGGGACGCCGATAGCGATCAACACTTCATGTGCGTGTGCGTAAAATACGATCACCTTTTGCGCAGCTTTCAAATCGCCGTATTTCTCGCGAAGGAGGAGTGGTTTTCATGGATGACGCCACGCGCGAATTCGACCGCTTGCGCCCTCGTTTGCAGGGCATCGCGTATCGCATGCTCGGCTCGGTGGCCGAAGCGGAGGACATCGTGCAGGACGTGTGGCTGCGCTGGCACGCGGCCGCGCGCGAAGCCATCGAGAACGCGGAGGCGTGGCTCGTCGCCGTCACCACGCGTCATTCGATCGATCGCCTGCGCGCCGCGAAGATACAGCGCGAACATTACGCGGGCATCTGGCTGCCCGAGCCGCAGATCACCGAGCCGCCCGCGACGCCCGAGGAAGTGACGGAGCGCGCGGACGATGTCTCCGTCGCTTTCCTGATGCTGCTCGAACGCCTCACGCCCGAAGCGCGCGCGGCGTTCCTGCTGCGCGAAGTCTTCGATGCCGACTATCCGGAGATCGCGAGCATCATCGGCAGGACGGAGGCCGCATGCCGCCAGCTCGTGAGCCGCGCGAAAGCGCAATTGCGCGAAGAGCGTCCGCGTCGTTCGGTTTCGCGCGAGATTCATCGGCGCCTGTTGCACGCGTTCGCGCACGCGGTCGAGCATGGCGATTTCGCGGCGATTCACGCAATGCTCGCCGATGACGCGGCACTCGTCGGCGACGGCGGCGGACGCGTGCCGAGCTTCCCGAAGCCGCTGCTCGGCGGACGGCGCATCGCGCAACTCTTCTATGCGGCATTTCTACGTTATGGAAAGGGCGTGCATCTCGAACTCGTCATGCTCAACGGAGAATGGGCGCTCTTGCGCTTCATCGAAGGCCGGCTCGAATCCGCGCAGTCGTACGAGTTCGAGGGCGATCGCATCGTGGGCATACAGGTGCAGCGCAACCCGGCGAAGCTCGCGCGCATCGCGGCCCGTCATGGCGGCGCGCGATAGGTTTTCGAAGCGATTGGTGCGCGCGAGGCAACAGCGTGCTCACGTTCGCGGGTCTACCGGCGCACGCTGCGCAAACCTACGATGACATCCATGCCGCACGTGAACCGTCGGCCCGACCTTTCCAACAACGGATGGAGCCATCATGACGCAGCGAATCAACTATGTTCAGCAATCGCCCGAACTGTTCAAGAAGTTCTATGAGTTCAGCGGGGCCGTCAAGGAATGCTCGATCGAGCAGTCGACCCGGGATCTCGTAACGCTTCGGGCGTCGCAGATGAACGGTTGCGCGTTCTGTGTCGACATGCACGTCAAGGAAGCGAAGATTCACGGCGAGCGCGAACTGCGCACGCATCACGTCGCGATCTGGCGTGAATCGACGCTCTTCTCGCCGCGCGAACGCGCCGCACTCGCCTGGACCGAGGTGCTGACGCACATCCCCGAGCATGGCGTGCCCGACGAACTCTACGAGCGCGTGCATGAGCAGTTTTCCGACCAGGAGCTGTCCGACCTGACCTACGCCATCATGGAGATCAACGGCTGGAACCGCGCCAACGTCGCGTTCCGGACGGTGCCGGGTACGGCCGACAAGGCGTTCGGCCTCGATAAGGCAAACCTGTCGTAATGCGGAGGCGCCGTCATTCGATCGAGGGAGAAGGGTTCATGCAGAGCATCAAGCGCGTGGGACTGGCGCTCGCCGTCGGATGTGCGGCGCTCGTCGCGAATGAGGCGCACGCCGCGCCGCAAGCGATCGTCACGGAGCTCGTGACGAAGCCGCTGCCCGAATATCCGGGCAAGGAAGCGTTGATGATCAGCGTGGAATATCCGCCGGGCGCGGTGGATCCGGTGCATCGTCACGATGCGCACGCGTTCGTCTATGTCGTCGAAGGCACGATCGTCATGCAGCTTCGGGGCGGCAAGGAAGTGACGCTCAAGCCGGGCGAGACCTTTTATGAGGGCCCTGACGACATTCACACCGTCGGCCGCAATGCGAGCAGCACGAAGCGCGCGAAGTTCATCGTCCTGTTGTTGAAGGACAAGGGCAAGCCCGTGCTGACGCCGGTCAAATAGGGGCGACAGCGAGATTCGCAAAAAAATTCCGTCTTGCGTGTCACAAAGGGTGCGGCGCAAACGTCTTGTGGGATAGAGCCACTACGTTCAGCGCCGCCATGCCACTTGACCTTGCATCTCACTCCGACGATTCGCTCGCATACAGCTTTGTCACGAGCTATGCGGGCGTCGTTGCATTTCTGGCCGTTGCCAACGAAGGCAGCTTCGCGAAAGCGAGCGATCGCCTGGGCATCGGCCGTTCCGCCGTCAGCCGCAACGTGCAGAAGCTCGAAGCGCAACTCGACGCGCGACTCTTTCTACGCACCACGCGCAGCACGTCGCTGACGCGCGAGGGCGAGCTCTTCTACAAGAATTGCCAGCCGGGCGTGGAGCGCATCGTGCAGGCGCTCGAAGACATGCGCGAGCTGCGCAATGGGCCGCCGAGCGGACATTTGCGCATCGCGTCGGCGCCGGGCTTTGGCCGCAAGGTCGTGGCGCCGCTGCTGTCCGGTTTCAATGCGCGCTATCCCGACATCGCGCTCGAGCTGCTGCTCAACGACCGGCCCTGCGATTTCACCGCGGAGCGCATCGACGTGGCGTTTCGCGACGGTCACATGGAAGACAGCGAAGTCGTCGCGAAGCAGCTGATTCCAATGCAGATGGTCCTCTGCGCGTCGCCCGGGTATGCGCGCGAGCATGGCTTGCCGCGCCACGTCGACGACCTCGACCGGCATCGCTGCATCGGCTTCCGCACATCCGCCGGGCGCATCGCCGACTGGGAGTTTAAGGTCGACGGTCTGCCGCAGAAACGTTCGCCCGCCACGCGGCAGATTTTCAACGACATCGATCTGATGCTGCAGGCCGTGCTCGGCGGGCAGGGCATCGCGCAACTGCCCGCATACATGGTGTGCGACCCGCTCAAGGCCGGGCGCCTCGTCATGTGTCTCGCGCAACATGCGCCGGACGATGGCGGCCACTATCTCTGCTATCTCAGCCGCAAGCATCTGCCCGCGCGGGTGCGGGTATTCGTCGATTACATGACGGAGCATACGCGCGCGCTCGATCTGCATTGCCTGACGACGTCCATCGCCAGCGCGAGCGCGCCGCATTTTGTCAGCGCCGATTGATGCATTGAAGGCAACACGGCGCGTCCGGTTGCGAGGCTACCGGACGCGTGTGCGCACGCCTACGATGCATCACGTACGACAGGTTCGCGTGTCGTGCAGTGCACCCCGGACGCGCCGTGCAAGCGCGCGCCGGAATCCGGACATCGGCGTGGCGCGGCGTGATCCGCATCACTTCAAGGAAAACAACCATGAAGATCGTAGTGATCGGCGGAAGCGGACTCATCGGCAGCAAAGTAGTGAAGAACCTGCGTGCGCGCGGGCATGAGGTGGTCGCGGCATCGCCGGCGTCGGGCGTCGACACGATGACGGGAAGCGGCCTGCGGGAAGCGATGGAAGGGGCGCGCGTGGTCGTCGATGTCGCCAATTCGCCATCGTTCGAAGACAAGGCAGTGCTCGAATTCTTCGAAACCTCGGGCCGCAATATCTTCGCGGCCGAGAAGGCGGCGGGCATCGCGCATCATGTCGCGCTGTCGGTGGTCGGCACGGATCGTCTCGCGCAGAGCGGCTATTTTCGCGGCAAGATCGCGCAAGAGAAGCTGATCCGCCAATGGGGCGTGCCGTACACGATCGTTCAGTCGACGCAGTTCTTCGAGTTCCTCGGCGGCATCGCGAAGGCGAGCGCGAACGAAGGCTCGGTGCATCTGTCGGGCGCATACATTCAGCCCATCGCCTCCGATGACGTTGCACGCGCGGTCGCGGATCATGCCGTCGATGCGCCGGTGAACGGTGTCGTGGAAATCGCGGGTCCGGAGAAGTCGCGGCTGTCCGATCTGATGCAGCGATATTTCACCGCAACGGGCGACGCACGCACGGTCGTGGCCGACGAAGGCGCACTTTACTTCGGGGCGCAGCTCGCCGCAGACACGCTTTTGCCGGGCGCTCATGCGCGGCTTGGCGCGGTGAACTTCGACGCATGGTTCAGACAGGGCCAAAGCCGGACACAAGCGGCACATTGAGCGATCATTGCAGGTATTGCTTGCAGAAGAGGCCGCCATGGAGCCACTCAATCCGCCGCCCGTCACCTTGCTCGACAAGTATCAAGGACAAGATGTGCAGTCGCTGTATTCGACGACCGTCACCGTCACGGGCGGCGACGCGGGTCATGGCCGGGCCTCGGGCGTGGTCCGCTCCGATGACGGCAACCTCGACCTGAACCTGCGCATGCCGCAGGCGCTG
The DNA here is from genome assembly GCF_001545075.1 of Caballeronia ptereochthonis. GTDB lineage: Bacteria > Pseudomonadota > Gammaproteobacteria > Burkholderiales > Burkholderiaceae > Caballeronia > Caballeronia ptereochthonis. The sequence continues at coordinate 46,764 of NZ_FCOB02000013.1, forward strand.
GGCGGCACCGGCGACGGCACGAATCCGGAGCAGTTGTTCGCCGCGGGCTATGCGGCATGTTTTCACGGTGCGCTGACCTTGCTCGCGGCACGCGCGGGCGTTGCGGTCGAGGGCACGAGCGTGGCCGTCACGGTTGAATTCGGTCGCGATCCGATGGACGGTCTCTTCGTGCTGACCGCGCACACACGCGTTCAGATTCCGGGCGTCGATCGCGTGGTGGCGGAAGAACTCGTGCGCAACACGGAACGCTTTTGCCCATACACGAAGATGGCGCGAAAGGGCATCGTCAATATAGTTGCGCTTGCAACGAATGACGATGCCCCGAGCACGCCCTGAGCGGAGGGCGCGTTACTCCATCGGCACGCGCGCAGTCTGACCGAGCACGCCCGATTCAGGCGATGCGTCGCGCTTGCTCAACGCGCCCAGCGCGAACGCCGCGATGAAGGCGGGCGCCGCGAGCAGCGTGAACACTGCGCCGAACTGCAGGCCCATGCTCATCATGAGACCACCGCTCATCGCGCCCGCGACCGCGCCCATGCGTCCGATGCCGAGCATCCATGCGACGCCCGTCGCGCGGCTTTTCGTCGGGTAGAACGAGGCGGCGAGCGCCGACATCGAGGTGACCGCGCTCGTCACCGCGGTGCCCGTCAGGAAGATCAGCACGGCGAGCCAGAACTGATCCGATACGCCGCGCCCGATCGTCAGCACGAGCGCCGCTGCAAGTACGTATGCGCACGCATTCACGCGCCGCGGATTTGCCTTGTCCATTACCCAGCCGAGACAGAGGTTGCCCAGAATGCCGCCGAGCGGAAAGAGCGAGGTCGTGAGCGCGGCGCGTTCGGCGGAGAAGCCCGCGTCCTTGAAGAGTGTCGGCAGCCAGTTCGTGAGCAGGTAGAAGATCATCAGGCCCATGAAGTAGGCGACCCACAACATCGTGGTCCCGAAGCGATACGGGCGCGACACGATGAGTCCGAGCGAGGACTTGTCCGCGCCGCTCGCGCGCGTGTCGGCGGCGGCGAAGGTGACGGCCGCGCCTTCCGCGAGACGCGGATCGTTCGAGATGCGGCGCAGGACACGGGCGATCTTCTCCGCGGGGCGCTTGCGCACGACCATGAATTGCGCGGATTCGGGCAGCAGGACGAGCAGCATCGCCGTGAGCGCGATCGGTCCGAGTCCGCCGGCGACGAGCACGCTGGGCCAGCCGAAGTGCGGAATGAGCCAGGCGGCGCACAGACCGCCGATCGACAGGCCGACGGAGAAGCCGCAGAACATCGCGTTGACGGCGACCGCGCGAATGCGGGCGGGCGCGTATTCGGACATCAGCGTGACCGCATTGGGCATCGCAGCGCCCAGGCCGAGGCCGGTCAGAAAGCGCCACGCGGTGAGCGCCTCAACCGAACCCGCTTGCGCCGATGCGAGGCTCCACACGCCGAAGAAAAACACCGACAGCGCGAGCACCGCCTTGCGTCCGATGCGGTCCGCAGCCGGTCCCGCAACGAGCGCGCCGATGCCCAGACCGACGAGCGCCGCGCTCATCACCGGGCCGAGCGCGGCGCGCGTGATGCCCCAGTCGCCGATCAGCGACGGCGCGATGAAGCCGATCGCCGCCGTGTCGAAACCATCGGCCGCAACGACGAGAAAGCACAGGATCAGGACGATCCATTGATACGGCGAGAAGCGCTCACTATCGATGAAGCTCTGGACCTCGATGGTCCCGGTTATGCAGTTTTTTTCCATGACGATTCGTCTCCATTCATTCATGTATAAGCAATCGAAAGGGTGCGGCCTTCGTTCGTGCCGCTAAGCCTCGCCCGATGCATGCCAGCCGCCGTCGACGCTCAGCACGGTCCCGGTGACATAACTGGCTGCATCGGATGCGAGAAAGAGAATGGCCTCGGCGATCTCGTCGGGGCGCGCGAGACGTCCCATCGGCGTGCGTCGCTCGATCGCCGCGATGTCGATCTGTCCGTTGCCGACGAGCTTTTCGACGAGCTCGGTCGCGACATAGCCGGGTGCCACCGCGTTCACGCGTATGCCGTCGCGGGCCCATTCGCCTGCCATCGAGCGCGTCATCGCGGCGATGCCTGCTTTCGCCGCGCCGTACGCGTTGCGCGTCGGAATGCCGGAGAGACCGGCGATCGAGCAGAGATTGACGATCGCACCCGCGCGCTGCGCAAGCATGACCTTCGCGGCTTCCCTGCATGCGAGAAAGGTTCCGCGCACGTGAATGTCGAGCAGGCGGTCGAACGCATCGACGCTCTGTTCGATCGTGGGCTTCGCCTGCTCGCCGATGCCCGCGTTGTTCACGAGCACGTCGATGCGACCGTATGTATCGGCGACTTCGTGGATCATCGCGATCACGTCCGCCTCCGACGACACGTCCGCGCCGATGGCGAGATGATCCGTGCCGCCGAGTTCTTCCACGCGATGGCGCGCCGTATCGCGGTGCAGATCGGCAATCGCCACGCGGTAGCCTTGTCTGGCGAAACGCTGAACCGTCGCCCAGCCGATGCCGCTCGCGCCGCCGGTGACGATTGCCACACGCTTTTCATGTTCCATGCCTGTCTCCGCTTCAGCGCACGGCGGCCGAGAGACTCCTGAACTCGACGCGCCGGATGATGCGGCTTTCCTGCGCGACGATCAGATGCGCCGATGCCTGCAGATATGCGGGCCATTCCGGATCGTTGTCGCGCGCGGTGCGTCTCTGGTCGTAATCCGCGATGCTCTCGTAGCCCCACAGATGGACGACCTGATTCAATGCGCCGATGTCGCTCATATAGAAACCGACCGGCGCGCCGAGATACTTGAGCTGAATGGGCATCGCGAGCCGATCGAACACGTCGATGAATTCGGCCATGCCGCGCGGCTTGATGGTGTAGATGCGATGATCGACGAAAGGCTTGGTGCTCATGCTGCGCTCCTTAGTGCTCCGGTCTTCGCACGCGCGTCGATGCGCCCGGCGAGATGCCGTCCGGTGAGATAGCCGAATGTCATGATCGGGCCGAGCGTGATGCCCGCGCCGGGATAGTTGCCGCCCATGACGCTCGCGCGGTCGTTGCCGACGGCGTAGAGGCCCGGAACAGGTTCGTTGTCCCTGAGCACCTGGCCATGCGCGTTCGTCGCGATGCCGTCGAAGGTGCCGAGATCGCCCATCACGAGCTTGAGCGCGTAGTACGGTCCATCGCCGATGGGCGCGACGCAAGGGTTGGGCTTATGCGCGGGGTCGCCCAGATAGCGGTTGAACGAAGTCGTGCCGCGGCCGAAGGCTCTGTCCTTTCCTTGCGCGGCATCGCGGTTGTACTCGCGCACGGTTTCCTCGAGCGCGGCGGCGTCGATGCCTGCGCGCTGCGCGAGGTCAGCGAGCGTGCGGCCCCGGGTCAGATAGCCGCTCTTCAGGTGGGACCCGAGCGGCAGCGGCGCGGGCTTGGCAAAGCCGAGGCCGTATTTGCGAATCGTCGCGTGATCGCAGACGAGCCACATCGCGGTCTCGCTTTCATCGCGGCATGCCTCGATCATCGCCGCGCCGACGTCGTGATACGAGTTCGATTCATTGGTGAAGCGCACGCCGCCGCGCGTCACGCCGATCACGCCCGGCTTGTAGCGATCCAGCAGATGCGGAAACACGCCGTACTTGCCGTTCTGCAATGGCACGCGCGAGACAGGCATCCACGCGGCGGGCTGCGGATAGCGGATGTCGACCCGCCCGCCTACGCGCTCCGCCATTCTCGCGCCGTCGCCGGTATTGCCGGCGGGCACGGGCGATACATGCTCGCCGCCGCGACGCACATGCGGATACGCCTTTGCGATGCGCGCGACATCGTGCGAGAAGCCGCCGCACGCGAGCACGACGCCGCGCCGCGCGGTGATGCGCGTCTCGCGTCCTTCCGCGATCACGATGGCGCCTGTGACGCGGCCCTTGACGGTGATCAGTTCCCTGGCGCCCGTGCGTGTATGAATCGGGATGCCGAGATCGAGCGCGGATTTGGCGAGACGCGCGGCGAGCGCATTGCCGCTCGTGATCTGCACGCCGCGCTTATACAGCGCGACCTCCTTGAGATGACTCGCAAGTCGCCTGGCGACATACCAGGCCGAAGCAGGCGATCTGGTCGCGTTGAAGAAATGCTTGAGGTCCGCGCTCGACGAATTGAACATCATGCCGATGAACGTGATCGTCTTGAGCGGCGGACGCAGGCGCGCGATATCCTTGCCCAGCTCGCGCGCATCGAATGGCTTGGCGACGACGGAGCGCCCCACATCGACGCCGCCCGGCGCATCGGGATGGTAGTCGGGATAGAGCGTCGGCAGGAACTCGACCGAAGTCTCTCGCTCGAAAAAATCGATCATGCGCGGGCCGGCGTCGAGAAATGCATCGACGCAGGCTTCGTCGTACATTGCGCCGGTCTCGCTGCGCAGATATTCGACGGCAGCCTCGCGCGTATCGTGAACGCCGGCTTCCCTTGCATGGCGATTGCCGGGTATCCACAACACGCCGCCCGAGAAGGCCGTGGTGCCGCCGAAATACGCTTCCTTCTCGACGACGATCACCTCGAGCCCTTGCTTCTTCGCTGTAATGGCCGTGGAGAGGCCGCCGGCGCCCGAGCCGATCACGAGCACGTCGCAAGCGAGATCGGACGACCGCGTTACGGTAGTCATGATGTTGTCCTTTGATGTGAGTGAGCGCGTTGCGCGCTAGAGCAATGCGAAAGCGCGAAAGTCGCGCCTTTATGCGGTGCGCGGCGCCTCGAAGCCGGGACGCGGAACGAGGTCCATCAGCATGCATTCGAAGCCGCCATCGACGGCGATCTCCGCGCCGTTCACATAGGCGGCGCGATGGCTCGAGAGAAAGGCCGCGACTTCGGCGATATCGCGCGGCTCGCCGATACGTCGGCTTGCGGTCATCGCGCTGCGGCGCGCTTCGACATCGCCTTGTTCATAGAAGGCCCTGGAGAGCGGCGTGCGGATCATGCCCGGGCAGATCGTGTTGCTGCGTACGCCGCGCGGGCCCCATTCGGCGGCGATCTGCCGCGAGAGCATCGAGATGCCGGCCTTGCTCGGGCTGTACGCGCCGCTCCATGTTTGCGGATGGTGCGCCGCCACCGAAGCGACATGCACGATGCTGCCCGCGCCGCGTGCCAGCATGCCGCGTCCGAATGCCTGCGCGCACAGCATGTAGCCCGTCAGGTTGACGGCGAGCATCGCGTTCCATGCATCGAGCCCGATATCTTCGATGCCACCCGCTCTCAGCAGGCCTGCGTTGTTGACGAGCACATCGGCATGGCGGAACTTGCGCTGCGTCTGTTCGCAGGCGCGGTTCACGCTCGCCGCATCGCTGATATCGCAAGCGATGGCGACGGCATCCACGCCGCTTGCGCGCAGCGCTTCCGCCGTTTCATGGCAGCCTGCTTCGTCGCGATCGAGCAATGCGAGGCGCGCGCCCGCATCGGCGAATGTGGATGCGATCGCGCGGCCGATGCCGCCCGCCGCGCCCGTCACCACGCATACGCTCGATTCGAGGCCGAGCCAGTGCGACGCGGTGTGATCCCGCGCAACCTGATTAGTCATCCTTGTCTCCTGAGTCCTGTTCGATGCGAAGGCGCGGGGGCCTTCCTTGGAAAAAAGTATATTCACGGCCTTGCACGAAAAATTGGACAAAGGCGGCAGACGACAGGACAATTTGTGCATCAGGAGACGCCGCGACATGAGGAAAATCCCTAACTACAGCCTGTACGGAGAATCGGCGCGTCCGCCGTGGTATGACGCGTTCAACTTCGAATGGATCGTCGAGCGCAGCGCCCCGAACGACTGGCATATCGACGCGCATCGTCACGACGCGCTCTTGCAGTTTCTGTACATTCGCGGCGGCGGCGGGGAAGTACTCATCGAAAACAGCATGATCGAGATCGTGCCGCCGTGCGTCATCATGCTGCCCGCGCAAACGGTGCATGGCTTCAATTTCGCACCTGGCGTCGATGGTCTCGTGATTACGGTCGCGCAGCGGTCGATCGAGGCAATCGCTTCAATCGCGGCTCCGGGACTCGTGCCCGTGTTGCAGCGCGCGGGTCTCATGCGGGTGAGCGCGTCGGCCGCCAGGGAAAGCTCGCTCATGCCGATCGTCGAGTTGCTGGAGAAGGAATTTCGCGCGACGGACCGCGCCCACATGGCGGCAGGCATGCCGCTCCTGATTGCGCTTTTCGTGCACGTGGCGCGTCTCTGCGAACATGAATCGACGCCAAGCGTCGCATCGACGGACCGGCGCGCGAAGCAGATCAAACGCTTCAGGGAACTGGTGGCGGCGCATTTCCGCGAGCATCGTCCCGTCGAGTTCTACGCGCAGAAGCTCGGCATGACCGTCACGCAACTCGGACGCATCTGCCGAGAGGAAATTGCCAGTTCACCGCTCGCCGTCATCAACGAGCATCTCGTGCGCGAAGCACAGCGTGATCTCGTTTATTCGAACATGTCCGTCAAGCAGATCGCGCATGGTCTGGGCTTTGCCGATATCGCTTATTTCAGCCGCTATTTTCGCAAGCAGACCGGCGTGACGCCGACGCAGTTTCAGGCCGAAGCGCACAAGGCGCTGGCAATTCAATAGAGAACGCGCTTCCAAAGGCGAGGGTTGCCACAAGCCCGCAAGCGTGCGATCCTTCGCCGTGCTGTCGAAAAGATAAAAGAACGCACGGCCCGAGCGAGACCAGTCCGGTTCAATCATCCTTCGAAGGAGGGAATATGATCGTACTGTCATCGCGTCGCGCGGCCCATGATGCGTCGCGGCGCTTCCCGTTCAAGGCACGGCGAATGCTAGGCGTGTGGCTCTTCCTGAGCGGGGCTGCCGGCGCCGCTTATGCAGACGCGCAAGCCGGCTATACGTTACCGCCTCCGCCCAGCGAACTCTATGGCGATCTCTTCGTTGCCGTGCAGACGCAGGGCATCTATCCCGATCAGAAGACCTTCGTCGACGCGACGCCCAAGATGGATCCCGCGCAGATCGTGCAGGCTTATCACCAGCAGATGACGGTGCCCGGGTTCTCGCTGGCTGCGTTCGTTGCGCAGTACTTCACTCCGCCTACCGATCAGAGCATCACGCCGCCGCCTAATCAATCCCTGCGCGAACATATCGACTGGCTCTGGCCCGAGCTCACGCGCTTGACGACGACAGCGAACGTGCCGCCGAACAGCTCGCTGATTCCGATGCCCAAGTCGTATGTCGTTCCTGGCGGGCGCTTCCGCGAAGGCTATTACTGGGATACCTACTTCACGATGCTGGGCCTTCAGGAAGCAGGCCGCGAAGACCTCGTCGACAACATGCTCGACAACTTCGCCTATCTCATCGACACGATCGGCCATATTCCCAACGGCAATCGCACGTACTATGTGAGCCGCTCGCAGCCGCCGTTCTTCTCCTATATGGTCGAACTTGCCGCGCAAAAGGAGGGCGGGCGCGTCTATCAGAAGTATTTGCCGCAGCTGCGACGTGAATACGGCTACTGGATGCAGGGAGCGAATACGCTGCAAGCGGGCGGCGCGGTGCGCAATGTGGTGATGCTGCCGGACAAGACCGTGCTCAATCGCTATTGGGACGAACGCGACACGCCGCGCGACGAGTCGTACTCGGAAGACGTGAACACGGCCAAGCAGGTCACGGACCGTCCGGCCAACGAGGTTTATCGCGACCTGCGCGCGGCCGCCGAAAGCGGCTGGGATTTCAGCTCGCGCTGGTTCGGCGACAATCAGACGCTCACGACGATCCGCACGACATCGATCATTCCGGTGGATCTGAACAGCCTGATGTTCCACCTCGAAACGACCATCGCGATCGGTTGCGGCGAGGCGCGCGATTTCGGCTGCGTCGGCGAGTTCGTTGGACGCGCGGCCAAGCGCGCCATCGCCATCAACAAATATCTCTGGAACAAGAACGGCTACTACGGCGATTACGACTGGAAACTCGGGCAGCCGCGCAACAATCCGTCAGCGGCGATGCTTTATCCGCTTTTCGCGGGCGCGGCCTGGCCGGATCGCGCGCACACGACTGCGAATACCGTCGAGGCAATTCTGCTGAAGCCGGGCGGACTCGTGACGACCACCTTCAACACGACGCAGCAATGGGATGCGCCGAATGGATGGGCGCCCTTGCACTGGATCGCCGTGCAAAGCCTGAAGCGCTACGGACGCGGTGATCTCGCGCAGCAGATCGGCACGCGCTTTCTCGCGGACGTGAACAACGTCTATGCGACGCAGCAGAAGCTCGTGGAGAAATATGTCGTCGAAGGCGCGGGAACGGGTGGCGGCGGTGGCGGCGAATATCCGTTGCAGGACGGGTTCGGATGGACCAACGGCGTCACGCTCAAGCTGCTCGATCTTTACGCGCCAGGTCAATGACGCGCGACAGCCTGCTATAGCTTTACAGCTTGCCGGGCCGCGGATCGGAAACGAAGCCTTCGCGGTTCGGCATCTTCACCTTTGGCAGCGACTGCGCATCGAGCCGTGTGTTCTCGGGCACGACGTGGTTCAAGTAAAGCAGATACGCGCTCAATGCATAAACCTCGTCCGCCGAGAGCGATTGCGGCGCGTCATAAGGCATGGCGCGGCGAATATAGTCAAAGAGCGTGGTCGGATAAGGCCAATAGCTGCCGATGGTTTTCTTGGGCTTTGCATCCGCCAGCGTGCCCATGCCGCCGACGAGCGGATCGCCGATGCCGCCTTCGCCGTTCGCGCCATGACACGACGCGCATTTCGCGCCGAAAATCTCCTTGCCGTGCGCGACGTCGCCGGAGCCCACGGGCAGGCCGTGGCCGGCTGAATCAATATCGATGTTCCATGCGGAGACCGCCTTCGGATCGATCGGGGCGCCGATGCCATAACCGCTGCCTGCTGCGTGGCACGGCAAGGAAGCGGCGCAGAAGAATGCGCTAAGGACAGTGACATGACGCTTAAGCATTGCGCACCTCGCCGGTCTCTTCGACGCGCCAGTTCTGAATGCCGTTGTAGTGATACTGCGAGTTGACGCCGCGCGCCGCGACCAGTGCTGCATGCGTCGGCTGTATATAACCGGTCTCGTCGATGGCGCGGCTTTGCAGATTCGCGGCGCCGCCGTTCCAGTACCAGTCCGCTTCGAAACGCGTCAGCGCACGATCCTGAACGGGACCGGTCAGGCGCGCGGTGCGCCACGTCTTGCCGCCATCGGCTGAAATATCGACGCGCCGGATGCGCCCGCGTCCCGACCATGCATAACCGCTGATCGGATAGTAACCGTGCGTCGTCAGGCGATGTCCCGCTGAAGGACGGGTGATGACCGACTTCGCATCCATCTCGAACACGAACTGACGCGCCTTGCCGTCGCGCAAGAGGTTCGTGTACTTCGACGTTTCCTCGCGCGTCATCTCCGGCGCCTGCACGAGCTTGATGCGTCTCAGCCACTTGATGTTGGTATTGCCTTCGAAACCCGGCACGATGAGCCGCACCGGATAACCGTTCTCCGGACGCAGACGCTCGCCGTTCTGCGCATAGACGACGAGCGCGCGATCGAGAATGCGCGCGAGCGGCAGGCTGCGCGTCATCGCCGCGCCGTCCGCGCCTTCGGCGAGAATCCATTGCGCGGACTGGTCGACACCGACTTCATCGAGCAAGGTCGACAAGCGCACGCCGGTCCATTCGCAGCACGATAGCAAGCCATGCGTGAACTGCACCGGAAGCCCGCTTGGGCCGCTCCATTCGCTGCCCGTGTTGCCCGAACACTCGAGAAAGTGGACACGCGTTTCGGACGGGAAGCGCAGCAGGTCGTCGATGGTGAAGAGGCGTGGCTGACGCACGAGGCCGTGTATCACGACGCGATGTTGCGCGGGATCGATCTTCGGCACGCCCGCGTGATGCCGTTCGTACACGAGTCCGTTGGGCGTCACGCTGCCGAACAGATCGGCGAGCGGCGTCATCGAGGAGCCGGAGCCGGGCATCGCGGGAGCGCGTGCGCTGCGCCGTATCACATTGCCTTCGAACGATGAAGGCACGCCATAGGGCGGCGAGAGGAGGGGTGCGCCGGGCGTGACGGTCCAGCGTTCGACGGCGAGCGGCGTCGCTGCGGCCTCTTGCGCATGAGCGCGCATGCCAAGGCCCGATGCGAGCGCGCCGGCCGCGAGCTTGCGCATCGTGTCGCGGCGGCTGTCGGAAACGAGTGCGGGTTGCGCGAGCTTCGAGTTTCTTTTCATCGCTGATCTTCGTGGAAGGGCGAGCGAGACCGAGTCCCGAGCAATGGCCGTGCCGCGAAGACAAGCGCTTCCAATTGGCTGACAGTCCGATGCATCACCCTGAAAACGAACGATTCTAGTGAGGCGATGCGTTTGCGCGAACCAACGGAGTTGCATATCGATATCACGGGTTCGCGCGTATCGTTCGGCGTCAGCTTTCCCTGACCTGCTTCTGCCGTCGATATTCCGGCACCGGTAAGCCGCCCCAGCCCCAATTCTCCAGTTCCACTTCCTGAATGACGACGAAAGTGGAGTCCATCGGCTTGTTCAGCACGTCGCGCAACAGTTCGCTGACGCCTTTGATGAGTTGCGCTTTCTCATCGGCAGTGATGGCATTCGTGTCGGGCTTGTTGCCTTCGCGCGTCACCTGAATCGTTACGATCGGCATGGCGATCTCCTTGAAGTGAAAGAGAAGAGGCGCCCGCGAGGGGCGCATGCACAATCAATGCCCCGCGCTTTGACCGCCGTCGACGTGGAGGATCTCGCCTGTCACGAACGGCGCGTCGTCGAGATAGAGCACGGCGTTGACGATATCGCTCATTTCACCCATGCGTCCCATCGGATGTAAAGCGCCGAGCGCTTCGTGCGTCTCGGGCGCGTGCATCGGCGACTTGATGATGCCGGGTGACACAGCGTTCGCGCGAATTCCCGACTTCGCGTATTCGATCGCGAGCGATCTGGTCGCTGCATTCAGCCCGCCCTTCGTCAGCGACGCCAGCACCGAAGGCACGCCGCTCACCGCATGATCGACGAGACTCGTCGTGATGTTGACGATATGTCCGCTTTTGTTCTTTTCCATCTGCCCGATGGCGAGTTGCGTGATATGGAAGAAGCCGTTCAGGTTGACGTTCAGAATCGCGGCATAGTCTTCCTGCGTGTACTGCGTGAAGGGCTTGGCGATGAAGATGCCCGCGTTGTTGACGAGCGTATCGATACGGCCGAAGCGCGCGATGGCGGCCTCGACGACGCGTTGCGCGGTGGCGCGCTCGCCAATGTCGCCGGCAACGGCGATGACATTCGGATCGTCCGGCTGTTGAATCGAACGAGCGGTCGCGACGACGCCGTAACCCCGCGCGCGGAGCGCATTGACGATTTCAGCGCCGATGCCTTGGGATGCACCGGTAACGATGGCGACCTTTTGTGCGTTGCTCATGATGAACCTCGAAAGAAAAGTAATGGGCCTGTGGCGGATCGGACCGAAGGCTCCGATGGCCGTAATCTAGGCTTTTCGAGGTTCGTTGCGTACACACGCCGTGGACAATCAGTCTTGCGCGCGAGGAACAAATCATGGCGCGGCCGCTACGTGCCCGCGGCATTTCCTCGCGCGTCCGTATGTAGTACGGTAGTACGGTCCGGGCCGGACCGTCGTTCAGGCCACACCTTCGACGATGCGGAAGTCGCGTACGACGGAATCGCCCAGCACCTTGAGCGCTTCCTGATAGGTCGCGCTGTTATAAGCAGCGACGGCGGCATCGAGCGAATCGAATTCGATGACCACCGTGCGTTCGAGGGCGCCTTCACCTTGCACCATCGATGCGACGCCGCGAACGAGCGGTCGGCCGCCGCCTTCCTTGATGGCTTGCGTCGCGATCTTCGCGTACTCCGCGGCCTGATCCGGCTTCATGATCGTCTTGTACACGCTGACCCAATATCCTTTTGCCATCTGCATCTCCAGTATTGAACGGGCGCTTTGCGCCATGAGGCGAACGCCATGCGCGCATCGCGCCAGGGCGTCCGGTTTCGGCGGCCAGCATAGCAAATTATGGCGATCGGACAACCCGTACGTCTTGCGCACGCGCTGTCTCCACGATTCTGCGCGTTCCAGTGAAAGGTGCTTTCCCATGCTAGGGGTTAACCCGAGAGGGCTGGCGTCATAGACTGCCCTCACTGCTTCGAACGGCACTGTTCGAAAGCCAGGCACCTCATATCACTGGAGTTTCATCATGAAGTCGATCATTCGCGCGGCACTCGTTGCAACCGCTCTCGTCGTTCCTGTCGCGTCGTTCGCCCAGAGCCAGATCACGCGTGCTCAGGTGCGTGCCGAACTCGCACAGCTGGAAAGCGTCGGTTATCACGTTGGCGACGGCGATCAGGCGCATTATCCGGAGGCGATTCAGGCGGCGGAAGCCAGGCTGGCGGCGCGTAATGGCGAAACAGCTTATGGCGGCGCGGCAGGCGGCACGTCGCAATCGGGCGGCGGCCATGTTTCGCAAGCCGACTGGAACGCGATGTACTCGCGCTAAGGCGCCGATTGCCTGAAGCGACTTTATTCAGCCGCTTCAGGCGAGACTCTCAGTCCGCGGCGTATTTGCGGTCCAGTTCGTCGAACAAAGGCTTGTTCACGAGCCTTTGACGCTCGGCGAATGGCGCGACGACGGCAGGATCCTCATCGAGCCGTCCTTGCGATTTCAAAGCGCCGAGCGCCGTCTGCATGCCGCGCACGGCGCTTTGCAATGCCGCGTTGGCATAAAGAACGAGACTAAAGCCAAGGCGCTGCAAATCTTCCTGGCTCGTCACCGGCGTCTTGCCGCCGATCACGATGTTGATGAGCTGCGGCGCATCGAGCAGCTTGGGCAGCGACGCGATCTGCTCCGGCGTTTCGATCGCTTCGACGAAAAGAATGTCCGCGCCCGCTTCGACGAATGCACGTGCCCGCTCTATCGCCGCATCGAAGCCTTCCACCGCGCATGCATCGGTGCGCGCGATGATCTGAAAGTTCGCGTCGTCACGCGCATCGACCGCGGCGCGTATCTTGCCGACCATCTCGTTCGTCGAGATCACGGCCTTGCCCGCGAAGTGGCCGCATTTCTTTGGCATCACCTGGTCTTCGAGCTGGACCGCGTCGGCGCCCGCGCGTTCGAGGGTGCGTACCGTATGACGCACGTTGAGCGCGTTGCCGAAGCCGGTATCCGCATCGACGATGAGCGGCACGTCCACGGCATCGCGTATGCGCGACGTGTGCTCCGCGATTTCGGCGAGGCCGATGAACCCGAGATCCGGCATGCCGAGCGACATGTTCGTCACGCCCGCGCCGGTGATGTAGATCGCTTCGAATCCGAGATCGGCGGCGACGCGCGCGCTCATCGCGTTGAAGGCGCCGGGCAGGAGCAGCGCGCGCCGCGCGTTGACCTGCTCGCGAAAGGCGGCGCGGCGGCGGGAAGATGACGTGGTCATGGCTCGGTTCCGGAAAGAGTTTGAATTCGGCGCGACGCGTGCGCCAGCGTCTGCAATGCTAACGCGTGCGGAGCGTCGGCGCTTGCGTCATGTGTCGATCGTGACGATCACTGAAGCGAAACAGCATGCGCGCCGAGTCTCGCAACACGATGGTACGCAGCGACGCGTCGGGAATCCAGCGGTCGAGCGCATCGCGCGAGCCGTCGTAGTCGACCAGGCCGCGATGCTGCGTATGCGGCCAGTCGCTGCCCCACACCAATCGTGCCGCGCCGAAGGAGTCGAGCAATGCCGCCGTGAGCGTTTGCCCGAGCGCGGTGCCGCTCTCGCCATGAACGCTGCGATAAGCCGCGGAGAGCTTGACCCACACGCGCCCGGTTGCCGCCGTCGTCAGAAGATAGCGGAAGCCTGGGTCGTTCGCGCCGCAGGCAGGGTCGGGCCGGCCGAAATGATCGATCACGACCGTGCAGCCTTGTTCGAGCAAGGGCGTGACGACCATCGGCAGATCGATCGCATCGCGATGAATCTCCACGTGCCAGCCAAGCGCGTTCACGCGCTCGAACAAATTGCGCCAATGAGCTTCGCGCAGATCGGGCAGCGCCAGGCCGATCAGATTCAAACGCATGCCGACGACGCCATGTTTCGCGAGCCGCTGCAATTCGTCATCGTCGATCGAAGGGTCGATGACGGCCACGCCGCGAAAGCGTTGCGGATAGCGTTGCAGCACGTCGAGAAAAAACGAGTTGTCGGTGCCGAGGAAGCTCGGTTGCACGAGCACCGCATGCGACACGCCGTTCGTGCGCAGATGATCGGTATAGGCGTCGAGCGTTGCGTCATAGTCCGGTGCATGACGGCGATGCGGCGCGAGCGGCAGGCCGCGCACGAAAACATGCGCATGGCTGTCGATCGCCTCGATTGCCGTATCCGTCGATTCGAGCCATTGCCGGCTGGCGCGCGAGAGGGCGCCGGCTTCGTCGGCGAGAGCGGAGTAAAGTGAATTCGTCATGTGCGTATCAGACATGCTTGGGCGTTTGTTCTCCCGACGCGGCTTGTGCAGGCACGGCCGCGATGCGGCGTCCCTTGGTCTCGGGCAGCAGCAACGCGGCCACGACGACGAGTCCATATGCGATGCCCGCGTCGATGCCGAGCGCCTGTCCGATCGGCATCGAGTTGCCCATGTGCCCGACGAGCACCGGAAAGACCGCGGACACGATGCGCCCGAAGTTGTAGCAGAAGCCCACGCCCGTGCCGCGCACGCCTTGCGGATACAGTTCGTTGAAGAGCGCGCCGAGCGTCGCGGGAATGCCGGCGGAAAAGAGACCGAGCGGGAAGCTCAGGATGAGCATCGCGACATCGCCGATGGGCAGGAACACATAGACGTTCACCGTGACCGCGCAGCAGATCGCGAAGAGAATGACGTTCTTGCGGCGGCCGATCCTGTCCTGCAGCCACGCGCTGACGAAGCAGCCGACGATGAACGCGGAGATCACCACGGCCAGATAGCCGCCCGTGCCGAGCACGGACAAATGCCGCTCGGTTTTCAGATAAGTGGGCAGCCATGTCGTGATGGCGTGATAACCGCCATGCGCGCCGAGTCCGATCAATCCGCCGACGATGGTCGTGCGCAAAACCGACGGATGAAAGATGCCGGCGAGGATTGCGAACGCGCCTTGACGTTGCGTATCGCCATGTTCGGCGGGTTTCGTTTCGCGTGGCGGCTCTTCGATATTGCGGCGCATATAGACGACGAGCAGCGCGGGAATCAGGCCGACTGCAAACAACACGCGCCACGCCCATTCCGGTGAAACGCAGGAAAACACGATCGTATAGAGCAGCACGGCGCCTGCCCAACCAAAGCCCCAAGCGCTTTGCACGATGCCCATCGCCTTGCCGCGATGCTTGGCGCGGATCGTCTCGCTAAGCAATACCGAACCCGCGGTCCATTCGCCGCCAAAGCCGAGCCCTTGCAGGGACTTGAGCACGAGCAATTGCTCGAAGTTCTGCGCGAAGGCGCTAAGGAACGTGAAGAGCGAGAACCACAGGACCGTCACTTGCAAGGCCTTGACGCGGCCGATGCGATCCGAGAGCACCCCCGCAAAGAGCCCGCCCAATGCGCCCGCGACGAGCGTCGCGCCGCCAATCAGACCCGCTTGTCCCTTGCCGATGCCCCATGTCGCGATGAGCGTTGGAATGACGAGACTGAACAACTGCGTGTCGACGCCGTCCAGCGCCCAGCCGGCGAAGCATCCCCACAGCGTGCGTTTCTCCACCGTGGAAATCTCACGGTACCAGTTCATGTCGTGTCTCCTGTAAGGGCCTTCGCCCGGCTCTTGTTCAATTTGCCATTGCATTCTAGAAACGAAAGCCGGGCGCGCATACTATGGATACGTTCATCTTTCATATCGTTTTGATATGCTCGCGAAATGGAGACACGCAACCTCAAATACTTTCTGGCGGTGGTCGATGCGGGCAGCGTCACGCGCGCGGCCGAAGTGCTCGACATCGCGCAGCCGGCCTTGAGCCAGGCGCTTTCGCGCATGGAGCGCGATCTGGGTGTGAAGCTTTTCGAGCGCACGCGGCGGGGCGCTCAATTGACGCCGGCGGGCGAGGCGATCGTCGAGGACGTACGCCTGAGCGTGGCGCGCATCGACGCCGCATCGCATCGCGCGCGTGAAATCGGCGCTCAGCGCGGCGGGAGGCTTACGATCGGCTTTGCATCGGCGGCGCTATTCAATCTCTTGCCTCGCGCGATTGCTGCGCTGCGTGCGGAAGTGCCCAATGTCGAACTCATGCTCAAGGAAATGAGCAATGCGGAGCAGGCGAGCGCGCTGGAGAAGGGCACCATCGATATCGGCCTGCTGCATACACCCGTTGCCGTGGGCGGCCGCATGCGCGAGAAACTGATCGCGCGGGAACGTCTGCTGGCCGTGCTGCCGCTTTCGTTTGCACTCGGCGATGACGGCAAGGTCGGCTTGAAGGATCTCTCCGATGCGGGCCTCGTATGGTTTCCGGGCGATCAATTGCCGGTGGTTCGCGCGGGCATTCTGAGCGCGTTTCGCAAGGCGGGTTGCGAGGCGAATGTCGTGCAGGACGCGAATCGTTCGCTGACCGTGCTGGCTTGCGTCGCGGCGGGATGCGGCGCTTCGCTTCTGCCGCAATCCGTGACGGCGCTGCAATTCGCGGGCGTGCGCTTCTGCGACGTGCGCGACGGCGATAACCTGCCTCCTTTCGAACTCAGCGCGATATGGCCGATGCGCTCGCGTCCGACGCTTGCGGATCGCTTCGCGGCGTTGCTCGAGGCATGAGCACATTAGGGGTTAAAGTCATGGCAAATCTGGAGTCAAGGCAAGCATGAATGAACCGCTAAACGATCTTCCTTTGCCCGAAGGAATCAGGTCGCGCATGATCGACAACGGCAATGGCCTTTCGATGCATGTGCTCGAAGCCGGGTTCGAAACGCCGGACCGGCCTTGCATCGTGCTGCTGCATGGTTTTCCCGAGCTGGCTTATAGCTGGCGCAAGATCATGGGGCCGCTCGCGGATGCGGGTTTTCACGTCATTGCGCCGGACCAGCGCGGTTATGGACGGACTACCGGAGCGCCCGCGTCATTCGATGCGGATCTCGATGACTTCGCCTTTCCCAATCTCGTTCGCGATGTGCTCGGCCTGGTGTCGGCCTTGGGATATCGCAGCGTGGCATCGGTGATCGGGCATGATTTCGGCTCGCCTGTGGCCGCATGGTGCGCGTTGATCCGCCCTGACGTGTTCGCGTCTGTCGTCATGATGAGCGCGCCTTTCGCGGGGCCGCCCGTGTTCGCGTTCAATACCGCGCAAGGCGACGGGAGGCTTGCGCGTGTCGACATCACCGCATCGCTGATGGCCGATGCGGTGGCGGCGCTGGCATCGCTCGATCCGCCGCGCAAGCATTACCAATGGTATTACTCGGGCCCTCAGGCCAATGACGATATGCGCCATGCCCCGCAAGGGATCGCTGCATTCCTGCGCGCGTATTACCACGTCAAGAGCGCGGATTGGACGGGCAATCAGCCGCATCCGCTTGCATCGGTCACGGCCGATCAACTTGCTCTGCTGCCGACGTACTATGTCATGCACGCGGATGCGACCATGCCGCAGACCGTCGCCGAGCATATGCCTTCTGCAGAGGCGATCGCAGCCTGCCCATGGCTGAGTGATCAGGAACTGGATGTCTATGCACGCGAATATGCGCGTACCGGTTTTCAAGGCGGCTTGAACTGGTATCGCTGCGGCACGGACGCGCGTCATTCCGCCGCTTTGCGGACCTGGTCCGGGCGTACGATCGACGTGCCGTCATGCTTCATCGCGGGCAGCAGCGATTGGGGCGTCTATCAGCGCCCGGGCGATTTCGAAGCGATGCGCGTGCTCGCTTGCAGGGACTTCCGCGCCGCGCATCTGATCGAAGGGGCAGGGCATTGGGTGCAGCAGGAACAGCCGAGAACGGTGGTCAGCCGGATCTTGCGATTCCTCAGGCGGGACGCGCCCGCCATCTAGCGGGGCGCGTGCCTTGACGATTACTTGTCCGACGTCCCGCCCTTGATGAGACGCGCGACGCGATGTGCGCCGAGGCGCCACTCGTACGGGTTGGTGTAATCGAACTCCTTCACCTTGCGATACAGATAAGGCCAGAAGTTGCCCTGACCGCGGCGAGATTCGTGCACGCGCTGGTCGCGCGACAAATGCCGATTGTCGTTCCAGGGAAAGCTGCGCACTTCGCGCGATGCGCGCCGCGGCAATCCGAATACGAGCGAATACGCATAGCGTGGCGCATCCGAACGATTCGGTCCCGCGAAATGCAGCGTGCGACCGGCGTGAATCGTGCAATCGCCGAGTTCGAGCGGACAGATCACGGCGCTTTCGAGATCGAAGCCCGACACGCATTCAAGACCGTGTGTCGTTGGGTCGCCGCCGATCGGCCCATGCGGCAGCACAGGACCGAGATGCGATCCGGGGATGAACTGCATGCAGCCATTGGCAAGCGACACCGGCTGCAACGGAAACCAGAAGTTGACCTCCCGATGCTCGATGCGCGGGTCCGTAAAGGCTTCGTCCTGGTGCCAGGGCGTGACGGCGTCCGTATGCGCGGGCTTGTGAAAGAAGCTGTCGCTGACGAATCGCGCCTTGGGGCCGAGCAACTGCATCGCCACACGCTGTACGCGATGAGCCAGCTCCATGTCCAGCAAGCTGCGTTCGAAATGGGAAGGGTGATGCAACTGGGCGAGCTTGGGCTGGTCCGGTCCTTCTCCCTCAGGGTAGAAGTCGAACAGCAGGCCTTCGGTGAATCCCGCCTTTTCGCGCAGCAGGCGGTCGCCCACATTACGCAAGGTCTTGATTTCCATATGCGTTGCGACATTCTCCAGACGGATGAATCCGTCTTTCCAGAAGCGCCCACATTGCGATTGGGATAATGTCGTCATCTCCCTTGTGGCCCCGCTAAAAGATTCCTCTGCCGATAAAATAAGCCGGTCAGTGGAACAGCACACAAATTAACGCACTGTGCGATTCTGCACATAGCGCCGCCTTGGCCCCCAAAAATCCCGGCATTCTGCCGGTTCGCCTTAATCCGATTTCTTGGCGCGACGAAAGACGAAAAGCTGAATGCGCAGCTTTCACCAATGTCGGTATGTATTGCGTGACTCTATGGCCTGAAAGCCGGGGAATACTACTTTCTGTCCGATTTCAGGCGAAATCCGCTTGCTGGAGGTACGATTGCGCCAACTTCAGCAATAGTCTAACCATGAAAGCATACATTAACCTTTCTTGAGCGTGGGTGTCGAAATGTTACTTGGTTGGCTAAGGCACCAAATACCACTACTTTGGCGGATAAGTCCGATTTGAACGGCGGTTAAAAACTAACAGTCGTTAAATCGAGGAAATTTCGGGTTGAATGACAAATTGCCGACCCTGACTCCGAAAAAAGTCCCGCGACGTTATGACTATCTATTAACCGATGACACAGGGATCGGCCAAGTGGAAATTGTATCTTTGCGTGTCTCAAGTTTCTTCTTGTAAGAGTTCCCCGCTCGACGACGATCCGCTGGAACTACGACCGACGTCCTTTTGTCCACGGGCCTCGCGGCCTGTTTCAAGGTCTTGGCAAATCGGAACCGCGAGGAGAGTATCGATGGAGAAAGGACGCGTTGCCGCGCTCGACGCAGGTCGGGCGCTCGCGATCGTCGGGGTAGTCGCAGTACACCTGTCGTTTCAGTTTCCCAATCTGCCCGGCGCCGTGACGATGATCGCGCGCATGGGCCAATACGGCGTGCAGCTCTTCTTCGTGATCAGTGCAATCACGATCTTCATGACGCTGGAGATGGATCACGCTCGCTGCGCGGACGCGCGTCATGTCACGCTGCGTTTCTATATCAAGCGCTTCTTTCGCATCGCGCCCATGTATTACGCGGCGATAGCGGTCTACGGCCTCATCAGTTACGGCGCGACGCGTTCGGGCATCGAGCGCGCCTGGATCCTGGGCGTGCATGGCCCGATGGATGTGCTTCTCAACATGGTGTTCCTGCACGCGCTGTCGCCGACCGCGATCAACAACGTCGTGCCCGGAGGATGGTCGATCGGCGTCGAGATGCTTTTCTACATGATCGCACCGTTGCTGTTCTTCCTCGCGATGGATCGCATGCGCCTTCTAATGGCCACGGTCCTCCTCCTGGGGATATCGATAACCGTGATGTCGATCAGCGAGTGCAACGGCACGCTCGATTGCAACGTCGCCAACAACACGTTCAGCTACTTCTGGCCGCCGGTGCAAGGACCGTGCTTTATCGTCGGCATGTGGGCGTGGTATGCGTTCCGCTCGCACTTGCTCGGCTCATCGCACGTCACCAGGCGAACGTCCTGGCTCTATCTTTCGCTGGCGTTGATGTTCGCGCTGACGACCGGCGCGCTCGGCGTCTGGCTCGACAAGGCTCACGCGCTCGCGCCGATGTTCGCGGCGTGCAGCGCCGTCGCGTTTCTATTGTTCGTGTGCTCGCATCACGCCCGCAGGCAACGCGAGGAACCGTGCACCGTGCCGCGCGTGACCTTCGTTCGGCGCTGCGCGGCCGCGCTGGGACGCGAGAGTTACGGCATCTATCTTTGGCACTTCATCTGCGTCTATATGACGTTCCATTTCTTCGACCGTGCATTCGGCGAGAAGAATGAAGAGACTTCGCTTGCGCTGTTCGGAGCGACGTTGATTGCAGTGCTGGTCGTGTCTTATGGACTTTCGCGCGTTTCGGACCGGTTGATTCAAGGGCGTGCAACGCGTTTGTCCAGGCGTCTGCTCGCATCCGTGGATCGACGCTTTCATCTGACGCGCGATGCTTAGTTCACGATCAATCGCTTATGGGATCGCTTGAGTTTGCTTGGCCGTAGAGCGCGCCCGAAGAACCAGACGACGGCCGCGCATGCGATACAACACGATGCTCGCGGCGAGCGTCACCACTTCGGTTACCGCGACGGTCATCCAGATTCCGCGCGGCCCGAGCCATTCAGTCAGGAGCCAGAGCATCGCGAGCAGCAACAGCCAACTACGCAAGAGCGCGACGATCATCGATGCGAGCGGCGCCTCGATGGCCGTCAGATATCCGCTGACCGCGAGGTTGATCGCAGCGGGCACGAACGCCAGCGCACACCACGGCAATGCTTCGCGCAGCAGCGTCTGTGCGGCGGGACTGCCCGGCACGAAGAGCGCGCCGAGCGGCTGCGCGAGCGTGAGGATCGCGATGGCAGCGGCAACGGCGAATCCCGCCGTGACCGTGATGCCGATCGAGAATGCGCGCGAGACGGCCTGCGCGTTTCCCGCGCCACGCTGGTAGCTCACGATCGGCTGCATGCTCTGCACGAGCGCGACCATCGTGACCGAGGCGATCATCGTCATGTATTCGACGACCGCGAACGCGACGAGTCCCATGTCGCCGAGCCAGCGCAACACCGCATGATTGAAGGCGAACAGCGTGACACTCGGTGCGATCTCGCCGAGAAACTCGGATACGCCGTTGTAAGCCATGCGCCAGGCGTGATCGAGCGAAGCGAATGCACGCGCGACGGGACGAACCCGGCGCGCCTTGGTGAAGTGAAAGGCGAGCATCGGCAGGCACGCCAGCGCCTGACTGATGCCCGATGCGAGCGCCGCGCCGCGCATGCCCCATTGCATGTGGCTCACCATCCAGTACGTCATCGCGACATCGGCGATGCCGCCCGCGAGCAGACACGCAAGTCCGAACTTTGCCGCACCTTCGACGCGCAAGAAGAGTTCGAGCGCATAGCACGCGGTCGGGAACAGCACGAACGGCGCATAGGCGTGCAGGAAGTCCCTGGCGAGCCGAGCCATCTCGCCTCGCGCGCCTGTCCAATGCACGAAGGTGTCGGCATAAACGTAAATGGCGAACGCGAACGATATGCCGCACAAAGCCAGCAGCCATAGGGCTTGCGTGAATGCGGCAGCGGCATCGCGTTCGCGCTGCTCGCCCAGCAGTCGCGACACGAGCGTCGATCCGCCGACTCCGATCATCACGCTGAACGCGTAGGGCAAGTAGAGCAGAGGCACGAGAAGATTCAGCGCGGCGAGCGCATCGGCGCCGACATGGCGTCCGATGAATATGCCGCTGATGACCGAATGCATGCAGTACACCCATGCGGCCAATACCGTGGGCACCGCGTAGTTCGAAAACTGCCGGACGAGCGAAGGAGCGTTAAGCGAATACATGACCTGCAACCATACCTTGTTCGCTGGGCACGCCAACACGGGCACGCGACCATTTCATCGTGCAATGCGACGGGCCGGCATGGCGCAAAAGCGCGGCACAGGCGCGCCAGGGAACGTCAAGCGAGCCGGCTTTGAGTGCGATGAGACTGCGTAGCGCGCGTTCTGGCGGCGCGAGAATACGCCAGGGGCTACGGAAGGAAATGCGTGATGGGGCGATTGGCGCTTGCGCGCGAATGCCGCTTCAGGATTTCACGATGCATCGATGTCGATGCGGACATTGGAGTGCCGCGTGGAAAGAAAGGTTCCTTTACGCGTTCTTAACCGAATCATGACTCACATAGCCGCATCGAGCGACTTCATGCGGACCGCGCTAAGTCCCCGATGCTTCAAGCGGACGATCCGCCTTCGCGCGCAAGCCATATGCCGTCAACATCCGATACAGCGTGACGCGTGAAATCCCCAGTTCGTCAGCTGCTTCTCCGAGCCGCCCGCGATGACGCAGCAGCGCCACCTCGATCGCCTGACGCTCGGCCGCTTCGCGCGCTTGCGCAAGCGTCATCGGTGCGGCCTCCGCGTATTCGCCGAGTTCGAGATCGCTGGCGAGAATCTGCCGTCCTTCGGACATCACGATCGCGCGGCGCACGCGGTTGATCAACTCGCGCACGTTACCGGGCCAGCCGTAGTTGTGAAGCGCCGCGATCGCGCACGGCGAGAAGCCGCGCAGCCGACGGCTTGCATCCTTTCTGAAGCGCTCGAGCATGTGATTGGCAAGCAGTTCGATATCCTTGCCGCGCACGCGCAACGGCGGCTCGTCGATCTGCAATACGCACAGGCGATGGTACAAGTCCGCGCGAAAGCGTCCTTCGATCATCGCGGCCTGCATGTCGACGTGCGTAGCGGAAATGATGCGCACATCGACCGGCGTCGAGCTTTGTCCGCCCAGACGCTCGATCTTGCGCTCCTGCAGGAAGCGCAACAGGCTCGCCTGGCTTTCTAGCGGCAAATCGCCGATTTCATCGAGAAAGAGCGTGCCGCCGTCAGCCGCTTCGACGCGGCCGATCTTGCGTTGATTCGCGCCGGTGAATGCGCCGCGCTCATAGCCGAAGAGTTCGGATTGCAACAGATGCGGGGGGATTGCGCCGCAGTTGATCGCGACGAACGGCTGCTCGCGCCGTACCGAGCGCTCGTGAATCGCTACCGCCGTCAATTCCTTGCCGGTGCCTGATTCGCCCGAAATGAAGACGGGGGCATCGGTCATCGCGACCTTGCGGATCGAGCGATACAAGGCCTGCATCGCGTCGCACGAACCGACCATGCTGCCTTCCTTGCAATCGTCCTTGCGCGGATCGTTGCAGGTGGCGTCGTGCAGCGAGACCATGCCGTATGCATGACCGACCGCATCGACGATACGATCGGCCGAAGAGGGCACCGTCACGTAGTCGAAGCAGAAGTCGCGAATCAGGCGGCAGATTTCCGGACTATCCACGTGTTCGGCATCGACGGTTGCGACCCAGCCGACTTGATAAGCCGCGAGCAACTCGGCGAGGACCGCCGTTTCTTTAGCGAAGCCGCGGCTCGTCAGATCGACGATGCCCGCAGCCGCACGCTTGCCGTGCCTCGCGGATTTGGGCAGCTTGGCCGGATCGATGCGCTCGATCGTCCAGCCGCGGGCATGCAGGCGCTCGGACAGATCTTCCGGCACCGTACGCCCAGCGTAGTAGAGCGTTCTGGCTTCCCCGTGCATGGCTTTTCTCGATTCTTGTAAGTGTAGGGCCGAGTATGCGCCCGAAATCATCAACGTAAAATGCCTCGCAAACGATAAGCCGATTTTGAATGTTTGCATTGGTCAGCAGATTTCGATTAAGAAAGCCAAGGAATTTTTTGCGAGACGTTCGTGCGGTTCTGGTTGAACGCGCGTGCTTTAATTCGCTGCCCGTTGCTGGACAAGCTCTTCTGCCGTTGCCGTACGGAACGAATTACTTATTCGCTTATGAATATGTTCGACGCGGGAAGTATCTGCATATACAAAATTGGCAAGCGCTGAAATATCAGATAATTAATACTTTCATGCAAATTGGTTTGCGAGGCCGGCATCGTGGGCGTAGAGTCCGTGGATGCATATCGTCCGATGAATATCCGTCGAAACATGCACAAAGCAAAGA
Source organism: Caballeronia ptereochthonis (assembly GCF_001545075.1). Taxonomy (GTDB): domain Bacteria; phylum Pseudomonadota; class Gammaproteobacteria; order Burkholderiales; family Burkholderiaceae; genus Caballeronia; species Caballeronia ptereochthonis. The sequence goes on from NZ_FCOB02000013.1 coordinate 71,072, forward strand.
ATTTCACTTCCGCCTACCAGCCGCGTTTGCTTCTCGTGGACGACGATCCGGGGATGATCCGCATCATCGGCGAGATGCTCGCGGAATTTCCCGATCAGCGTTTCGCTACCACCGGCGAGTCCGCGCTTGCACTGGCGCGCGAATCGACGCCGGATCTCATCCTGCTCGACGCGAACCTGCCTGACATGACGGGCTTCGATGTCTGCGAAATCCTCAAGCGCGATGCAAAACTCGCGCGCGTGCCGGTGGTTTTCGTCACGAGCCACGATGCCCCCGCGCTCGAAGTCGATGCGTTTCGCATGGGCGCGGCCGACTACGTCATCAAGCCGCTCGTCGCGCCACGCCTGCAGGCGCGGGTGCGCGCGCAGCTTCGCCTGAAGAGCCGCGTGATGGAAGCGCAGGCACGCTTGCGCGAGGAAGGCATAACGCCGTCTGCACCCAAAGCCTCGGACGTGCGCTTGCTCGGCATTCTGGCGAGTGATACCGCCGACGCCCAGCGCGACGCGCTCGAAGCCATCGGCACGCTGGATCTGATTGCGGATCGCGAGGCCGCGCTGCGTCTTGCCGAGCGAAATGCGCCGAGCGCCATCGTGCTGGATGCGCGTTGCTGCAATGCGCCTGGCGAAACGCAAACGCTCGCCGAAACCGTGCGCGCGTTGCTTGCGCCCGATCCTCTCATACCCATCATCGTGCTGGCCGACGCATGCGATGTCGACACCGAGCAGCGCATGCTCGATGCGGGCGCGGCGGATGTCATCGCGAAACCCGCGAGGCCCGCCGTTCTGCAGGCACGTGTGCGCGCCGCGCTGGCTTCGGCGCGCAAGGCGCAAGAGACGCTTCGTTCGGCGCTTGAATCTCCTGGTGGCGCGCGCGTTCATCCGTTCCCTGCAAACGCTCGCGACATGCGCGGCGCCTGATCTTCAGCGGATGCCTCGGATCAGGCCTGCTTCAGCATGTCGCGCGCGATCTTCGATGCTCGCGCAAAATCGAGCGCCCGCACGCGCGCAAGGAAATGCTCGAAGTCCTCGCGATGCCCGCTCGGCGCGTGAGGCGACAGGTTTTCCGAGAGCGCGATCGCTTGCAGATTCGATGCATCCAGTAACGCGACGATCGTCGAAAGGCGCGCATGCCAGCCCTCGTCTTCGAGCGGTTGCGTGAGGATTGGCGCTTTCGCTGTCGCCGGCGGACGGGCGAATTCACGGGTCAGCGCTTCGACACTCGATTCAAGCAGCTGCTGCATGCGCGAAATCCTCGCGCTGGCCGAGGCGAGCGTGCGCGCGCCGTCTTCGCTGCCGAGCAGATCGCTCTCGAGCTGGCTTGAAAGTCGGGCGAGCGCCGTCGCGCCGACCGTGCCCGCGCTGCCCTTGATCGCGTGCAGCACCGATGCGGCGCCTTTCGCGTCTTGTGCGGCGAGCCTCGCGGCCAGATGCGCGAGTTGCTTCCCGGTCTGCGCCCCGAAGCCGCCGACTGCGCTGTGGATCAGCTCCAGATTGCCGCCAAAGCGCGCGACGATCGAATCGCGCGGCTCGATCGCCGCTTCACCGCTCGCGCTTCGTTCGGCTGTTTCATCCGTGTCCGTGTCGGCCGTCGCGTGTCCGGCTTGCGCGCGCAGCACACTCACAAGCCGCTCGACATCGATCGGTTTGCCGACGTGATCGTTCATGCCCGCTTCGATGCAGGCGTCGCGATCCGCGCCCGATGCGTTGGCCGTCATCGCGACGATAGGCAGCGCGGCGAAGCGGCCATCCGCGCGAATGAGGCGCGTCGCTTCGAGGCCGTCGAGATCGGGCATCTGCACGTCCATCAGAACGGCATCGAAATGCGCGTTCGCGGCCACGATCAGGTCGACGCCTTCGCGTCCGCTCTCGGCGAGCGTCACGGTCGCGCCTTCGGCGAGCAACAGGCCTTCGGCGACCTGGCGGTTGAGCGCATTGTCCTCGACCACCAGCAGCGAGAGTCCCGCGAGGCGCCGCGCTTTCGTTTCGATCCGGCGCGGCTGCGTTTGAGCATGGATCGCGCCGGCGTCGCCCGGCATTGCGGCGCGGATGGCTGCGACGAGCTGCTTCGGCGTCACGGGCTTGGTCAGAAATCCGGCGAAGGGCGCCACGCCGCCTTCCTGCGACTCTCTCAACACCTCGCGCCCGAACGCGGTGACGAGCAGCACGAGCGGCGGGGCGCCGCGATCCTTCATCGTGCCGACGAATTTCGCGGCGTTCAGGCCGTCGAGGCCGGGCATGCGCCAGTCGAGCAGCGCGATGTCGTAGGGCGCGCCGCCGCGCGCGGCATCGGCGATGCGCTCGACGGCCTCGATGCCGCTCGTGACCACATCGGCGTGCCAGCCGAGCGAGCGCACCGTGCGAGAGAGGATGTCGCGCGCAATGGCATTGTCGTCCGCAATGAGGATGCGCGCGCCATGCTCCGGGATCGCGCTCGCGTCGTGCATGGGGGCGCGCGCATGCTCCACGCCGAGCGTGATGTCGAACCAGAAGCGGCTGCCTTCGCCCACACGGCTTTCGACCTCGAGCTGACTGCCCATCATCGCGACGAGCCGCTTGCAGATCACGAGCCCGAGGCCGGAGCCGCCGTAGCGCCGCGACGTCGACGCCTCCGCCTGCGTGAAGCCTTCGAAGATGCGCGCCAGTTGCTCCTCGCTGATGCCGATGCCGCTATCGCTCACCACGATGCGCAAGCGCACCGTGTCCCCGGACGCGTCGCGCATGGTTTCGAGCAGATGCATGCTCACGACGATCTCCCCGGCCGACGTGAACTTGAGCGCGTTGCCCGCCAGATTGATGAGCACCTGCTGAAGCCGGAAGCCATCGCCGACGAGCACGTCGGGCAAGGCCGGATCGAGATCGAACAGCACTTCGACGTCCTTCGTGCCCTGATTGCCGGAGAGCACGGCGCCCAGTTCCTCCATCAGCTTCTCGGGCTCGAACGGATAACTGTCGAGCTGCAGCTTGCCTGCTTCGATCTTCGAATAGTCGAGGATGTCATTGAGCAGGTTCAGAAGCGATTTCGCGGCGATCTCGGCCTTGCTTACGTAGTCCCGCTGGCACCGGTCGAGCGTCGTCAGCTGCACGAGATGGAGCATGCCGAGCACCGCGTTCATCGGCGTGCGGATTTCATGGCTCATGTTCGCGAGGAACGACGACTTGGCCGCGCTCGCCGCGTCGGCCTGCTCCTTCGCGTTGCGCAGATGGAACTCGAGCTCGTACTGATCGGTGACGTCGTAATTCACGCCGGTCATGGCGACGGGCTTGCCGCTCGCGTCGCGCTGCGCGCGCAGGCCGATCTGGATGCGCCGCGTCGTGCCGTCCGGCAGGACGATGCGAAACGGCGGCAATTCCTCGGTTTCGCCCGCCGTCGCGGCGCGCAGGCACGCATCGATTTCGCCGGCATCATCGGGATGGATGCGCTGCAGCCAGTGCTCGAAGTGCAGGCCGTTGTCGAGCAGCTCGGGCGGATATTGATAGATCTCGAACATGCGCGCATTCCAGTGCAGCTTGCCCGTGGCGATATTCCACGACCAGATGCCCAGCTCGGCGATGTCGGCGGCGAGCAGAAGCTGGTCGCGCGCGTCGGCGAGTTCGCTGCGCTCCTTCTTCTGCCGCGAGATATCCGTAATGACGGATACAAAATGCAAAGCGCCATCGGGACGCATCGCGCCCGTCGAGACGTGCGCCGGGAATGACGTGCCGTCCTTGCGCAGGCCCGCGAGCTCGCATTCGGCCGTCGGAATTCCGCTCGCGCCCTTGAATTGCATTATGTATTCGTTATACGCATCGAGATAGGGCGGCGGGACCAGCATCCGGATGTTCTGCCCGATGACCTCGCTCGCCTTGTAGCCGAATACACGCTCGCCTGCGGAGTTGAACGAGCGGACCGCGCCGCGCTCGTCCACGGTGATGATCGGGTTGATCGCGGTGTCGAGGACCGTGCGCGTCGTCGCGAGGCTGCGGGCGAGTTCCTGCTCGATCCCGGTGCGCGCGGTGATCTGGCGCACGAGGCTCGAGCCGAACAGGGCCAGCACCAGGGCGAGCACGCCGGTGACCGCGGCGTGCCAGAGCGTGTCGCGCCACCATGGGGCGATGATCTCGTCACGCGAGAGCGCCGCCGCGACGAAGAGCGGATAGTCCTGCAGTTCGCGGAAGCTGTTGAGGCGCGTGACGCGGTCCTGCGACGATGTCGTCGTGAAGACGCCCGAGCGGCCCTGTTCGAGATACGTGCGGAAGATCGTCGTGTCGATCACGTTCTTGCCGACGAAGCGGTCCTCGAACGGGCGGCGCACGACCATCACCCCGGAATTCAGCACGAGCACCGCCGCGCCTGCTTGCCCGAGGTCGAGGCTGTCGTAGAAGCGCGAGAAGAAGGCGACGTCGATGGTCGCGAGCGCGACGCCCGCGAAGCTGCCGTCGGGCGCATCGATGCGGCGCGATACCGGCACGATCCATTTGCCGGTCGAGCGGCTCCTCACCGGCGGTCCGATGTGCGTGCCCCGGTCGGTGTGACTGCGGTGATATTCGAAGTATTCGCGATCCGAATTGTTGAAGCGCAGGTCGAGCTTCGGCTGCGAGTTGACGATCCAGGCGCCGGTCCTGTCGTAGATGAAGAGGCCGTTCAGCTGCGGCAACTGCTCGACGCGCGAGACCAGAGAACGATGCAGGCGCTCCAGCGACCGGGGCGACGTCCCTTCCTCCTCGACGCTCTCCACCATGCCGATGAGCGTCGTGTCCGCTTCCTTGAACGTGTCGTTCGCGTGCTGCGCCATCGCGCGCGCGAGGTTGTTCGTCGCCGTCGTCATCTCATGGAGCTGCACGCGGCGCGCGGTGAAGCTGCGCCATACGTCGGTGCCGATCAGCAGCACACAGACGACGACGATGAACATCGTCATCCTGAAGGTGAGCGAATGGCGACTGAGCACGCCGTTATCTCCGAATGAGCGTTGCAAATGGCGCAGGCCGGCCTCGAAATTCGAAGGCTGCCGTATCTTATCGCGCCATCCGGAGGAGGCCGTTTGACGGGCGGGACGGCGCATACGGCGTTTCGTGCGGCGATCAAGCCTGTTTACGGCATCGTGGTGAGAAAGCTTGATCCCGTGGGGTGGAATTTTTCCCGGCTTTTCCCGATATATCGAGGCACGGCTCCGCATTCGTCTCACGCGAAGCTTGTGTTGGCGGCTTGCCGTCATTCAGAGCCGAAAGCGTTGGTCAGCGCCCGACGTTCCGCGCCGTCCGGGGGCGTCTCGATTCGCGCCGAGCCTTGCCGCGCAAGGGTTTCGAGAAACTGGCACGGCAGGTGCATCAGGAGCCGACACCCGCCGCTTCAGCGACTCTCCGACTCACCCGTTCGCTCAGCCGGCATTTCATCGAAAGACCCTTTGTGCAAGTGGAGCGAATCATGTTGGGATACCTGATTGACATGGCGAAGGACATCGTGCTGCCGTGCCTGATCTGCTGGACCGAAATGCTGCTGGACCGCGCGGAGCACAGCCGGCGCGATGCGTATCTCGCGTCGTGCGCCGATATCGGCGAACTCGAGCGGCGCATGCGCACGTGCGAGTTCGATGCATGATCACATCGAAGGGCGAGAACGAATGATGATGGCTTTGAACGACCAGCAGACCGCCGCCCCGGTCATCGCGCTGCATTGCTCGGGCGCGGGCGCGACTCAATGGCGCCAGCTCGGCGAAACGCTCGGAACGATGAATGCCCGTTACGCGCTGATCGCCCCCGAGCACTACGGCTGTGACAGCGCCGGCCCCTGGAGCGGCGAGCGCGCTTTCACGCTCGCGGACGAAGCGGCGCGCACCGTCGAGATCATCGATCGCCATCGCGGCAAGGTGCATCTCGTCGGCCATTCATATGGCGGCGGCGTCGCGTTGCGCGCGGCGCTCGAACGGCCGCACGGCGTCGCGAGCATCACGCTCTACGAGCCCTCGGCGTTTCATCTGCTGAAGGGCATGGGCGTGCGCGGCGCGGCGGAATTCGCGGAGATTCTCGCGATCGCCGCGCGCACGGCGGAAGGCGTCGTTGCGGGCGATCTGCGCGGCGCGGCAAGCTCGTTCGTCGATTATTGGAGCGGGCGGGGCGCATGGTCGGCGCTGCGGCCGTCGGTGCAGGCAATGTTGACGCGATGGGTGCCGAAAGCTCCGCTCGATTTCCGCGCGCTGATTCACGAGCCCACGCCCGCGAGCGCCTATGCGAATCTGCGCATTCCCACGCTCGTGATGCGCGGCGAACACGCGCCCGCGCCGACGCGCCTGATCGCCGAGACGCTGCCCGGGTTGATGCCGGCGGCAAAGCTGATCGTCGTGCCCGACGCGGGGCACATGGGGCCGCTCACGCATGCGCAGGCGGTGAACGCGGCCATCGTGCGGCATATCGAAGCGTGCGACGAGCGCGCCGAAAGCCTATCCGAGTAGGCCGTCGCGCGATGGCGCGCTTTCACCCTGACGCTCGATGAGCCTTGCGCGGAACCAGAACGTCCACGCGAGCAATCCGCCATAGATCACGTAGCTCACGACGGGCGACACCACGAGATAACGCTCGACGGGCCACGTCCACGCGAACCAGAATCGCAGGATGGTTTCGGCCGTCAGGCCGACGCCCCAAACGAGCGTCATGAGCCGCAGCGATGCGCGCAGCGCGGCGCTCTCGCTCCAGTAAGCCTCGAAACGCTCCGCGCCGTTTTCCTGCTCGCGCGTGACGGTTGCGCGCGCGAGATAGAAGACGAGCGGGCGCTCGAACAGAAGCGAAAGAAGAAACACGATGCCCGTCGCGCCCGCCGCGAGCGATTCGCGCACGAGCAGGATGCGCGGGCTGCCGCCCATCGCGAGCATGACGATCGACAGCGCGATGCCGAACAGCACGAGCGCCGAGAGCGCATCGACGCGGCGCGAGCGCGCGAACTCGACGAGGCTCCAGACGAGCGGCGGCGCTGCCGACGCGTAGAGCGCGCCGACGTCGCCCCAATACGGCAACGCAAGGCGATAGGCAAGCCACGGAAGCAGCAGATTGGCGACGAGTTCGAGCACGAGACCGGGCTTGATCTTTTTCATGGGCTCAAGGAATGGGTGCGGAATGCGCGGGGCCTTGCGCCAAGTATAAAAGATCAGGTGTGCGGGAATGTGCGCATACGCGCGTCAATCCTGTGTCTGCCAGGCGCTGGCGCCTCGATCGGCGAGTCATGCGATGCCGTCGAAGCGGTGGCGGGAGCAAATCAGGGCGGGCAAGGACGGGGCCGCCGCCGGGCAGGCGCGGGCGGCGGCGATGAAGTCATGAAGCGATGTGTCGAAGCTACTTCTTTGCGCCCGCGGCAGCGCCGGCGTTGCCGGCGTTTACGGCATTCGCGTTCGCGGCGTTGGCAGCATTCGGGTTATAGGTGGAGTTGGCGTTGTAGCCGGGACGGGCCGTGTTGGTGTTTGCGCTGTTCGAATAAGCGTTGTTCGATTTGAGGGGCTTCGGCTGCAGCGTCTGGTTGATGACACCCATCTGTCCCATCTTCTTGGCGGCCTGGCTGTCCGCGCTTGCTGCCGTGGCGAAGCACAGGCCGGCGGCGCCGACGATCAGCGCAATGGGCATGACGTGCCGCTGCACGCGATTGCGATCTTTCTTCATGACGGCCTCCTTGGTCGACGCTCGCCGCGCGCGTGAAATGCAACGAAGACGAAGCGCACGGCAGCAGTCTATTGTGCGCACGCAGGATGCCCGAACGGAAGAGGGTTTTGCCTAGTTGTGGCGCGGGCGTGTCCACGACGTCCTAATGCGCGAAAACTTGATAAATGTCTAAGGAATGAATCGTCCTTATCGGTAATATGTACGTCGAAGTACTTTATATAGCCGACTCTGGAGGGTCACTCCGCATGTTTCCCGAATACCGCGATCTCATTTCCCGCCTGAAGACCGAAGATGCTCACTTCTCTCGGCTCTTCGAGCGCCACAACGAGCTCGATCATCAAATCAGCAACATGGAAACGGGCGTGACGCCCGCCGACGCGTTCGCCATCGAATCGCTCAAGAAGGAAAAGCTGCTGTTGAAGGACAAGATCTACGTCGTCTTGCGCAAGGCGCATGAAACCGCGTGAAAAGCATCGAGACGAGAGAGACAGAGCAATCGAGCCAGGAGTTGATGAAGTTGATGACGCGAGATGACCATGCCGCCTCGGGCGCAGCGCAGCATCCACCCGAGTTGCATGCCGTGATCGACGGAGACGTCACGGCCCGTTCGGACCCGGACGGTATCGAGCAGGAAGAGACCGAGCGCGCGGTCGAAGCGGCACGCGACCTGATGACGAGCAGCGTGGACGGCATTCTGGAGAAGCTTGGCATGCAGGCGCCGGGAGGAACGGCATCGCTGTTCGATACCGTGCGCACGCTGATCGACGGAATGTCGCCGGACGAAATCCGCGCGTTGCGCGCGCATCTGTTCGATGGAGCGGCGGCGCTGCGCTCGGCAGGCGGTGCTCCCAATCCGGACGACGAGCTGTCGCCGTCATGGCGAGAAGGCGGTTATCCGTATCGCCATCTGATGTCGCGGCGCGCGTACGAGAAGCAGAAATACCGCCTTCAGGTCGAACTGCTGAAGCTTCAGGCCTGGGTGCGGGACACCGGCCAGCGCGTGGTGATCCTCTTCGAAGGGCGCGACGCGGCAGGCAAGGGCGGCACCATCAAGCGATTCATGGAGCATCTGAATCCGCGTGGCGCGCGCGTGGTCGCGCTGGAAAAGCCTTCCGAGCGCGAGCGCGGGCAATGGTATTTTCAGCGTTACGTGGAGCACTTGCCGACGGCGGGCGAGATCGTTCTCTTCGACCGCTCGTGGTACAACCGCGCGGGCGTCGAGCGCGTGATGGGCTTTTGCACGCAGCGCGAATACGACGAATTCATGCAGCAGGTGCCCGCGTTCGAGCGGCATCTGTCGCAAAGCGGTACGCATGTCATCAAGCTATGGTTTTCGGTGAGCCGCGCCGAGCAGCGCCGCCGCTTCAAGGAGCGCGAGATTCATCCGCTCAAGCAGTGGAAGCTGAGCCCGGTCGATCTCGCGTCGCTCGACAAGTGGAACGCGTACACCGACGCGAAAGAAGCGATGTTCGCGCACACCGATAGCGCAGACACGCCCTGGACCGTCGTGCGCTCCGATTGCAAGAAGCGCGCGCGGCTCAACGCGATGCGCTATGTGCTGCACAAGCTGCCGTATGCGACTCGCGATCTCGCGGCGATCGGCGCGGTGGACCCGTTCATCGTCGGGCGGCCGTTCTAGTTCTCGCCCGCGCCGTCCTTCAACGCCCGAGCGAGCAGGCGCGCGTGGGGCGTAAGCGCGTCGAAGTCGCGGGCGCACAAATGCAGGCGGCGCGTCGCCCACGGCTCCGACAGCGGCACGATAGAAAGCCCCGGCCGCTCCAGCATGCGGGCCGATGCCTCCGACAGAATCACGAGCCCGATCCCCGCTTCGGCGAGCATGCCCACGTTGTCGATGCTGCGCATGCGGATGCGATAGTTGACCTGCCGCCCGAGCCGCGACGCGCGCTCGGCCAGATGCATCTCCAGCGCAGCATCCGACAGCCCGACGAACGCCTCGCCGACGATCTCCGCGAACGCCACCGCGCTTTCCCCTCCGATGCGGTGCGCGCGGCTCGCCACCACGACCAGTCGATCCTGCGCGATCAGATGCGTTTCCAGCCGGCCCAGATCCGTGGTATCGGAGACGACGCCGAGGTCGGCGCGTCCTTCGGCGATCGCCTGCACGATGTCGACGCTCGGGCGTTCGTCCAGATCGATCGAAAGGTCCGGATAGTCGGCGAGAAAGCGCGCGAGTCGCGGCGGCAGAAAGGCGGCAAGCGCCGCCGTGTTCGAGAGCAGCTTGATGCGCCCCTTGAGGCCGGTGGCGAACGAGCGCAACTCGCCACGCATCTGCTCGACCTGGCCGAGAATCGCGCGTGCGTGGCGCGTGAAGGCGTCGCCGGCGGCGGTCGGCTGCACGCCGCGGCGATTGCGCTCGAGTAGCGGCGCGCCCAGCACGGCCTCCATCCCCGCGATGCGTTCACTCGCGGAAGCGAGTGCGAGATGCATGGCCTGCGCGCCCGCCGTGATGCTGCCGTGCTCGATCACGGTCAGAAAAAGCCGCATGTCGGTCAGGTCGAAGCGCATGCCGCATCCTTCGGTTTTGCCGAAGCCTCGCATTGGAAATGCCAGATTGTAAGCGCGGGGCGGCATCGTTAGCATCTGTCGGATGCAACCCTTTCTTCTCGTAATCGGCGCGGGTTTTCTGGCGGGCGCGATGAACGCGCTCGCGGGCGGCGGCTCGTTCGTCAGCCTGCCCGCGATGATCGCCGCCGGCTTGCCACCGGTTCAGGCGAATGCTTCGAGCACCGTCGCGCTCTTTCCAGGCGGCGTCGTGAGCGCGTGGGCCTATCGCGACGGGCTTGGTCCCGTCGGCTCGGTATCGATCCGCAAGATGCTCGTCACGACGCTCGTCGGCGGCTTCGTCGGCGCGGCGCTGCTGCTCTCCACGTCGTCGAAGACGTTTTCCTTCGTGCTGCCGTGGCTGTTGCTGTGCGCGAGCTTCACGCTCGCGTTCGGGCGCCGGCTCGGCGAAGCGCTGCGGCGGCGCTGGCATATCGGCGCGGCGGCGGTGCTGTCGATCCAGTTCGTGCTCGGCGTCTACGGCGGATATTTCGGCGGCGCAGTGGGCATCATGATGATGGCCGTGTGGGGTTTGCTCGATTCGCGCGACCTGAAGAGCCTCAACGCGCCGCGCACGCTGCTCGTGAGCGCGGCGAACTCGGTTGCGGTGCTGACCTTCGCGGCGGCGCAGGCAGTGCGCTGGCCGGAGACCATCGCCATGCTGTTCGCGGCGATGGCGGGCGGCTACGGCGGCGCGCAGCTCGGCCGGCGCGCGCCGCCGCACTGGGTACGCGCGGGTACCTTGCTCGTGAGCGCGGGCATCACGATTGCATTCTTCGTGAAGACCTACGGGCCGATGCTGTCGAATCGATGAAGGGCGAAAGCCGCGTCGGCGCCCTGGGAGACGATCATGATTCCCGCCTTGCTCGAAACCATCGGTGTGCTGTCGCTGCTCGTGAGCGTGGCGGCGAAAATCGCGCTGCTGCGCGATCCGCGGGAGGATGACGCGCCCGAAGCGCCCGCGCCCGCCGCGCGTCCGCCCGTGTCGGTCCGTGCCGCTCTGGCATGCCGGGCCACGTGTAGATCGCCATCCGCACGTATGCACAACCGTGGTTCGCCGAAGCGTTGCGCGAGCGCGAAGGGCGCTTCCCGCCGGCGGAGAGTCGATCAGTGCGCGCCCGCCGCGAGCGGCGGCAGGCCGAGCGGATCTCTCGCCGACTCGTAAGCGCGAACGAAGCGGGGATCGTCGTCGAGCTCGCGCGCCATCCACGGCGAAAGATCGTCGCGGCACCCGGGATCGGCGATATCGCGAAAGCATGCCGAAGTCGCGGGCATCATGCTGCCGGCCCAGTAGAAGCCGAAGAGCGCCTGCTTCTCGGCGGGCTCCATGGCGATGGCGTGCGGATCGGCGCCGGAGAACCATCGGTCGAGCTTGGCCGCAAGCGAAGCCTCGGTCTCCTGGCTTTCGTATGAAAACACGTAGCCGCCGCCTGCCTGAGCAGTGTGGAAGTCGTTCATCACGACGGCGGCGGCAAAACGCGCCGCTCTCGCGTTGACGACGAACGGTTGCGCGTGCGCATCCCAGGTCAGAAACCAGAGAGAAACGAACAATGCATTGGTTTTATGCCGGACGAATGCGCGGCATTTTTTCCGACCGCTTGTCGAGTTCACACGAATAAGAGGAAAGAATTTCGCGCCGGGACGAATTTGCCGGCCTTGAAATATGTAGCGGTTTTATTGATTTATTTAATTTTAAGGCGGGCGATAAAGTCGCCGTGCTTCGCCGTGAACGAGCGCGCACTGATCGAATCGATATCGGCCCGGTCGATCCCGGCCCACCAATGCAAAACGGCCCTTGCGGGCCGTTTCGTGCCTGGGGCGAGAACCGCTGGATTTACTTACAGCGGCTGGATCGTCGAAGCCTGCTTGCCCTTCGGGCCTTGCTTGACTTCGAAGCTCACCTTCTGGTTCTCCTGGAGCGACTTGAAACCCTTGGACTGGATTTCGGAGAAATGTGCAAACAGGTCTTCGCCGCCGTCATCCGGCGTGATGAAACCAAAACCCTTTGCATCGTTGAACCACTTCACGGTACCTGTTGCCATTTTTCTCAAACCCTTTTGAGACGAATTACGTTGAAGATGCGCTGCGAAATCTCGAGCGGCATGGAGTTTTACCACGCCGGAACGCGAACTTCAAATAAGCGTTTCTGCTAAGAGACGCGCCATATGCGCGTCATACTTCGCGCCGCACGTCCGTTCCGGAAGAAATTTATTTGTTCGGACATTAATCGCCCGCGCGTTCGATTATCCTCGACGTTCCGGCCACGCAAACGACACACACGGACCTTTTCATGGCACACACGCTTTCCCACGCCGCGCAACGCGCCACGCCTGCAACGCTCCGGCTCGATTCGCCGGCCGTCGCGCAGGCTCGCCGCGAGCTCGCAGCCTGCTTCCGGCTCGCGTCGCTGCAGGGTTTCGAAGAGGGCGTCTGCAATCACTTTTCGGCGATGGTGCCGGGCCACGACGATCTCTTCTTCGTGAACCCGTACGGCTACGCCTTTGGCGAGATCACGGCGTCGCGCCTGCTGATCTGCGATTTCGACGGTCATGTGATCGACGGCGAGGGTAAACCCGAGGCGACCGCGTTCTATATCCATGCGCGCCTGCATCGACTGATGCCGCGCGTGAAGGCGGCGTTTCATACCCATATGCCCAATGCGACCGCACTGTGCCTGCTCGAAGGACCGCCGCTCCTGTGGCTCGGCCAGACCGCGCTGAAGTTCCACGGCCGCACGGCTGTCGACGAGCACTACAACGGTCTCGCGCTGGACGATGCCGAGGGCGACCGCATCGCCGCCGCGATGGGCGACGCCGATATTCTCTTCCTCAAGAATCACGGCGTGATGGTTGCCGGCGCAACCATCGCCGAGGCGTGGGACGATTTGTACTATCTGGAGCGCGCGGCCGAAGTGCAATTGCGCGCGATGAGCGCCAACCGGCCGCTCAAGCCGGTGCCGCACGAAATCGCGCAGCGCACCTGCGAGCAGATGCGCGCCGGCGATGCCGAGAGCGCGCGGGCGCATCTCGCGAGCGGCATGCGGCAGTTGCGGGCACGGGGCATCGACTTCGAGGCGTGATTATTTGCGCCCGGCGAAGCGCCTGAACCATCCGCGGCGCTTGCCCATATCGGTCTGCTGCAGGAATACGGCGATCACGATGATCAGCCCCTTGAGCACGAGCTGCGTGTTGCTGTCGATATCGTTGAGCAGAAGGATGTTGCTCAGGAAGCCGAAAATCAGCACGCCCGCCACCGTGCCCGACACGCGCCCGACGCCGCCCGAAAGACTCGTCCCGCCGATCACCACGGCCGCGATCGCATCGAGTTCCCAGCCCATGCCGGCGTCCGCCTTGCCCTGCCGGTATTGCGCGGCGTAAAGCACGCCGACGAGCGCCGACAAAAGCCCCGAAATCGCGTAGGCCGCCATCTTGTGGCGCGCGACATCGAGCCCCGAGACGACCGCGCATTTCTCGTTGCCGCCGATCGCGTAAAGATACTTGCCGAACACGGTGCGGTTCATCACGAAGCCGACCACCACGGCGATCACGAGAAAGAAGAGGGCCGGCACCGGCACGACGTTGAAGAGCAGCGCGCGCAGCGCTTCGATATCGGTCGTCGCGTTGGTGCCGCTGTAGATCGAATAGACGGCCGTGTCCTGACCCGCGATCAGGCGAGCCGCGCCGAGCACGCCGACCATCGCGGCGAGCGTCACGATGAAGGGCTGCATGCGTCCGCGCGCGATGATCCAGCCGTTGAGCGCGCCGAGCGTGAAGCCCGCGAGCGGCACGATCCACATGACGGCGAGAAGCGGCATGCGATGCCCGCCATGCAGCGCGATATACGCACAAGCCAGCGCAGCGGCGAGCAGGGCGATGCCCGCCTGCATCGCGACCGGCGCATGGCTCGCGACGCGCACCGTCCGGGCGTCGCGGGCGCGCAAGATGCCCCGCGCGACGCCGAAAGCGGCGAACACGATGGCGAACATGGCGATCGCATCGAGCACGAGCGATGCGTACACCGCGCGATTCCAGCCGTCGGTGGTGAGCAGCATCGCGGTGAGCACGCTGCCGAGGCCCATGATCGCGCCGACCGACAGATCGATGCCCGCCGTGATGATGACGAGCGTCATGCCGATGGAGATCACCCCGACGTTGGCGACTTGCCGGAACACGTCGGAGATGTTGGCGCTCGACAGAAAGATGTTGCCGCCGTCCGCCGCGTGCGGCGACGTGAGCGCGCCCACCACGAGCAGCACGATGAGCCCCAGGTAATACTTCAGATATCTGAGGAAGGTGCTCAGGTGTCGCTGGCGGGCGGTGGCCGCGGGCTCGGCGAGTTGGTCCTGCACATGCAGCATGGTGTGAGTCTCCGGTTTCCTTTCAGGGCGAGGCCATCCTGATGAGCACGTCGCCCGAGAACTGGTCGCGCGTCAGCACGCCGCGCGGGCGCCCCTCGCACATCACGAGGATGCGGTCGGAGAGCAGCATCAGCTCGTCGATCTCCGAGCTCGCGACGATCACCGTCACGCCTTCGCGCGCGGCCGCGAGGATTTGCCGATAGATCTCGGCCTTCGCCGCGACATCGACGCCGCGCGTCGGCTCGTCGAGCAGAAGGATGCGCGGCCTCGTCATCAGCCATTTGCCGATGATGAGCTTCTGCTGATTGCCGCCCGATAGCGTGCTCGCGTCCTGCGCGAGGCTGCGATGCTTGACGTTCGACGACTGCGCCTGCGATGCCGCCCACGCATGCATGCGCCCGCGCCGGTAGAACGGAAACCCCGGCGCGCGCGAAAGCGACGGCAGCAGCAGGTTCGCTTCGAGCGACTGATCGAGCACGAGCCCGTCCTTCTTGCGGTCCTCGGTCACGAAGGCAAGTCCGGCGGCGGCCGCGCGATCGGGCGAATCGATCGTGCGGGCATGGCCTGCGACGCGTATCTCGCCTTCGCGCCGATACTGCGACACGCCGAAGATCGCCTCCAGTATCTCCGTCTTGCCCGCGCCGAGCAGCCCGGAGATGCCGAACACTTCGCCCTGCTGCACCGAAAACGAGACACCGGATACGAGCGGGCGCGCCTGTCCCCACAACGTGAGGCCGCGCACGTCCACCGCGAGGGGGCGTTCCTGCGGCGCTTCGGCTTCGGTGCGCTCGGGCGGCGCGAAGTCCTTGCCGATCATCATCGAGACGAGCGCCGCCGACGATTCCACTTGCCGAATCTGCAAGGTCGCGATGCGCCGGCCGTCGCGCAGCACGGTCACGCGATCCGCGACCGCGAACACTTCGCCGAGCCGGTGACTGATGAGCACGATGCCCATGCCGCGTTCGCGCAGATCGCGTGTGAGCGTGAGCAGGGCTTGCGTCTCTGTGTCGGAGAGCGCGGACGTCGGCTCGTCCATGATGAGCACGCGCGCATCCGCGAGCAGCGCCTTGGCGATCTCGACCAGTTGCTTCTCGCCGACGCGCAGCGTGCCGACGAGCGTGTCCGGCGGCGGCCGAAAACCCAGTTGCGCGAGCACCTTTGCGGCGGCGGCACGCATCGCGCGCCGATCGGGAAAGCCCGTGCGCGTGCGCAATTCCTTGCCGAGAAAGATGTTGTCGACGGCGGAAAGCGTATCGACGAGATTGAGCTCCTGATGAATGATCGCCACGCCGGCGCGCGTGGCGTCGTTCACGCTCGTCATGCGGGTGATCTCGCCGCGCACGCGGATGTCGCCCGCATCGGGCGAATAGAGACCGCCCAGGATCTTCATCAGGCTCGACTTGCCCGCGCCGTTCTCGCCGACGAGCGCGTGAATCTCGCCCGAGGCGACATCGAAATCGACGCCCGAGAGCGCGGCGCTGCCGTTGAACGAGATCGACAGGCCCGCGGCTTCGATGAGCGGCGCGGTAGCCGTAGCCATCGGCGTAGTCCTCAGTGGCTCGCGATATATTGCTTCGCGTTGTCCGCGAAGATGCCCTGCGTCGGCAGCGTCACCTTCTTCGGCACCTTGTCGCCGTGCAGAACCTTGAGCGACTGGCGGATGCCTTCGGCGCCCGGCGTCGGATACATGAAGGTGCCCGCGAGCAGTCCCTGCTCGACCCACGTCGCGCCTTCCTGCGGCAAGCCGTCGATGCCGACGAACTTGATGCTCTTCTCGCGGCCCGCGTCCTTCGCGGCGAGATAGGCGCCGTAGGCCATCGGATCGTTGTGGGCATAGACCACGTCGATCTTCGGCTGCACGCGCAGCACGGTCTTCATGTAGTCGTAGGCCTTGTCCTGCTTCCAGTCGCAGTCGACGCGCTCGCCCACGCGCTTGATGCCTTTCTCCTTGCCGATGGCCTTGTCCGCGCCGTCGTGCCGGTCGTGCGCGGGCTGCGCGCCGAAGCCGCCCCAGATCTCGACGAGATTGCCTTGCGCCTTGCCCGGCCCGCCCAGGAGCTTGACGATGAAGTTGCCCGCTTCCTGCCCGATCTGCACGTTGTCCCCGCCGATGAACTGCGTGAACTGATCGCCGTTCACTTCGCGGTCGAGCACGAACACGGGAATGCCCGCCTTGAAGGCCTTTTCGACGACGCCCGTGAGCCCGGCGGACTCCTTGGGCGAGATGAAGATCGCGTCCATCTTCTGCGCGATGAAGTTCTCCATGTCGGCGTTCTGCTTGTCGGTGCGGTCTCCTGCATCGGCGATGATCAACTCGACCTCCGGATGCTTCGCGGCCTCGGCCTTCATGTCCTTGTTGAACTGCACGCGCCACGGTTCGACGGTCGTGACCTGCGAGAACCCGAAGCGATACTTTTTCTGCTGCGCGAACGCGGGCTGCGAAATGAGCGCCGAGAAGGTGCCCACGGCGCCGGCCAGCGGTGCGGCGATGAGACTCGCGGTGATGATGCGTCGTTTGCTGTCCATTGCGTCTCTCCTGATAGGGGTTGCCAGCTCCGGGTTCGGTTTCGTTCGGCGTTGTCTCGCAGGTTCTGTTCTTAGGAAAAAATAAAACGTTATAGCGCGTGCCGCTAGCGATCCGCGAGAGCGGTGCGCTTGCGGCTGCGCCCGGCGTTCTGAGGCGCCGTGACGGTCTCCCTGCGGCTTTCCTTCCCCGCGGGCTTGTACGGCGGCGCGGTGCTTTCGCGCACACGCAGATCCGCTTTCATGCGCAGATGCACCGGCTCCGACGGTTCGTCTTGCAACTGCTTGTGCAGCAACTGCCAGATCGCGCGTCCTACGGCTTCCACCGGCTGACGAATCGAGCTGATGCGCGGATGCAGCACCGACATCCATGGCGCGTCGTCGAACGAGAGCAGGGAGATTTCCTCGGGCAGGCGCAATTCGGCGTCGCGTATCGCACGTAGTGCGCCGAGCGTCGCGACGTTCGCGCCGGTGAAGAGCGCAGTGGGACGCTCACGTTCCGACAGCAGTCCGAGCGTGGCCGCGTGACTTTCGGTGTCGGTCATGCCGCACACCACGACGCGCGCATGACGCGCGAGGCCCGCGCGTTTCATCGCATCGAGATAACCGTCCGCGCGCTCGCGGCTGTTGACGAGATCGAGCGCGTTGACGATGAAGGTGATGCGCTTGTGCCCGAGCGCGATCAGATGATCGGTGCCGTCCCTCGCGGCGCGCCGGCTGTCGGTGGTGACGGTGTTGGCGGGAAAGCTGTTGTCGACGCGGTCGGCCATGACGAGCGGCACGTCGCATTCGCGCAGCTCATCGATTGCGTGCTCGTAGCCGTGGCAGGGAATGATGATCATGCCCGCCACCTGCCGCGACAGGACGAAGCGGATGCGCTCGGCCTCGCGCTCGGGGTCTTCCTGCGCATGTGCGAGCAGCAGGCGATAGCCGCTTGCGAGCGCATGATCCTCGACCACGCACAAGAGCTCGATGAAAAACGAGTTCGTCAGGTCGGGCACGACGAAGCCGATGGATGTCGAACGGCTGCTGCGCAGTTCGGCCGCAAGACTGTTGCGCCGATAGCCGAGCCGCCGCGCGGCTTCCCACACCTGCTGACGCCGCGCGGGACTCACGCCTTCCGCGCCCGCCATGACCTTCGACGCGGTGCCGAGTGAGACGCCCGCCGCGCTGGCGACATCCTTGAGCGTGCTGGTCGTTTTTTTTCGTGAGTCCAAGGCGTGATGTCGTCGAAATTCTGAAACGTTTCAAAATAGTAGAAAGCGTTGACGAGCGTAGCAAGTGAGTGTTTTTACCGAGCCGGACGTACCGCCTTACATCGCGATGTCATGCAGGTCCCTGACGATGGGCGGTCCGATCCTGAAGTCTGAGAAGCGCACGTTCAGACCGCCGCGTTCGGGCGTGCAGCACATCGGGCCGACATGCCAGCGCGCGCTCGCACCGCTCGCGGAAAAGGGCGCGAGACGCATGAGGGTCCAGTTGCGCCCGTCGGCGCTGCATTGCACTTTCAGAACGCCTTGCGCGATGGTCATGCGCAGGCGGAAGCGGTTCGTCCCGGCGCGCGAGCCGAGTGACCAGTCCGAGAGATCGTTCGTCAGGACGGTGCTGAAGGTGAGCGCGCCGTCGTTGTACTCGGCGCCGGCCTTGATCCAGCGTTCGGCGCTCTCGCGCACCATGAGGCCGGCCTGATCGTAGAGCGCGGAGAAATCGCCGTGGACCGCGACTTCCGCCGTGAAATCGCCGTCCACGCCGGCCGCGAATACGTGGCCGTTGTCGCGCACGAAGCCGTAGTGCGTCTTGCGCCAGAAATCGGTGTTCGCGTCGGTGGTGACGAAGAGGGTGTCGTTCTCGACACGCCATTGCGCGGGTTCGTTGATCCATCTGCATTGCTCGAACATGGCGTCTCCGTCGCGTGGATGGGCAGCGCAAGTATGGCATGGCGCGATTATCGTCATGCCTCGTTCATGATGCGGTGCGGCGAATTTCTAATGTTCATATGAAACTATTTCTGCGTCAGCTGAATTAGCATGAACGGATCCTTACCGTCCCTTTTCGGAAGGGAGAACGATGGTCAAGCTGATAATGATCCTGCTGGGCGTGGACTACCTGCGCAACCGCTGGCGCGGTCTCATGGTGATGGGCTGGCTGCTGTTGATCGTCGGCATCGGCGTGTTCATCGACGCGCTCGACGGTGCGCTCGGCTTTCCGATCTCGCTCGTCGGCTGGCTGCTTCTGATCGAGAGCCTGCTCACGCTGGCTGTCGCGTGGGCGGGAGTTGGCGGGCAGCGCAGACTGCGCTATGCGAAGGGCGTCGCGTTCATGCTCGCGGCGGCGCTGATTTTCGAGGGCAATCATCACGGCCACTTCATTCTTTCGATACTCATCGGTATCGCCTTTATCTTCAATGCCCTTCTGCAAGCGACTTCCGCGCTCGTCGTGCGTTACCGGCGCTACCGCGTCGCACTCGGTTTCGCGATCTTCGAGCTCCTGCTCGGCGTCTTCATGATTCAGCCCTATCCGACGCATTACAAGGGCACCGTGCCGTATTGCGTCGGCGCGTTCTTCATCTTCGCGGGATGGAACCTGATCGTGATCGCGACGCGCGTGCGCAAGCTGACGAGCAATCCCGCGATATGGGGCGATGCCAGCGCGGAAGCGGCGAGCGAAGCGGGAGCGAACGAGGGAGCGCGCCCTGCGCTGCAAGCGAGCGAATGGGACGGCCCGCCCGCCGACGACGAACCGGCGCTGACCGTGCATGTATGGACGCCGGTGGGATCGTCCAAGGCGGAGACACAGTGGCATCCGATCGTGGACCGCTATATTGCCGCCGTGGATCGCAACGGCGTGATTTCGACGGGACACGCCGCGCTCGAATCGCCGGAGGGCGTGTACGTGAGCCTTTACCCGGCCGTCGAGATCGATCGCTCGCCCGACGACTTCGCACGCCTGCTGCGCGCCACGCGCGAGAACGACGTGCCCGGCGTGTTTCAGCCGAGCTATCCGATCGAATCGAAGGCGTGGTGCCCTTCGACGACGCGCGTGCGCATCCGCAATTACGATCCCGTGCGTCTGGATCGCTTCTGGCGCAGGTATCGTGAGGACACCACCTATAACCTCACGCATCGCAATTGCTCGAGCAGCGTGTCGCGTGCGCTCGAAGCGGCGCTGGAAGGCGCGGCCGGACGATTGTATGGCGAGCGCGCCGGGTGGGGCGCGCTATTGCGGATGATCGTGACGCCCGAACTCTGGGTTGCCGCGCAGGTCCGCAAGCGCGCGGTGACGATGGCCTGGACGCCGGGCCTCACGCTCGACTACGCGCGGGCGCTCAGCATGGTCGCCGATCCTCGTCCTTATGTCTGGCTCAAGGTCGCGCGCATGGCGCTTTCGACGATGCGCGCATCGCGGCGCGAATGGCGTGACGAAGGGACGCTTGCGCAGAGCGGCGGATCGAACGTCGATCCGCCGGCGCGTGTATAGACGAGCGAGCTAAAGGTCGAGGTCTTCAGCGGCCTTGCGCGCGCGGCGCTCCTCGTTCGCACGGCGTGCGCGCAGCCGCTGGCGCGACAGTTGGGCGATCACTTCGCCCGTCGTGGCGCCTGGCGGAATTTCGTTGCGGATGACCTTCGCCACCATCGGCAAGCCCATGCGCTGCCTGCGCAGCGCGCGGGCGATGGCGGTGCGGCATTCCTGACCGTGACAATCCCATTCGTCACGGATTCGCTCGCAATAGGGACACTGTTCCATCCTTGCAGTTTACCGTGAAACGATGACGGCCTTCGAGTACGTCATGCGTTCCACACGCCGCTTGCCGCGGTTCGCCTTGCATAGTCCAGGAACGACCGCGGCTCGCGATTCAACGCACGGCGTACGCCATCGACGGGCTTTTCGTTGCGCCCGTCGAGCACCGTGGCGAACAGATAAAGGATGAGGTCGGTTTCCTCCTTCGACACACCGGCGTCGAGCAGACCGGCTCGAAATGCGTCGGGCGGCACGGGCACCGGACGCAGGTCGCGCCGAGTTGGAAAGCCGCCGGTGCGTGCGCGACAAGGCGCAACTGCTCAGCGCCTTTGCCGCACTGGTCGACCAGTACTATGAAATCGTGATGGACAAGCCCGTGATGCGCGACATCTCATCGGCGCTGCGCTCGGACAAGGAGCTGATGGGCATCGAGATCGCGGAAAGCCGCGCGTGCGGCGCCTTGCTTGCGGCCGCGATCCGGCGCGTCGATCCGCACATCGACAGCAAGCGCGTCAACGCGCTCGCGTCTGATCTGGCAACTGGGCGAGGAAACCATGCGCCTCGCCGTCGCGCACAGGCGCGGCGAGGGTGCGCTGCTGGTCGACGCCTATAAGCGGATGAGCCTGCGAGCGATAGAGGAGGCCTGAAGACGTCGCTCGCACGCCTGCGCGCTCATCCACTCAACTGGTTCGACGTGCTCGGGCGCCGCTCGCGCTGATGATGATCGAGGCTGCGCCTCAGCATCTTCTTCACGAGGCCTTTCAGAAAGTGAATCGAGCGGTCCGCGCGCACGTTCAGATCGAAAGGCTTGAGCTCGACGACTTCGCGGCCGCTGCGCTCGGCGAGCTTCGCGCGGGTCTTGCGATGATCGACCGCCATGGCGGACAGCGTTTCCGACGCCTGCTTGAACGATCCGCGATCGACTCGCGCGCAGACATGGCATGCGCGATGAAACAGCTTGTCGAACACGGTAAGCCAGTAGTCGTCCAACTCCCCGCCGTCGCAACGCGCGAGCGCTTCCCGGCCGTTGGTGCGCAGGTCCCGCATATCGTCGATCGAAGCGCGTTGCGTGATGCTGCCGAAACGCCGGCGATAGCCGATCAACGGCGTCGGAATGCGGAAGATGCTGCTGGCGCGAAGATACGTCGAAGGCACGACGGCCATGTCTTCGTAGTGACGGCCAACGGGAAACGGCTCGTCGTCGAAGAGCTCGGTGCGATAGACGCGCGCCCACGCGAAGGTATGGAAGCCTTCTGCGAATTGCTGCAGCGTCGCGCGATTCACCGGACCGCCACCGCTCGTGGCGGTCTCCACGAGGTCGATTTCGTCGAGCTCACGGCCGTCGTCGTCGATGATCTTGACGTTGTATTCGACGAGATCCCACGCACGCTCCGCGAGCACGGGAATGACCGCCTCGGTGAAGCCGTCGAGGTAGATGTCGTCGCCGTCGAGGAAGCCGACATAGGGCGTGCGCACCGCCGCCAGGCCCGTGTTGCGCGCGGCGCTCAGGCCGCGGTTTTCCTGGCGCAGCAGTTCGACGTGCACGCCGCGATCGCGCTCGACGATCGCGCGCGCCGCGGCGTAAGTCTCGTCGCGGGAACCGTCGTCGACGACGATGATTTTCATCGCGTCGACATGGGGCTGGGACAGCAAGGATTCGAGCGCTTCCTCGATGTATCCCTCGATGTTGTACGCCGCCACGACGATGCTCAGAAGCGGGTTCGTGTCTCGCAAGGAGTCACTCTCAAACGGCATATATGACGCTCTCCGTCGGATGATTGGGCTCTGACTCGCCGCACCTGTTCGATGCGATGAGCCGTCGTCGATGTCACGACGTGTGACGACGCGGCGGGCCGTGCGCCACGACACAAGCGGCTCGCGCGACGCGCCACACGGCGAGTCATGCAGTGGTCTGATGGATGCGGCGGGCTCGTTCACCGTGTTCGCGGCGGGGAAGAGCCATTTGAAACGCCGGTGCGGCGCAGGCGTTCACGCAAAGCCGCCCCAGAGGCAAGCCGCATGAACGGTCTTACGACGCTTATAGTTGGAGCATGTCACGTCACATTGCCGGCCCCGGATGCCCCGGTCTGACGTGCATGTCGATCGAGCAAACGCAATAGAGCGCATTCGTCGGGGCGGGTTCCCCGGACGCCATGATTTTGCGCTGACACCAATCCCGAATCACGTGAACAGTCCCCGCGCTGTGAAATTTGCGGATTCAACCGCGACTGACAGGCGAAGCCGAACACGTAGCTTGCATGTTAGCGGTTTAAAAAAAACCAGGCGGTGACATTCGTGTGTTGCCAGTACGTCGTTCAGAAAAAGCGAAACGTGCTCCTTTCAAGACACTGATGCAAGATCGGTCGCGCGATGCGCGTACTTATTGCACTGATCGTGTATGCATTACGCGTTGCATCTCACGTCGGTGCGCGATCGCGCTGATTAACAGTATGGTCCAGACTCGAACGAATGCGCTCCGTGCGCTCAGTCACATGGCAGGGCTGTCTTCAGCCCTGGAGCGTGACAAATCGTTTCAGGGTGCAAGCGAACTTTGCGAAATGCGGCAGATTTTTCATCCCGGCCGCGCCAATCATCACCGGAGACGAAAAAAATACGTGTTCGCTGCAGCGCCGGTCAACGCGCCGATGGTTTTTATGCCGCGTTCCAACGCCCGATTCTCGATCTGCAGGAAGAAACGCCCGAAAAGCAGTAGCAAATGCAATGCCACGGTCTCGCATCGTCCTGCTGATTAAAGCGGGCGAGCGAGACTCGATGATCGCGGGCAAGAAGAAGAACCGAAAGCGAATCGAATGCTTGCCGCCAGGGTCAATGATGGTTATAGAGCGATTGCCCCAGCGCCTGTGGCGAGGGCTGCGTGATCCATCCGCTTTGCGCCGCGCTTTCGGTACCCGGTCCGTACGAGGTATCGGCAGATGATGGACTCGTGCGCTGTGTATCCGGATAGTGGACATTCGATTGATGCAAGGTGCCGTCGCGCAGCGCCTGGACGATCTGGCCTTGAACTTCAGCGCGCGTGACAGGCGCATCCGATCGCGCATACGAAAGCGCGGGCGCCATGACGGCGGATGCAACCAAGGCAATCAAAATGCGTTTCATGGTCGATCCCCTTAAGAGAGTGGAACTCGATAAGGAGACTAGGTGCGAAGAATTAGTCGAGCGTTAGCGCGCTCAAACATTCTCCGGCGTGTAGAGCTGCGCGGACAATGGATACTGACTCGCTAACGCCGACTCTCCGGGCAAGGCCTGCAACGCACGCAGCATCGCCTGTATTGCCGTTTCCGCGATGCGCTGAAGCGGCGTATCGATGACGAGGTCGATGACGCCTTCGACCAGCGCTTCGTAACGGTCGGGCATCAGGTCGCTGCACACGGTCACGATGTGTCTTCCCGATGCCTCCTCGCGCAGCGCGCGAATGACGCCGCCCACGCCGCCGCCCGGAATGTAGAGACCGGCCAGATCGGCATGCCGCGCGAGCATCGCGAGTGTCGCTTCATAGGCGAGTTGCTTGTCCTCCAGGTTGATCTGCGTGTCGAGTACGCGCAGTCCGGGCGCATGTTCGCGCAGATACGAGCGGAAGCTGATCTCGCAGCTTTCCTGGCCGAGATAGCGCGGCGTGCCGACGAACACGCCCACGGTGCCTTCATCTCGGCGAGTGAGGCGGCTCACGGCCCACGCTGCCGTGCGTCCGCTCTTGCGCGGGTCCACGCCGATATAGCCCGCACGCAAGGGCGCGCTCAGATCCGACAGCAGCGTGACGGTCGGCTTGCCTTGAGCGTGCAATGCCTCGATGGCCGCCGTCACGTGCGGATGATCCACCGCGACGACGCCGAGCGCATCGGCCTCTTCACCGAGTGCGAGAAGCGTGCGTGCAATGGAAGCAGGATCGAGCTCGTCCATGTACTCGATGACGGCGGTGCAGTGTTCCGGCTCATGGCGCGCGGCCGCATCGGTCAGGATGCGAGCAAAGGTCTGATAGAACGGATCGGCGCGCTTTTGCAGGCAGAACCCGAGCGTGTGCCGTTCGCGACGCTCGCCGCGCTGTGCGCGCAGGCGCTCGCGCATCAGTCCTGCGCCGTGATAGCCGATGCGTTCAGCCGCTTCGATCACGCACAGCGCCGTTCCTTCGCGCACGCTCAGACGACCGTTGAACACGCGGTCGACCGTTGCCGGGCTCACGCCGGCCGCTTCTGCGACCGACTGAAGTGTGGGACGCTTGCTCATCTCTTGATGGAAATGATGGATTTTCGAATGGCGCGATGATGCTTAAAGATAGCAAATGCGCGCGAACATTGCGCCGCCTTTGCGTGCCTCCTATCATCGATCCGACAAGAACGAATGATGTAAATCCAATCATCGGATGAGGTGACATGATGGAATCCGGGCAGTCCCGAGGCGCACGCGCGCCGGACAGGCATTGCGCTTACCAGTTGATAGGAGGCGCCGGCGAGCGCGCGAAGGCGGCGGGTCTCGTCAATGCCGACTGGCACAAATGCGCGGTGCCGCGCCCGGTCATGAAGAGCCTGATGCAGCGAAGCGATGCGCGCGCGATCCGCGACACGCTCCTCTGGTATGCGGCGATCGTCGCGAGCGGCGTGCTGGCGTGGTTCGCGTGGCAAGCGCATTCGCTTTGGGCGATTCCCGCGTTCCTTCTCTACGGCACGCTGTATTGCAGCCCGGCCGATTCGCGCTGGCACGAGAGCGGACACGGCACCGCGTTCAAGACGTCATGGATGAACAAGGCGCTCTATCAGGTGGCGTCGTTTCAGGTGTTTCGGCGTCCGACGATCTGGCGCTGGAGTCACGCGCGCCATCACACGGATACGCTCGTCGTGGGCCGCGATCGCGAGATCGCCGTGCCCTTGCCGACGGACTGGCTGAGCCTCGCGCTCAATGTGTTTGCGCTTAAGCACGTCGCGGGCGAGGTGCCGAAGATCATTTCATCGGCCTTCGGCAACATCGGCGAGGAGGAAAGGACCTATGTGCCTGAAGCGGAATGGCCGAAGGTGATTATCGAGGCGCGCGTCTGGCTTGCGATTCATGCGGTGGTGATCGCCTCATGCTTCGTGTTCCATTCGATTTTGCCACTGCTCTATGTCGGCCTGCCGAGTCTCTACGGCGCATGGCTCTATCTTTTCTTCGGCCTGACGCAGCACGCCGGCATGCCGGAGAACGTGCTCGATCATCGCAAGAACTGCCGCACCGTGATGATGAATCCCGTGTTCCGGTTTCTCTACCTGAACATGAATTATCACGTCGAGCATCACATGTTTCCGATGGTGCCGTATCACGCGCTGCCGCGCCTGCATGAAGCGGTCAAGCACGACATGCCGCCGCCCTATCCGAGCTCGATCGCTGCTTACGCGGAAATCATTCCGGTGCTCATGCGGCAGACGCGCGATCCGTCGTATCACGTCGAACGGCCGGTGCCGGCGGCAACTCAGGCGTAAGAGACTCGAGGAGACGATTTGTCATGACGCAATGGATCGATGCAGCCGCGCTGGACGACATCGACGACGAAGACGTGATGCGCTTCGATCACGATGGCCGGACCTTCGCGATCTACCGCGTGAACGACGCCGTGTACGCAAGCGACGGCCTGTGCACGCACGAGCACGTGCATCTGAGCGACGGGCTCGTGATGGATCACGTCATCGAATGCCCGAAGCACAACGGACGCTTCGATATCCGCGACGGCCGGCCACTGTGCGCGCCGGTT
Organism: Caballeronia ptereochthonis; assembly: GCF_001545075.1. Lineage (GTDB taxonomy): Bacteria > Pseudomonadota > Gammaproteobacteria > Burkholderiales > Burkholderiaceae > Caballeronia > Caballeronia ptereochthonis. The sequence continues at coordinate 97,608 of NZ_FCOB02000013.1, forward strand.
TGCGAAAAGCTCAGGACGTACCCCGCAAGGGTCGAGGGCGGACGCATCTTCATCGAGGTCTGACGCCATGGCTTGCGGGCAGGACGGGCGCGCGATGGTGATCGTCGGCGCGGGACATGTCGGTGGACGCGCTGCGCTCGCACTGCGCGAATTCGGCTGGAAGAGGCGCATCGTGATGATCGGCGCGGAGGTGCACCTTCCTTATGAAAGGCCGCCGATATCCAAGCAACTGCTCACCGGCGAACGCGAAGCGATGCATTGCCACTTGCGTACGCATGATGCGTGGCAGACGGATTGCATCGAGCATGTGGTGGGCCGTGCAGGGGCGATCATGCCGGACTCGCGTGAAGTGAGGCTCGAGGATGGCAGCCGCATCGAGTACGAGGCGCTCTTGCTGGCCACCGGTGGGCACGCGCGGAGCCTGCGAATTCCCGGCGCTGATCTGGATGGCGTATCGACATTGCGCACACTCGACGATGCCGCGCGCATCGCGCCGCGGCTCGTGCCCGGCGCGCGCGTCGTGATCGTGGGCGGTGGATTCATCGGACTGGAAGTTGCCGCATCCGCCCGCAAGCGCGGCTGCGAAGTGTGCGTGATCGAAGGCGCGCTGCGATTGCTCGGGCGCGCGGTGCCCGCGGGCATCGCGGAGCAGGTGCTGCGGCTGCACGAGCGCAATGGCGTGCTCGTGCGCATCGGCGTCGCGCCGCTTGCGATCGAGCGGGCGACGGACGGCGCACTCAGGATATCGCTTTCCGACGGCCGCTCGATCGCCGCCGATATCGTCATCGTCGGCATCGGCATCGAGCCGGCGGACGAACTGGCGCGTGACGCGGGGCTCGCCGTGAATCGCGGCGTCATCGTGAGCGCCGAGCTGGAGACGTCCGTGCCGGGCATATTCGCGGCGGGCGACATCGCTATCTATCCGAGCCGCTTCACCGGCCAGCCGATTCGGCAGGAAACGTGGCACAACGCCGAGACGCAGGCGCGCACGGCCGCGCGCAACATGCTCGGCGAGCGGGCAACGTACGACGACGTCCCGTGGTTCTGGTCCGATCAGTATGATCATCAACTGCAAGTGGCGGGCGAGCCGTCGCTCGGCGAACGCGCGGTCAGGCGACCGCTCGGGGATGCGGGATCGATCGACTTCCATTTCGATGCACACGGACGGCTCGTCGGCGCGAGCGGATTCGGGCCTGCAAGCGTCATCGCGAAGGACATGAAGCTCGCGCGCATGCTCGTCGAACGCGGACTTTCGCCCTCGGCGGAGATGCTCGACGATGCAGGCATCGGGCTCAAGGCTCTGCTCTAGCACCAGGCGAAGACAAGGAGAACGACGATGAGTCAGTTCGAAGGCAAGGTGGCGGTGATCACGGGCGGCGCGCAAGGCCTGGGCGCCGCGGTGGCGGCGCTCTTCGTGGAACGCGGCGCCCATGGCATCGTGATCTGCGCGCGCTCGCAAGAGAAGGGCGAAAAGAAGGCGCACGAGCTTGCGGAAGCGGGGGGGGCGCAAGTGCGCTTCGTCGCGGCGGACCTGTCGCGCGTGGAGGATTGCCGCGCCGTGATCGCGGCGGCGGATGCGCAGTTCGGGCGCGTCGACGTGCTGGTGAACGCCGCCGCGACGACCGAGCGCGGCACGATCCTGGACACTGATCCCGAGCTCTTCGATCGCATGTTCGCGACCAACGTGCGCGCGCCGTTCTTCCTGATGCAGGAGACGATCCGCATCATGAAGCGCGAGCAGATCGAAGGCGCGATCGTCAACATCTGCTCGATGTCGGCGATTGCAGGGCAGCCCTTCATCTCGGCGTATTGCGCGTCCAAGGGGGCGCTCGCGACGCTCACGCAGAACACGGCCTATGCGCTGTTGCGCAATCGCATCCGCGTGAACGGTCTGAATCTGGGCTGGATGGCGAGCGAAGGCGAGGACCGCATTCAGCGCACCCATCACGGCGCGGGCGACGACTGGCTCGAGCGCGCCGCCACGGCGCAGCCGTTCGGACGATTGATCAACACGAACGAAGCGGCGCGGGCGGTCGCCTATCTCGCGAGCGCGGAATCGGGTCTCATGACGGGATCGATGGTCAACTTCGATCAATCGATATGGGGCGCGTATGACGACGCGCCGCATCCCAAGGAACCGCTCTGAGCGTCGACCTGCTCAAACGCGGACCATGCCGACGGCGCGCGGGTGCCGTCCGGTTTGACCGTGCGGCTCGCCTCCTCGATCCTGTCGTCCTAAGGACGCTGCCGCATCGCCAGCGCGACGCCCGAGAGCGTAAGCGCCATCGCGATCGCCTCGTGTGAGCCGAGCGGCTCGCCGAGCGCCAGCGCCGCCGCGACGATGCCCATGATCGGCACGAGCAGCATGCCGATCGACGCGATTTCGGCGGGCAGGCGGCGCAGCGTCGCGAACCACGCCAGATAGCAGGCGCCCATCGGCACGAGACTCATGTAGGCGAGCACCGCCCAGCCGTCGAGTTCGAGCGCGGAGAGGGCCGGATGCTCGATCAGGACGCCGAGCACGACCATCGGTGCGCAACCGATCCCGACTTGCCACGCGACGAGCGTGATCGGGGGAATGGGCATCGGCCCGTGCGTGACGACGGTGCCGAGCGCGAACAGCACAGCCGCCGCGAGCGCGAATGCGATGCCGGCGATCTTGCCGCCATCGAAGGAAAGGCCGTGCGCGGAGAGCAGCACGACGACGCCCGCGAGGCCGAGCGCCAGCGCGCAAAAGCCCGCAGTCGACGGCTTGCGCTTTGCGATGGGCCATGCGATCAGCATTGCCCAGATCGGCATCGTGTAGACGAGCAGCGCGCCTTCGCTGACCGAGAGCCATTTCATCGACAAGGTGGAGAAGCCCATCCACGCGAAGACGTTGATCGCGGACGCGAGGAGCAGACGCGGCAAGAGCGAGCGCGGCACGCGGAGGTCCTCGCCGGCGAATATCGCGAGTACGCCGAGCAGCATGGTGGCGGCCATCCCGGCGACGCCGCGCGAGAAGAGCGGCGGCCACTCGCGCAACAGGACTTTCATGGCCGGCCAGTTGAGCGCCCAGCCGGTGGCGGTGACGAGCAGATAGATGAACCCCGTCAGGCGAGCTGGCATGGAAGGCGGTCTTGTCGTTGTCGTTCTCGGGCCCCGATCATACAGGCTGACCTGGCATGCATGGCGCGGCATACAAAACACAAAAATGTATGCAAAACGCAAGATGCAAAAGACCACGCGAATGCCGGGGACCTTGGAAACGCGCGGGCGGGCAGAGCGCCGCTCACACTCGCGAAACTTTGCGAGCGTGTTTTTCTAGAAAACGATTAACTCCCGAAGCTAAGACTGGAATCTAGTGGATAACCTTTGCGGCGCTGTATCGGCTTGGAGTTAGGCCCGTACTAGGGCAAACACTAGGGTAGGCATCCCAAGGCAAACCGACTATTCTTCGAAAAACGTTTTCCAAAACCTGGGCGGCTTGCGGCCTCGCTGACCAAGCAAAGCCATGCCGACGGCGCTCGTCGCCGTTCAACGCAACAAAGAACGCGGCTCGACGAGCGCCGCCGCGTCCGGAGACTTTCATGAACACTGTCGTTGCCGGCGTCGTGCGAACCGCCAGCCGTTATCGCTGGACTGTGTGCGCGCTGCTCTTCTTCGCCACGGTCATCAACTACATGGACCGGCAGATCCTCGGTCTGCTCGCTCCGATGCTGCAGCACGACATCGGCTGGACGCAGGTGCAGTACGGCCGCATCGTCATTGCGTTCTCGGCTTTTTATGCGATCGGTCTCCTTTGTTTCGGCCGCATCGTCGACTGGCTCGGCACCCGCATCTCCTATGCGCTTGCGATGTTCGTCTGGAGCGTCGCCGCGGTGCTGCACGCGGCCGTCGGCTCCGTAATGGGCTTCGCGATGGTCCGCGCGCTGCTCGGCATCGGCGAGGGCGGCAACTTCCCGGCGGCGATCAAGACCACCGCCGAATGGTTCCCGCGCCGTGAACGCGCGCTCGCGACCGGCATCTTCAATTCGGGTGCGAACATCGGCGCGGTGTTCGCGCCCGCGCTCATCCCGGCGCTCGCCGTGGCCTTCGGCTGGCGCGCGGCGTTCGTGATGGTCGGCGCCATCGGCATCGTGTGGCTCGTGGTGTGGTTCGTGATGTATCGCGAACCGGACGGCAGCGCGCAAGAGGACGAAATCGCGGACGAAGGCGACGAAGCGAAGGTTGCCGACATCGCCAACGCGAAGGCGGGCGCGCCGGGCTTCAAGGTGCTCATCAAGAAGCGCGAGACGTGGGCGTTCATCGTCGGCAAGTTCCTGACCGATCCGGTGTGGTGGTTCTATCTGTTCTGGCTGCCGAAGTGGCTGAACGAATCGCGCGGCATGGACATGCAGCACATCGGCCTGCCGCTCGTCGTGATCTACGCGATCACCACGGTGGGCAGCATCGGCGGCGGCTGGATTTCGTCGGCGCTCCTGCGCGCGGGCTGGAGCGTGAATCGGGCGCGCAAGACCGCGATGCTGATCTGCGCATGTGCCGTACTGCCGATCGCGTTCGTGTCGCAGGCGGAAAATCTGTGGGTGGCGGTGGCGATCGTCGGTCTCGCGGCGGCGGCGCACCAGGGCTGGTCGGCGAACCTCTTCACGACGGCATCGGACCTGTTCCCGCGTCGTGCGGTGGGCGCGGTGGTCGGTATCGGCGGCATGGCCGGCTCGATCGGCGGCGTGCTGTTCTCGGAAGTGATCGGTCAGGTGCTGCAACGCACGGGTCACTACTGGGTGCTGTTCGCGATCGGTGCGTCGGCCTACCTCATCGCCTTCGCGATCATGCACGTGCTCACGCCGAAGATGACGCCGGCGAAGCTCGCAGCGTAATCGCAGTCCGACTGCAACATGCGCCGCGCCGCCAGCATTTGCAACACGCCGGCGGCGCGGCGTGCATCATGTAACAGCAGCGGTCGATTCGCGCACGATGAGCCGCGGCTCGAACATGGAGTTGCCCGGGTCCGGATGACCGGCGAGGGCATCGATGAGCTTCTGCATCGCGAGCTCGCCCATCTTCTCGCTTTGAATGTCGACGGTGGTGAGGCCCGGTGCGGCATACGCGCCGTACGGCACGTTGTCGATGCCGGTCACGGAAACGTCGTGCGGCACGCGAATGCCGAGCGTCGCGGCCTCCTTCATGAAGCCGAGCGCGATCAGGTCGTTGTAGCAGATCACGGCTTGCGGCCGCTTCGGTCCGAGCATCACGCGCGAGCAGGCCTGTTCGCCCGCGAGCGAGGTCGGTGCGTGAGCTTCGTAGATGTCGAGCTCGAGCCCCGCTTCGGCGAGACATTCGCGGGCGCCGCGAATCCGTTCATCGTTGATGCGCGCGTGCTCGAAGCCGAGATAGGCGATGCGGCGGTGCCCGAGATCGAGCAGATGGCGCGCGAGCATGTAGGTGGCGAGGCGGCTGTTGATGCCGACGCTCGGAATGGGCAGCTCGGCGTTGCGCAGGAGCACGACGGGCTTGTCGAGCTCGAGCATCCATTGCGCGTGTTCGTCGGGCAGGCGCGAGCTGACGAGCAGGCCGTCCACGCGCTGCGCGAGCGCTTCGATGAGCGGACGCTCGCGGGCCTGGTTCTCGTCGATATCGACGAGCAGCAGCGTGTAGTCGTGCCGCAGCGCAATGCGGTTCGCGCCCTTCACGACATGGGTGAAGTGCGGGTTGCTGATGTCGAGGATGGTGAGCCCGATGGTGCGCGTGCGGCCCGTGATCATCGAGCGTGCAAGCGGGTTCGAGCGATAGCCGAGCGAGTCGATCGCTTCCTTGAGCCGGGCTTCGACGGGCGCCGAGAAGCGCTGCGCGCCGTTGATGTACTTTGAGACGGTCGCGACCGACACGCCCGCCGCGGCGGCGACATCGCGAATGGTCGGGGAAATTTTTTTCATTCGGAGGGTAACGTTTTCGCAGTGTTTACGGATTGTCGCAGAAAATCGGGAAACAATGACAGCAAAAGCGCATTTTGTGTGCGGCGTTTTGCATGCCAAATGGCAGTTGACGGCTCGATCAGCCAATCGCTATAGTCAAGAAAACGTTTTCTTCCTTTTTGCTTTCAATGTATCAAAAGTATTCGACAGGAGTCTCGATGAATCAGCCAACCGCAGCGGGCAAGCCGTTCAAGCGCCTGCTTCTGACCGGCGCGGCCGGCAATCTGGGTCGTCAGTTGCGCGGCGCGCTCGCGCAATGGGCCGACGTCGTGCGTCTCTCCGACATCGCTCCGCTCGACGACGCCGCGAAACACGAGGAAGTGAGCGCCGTCGATCTCGCGGACCGCGAGAAGGTGATGCAGCTCGTCGAGGGCGTCGATGCGATCGTGCATCTGGGCGGCATCTCGATCGATGCGCCGTTCGACGATCTGATCGAAGCGAATATCCGCGGCACGTACAACATTTATGAGGCGGCGCGTCGCTACGGCGTGAAGCGCGTCGTCTTCGCGAGCTCGAATCACGCGATCGGCTTCCATCCCGTCACCGAAGTCCTCGATGCGGATTCTCCGCAGCGCCCGGACAGCCTGTACGGCGTGACGAAGTGCTTCGGCGAGTCGCTGTCGCGCTACTACTTCGACCGCTTCGGCATCGAGACGGTGTGCCTGCGCATCGGTTCGTCGTTCGAGGAGCCGAAGAATCCGCGCATGCTCGTCACGTATCTGAGCTACCGCGATTTCATCGAGCTCGTGCGTTGCTCGCTGTTCACGAACCGCGTCGGTCATGCGGTGGTGTATGGCGTGTCGGACAACCCGGCGAAGTGGTGGGACAACTCGAAGGCCGGTTTCCTCGGCTTCGATCCGCAGGACAGCTCCGCGCAGTTCAACGGGCTCTTCCCCGTCACCGCGCCGACCGACGATCGCGACGACCCTGCGCAGCGCTTCCAGGGCGGCGCATTCGTGCTCGGCGAGCCGATGGAGCGCAAGCGATGAGCGTCGCGGTTCGCGCCGAGCGGCTCGATGCGGGCGGCCGCGCGACGGTCGGCGAATGCCCCGTCTGGCGCGCGGAAGAGGGTGCGCTGTATTGGGTCGACATTCCGGCGCGGCGCATCGTTCGGCTGCAAATCGCGAGCGCGCGACGCACCGAGTGGACGTTTGCGGAGCAGGTCGCGTGCTTCGCGTTCGATGCGGCGGGGCGCGTCGTCGCGGGAATGGAGAGCGGGGTATTCGGCGTGAGCCTGCAGGAAGCGGGCGATGCGCGCGTCGTCAGGTTGGCTGCGCCGGAATTTCCCGCATCCGGCATGCGTTTCAACGATGGCCGTTGCGACAGGCAAGGGCGCTTCTGGGCGGGCACGATGGTGCAGGACATGTCGCTCGCGAGCCCTGCGGGAGCGCTCTTTCGTTTCGATGAGAACGGCACGTTGTCGGCGCCCGTCGTCGAAGGTCTGATCACCCAGAACGGTCTTGCATGGTCGCCCGATGGCAGGACGATGTACTTGTCGGATTCGCATCCGCAAAGACGGCTCGTCTGGGCATTCGACTTCGACCCCGATAGCGGTACGCCGGGCGCGCCCCGCGTGTTAGCGGACCTTCGTCATTACGCGGGACGTCCGGACGGCGCAGCGGTCGATGCGGACGGCTGCTACTGGACCTGCGCGAACGATGCCGGGCGTTTGTTGCGCTTTACGCCGCAAGGCAAGCTCGATCGCGAAATCGCGTTGCCCGCGAGCAAGCCTTCCATGTGCGCATTCGGCGGCAGCGATTTGTCGACGCTCTATGCCACGACGATTCGTCCGGTAATGAACGCCACTGAAGACGACGGTTATGTGTTCGCCTTGAACGCCGGTGTGCAAGGCTTACCGGAACCCGATTACGCCGGGATGTTACCGGTCGCATAAAATTCATGAAACGGGGCGATCCTTCGCCCCGGTTAGTCATTTTTGCGCAAACTTTGGGACGCGAGCGCTCTCGCGCACCGCGTTGGCGCATATCCGGCGACGAGCGCCGTCAAGCTTCGGAACCGATACCAAGGCTAAACACCAATGCTGTAGTTCCTCCTTAAAGAGTAGTCTCCGCAGGTATCTCACATACCCAGCGATCTACCGATTCTTCTATCCGGAGGAGACATAGATGGACCTTGAAGCTCGCACCATGAAGCGCGTGATGGTTCGCCTCGTGCCGTTCCTGATCTTGTGTTACTTCATTGCGTATCTGGACCGCGTCAACGTCGGCTTTGCAGCTTTGCAAATGAACAAGGCGCTCGGCTTTACCGCGAGCATGTTCGGTTTCGGCGCCGGCATTTTCTTCATTGCCTATTTCTTTTTCGAAGTCCCGTCCAATCTGCTGCTCGAACGCTTCGGGGCGCGGCGCTGGATCGCGCGCATCATGCTCACGTGGGGCATTCTCGCCGCGGCGATGGCCTACATTCCGCATATCGCGCAGGCGACGGGTCTTTCCAACGCATACGTGTTCTATGGCTTGCGGATCTTGCTTGGCGTTGCGGAAGCGGGCTTCTTTCCCGGCATCATCTTTCTGCTGACGTTGTGGTTTCCTGCGAAATATCGCGGGCGCGTCGTCGGTTATTTCATGGCGGCGATTCCGCTGTCGACCGTGATCGGCGGGCCTGTTTCCGGAGCGCTTCTGCAGATGGACGGTCTGGGCGGCATGGCGGGATGGCAATGGCTCTATCTGATCGAAGCATTGCCTGCGCTGTTGCTCTCGTTCGTCGTGTACTTCTATCTGACCGACAGGCCCTCCGATGCCCACTGGCTCTCCGATGAAGAACGCGACTGGCTCGTCAAGCGTCAAGCCCACGAGCGCGCGCATCGTGAAGCGGTGCATTCGTTCAGCGTGAAAGAAGCGCTCTTCAATCCGCGCGTGCTGGCCATCGCATTGATCTATTTCGGCGCGAACGCGACCAACTATGGCCTGAGCTTTTTCCTGCCGCAGATCGTCAAGGCATTTGGCCTCACCAATGTGCAGACGGGTTTCGTCACGTCGCTGCCATATGTGGTTGGCGTGGTCAGCATGGTGCTGTGGGGCCGGCATTCGGATCGCAAGCTCGAGCGCCGCTGGCATGTGGCCATTGCGCTGATGGTCGCGGCGGGTGGCATTGCGGCATCGGCGGGACTGGACAATCCGGTCTTGAAGATGATGGCGCTGTCGATCGCGGGCTTCGGCATCTTCGGCTGCCTGCCCGTGATCTGGACATTGCCGGCGTCGTTCCTGTCAGGCGCCGCGGCTGCAGGCGGCATTGCCGCAATCAATTCGCTCGGGAATCTGGCGGGCTTCTTCGGTCCTTATGCGATGGGCTGGATCAAGGACAGCACGGGCGGCTTCGGCGCGGGCTTGCTGTGTCTTGCCGGCGCCGGCATGGTCGGCGTGGCGGCCGTGTTGCTGCTGCATCATGATTCCGCGCTGGAGACGATTTCCGGCGCGCACGACATCGAGGACGGCGAGCCTAACATGGCTCGTTGAGACCTTCGTGAAGATGCGAGGGACCGCGAGCAGGTCGCGGTCCCTCGCGCATTCGTTCGGCGAAGCATCACGCCGACGAAGCCTGCGCCCTGCGCAACCTCTCGCGGCTATTGATCAAATGCAGGCGCATCGCCGTGCGCGCCGAATCCGGATCGCCACGTTCGATGGCATCCGCGATCTGCTCATGCTCGCGATTCACGCGCATCAGATACTCCGCATATCGATCGCGCGGAATCGGCGTGGCGGTGATGCGCGTGCGCGGAATCATCCGCGTTCCCAGATGCTCCATGATCTCGACGAAGTAACGATTGCCGGTCGCATGCGCGATCTCCATGTGAAACCGCAAATCCGGGGATACCGTATCGGCCGCCTCGTCTATGCTCTGCGCGAAATCGGCGAGCGCGGAGCGCATCGTCGCGAGGCGCTCGGCATCGCGGCGCATGGCCGCGAGTCCCGCACACTCGGTCTCCAGACTGATGCGCAATTCGAGGATGGCCAGGGCATCGATGGAGCCGGCGACATCGGCGGGATCGAGTTGCAGGAGCGTCGACGCGCCTGCCTCGCACACGAACGTGCCGATGCCATGGCGCGTTTCCACGAGTCCGGCCGCCTGCAGGCGCGATAGCGCTTCGCGCACGACGGTGCGGCTCACGCCGAAGCGCTGCACCATCTCCGCCTCCGTCGCGAGACGGCTGCCGACCTTCAGGTCCCTCGATTCGATTTGCGCGCGCAACGCATCCACGAGCCGCGCAGTGAGGCTGCGGCGCATTCCGGGGGAAGCGATGGAGGCATCTGTGGAAGAGGCGAGGAGCGGATCCGCATGAATGTCGGGCGATAGCGTCACGGCGTTTTCGTTGGAATGGGTTTTACATACATTGACAAATCGGTCGGTAAATGATGATATGCGTCATGCAGTGATATGACAACGTACAAGAAGAGACGCGCAGGGTAATTCCCTAGCCGAATCTCGGAGGGCCGGCGGAGCGCTGACGCGCCGACTCCGGCCTACAGGAGACACGACTCGATGGAACAACAAAACGGCACGCCGTCTTCCGACGGCGTCGCGCAATTCGATCGCTTGCTGCTGACTGGCGCCGCAGGGGGAATCGGTCGGGCGATCCGGCATCGCGTCGCCGAATTCGCGCACCATGTGCGCGTCTCGGACTTGCCCGGCGTCTTGCCGGACGACGCGGCGCCTCATGAAGAAATCGTTCCCTGCGATCTGGCCGACCGCCGGGCCGTCGATGCGCTCGCCCAGGATTGCGACGCGATCATTCATCTTGGCGGGGTATCGGTCGAGCGTCCGTTCGAGGAGATTCTCGAGGCCAACATCAAGGGCGTGTTCAATCTCTATGAAGCGGCGCGTCGCCGGGGCGTGAAGCGCATCGTGTTCGCGAGCTCGAACCACGTCACGGGCTTCTATCGGCAGGACGAACGAATCGACGCCACAGCGCGCAAGCGTCCCGATGGCTACTATGGCCTGTCCAAATCGTTCGGCGAGGACATGGCGCAGCTCTATTTCGACCGTTACGGCATCGAGACCGTGAGCATCCGCATCGGCTCGGTGTTTCCGGAGCCGAAGGACCGCCGCATGATGGCGAGCTGGATGAGCTACGACGATTTCCACGACCTTTTGCGCCGCAGCCTCTTTACGCCCGGCGTCGGGCACACGATCGTCTTCGGCATGTCCGCGAACGCGCACACCTGGTGGGACAACCGCTGCGCCGCGCATCTCGGATTCGTGCCGCATGACTCGTCCGAGCAATTCCGCGAAAGGATCGAAGCGACGCCGCCGCCCGCGCCTACCGATCCGGTGACCGTGCTGCAAGGCGGCACCTTCACGGCGATCGGCCCGTTCGACCCGGTTTAATGCATGCAACATGCAATATCACTCCCTTTGTAGTATGTCGTCATACATCAAGCGCAACATTGGATCGTCGCCGGAGGGCCGATCGCGACGCGTAAAGCGCCCACTATCACAGGGACATTTGCCGCCATGTTTTCTCTAGATTTCTCACCGCTGCTGCCGTACTGGCCGACGTTCCTGCTGGGCGCCTGGCTCACGCTCAAGATGACCTGCGTCGCCGTGTTCTTCGGCCTGATCCTCGGCATGCTCGTCGCGTTCGCCAAGCGCGCGAAAGTGCCGGTGCTCACGCGCATCTGCATCCTCTATATCGAGGCGGTTCGCAACACGCCGTTCCTCGTGCAGATCTTCCTGCTGTACTTCGGCCTGGCGAGCATTGGCTTGCGCATGCCGACCTTCGCGGCCGCCGCGCTCGCGATGACGATCAACATCGGCGCGTATGCGGCGGAGATCATTCGCGCTGGTCTGGAATCGGTGCCACGCGGACAGATCGAAGCGGCGGAATGTCTCGGGCTTTCGAAGTGGCGCATCGGCTGGCATGTGATGCTGCAGCCGTCGATCGAGAAGGTGTATCCGGCGTTGACGAGCCAGTTTCTGCTGATGATGCAGGCCTCGGCGATCGCATCGCAGATCTCGGCGGAAGAGCTCACGGCGGTCGCCAACACCGTGCAATCCGACACGTTCCGCTCGCTCGAAACGTACATTGTGGTCGCGGCGCTGTATCTCGCGCTGTCGCTGATCATCAAGCTCATCGCATGGGCGGTGGGCGAGCATCTCTTCAAGCGCCGCCGTGCGATTCGACTGGCCGCCAAACGCGCGGGCAAGACGCCGCCCGATCCGCAGCGTATCGATACGGTCATTCCCGGAGGTGCGGCATGAGCGGCGGATTCACGGCTTCGCACCTTGTCTATTTGGTGCAATCGATCGGCTGGACGCTGGTGCTTTCCGCGCTCGCGTTCGTACTGGGGGGAATAGGCGGCTTTGGCGTGATGCTCGCGCGCATTTCGCCGCGTCCGTGGCTTTCGCGCACGGCGCTCGTCTATATCGAAGCAATTCAGGGCATCCCGCTGCTGATCCTGTTGTTCATCGTGTATTTCGGCCTGTCCGTGTACGGCTACCAGGTGCCCGCGCTCGTCGCCGCCGGCCTCGCGCTGATGGTCTATTCGAGCGCCTATCTCGGCGATATCTGGCGCGGGTGCATCGAGGCGATGCCCAAGCCGCAATGGGAAGCGTCGGAGTGTCTGTCGCTGTCGCGCTGGCAGACCTTGCGCCTCGTGATCATCCCGCAGGCGATGCGCCTCGCCCTGCCGCCTACCGTCGGCTTTCTCGTGCAGCTCATCAAGATGACGTCGCTCGCTTCGGTGATCGGCTTCATCGAACTGACGCGCGCGGGCCAGATCATCAACAACTCGATCTTCCAGCCGTTCCTCATCTTCGGACTGGTCGGCGCTTTCTATTTCGCCCTGTGCTATCCGCTTTCGCGCTGGAGTCAATCGATGGAGAACAAGCTCAATGTCAGCAATCGTTAAGGTCGGCGATATTCACAAGAGCTTCGGCTCCAATCATGTTCTCAAGGGCGTGTCCTTCGAGGTCAACAAGGGCGAGATGATCGCCGTGATCGGCGCGAGCGGTTCGGGCAAGAGCACGGCACTGCGTTGCATCGATCGTCTGGAGACGATCGACAAGGGGCAGATAGAAGTGTGCGGCATTCGCGTCGACGATCCGACAGTCGATCTGCATCTGTTGCGCCGCGAAGTCGGCATCGTGTTCCAGAGCTACAACCTCTTTCCGCATCTGACCGTGGAGGAGAACATCATGCTCGCGCTGCGTCACGTGAAGAAGCTTTCGCGCGACGAGGCGCGGCGCATCGCGACGAACGTGCTTGAACAGGTCGGTCTCGGGCAGAAGGCCGCTGCGTATCCGGAGCAGCTTTCGGGCGGACAGCAGCAGCGCGTCGCGATTGCGCGTTCGCTCGCGATGTCGCCGAAGGTGATGCTGTTCGACGAGGTGACTTCGGCGCTCGATCCGCAACTGACGGGCGAAGTGCTGCGCGTGATGGAGGACCTCGCGGCGGACGGCATGACGATGCTGCTCGTCACGCACGAGATGGCGTTCGCCAAGCGCGTGGCGGATCGCATCATCTACATGCATCAGGGCAAGGTGTGGGAAGTCGGCGACGGCAGCATGCTCGACGCGCCCCGCACGCCGGAACTGCGCGCATTTCTCGATAACGGTCTGTGAGCGCGCGATAGATCCGCATCATTCAACGCAACATCGAAACGACGGAGACACAACTTGAAAGCGAAGAAACTCATTGCACGCGCCGCCGTGGCGACCCTGATGCTGGCAGGCGCGATGCACAGCGCAATGGCCGATCAGCTCGACGACATCAAGAAGGCGGGCGTCGTGCGCGTCGCCATCGCGATGGGCACGCCGCTCTTCAGCTATGCGGACGAGAACCTGAAGCCCGCGGGCTCGGATGTCGATACCGCGGCCGCGCTGGCGAAAGACCTCGGCGTGAAGCTCGAGCTCGTGCAGATCACCAATGCGGCGCGCATTCCTACGCTGCAGGCGAAGCGCGCGGACCTCGTGATCGCCGACCTGTCGATCACGCCGGAGCGCGCGAAGGTCGTCGATTTCTCGGTGCCTTATGCGGTCATCACGATCATCGTCGGCGGCGTGAAGTCCATCAAGGTGAAGGATTACGCGGACCTCGACGGCAAGACCATCGGCCTCACGCGCGCGACGGTGAACGATACGCTCACGACGCAACAGGCGAAGGGCGCGCAGATCCAGCGCTATGAAGACGACGCGACGCTCATCACGTCGATGGTGACCGGCCAGATCGACGTCTTTTCGAGCACGCCGTCGAACCTGCAGGAGATGCAGCATCGCGCGCCGCAACGAAACATCGAGCTGAAGTTCGAGCAGAAGAACTTCGACCTCGGCATCGCCATGAACAAGGAGCAGCCGCGCCTGAAGGAATGGGTCAACAACTGGGTCAGCACGAACATGAAGAACGGCAACCTGAACGCGATCTACAAGAAGTACCACGGCCGTGATCTGCCGGACAACGTGCGCAAGAGCTGAGTAGTAGCAGGATGTGTGACGGAGGGGAACCGTGCGGCTCCCGTCCGTCAGTGCTGCGTGCGCCTGGGTTCCGATCAGAATGTGCCTCGATTTGGCGAATTGTTTCAGTTGCCGCGGATGCATATTGCTATCATCTGCGGCCAACGTGTTTCCGCCTGTATGCCATGAGCAAGATCGATATCGTATGTGTCACTTATCGGCACGGACCGAAACTCGAGACGTTTCTAAACTGCATGTTGTCGCAAACGTCTCTGAACTTTCGCCTCACGATCATTCATGACGCCCCGACGCGCAGTTCGATGAAATCGGTCGTGCTTACGGAAGCCGGCAGCCCGGGCTGATGCGTTTTATCTCCACGGAAGCGCGTCACAACGACTTCGGACACACCTTGCGCGATATTGGCATTGGTATGGCGGAACATGAGTGGCTCTTGCTCACCAATGGCGATAACTACTACTGCCCGGTATTCGTCGAGACCATGCTCGGCGCCGCGTCTCAAAGCGATTGTGAGCTCGTCCTGTGCGACATGATTCATAGCCACGTCAATCCCGGCGGCAGGCCGCAAGCTTCCTATTGCCATTTCGAAACGTTGCCGAAACATGAATCGATCGATATCGGTTGTTTCATCGTCAGGACGGAGTTGGCGAAGCGCGTCGGTTTTCGTGACAAGACACACGATGGTGACGCGTCATATTTCGAGGACCTGGTTGCGACGAACGGCGTGAAGCAATTCCGCAAAGTGAGTCAGGTGCTTTTCGTCCATAACTGATCCGCGATGTCATTCTCCCACCGAACCGCTGCAGAATCCGCCTGGCCCCGTGCCGTGAGGCTTTGGCGGGGTTTAGGACAAACTGCGCGTCTCCGGCATACACTGCCTCTGCGTTTTGCATCGTGCATTCATTGAGCCGCCGCACTTGCACCGTGCGTTACACGTCTGCACGAATCCGCCGTCTTTCGGAATCTCTTTTTTCCTTACGGAATCCATCATGGCCAAGAACACGATCTCCGACTACCTCGCGAAGACGCTCGCGGCAGCGGGCGTCGAACGTATCTGGGGCGTCACGGGTGACAGCCTCAACGGACTCGCATTCAGCCTCGATCGAGTGGGCTCGATCCGCTGGATGCACACGCGTCACGAGGAGGCCGCGGCCTTTGCCGCCGGGGCGGATGCCGCCGCGACAGGCAAGCTCGCCGTTTGCGCGGGCAGTTGCGGGCCGGGCAATCTGCACCTGATCAACGGCCTCTATGATTGCCATCGCAATCATCAGCCGGTGCTCGCCATCGCCGCGCATATCCCGTCCACCGAGATCGGTCTCGACTACTTCCAGGAAACGCATCCTCAGCAACTGTTCAAGGAGTGCAGCCATTTCGTCGAGCTGGTGTCGAATGCTTCGCAGTTTCCTCGCGTGCTGGAGCGTGCGATGCGCGCGGCGGTCGATCAGCGCGGCGTCGCGGTGATCGTGCTGCCCGGCGATGTCGCATTGAGCGAGGGGCCGGACATCGAGCCGCGCTGGACCGCGAGCGCGCCCGGCGCGATCGTGCCGCCCGATGCCGAGCTCGACAGGCTCGCGAGCCTTCTGAACGGCTGCGAGGCGGTGACGATCATGTGCGGCAGCGGCGTCGCCGGCTCGCACGACGAAGTGGTGGCGCTCGCCGATACCCTCGGCGCGCCCGTCGTGCATGCGCTGCGCGGCAAGCAGTTCATCGAATACGACAATCCGTTCGATGTCGGCATGACCGGTCTCATCGGCTTCAGCTCGGGCTATCACGCGATGATGAACTGCGACACGCTGCTCCTGCTCGGCTGCGATTTTCCATATCGCCCGTTCTATCCGCCGCAGGCGAAGATCGTGCAGATCGACTGGCGCGGCGCGCAACTCGGACGCCGTGCGCCGCTGGAGATGGGCCTCGTCGGCACGATCAAGGAGACGCTGGCGGCGCTCCTGCCGAAGCTGCAGCGCAAGAACGAACGGCGCTTCCTCGAGAACGCGCTGAAGCACTATGCCAGCGCGCGCAAGGACCTCGACCATCTCGCGACGCCGTCCGCGCCGGGCCGGCCGATTCATCCGCAATACCTGACGAAGCTCGTCGACGAAATCGCCGCGGACGATGCGATCTTCACGGTGGACGTGGGCACGCCGACGCTCTGGGCCGCTCGTTATCTGACGATGAACGGCAAGCGCCAGCTGCACGGCTCGTTCAATCACGGCTCGATGGCCAACGCGATGCCACAGGCGCTCGGCGCGCAGGCGGCGCGTCCGCAACGGCAAGTGGTGTCGCTGTCGGGCGATGGCGGCCTGTCGATGCTGCTCGGCGATCTTCTGAGCGCGGTGCAGCTCGACCTGCCGATCAAGGTCGTCGTGTACAACAACAGCCTGCTCGGCTTCGTGTCGATGGAGCTCAAAGCAGCAGGCTATGTCGACACGAACGTCGACCTGAGCAAGACCGACTTCTCGCAGATCGCCAAGGGCGCGGGAATCTGGTCGGTGCGCGTCGAGGAGTCGGAGCAACTGGAGAACGCGCTGCGCGAGGCGTTCGCGCACAAGGGGCCCGCGGTCGTCGATGTCGTCACGTCGAAGCACGAGCTGTCGATGCCGCCGACCATCGAACTGTCGCAAGCGAAGGGCTTCAGTCTCTACATGCTGCGCGCGATTCTGAGCGGTCGCGGCGACGAGATCATCGAATTGGCCCGCACGAACCTGCGTTAAGCAGGCAAGCGCGGCCCTTCGCGGGCCGCGCTGCCCCTGCTCGCTTGCACCGAACGGCGCCGCACGCAGTGCAATCGCCGTCCTGCCGCCTTCATCGCTGAACGTCACGACATTCTCTATGTCGAGCGGGCACAGCTCGCTGAACGGTGCGCGTGCGATTCCGCAACGCTCGTTTTGAGAACGGCAAGGTCGGGTTTGCGCGGCACGCGAGCGCGAGATCAAGCCGGCGCGCTCCAGCACCTTGAGATGCTTGGAGATCGACGGCTGCGTCATGTTGGGAATGTATATGGCGAGACGTCCGGGCCAAGTGCGCCGTCCGGCGACCTGCCTTATCCTCATGGATCGACATTCAAGGAACGAGTCATGAGCGAAACGAATCAGCAATCCAGGGACGCATTGCCGCTCGATCATGTGTTCGACTTCGAAGGACAATCCGTGCGCTACGGCGTGATCGGCGCGGGCGCGCCGCTCGTGATGGTGCATGGCACGCCGTTTTCGTCGCAGGTCTGGCGGCGCATCGCGCCGATCGCGGCGCGCTGGCGGCGCGTGCATTACTTCGATCTGCTGGGCTACGGTGCATCGGACATGCGCGCGGGACAGGACGTGTCGCTCGGCGTGCAGAACCGCTTGCTCGCGGCGCTGCTGAAGCACTGGAGCCGCGACTGGAACGGCGCCGCGCCCGATGTGCTCGCGCACGACTTCGGCGGCGCCACATCGCTGAGAGCGGCATTGCTCGATGGCTGCGCCTATCGTTCGCTGATGCTGGTCGATCCGGTCGCGGTCGCCCCCTGGGGCTCGCCCTTCGTGCGTCATGTGCGGCAGCATGAAGCCGCGTTCGCGGGCGTGCCGCCTTATATGCATCAGGCGATGCTCGATGCATATTTGCAAGGCGCCGCGCACGGGCCCTTGTCGGACGGGGCGCTGCGCATCTACACGCGGCCGTGGACGGGGGAGAGCGGTCAGGCCGCGTTCTATCGGCAGATTGCCCAGATGGATCAGCGATACACCGACGAGGTTCAGTCGCGTTACGGCGAACTGAAGTGTCCCGTTTCGATCCTGTGGGGCGAGGAAGACGAGTGGATACCAGTCGAGCGTGGCGTGGAACTGGCGTCGCTGATTCCGGGCGCGCGCTTCACGCGCGTGCCCGGTTCAGGACATCTGATGCAGGAAGATGCGCCCGAGGCGATCGTGGGCGAATTGCTCGCGTTCCTGCGCGTGACGGAATAGCGCGCGATCAGAAGAAGCGGTAAATCACGCCGGCCCCGACTTCTTCTTCGCGCTCTCGGCCCGGAATGCGGCCTCTCCTGCATCGGACACCGCGACCCATTTCTTGTCCGGCGGCGCGTTTGCAACGTAGCTATCGTGCCAGTTCCACCACTTGTACGTCGGCGTCTGCGGATAGCCTTCGGGCGAGTCCTCCCAGAGCTCCTGCCGGCCGAGCGGCGTGATGTCGAGGTAGTTCCAGGTGCTTCCCATCTGCTCGTCACCACGATTGTTGATGAAGTAGGTGCGAAACACGCGGTCGCCGTCGCGGAAGAACACGTTCGTGCCGTGCCATTCGTCCACGCCGAAGTCGGCATCGAATCGGTCCGTGATGGTGAACCAAGGGATGTCCCAGCCCATGCGTTCCTTGAGTCGCGCGATGTCCTGCTGAGGCGCACGCGAGACGAAGACCAGCGTGGTGTCGCGTGCGTTCAGATGCGCGAGATGCGCGACCTGATCCGCCACCATGGAGCAGCCCCGGCACGCATGCTCGGGCCAGCCGAACACGCCCGGTTCGTAGAACGCGCGGTAGACGATCAGCTGCCGCCGCCCGTCGAAGAGATCGAGCAGGGTGACCTTGCCCGCCGGGCCCTCGAACATGTAATCGGCCTTGACGGCCATCCACGGCATCCGGCGGCGCTCGGCGGCCAGCGCGTCGCGGGCGCGGGTATGAGCCTTCTCCTTCACGAGCAACCGCTCGCGCGCCGCCTCCCATTCTTCGGGCGGCACGACCGGCGGCGTGCGCATCGTGGTCGGTGGGGTGTTCTTTCCATTCTCGTCTGATGTAGTCATGGCTTGTGCAACCTCCTGAGTGGGGCAAATTTGCGCGCATCGTGACCGAAGCGCGATTCCATTCGCTGCTCTTGTTCGTCGTTTGCCTTGAGACAGTCTGGACCCGGAACCCGGAACGATGGGAGTAACAAGTGTGGCGGTATTTCGCTCGAGCCGCTGGCGAGCCGCGGTTCATGAAGCGTGCGTGTTTCCGGACGACGCCGAACTCACGTCGCCGACGTCCAGCAGCCCGCTGCACGCGGTCATCGTGCGCCAGTACGTGACGAAGCGTCCGGCGAACATGCCCGCGACGGCGCCGGACACGGCGGCATCGATCAACACGTAGGTCGTGAG
Organism: Caballeronia ptereochthonis; assembly: GCF_001545075.1. Taxonomy (GTDB): domain Bacteria; phylum Pseudomonadota; class Gammaproteobacteria; order Burkholderiales; family Burkholderiaceae; genus Caballeronia; species Caballeronia ptereochthonis. The sequence continues at coordinate 117,085 of NZ_FCOB02000013.1, forward strand.
CAGCGCTGCGTTGGTCTCGGTCGCCATCTGGAAGCCGAGCCAGAATTTGGCGACGAACGTGAGGGCGATCAGCAGCAGGGGCACCACGGACCCTGGCAGCATGACGGTGCGAGCAACCGGGTCGACGATGAAACGGGTTCGGTTCGCGGTGAAGACGCCGCCCGCGATGCCCCCGCACAGCCCGACGATCCATGCCGACGCGGCGGTCCAGCCCGCGAGCGGCTCGGAGACCAGATGCGCGATTCCCATGCCCGCGAAAATCACCGGAACGATGGCGAGCTTCGAAAGCGGCGACGTGCTGCCCTGCAACGCGGTGAACCCGCGATAGGCCAGGAAGACGAGCAGCAAGCCGACCCAGGTTGGCGTGCCCTGAATGATTGCGACTGGCGACATGACGGTCTCCTTCGAATTGGAAGTTTCGCGCGCATCATGACGCCCCACTATTAGCCGCGAATGAGCCGGCCGGCCCGGCCTGCGACGCGCAAATTAAGCGATTCCCGAATTCCGCCCGCGCGCCGGGTAAAATGCGGCGCCTGCCCGACATCGAGCCGCATCGCGCGCGACCCGCGCGTCGCGGCATCCCGGGCCGGCCTCCGCCCCACGAAGGCAATCATTCGTTCCGTTTGCGCACGGTCGTTCATTCCGTGCGCAGTCGCATGCGGCGCCACGCCAATCGCCGAGGCGCCGCGAAGCCGCTTTTCGAATCCGCCGCCGCGCGCACGATCGCCCGCGCGCCACGGTTTCGCCTGAGAAACACGACACGCCACGACATTCGAGGATTGCCTTTCATGCTTGCCCGCATCACCCGCCTTTTCCCGCTCTGGGCCGTGCTGGTTTCCATCGCCGCCTACTGCTCTCCCGCTTCCGTGACGGGCATCGCGCCGCACGTCACCACGCTTCTGACGATCATCATGCTGTCGATGGGCGTGACGCTCTCCCTCGACGATTTCAGGCGCGTGTTCACGCGTCCCGCGCCGGTCATCGCGGGAATCGTTCTGCATTACCTCGTGATGCCGCTCGCCGCATGGGCGATCGCGAAGGCCCTGCGCATGCCGCCGGACCTGACGGCGGGCATGGTGCTGGTGGGCAGCGTCGCGAGCGGCACGGCGTCGAACGTGATGATCTATCTCGCACGCGGCGACGTCGCACTGTCGGTCACGATCAGCGCGCTGTCGACGCTCGTCGGCGTGTTCGCGACGCCGCTGCTCACGCGCCTGTACGTCGATGCGTCGATCGCGGTCGATGTGCACGGCATGCTGATGAGCATCGTGCAGATCGTGGCGCTGCCGATCGTCGTCGGGCTCGTCGTGAATCATCTGTTCGGCAAGGCCGTGCGCAGGATCGAATGGGCATTGCCGCTCGTGTCGATGGTGTCGATCCTGCTGATCATCGCCGCCGTGGTCGGCGGGACGCAGAAGAGCATCGCTTCGGTGGGGCTCGTCGTCGCGTTGGGCGTGGTGCTGCACAATGGCATCGGTCTGCTTGGCGGTTATTGGGGCGGGCGTCTGCTCGGCTTCGATGAGGCCGTCTGCCGCACGCTTGCGATCGAAGTCGGCATGCAGAATTCGGGGCTCGCGGCGACGCTCGGCAAGCTGTACTTCACGCCGATCGCGGCGCTGCCGGGGGCGTTGTTCTCCGTGTGGCACAACCTGTCGGGATCGATGCTCGCGGGGTATTGGGCGGGACGGCCCGCGAAAGGGTCGACGCGCGATGCCGATGCGCAAGGGGTCGTTGCCCGGCAAGGGTGAGTGACCACAGCTGCCGGGTCAAAGAGAAAGGCGTGTCCGTTGCGGGCGCGCCTTTTTTTCGACCGTGCGCGGCGTGGTCAACCCTGCTTCCCGCTCAGTCCGAGCAAGTCTCGAATCACTTCTTCCGTCTGCGCATACCGCCCTTCGCCGAAGTGGCTGTACACGACCTTGCCGTTCTGATCGATCAGATAGAGCGCGGGCCAATATTGATTGCCGTATGCATTCCACGTCGCGTACTGATTGTCCTGCGCCACCGGATACTCGATTCCATACCGCTTGATCGCCTGCTTCAGATTGCCGGTATCGCGCTCGAACGTGTATTCGGGCGTATGCACGCCGACCACGACGAGCCCCTTGTCGCGATAGCGTGCATACCAGTCCTTCACGTGGGGCAGCGTATGCGCGCAGTTGATGCAGTCGAACGTCCAGAAGTCGACGAGCACGACCTTTCCGCGCAACTGCTCGAGGTGCAATGGCGCGCTGTTGATCCACGTATCGATGCCGGCGAAGTCCGGCGCCTGCATGGCGACCTGCTGCGTCGTTTTCAGGCCGGATGAATTGCTCGTCGAGGCAAAAGCGGCAAGCGCCGCGACGGCGCCGAATGCAGCGGCCATGGCTGCGGCGACGGCAGCGACCTTGAGACGATCGAACATGACGGATGCTCCTTTCGAGTGAGTGTTCGATCGTATTGAAACGTGCGGATGTATCGGGCGCGTGTCCCGGCATCGGTCGTTGTGCATCGCTTTGTATCGACGCGCCGTCCGGATACATGGCGATACCAATCGCGCCGTTTGTATTGCCGTGTATCCGGTACCGCGACCGATACATGGCGTTGCACGACACGCCGGTTCTGAAATTCCCCCGATACATGAGAACGCTGAAATACGGCATATGGCCTGACGTGCCGATGTCCCGGCGTTCGACGCCGGTTTGTCCCACCGCTTTCACCGGTTACCGATCTCATGTCATTCATCGTCATCGCATTTCTCGGCGGCGTGTTCACCGTCCTGAGTCCCTGCATCCTGCCGGTCGTGCCGTTCGTGTTCGCGCGCTCGGACCGGCCCTTCCTCACGGATCGTCTGCCGCTCTTCGCCGGGCTCGCGGGCACGTTCGCGCTCGTGACCGGCATCGGCGCGGCCGGTCTCGCGGGCGCGGCGCAACTGAGCCAGTACGGCCGCTGGATCGCGCTCGCCATGCTCGCGCTGTTCGGCGCGGCGCTGCTGTTTCCGTCGATCGCCGCGCGGCTCACGCTACCGCTGTCGGGACTGGCGGACCGCATCACCGCGCGCTCGCAGTCCTATGGCACGACGCGCCGCATCGCCTCGTCGATGCTGCTCGGCGCGGCGACCGGTCTCCTGTGGGCGCCGTGCGCGGGCCCGATCCTCGGCGTGATCCTCACGGGCGCGGCCTTGCATGGCGCGAACTGGCAAACGGCCGCGGCGCTCGCCGCCTATGCCGTGGGCGCCGTGAGTTCGCTCGCGGTGGCGACCGGCCTCGGCAAGCGCGCGTTCGATGCGCTCAAGCGTTCGCTCGGCTTCGGGGAGCATCTGCGTCGCGCGATGGGCGCGCTCGTGCTGCTGTCGGTGGCGGCGATTGCAACGGGATTCGACACGCGCCTGCTCGCGCACGTGCCTGGCGCGCCGACGAACGGCATCGAGGGCTGGCTCGTCGATGTGGCGAAAACGAAGCAGGCATCGCATGAAGAACGGCAGGGCGCGCGCGTCGTGCGCGTGTCGATGCCGGTCGCGCTGCCCGTTCAGGGCCGTCTGCCGTCGCTCGACGGCGCGACGGCCTGGCTCAACTCTGCGCCGCTCTCCGCCGACGCGTTGCGCGGCAAGGTCGTCGTGGTCAATTTCTGGACGTACTCGTGCATCAACTGCCTGCGCACCTTGCCGTATCTCAAGACGTGGGCTCAGCGCTATGGCAACGACGGACTCGTCGTGGTCGGCGTGCACACGCCGGAGTTCGGTTTCGAGCGCGACACCGGCAACGTGAAGCGTGCGCTGGAGAACCTGACGATTCGCTATCCCGTGGCGATCGACAACGACTACGGCATCTGGCGCGCGTTCGGCAATCAATACTGGCCGGCGTTCTATATCGTCGATGCGCAGGGGCGTGTGCGCTATCACCACTTCGGTGAAGGCGGGTATCGCGAGGCGGAGGATGCGATCCGCCAGTTGCTCGCCGAGAACGGCAAGCCGATGATGTCCGCCGATGCGCAGCCGGTGCAGGGCAGCGGCGCGCAGGCAGCGGCCGATACGGCGGATATCGGATCGGACGAGACGTATGTCGGTTACAGACAGGCGCAAGGCTTTGCATCGCCGCAGCGCGTAAAGCCCGATGCCGCGGAAAACTACACGCTGCCCGCGCAACTGCCGCTCAACCAATGGGCGCTCGATGGAAAGTGGAATGTCGGCGGGGAAGCGGCCGTGCCGGCTGCGTCGCGGGCGCACATCGCGTATCACTTTCATGCGCGCGATCTGCATCTCGTGCTCGGACCCACGACCGATGGCAAGCCGGTGCGGTTTCGCATCACGATCGATGGCAAGCCGCCGGGCGCGTCGCACGGCGCCGATGTCGCCGCCGATGGCAGCGGCATCGTGACGAACGCGCGGCTGTATCAACTGGTGCGTCAGAACGATGCAGTCGACGACCGCACGTTTCAGATCGAGTTTCTCGATCCTGGCGCGCAGGTGTACAGCTTCACTTTTGGCTGACCCGATCTGATTCGCTTGCTGACTTTCTGCAGCCTGCGCCGCGCCATTTTTGCGCGGCGGGCGCGCAGGCGAACGGCGCGGTGATGCTCGCGCTCGTGAAGCTCCGCGACACCGTCATGGGCACGTCGCTCGATGCGGGCGGGCATCTCACGCACGGGGCGCGTCCGGCGCTTCCGGGCAAGTGGCGATCTCGAGAGCAACGATTATCGTCTGCTCGTCGCGCAGGCCGAAGCGGGCGAGGGCACGCTGCTCGGCCGGCATCATCTCGTGCACCGTCAGGTCGAGCAGAGGAAGCTCGTCAGGCCCGTCGACGATGCGTTCGTCTTTCACGACCGTCATCACTATCTGATCACGCATCGCAACGCGAAATCGTGGCCTGAGTATCTTCAGTTCCGGCGATGGCTCGATGAAGAAATCGGCACGATGATGCAGGGATGGCCGTCGGCGCGGGCGAAGATCGCGCAATGAGCGGGGGTGCGTTTGCAGACTGCCTGGCGGGTTGTCGCGGAGGACGCGAAGAACCGCTGTCACGAGGGCAGCGGTCCTTTCATATGCCAGACGGCAAATAAGGGAACCGAACTTCCGCTTATTCGCGGCGGCTGGTCATCTTCAACTGCTTTTATTGGCCGGAAACCGGTGACTTTACGCTAGGGGTCGCCAGCGTGTTGTTGCTCGTCGTGGGAGCGCTGGTGCCAGACGTCGAATTGCTGTTGGTGCTGCTCGGCAGGCCCGAGTTCGGAGCCCTGGCGGACATGCCGCTGTCCGAGTGGGTGGCGCTTGGGCTGCCATAGCCGCCCGTTGCACCGTTCACCTGGTTTGCCGGGCTAGCCGTGCTGCCTGCGGAACCGCTGCCGCTCGAGCCTCCGGCGGCCTGTGCATAGGCGCCGCCCGACAGCGTGACTGCGGCGACGGCCGCGATTAACGTGCTGATTGCTTTGCTCATGACTCGTGCCCCCTTTATCGGACTGGAACAAGAACGCAGACGTTCGTCGCCTGCTTAATACAAGTGGCGCAATTATCGTGCCGCGCGCAGAACGATTTCCTGAAGCAGTCGCGTCAATGGTCGAAGCGGTGTGCGGTTCGCCAACCAGCGCGCCTTGGGAGAGGCCACCACGCTTCGCTTCGTGAAATTTCGCTTCATGATGGTCGTGATAGAGTCGAGCATCATTCATCATCGCGTAGCCTTGCGTCGCCACGCATTGAACCTGGACTTGCGGATTCGACAGACCATCAACAGGGCGTGGGCGGCGTCGCCGGGGCGCAAAGTGTGGACATGCAGATTCCAGCGATCGTTCCGGCGCAAACCGCTCTGGTGGTCATGCATTATCAGACTGACATCCTGAAGTTATTTCCATCGGTCGCGCCGACCTTGCTCGCCAATACGCGCAGGCTGTGTGATGCGGCGCGGGCCAAGGGCATCAGCGTCTATTTCGCCAAGATCCACTTTAGCCCGGGCTATCCGGAAGTCAGTCCGTTGAACAGGAACGGGCAGGGAATCAAACGGCTTGGTCTTTTCGTCGACGACCAGATCGCGCCGGAACTCGGCCAGCAGGCCACTGAACCGCTCATCATCGCGCATCGGGCCAGCGTGTTCTTTGGTACTGGACTGCAGGCGCGGCTTGCCGGGCAGGGTATCGATACACTGCTCATGGCGGGTATTGCATCGACCGGTGTCGTGCTGTCGTCGGTTGCGTATGCGAGCGATGCGGACTTCCGCTTGTTCACTGTCAAGGATTGCTGCTACGCCCCGGACCCGGTCGTGCACGATCATCTTTTTTCGACCGCGTTCGACTCGCGCACAACGGTGCTCTCGCTCGCTGATGCCTTGTCGTTGCTTGCCTGGCATTCGCCGGCGGCGAGATCGTGACGATCGACGGCGGGATGACGCTCGGAAAATAGCTCGCCGTTTCATCCGGCAAAGGGCCTGCAACCCGCAACCCGCAACCCGCAACCGGCTCACGCGGGCGGGGTTCCCGCATCGCGCCGCCGCGCCAGAAAGCGGTCGAGCTGCGCGGCGAAATTCTTGTTGTCACGCGGACTATACGGCGACGGCCCGCCCGTGGCGACTCCCGTGCTGCGCAACTGATCCATCATCGAGCGGATCGTCAGGCGCTCTTCGATATTTTCCGCGCTGAACCATTCACCGCGCGGATCGAGAGCATGCGCGCCCTTTGCAAGCACGGCGGCTGCGAGCGGAATGTCGGCGGTGACGATCAGATCTCCCGGCCGGGTCATCTCGACGATGCGCGAATCCGCGACATCGAAGCCCGAAGGTACCTGGATCGCGCGAATATAAGGCGACGGCGGCGTGCGCAGAAACTGGTTCGCAACGAGCGTCACGCATACCTTCACGCGCGGTCCCGCGCGAAAGAGGATGTCCTTGACGACGCTCGGGCAGGCGTCCGCATCGACCAGAATCTGCATGGGTCAGTGATCCGTCAAATAGGTCGGATGGCTCGTGCGGATCTCGTCGATCTGACTGAGCGTGCCCGACAGATGCTTGCGCAGCGCCGCCTCCGCGGCATCGGCGTCGCCTTTCTCGATGGCATCGACGATCTCGGTGTGATCGCGCACCACGGCCATTGTCTTGCCTTCCACCGGAAGATGCAGACGGCGCAGCCGGTCGATGTGCCCGCTCAGCCGGCGCACCAGATCCCATAGCTGCGGCACGCCCGCGGCTTCGTACATCTGCCGGTGAAAAGCGTGGTCGAGCAGCGCGAACTGCTCGACGTCCTTCGGATCGAGCAGCTCCATCTGCTCGGCGATGGTGGCGCGCAACCGCGCGATGAGCGCGGCGCTGTGCCGCTGCGCCAGCGTGCGCACGACTTCCAGTTCGATCGAGCGGCGCAGGAAGTGCGCCTGAAGCGCCGAGGCCACGCTGATCTGGCTGACGACCGTGGCGTGCTGCGGAAAGATGTCGACGAGTCCTTCCTCCCCGAGCTTCATCAGCGCGTCGCGCACCGGCGTCTGACTGAGACCGTAGCGGGTCGCGAGCTCGGTGCGCGACAGCACCGTGCCGGGCGCCAGTTCGAGCGACAGGATCATCTCGCGCAGCCTCTCGAAGACTTGCGGCGCGGCGTGGCGGGACCGGTCGAGGCGATGGACCGCGCGAGGGGAATCGACGTTTTTCATGTGAGGCGGAAGCGATAAGGCGGCGATGACTGAAACATTAATACTATAGCCCGTCGGAATGCCGGAGCCGCCGCGCATCGCGCCGGTGCTGACGCTAGTGGATTCCCTACTGACACACTAATATATTAGTGCTTTACCATTCGTCCATCCTCGCTACTACCCATTCGCAGGAACATCGACATGACCCGCCAGATCTCCATCTCCCAGGTGCGCATCACCCCCATCGCCTTTCGCGACGGTCCGCTTCTCAACGCCGCGGGCATCCACGAGCCGTGGGCACTGCGCGCCATCGTCGAAGTGGAGACGAGCGACGGGCGCGTCGGCATCTCCGAGACTTACGGCGACGAACCCATGCTGCGCGTGCTGGCGCAGGCCAGGGATCTCGTCATCGGTCTTTCGCCGTTCGACCTGAACCGGATGGAGGAGCGCGTGCGCGCCACGATCAGGGCGACGCCCGGCGCGGTCGAATTCGAGCTCGCGCCCGGCTCGCACACGGCGAAGAACGCGGCGAAGGCCATCAGCACCTTCGAAGTGGCGATGCTCGATCTGCAAGGGCAGATCGTCGGCGCGCCGATCGTCGATCTGCTCGGCGGCAAGGTCCGCGACGCCGTGCCGTACAGCGCCTATCTGTTCTTCAAGTACGCGGAGCATGTCGACAAGCCCTATGCGCCGGATGCATGGGGCGAGGGCATCAGCCCGGAGCAGATCGTGGCTCAGGCGCGCCGCATGATCGGCCTGTACGGCTTTCAGAGCATCAAGCTGAAGGGCGGCGTGTTCGAGCCGGCGCATGAAATCGCGTGCATGAAGGCGCTGGCGAAGGCGTTCCCCGGCGTGCCGCTGCGCCTCGATCCGAACGCGAACTGGACGCTCGAAACGAGCATCGAGGCCGCGCCCAAACTCGACGAGATCCTCGAGTATTACGAAGACCCGTGTCCGGGCCTCGAAGGGATGGCCGAACTGCAGAAGCATACGAAGCTGCCGCTCGCGACCAACATGGTCATCACGACCATGGACGATTTCCGCCGCGGCTGCGAGATGGGCTCGGTCAAGGTGCTGCTCTCGGACCACCACTACTGGGGCGGCCTGCGCGCGACGCAGACGCTCGCGCGCATGTGCAGGCTGTGGGACCTGGGCATGTCGATGCATTCGAACTCGCACCTGGGCATCAGCCTGATGGCGATGACGCACGTCGCGGCGAGCATCCCCAATCTCACTTACGCCTGCGACACGCATTACCCGTGGCAGGAAGAGGAGGTCGTGAAGGGCGGCCGCGTCGTGTTCGACAACGGCGCGGTGCGCGTGCCGACGACGCCGGGTCTCGGCGTCGAGCTCGATCGCGAGAAGCTTGCGGAGCTGCACCAGCAATATCTGTCGTGCGGCGTGCGCAATCGCGACGACCTCTCGCAGATGCGCAAGTATCAGCCGGATTTCAGCGGCAGGAATCCGCGCTTCTGATCCGCACAGACGTCGAAGACGCGTTCGCAGCGCCCATCCAGGAGACAACTTCATGAGCAGTTCCAGCGCGCTGTCGAGCGCCGTTCGCAAGATCAAGTGGCACGTGCTGCCGCTTTTCGTCGTGATGTTCATCGTCAACTACATCGACCGGGTGAACATCGGATTCGTGCGTCAGCATCTGAGCGCGGATCTCGGCATCGGCGCGGCGGCTTACGGGCTCGGCGCGGGCTTGTTCTTCGTGAGCTACGCGGTGTTCGAAGTGCCGTCGAACATGCTGATGCAGCGCTTCGGCGCGAAGGCGTGGCTCACGCGCATCATGGTCACGTGGGGGCTGGCCGCCGTCGGCATGGCGTTCGTGCAGGGCGAGACCTCGTTCTATGCGATGCGCCTCCTGCTCGGCGCGGCCGAGGCGGGATTCTTCCCCGGCGTCGTCTTCTACTTCACGCAGTGGCTGCCGCGCGGCGAACGCGGCAAGGCGATGGCGGTCTTCCTCAGCGGCTCGGCGCTCGCGTCCGTGTTCTCCGGGCCGATCTCGGGCGGGCTGTTGCTGATCGAAGGCGCGGGCCTGCATGGCTGGCAGTGGATGTTCATCATCGAGGGCATGGCGTCGGTGGTGCTGGCGGGCTTCGTGTGGTTCTGGCTCGATTCGAAGCCGCGCGACGCGAAATGGCTTACGCGCGAGCAGCAGGACGCGCTCGTCGCCGAGATCGAGGCGGAACAGCGTCAGCGCGATGCGGCGCACACCGTGAAGCCGTCCGCGTGGAGTCTGCTGCGCGATCCGCTGATCGTGATCTTCTGCCTGATCTACTTCTCGGTGTCGCTCACCATCTACGGCGCGACGTTCTGGCTGCCGAGCATCATCCGCAAGATGGGGCATCTGAACGACTTCCAGGTCGGGCTGTTCAACTCGATTCCCTGGCTGATCTCCATCGTCGCGATGTACCTGTTCGCCGCGCTCGCCGCGCGCTTCAAGTTCCAGCAGGCGTGGGTCGCGTGCGTGCTGCTGATCGCGGCGGTCGGCATGTACGCCGCCGGTCTGGGCAGCCCGGTGTTCTCGTTCATCGCCATCTGCTTCGCGGCGATCGGGTTCAAGGCCGCCTCGTCGCTCTTCTGGCCGATCCCGCAGGGCTATCTCGATGCGCGCATCGCGGCGCCGGTGCTCGCGCTGATCAATTCGATCGGCAATCTCGGCGGCTTTGTCGCGCCCGCGGCCTTCGGCTTCCTCGAGCAGAAGACAGGCTCGATCCAGGGCGGCCTCACGGGGCTTGCGCTGATGTCGGTGGTGGCCGCCGCGATCGTCTTCTTCGCGCGCATGACGCCTCGGGCAGGGCGCTCCGCGCTCGAACTTCAACCGGGCGCGCCGAAATAGGACGTGAAAGCAGCCCTGATTAGCTAAGGCCAAAGCCTTCGTTGGACGGGCGCGGCGCGCGTATTAGCATGAATCGCATCGGGCGATGTTGCCCGCACGCATTTCTCCGGAAATCCTCATGCGATACAAGGGATACGACGTCGCGCCTTCCGCGCACGCAATGCCAAGCGGCCTGTATGCCGCGAACCTCACCATCGAAAGCGGCGCCTCGCCGCGCGGCGCATCGTTCACGTTCGACGCGCTCGACTATTTCTTCGAAGCCGATCACGCCATTGCGTATGCCGCGCGCTGGGCGCGGCTGTGGATCGATCAGCGCGGCAAGCGGGCAGGGCGACGGCGCGAGTGACGTCGCCCTGACGACGTCAGCAATCCGACCATCCCGCGCGCCCATCCCCGCCACATAAATCCCTCCCTTCATAAGCTCTTTCGAAACGCAATGCTTTGCATATGCGTATCGATTGGTTCTCTTGCGTGCGACACCGTTTTATCGTGAGCGACGCGGCAGCATGACGCCGCACCTCTCATTCGAACGACACCACACAAGGAACGGCATCACATGGCAGGCTTCAGTCGGCGGGAATTTCTGGTTTCATCGAGCGCGGCAATCGCGTCGGCAAGCCTGTCCTCATTGGCGTTCGCTCAGGACGAGGCCGCGGCGCCGAAGCGCGGCGGCACGCTCAACATGCTGATCAATCCCGAACCGCCGGATCTCGTCTCCATTTTCCAGACGACCGGACCGGCGCTCGTCGCCAGCTCGAAGGTGCTGGAAGGCCTGCTCGCCTATGACTTCGACCTGAAGCCGAAGCCGCAGCTCGCGACCGCGTGGAACGTGAGCCCGGACGGCCTCAAGTACACGTTCACGCTGCGTCAGAACGTCAAATGGCACGACGGCCAGCCGTTCACGTCGGCGGATGTCGCGTTCTCGATCGATCTGCTGAAATCGATTCACCCGCGCGGACGCAGCACGTTCGCCAACGTGGTGCGCGTGTCGACGCCGGATGCGCGCACCGCCGTCATCGAGCTGTCGAAGCCCGCGCCGTATCTGCTGAAGGCGCTGTCGGCGGGCGAATCGCCGATCGTGCCGAAGCATCTCCATGCGACGGGCGACCCGCTCGCGAACCCGCACAACAATGCGCCGATCGGCACCGGCCCGTTCCGCTTCAAGTCGTGGACGCGCGGCGCGAGCATCGTCTACGAGCGCAACCCGGACTACTGGGACGCGGGCAAGCCGTATATCGACTCGCTCGTCTTCAAGGTCATTCCCGATGCGGCCGCGCGTTCCGCCGCGTTCGAAACCGGCGCGCTCGATCTCGGCGGCGAGAACCCGGTGCCGCTTTCCGACTTGCCGCGTCTCACGCAATTGCCGCAACTCGCGGTGGAAACGCGCGGCTACCGCTTTCTCGAGCCGCTCTCGGAGATCGACTTCAATCTCGATCATCCGATCCTGAAGGACGTGCGCGTTCGCCAGGCGATCGCGCACGCGATCAATCCGCAAGTCGTGCAGCGCACGATCGCCTATGGCTATGCCGATCTTTCGCCGACGCCGATCACACCCGCGTCGCCGTATCACGATGCAAAGCTCGCGCCGTATGCGTTCGATGCCGCCAGCGCCGAAAAGCTGCTCGACGCCGCCGGCTATCCGCGCAAGAACGGCGGCCCGCGCTTTCAGCTGACGCACGATTTTCTGCCCTACGGCGACATGTACCGGCGCCAGGCGGACTACGTGAAGTCTGCGCTGGCGCGCGTGGGCATCGACGTCACCGTGCGCTCGCAGGATCTGCCGTCGTTCCTGAAGCGTGTCTACGCGGACCGGCAGTTCGACTTCACGAGCATCGGCGTGAATACGCTCTTCGATCCGAGCGTGGGCGTGCAGCGGCTTTACTGGTCGAAGAACATTCGTCCCGGCGTGCCGTTTTCCAACGCGCCGCATTACAGCAACGCGGAGGTCGACACGCTGCTCGAATCCGCGTCGATCGAAACCGACGAGACGAAGCGCGTCGCGCTGTATCGGCAGTTCCAGCAAATCGTCTATCGCGACCTGCCGATCCTGAATCTCGTCGCGCCGCGCATGGTCACGCTCGCGAACCGCCGCGTGCGCAACCATACGGTGTCGGCGCAAGGGCTCGAGGGCAATCTCGCCGACGTCTGGCTCGCCGCCTGAGGACCCACGCGATGAACCGACGCACGCGCCTTGCCGCGATCGCTCGACGCACTGCATGGCAAGCGGTGCCGACGATGCTCGCGATCGTGATCGTCAACTTCTTCCTGCTGAAGCTGATGCCCGGCGACGCCGCCGACGTGCTCGCGGGCGAGGCGGGCTCCGCCACGGCGGAGACCCTGCAAACCATGCGCGCGAAGTTCGGCCTCGATCAGACGGTGCTGCATCAGCTCGGGGCTTATCTCTCGCATCTCGCGCATGGAAGCCTCGGCTACTCGCCGCGCTATGACGCGCCGGTGATGCAGCTGATCCTCTCGCGCCTGCCCAACACGCTGATCCTGATGGGCACGGCGCTCGCGCTCGCCATCGTCGCGGGGATCGTGCTGGGCGCCGTCATGGCGCACTGGGCGGGCAAATGGCCGGACCGCGTGCTCTCCATCGTCGCACTGCTGCTGTACTCGACGCCGGGTTTCTGGATCGGCCTGCTCGCCATCGTGCTGTTCTCGGTGCATCTCGGCTGGCTGCCGAGCGGCGGCGACGTGACGGTCGGTGCGAACCTGCACGGCTTCGCTTGTCTCGCCGATGTCGCAAAGCACGTGCTGCTGCCAGCCTCGACGCTTGCAACGTTCTTCGTCGCGATCTACGCGCGTCTCACGCGGGCCGCGATGCTCGAAGTCGCGCGGCAGGACTTCGTGCGCACGGCTCACGCGAAGGGACTGCATCCGCTGCGCGTGACGGTCCGCCACGTTCTGCGCAATGCGCTGATGCCGCTCACGACGATGGTCGGCATCCACTTCGGCACGCTCCTCGGCGGCGCGGCGGTGACGGAAACCGTCTTCAGCTGGCCGGGTCTCGGACGGCTGGCGCTCGATTCCGTCATGGCGCGCGACTTCAGCGTGCTGCTCGGCGTGCTGCTGCTTTCGTCGCTGCTCGTGATCGTCGCCAACGTGGTGGTCGATCTGCTTCAGGCGTGGCTCGACCCGCGCATCGCCTAACTCTTCAATCCGATAACGCATGGCTTCCGACTCACCCGATCTCGTTGCACCGGCTTCGTCCGCATGGCGACGCCAGCTCGCGGGCGCGCTCTTCGGCTCGCGCCGCTCGCAGGCATTGCCGTCCGCGGGCGCGTCGCGCGGCGCCTGGCGCGCGCTGTTGCGCAATCCGTCCGCGCTCGCGGGAATCGTGCTGCTCGCCGCGTTCATCGCGCTCGCGCTCGGCGCTCCGCGTCTCTTTCCCGGCGATCCGCTCGACATGGTCGCCGCGCCCTTCGAATGGCCGGGCGCCGATCCGCTCTACCGCCTCGGCACCGACTCGCTCGGCCGCGACGTCGCCGCCGGCGTGGCGCACGGCGCGCGCGTGTCGCTTTTGATCGGCGCGTCGTCGGCGGCGATCGGGCTCGTGATCGGCACGCTCGTCGGCGCGCTCGGCGGCTTCTTCGGCGGCTTGCTCGACGACCTGCTCGTGCGCATCACCGAGCTCTTTCAAACGGTGCCGTCGTTTCTTCTCGTGATCGTGATCGTCGCGATCGGGCGTCCGAGCGTGACGATCATCGCGCTCGCCATCGGCATCGCATCGTGGCCGACCGTCGCGCGCATCGTGCGCGCCGAGTTTCGCACCTTGCGCCGGAGCGATTTCGTGCTCGCCGCGCGCAGCCAGGGCTTCGGCAACGCGCGCATCATCTTCGGCGAGATCCTGCCGAACGCGCTGCCGCCGGTGATCGTCACCGCTTCCGTGATGGTGGCGAGCGCGATCCTGATCGAATCGTCGCTCTCGTTTCTCGGCATGGGCGACCCCAACGTGGTCACGTGGGGCGGCATGATCGGCGCGGGCCGCGACTCGTTGCGCACGGCGTGGTATCTCACCGCGGTTCCCGGCGCCGCGATCGTGCTTGCCGTCCTCGCCCTGAACCTGCTCGGCGACGGTCTCAACGACGCGCTGAACCCGCGCATGCGGCAGCTTTCCTGATCGAGGTGCTTCATGGCAAATCTTCTTGAAGTGCGCGATCTGCGCGTGGATTTCGGCGCGCATCGCGCGGTGCGCGGCATCGACCTCGATATTGCCGAAGGCGAGACGCTCGCGCTCGTCGGCGAGTCGGGCTGCGGCAAATCAGCGACGGCGCTCTCGCTCATGCGCCTCGTGCCGTCGCCGGGCCGCGTGACGGGCAGCGTGCGCTTCGACGGGCGCGACGTGCTCGCACTGACGCCGCGGGAGATGCGCGCGTTGCGCGGCCGCGAGATCTCGATGATCTTTCAGGAGCCGATGACATCGCTGAATCCAGTGCTGCCGGTCGGCGCGCAGATCGTCGAGACCTTGCGCCAGCATGAATCGCTGTCGAAGCAGGCGGCGACGAAGCGCGCGGTCGAGCTGCTCGATCTGGTGCGTATTCCGGAGCCGCATCGGCGTGTGTCCGACTACCCGCACGAGCTATCCGGAGGACAGCGTCAGCGCGTGATGATCGCGATGGCGGTGGCGTGCCGACCGCGCCTGCTCATCGCCGACGAACCCACGACCGCGCTCGACGTCACCATTCAGGCGCGCATTCTCGAGCTGCTCGGCGAGTTGCGGCGCGAGCTGTCGATGTCGCTTCTGCTCATCACGCACGACCTCGGCGTCGTGGCGCAGCACGCGGACCGCGTCGCGGTGATGCTCGCGGGCGAGAAGGTGGAGGAGGCACCCGTCGCGCAATTGTTCACGCAGCCGCAGCATGCCTATACGCGTGGCCTGCTCGGCGCGTCGCTGAATCTCTCGAACGAGCTTCATTATCGCGACTGGAAGTTGCCGGAGATACGTCACGGTTCCTCGAGCGACGGCGAGCCCGCGTTCAACGTGACGCCGCTCGCGCCACGCAATGCGGTGGCCGGGTCCACCGCGAAGCCGGACGAAAGCGGGCCGCTCCTTTCGATCAAGGATCTCACTGTCGACTACGCGCATCGCAACGGCAAGGGCGCGCTGCGCGCAGTCGATGGCGTTTCGTTCGACATCGCGCGCGGCGAAACGGTGGGGCTCGTCGGCGAATCCGGCTGCGGGAAATCGACGCTTTCGAAAGCGATCGTGCGCCTCGTGCCCGCATCGGGCGGCGCAATACGCCTGCGCGGCGCCGACCTCGTGCCGCTCTCCGAGCGCGAATTGAGACCGCATCGGCGGCATGTGCAGATGGTGTTCCAGGACCCGTATGCGTCGTTGAATCCGCGCCGCACCGTGGGCGAGATTCTCGAAACCGTGATGGCGGTGAACGGCATCGGCGATGCGCGTCAGCGACGCACGCGCGCCGCCGCCATGCTCGATCGCGTCGGCTTGCCCGGTGCGGCGCTCGAACGCTTTCCGCATGAGTTCTCGGGCGGCCAGCGTCAACGCATCGGCATCGCGCGCGCATTGATTCTCGAACCCGCGTTGCTGATCTGCGACGAGCCCGTGTCCGCGCTCGACGTGTCGATCCAGGCGCAGATCCTCAACCTGCTCGTCGAGCTGAAGCGCGATCTCGGGCTCGCGTATCTGTTCATCTCGCACGATCTTTCCGTCGTCCGCTATATCGCCGATCGCGTGCACGTGATGCACGGCGGGCGCATCGTCGAGAGCGGACATCACCGCGATATCTGGCGCTCGCCGCAGCATGCCTACACGCGCACGCTGCTCGACGCCGTGCCGGCCAGGCAATTCGACGCGCAGGCCGCCTGACGCTTGCCGCGTGCAACTCAATCAACAGGGAATAACGATGTCACAACAAGCTCAATCCCGCGCCGGCGTGCGCGAAGAACTCGACGCCGCGCTCGCCGCCTTGCCCGCTCTCGCGCGGGCTATCGGCGAGGACGCCGCCGCGCGTGAAGCGCGCCGCGAGCTGCCGTTCGAAGGTTTCACGCTCTTTCGCCGGTCGGGTCTAGGCAAGCTGCGCCTGCCGGTCGAGTGGGGCGGCCTCGGCGGATCGCTCGAAGACGTCTTTCATGTGATTTCCACGCTCGCCGCGCACGAAAGCAACGTCGCGCATGCGCTGCGTATCCACTTCGATCTGACCGAGGCGCTGCTGCTCTCGCCGCGCACGCCGTTCAACGAACTGCAGATCCGGCGCGTGGCGGACGGCGCGATCTTCGGCGGCGCATCGACGGAAGCGGGCACGTCGCGTCCCGGCGAAATCACGACGCAACTGCGGCGCGAAGGCGATCACTACCGTCTGACCGGCCGCAAGTACTATTCGACGGGCACCGCTTTCTCCGATTACGCGCGACTCAACGTGCAGGACGAAAACGGCGAGCCGGTCAGCGCGATCGTGCCGGTGAAGCGCGAAGGCTTCGGCGTGATCGACGACTGGGACGGCATGGGCCAGCGCATGACGGCGAGCGGCAGCCTCGAGTTCGACGATCTGCTGGTGCATGCGGACGAGATCACGCCGCGCGTGCAGACGACGCTCGTCGGCCGGCACGGCGGCGCGTTGCGCCAGTTGCATCTGGTCGCGGTGGCGGCGGGCATCGTGCGCAATGTCGTCGCCGATGCGAAGCGTTACGTGCTGCGTCATGGACGTCCCGTGCTGCACAGCCCGGCGCCGAGCGCGCGCGAGGACGCGTTCATCCAGCAGGTCGTCGGCGAGCTGACGGCGCACAGCCACGCGATCGACGCGCTCATCGGCGACAACGCGCGCGAGCTCGAGCGCTCCGCGCGCGCAATCCGCAACGGCGCCGCCGATGCCGACGCGCTCGTGCTCGAAGGCGCGCTCGCCACGGCGCGCACGCAACTCGTCGTGAGCAAGCTCGCGCTTTATGCGGCCGAACGCATGTTCGAAGCGGGCGGCGCCTCGGCGACCTCGCGCGCGCACAACTTCGATCGGCACTGGCGCAATCTGCGCACGATCTTCAGCCACAACCCGCTGCTTCACAAGTCGCGCGTGCTCGGCGATTACGAACTGAACGGCGTGACCACGCACCTCACGGAAGGCCGGGTGTTCTGATGGTTCCGCTTTATCGAAAGTCGATTCTTCTCCGGAGTTTCCTGTCATGAGCGCCGCCGCCCCGCGCCAGTTGCATCTGAACATCAACGCGCTTCATTCCGGCTTCGTGCCTTCGGCATGGCGTCTCGCCGAAGCCGATCCACAGGCATTCATCGATGTCGATCATTACGTGCGCCTCGCGCAGGTCGCCGAACGCGCCTGTCTCGATGCGATCTTTCTCGCCGATAACGCCGCGATCGCCGACCAGCTCGACATGCGCCCGATCACGGCGCTCGAGCCCACGCTGCTGCTGACGAGCGTGGCCGCCGCGACCACGCATCTGGGGCTGATCGCGACGGCATCGACGAGCTATAACGAGCCGTACAACATCGCGCGGCGCTTCGCCACGCTCGATCTCATCAGCGGCGGCCGCGCCGGCTGGAACATCGTGACGACGGCGGATCTGCCTTCCGCACGCAACTTCGGGCTCGACGCGGTGCCGGATCACGCGCAGCGTTACGCCCGCGCGGACGAGTTCGCGACGCTCGTGAAGGCGCTGTGGAACAGCTGGGAGGACGGCGCGCTCGTCGCCGACAAGGCGACGGGCCGCTTCGTCGATCTCGACAGGCTGCATCCCGCCGCGCATCGCGGGCGCTTCTTCGGCGTGCAGGGCGCGCTCAATCTGCCGCGTTCGGTGCAAGGCCATCCCGTGCTGGTGCAGGCGGGCGCATCCGGCGACGGACGCGAACTCGCGGCACGCCATGCGGAAGCGGTCTTTTCGGCCTCGCAATCGTTCGACGAATCGCGCGCGTACCGCGAGGATCTCAACGCGCGCGCGGCGCGTCACGGGCGCGGGCCGAATGCGGTGAAGGTGCTCGCCGGATTGACGACGATCATCGGCGCGACGGAAGCCGAGGCGATCCGCCGGCGCGACGAGCTCGTCGAGCTGATTCCGTGGCGCTACAGCCTGAACCGTCTGGCGGGTACGCTGGGCGTGCCCGTCGAATCGCTCTCGCTCGACAAGCGCCTGCCGGACGATCTGCCATTGCCCAACAACGGCAACGGCAACCACACGTTCTTCAACGCGACGCTCGCACAGGCGCGCACGCACGGCTACACGGTGCGCGAGCTCGTGCGCGCGCTTGCGGGCGGAGGCGGGCATCGTGTGATCGTCGGTACGCCGGAGCAGATCGCGGACGACATCACGCACTGGTTCGGCAAGGGTGCGGCCGATGGCTTCAATCTGATGCCCGATGCGCTGCCCGGCGGACTCGAAGCATTCACGGAAGGCGTCGTGCCGATTCTTCAGCAGCGCGGGATTTTCCGTCGCGCATATGAAGGGAAGACTTTGCGCAGTCATCTCGGGCTTGGCGTGCCGGCCGGCCGTCATGCGGCGGAACAAGCGGCCTGACGCGCCGCGCGCGTGCAATGCATTGCAGAAAACCTTGTTTGCGGAGCCTTTTTTATCGGTCTAGATTTGAGGTATCCATGCATTGCGGGGGAACCGCCATGCCGCATATCCTGACGCGTTACTGGCAGAGCCTGTCGGCTTCGGCGAAAGACATGCGCGATCGCAGGCGCATCCGCGCGTTCGAGCGCGTCAGGAATGCATGCGCCTGCACGGCTTCCGCAACGGACGAGCACGCAAGCGATGCGGCGAACCGCACGGAGCGCCTCGAACGCATCGCGCTCTACGCGCGCGCGGGCTATTTCAACATGGGCTATACGGTCGACGTGTTTCAGTCGCCCGCCGACTTGCCGCCGGAGTGATCCGGCGGCGTTCATTCCAGCGCTTCTCCGCTGTATTCATATGGCCATACGAAGCAATCCTGTCGAATGCGCGCAGCCATAACGTTATGAGCTTTGCTTGGTTGCCTCCGACCTTCGCGCGCCCTTAAGCTTGGTCCTCTCTCCGTGACGCGGTCTCCGGATTCGCGCACGTGTCTTCCAAGGACCTCCTGATAGATGAACCAAAAACAACCGGCGCCGCTGAGCGTCCTGGCCCTTCCCATTTTCGTCGCAATCGGCGTGGCGATCAGCGGCTGCAGCAAATCCGAATCGGCGGCACCCGTGCAGGGCGTCGCGAAGCAGGCGGTGTCGGGCGGCGAGCTGACCTGGGGCGTGACCACCGAGCCCGCCTGCTTCGATCCGCATCGCTCGTCGCAACAGAACGCATTCTGGGTCATCCGCAATTTCATCGATTCGCTGATTTCGAAGCGCACCGACGGCACCTATGCGCCGTGGCTCGCGAAGTCATGGAGCATCGCCGATGACGGCAAGAGCTACACCTTCAACCTTCGCGACGACGTCAGGTTCACCGATGGCACGCCGTTCAACGGCGAAGCGGTCAAGGCGAACTTCGATTACATCCTGAAGAACGTCAGCACGACTTCGGCCTCCGCGTCGCTGCTCGTCAACTTCGATCGCGTCGATGTGGTCTCGCCGTATGTCGTGAAGCTCGTGATGAAGCAGCCCGATTCGACGACGCTCGAATCGCTTTCGAGCGTGAAGCTCGGCTTCATCTCGCCGAAAGCGCTGGCCGAGAACAAGGATCTGTGCGGCGGCGGGCCGGGCATCGTGGGGACGGGACCGTTCGTCTTCAAGTCGTATCAGCGTGGACAGCAGGCCACCTTCGAGCGCAATCCGGACTACCGGTGGGCGCCCGGCAATGCGGCGCATCAGGGGCCGGCGTATCTGGATCGCGTCACGTATCGGTTCCTGCCGGAATCGGCCGTGCGCACCGGCGCGCTGAGTTCCGGACAAGTCGATCTGATCGAAGGCGTGCAGCCGACCGACATCGCCGTGTTCGACAAGGTCGACGGCTTCCAGTATGTGCGCGGTCCTTCGGCGACGACCTCGTTCACGCTCAACGTCAACTACACGGTCGCGCCCGCCAGCGACGTGCGCGTGCGCCGCGCGCTGCGCGACGGCTTCGATCTCGACGCCATCGTGAAGAGCGTCTATCTCGGCACGGTGCAGCGCGCCTGGTCGAACATCGGTCCGGACAATCCCGACTACAACAGGGGGCTCGCGGGTTCGTGGGGCAACAACGTGGCGGCGGCGAACAGGCTGCTCGACGAAGCGGGCTGGACCGCGCGCGACAGTGAAGGCTTCCGCACGAAGGACGGCAAGCGGCTCTCGATCGAAGTCGGCTATCCGCAGCCGTATGTGCGCGACAGCCGCGACGTGCTGATCCGCGCGGTGCAGTCGGCGCTGCGGCAGAACATCGGGCTCGATCTGCATCTGCGCATCACGACGGCGGGCGACTTCGCCAATCAGAAAGCGACGGGCGTGTGGTTCATCTACCCGAATACCGACAACCCGTCCGATGTGGCGATGGAGCTGTGGGACATGCTCGGCGACAAGGGCTTTCTCTACAGCGCGATTCCGAATCCCGACGCGACCATCGTCGGGCAGATCAATCGTTCGCGCCTGATGCCGGTGGGCGACGAGCGCCGCAAGCTGCTCGGCGAAATCCAGAAGCGCGCCGTCGATGAAGCGTTCATCGTGCCGCTGTTCGCGCCGGTGTATCACCTCGCCGCCAAGTCGACGGTGCATGGAATCGGTTTCGAACCGCAACTCGATGGTCCCGCGAGCGCGTATGACATCTGGATAGACAAGCGAGGAGCATGAGATGCGCCAAAAAATCGCGACACGGCTCATGACGGGACTCCTCGTGCTATGGCTCGCCGCCTCGGCGGCGTTCGTGGCGATCCACGCGCTGCCGGGCCGCATCGAGGACGTGCTGGCGGGCGACCTCGCGTATCCCGGTCTGCGCGAGGCGATCGCGGCGCAATGGGGCCTCGATCGCAGTCTGTTGTGGCAGTACGGGCAGTTCCTGTTGCGCCTCGCGCACGGGGATCTCGGCACGTCGTTCGTGATGCAGCAGCCCGTGCTCGACGTTCTGAAGAGCCAGTTGTGGCCGACGATGCAGCTCGCGGCATCGGCGGGACTGCTGGCGATCGTGCTCGCGATTCTGGTCGCGACCTTGACCGCGGGCGGGCGCTGGAGTACGCGCATCGCGTCGCTGGTCGAGCTCACCTGCACGTCGACGCCCGTATTCTGGCTCGGCATGCTGCTGCTGATTGCATTCTCGTTCGAGCTGCGGCTCTTTCCGGTATCCGGCGCGAAAGGCTGGCGCTCGCTGGTATTGCCCGCCGTGACGCTCGCATTGCCGACGGCGGGAATTCTTTCGCAGGTGATGCGCGAAGCGCTCGAAGCCGCGCTCGCGAAGCCCTTCGTGACGACGGTGCGCGCGCGCGGCGTGTCCGAGCTCGCGCTGCGCGTGCGGCACGTGTTGCGTCATGCCTTGCTGCCGGTCGTGACGCTGGGCGGCTGGCTGATCGGCAGCCTGCTCGGCGGCGCGGTCATCACCGAGAAGATGTTCGGCCGGCCGGGCATCGGCAGCGTCACGCTCAATGCGGTGACGTCGCAGGACGTGCCGGTCGTGCTCGCGGTCGTGCTGCTCGCCGCGTTCGTGCACGTCTTCATCTCGACGCTGCTCGATATCGCTTATCTCTTCATCGATCCGAGGTTGCGCAGCCAATGAGCACCATCGACCGTTTCGTTCTCGTCGAGCGCAGGCGTCCGCGTCCCGCATCGCCGTTGCCCGCCGGCGTGTTGCTGGCCGTGGCGTTTCTCGTCGTGCTCGCCGTCGCCATGGCGTTTCCGCGCCTGCTTACGCCTTACGATCCGCTCCTGAGCGACGTCGCGCAGACGCTTCAGGCGCCGGGCGGGCAGCACTGGTTCGGCACGGACCGCATCGGCCGCGACGTGCTTTCGCGCGTGATCTACGGCGCGCGTTACTCGTTGCTGATCGGACTTGCGAGCATGATCGTGAGTCTTGCCATCGGGCTCGTCATCGGTCTGTTCGCGGGACTGTCGAATCGTCTCGCCGATGAAGGCGCGTCGCGCATCTTCGACGTGCTTTCCGCATTCCCGCCGATTCTGCTCTCGCTCTTCGTCGTCACGTTTCTCGGGCAGGGCATCGTCAATATCGCGATCGCGGTGGGCATCGCCGGCATACCGAAGTTCGGACGCGTGCTGCGCTCGCAGGCGCTCGTCGTGCGCCGCGCCGATTACGTCACGCATGCGGTGAGCTTCGGGCTTTCGCGCAGCCGCATCTTCTTTCGCCACGTGCTGCCGAACGTGCTCGTCGCGGTGCCGGTGATCGCGACCATCGATATCGGCAGCGCGATCATCGCGGTGTCGGGCCTCAGCTTTCTCGGGCTCGGCCCGCAGCCGCCGACGCCCGAGTGGGGCGTCATGCTTGCGGAAGGGCGCGACGTGCTGCGCGTCGCGTGGTGGCCGAGCGTGTTTCCCGGCATGGCCATCACACTGACGGTGCTTTCGTTCGCCGTGATCGGCCGCTTCCTGCAACGCAAGTTCGAGGTGCGCGCATGACTTCACCGGCTTCAGGTCCGGCCCGGCCGCTCGTCGATATTCGCGGGCTTTCCATCGGCTTCGCGCATGCGAACGGCGGCGCGCCGCTCGTGCGCGACGTCGACCTGACGATTCGCCCCGGCGAATGCGTGGCGCTGGTCGGCGAATCGGGCTCGGGGAAGAGCCTGACCGCGCGAAGTCTGATCGGCCTCTCGGGGCCGGGCGCGCGCATCGACGCGCAGCGCTTCGAGATCGACGGGCGCGATGCGCGGGCATTCACCGAACGCGACTGGCGCACGCTGCGCGGACCGTTCGCGGGTCTCGTCATGCAGGATGCGCTCGTCTCGCTCGATCCGCTGCGCACGGTCGGCGCGGAGATCACGGAAGTGCTGGCGCATCATCGCGTGCTGCGTTCGCGCGGCGAGCGGCAGGCGCGCGTGCGTGAAGTGATGGCCGATGTCGGCATTCCCGATCCCGCGATGCGCGCGCATCAGTACGCGCACGAACTGTCGGGCGGTTTGCGGCAGCGTGCGCTGATCGCGGCGGCGATCGCGGCGGGACCGGCGCTCGTCATCGCCGACGAGCCGACGACCGCGCTCGACGTCACCGTGCAGGCGCAGGTGCTCGCCGTGCTCGCGGAGCGTCTCGCGCAGGGCGTGGGCGTGCTCCTGATCAGTCACGATCTGGCGGTGGTTTCGGGCATCGCGGACCGCGTCATCGTGATGCACGACGGCATCGTGGTCGACAGCGGCGCGACCGGCGATGTGCTCAATCGTCCCGTGCACGACTACACGCGGCAGTTGCTGGCCGCGCAGCCTTCGCTGGAATCGCGCGGGCATCGGCTGAGCTCGGCGCGCATCGTGCGTGCCGCGCGTGATGATGTCGAGGCGCTATCGATCGTTCGCGATCCGCTGCCGCCGCGCGTCGCCGGTTCGGGGCGTGAAGTGCTGCGTGTCGAAGGCATCGGCAAGACCTATCGACGTCGCGGCGGCGCGCACGACGAACGCTTCACCGCGCTCGACGACGTCTCGTTCATCGTTCGCGAAAGCGAAGTGCTCGGCATCATCGGCGAATCGGGATCGGGGAAGAGCACGTGCGGCAACATCGTGCTCGGCTTGCTCGCGCCTGATCGCGGCAAGGTTCGTTTTCTCGATGCCGAATGGAACGGTCGGGGCGTCACGGAGAAGATGCGGCGCGCGTTGCGTCCCCGCATGCAATACATTCCGCAAGACCCGCTGAGCTCATTCGATCCGCGACATTCGGTGCGCCAGTTGCTTGAAGAAGGACTCTATCCACAACGGCTTTCCAAGGCCGATACGCTCGCGCGCAGCGTCGAATTGCTGGAGCAGGTCGGACTGGGTGTTGCGTTTCTGGAGCGTCGTCCCGTATCGCTGTCGGGCGGGCAGCGGCAACGCGTCGCCATCGCGCGTGCGCTTGCTTCGGAGCCCGCGCTGATCGTCTGCGACGAGCCGGTTTCCGCGCTCGATGTCTACGTGCAGGCGCAGGTGCTCGATCTGCTCGTGTCGTTGCAGGCGCGTCATTCGACAGCGCTGCTCTTCATCTCGCACGATCTCGACGTGGTCGGGCATCTGAGCGATCGCGTGCTCGTGTTCAAGGACGGGCACATCGTGGAGGAGGGCGATGTCGAACGCGTGTTCGCCCGGCCGCAGCACGCCTATACGCGCTTGTTGAAGGCATCCGCGCCGACGTTGTGCGGTGAAGAGCGGGAGCTCGCAGCGAGCTGACGATGCGCTGATCCATCGCCGATTTGCTGCAATGGTTATCACGATTGCTCACTTAGCGCTGGCGGCATGCATTGCTAAGATCGACGGACTATACGGCATCGGGAATGCCGTCGTTCATTGCCCGAGGAATCCTTATGTTCGATCTGAAGAATGCGTCTCGCCGTCGCGCGCTCATCAAGCTCGCGGCTCTCGGTGCGGGTGCATCGGGCGCATTCGCCACCAGCGGCGCGCGCGCCGCCGATGCGCCCGGGACGCTGCGCATCGGCTATCAGAAGTATGGCAACTTCGTCGTCTTGAAGGCGCGCGGCACGCTCGACAAGCGGCTCGCGGCGCAGGGCGTCACCGTGCAATGGCTCGAGTTTCCCGCGGGGCCGCAATTGCTCGAAGGTCTCAACGCGGGCGCGGTGGACATCGGCACGGTCGGTGAAACGCCGCCCATCTTCGCGCAGGCCGCGGGCGTCGATTTCGTCTATGTGGCCAACGAGCCGCCCGCGCCCAGGGCCGAGGCGATCGTCGTGCCGCAGAATTCGGCGATCCGTTCGGTGGCGGAACTGCGCGGCAAGAAAGTGGCCTTGAACAAGGGCTCGAACGTTCATTATCTGCTGGTCGAAGCGCTGAAGAAGGCGGGGCTCACCTATGCCGATATCCAGCCCGTCTATCTCGCGCCGGCCGATGCGCGCGCGGCCTTCGTGCAAGGCAGCATCGACGCATGGGTGATCTGGGACCCGTATCTCGCCGCCGTCGAAAAACAGGCGAATGCGCGCCAGCTCGCCGACGGCACGAACCTCGTGCGCAACATCCAGTACTACCTCGCCACGCGCAAGTTCGCCACCACGCGGCCGCAACTCGTGCATGCGGTGCTGGACGAACTCGATCAGGTCGACCGCTGGGCGCACGACAATGTGCCCGCGGTGGCCGCGCAACTCTCGCCGCTCGTCGGGCTCGACGCGGGCATCCTCGAAGTCGCGCTGAAGCGCACGGCGTATGGCGTGCAGCCGGTCGCGCCCGCGACGCTCTCGTATCAGCAGCAGATCGCCGACGTGTTCACCGATCTCAGGCTGATTCCGAAGAAGCTCGATGTGACCGAGGCGCGCTGGAACGTCGCCTGAGCGCCGCATCCCGACATTCACGATATTCACGACACGACGATTTCGAAAGGCAGGCCCGCAATGAATGTTTTCTGGTTCATTCCCACACACGGCGACAGCCGCTATCTCGGCACGACGCAAGGCGCGCGCGCGGCGAATTACGACTACTTCCGGCAGATCGCGACAGCCGCCGATACGCTCGGCTACGAAGGCGTCCTGCTGCCCACGGGCCGCTCCTGCGAGGATGCGTGGGTGGTGGCTTCGAGCCTCATCCACGCCACGCGGCGTCTCAAGTTCCTCGTCGCGGTGCGGCCGGGCCTGAGTTCGCCGGGTCTTTCGGCGCGCATGGCGTCGACCTTCGACCGGCTCTCGAACGGGCGTCTGCTCATCAACGTCGTAACCGGCGGCGATCCGGGGGAACTGGCGGGCGACGGCGTGTTTTACGACCACGACACACGCTACGAAATCACCGACGAGTTTCTGAGCATCTGGCGGGGCCTGCTCGAGACCTCGCACGAGAACGGCAGCTTCGACTTCGACGGCCGGCATCTGCGCACGCAGGGCGGCAAGGTGCTGTATGCGCCGGTGCAGAAGGCGCATCCGCCGCTGTGGTTCGGCGGTTCGTCGCCGGCGGCGCACGAGATCGCGGCGAAGCATATCGACACCTATCTGACTTGGGGCGAGCCGCCCGCCGAAGTCGAGAAGAAGCTTGCCGATATTCGCCGCCGCGCCGCCGATGCGGGGCGCACGATCAAGTTCGGCATTCGTCTGCACGTGATCGTGCGCGAAACGGAGAGCGAAGCGTGGACGGATGCGGAGCGTCTCATCAGCAAGCTCGACGACGAAACCATCCGCCGCGCGCAGGCCTCGTTCGCGAAGATGGATTCGGAAGGCCAGCGCCGCATGGCCGCGCTGCACGGCGGCAGCCGCGAGAAGCTGGAGGTGTATCCGCATCTGTGGGCCGGTGTCGGGCTCGTGCGGGGCGGCGCGGGCACGGCGCTCGTCGGCAATCCGGAGCAGGTGGCCGGCTTGATGAAGCAATATGCGGACCTCGGCATCGAGACCTTCATCCTGTCGGGTTATCCGCATCTCGAAGAGTCGTATCGCTTCGCCGAACTCGTGTTTCCGCTTCTGCCGCGGGCGCAGAAGGAGAAGGCGACGGGGCCGTTGTCCGGACCGTTCGGCGAAGTGATCGGCACATCCGAATTGCCGAAGGCGGCGCAAGGCTGAACATCACGATGACGCTCAACTCTGCTCTTCGGCGCGCGAGCGCGCGGGCCTTGCCCTGGGTCGTGCCGCTTCTGATCCTGATCGCGTGGGAAGGCGCGGCGCGCGCGGGCGGCCTGTCCGCGCGCGTGCTGCCCGAGCCGCTCGCGGTGGTGAAGGCGGCGTGGGCGCTGATCCTGTCCGGCGACCTTTGGGCCAACGTCAAGGTGAGCGCGTGGCGCGCGTTCGCCGGGTTCGCGATGGGCGGCTCCGCCGGCTTCGTGCTCGGTCTGGCCACGGGGCTCTTCAAGCCCGCGGAGGTCGCGCTCGATTCGACCGTGCAGATGGTCCGCAACATCCCCGCGCTCGCCATGATTCCGCTGCTCATCCTGTGGTTCGGCATCGGCGAGGAGGCGAAGCTCGTGCTCGTCGCGCTGGGCGTGTTCTTTCCCGTCTACGTGAACACGTACCACGGCATCCGCTCGGTCGACCGCGATCTGATCGAGATGGCGAAGAGTTACGGACTCTCCGGGCCGGCGCTGTATCGGCATGTGATCCTGCCGGGCGCGCTGCCCTCGATTCTCGTCGGCGTGCGCTTCGCGTTCGGGCTGATGTGGGTGATGTTGATCGTCGCGGAGACCATTTCCGCCCAATCGGGCATCGGCTACATGACGATGAACGCGCGCGAGTTCCTGCAGACCGATGTGGTGCTGGTCGGCATCCTGCTCTATGCGTTGCTCGGCAAGCTCGCCGACATGGCCGCCCGCGCGATCGAACGCGCGACCCTGCGCTGGCATCCGGCCTATCAGAACAAGGTGCAAACATGACTTCGATGAATTCGACGATCGAACGCAACGGCGATGCCTTCGCGCGGACCTTGCAGCGTCCGTCGCCGGTCGCGCACTTGCCGGTCGGGCGCGATCCGGCCGTCTCGCTGAGAGGCGTCGAGAAGCGCTTCGGCGAGCGCCGCGTGTTGCGGGACCTGGACTTGTCGATCGAACGCGGCGGTTTCGTGTCGATCGTCGGGCGCAGCGGCTGCGGCAAGTCCACGTTGCTGCGGCTGATCGCGGGACTCGAAGACACGACGGGCGGTGCCGTGCAGCATCATGCGGCGTCGCCCGACGACGCGCTGCGCATTCGCATCATGTTTCAGGATGCGCGGCTTCTGCCTTGGAAGAGCGTGCTCGACAACGTGATGCTCGGCCTGCCGCGCAGCGCACGCGACGAAGCGCGCGCGACGCTCGCCGAAGTGGGATTGAGCGAGCGCGAACGCGACTGGCCTTCGCGGTTGTCGGGCGGCCAGCGCCAGCGCGTGGCGCTCGCGCGGGCGCTGGTGCATCGGCCGGATCTGCTGCTGCTCGACGAGCCGCTCGGCGCGCTCGACGCATTGACGCGCATCGAAATGCAGGGCTTGATCGAAAGGCTCTGGCGCGAGCATCGCTTTACGGCGTTGCTCGTCACGCACGATGTGCAGGAAGCGGTGTCGCTCGGGGATCGCGTCGTGCTGATCGAGGAGGGGCGCATCACGCTCGATACCGAAGTGGCGCTGCCGCGCCCGCGTGCGCGCACGGCGGAGAGGTTCGCCGAACTGGAAGAACAGGTGCTGTCGCGCGTGTTGCGAACGGACTGAGGCGAGAAAAGGTCGGGGCGTTGCCTCGACCGGGCGATCACTCAGCTTTGAGCGATGACGGATTCGCGTTGTTCCACTGCGTGATGTTGTTCCACTGCGTGATAGGCGTCGGATTGTTGCGTGCCGAAAGCCAGCGCGAAGCTCGACGCCTGGCGGCCCACTGTCCTGAGCTGCTCGACGACCTTCGGGTCCGAGCAGGTGTCGGCCGTCTCGAAGCGCGTTTCGAGCGTATTGACCGTGGCGCCGAACGGCGTCGGCCAGCCGCGCAGCGCATGAACGATCGAGCGCAGCGACGTCAGCACCGTCCCCGCCGCCTGCCAGCCATACGCGGTCACGATGCTGCCGACCGCGCGCCCGTCGAGGTACGGACGATCGTCGAGCCGGAGTTCCTCCAGCATATCGAGCGCGTTCTTCACCAGACCCGAGATGCCGCCGTGATAGCCCGGCGTCGCGATGACGAGCGCATCGGCGGCGCGCACGGCTTCGATGAGTTCGTGCTGTTCGTCGGTGAGTTCGCGCGTCTCGGGCGCGTAGTGAGGCAGCGTGTGCAGGAACGCGCCGCCGAAGAGCTGAACGCGCGCGCCGGCTTCCTGTGCGCCCTTCAATGCAAATGCGAGCGCGCGTTCCGTCGACGATGCGGGCCGTGTCGTGCCGCCGATTCCGACCACGAGCGGGCGGCGCGATGAATGAATTCGAGTCAAGATCAATGCTCCAGATGAAGGGGGCGGCGCTGCACGCGGTGCGTGACGAACCGTCAGGCTAAACATCATAGCCAGCGGCATCACGGACCGGAACGCATGATTTTCGCTAAGGATATACATGAACGTTTCATTCCTGCCCGAGCGCTTTGCTTAGTCAGGTAAATTGTTTAAGCGCGCGGGGTTCGCCGCTTAAGCTTTTCGGCTCGTCTTCTTTAACAAATACGCCATGACACATCGACCCGCTCAAACCGATATCGACATTCATCCCCTGATCGCCGCACGCTGGAGTCCGCGCGCCTATGCGGAGCGGCCGGTCGCGCATGAACAGGTCCTTGCTCTGCTGGAGGCGGCCCGCTGGGCGCCATCCGCGTTCAATGCGCAACCGTGGCGCTTCGTCGTCTTCGAGAAAGGCCAGGACCCGGATGCGTTCGCGCGCGCGTTCGCGACGCTCATTCCCTTCAATCAGACGTGGAATGCGCCCGCGCAGGTATTGATCGTCGTGCTCGCGGATACGCTGACCTCGAAAGGGACGGTCAACCCGAGCGCAAGCTACGACGCAGGCGCCGCCGCGATGGCGCTGTTGTTGCAGGCGCAGGCGCAAGGACTCGCCGCGCATCCGATGAGCGGATTCGATGCGAGCGCCTTTCGACAGGCCTTCGTGATTCCCGAGCGCTACGCCGCGCTCAGCGTGATCTCCGTGGCGCATCACGGCGATGCCCAGGCGCTGCCCGCCGCGCTGGCCGAGCGCGAAGCCGCGCCGCGCGCCCGGCTGCCGCTCGACGAGATCGCGCGATTCGGCGGATGGCAGGCCCCGGTTCGCGAACAATAAAGTCAAAACGAGAGAGATTCGCGTGCACCATCGTAGGGAATGGCGCTGCAAATAAGGCGTCCCGTTTGTCGATCATCTGATCGAGGCGGTGCGCGGGACAGAGTTCGAGCGCTAGCGGGCGGCTCGCACGCATCGAGGCGCCGGATTGGATCGTCGCGGCGGTGCTCGCGAGCGCTGTCCGCCGCCGCGCATCGACTCCCTTGCGCCTACTGCGCGGCCACCACAGCGATCTCGACAGCAGATGCGGTGCGGCGAGCTTCGCTTCGACCGTCGCGCGCGGGGCGTGCGGCCGTCGTATATAAGGCCGAAGATTTGCGCTGTTTCGCCTACCCCATGCCGAGACGGGTAACGGGGACGCTGCCACTTCGCCCCATTCAACTGGAGTCTTTAATCGATCTTAAGACGATGCTGGTCTGTCGCATATGTATCAACACACAATGAAGTTAGCTTTTTTTCCATAGAGGTAGAGTCAATCTTTTGGCGAAGCGGGATCTGCCGCTCGACACGCTCAGATGATCGAGATGGTCTATATGCCGTCAAAAGGCAGGATTCGCGATCCATGACAGGGAAAAATCGTGGGCAACGATTCCATGGCGTCCGCCACGGCTTCGACATCGATGAGCGCTCCGACGCATGCGCGCCGGAGCGTTTCGAGCTTCACGCGCGCAAGGGCCTTAACCCCGAGCGTACTTCATTCGCGAAGATCATCGGCTCTTCCCATGCCGCGAAGTGGCCGCCCGTTTCGGGCTTGTTGAAGTAAATCAGCTTGTGATAGGCCTTTTCCGTCCAGCTCTTCGGCGCCTGGTAGTTTTCTCCGGGAAATGCGCTCACGGCAGCAGGCACATTGACGTCGGCTGTGAGAAAGAAGTTCGCATGCGACTCCCAGTAGAAACGCGCTGCCGAGATACCGGTGTTGGTCAGCCAGTAAAGCGTGATGTCGTCGAGTATGTCGTCTCGCGTCAGCGCGCCTGCTGAGTGACCGTTGACGGGGTGACCAAGGACGGCCGCACTCAGCGCAGCGGCGGGCTGGCCGTAGCCGTCGCCGTGGTCGAGTAGCCAGGAAGCCAGCGCGACGGGCGAGTCGGCGAGTCCGTACAGCGTCTGCGGGCGCGTGCCCATTTCGAATGCGTAGCCGCGCTTCTTCTTGAAGTTGGCACTCAACTGCTCATACGCGTGCTTTTCCTCCTCCGATAATCCGGCGGGCATCGATTCACCGGCAGCCAGCGACTTCAGAATCTCCGCTGGAACGGAGGCAGGGAAGTTCACATGAATGCCGATCAGTTCGGGCGGCGCCTGTTTGGCCATGATGTTCGTGACGATCCCGCCGAGATCGCCGCCCTGCGAAGCAAAACGCTCATAGCCGACGCGTTTCATCAATGTGACCCACGCGTGTGCGGTGCGCTCCGGTCCCCATCCTGTCGTGGTCGGTCTGGCCGAAAAGCCGTAACCGGGCAAAGAGGGAATCACGAGATGGAAGGCATCCGATGCCGGCGCGCCATACGCGGTCGGATTGACGAGCGGATCGATGATCTTGAACTGTTCGATGACCGACCCGGGCCATCCATGCGTGACGATCAACGGCATGGCGTCGTCGTGCTTCGAGCGCACATGGATGAAATGGATATCGAGTCCGTCGATCTCCGTGATGAATTGCGGATACGAATTCAGTCGCGCCTCGCATTTACGCCAGTCGTATCCGGTCGCCCAGTATTGAGCGAGTCCCTGGATAGTGGCGAGCTGAATACCCTGCGATTCGTCGGGCACGGTTTCGCGGTCCGGCCAGCGCGTCGCCTTGATGCGCCGCCGCATGTCGACGAGCTGCGCTTCAGGAACGTGAATGCGGAACGGGCGCAGCGCTGTCTTGTCGCCATTCGCGGGTTCCGTGATCGTGCCGACAGTCGGGAACGCGTTAGCCAAGGCGAGCCGGCTCGGCGAGCCTGCCGCGAGCGCCGCAGCGGCCATGCCGACGAAATGGCGGCGCGATGAGGATTGGGAAGCGTTGTTTGACATAGGATGGGGCTCGAGCGGCGATCAGTGCGTTGCCTTGCGCGTGAAGTCGGCTGCGTGCAGCTTCACGAAGTCGTACATGCTCATCGGCTTGCGGCCCGTGAGCTCGAACAGGTCGTTCGTCATGCGGTCGTATCGTCCCTGTGCATGCAGATCGGTCATCACGGCGAGGTGCGCGACGACGTGATCGGGAATGCCGAGCTCGCGCAATTTGTCGGACCATGGT
The DNA here is from genome assembly GCF_001545075.1 of Caballeronia ptereochthonis. Taxonomy (GTDB): domain Bacteria; phylum Pseudomonadota; class Gammaproteobacteria; order Burkholderiales; family Burkholderiaceae; genus Caballeronia; species Caballeronia ptereochthonis. The sequence continues at coordinate 149,393 of NZ_FCOB02000013.1, forward strand.
GCGACCGGCACATTGCGGTAGCGGATGGGCCGACCGAGCGCCTCCGAGAAGACGCGTGCGGCATGTTCGGGATCCGTCGATTCGAGACCCGTCAGGTTATAGATCTTGCCGATATGCGGCGCCGGGTTCTCGAGAATCACCGATACGGCGTGCGCAACGTCGACTGCGGAAATGGGCGACGTCCTGCTGTCGCCGAGCGGCAGCGCGAGTTCGTCGTTATCGCGCACGCCGGCGGCGCCCAGTGTCAGGAAGAAGCTCTCGAGAAACGCTGTCGGTCGCATCGTGACGACGGGCAGCCCCGACCACTGCAAGACCTGTTCGGCGAGCCAGTGCAGCTTGTGCTGGGGACTGTCGGTCGTCTCCGTGATGCTCATTTCCGTGACCGTCATCTGCGACATGTTCACGATGGCTTCGACGCCATGATTACGCGCCGCCGCGGCGAAGTTCACGGTTGCCTCCAGGTAGGCGGGGGAGACCGACATGCCGAAGTAGACCCGCGAGCAGCCTTCGATCGCGCGGTGCATCGCCGTGAGATCGGTGAGATCGCCGACCACGACTTCGGCGCCAAGCCGGCGCAGCTCGTCCGCACGTGCGTCCTCTTTGCGGACCAGCGCCCGGACCTTGTAGCCCTTCTCGAGCAAGGACGTGGTCACGCTTCGGCCGATTCCACCGATCGCGCCTCCAGCTCCCGTCACGAGGATGGGTCTATCGTGTGCAAGTTGAGTGTTCATTTCCAGATACCTTTTTGAATTGGGTTCAATTACGTCGAGTCGCACGTTCGACTTCATTTCATTTATGTACGTGCATATGCACATCGAATGGCGAGATTGTTTGCAAGCCCGCGTTGCTCATCCGCGTGCGCCTTGCAGAAAGCCGAGCATTGTTTTCGTGACCAACTCGGGCTGTTCCTCCTGGATGAAGTGTCCGCTGTTCTCGATGTCGACGGCGCTCATGTTGGCCGCCTTCTGTCCAACGACCATCTTCATCCACTTGTATGCGGGACCACCCATCACGAGCACGGGCATTTGCAGCGGGCCGTAGTTCTTGTTGTCGCTGACGTCCTGAGGGAAGGCCTGATACCACGCGTTGCCTGCGCGGATGGCGGCGGCACTGTCGTAGGCGTGCTCGTACACGGCGCGGTCGCGCGCGTCGACTGCTTTCTCATTCACGAGAAAGTAGTGGAAGAGCCAGTCCTGTTCAAGCCGGACGCGCCCTGCCAGCAGTTGCTCCGGCAAACCTCTGACCTGATTGAACGCGAACCACCATAGGTTCGGGCGCGCCGAACCCAGCCTGTCACCGTATGCGCCCTGGGCGGGTAGAAGCGGAAGCGTCTGCAAGCTATCGTCGGGATGCGGAAACTCCATCATCACCAGTTTGTCGGTGGCTTCCGGATAGTTCTCCGCATAGGCGAACGCCACGGCCGAGCCGATGTCGTGTCCCGCGATCGTAACCTTGTCGTATCCAAGCGATTGCGTCAGCTGATGGATATCAGCGGCCATCGTTTTCTTGTCATAGCCGTCAGCGGGTTTCGACGATGCGCCCATGCCGCGCAGATCCACCACGATCACGGTGTAATGCTCGGCGAGCGCCGGCATGATCTTGTGGAAGGTCCACCATGTTTTGGGCCAACCAGGAAGCAACACGAGCGGCTCGCCCTTGCCACCGATCACATAATGCAGCCGTACGCCATTCACGGTTGCATGGCCATTTCTGAATCCGGGCAGCGACTTCACCAGCGTGAGATCCGAGACATCGGTCTTGGCGGCCGCCGGCTTGCGTGCATGCGTGGCGACTGGCGTATGCATTGCAGACGTCTGCGCGTAGCCGGGCGAGACTGTCGCCATCAGCGCCGCAACGACGCCGGTCCTGATCATTGCTTTCACAGCAATCCTCCTATCGAGGCAGTTCGACGTTCGCAGGTTCATGCAGCATGGGTGCGCAGATCGTCGGAACTCTGGTCGTCGACGATCATCGGGCGCGAAGCACGTTCGTGAATATGCGCCGCCGGCATACGGTCGATCATCAGACTTAGCAGTTCAGGGCGGTTGTAGTGGCCGGCCGAGTCCATCAGCATCTTGCGGCGGTCGATCTGTGTGAAGTCGAGATCGACGATCACTTCGCCTTCACCCGAGCGAAGGGGCTCTGCCATCAGCATGCCGTCAGGAGAGACGATGGTAGTCAAGCAGCCGCCCGAGATCGGACCGATTGGACAACCGGTGTCCTTCATGGTTTGCGCCTGCTGGTCGGCGTCAAGCCACGCCGTTGCGTTGACGACGAAAGCGCCGGACTCGAGCGCATGCTGGCGGATGTTGATCTCCATACGCTGGGCGAAGCCCTCGCCAAAGGCCGAGCCAGGGTACATCGCCGAATGAATCTGCTCGCCGTCGGCGATCATTGCGTAACGTGCAAGCGGGTTGTTGTGCTCGAAGCATGCGAGCTGGCCGATGCGGCCGACTGCGCTGTCGACTGCACGCAAGCCGGAGCCATCTCCTTGCCCCCAGATCATGCGTTCGAAATGGGTCGGCGTGATCTTGCGGCGGCGCTGGATCAGCGTACCGTCGGCATCGAAGAGCAGTTGCGTGTTGTACAGCGTGCCGCCGTCGCGCTCATTGACGCCGATGGACACGACCATGCCGGCCTGTCGCGCGGCTTCGCCGATTGCGTCGGTAGCAGCGGAGGGCACAGTCACGGCCTGTTCGAGCAGGCGCAGATGTTCGGCTCTGCGGCTCGGCTCTCCGGGCCCTGACTCTCTCTATGCGACGAGAGTGGCCAGCGTTGCATTTGGACTATATGCGTCGAAGGAGTACATCCGTGTACACGGGCTACCGGGACATGACGGCGATCTGGCGAAGCATCGCTTTATAGGGATGTCGGGCAAACTTGCCAGATTTGAGCCATCTGTTTGGTTGAATGATTTTGCGCCGCAGGAAATGTATGGCGATATCGTCCGATAGCTTAGGGTTCGGCTATGTGGCGGCGGAGAAGGGGTTAGGTATCGCCTTACTGGCCTGTATCGTCGGTAACAGCTCGGCTAACCTTGTGCGTGTACCGATCAAGAGCAAAGTGCCTGTGTTGCCTTTGTGGCTGGTCACGCACGAAGGAACGCGAAAGCTGCCCGGCGTTAAAGCGCTGGCGCATTACATTCGAACCCAGGCCCAGCATAAGGCCGCCGATTTTGGCTGCAGTAACTGAATGAGTGTACGGAGCGAAGATAGACGATCGCTGACTGCGTATGCCGTCTCGAGGAGCTGGCTTGGGCGCCCGATCCGCTCAGCCACATGACTTGCTCGATGCCTGCCTGTAATGGGCGTTCATGGGGGTGAGGTAGCTGAAAGGATCATACCAATCGTGACCCCTAAGCCCCATGTGCCGCTTCAACAATGGGAAGAGGGTGGGGGCAGTCGTTTGAATCTGTTCCACAGTATCTTCATCGAATCATGGTCCTGGGCGACGCGCGATGCGAAATAACCGCGAGCGAAACCGGCTCCGGAGGCTGTTTCGGGCGTCGTCGTCGCCAACGACTTGAGCAACTCATCCGCGACAACAATGTCGTTACGCCAGCCGAGGTCATCCTGAAGTTCACTGAGTGCGCTGACATACGATTGAACGGACCGACGCGGAAATAGTGACGCAAAAAACTCAGTCGCATATCGAACTTTCTTCGCTGCGATGCGCGCACGATGCCGAGCCTCGTCGTCGAGTTCGGCGAGACCGCGGCCACGCTTGAGGAGCTTCTTGTGACGGGCTGTCAAGGTCGCTTTGGCGAACTTCCCGACTCGCTTTTCACAGCGCTTGCGCTCGTCGTCGGCCTGTCCATTACGCCATCCCATTGTCTCGATCCAAAGCGTGAGCTTGAGCACGAGCCGGGTATAGCGCACCGAATCGACCGCAGCCGCGGCCGTTTTGCGATTTTGCACCGCGCGCTCTTTGGCGGCCTGCCGGGTGGCGTTCGCGTCTTCACCGCCTTCGACCGAATCGAAGGCCTGATCGAGCGTTGGCCCCGCCAGAACTTCCCAGTCGCGTGCACCGCCGAGTTCGCCCGCGATCCATCTGAGTTCCGAATCGAACTGCGCCGGGACCGTAATCACATTCGCGAACAAGTTCAGCGCCGAGCGCAATCGACGCAGCCCGACACGCATCTGATGCACGCTTGATGGATCATGTCCCGACACGACACCCCGTTCGTTGCCGTGGACTTGTGCAAGACAATTCTTCGCAATATGCTGGAACGCCTCTTCGATCGTGTAACGCTTCTTGAGCTTGAGCGGATTTGCTCGCACGGGCGTCCGGTGCTCCTGCACGAGCAACTCGTATCCTCGGTCGCCCTTGCTCATGTAGTCGATGCGAAGAGGAATATCGTCGAGGAGCGAAAGCGCCAACTCGTAAAGCTGCTCGGGCGCGCCGGTTTTCAATTCCATCTCGACACCGTGGATCGCTGTAGAACCGGCTTGAGCTTCGATGACCCCGTCATCCACTGCCAGCTCGACCTCTGCGTCCCGCGGCAATCGAAGCACCGCAGTGGAGCGTTTGACACGCGTAACAAATAACGGCTGAAGTTGGGACGCGAGTTCCTCATTCTTCAGAAGCTTCCGGCCCTTTTTGCGAGCCGGAATCAACCGTTGTAATCGTTCAAGGTCCGGCGAATCGCCGCTCACAGGGCTCTCGAATTCGTCTCGCTCGAAGAATCCCGCGGCGACAGTGCCGTCCAGCTTGAGGGTCTGCGAGCGTTCGGCGCCGTCAGCCCGCACTCGTAGGGAGGCTCCGTTCCTATGCAAGTGCAAGTCGGGCGTGTCGAAGTAGGTGCTCGTGAGCTCGTGGGTCGTGCTCGAGTCACGCAATAGTCGACTGATCGCGGGAGCATGCAGGATCTGGCTCGCCTTACCTGCGGATACGTGTAATTTGAGTTCGCTTTCCATCATTCCTCCGTCGAGCGCGGCCACAAAGGTACTCTCACGATATAAGCATTAAACGTTCTCGGATCGGATGCAGCCCGGCTGCCGAGCCTCTGATGGCGGCGAAGGCGCAGACACGTCCCATTTCCCCGAAGTCTGGGTCCCGGCTAAAGGCTGGCTGACGCATATCCGGGTTCACAAGTTTGTGAAAACGATCTTGTTGGCGCATCACAGGTGCGAGGTCGGCGGAGGCCAAAGCTGGAAGGGCGATTGGTGCTCGTGACGTCATTTATCCGGTAACCGCTGTAGTCGGGACGCAACTACCTTTACCGCCGCAGGCCCGGTGCGGCTCGCCGATGCGAAGCAGAATGACCGTGCATGTGGATATTTACAGAAATGCACAAACTCAATCCATGCGTCCTCGTAGTGACCTTCACGTGAGAGTTCGAATGGCCTTCCAGCCGTAGCATGCGATGCGAGTTTCATGAACTGTTTCTCAAGTGGCCGGCACGTCTGACTGACGTATGCGTCGGCTGCCTGCGATGAAGAACCTCTCGTCGCATCGACCATGCTCTCACGCGCAACAGGAGACAAAAAATGGGCCTCGCGAATCGAAGACGCAATCTCGTGAACGATCGCGGCATCATTGCGGTAACGCGAAAGCAGAGATGACGGCAATGGGCCCACTGTCGGCTACGGATGGCGGTCACATGCGGACCGCTTGTGGCACCCGACGGGGACTTCCCGTTGCGCTCGCCGCCACTCTGCGACCGAATCGTGAACGAACAAGCAGGAATCGTGATTTTGCGAAGTTGCGTTGTCGTGTCCATGATTTGACGCGCGATTGCGCAACTCGCGGGTTCACGTAGTCATGGTACCGAGGGGCAAGCTCGGTTCTCGCGGGAATCGTCGGCGTTCATCCGCGATGCGGGCGCGCGTCAAATGATTGTCGCTGCACTCATGCCGCCTGTTTTGCCAAGCGTACTGTATGCGCGGCGCACTTCCGTCCGCGCGTTTTGCTGATGATGCGGATCGGGATCGAAACGGGACCGGACGCTTCCCCCATGCGCCACAAAGTGGCTTTTCCGGGAACGTGACTGCTGGTTCTACGCCCGAGGGCCGTCGTTTGCTGTTCTTGCCTTGTCGCACAACCACTGCGTCTAGCGCGGTCGTCCAAAGAAATACCTCGTTGGTGGGAAGCTTGGAGGCGTCGATGAATACGGTCAGGCAAGCGCCGGGTAGTCGGTATACCCATCCGACCCCGATTGATAGAACGTCTCAGGCCGCGGCTCATTGACCGATGCGCCCAATTGAAGTCGCCGCGGCAGGTCCGGGTTGGCGATGAACATTTGCCCAAAAGCCACGGCGTCCGCCTCACCGGCAGCGAGCAACCGTTCGGCCGTGTTCTTCGTCATCTGTTCGTTGGCGATATAGACGCCGCCGAACGCTGCTTTCAGTGCGGGACCGAGTCGGTCGTTGCCTAGCGCTTCGCGCGCGCAGATGAAGGCAATGCTGCGTTTGCCGAGTTCACGTGCGACATAGCCAAAGGTGTCCGCAGGATCCGAATCGCCCATCGATTTCACGTCACCGCGCGGCGACAGGTGTACGCCAACCCGGTTGGCGCCCCATACGGCGACGCAGGCGTCTGTGACTTCGAGCAGCAGTCGGGCGCGATTCTCGATCGGACCACCATAGGCGTCAGTGCGCTTATTGGTGGAGTCCTGCAAGAACTGGTCAAGCAAATAACCGTTGGCACCATGAACTTCCACGCCGTCGAATCCTGCCTTCCTTGCGTTTTCAGCGCCCTGCCGGAAGGCCGCAACCACACCCCCGATCTCCTCGGTTTCTAGAGCGCGCGGGGTGACGTATGCGCGCTCGGTCCGGACCAGGCTCACATGTCCGGCGGCGGCGATAGCGCTCGGCGCCACTGGTAAATCGCCGTCCAGAAAGATTGGGTCCGAGATTCGGCCAACATGTCACAGTTGCAGGAAGATGCAGCCCCCGACAGCGTGTATTGCGTCGGTGACCTGTTTCCAGCCTAGCACCTGCTCATCGCTCCAGATCCCGGGCGTGTTGGCGTAGTCGACACCTTGTGGCGTCACCGCAGTGGCTTCTGAAATGATCAGGCCGGCAGAGGCGCGCTGAACATAATACTCAGCCATCAGCGCGTTTGGGACGCGTTGACCACCGATGGCGCGTGAGCGTGTCAGCGGCGCCATGACGATGCGGTTGGGCAGGTCGAGGTCGCCGATGCGGATGCGATCGAAAAGGGTATTCACAAAGTATTTGCCTTTCATGCGAGAGCGAGTGTTATGTGATGGGGTTTAGATATAGCCCTGGGGTCAGACGTTTTTCTGTTGCCACGGCGGGTTGATGTTCTCCGATTCATGGTCGCGGTGCATGGGCGAGGATCGGGCACGAAGTCGGTGACTGCTGCGGCGCGTTCCCTCTCTGCGCCATGGACAAGACCCGTGCGGTGTTGAACCGCAGACTCAAACCTCCAGGTGCGGTCGATGAGCCCGGCATACATGCACATCCATCACAGGGCAAAGTGCTGGGCAGGCAAGTCATCCACGACTCCTCCGTCTGTCCCATATCGGCTGCCTTGAGAGACACGCGAGGCGCTTGCACGCCGGACTCGTCAAACGGTCCTTCGATGAGATCAGCGAAACGGCACCATCGTAGACCTGACAAGCAATACATCCAATCAATTGTCGTGCATACACTTCGACATGCGTACGAGGGTGATGTATGCGTCACGAGAAGTGTGCCGCGTCGCGTACAACCGATGCGTACAAGGACGGCGAGCACACAGGTGAGCGTAGCAGCGGCGTCTTATGCCTCCGTAGACTTCGATCGGCGGGAAATCCACCGGTTGCTGGCGGATGCTCGCATTGGAAATAACTCTGTATCCATGACAATAGTTTGATTGTCGTGATTGACCAGACTACGATGGCATCGCTCTTGGTCGATGAAGGGAATCGCAACATGGAACTGAACGCCACCACCATCCTCGTCACATTTGCGGGTGTCTTCCTCATCTGCTTCATGAAAGGTGCCTTCGGTGGTGGCTTTGCCATCGTTGGTATTCCGCTGCTGTCGCTTGTGATGGATCCGGTGACTGCGGGCGGCCTGCTTGCTCCGTTGTTTGTCGCTATGGATCTCTTCAGCCTTCGTTACTGGAAGCCGTCGACGTGGTCCAAGCCCGACCTCCTTGTGTTGGTGCCAGGGCTAGTAGTCGGCATTGGCGTCGGCTACCTGCTATTTAGGGTGCTGGATCATCGCGCGATCGCCATCGTGATGGCAGCAGTCACACTGATTTTCGTCGGCTTGTGGTTCTCACGCGGTGGAGAGGTCGCGGTTCGGCCACGCTCGTCGGCCCGGGCTGTCACCGCTGGTATGACGTCCGGCGTTACTACCATGGTTGCGCACTCTGGCGGACCGCCGCTGCGATGTATCTGCTGCCGCTCGGCCTCAGCAAGCAGGTCTACGCCGGTACGACCAGCCTGTTCTTCACGGTAGGCAACATCATCAAGGCGGCACCTTGGTTGGCCTTGGCCAGGCCGGCGACCACCGTCTGGACGTTGATGGCGATCTGCCTGCTTGCCGTTCCGTCTGGCGTCTGGTTGGGCTGGCGCCTGCACGCCAGGTTGGGCCAGCGCCAGATGTACAGGGCCTGCTACGGCCTGCTCCTGGTCACGGCCATGAAGTTGCTGTGGGATGGAGCGTCCGGGTATCTGCGATGAATATCAGCAGCACGCATCGGTGAACGCATCGCGCGGGCATTCGGAAATGCGATATGTCGCCAATGCCGCAGTGCGTTTTGCGCGATGAGCCCAGGGAAGGCATGTTGCAGGGCGGCTTACCGGGGAAGCCGTCGGGAAGGCGGCAAAGTCGTCGTCCGATCCTGCCGGACAGACTGCGCCCTCGCAAACCTGCGTCAGTAGGTATGTTCCGCAATAACGCGAGCCACTGCTTTCAGCGATTGTCGGAGCGTGGGCAGATCGACCGACCCAATCGCCAGTCGAATGGCGTGAGGTACCTGAGTCGATGTAGCGAAGGGCAGGGCGGTCGAAACCGAGATGCGTTCGCGCATCAGCGCCATCGCGACAGCGTCGGCGCGAACTTCCTGCGCGAGAGGAATCCAGATGAAGTACGCGGCGGGATGGGTGATCGTCCTGAGCTTGCCGAGAGCTTCGGCAGCAAGACTTTGCCGCATCGTGGCGTCCCGCCGCTTCTCGTTTTCGAGCCGCACCACCGTGCCGTCGTTTATCCAGTTGCAGGCGATCGCCGTCATGGTCGCCGGTGTGTTCCAAGTCGTTGCCCGGATCGCCCGTTCAAACTTGGGAATCCATTCGCGTGGTGCGCAGACGAAACCTACGCGCAGACCCGTTGCGACACTCTTCGATAAGCTTGAGACATAGACCGTCGTTTCCGGAGCAATCGATGCTAACGGTGGCGGAGCATCTTCAGCGAGGTACGCGTAGGCCGCGTCCTCGATGAGGACCAGTCCATGTTGTCGAGCGATGCTGACAAGCTCGCGGCGCCGGCTGGCGCTCATTACCCAGCCGAGCGGGTTGTGCAGCGTAGGCATCGCGTATACGGCGCGTACGCGTCGTCGCTTGCACAGGGCCGTCAATGCGTCCAGATCGGGGCCACGCCCGGCGACCGGAATCGGCGCGAGTTCCAATCGATTGGCCTCGGCGGCCAGCTTGAATCCCGGGTAGGTTAGTGCGTCCACGGCAACCACGTCGCCGGGTTCGAGCAGCGCCATGGCGGACGTCGTCAGTCCGTGCTGTGCCCCACTCACGAGCAACGTCGTTGCGGCCGTCGCTGCCAGACCCCGGCTGGCTAGATGGCGTGCCGCCGTCTCGCGCTCGTGCTCTCGCCCGCCGTGCGGCTGGTATCGAAGCAGCGACTCCAGATCGCCGGCCGCCGAGAGCTGGCGCAGCGCTGAGCGGAAAAGGTCGGTCTGACCCGGCGCAGACGGAGAGTTAAAGCTCAGGTCAATCGTAAGTGAACTCCACGCATGCAAGTCAACCCCCTCACCACGGGGGAGAGGCTCCTTGACGAAGGTGCCACGCCCGATTTCGCCGCTAACCAGACCCATCGTGCGTAGCTCCGCATACACACGAGTTGCTGTCACGAGGGCGAGGCCCTCGCGAGCAGCCAGTTCGCGATGCGTAGGCAGACGCGTCCCGGGACGTAGGCGGCCGTCGCGAATGTCAGTTGCAAGGCGGTCAACGATTTGCTTGTAGCGGGCCTCAGGCACGGCTCAGTGTATCCACGACAATTATTTGATTGTATCGATTATCGACCCTACCATACTGTCATACAAGCTCTCCGTGAGGACGCCGTGCGCATCGCCAAGTTGCGGTCGATGAACGGCGTGGTGCTGCAGGCGCAAGCATCGAGCATCCCGAGCTTGCACGGACTCGACACGTCTCATTCGGCCGACGCCGCGCACATCGGCCGGGCGATGTCGATATGCACTGACACCGTTAGCGCAAGGTCTTGAACGCGGCTCTGATCTCTTCCGAGAACAACTGAGGCTGTTCCCATGCCGCGAAGTGACCTCCCTTATTTACTTCGTTGAAGTAGATGAGATCGTGATAGCTTCGTTCGGCCCAACTGCGCGGCGCCTGATAGATCTCGCCGGGGAAGACGGTGACGGCCGCGGGAATCGAAATGTCGACGGCGTTGAAGTTGTTCGCGTTGTTCGTCCAGTAGAGCTGAGCCGCCGACGTCGACGTGTTCGTCAGCCAGTACAGGGTGATGTCGTCGAGCATCTCGTCCTTCGTTAGCGCACGCTCGGGATTGCCGCCGCTGTACGTCCAGTCTGAGAACTTATCGTACATCCATGCAGCTTGACCGACCGGCGAATCCGCGAGCGCATAGCCTATGGTTTGCGGACGCGTCACCATCATCGCAGCGTAACCGCCGCCGCGCGTGTAGAGGTTGTCGAGCGACTTATAGGCGGCGGTTTCCTTGGCGTCGAGTCCGGGTGGCGGCGGGTCGCCTGCCTTCAGGGACTTCGCGACTTCCGGCGGCACGGTCGCCGGCATGTTGACGTGAATGCCGATCAAGCCGGGCGGTTTCTGCGCGGCCATCTTGTCGGCGATGACCGAGCCCCAGTCACCGCCCTGCGCGACATAGCGCTGATAGCCCAGCCGATGCATCAGTTCATCCCATGCGCGCGCGATGTGATCCGGAGTCCAGTCGGCGGTTTTCGGTTTGCCGGAGAAGCCGTAGCCGGGCATCGAAGGCAGGACCAGATCGAACGAATCTTCGGCGCGCCCGCCATATGCGACGGGATTCGTCAGCGGCCCGATGACCTTCAGTTCTTCGAAGACCGATCCGGGCCAGCCATGCGTCATGATGAGCGGCAGCGCATTCTGGTTCTTCGAACGAACCCAGATGAAATGAATATCGACGCCATCGATCGTGGTCACATACTGCGGCAACGCATTGAGCTGCGCCTCCGCGCGTCGCCAGTCATAGCCGTTGCCCCAATACTTCACGAGCGCCTGCAACCTCGCTAGCTGCACGCCCTGCGAACGATCCGTGACCGATTCTGGATCCGGCCAGCGCGTCGCGGCGATGCGCTGGCGCAGATCGGCGAGTTGGGTGTCCGAGAAGTGCGCCTTGAACGGGCGTATCGACACGTCATCGCCGGATATGGCGGACGGTAGGGAAGCGTCGGCGGCGCGCGCGGACCCGGTCGCATAGGCGAACGGAGTCGCGACGAGTGCAGCACTGACGACGATGGACTTCAAGCCTTTCATCATGACGTTTTCCTGACTTTGGACCAACCGAACGAGAACTAGAATGGGAGCTGGAGGAGTCGATATGCTGCTTTGCGGCCGATGCGGCGTCAAAGATCAATCGCGTTCCATGCATCCATAGCGTAGTTATATGGCGTGCAGCCGATGTCGCAAAGGACGTAGAACCTACGCTTTCAGGACGTCAACCGAGGAGTCACCGTGCCGACAATCGCGTTCGTCGTGTTCGATGGATTTCACGTGATGGCGCTGGCCGCGCAGCCCGTGTTTTCGTTCGCCAACCGGAAGTACGGTCAGCCGTTCTACGACACGCTCACGCTGTCGGAAAACGGCGCGCCGGTTCAACCGGTCGACGGCCCGGCCGTGATGACCGAGCCTTTTGGCAACCAAACGTTCGACACAGTGATCTTCGCCGGCGGCGATCCGACCGACGTGCCGTCGTCGCGGGGATTGCTTGAGTTCGTGCGCCATAGCGCGTCAACGGCCCGGCGTGTCGCGTCCATCTGCACGGGTGCGTTCGTGCTGGGCGAGGCGGGCTTGCTGGATGGCCGTCGGGTCACCACGCACTGGATCTATGCGCGCGCGTTGAGCAAGCGCTATCCCGAGGCGCGCGTCGAAGCGGACCGGATCTATGTCATCGATGGTCCGGTGTGGACATCGGCTGGAATGACGGCGGGAATCGACCTCGCGCTCGCGATGGTAGAAGCCGATCTCGGCACCGATCTCGCGCGAGCGGTGGCGCAAACGCTTGTCGTGTCTCACCGGCGCGCGGGTGGCCAGTCCCAGCATTCCGCGCTGCTCGAAATCGACGCCAAGTCGGATCGGATACAGTCCGCGCTGACATATGCGAAGAAGCATCTCGCGCAGTCGCTGTCGGTTGAACAGTTGGCCGAAGTCGCGCGTCTCAGTCCCCGCCAATTCAGCCGCGCGTTTCGTGCAGAAACGGGGCAGTCGCCCGCGAAAGCCGTCGAGCGATTGCGGCTGGAGGCGGCGCGGCTGATGCTGGAGCGAAGCCGCCATAGCGTCGAGCAGATCGCGCAGCAGACGGGCTTTGCCGATTCCCGGCGCATGCGCGAAGCGTTCACGCGTGCGTTCGGACAGCCGCCTCAGGCGATTCGCAGAAACGGTCGCGCGGCGGTTGCGTGAAGGGTGGCCCTTACTGTCGAGCGAAAGCCGCATCGGGCAGTTCCATCGACGCAAGACGTACCTGTCTCCCGCAGTACAAAAATTCCGCGCGGCATTGCATGATGCGTTGTCCGCCGCAGGACAACGATAGATACGCACTGACGCCTCATGGACCTGAACCTCATCCGCCTGTTCGTCGAGATCGTCGAATCGCGCAGCCTGAGCGCCGCGGCGCGCAAGCTCGACATGACGCGCGCGAACATCAGCCAGCGGCTCAAGCTGCTGGAACGCGAAACCGATGCGCAACTACTGCGACGCTCCACGCGCAGCCTCGAGCTGACGCAAGCCGGCCACACGCTCTACGACTGCGGCAAGCGCATGCTGGAAGATCTGTGCGCGGCGCGCGCGTCGATCGACAGTCTCGGGCAAACCCTGAGCGGCCGCGTGCGCATCAGCGTGCCGACGGGCTTCGGCCGAATGTTCATCGGATCGAAGCTGCTCGAATTCGCGCGCGCGCATCCGGGCATCACGCTCGATGTCACGTTCAATAATCGCATCGAGGATCTGATCGCGTCCGAAGTCGACGTCGCGCTGAGAATCACGCGCACGCCGCCGCTCGATTGCGTCGCGCGCGACATCTGTCTGATCGACTGGCGTCTCTACGCATCGCCGGATTACATGAAGGCGCATGGGCCCGTTCAATCGCCCGCCGACCTTCAGGGGCAGACGTTCGTCGCATCGCCGCATCCGGAGCGGCGCGTGACGATGACGCTCACGCACCGGCAGGACGAAAACGACGTTCACGAGATCACGATTCAATCCGTGCTGCAGTCATCCGACTATCCGTTTCTCACCGAAGCCGTGGCTCAAGGTCTCGGCATCGGGCTCTTGCCGGCATATATCCAGTACGCGCCCGCGAGTCAGGGATTCGTGCGCATCCTGCCGGAGTATCGCGTGCTGGGGCCACAAAACACGCTGTATATCGTGACGCTGCCGAATCGCTATCCTTCGGCGGCGACGCAGGCATTGATTGATTTTCTGCGAGCCGAAGTCATCGCCCTCTCGCAAACCTGGGCCTGAAAAGAAGCGCCATCGTCAAGTCTCAGTTAACAGTGCGTTAATCGCCAGTTGGATTGTCAAGGCAATAGCGGCCTCCCACAATCGCCCTACACACATTACACGGAGACAAGGGCGATGACCCCAGAAGCATCCGCGGATGCCGTGAGGCAGGCAGTGCACGGCCGCGTTTTCGTTGTCACTGTCGACAATCCGCCCGTCAATGCGCTCGGCGCACAGGTGCGCTCCCAGTTGCGCGCAGCGATCGAAGCTGCCGATACCCATCCCGAAGTCGATGCCGTGCTGCTGCTCGGCGCGGGCCGCAATTTCATCGGCGGCGCGGATATCCGCGAGTTCGGCAAGCCGCCCGTGCCGCCATCGTTGCCCGAGGTCTGCAACTACATCGAAGCGAGCGCGAAGCCGGTGGTCGCCGCCATTCATGGCGTCGCGCTGGGTGGCGGCCTCGAAGTCGCGCTGGCGGCGCATTACCGGATCGCGTCGTCCGACGCGAAGCTCGGCCTGCCCGAAGTGACGCTCGGCTTGCTGCCGGGCGCGGGCGGCACGCAGCGCGCGCCGCGTCTCATCGGCGCGAAGGCAGCGCTCGATCTGATGCTGAGCGGCCGTCAGATCGGCGCCAAGGAAGCGCGCGCGCTCGGTCTCATCGACGAAATCGCCACAACGGACGACGCGCTCGCCGAAGGTCTCGCCTACACGCAAGGCCTGCTGGCCGCGCGTGCTCCGGCACGCCGCACACGCGACGCGCAAGGACTCGCGGATCGCACGGCAAGCCGGACGGCTATCGAAGCGGCGCGCACTGAAGTATCGAAGAGCACGCGGCATCTCTTTTCGCCGATGAAGATCGTCGATGCCGTTCAGGCCGCACTCGAAATGCCCTTTGACGATGGCCTGTGCCACGAACGTCAACTGTTTCTGCAATGTCTCGACAGCCCGCAGCGCGCGGGTCTGGTTCATGCGTTTTTTGCGGAGCGCGAGGCGCGCAAAGCGCCTGAAACGCGCAAGGCGAAGCCGCGCGCGATACGAAGCGTCGGCGTGATCGGCGGCGGCACGATGGGCGCGGGCATCGCGGTGGCGCTGCTGGACGCGGGCCTACCGGTGGCGATGATCGAGCGCGACGATGCATCGCTGCTGCGCGGCGAAGCGCTCGTCGAAAAGGTCTACGACAGGCTCATCGCAGGGGGCCGCATGTCGCTGCAAGAGAAGGCCGATATCCTCGCGCGCCTGCATGGCAGCACGTCGTATGACGCGCTCGATAAAGCCGATCTCGTGATCGAAGCGGTCTTCGAAGACATGGCCGTGAAGAAGGCCGTATTCGCCGAGCTCGACCGCGTGTGCAAGCCGGGTGCCGTACTCGCGACCAACACGTCGTATCTAGACATTGATGCGATCGCCGCGAGCATCTCGCGTCCCGCCGATGTCGTCGGCCTGCACTTCTTCTCTCCGGCGAACGTGATGAAGCTGCTGGAAGTCGTGGTGCCCGCACAGTCCAGCGCGGATGTGATCGCCACCGCGTTCGACCTCGCGAAGAAGCTGCGCAAGGTGCCGGTGCGCGCGGGCGTATGTGACGGCTTTATCGGCAATCGCGTGCTCGCGATCTATCGCGCGGCAGCGGATCACATGATGGAAGACGGCGCGTCGCCGTATCAGATCGATCGCGCGGTGCGCGACTTCGGTTTCCCGATGGGACCGTTTCAAGTGTCCGACCTCGCGGGCGGCGATATCGGCTGGGCGACGCGCAAGCGCCGCGCCGCGACACGCGATCCGAAGCTGCGTTACGTGCAGATCGCCGACCGCATCTGCGAGCGTGGCTGGTTCGGGCAGAAGACGGGACGCGGCTTCTATCTCTATACCGATGGCGGGCGCACCGGCAAACCCGATCCCGAAGTCGAAGCGATCATCGATGCGGAACGCAAACGCGCCGAGATCACGCCGCGCACCTTCACCGACGACGAAATCATGCGCCGCTACATGGCCGCGATGATCAACGAAGCCGCGAACGTCGTGCATGAAGGCATCGCGCTGCGTCCGCTTGATGTCGACGTCACGTTCGTTCATGGCTACGGCTTTCCGCGTCATCGCGGCGGCCCGATGAAGTACGCCGATACCGTCGGCCTCGCCAGCGTGCTCGCCGATATCCGCGAGTTCGCGCAAGAAGATCCGCTCTTCTGGAAGCCGTCGACGCTCATCGTCGATCTGGTCGAACGCGGCGCCACGCTCGCGAGCCTCAATCAATCCGCCTGACGCAGGAGTAACTCATGCGCGAAGCAGTCATCGTTTCCACCGCACGCACGCCGCTCACCAAGGCGCATCGCGGCGAATTCAACATCACGCCGGGTCCGACGCTTGCATCGTTCGCGGTGCGTGCAGCCGTCGAGCGCTCGGGCATCGATCCGGAGCTCATCGAGGACACAATCCTCGGTTGCGGTTATCCGGAAGGCCTCACGGGACGCAACGTCGCGCGTCAGGCCGTGATCCGCGCGGGTCTGCCGCTGTCGATCGCGGGCACTACCGTCAACCGCTTCTGCGCGTCCGGCCTTCAGGCGATCGCGATGGCGGCGGGGCGCATCGTCGCCGAGGGCGCGCCGGCGATGATTGCGGGCGGCGTCGAAAGCATTTCGGGCATCCGCACGCGTGAAGACGGCGTGAGCGGGCTCGACCCGTGGATCGTCGAGCACAAGCCCTCGCTCTACATGGCGATGATCGATACCGCCGATATCGTCGCACAGCGTTACGGCATCAGCCGCGAGGCGCAGGACCGCTTCTCCGAACAAAGCCAGCGCCGCACGGCCGAAGCGCAGCGTGCGGGCCGTTATGCCGATGAGATCGTGCCCGTCACGACGACGATGTCCGTCACCGACAAGGAAACGCGCGTCGTTAGCTATCGCGAAGTGACGGTATCCGCCGACAACTGCAACCGTCCCGGCACGACCTACGAAGGGCTCGCGAATCTCGTGCCCGTTAAAGGGCCGGACAAGTTCATCACGGCGGGCAACGCATCGCAGAACGCGGATGGAGCATCGGCTTGCGTGCTGATGGACGCGAAGGCCGCCGAGCGCGCGAACATCGCTCCGCTGGGCGCGTTTCGCGGGCTCGCGGTCGCGGGCTGCGAACCCGACGAAATGGGCATCGGTCCCGTGCTCGCGGTGCCGAAGCTGCTCGCGCGTCATGGCCTGACCGTCGACGACATCGGCCTGTGGGAGTTGAACGAAGCGTTCGCGTCGCAGGCGATCCACTGCCAGAAGAAGCTCGAGATTCCGTCGGAGCGTCTCAACGTGAACGGCGGCGCGATCTCCATCGGGCATCCGTTCGGCATGACGGGCTCGCGTCTCGTCGGCCACGTTCTCATCGAGGGACGGCGGCGCGGCGTGAAGTACGCGATCGTCACGATGTGCATGGCCGGCGGCATGGGCGCCGCGGGCCTCTTCGAAATCTATTGAGAGAAGCGATTCATGGATCTGAAGTTCACTCCCGAAGAGGAAGCGTTTCGCGCAAGCGTCGTGCGCTTTCTCGATGAAAAGCTGCCCGCCCGGCTTGCCGACAAGGCGCGCAACGGCGTGCGCCTCACGCGCGACGACATGGTCGAATGGCACGCCATTCTCAACGAACGAGGCTGGCTCGCGAATCACTGGCCGAAGGAATACGGCGGCCCCGGCTGGAACACCGCGCAGAAGTTCATCTTCGAGAACGAGTGCGCGCTCGCGGGCGCGCCGCGCATCCTGCCGTTCGGCGTGAACATGCTCGGGCCGGTGCTCATCAAATACGGAAGCGAGGCCCAGAAGCGCTACTGGCTGCCGCGCATTCTCGATGGCTCCGACTGGTGGTGCCAAGGCTATTCGGAGCCTGGCTCGGGATCAGATCTCGCATCGGTGAAGACGACCGCGGTGCGCGGCATCGACGATCAGGGCGAGCATTACATCGTCAATGGCCAGAAGACATGGACCACGCTCGGGCAGCACGCGAACATGATCTTCTGCCTCGTGCGCACCGCTAACGACGTGCGCAAGCAGGAAGGCATCAGCTTTCTGCTCGTCGATATGAAGGCACCCGGCGTCGACGTGCGTCCGATCATCACGCTCGACGGCGATCACGAAATCAACGAAGTGTTCTTCACCGACGTGCGCGTGCCCGCCGCCAATCTCGTCGGCGAGGAGAACAAGGGTTGGACGTACGCGAAATATCTGCTGACCTACGAGCGCACGAACATCGCGGGCGTTGGCTTTTCGATGGCGGCGCTGGCGCGCCTGAGGCGCGTCGCGGCGAAGGTGAAGCGCAACGGCCGTCCGCTCGCCGACGATTCGCTCTTCGCCGCGCGCCTCGCCCGCGTCGAGATCGATCTGGAAAACATGAAGACGACCAACCTGCGCGTGGTCGCGGCCGTGTCGGGCGGAGGCGTCCCGGGCGCGGAAAGCTCGATGCTAAAGGTTCGCGGCACCGAGATCCGTCAGGAGATTGCATCGCTGATGCGTCGCGCGATGGGTCCGTATGCGCAGCCGTTCATCGAGGAAGCGCTCGAAGAAGGTCATGACGAAGCGCGCATCGGTCCGCAAGGGGCCGCGAGCGCCGCCGCGCAGTACTTCAACAACCGCAAGCTGTCGATCTTCGGCGGCTCCAACGAAATCCAGAAGAACATCATCTCGAAGATGATCCTGGGACTGTGAAGGCACGACGATGAATTTCCAGCACACAGAAGACCGCCGCATGCTGGCGGATTCGCTGAACCGCTTCGTCGCCGAGCGGTACGACTTCAAGACACGCGAGGCGGGTTTCAGCGCCGACATGTGGCGGCGCTTCGCCGAACTGGGCGTGATCGGCGCGCTCTTCGATGAGGCCGATGGCGGCTTTGGCGGCGATGGCTTCGATATCGCCGTCGTGTTCGAAAGCCTCGGGCGCGGCCTCGTTGTCGAGCCGTTTCTCGGCGCGCTCGTCGTCGGCCATGCATTGACTCACGCCGGCAACGACGCGCAGAAGGCGCTCGTCGCGTGCCTGATCGACGGACGCTCCGTCGCCGCCATTGCGCATGAAGAATGCGATTTGCACTATGAATTGACGAATGTTTCGACACGCGCCGTGCGCAGTTCGAACGGCTGGGTACTGACGGGCGCGAAAGCGGTCGTGCAGCAGGGCGAGCACGCGGATTTCTTCCTCGTCTCGGCGCGCACGAGCGGCGCGCATGACGCTGAAGACGGCATTTCGCTCTTCATCGTCGCGCGTGATGCGGCGGGTGTCGACGTGCGCGGCTATCCGAAGATCGATGGCGGGCGTGCCGCCGAGCTGCGTCTGAACGAAGTCCGCGTCGACGATCACGCGCTCGTCGGCGAACGCGATGCGGGTTTCGCGACGCTCGAACGTGCGATCGGCGCGGGCGTGCTCGCGCTCTGCGCGGAAGCGCTCGGCGCGATGGATGTCGCGAAAGAACACACGCTGGAGTATCTGCGCACGCGCAAGCAGTTCGGCGTCGCGATCGGGACGTTCCAGGCGTTGCAGCACCGCATGGCCGACATGCTGCTCGAAATCGAGCAGGCGCGCTCGGCGGTCATCAACGCGGCCGCTCTTTTGGGCGCGGAGCGCATCGAGCGCGAGCGCGCGCTGTCGGCGGCGAAGTACTCGATCGGGCGCATCGGCGCGCTGGTCGCCGAAGAGAGCATCCAGATGCACGGCGGCATTGGCATGACGTGGGAACTGCCGCTCGCGCATTACGCCAAGCGCCTTGTGATGGTCGACCATCAACTCGGCGACGAAGATCACCATCTCCAACGCTATATCGCATTGACCCGGAGCCAACGTCATGAATGAAGCCATCCTTTCGCGCCGCGAGGGCGCGGTGCAAGTGCTGTCGATGAACAATCCCTCCGCGCGCAATGCACTCACCGCGGAAACGTACACGGCGCTGCCGGCCGCGCTCGCAAAGGCAGAGCGCGATCCTGACGTCGGCGCAATCGTGTTGACGGGCGCAGGCGGCGTGTTCTGCGCGGGCGGCGATCTGAACCGTCTCGCGCAACGCCGCGCGATGACGCCGACGGACCGGCGCGCCGGCGTCGAAGTCTTGCACACGATGATTCGCGCGATCCGCGATTGCAGCAAGCCGGTGATCGCGGCGGTCGAAGGCGCGGCGGCAGGCGCGGGGCTGTCGATTGCGCTCGCGTGCGATCTGCTCGTTGCCGCACGCAATGCGTCGTTCTCGGTCGCCTATGTAAAGGTTGGACTTTCGCCCGATGCCGGCGCGACCGCGTTTCTCTCCGGCTGCGTCTCGCGTCAATTGCTGACCGAGTTGTGTCTGCTGGGCAAGCCCGTGACGGGGGAACGCATGCATGCGCTCGGCGTCGCGAATCGGCTCACGGAACCCGAAGGCGCGCTCGCGGAAGCCATCGCGATGGCGCAACTGCTCGCGGCCGGTCCGGAGCGCGCGATTGCCCGCATCAAGAGCTTGTGCCGCCATGCGGGCGAGAACACGCTCGACGCGCAACTCGATCTCGAAGCGGATTACATGACCGAATCGCTCGGCGACGACGAGTCCGCCGAAGGCATCGGCGCGTTCTTCGGCAAGCGTCCCGCCGATTACGCCGCGTTGCGCCGCGGCGCGGCCGTGCAGTCTTCATAAACGGATCTGTCATGTCGAATCCGGTTTCCTCACTGCCGCTCGCCGGCGTTCGCATTCTCGATCTGTCTCGCGTGCTCGCGGGTCCGTGGTGCGCGATGGTGCTCGGCGATCTCGGCGCCGAAGTCATCAAGGTCGAGCACCCGAAGCGCGGCGACGACACGCGCGACTGGGGCATTCGCGTCGGCGCGACCGAGACGACGTATTTCAACAGCGTCAACCGCAACAAGCGCTCGGTGTGTCTCGATCTACAAAGCGCCGAAGGACAGCGCATCGCACGCGAGCTCGCGGCACAGTGTGATGTCGTGATCCAGAACTTCAAATACGGCGGCGCGGAAAAGCTCGGCCTGGGCTACGCACAACTCGCCGAAGGCCGCGAGGATCTCATCTATTGCTCGATCTCTGGCTACGACCGCCACGGACCGGAAGCCGCGCGTCCCGGCTACGACATCGTCGTGCAGGGCGAGGCGGGACTGATGGCGATGAATGGCACCGCCGATCAACCGCCGCTCAAGTTCGGCGTCGCGGCCGTCGATCTGTTCACCGGCATGTATTCCGCGCAAGCCGTGCTGGCCGCGCTCTTCGAGCGTCAGAAGACCGGCAGGGGGCGTCACATTGAAATGGCACTCTTCGATTGCGGCCTGATGATCACGTCGTACTACGGGCTCGAGTCGATGTTGCTAGAGGATGATCCGCCGCGCTACGGCAACGCGCATCCGTCGATCGTGCCTTACGGCGTGTTCGACGCGGTCGATGGACCGGTCGTCATCGCGGTAGGAACGAATCGCCAGTACGAGCGCTTTTGCCGCGAAGTGATCGAGCGTCCCGAGCTTTTCGATGACGAGCGATATTGCACGAATCTCGTCCGTGCCGCGAATCGCGACGTGCTCGTGCCCGCACTCACGCGTGCGATCGGCTCGCTGAATCGCGCGGTGTTGCTGGAGCGGCTCACGGGCGCAGGCATTCCGTGCGGCGAAGTGCTCGGTCTTCACGACGCGCTCACATCGCAGCGCGCGAAGGAAGCCGGGCTTCTGACGACGGTTCCGCATCCTGAAGCGGGCAGCACGCACGTGCTCGCGCCGCCCTGGCGATTCGACGGTGCGCGCCTGCCCGTGCGCAGCGCGCCGCCACCCCTCGGCGAAGGCACGAGCGACGTGCTTCGTTCGCTGCTCGGCCTGTCTGACGAAGACGTTTCACGACTGAAGGCGCAGGAGATCACATCATGAGTCAGCGCTTCTTTGCCAATGCCGTCACGGAACTATTCGGCACGCGTCTGCCGATCGTCGCGGGCGGGTTGATGTGGCTCGCGGACGCGGAGTATGTCGCGGCTGCATCGCGTGCGGGCATCATTGGCTTCATCACGGCAGCGAGCTTTCCTGAGCCGCAAGCATTGCGCGCGGAAATCAGGCGCTGCCGCGAGTTGTGCGCGGGCGGCCCTTTCGGCGTCAACGTGTCGATGCTGCCGAAGCTCGTGCCGGGCGAGAAGACGCGCGAAGTGTTCGAACTGATCGTCGATGAAGGCGTGAAGTTCGTCGAAACCTCCGGACGCAATCCCGAGGAATTCATACCACTTCTGAAGAGCGCGGGTATCAAGGTGCTGCACAAGGTTCCGTCGGTGCGCTACGCAGTAAAGGCGGCGTCGGTTGGCGTCGATGCGGTCGCGATCGTCGGCGCTGAATGCGGCGGGCATCCGGGACTCGACATGGTCGGCTCGTTCGTCAACGCGGCGTGGGCCGAAAGCCAGCTCGACATTCCGTATCTAATCGGCGGCGGCATCGGACGCGGCTCGCAACTCGCCGCCGCGCTCGCGATGGGCGCATCCGGCGTCGTGGTCGGCACGCGCTTCGTCGTCGCCGAAGAGATCTGGGCGCATGACGATTACAAGCGTCGCCTCGTCGAAGCCGGACCGACCGACACTGATCTGTGCATGGAGTCCGTACGCAACACCGTGCGCACGCTGCGCAACGAAACCTCGGCTGCGGTGAAGGACTTCGAGGCGCGCAACGACAACGTCACCATTCAGGATCTGATGCCGATGGTGTCGGGCAAGATCGGCCGCGAAGCCTATATCACCGGAGACTGGCGCAAGGGTCTGCTCGCGGCAGGGCAGTCGCTCGCGTTCACGGACCGCATCGAACCGCTCGCGGATATCGTGCATCGCTTCGAGAGCGACATGATGCACGCGATGAAACGCGTGGCGATCAGCTAATCAATGCAAGGAGAGTGCAGTGAAGGTATTGGTCCCTGTCAAGCGCGGCTCTGGGCGCATCGCGCGCGGCAGTCGATGCGGGCTACGTGCCGAACGATTACCACCAGGTCGGTCAGACGGGCAAGATCGTCGCGCCGC
Source organism: Caballeronia ptereochthonis (assembly GCF_001545075.1). Taxonomy (GTDB): domain Bacteria; phylum Pseudomonadota; class Gammaproteobacteria; order Burkholderiales; family Burkholderiaceae; genus Caballeronia; species Caballeronia ptereochthonis. The sequence continues at coordinate 172,208 of NZ_FCOB02000013.1, forward strand.
AGCTGTATGTGGCGGTCGGCATCTCGTGCGCGATTCAGCACCTCGCGGGTATGAAGGAATCGAAAGCGATCGTCGGGATCAGCAAGGACTCCGGAAGCGCCGATCTTCAGCGTGGTCGATTACGGCCTCGTCGGCGATCCGTTCGCAGTTTTACCGGAGTTGATCGACGGACTGAACTGACAGCGGCCCGCGTCAAAGCGACGTCATTCAAAAAATGAAGGAGACAGCATCATGCAGCAAGTTCATATCGACCGAACGGCGGCGAGTCCCGCTTACCGGCGGCTCGTCGCGCAACGACGCCGCTTCAGCTTGACGCTGACCGCGTTGATGGTCCTCACCTATTACGGCTTCGTCCTCTTCGTCGCGCTGGCGCCGCATCTCCTGGCGCGTCCGCTCTATGCTGGCGCGACGATGACGATCGGAGTCGTCGCGGGCGTGGCCATCATCCTCATCGCGCTCGGCATGACCGCATGCTACGTGCTGCGCGCGAACCGAACATTCGACCCTTCGATGAACGCGCTGCTCGCCAGCGTCCAGCAAGGAGGCTGAGCGATGAACCGTCTTCACATCATTCTCGCAGGCCTCGTCTCGATGCCCGCGCTCGCCAACGCGTCGTCCATCGAAGGGCCGGTGCCCGATCACGTTGAACTGAATCCGATCGCGGTCGCCACGTTCCTGCTGTTCGTGCTGGTTACCCTGGGCATCACGCGCTGGGCATCGCGCAGAACGCGCACGACGAAGGACTTTTACAGCGCGGGCGGCGATCTCACCGGCTTCCAGAACGGGCTCGCCATCGCGGGCGACTATATGTCCGCGGCTTCGTTTCTCGGTCTGTCTGGCATGGTCTTCGTGTTCGGCTTCGATGGCCTCATCTATTCGATCGGCTTTCTCGTCGGCTGGCCGTTCGTGATGTTCCTGCTCGCCGAACCCTTGCGCAATCTCGGCAAATTCACATTCGTCGATGTCGTCGCGTACCGCTTCGAACAAGCACCGATTCGCCTTCTGACCGCGAGCACGTCCCTTGTCGTCGTGATCTTCTATCTGGTCGTGCAGATGGTCGGCGCGGGCAAGCTGATCCAGTTGTTGTTCGGCTTGCCTTACGGGATGGCCGAAGTGATCGTCGGCGCGCTGATGGTCGTGTACGTGTTCTTCGGTGGCATGACCGCGACGACCTGGGTGCAGATCATCAAGGCTGTTCTGCTATTGTGCGGCGCGACCTTCATGGCCGTCACCGCGCTCGCTCAATTCGGCTTCAGCCTCGACGAGATGTTCCGCCGCGCGGTCGACGTTCATCCCGGCGCGCTCAGCATCATGGCGCCCGGCAAGCTGCTCTCCGATCCGCTCAACGCGCTTTCGCTCGGCATCGCATTGATGTTCGGCACCGCGGGCTTTCCGCATATCCTGATGCGCTTCTTCACGGTGCCGAGCGCAAAGGAAGCGCGCAAATCGGTGTTCGTGGCGACGAGCTTTATCGGCTATTTCTATCTGCTGACGTTCGTGATCGGTTTCTCCGCGATTGCCTTGCTCGCGCAGCACCCGGAGTTCTTCAAGACCGCGGCCGACGGCCACTTCAACCTCACGCACGATCTGCTCGGCGGCTCGAACATGGTTGCCGTCAGGCTCGCGCAGGCGCTGGGCGGCAATCTGTTCTACGGCTTCATCGCGGCCGTGACCTTCGCGACGATCCTCGCGGTCGTGGCGGGCCTCACGCTGTCCGGCGCGACCACGGTGTCGCACGATCTCTACGCATGCTGGCTCTCGCGCGGGAAGGGCGACGATGCAAGCGAGATGCGCGTATCACGGATCGCGACCGTGGTCCTCAGCATCGTCGCGATGGGGCTGGGCGTCGCGTTCGAACACGTCAACGTCGCGTTCCTCGTCGGTCTGGTCGCGGCGGTGGCGGCGAGCGCGAACTTCCCGATTCTGGTGTCGTCGATTTTCTGGCGCGGCATGACGACGCGCGGTGCCGTCGTAGGCGGGAGTCTCGGGCTGATCAGCGCCGTGCTGCTGACGCTGTTCTCGAAAGCCGTTTGGGTCGATGTGCTGCATCAGGCGCACGCGCTCGTATCGCTCGACAATCCGGCGCTGGTTTCGGTGCCGCTTGCCTTCGCGGGAATCTGGGCTTTTTCGATGCTGGATCGCGGTGCGCGTGCGCACCGGGAGCGTGACGCCTTCGCGATGCAGGAATTCCATGGCCAGACGGGTGTATTGCCCGTAAAGGCGGCCGATCACTGAGCTAGTCGATGCAATCAGTAGCTGGCGACCTCGATGACCGCTTCCGCGAAAGCCTCAGGTGCTTCTTGCGGAAGGTTCTGGCCGACGCCGCCAGTGATAGTGCGATGGGTGTACCTGCCGACGAATTTCTTTGCATAAGATGCGGGCTCGGGATGCGGCGCACCGTTCGCATCGCCTTCGAGCGTGATGGTCGGCACGGCGATGACGGGCGCCGCTGCAAGACGCATTTCCAGCGCGTCGTATTCCGCCTCTCCGTGAGAAATGCCGAGGCGCCAGCGATGCCACACTGCTCGCGGTTGCGGCTATGTCGGACGACACGCATGCGCGCGACCGGTTAGAAGCATATTCATCGCGGCGACGCTGGCCGCGGCGCTTGCCATGAAGCGTCGACGACGCCCGTTCATTTCATTCGGTACCGGAGTCTCTCCTGTACGCCACGCAATCGGAATTCACAGCGCCGTTATACGACTCGTCTCCGATATCGCAAAGGACGTAGAACTTACGCTTTCGGGACGTCGACTTTGCGCAACGCTGCAACCGCAGACGCGATGTGCCTCGCCGCTCGCGGAGATGCGACGTCGGCATGATGACTTCTCTGCCAGGCCAACGAGGAAGCTCGCAAGACGATGGGACGTCGGGTTCGGATGTCGCGAAGTGATGTGCCAGAACGGCATACACGCAGATCAAAACCCATAGCGTGCCGAACGCGATCAGAAAGTGATTCATGTGGGCTCCTGTCACTTATGCGGCGGTGTCGAGGATATGCTAGGCCTGAAGTCAATTACATTCAAATGATTGTCATGGATACGCATTCGACGCCCGCGTCGCCGATCGAGCATGAAGCATGAGTTGGGTTGGCGATGCGACAGATGGCTTGGACAATGGCCCTGAGTTCCTCCGCTCGCGAGGAAGAAACACAAAAACGCGAAGACGACATGTATCTGACCCAAGGCCTGCATCGTTGCGTGCAGCGTTCGCCCGACCGGGTGACGATCACCTTCGGCGAACGCTCGGAGACCTGCGGCGAACTGCAGGGCCGCGTCGCCCCGGCGGGCACGCTTTCATTCGAGGCGCTGATAGCCGGCGGGGCGCCCGTCGATGATGCCTTCTGCGTCGGCAACGATCTCGCCTGGTTCACTGCAATTCAGGCTCGAGCCGATCGATTGATGCACACCTGTGCTTGTTCGCGATGGCAAACGCCTGCACGGCCGTAGTTGCTCCGGAGCTTCTCACCTGGGCTGAGACTGCTTGCACTCCGTTTCGAACCAATGGTCGACTCGGCGCTGCGCCGCGTGTAGATCCGCCGGGTAGTTTGGGTCGTCGTGCCATGGTGATGGGCTGTACCCTGCTTTGCTCAGCGCGGATATTTCGCTTCGGTGTTGTGACCTCGTCCGAGGCGCATTGCTTTTAGCCGCGGCCAGATGGTGACATTCGGTCGGGGTCAGATGTGGGCCGCTGTGCGGTAAGCCGGCGGCGGCATAGCCAGTCAGAAGGAGCGCCAACGCAGCAGCCGTCGAGCAGCTTTTCGTAAGCAATTCCATAGCGCATCTCCGTGCGTCCAATTGGCGCAACGCAAGCGGCGCGATGCCGCCGGTCGCGCGTAACTTCTTTACCTATTTTGCCGAGTCCAGTCATCGGAAGAGGCACACCGGTACAACCGGAAGAAAGCCAGGCGCCTCGAATGACCATCGCATATCCGAAAGGGAAATACGCCAATCCGATGTCGAGCGTCCGAGGAGCGTCGCGTCGTTCTGCGGACCGCGTCGGACAGCAGTCGGCCAGTTTCCGCCGCTCGTCCGAGCCATGAAGCGCTCACTCGAACGGCTGAACTTACCCGAAACCCGCCCGATGTTGAGGGCACGCATCTCGGTGGAAGCGAACTTCGAGCGGAGCCAGCTTGCTCGAAAAATCGAGCGGCAGGTTCAACCTTGATTGCCCCAAAGATCGTCAACCGCGCGGATCGCCAGCAAGTAGCCGTTCGCGCCAGCCCCGCAGATCACCACCGTAGACGCCACCGAGATTGTCGAGTGACGGTATTCCTCGGAGCGCCGGTGGATGTTCGTGATATGCACTTCCACCACCGGCCGGCGGATCAGCTTGACCGCGTCGAGCACCGGAATTCGCCCGAACGAAAAGCCGGCCGGGTTGATGATCAGCGCGGCGTCGTGCAGGAATGCTTCCTGGATCCAGTCGATCAACTGGCTTTCGCTGTTGGTCTGACGGAACACGCAATCGAACTTGAGATCTTCGGCCAGTGCGAGGCAGTTCTGTTCGATATCCTTCAGCGTCGTATGGCCATAAATGTGCGGCTCCCGTACGCCCAGCATGTTCAGGTTGGAGCCATTGAGGATGTAGAGTTTGCGGGTCATGGTTTCAATGTGTAGCGCTACGTTCGAGGGCCGTGTTTTTGGTTTCCCGCGACGTCGCGATCATGAGGAAGGAGAGCAGGTTCAGCGAGCCGCAGACAGCGACGATGGCCCACGGTGAACCATGAAAGGCATTGAGCAGGGCCACGGCGACGATCGGCATCGGTCCGCCAGTGAGCAGGTTGGCCCCCGAGTACGAAAGTGCGGACCCGGTGTAGCGCGCTTCGGTCGGGAAGGATTCGGCGAACCACACCGGCTGGATGCCGCTCTGGAACTGCGTGAAGCCGAGGAAGGCGCCCATTACGGCCATTGTCATGGCGACCGAGTGCTGGTCGAGGATTGGAAAGTAGATTAGGCAACAGACCAGCGTGCAGAACGAGCCGATCAGCAGGGCGCCTTTACGCCCGATCCGGTCGCTCAGATGGCCGCCCGCGAGTGCGCCCACGATGGCGCAGACATTCGCCACCATCAGCAGCATGAAGCCGGTCTGCTTGGGCACGCCGAGGTTCTTCGTGAGATAGCTGAGCGAGAAGACCACGATCAGGTAGAAGAGCGCCGCCGGGCCGCAGAAGAACAGAGTCAGACGCAGCGCGGTCCGCCAGTGAAACTTGAAGACGATGCCGAGTGGATTGGCGGCGCGCGCGCCTTCGCCTTTCTTCTTGAGCGCCTCGAAGGCCGGCGTCTCGCTGACCTTCATGCGGATATAGATGCCCAGCAGCACGAGCACGAAACTGGCGAGGAACGGGATTCTCCATCCGAACGATTCGAAGTCATCGGCTGAAAGCAGACTGGACAACGCGAAGAGGGCGAAATTGGCGAGGATCTGGCTGAGCGGCGAGCAGATGCCGAGCAGGCCCGAATACAGCCCGCGTTTCGTCGCGGACGCGTGTTCGACCGCCATCAGTTGCGCACCCGTCGATTCTCCGCCAAGCGCGAATCCTTGAACGATGCGCAACGAGACCAGCAACGTCGGCGCAAGAATGCCGACTTGCTGGTAAGTGGGCAGCAGGCCCATCAGGAACGACGACGCGCCCATCACCGACACCGTGACGAGCATCAGGTTGCGCCGTCCCCAGCGGTCGCCGAGCATGCCGCAGATAACCGCGCCGAGCGGACGTGCGGCGAGCCCCGCCCAGAAGCTCGCCAGCGATGCGAGCAACGACGTGGTCGAGTCGAGCGACGGAAAGAACAGCTTTGGAAAGATCGTAGCTGCGACGACGCCGTACAACGCGAAGTCGAACCATTCCAGCGCCGTGCCGACGGTGGCGCCCGCCACCGCGCGACGGGCCATCAAGTGAGCCTGTGGGGACCGTTCGCCTGCGGCCACGTTTGGGTCAGCTATATCTGACATGGTGTCTCCTGGATTTTCGGTATGTTGTAACGTTCGCTTCTCGCGACGAACAGGTGCTATTGTTTGCGCTGCGAAAGGGGTGCGTTCCGCACCGGAACTGCATTTCATATCACGAAAATTGACGAACGATGTCGCTCAAGAACGGCCTGAGAATGCTCGATTTCCTCGCATCGCAAGGCGAGGGCGCGGGGCTGGTCGAGATCGCGGATGCGCTGGGCATGCCACGCAGTTCGTGCCATCGCGTCCTCGCCGAACTCGTCGAGAGCGGATATGTGCGGCAATTGACCGACCACAGCCGCTACATCCTGACCATGCGCATGACGTCGAACGGCTTGGAGTTCCTGAGCTTGACCGGCATCGCGGATATCGCCCAGCCGATCATCGAACGCGCCGCGGCGCACACTGGCGAGCTGGCGCGACTGTCGCTGGTGGACGGTGAGGCGATCATTTGGGTGGGAAAGGCGGATGGGCAGCGCACCGGCTTTCGTTACGATCCCGACATGGGGCAGGCAGCACGGCTTTCATGCACATCGACTGGACACGCATGGCTCATGACGATGTCCGACGAACAGGCGGCTGCGCTCGTCCTGAAGCAGGGCTTCGGTCAGCCGAACGAGTTCGGCCCCAACGCGCCGACAACGCTAAAAGCACTGCTCGGTTTCCTGCACGCCGCGCGGGTGCGCGGCTACGCGATGATCGACGAGGTCTTTGCGCCGAGAATGTCGGCGGTCGCGGCGCCCGTGGTCAGCGGCTCGCGTTGCGTCGGCGTCATTAGCCTGGCGGGTCCGCGGGCGCGGCTGACGGTCGAGAAGATTCACGAATACTCGGTGCTGCTACGCGAGGCGGCCAACGAACTCGCGCAGTTGAGCAATATGGCTGGATTTCCCACTCGGCCACCTCTCGGCAAAGGATGACCAGGAACGAGTCCAACGCTCTCCAGCCAGCGAACCCATGCGCTTCGAACGACTTTCTCCGATATTTCGGCGTGGATGACGGGATCGCTGTGTTGGCGGCCCCTGAATGCCCGACTGCGTGGCCGGCTGAAGTGGGTCGCGTTCTGCCGCGCGCTGAGGAGCGAGCATCGATCGAACGGTGATTGACAAGGCTAAGCCATGAGCCGTCGTGCGTCTGTATCCGCATTCAGGCATTCGGGCGACTGCTTCGCTCAGTAAGCGACCATTCGGCAATAGTTGGAGACGGACATGGCTGGGTACGGCTGACGCAACGTGTCCTATGATTGGCCAGGGTAGCAAGTTTTGAACTTGCGATCTCCGCGTCCCGAATGCGGCGCCTTTTTTGCCCGCGCGCTCCCCCTGAAGACGGAGTCAATCATGCTACACAATGTACTGGCCGCCGCTCCGGCCATGGTCCTGTGCCTGCTGCTGCAAGGCGTGGTGGTAGCCATCTGCCTACGCCGGTACGCGCGCTTCCGGCGCAACGTTAAGAGTCAGGACTTGCTATGGGTGGACGTCCTGCTATTGATAACCGTGATGCTGCTGACCTTGCTCTGCAATTTCGCCCAAATGGCGATCTGGGCGGCGTTGTTCATGTTCTTAGACGAGTTTTCCGATTTCGCCACTGCTCTGTATCACTCCGCGGTCAACTTCATCACGCTGGGCTACGGCGACATTGTCATGTCCAAGCAATGGCGCATGCTTGGCCCAATCGAAGCTGCCAACGGCATCCTTATGTTCGGAGTCTCAACCTCGGTGATGACGGCTGCGGTCATGGATGTGATCAAATACCATCAGGCCCGGACGCAGCAGGAGTAGCCGCGAAAGCACTGCACATGAGGCGCTGAAGGAATGAAAATCGGCAGCATCGGGCCGGGGCAGCTGCTCGAAGTGACCGTTGTACCTTACATGTGCTCGTTGATAGCCCGAGGAGGTGAAGGGCCGAAGGGGGGCGCGTGCTTCTGTTCGCAGGTTCGAACGTTCGAACGGTGAGCGGCGAGGCTCGCCCAGTTACGGGCATCACTCCCCGCGTCCGAGGCGATATTCAAACGTCTCGTGCACTCCGATCAAAGACTCCGTGCGCCGACGCTATCTTCGCTCAGCGGATAGCGCTAAAAGCGAGAGACGAGACGTTAAAGGAGATGTTCCTGCGCGCTTCACACTTACGACCCGCAAGACTAACCTGTTCATCGCAATTGAAGCCGTACCGCTTCGCGCTTACTCGACCTTCGTTTTTCGCGGTGCGTGCGCGGCTATCTCGCGCGCTAGTTGAACAAAAGAGCCGAGCGCAGCGGGCGGATTGGGTTCCTTCCACGCGAGGTAGAGTTCGCTTTTCGCGTGCTGTTCGCGCAGAGGACGATAGACGACGTTGTCCATGTGCGTTCGTTGAACTGACGCCGGTACGAGCGTCACGCCAAACCCGGCGCTTACGAGGCCAAGGGAGGCGTAGATTTGCCCCATTTCAAAGCTCGTGGAAGGAGAAAATCCGGCAAGTGCGCACAACTGGTTGATGGTGGCGTGATAGTCCGGCGCGACATCTTTACGGTAATTAATGACGCGCAGGTGCATACAGTCCTTGATGGAAATCTGCCGTTTGGCTGCGAGAGGGTTGTCCTTAGCGATGGCAACGTAAAACGGCTCCTGAAGCAACAAGACGCTGTTCAGTCGAGTATTCGGCGGCAAAGAGCGGACGAACGCCAGATCGACGTCCCCTCGGTCCAGAGCATTGATCTGTTCCGCAGAGGAAAACCATCGAAGTTCGATTGTTACCGCGGGATAACGCTGCTGGAATTCACGCAAGAGCGGTGGCAGCAGTGTGTACGCGATGTGCTCGAAGAACCCGACCGCCACCCGGCCGACTTCCCCTCTTGCTGCGCGTTGCGAATCCACGATCGCGGAGTTCGTTTCCGTCAGAATTCGCTTGGCCCGTTCTTCGAAAACCTGGCCCGCCGATGAAAGAAACACTCGTTTGCCCCGGCGCTCAAATAGCGCTACTCCGAGTTCCTCTTCCAGTTCCCGTATCTGCCGGCTCAACGGCGGCTGCGCCATGTGCAGTTCATCCGCCGCCTTCGTAAAGTTGAGTGTGCGTGCCACCACCAGAAAGTAGCGAAGATGACGTAGCTCCATTTGGAACCTTTTAGGTATCGATACGCAACTTATTATATCTTTTACATTGGACGCGACGGGTCTTACGATCATGACATCACACCGACGAGCCAGGAGATCCCTTCATGAGACTTACCGCGTCACAGTTGGATGCGTACGAGCGCGATGGGTTCGTTGTGCTGCCCGAGCTTTTCTCGGAAGAAGAAATCGCGCATATGAAGTGCGAGTTGCGCCGAATCCAGGAGATTGACACCGACCATCTTGTCCGGGAAAAAACGGGTGGCATCGCAAAAACGATCTACAAGGTTCACGAGACTGAAAGTCCGACGGCATCGGCGGTTTTTCACTGCGCAGTGCGCTCTCCCAGATTGCTCGAGCCGGCACAGCAACTGATCGACGATACCCAACTCTACGTCTATCACACGAAGTGCAATTTGAAGACGGCAATCGACGGTTCCGTCTGGCAATGGCATCAAGACTTCGGCACCTGGCATATCGACGGCGTGAAAGAGCCGAAGATGACAACCGCGTTGGTCATGCTCGACGAGCCGACCGAAATGGGCGGATGTCTCTACTTCATCCCGGGAAGCCACAAACTAGGTTCACTCGATCCGGCGTTCGATGAAGCAACCGGTTACCGCTTCTACGTGCTACCCAAGCCGACCATGCTTGATATTTTGTCTAGCCATCCCAAGGCCGTGCCTATCATCGGCCGCCCGGGGACAGTCGTGTTCTTCGACGCCAACATTGTGCATTCTTCGGGTCACAATCTGTCCGGTGACGATCGATGGCAGGCCTATGTCGTCTACAACCAGTTGAAGAACAAGCCTGAGGAAGTCGAGCAGCCGCGACCGGATTATGTGCGTTCGACCAATTTTGCTCCTCTTGAGGTTGGTTCAGACGAGATTCTCGATAGCGTTCAGATCGGCTGAATTGCCGCGGGCGTCGCTCGCCAGCGCGCGCGTGCCTGGGGGGAGCGGCGAGCCAGAACGTGATTGCCCATCTTCATTTTCGGCAACCGGCCAGGAAGAGACATTCGACCCAGCGCCAGAAATCGTTAGCAATGTGCCTTCGATTGATACCACTCTTCGACGTACAACTTTTACTGTGAGCAAGCTCAACGAATGGTGGCGGGCGGGGAGCTTTGCACACGGTTGAATCGCAAAAGGCCTGCACTCATTCGTCGGAATCGCATCCGTCACGGATGTAATGCGGGTTTACCGAATCACCAATGAAGATTAAGCCAGTTTGGGCTGCCATCTCCGCAGGAGATGGCTCCATCGCTATCTACGTCTTTACATCATTAGACAGCCAAATGCATCATCAAGCCATATTCCTTGACAACGTGATTCTTGGGCTAACGCGCATTGCCCAGCAGGTTACTCGGTAAACAATGCCCTTAAGAACGGAGACAAAAGTGCAACTTACGAAACAACAGATTGCAGAGTATCACCGCGACGGTTTTCTGATCATCCCAGACGTGTTCGACGCGGAAGAGGTCAACGCTCTTAGGTCTGAGATCGAACGCCTGAAGCAAGTGGAGTTCAAGACTATCTTCCGCGAGCGTGAAGGCGCGGTACGTTCAATCTTCCAGGCACATGACGACACTGTGCCGGTCTACTCACCCGCGATTCGGGCGCTGACCCGCTCGCCGAAAACCCTGGCGCCGGCCATGCAACTCCTGGGCGACGACAAGGTGTACGTTATGCACACCAAGATCAACGTCAAGCCAGCGCTTGAAGGCACCGGTTGGCTGTGGCACCAGGATCATGGCTATTGGGTGCACGACGGGTATCCGGACGACGACCTGCTTACCGCCATGGTGATGTTGGGCGACACTAAGGAAATCCAGGGCGCGCTCTACATCATTCCCGGCAGCCACAAATTCGGCCTTCAGGATCACTACTTCGACGACAGCAAGGCAGCGTACCAACTGCCACAGCGCGCCGTGCAGATCGATCGCCTTAAGGAAGTGATGGAGAAATCCCCCGAGCCGATCCCCATCGTCGGCAAGGCCGGTACGCTGGTGCTGTTCCACTGCCTGACGATCCACGGTTCGGGTGTGAACATGTCGCGCGACAGCCGCTGGCAGGCCTACATTACCTACAACCGCTGCGCCAATCCCCCGCGCGAGGTCGAGAAGCCCCGTGGCGAGTTCACGCGTTCGATGAACTGGGCGCCCGTCCCAGTCGAACACGACCGAGCAATCGTCGAGGGTGCGCACGCGCCATCATAGTGCCCGCGATGCGGGCGGCAGGTGTTGCCCGCATACCGCTCCAGTTTCCGTCGGTGGCGCTGCAACGCGTCGGGCGAGGCTGCGCACTACCTTGGCGGCCGAGTTGCCAAAATCCGCAGAACGAGTCAGTCAACAAAGTGTCGAGGCACGTTGTGCAATTCCCCGCGATGAGCGCGACGGGAAGTGCCTGCCTATTCCGGACCGGAGGCAGGAGCCTGACAAGATTGGCACCGTAGGCCAGAGATGTAGTTGAACCAAGCGGCATCGCCGTCCCTTGAACGATCGGACTTCAGGTGACTCAGGGGCGCGGATGTCGCGAGGTTACCCAGGCGAGAACAACACTAGGAGACAAGGTCATGTACAACCACGCGATCGAATACGAACCGACACGGGAAGAGCAGTCGCATGCTTACGCCAAGGTCACGGCGCGAATTATCCCATTCCTGTTCCTTTGCTATGTCGCGGCCTATCTCGACCGCGTGAACGTCGGTTTCGCAAAGCTCCAGATGATGAGCGACCTCGGCCTGAGCGATGCCGCGTATGGACTGGGCGCCGGCGTGTTCTTTATCGGGTATTTGCTGTGCGAAGTCCCTAGCAACCTTATTATGATGAAGGTGGGTGCGCGCCGCTGGATCGCTCGGATAATGATCACATGGGCCCTGGTCTCCGCGGCGATGATGCTCGTCAAGTCGCCGACCAGTTTCTATATCACCCGCTTCCTGCTGGGCGTCGCGGAGGCCGGCTTCTTTCCTGCGGTCGCGCTGTACCTGACGTACTGGTTCCCGCCGTCGCGCTGCGCCAAGGCCACCGCGTTGTTCATGACCGCGATCCCGATGTCCGGCGTGTTCGGCGGTCCGCTGTCCGGCTACATCCTGCACTCGATGAGCGACCTCGGCGGCCTCGCTGCCTGGCAGTGGCTGTTCCTGATCGAAGCGCTACCTTCGCTTATCCTTGGCGTCGCTGCGTTCTTTTTCCTGGACGACCGGGTAGAGGATGCGAAGTGGCTGACCGCGCAGGAGCGCGCCATATTGGCCACCAATCTCAAGAGCGAGCAACACCATCGGCACCTTAACTCGCTGCGCGAAGGCTTTGCGAACAAGAAGATCTGGGTGCTGAGCATCATGTTCCTGTTCTTTACGATGGGCCTGTACGGAATCAGTTTCTGGCTTCCCACCATCATCAAGCAGAGCGGCGTCGCCGATCCGCTCAATGTCGGGCTGCTAACGGCCCTGCCATACGGCGCGGCCGCCATCGCGATGGTCATGGTCAGCAGGAGTTCCGACGCGCGACGCGAACGCCGCTGGCACGTTGCAATCCCTGGTCTGATCGGATCATTGGGCCTGCTGGTGAGCGCACTCAATTCGCACGACACGACGATCTCGCTCGTCGCGCTGACGTTCGGCACCGCCGGAGTGCTGACCACTATCTCGCAGTTCTGGGTGCTTCCGCCGAGCTTTATGGGCGGCGCTGCGGTTGCTGCGGGCTTCGCGGTCGCAAACACGATAGGGAGCGTCTCTGGTCTCGTTGCGCCGTATCTGATTGGCCTCGTGCAGGGGGTCTCCCATAGCACCACCGGCGGCGTCCTTGCGCTTGCGGCGTGTGGCGTCCTCGGCAGCGTCATGGTGTTCATGATCGATTCAAAGTCGGTGAACCACTGACTCGCCGGGGCAGTCTGGTTCGTTACCTACGTCATTTTGAGGACAGCATGGAAAACCTGAAGAAGTATCAGATGTACATCGGCGGGGAGTGGGTCGATGCCGCCTCGGGTGATTATTTCGAAACCGATAACCCCTACACGGGCAGGCCGTGGGGCCTGATTCCGCGAGGCGGCCAGCAGGACGTCGATAGTGCGGTGAACGCCGCTCACCGCACTCTGAACTCTGTCGAGTGGCGCGGCATGACAGCCTCCAAGCGCGGGCAACTGCTGCGTGCGCTAGGCGATATGCTGGGCGAACACGCGCCGCACTTGGCCGAGATCGAGGTGCGCGATAACGGCAAGCTCTATGCCGAGATGAGCCAACAGACGGAATACCTTCGGCAGTGGTATTACTACTTCGGCGGCCTCGCAGACAAGATCGAAGGCGCGGTCATCCCGATCGACAAGGCTGACAATTTCACGTTCACTCAATACGAACCGCTCGGGGTGATTGCCGCGATCATTCCTTGGAACTCACCTCTGTTCCTGGCCGCGTGGAAAATCGCGCCGGCGCTCGCCGCAGGAAATACGCTCGTCATCAAGCCGTCCGAGTTTACCTCGGCATCGATGCTGGAATTCGCCAAGATCTTTGAGAAGGTCGGCTTACCGGCCGGCGTCCTGAACGTCGTCACCGGGTTCGGCGTCGAGGTGGGCGCCCCGCTGGCGGTGCATCCGCTGGTTGCCAAGGTCGCGTTCACTGGCTCGGAGACGACCGGCAAGCGGATCTATGCCACTGCCGCCGAAGGCCTTAAGAAGGTGTCTCTCGAGCTGGGCGGAAAGTCTGCCAACATGGTTTTCGAGGATGCGCATCTGGACAACGCAGTCAAGGGCGTCATCTCGGGCATCTTTGCTGCCTGCGGCCAGACCTGCGTCGCAGGCTCGCGGCTGCTCGTGCAACGTAGCATTCACGACAATTTCGTCCACAAACTGGTCGATCTTGCGCGCACCGCGCGCCTCGGCGATCCCATGCTGTCGACAACGCAGCTGGGCCCGGTCACGAATCGCCCTCAGCTGTCGAAGATCCTTGATTACATCGGCATCGCGAAGCAGGAGGGCGCCGAGGCGGTGATCGGCGGCAAGCAGCCGAAGGAAGCCTCGTTGCAAGCGGGCTGGTTCGTCGAACCCACGATTTTCATAGGGATCGCCAATTCGATGCGGATCGCTCGGGAAGAGGTCTTCGGGCCGGTGCTGTCGGTCATCCCGTTTGACGACGAAGAAGAGGCGGTTGCCTTAGCCAACGACTCAAACTACGGCCTCGCCGCGGGCCTTTGGACCAGCGACTACCGCCGCGCCTTGCGGCTTCCTTCGCAGTTGCAGGTGGGCACCGTATGGGTCAACACTTACCGAGCGATGAGCTACATGGCGCCGTTCGGCGGCTACAAGCAGAGCGGCATCGGCAAGGAGAGTGGCCAGGACATGATCAAGGACTATCTCCAGAAAAAGACTGTCTGGATGTCGACGCAAGAAGAAGTCCCCAACCCGTTCATCATTCGGTGACCGTAACTATCACCTTCCACGCCTGCACAAATGAAGCTCGACCCTTACTCCCTGCGGCTATTCGTTCGAGTTGTCGAAGAGGGCACGATCATGGGCGCCGCCGAACGTGAGCACATCGCGCCATCTGCAGTGAGCAAGCGGGTCAGCGAGCTTGAGACCATCCTCAACACACACTTGATCGAGCGAAGCAACAAGGGGATCTTGCCTACCGAGGCGGGTGTCGCGCTGCTCGGGCTCGCGCGCAACGTGTTGCACGGCCTGGATGATATTTATTTCCAGATGCGTGACTACTCCAGCGGTACGCGGGGCTACGTGCGGATGTACGCGAACATCTCTGCGATCACGCAGTTCCTGCCGGCAGAGTTGAACTTGTTCCTAGCCAAGTTTCCGCTGGTGGAGGTGCATCTTGAGGAGAAGATCAGCTCGACGATCACTAAATCTTTGGCGGAATCGGTTGTCGACATCGGGATATTCACATCCGGCACGCACGCCGGAGAGATCGAGACATTTCCATATCGCGCTGACGACCTGGTGTTGATTACCCCAGTGAATCATCCGCTTGCTGCCAAAGATGCGGTCTCGTTCAGCGATACCTTGGAATTCCAGTATGTCGGTCTGCATGCCGGCGGTTCGATGAACATAGCCCTGACTAACGCCGCGAGCCGCGCGAACCGGCCCATGAAGATCCGCGTGCAGGTGACAAGCTTCGATGCGCTATGCCTGATGGTCGAAGCAGGCCTGGGAATTGGCATCTTGCCGAGGATCAGCGCAGAGCTTTTCGTCAGGGCGTTGAAGGTCAGGATGTTGACGCTCGAGGAGCCCTGGGCGAATCGCGAACTCGTAATTGGAGTACGCAGCTACGTTGCGCTCCCGGCTGCAGCGCGGTGCCTGGTCGATCACCTGCGCAGGCCATCCTTCGAAGCTCTTTGAATCGCGCGTCGATCCGTTAGGATCGACGCCCTATTGAACAACAACGCGATCCAAACCAAACATGGACACAAACAAAGCACTGCCGCTGGCTGGCATTCGCATATTGGAGATGGGCTCGTTGATCGCAGGTCCGTTCGCCGCCAAGATTCTGGGCGAATTCGGCGCCGAGGTCATCAAGATCGAGCCGCCCGTTGCCGGCGACCCGTTACGCAGATGGCGCAAGATGCACCAAGGGACGTCGCTCTGGTGGCAGGTTCAATCGCGTAACAAAAAGTCCGTCGCGGTCGACCTCAAGTCGGAGAAGGGGCGTGAGCTCGTTCGAAAGCTTGCCTGTTCGTGCGACATCGTGATCGAGAATTTTCGTCCCGGCACGCTAGAGGGTTGGGATCTCGGCTGGGAGACATTGTCGGCACTCAACCCACGCCTGATCATGCTCCGAATCTCCGGTTACGGCCAGACAGGACCCTATCGCGACCTTCCAGGCTTCGGCGTGATCGGCGAGGCGATGGGAGGACTGCGCTATGTCACAGGCTATCCGGATCGTCCTCCGGTGCGCGTCGGAGTCAGTCTTGGCGACTCGCTGTCGTCCCTGCACGGCGTCATGGGTGCGATGTTCGCGCTCTACCACCGGGACGTCCATGGCGGCAAGGGCCAGTACATTGACGTGGCACTTTACGAGTCGGTGTTCAACGTTATGGAGAGCCTGATCCCAGAGCAAGATTTCATGGGTCATACCCGCGAGCGCACGGGAAGTTCTTTGCCTGGCATCGCGCCAACGAATGCCTACCGCTGCAACGACGGCAACCACGTGCTGGTGGCAGGCAACGGTGACGGCATCTTCCGTCGCCTGATGAAGTCGATCGAGCGGGATGACCTGGCCAACGACCCCCGGTTTGAGCACAACGAGGGCCGGGTCGCCGGCGTCCAGGAAATCGACAGCGCCATCGAGGCGTGGACGTCCGTTCGCTCCCAAGAGGAGGTATTAGCCGTGCTGTCGAAGGCAGGTGTTCCGGCAGGGAAAATCTATTCAGCCGCGGACATCATGAGTGATCCTCACTACGAGGCGCGCGAGATGATCCATGACATGGAAACGAAAGACGGAACGCGTATGAAGGTGCCCGGCGTCGTCCCGAAACTGAGTGGGACACCCGGTCGGATCCGCGAGGCCGCGCCCGCGCTAGGTGAGCACACTTTCGCAGTGTTACGCGACCTCGGCTTGACCGATGGCGAGCTCAATGACCTGCACGAGCAGCGCGTGATTGCCTGAGGCGCACCAGTCACCGGAGAAATCAAATGCAGCACGGAAATAATCAGCGGGTCTACATTCAGGACGTCGCAGTGCGCGACGGATTCCAGATCGAGCCCGAATTCATTGCTACCAGCGAGAAGATCGGTCTGATCGATACGTTGAGCCGAACTGGGCTCGCGAAGATCGAGGTCACTTCGTTCACATCGCCCAAAGCCATTCCTGCGCTTGCGGATGCCGAGGCTGTCATGCAGGGCATCGAACGTGTCCCTGGCGTGATCTACACCGTACTTGTGCCCAACGTGCGCGGCGCCGAGCGCGCACTGATCTGCCGTGCCGACGAACTCAACATCGTCATGTCGCTGAGCGAGACGCACAACTTGACCAACCTGCGGATGAAACGAGAGCAGTCGTTCTCACAGCTTGCTGAGGTCATCCGGTTTGCACGCCCGACGGGGGTGGCCTTGAACGTGTCGCTGTCGTGCGCCTTCGGCTGCCCCATGGAAGGTGTGGTCGAGCAGGACGAGGTGTTTGGCTGGGCGCATCGCTTCGTCGATCTCGGCGTGGACGGCATCACGCTTTGCGACACCACCGGGATGGCGCATCCCACCCAGGTGCAGTTTATGTGCAATGCTTTCAAGCAACGCTGGCCGAGCACTGAACTCACGCTGCATTTTCACAACACGCGTGGCATGGGACTCGCCAACGTGATAGCCGCGCTGGAGGCCGGTGTGGATCGCTTCGACGCCTCGTTGGGAGGGTTGGGCGGCTGTCCTTACGCGCCCGGCGCAACGGGAAATATCTGCACCGAAGATCTGACGCACATGCTGGCTCTGAGCGGATACGACACCAATGTGGATCTGGACCTCCTGATCGCCTGTGGTCGTCGTCTCCCGGCTATGCTCGGTCACGATGTGCCGGGCCAAGTGGGCAAGGCCGGCAAGGTTTCGGACCTGCATTCCATACCGCAGTGGCTGCCCGAAATCAAGGCTCGTGCGGACGCCAAGGTGGCGCTCGCCTGAGACAGCAGTCCTGTGTCTGAAGGCCCCACTTTGGCTCTGGTCCTGCCTCGTATTCTGCTCACTCGCCGCTGGCCAGAGGCAGTCGAACGACACTTCGCGCAATTGTTCAATGTCGTGCCGAATCACGACGATCTTGATTCCCTCACCACGTTTCAGGCAGTTCATCGCCGAAAGCGCCCCGTGGGGCTCCGTTTGTGACAATCAAGGCACACGCGTAGGCAGGGTGTCACGTGATCCCCCCGGGCTGCGTAGACACTCGCCGAGAAAGTCGACGAACGTCCTGAGCTTGACCGAAAGCTGGTTGCGCTCAAGATAGATTGCGTGGATATTGGCATCCGGCAATGCCCAGTCCTCGAGCAACGGCACGAGTTCGCCGCGCGCGAGATGTCCCTCGATCTCCCACTGCGACCGCACCCCGATCCCGCGACCTTCGAGCGCCCAATGAAGCACCACGCTTCCGTCGTTGCTGGACAACGCTCCATCGACCTTGACCGTTTCCGTGCGCTTCCCGCGAGAAAAATGCCATGTGCCGTAAGCCGACTCGTTTTCGCGCAGCACGATGCACGCATGCCGTGTCAGATCGTGCGGCACGGAGGGCTTGCCGTGCCGCGCCACGTAATCGGGCGACGCGCATACCAATCGCTTGTTTTCGAGCAGGAGCCGCGCGTTGATGCGCGCATCCGGCACCTCGCCGAAGCGAATGCCGAGGTCGAATCCTTCGTCCTGAAGGCTCATCGGCCGGTCCGTCAGATGCAGCAGGATTTTCATCGCGGGATAACGTGCGACGAACTCCGACACGGCCGGCGCAATGCGCGCCCTACCGAATCCGAACGACGCATTCACGCGCAGCAGGCCGGTCGGTTCGCCACGGCTTTGCGTGACGAGATGCTCTAGTTCTGACAGCTCGTCCAGAATGCGCGAGCCGTTCGACAGATAGAGCTCGCCTTCCGGCGTGAGGCTCAGACGCCGCGTCGTGCGGTTCATCAATCGCACGCCCAGGCGCCGTTCGAGTTGCGCGAGCCGCTTGCTGACCGCGGGCGGCGTCACGCCCAGTTCGCGCGCGGCGGCCGCCAGATTCCGATGCCGCGCTACGAGCGCGAACAGATTCAGGTCCGAGAAGCCATCCATTTCAATGCTCCGTATCGTTCGCGGATTCGTTCCCTGAAGTTACGGCCGGAATGCTTTACAGGAAACCAAATCACATGATTCATCAATTAGACTCGAATCACGATCAGGAGACAATCATGTTTGAAGGCTTCAGGAACGTATCGGCGACCGTCGACGGCGTACGGATTCACGCCATTCAGGGTGGGCGGGGCCCCGCCCTTTTAGTCTTGCACGGGCATCCGCAAACGCATGCGATCTGGCACAAGGTCGCGCCGGCGCTAGCGGAGCATTTCTCGGTAGTCGCCGCCGACTTGCGCGGTTACGGCGACAGCGGCAAGCCGCCGGGCGCAACCGATCACGCGAATTATTCCAAGCGCCGCATGGCGCTCGATCAGGTCGAACTGATGCGCGGTCTCGGCCATGAGACCTTCGCGGTAATCGGCCACGATCGGGGCGGGCGCGTCGCGGCGCGCATGGCGCTCGATCATCCGGATGCCGTGACGCGCCTCGTGACGCTCGACGTTGCGCCGACGCTCGCGATGTATGAACAGACCTCGTTCGACTTCGCGCGCGCCTACTGGCACTGGTTCATGCTGGTGCGTCCCGCGCCGTTTCCGGAGACGCTGATCCGCGCGGACCCCGATCTCTATCTGAGGCAGACCATCGGCGCGCGTAGCGCCGGCCTCGCGCCGTTCACGGCGGCGGCTTACGCGGAATATCTGCGTTGTCTCTCCGATCCCGATACGGCGCACGGCATCTGCGAGGACTATCGCGCGAGCGTGACGATCGACCTCGAACACGACCGCGCGACGCTCGCTTCGCAACAGCGGATCGGTTGTCCGTTCATGGCGTTGTGGGGCTCGCAGGGCGTGATCGAGCAATGCTTCGATCCACTCGCCGAGTGGCGGGCGTATGCGTCGAACGTGCAGGGCGAGGCGCTGTCTTGCGGCCACTACATCCCCGAAGAAGCGCCAGAGCTACTGCTCGAACGCGTGCTGTCGTTTCTCAGCGAGTAATCCGATGTCCGACCGAACCCTTTACCAGAAGTTCGTCGATTCGCATACAGTGACGCGTATCGACGAACATAACGTGCTGCTGTACGCCGATCTGCATCTGATGAACGAGTACACCAGCCCGCAGGCGTTCAGCGCGCTCGATGCACGCGGCCGCGCAGTGCGCCGTCCGCGTCAGCAGCTCGCCGTCGTGAGCCACATCATTCCGACGCATGCGGAGTCGCCGCGCGTGATTCGCGACGCAGCGTCGCTGTTGCAGGCGCGGAACCTGGCGCGCAATTGCGAGCGAGCCGGCATCCGGCTCTTTGCGGCGGACGATCCGCTGCAAGGCATCGAGCATATCGTCGCGCCGGAACTCGGGCTGATCCGTCCCGGCATGGTCGTGCTGTGCGGAGACAGTCATACCACCACATACGGCGCGCTCGGCGCGTTGGGCTTCGGCATCGGCACGTCGGAAGTCGAGCACGTGCTCGCGACGCAAACGCTCGTGTACCGGCTTGCGCGGACCATGCGCATCACGATCGACGGCGCGCTGCCATACGGCACGTCGTCGAAGGACGTCGTCATCTGGATCATCAGCAAGATCGGCGCGCAAGGCGCGCGTGGTTATGCCGTGGAATTCGCCG
Source organism: Caballeronia ptereochthonis (assembly GCF_001545075.1). Lineage (GTDB taxonomy): Bacteria > Pseudomonadota > Gammaproteobacteria > Burkholderiales > Burkholderiaceae > Caballeronia > Caballeronia ptereochthonis. The sequence continues at coordinate 192,592 of NZ_FCOB02000013.1, forward strand.
GTTCGACGATCGCATCGCTTTCGGCCGAGGCGCGCATGACCTTGTGCAACATGACCGTCGAAGCCGGCGCACGCGCCGCGCTGATCGCGCCCGACGCGACGACTTTCGAATACGTGCGCGCCCACACGCCGTCACTCGACGATACCGCATGGCACGTCGCGCTCGAAGACTGGCGCGAACTGCATTCCGACGCAGGCGCGCAATTCGACGCCGAACACCGCTTCGACGCGCGGAACATCGCCCCTTTCGTCACCTGGGGCACGAGTCCCGATCAGGCCGTCGCCATCGATCAGCCGATTCCCGACGAAGCCGCGCAAACGACGCCCGAAGCCGCCGCATCGCTGCGCCGCGCGCTCGACTACATGGGACTCGCGGCCAATCGGCCGATAGCCGGCACGCGCATCGACCGTGTGTTCATTGGCTCGTGCACCAACGGGCGCATCGAAGATCTGCGCACAGTGGCCGCGATCGTGCGCGGCAAGCGCGTCGCGCCCGGCGTGCGGGCGATGGTCGTGCCGGGCTCGGGCAGCGTGCGCCGGGCGGCCGACCAGGAAGGCATTGCGAAGACGCTGATCGATGCGGGCTTCGAATGGCGCGAGCCAGGCTGCTCGATGTGCCTCGCGATGAACGACGACGTGCTGGAAGCAGGAGAACGGTGCGCGTCCACCACCAACCGCAATTTCGAAGGCCGCCAGGGACGCGGCGGCCGCACGCATTTGATGAGTCCGGCGATGGCGGCGGCCGCCGCGCTGACCGGCTGCATCACCGATGTCCGCAAGCTGGAGGGATTCACATCATGACGCGACTCACGACCATTCAAGGCTGCGCCGCGCCGTTGCCGATCGACAACCTCGACACCGATCAGATCATGCCGAAGCAGTTCCTGCGCATCATCGATAAAGCGGGTCTCGCCGCCGGCCTGCTGTACGACCTGCGTTTCAACGAGTGGGGCGCGCCTCGCGCGGACAGCGTCTTCAACCAGAGCGCTTACGAGAACGCGCGGATCCTGATCGGCGGCGCGAACTTCGGCTGCGGATCGAGCCGCGAGCATGCGGTCTGGGGCTTGCAGCAATACGGTTTTCAGGCGGTAATCGCGCCGAGCTTCGCGGAGATCTTCTATTCCAACGCAATGAATAACCGCCTGCTGCTCGTTCAACTGGAGCGCGATGCGATCGATGCGCTGATGCGCGAGGTCATCGAAATGCCCGGCGCATCCATCACGATTGATCTCGAACAGCAGACCGTGACGTCCGCTTCGGGCGCACGGCATGTGTATCCGATTGGCGCACGCCACAAGCGCATGGTGATGGAAGGCATGGATACCATCGATCTGACGCTTGACTCCGTCGCCGCGATCGAGGCGTTCGAACGCTTGCATTTTGCACGCCATCCCTGGGCGCAAGTGATGTAACCGCGCCAGCTGTCGCGCGCCGCGACGGCGTCCCAGTTCAAGCCTGGCCGATTCCCTTCCGACCGAAGAAGGGAAGGGCATCTCTTTGCCTCGAAAATGGAGGAGACACATGAAACGCAAACCGTTCTACACGATTCTCTATGTCCAGGTGCTGGCCGCCATCGTCGCGGGCGTGCTGCTCGGCCATTTCGCGCCGCAAGCTGCCGTTGCGTTGAAGCCGCTCGGCGATCTGTTCATCAAGCTCGTGCGGATGATCATTGGGCCGGTGATTTTCTGCACGGTCGTGACGGGTATCGCAGGAATGCAGGACATGAAGAAGGTCGGTCGCGTCGGCGGCAAGGCGCTGCTCTATTTCGAAGCGGCATCCACGCTTGCGCTCGCGATCGGTTTGCTCGCCGCCCACGTGCTCGTGCCGGGCAAAAGCTTCAACGTCGATCCTTCGACGCTCGACGCGCGCGCCGTATCAGGTTATGCGGCACAGGCGGCGCATGGCGACGGCATCGCAGGATTCATCGCACATGTGATACCCGAAACATTCGTGGGCGCCCTGGTTGAGGGCGACATTCTTCCCGTGCTGCTGATCGCAATGCTATTCGGCACTGCGCTGGCGCTGATGGGCGAGTCTGCCGCGCCCGTCACACAGTTGATCGAGACCTTGTCCAAGGCGTTCTTTCGCATCGTGCGGATGGTCACCAGTCTCGCGCCGATCGGCGCGTTCGGGGCGATGGCCTTCACGATAGGCCGTTATGGCATCGTCTCGCTGCTGCCGATGCTGAAGCTGATCGGCGCGTTCTATCTCACCGCGTTTCTGTTCGTGGCGGTCGTCCTCGGCATCGTCGCGCGTCTGTGCGGGTTCAGTCTCTGGCGCTTCCTTGCCTATATCCGCGACGAACTACTGATCGTGCTCGGGACATCGACGTCCGAAGCAGCGTTGCCGCAACTGATGGACAAGCTCGAACGCCTGGGTTGCCCGCGCGGCGTCGTGGGACTCGTCGTGCCGACCGGTTACTCGTTCAATCTGGATGGCACCAACATTTACATGACGCTCGCGGTGCTGTTTCTCGCGCAGGCGACCAATACGCACTTGACCTTCGCGCAGGAAATCACGCTATTGCTCGTCACGATGCTGACCTCGAAGGGATCGACGGGCGTGACGGGCGCGGGCTTCATCACGCTGGCTGCGAGCCTGTCGGTCGTGCCGACGGTTCCCGTCAGCGCGATGGTGCTGATTCTCGGCATCGATCGCTTCATGTCCGAATGCAGGGCGTTGACCAACATCGTGGGCAATGGCGTGGCGACGATCGTGGTATCGGCGTGGGAAGGCGGGCTCGATCGAACGAAGCTCAAGATGGCGTTGGGTAAAGGCGAGCAACTCCGAGGCGGGTCGTGCTCAGCCGCCCTATGCGAAATGAGCGCCGGTGATCGCGAAACGGTCCCTTACAAATAAATGATCATCCGGTGACCAATCAGGGTCGGCTATCGCGGCTCGACGACGGACAATGAGCCCCCCATCATTGTGTCCCCGGCGGACTCGGTTCAGAAACCTGCGCAGGCGTCGATTTGTCGTCCGCGCAACGAGCACCGGAAGCTCGACGGCTTCGCGCTTCGCCTGATTTTGTGGTGCTTCCTGATCGTGCTGATCGACGGCTAGATCAGGTCGCGGCCGCCTTCGCGGCGCCCGCGCTGACGCATGCGTGGCACACGAACGCGACCGGCTTCGTACGTGTGTACGGTGTGGGCCTGTTCGGCGTGCTCGTCGGCTCGCTATTGCTGGGCGTCAGCGGCGAGCGTTTCGGGCGCAAGCTCATGATCATCTACGGATCGCTCTGGTCCGGGGTGCTGACGTTCATGTGCGGATACGCCGATTCGCTCGGACAGCTCACGCTGCTTCGCTTTCTCGCGGGCATCGGCATCTGCCGGTCGCGCAACTGTTCTTCAATCCCGCCGCCGTCTTCGTGCTGATCGTGCTGCTTTCGGCGTGGCTCGGCGGTGTGCGCCGATATGAACGCGTCGCGAACACGGAGCCGGTCTCGTCGTAACGATGCGGCGCGGGCGGCGTCAACGCGGATTTAGCGCATCCGCGATGTTGCCGTCCGCTTCCGCTGCGTTCAGGGGAGCGGATGAATCGAGCTCGTTCGGCTCGCGCGCGCTGGTGTCGTAGAGGCGGTCCGGAATGAACAAGGTGCAGATGCCGCTCAGAAAGAACACCGC
>NZ_FCOB02000075.1 GCF_001545075.1 Caballeronia ptereochthonis
CGGCCGACCGTGCACAGCGCGGTATTGCCCGCCGTCACGCCCGACAGCGCGACGGATTTCTTCGGCTTGAAACCGCCAACTGCGGGTGCTTCGGTCGATGCGGTGTCAGTCATGCTCTCAAGTCTCCTTTCGTACGCTCGTGATGCGGCGTTACTTGTTGTGCTTGAAGAATACGCCGAGCGCAGGCTCGTACGCGGCGCCGAACTGCGGTCTGATGATGCTCATGCCTTCGACTCCGAATCCGGCGCGGCGAAGAGCGGCGAGCATGCTTCCGGCATCGTCTGTCCGGTGGCGTGCGCGCGGCGCAGCACCGACCAGTAATAACGGTAGCTCGCGCGGTCGTGCAGCGTGTCGCCGTGACGCGTCGGGCCCCACTGCGCGCGCTGCGCGCCAAGCAGGATCTCGGCGGCGAGTGCGATTTCATCCGCGCGCGGCGCGAAGGCTTCGACGATCGGCCTGATCTGATCCGGATGAATGCTCCACATGCGCGTGTAGCCGAACTCGTTGCGGGCGCGCGCGGCATCGTTCGCGACGACGCTCATGTCGCGCACCTCGGTCGACACATTGTGCGACGGCACCTTGCCATGCGCGTGACACGCGGCCGCGATCTCGAGCTTCGCGCGGCGCACGAGCGGATGATCGAACTGGCCGGGCGAGCGCATCGCGGTATCGGGAATCGCGCCGTTGTGCGCGGAGACGAAGTCCATCAGGCCGAAGCTGAGCGATTCGACGCCCGGCAGCGCGGCCAGCTCGAACGCTTCCGCGAGCGCGCCATGTGTCTCGACGAGCAGATGGCAGGGAATCGGTTTCCGGATGCCGAACTCGCAGCGCGACGCCTCGATGAAGGCCACCATCTCGGCGGCATCGAAGACGCTGCGGATCTTCGGCAGCATGATGAACGCGGGCGCTTTCTTCGCTTGACGCAGGATGATGCGCACGTCGTCGCGCCACGCGCGGTGATTGAAATCGTGGATGCGCACGCCCACGCGCCCGAAGCGATCGTCCTCGCCGCCCACGAACGACGCGACCAGTTCCGCGTGCCCGGCTTCATGACCGACTTGCGCGCCGTCCTCGCAATCGAGCGTGATGTCGAACACCGGGCCCAGCTGCGCCTGCAACGCCAGCGATTTCCTGATCAGCTTTTCGCTGCCCGCGTAGTGATCGCAGGGCGGCAGAACAGCGGGTTGCGGTTCGCCGTCAAACAGCACTTCGGCGGGAGTGAGAGCGCGCATCGTCGGCGTCGGGTCCGATTTGGGAGAGATGGATTCGATCCTGCTCATGCTTCTGATTCGGCCGCGCTCGGAAAAGCTCCAAGCGCGATCGGATCAGGCGCGAACGCGGTGGAGCGTTCGCGCCGGCGGGAAGCCTTTGCAGGCTTCCCTTGTCCGCGCAGCGTGCTTACTTGCCCAGCAGATGCGCGACGCCGTCACGCTCTTCGAGCAGTTCGTTCAGCGTGCCGTCCATCTTCTCGCGCGAGAACGCGTCGATTTCCAGGCCTTCGACGCGCTTGTACTCGCCGTTTTCGCAGGTGACGGGCACGCCGTAGATGATGTCTTCCGGAATGCCGTACGAGCCGTCCGACGGGATGCCCATCGTGACCCACTTGCCGTTCGTGCCGAGCACCCAGTCACGCACGTGGTCGATCGCCGCGTTGGCCGCCGAAGCCGCCGACGACAGGCCGCGCGCTTCGATGATCGCCGCGCCACGCTTGCCGACCGTCGGAATGAACGTGTTGCGGTTCCATTCGTCGTCGTTGATGAGCTTCGTGAGGCTCTCGCCTTCGGCGGTCGCGAAGCGGAAATCCGGGTACATCGTCGGCGAGTGGTTGCCCCACACGGCGAGCTTTTCGATCGACGCGACCGGCTTGCCCGACTTGGCGGCCAGTTGCGACAGCGCGCGGTTGTGGTCCAGGCGCAGCATGGCGGTGAAGTTCTTCTTCGGCAGATCCGGCGCCGACTTCATCGCGATGTAGGCGTTCGTGTTCGCCGGGTTGCCGACGACCAGCACCTTCACGTCGCGGCTCGCGACATCGTTCAGCGCCTTGCCCTGAACCGTGAAGATCTCGGCGTTCGCCGACAGCAGATCCTTGCGCTCCATGCCCTTCGAGCGCGGACGGGCGCCCACGAGCAGCGCGACGTCGGCGTCCTTGAAGGCGACCTTGGGATCGTCCGTGACGACCACGCCTGCGAGCAGCGGGAACGCGCAATCTTCCAGTTCCATCACGACGCCCTTCACAGCGGCTTGCGCTTGCGGCAGATCGAGCAACTGAAGAATCACGGGCTGGTCTTTGCCGAGCAGATCGCCATTGGCGATGCGGAACAGCAGCGAGTAGCCGATTTGACCTGCGGCGCCGGTAACGGCAACGCGCTTTGCGGACTTAGCCATTGAGAACTCTCCTGGACGGTGCGTGGAACGCTAGGGAAAAACGCCATTTTATGCGCGTTACGCAAAGCGTTGATGAAGACATGCCGGCCATGCCGTGCGCGAAGTTCCGAAAGCAAGGCGCCACGCGGAGTTGCGCACGTTTGCGTATGGACTCGCGCCGCATGAATGCTTGAGCGGCGTGACTGTCATGCCATGAATCCTTCTCTTCGAGCGAGAGGCATGCGGGAGGTTCGTGAAGGACGCGGTGATTTCGCTTGGGTCGACGGCCGGGCGCCCATTCGAGACGGCGCTGGACGTTGCGAGGCGTGGGGCAGGCAGCGGCGCGCGAATCGAGTGGCCGATCGGCGTGAGGCAAAAGCGAAAGGGCGTGCCTGGCGGTATGTTGCGCGATGTGCGGATGCCGGATTCCGAGGCAAAAAACGCCGCGGAATTTACGCTGACCGGCGGCTCCTGCGATCTCGCAACGACCCGCAAACCCTTGCTCGACAAGGAGTGTAGGATTGCGTCGAGGTAAAGTCAACAATATCTTATGTCTTATATAAGACATAGGAATCTTCGGGAAAGGTCTGGACGCACGGCGGGCCTTTGTGTTGAAATGCGCGGCATGAATTCCAACCCGGCGAGCACGACGAACTCCAACGGCACTGCGCCGGCGGCTGAGACCGCCAGCGTGCCGTCGCCGACGTTCAGCCCGCTGTACCAGCAAATCAAGGCGCTGATTACGCAGGGGCTCGAATCCGGCGAATGGAAGCCCGGCGAAATCATCCCGAGCGAGGTCGAGCTGGCCGCGCGCTACAAGGTGAGCCAGGGCACGGTCCGCAAGGCCATCGACGAGCTCGCCGCCGACAATCTCCTCGTACGCCGTCAGGGCAAAGGCACGTTCGTTGCGACGCACAACGAAGACCGCGTACAGTTCCGCTTTCTGCGCCTTCTGCCCGACGACGGCGACGCCCATCCCCACGTCAGCCGGCTGCTCGAATGCAAGCGCCTGCGCGCGCCGGCTGAAATCGCGCGTCAACTGGATCTGAAGCCCGCCGACCCCGTCGTTCTTATCAAGCGCCTGTTGCAGTTTGATGGCGTGACGACCGTATTCGACGAAATCTGGCTGCCGGGCGCGGTGTTCCGCGGCCTCACGGCGGAGCGGCTGTCGGAATACAAGGGCCCGCTCTACGCGATGTTCGAGACGGAGTTCGGCACGCGCATGATTCGCGCATCGGAGAAGATTCGCGCCGTCGCCGCAGACGAGACCGTGGCGCAGTATCTCGACGTGGCCCAGGGATTTCCGCTGTTATCGGTGGAGCGGGTCTCCTATACGTATGGCGATCGCCCCGTCGAAGTGCGGCGTGGATGGTATGTCACGACCGGCTACTACTATCAGAACGACTTGAGTTGATCGAATGAAGAACGGGCCGTGAGCACTGGCTGAGTCGCTCACGGAACACGCACGCAGGGCGCTATTTTCGCGCGTGGAGCAACAGTCTCTTGGGCGGCTTTTCGCTGCAGCGCGAAATAAAAAGGCGCTAAAATCGCGGATTAGTGTAATAACAAGTTGGGGTCTAGCATGGCTGAAGCCGTAAAAAAACCAAGGCCCGAGTACCGGAACATCGGGATCGGCCAAATCGCGAAGTATCGCTTGCCGCTGGCAGGGAAGGTGTCGATCCTGCATCGCATCAGCGG
>NZ_FCOB02000097.1 GCF_001545075.1 Caballeronia ptereochthonis
GTGGATGCGACTAAAAACGAGTGTGAAGGTGCCGGAATTCATGTTCTTATAAGTCGGCCTGCGGTCGTGACAGGCGGCAGCACGCAGCGCAGAAAAACAATGATTGTCAGCGTTCCTAATCGACAAACAAAGACCGAAAAATCCGAAAACTCGCCGCGCGAGAAAGAAGGCGCCTCGCCGGAACGAGGAGCTAAAGGACCTCAACGTTTTTGAGGGAGTTGATCAGGTAAGCAGTGACAGCGGGCGCTAGCCAAAAAGCGCGGCGAGTTCGGCGGCGATCACGGCCCGCAACCGTTCGGGGCGGGTGCTCGGGGCTTTCTAGAGGAGGGGCGGGGGGTGACTTCGATGTCTTTCACACTGACGGCGAGGCCCTCTAATGACGAGGTTCGAATCCTTCGCTCGATGAGACAGGCGGGCCGATAGCAGAGTTGGCCGGATTAGACGAGACGTACCCAACCCTTACCATCTAGCCCTTCTACTACTGCCCCATATTGAACGGACGAAACCGTGCGGAGCTGGGGCGCGGTGCAGAAGAGTTGTGCGATAGCTTAGACCGGTCGGTCTGTACATCGGGGCAGGTGAGCGGACCTTTCATTGGAGGGGTCCGACTCATGGCGGCTCGGCGTGCTGCGTATCATGCCTCTCGGGGGAGTCTTAGCTGCTCTCGCCGGGTTCGCGAAGCTGACCTTCATCGCGTCCTTGTGATTGGTGCTGCGGGGAATGAGTCGTTGCATGGAGTTCGATGCGGCGAAGTGTTCGGTCAGTTGCATGCCGCCGCCATGCCCACCCGTATCGCTCACGGCGGGCTTGCGCGTGCTTCGATTTTCCGGGGTGCCTGCAATCTGATTAGATGCTGCTTTGCATCGGCGCTCGGGCTTCGTGTTCCCGACGGCAGCGCGTAGCGCGGTGCCGGATGTATGATTGCTGAGCCAGCCACTTGGACACACTAGCGTGTCAGATCGCGCGCGAGCCAAGCCGCGTTAGTTCTATGAGGGCGACACTTAGAGGCTGGGCCAATCCGAACGATGACGACGAGTCGGCTCGAGCACTCCGGGCCAAAAGCTGCTTTCTTTGGTTACTTGTATATTGCCTTCAGCGTTCGGAAACTGATCCCTTTCGCTCGCTCGAAGCGGTAGCCCGTTTGTGTTACAAGGGCTCGCAGCCCGAAAGAAAGCTGGTG
>NZ_FCOB02000088.1 GCF_001545075.1 Caballeronia ptereochthonis
CCGCCTGTCACGACCGCAGGCCGACTTATAAGAACATGAATTCCGGCACCTTCACACTCGTTTTTAGTCGCATCCACCACATGCTGGTAGCAGTCGCGGATTTCACGAGCGCGCATGGCAACGGGTATCGCGTGCGCACGGCCGCATTCGGGCAGAGCGCCGTGCATCAGGTCCCATTGCGTGCGCTCGTCGCCGCGCTGGTCCTCGTCGGCATCTTCGGGACGGTCGCGCCGTCTGTCGCGCAGATTGTCGCCGCGCCCGGGTCCGGCGCGCAGGTCATGCAGACGCAAAACGGGCTTCCGCAGGTCAATATCGCGAGACCGTCCGGCGCGAGTGTGTCGCTGAACAACTATTCGCAATTCGACGTGCAGCGCCAAGGCGCGATCCTGAATAACTCGCCGACGTTCACGCAGACACAACAGGCCGGATACATCAACGGCAACGCGAACCTCTCGCCGGGACAAGAGGCGCGCGTCATCGTCAATCAGGTATTGAGTAACGCACCGTCTCAACTACGCGGCTATCTGGAAGTCGCAGGGCGGCGCGCTGAAGTCGTCATCGCGAACCCGAATGGTATCGCCATTGACGGCGGCGGCTTTATCAATACCTCGCGCGCGATCCTGACGACGGGCACGCCGAATTTTGGACCGGGCGGCAATCTGGCGGGCTTCGCGGTCAACGGCGGCACGATCACCGTGCAAGGTGCCGGACTGAATGCCACGAACGTCGATCAGGTCGATTTACTGTCACGCGCGATCGCCGTCAATGCGGCGATCTACGCAAACAAGCTGAATGTCATTGCAGGTGCGAATCAGGTCGATCACGATACGCTCAGGGCGACGCCGATCGCGGGTAGCGACGCCGCGCCCGCGCTCGCGATCGATGTCAGTCAGCTCGGCGGCATGTACGCCAACCGTATCTGGCTCGTTTCCAACGAGTATGGCGTCGGTGTCTCGACGCGCGGCATCCTCGCGGCGCAAGCGGGCGACTTGACGCTCCAATCCAACGGTCGCCTCGTGCTCGCCGGTCGGACAAACGCGAGCGGGTCGATCAGCGCATCGGCTCGCGATGGCATCGACAATAGCGGCACGACCTATGCGCAGCGCGATGTCGTCGCGACGACCTCGGGCTCGCTCGTCAATACGGGCGTGCTCGCCGCGCAGGACAACACATCGATCCACGCGGGCAGCGTCGCATCGGCAGGCACGCTCGCCGCAGGCGTGAACGGCGACGGCACGATCGCCAATGCGGGGAATTTGAACGTACTGGCAAGCGGCGCGGTTTCAGCAACCGGGCGCAATCAGGGCGGCGGCGAGACGTGGATGCAAGGCGCATCGCTCAATCTCGCGGGTAGCAACACATCGACAAATGGCGCGCTGACGCTCACGGCCCTGAGCGGCGACATGAACCTGAGCGGTGCGAATGCGACCGCAGGCGGCGCGCTTGCGGCGGGTGCGGCGACGACGCTTCTCGCCGACGACGGCAAGCTCTCCGGCGGCTCGGTTCGGATCGCGGCGGCGAACGTCTCCAATGTTCACGGTCAAGTCGTCTCGCAATCGACACTCGACCTTAAAACCGGCGGCGCGCTCGACAATCGCGGCGGCACGCTACAGGCGGCAGGCCGCGCGACGGTCAGCGCCC
>NZ_FCOB02000037.1 GCF_001545075.1 Caballeronia ptereochthonis
GGCGCGCCCGCCGCTTACCATGCCGTGAAGATCGCGCGCGAATCGCCGGACTTGCGCGTCGGGCTGCATATCGTGCTGACGGATGGCGTCGCATCGCTGTCACGGTGGTCGATACCCGATCTCGTCGATACGCGCGGCCACTTCGATGGCACGATGTTCGCCAACGGCGTGCGATTCTTCTTTCAGGAAAGCGTGCGACGGCAGCTCGCCATCGAGATATACGCGCAGTTCAAGGCGTTCGCCGCGACCGGCCTCGCGCTCGATCACGTCAACACGCACAAGCATTTCCATCTGCATCCGACCGTGCTTTCGCTGATCCTCGAAATCGGGCCGCAGTTCGGCATGCGCGCGATGCGCCTGCCTCGCGAGATGCACGGCTCCCTTCTGCTCGCGCCGTGGGTCGCATGGGTGAAGACGCGGCTCGATCGCGCGGGCATCGCATATAACGACTGGGTGGCTGGCATCTCTGCGACGGGCGGAATGGACGAAGCCGCCCTCCTCGCCCTGCTCGCGAAAGCGCCGCGAGGCGTGCTCGAAATCTACAGTCATCCCGCGACGCAGGGCGCCGCACCGATCACGTCCGCGATGCGCGACTATCGTCATGCCGACGAACTCGCCGCGCTGTGCTCGCCGCGCGTCGCTCGCGCCATTGAGACGACGGGCGCGATGTGCGGCGGCTTTGCCGACGTGTTCGGGCATCAGAACGCTCAGGAGTTCGCCGCATGATGTCGGCGCTCAAACGCCTCGCCTGGCTGCGCTGGCCCGCGGCGATCGCGCTGCTGGTCGCGCTCGCGCTGCACGAGGGCGTGTCGGACGCGTTCGCGCTGATCGCGCGCACGGGGCCGGTGCTGCTCTGGCTCGTGCCGCTGCACGCGCTGCCGCTTCTCTTCGATGCGCGCGCATGGCATCTGCTGATCGACGAGCGCGTTCCCTTGCCCGCGCTCTGGTGGATCGCGGTCGTGCGCGAAGCCGTCGGACGCCTGTTGCCGGTGCTCGGCATCGGCGGCGAGCTCGCGGGCATTCGCCTGGCGACCCGCTATATGCCGGACGTGAGCCGCGTGAGCGCGTCCGTGATCGTCGAATTGCTGGTGACGATCGCCGTGCAGTTCGCGCTCGCGATGCTCGGCCTCGCGCTCCTGCGCTTTCATGCGAGCGATGCGGGCGGCATCGTCGGCATGATCGGCGTGGGTTTGATCGTGTCGCTGCCGATTGCGCTCGCAGCGTTTGTCGTCGCGCACAAGGGCGCGCCGTTTCATCGTCTGGAAGGGATGGCGCGGCGCTGGCTCGATCCCGCTCACGCGCTCGCCGCACGGCTCGACGGCAAGCGGCTCGATCACGACATCCGCGCGCTGTTGCAGCGCATCCCGTTGCTCGCGAGAGCGTTCGCGTGGCAATTCGCGGGCTACGTGCTTGGTGCGACCGAAATCTATGCGGCGCTCGACATGCTCGGCCATCCGGTCTCGATAGCGGGAGCCGTGACGATAGAAGCGCTCGTGCAGGCCGTGCGCAATGCGGTGTTCATCGCGCCCGCCGGCCTCGGCGTGCAGGAAGCGGCGATCGTCGCGATCGCGGCGACGTTCGGCGTCGATCGGGACGCGGCGCTATCGCTTGCGATGCTGCGGCGCGTGCGGGAATTCGCGTGGGGCGGCATCGCGCTCGTGCTGCTGCGTTTGACCGAGCCGTCACGCGCAAGCGGTCTTGCTCGCGAACGCGGCTGAAGGTGAGGATTTCCGGGAGCACGGCCGCCGGCATCATTTCCCTTGCGAAAGTTGCAATCCGCAACTAAATTGGAGGGAACTGGTTGCGCTTCGCAACCGATGGAGACGCCATGGACTTCGTCGAAACCCCGCCTCAATCCCGCGACAAAACCATCCTCGAACTGCGCGAGTTCTCGCGCAGGCTCGTGCGCGAGCTCGGCTTCATGCGCAACACGCTCGCGGACAGCGGCCTGGCGCCTTCGGCCGTGCACGCGATCATCGAGATCGGCGCGACGCCCGGCATTCAGGCGCGCGATATCGCCGCCATTCTGCGGCTCGACAAGTCGAACGCGAGCCGGCAAATCACGCGGCTCGAAGCGGCGGGGCTCGTCACGCGTCAGACTTCGAGCGAGGACGGGCGCTCGTCCGAGCTCTATCTCACCGCCGCGGGACAGAAGCTGCGCAGGAAGATCGACAAGTTCGCGACCGACCAGGTCTCCGATGCACTGCGCCGTCTCGTGCCCGAGGATCAACAGGCGCTCGTGCGCTCCCTCGCGCTCTATGCCGATGCGCTCGCGCACGGCCACGATCGCAAGACGCCGCACGCGCCACAGGCGGAAAGCGCGCGCATCGTCGAGGGATACCGGCCCGGCTGCATCGGCGACATAGCGGGCCTGCATGCGCGTTTCTATGCGCATCACGCAGGCTTCGGCGTGTTCTTCGAGCGCAAGGTCGCGACCGAATTCGCTGCGTTCGCCGAAGGCCTGCCCGCGCAAGCCAAGGCCTTATGGCTCGTCGTCGAAGGCGAGCGCGCGCTCGGCTCGCTCGCGATCGACGGCGATTCGACGGCACGCGTCGCGCATCTGCGCTGGTTCATCGTCGACGATTCGTTGCGCGGCAGCGGCATCGGAAGGCAATTGATGTCCCGTGCGATGGACTTCGTCGATTCGCATTACGACGAAACCTGTCTCTGGACCTTCAGGAGTCTCGACGCCGCACGTCACTTGTACGAATCGTTCGGCTTCGCATTGACGGATGAAGCCGAAGGCACGCAATGGGGCGCGACTGTGGTCGAGCAGCGCTTCACGCGCCGCTCGAAAGCGGGCGGTTAGCGCTTCAGAGATGCAACGTGCGCGACGTCGGCCCGAGTCGTTGCGCGAAGCGTCGCGCGCATTCGATACCGAACGACGTCGGACGCGAGCCGCGATCGTGCGCGACATCGAAGCCCATGCGCCATGCCGCGATGCGCTTGCCGTAACAGGTGAGCGTTTCCAGGGACTGCATCACGAAGACGATTTCCGGCAGCGCTTCGGCATAGAGCGATTCGGCGTCGAACTCGCGCCCTTCGGTGAAGGCGTCATGGATGGCGACCTGATGATCGAACGCATCCGGCGCGACGATCAAACCATCGCAACCGGCGCGCAAGTTGTCGACGAGTTCCTGTCCGCCGCGACCGTTGAATACCGAAAGCGTTTGTTCGAGCGCGTGCAGGCGTTCGATGGTCGCGCGTATCGTCACGGCCGGGCCTTCGCCCTTCAGCAGGCGGAAGCCGGGCTGCTCGGCGGCGAGCGCGGCGATCGATTCCGCCGACAAGCCGACGCCGAGATATTCCGGCGCGTTCTGGATGCCCGCGCTCGCGCCGGTGCGCTCGAGCACGGCGGCGAAGAAGTCGTAGTAGAACGACTCGGGCTCGCCGCGCATCGAAGGCGGCTGAAGAATGAGCCACGACGCGCCGCGTTCGAGCGCATGGTTCGCGAGTGCGACCTGGTGCTGGACGCTATCGCCGGTGACCGTGACGGCGAGCGGCACGCGACCTGCGATATGCGCAGCGCAATCGTCGATCATCGTGCGTTTTTCGTCGTCCGACAGACGATTGACTTCCGTTGCGAGACCGAGCGTGACGATGGCGGGCGCGCCCGCCGCGATGGTCGCATCGATCTGCTTGCGGGTGGCGTCGCTGTCGAGCCGGTTCAGCGCATCGAAATAGGCATAGAGCACCGGCCACATGCCAGGCGGCGGCGAGTGGAAGTCTGGCATCGATCGCCTCCGCTCAGTGCGAGTCGCGCGGCACCGGCGCGCCGCTCGATCCGACGAGGAAGTCGAGATCCGCACCCTGATCCGCCTGCAGGACGTGCTCGACATACAGGCGGTAGTAGCCGCGCCTGGGCAGCTCGGGCGCGCGCCACGCGGCGCGGCGCCTTTCGAGTTCTTCATCCGATACGTCGAGATGAAGGCGCCGCGCCGCGACATCCAGCTCGATCATGTCGCCCGTCTGCACGAGCGCGAGCGGCCCGCCCGACGCCGCTTCCGGCGATACGTGCAGCACGACCGCGCCGTATGCGGTGCCGCTCATGCGGCCATCGGAGATGCGGACCATGTCCGTGATGCCCTTCTGCAGCACCTTTCTCGGCAACGGCATGTTGCCGACCTCGGCAAAGCCCGGATAGCCCTTCGGACCCGCGCCCTTAAGCACCATGACGCAGTGCTCGTCGATGTCGAGCGAGTCGTCGTCGACCTTCGCGTGCAGGTCCTCGACGTTCTCGAACACGACCGCGCGACCGCGATGCTTCAGCAGCGATGCCGTCGCCGCCGACGGCTTGATCACCGCGCCATTGGGCGCGAGATTGCCCTTCAGCACGGCAATGCCCGCATGCGGCTTGAACGGCTGCTCGAACGTGGTGATGACCTTCTCGTCGTAGTTCGGCGCTTCGCTCACGTTGTCCCAGATCGTGCGGCCGTTCACCGTGAGCGCATCGCGATGCAGGAGTCCTTGCTCGCCAAGTTGCCGCAGCACGGCAGGCAAGCCGCCCGCGTAATAGAAGTCCTCCATCAGATACTCGCCCGATGGCTGGAGGTTGACGAGACACGGCACGTTGCTGCCGAGCTCCCAGTCTTCCAGCTTCAGTTCCACGCCGATGCGCTTCGCCAGCGCGATCAGATGCACGACCGCATTCGTCGATCCGCCGATGGCCGCATTCGTGCGAATCGCGTTCTCGAAGGCCTCGCGCGTGAGGATCCTGTCCATCGTGAGGTCTTCCCTGACCATATCGACGATGCGCCGCCCGGCCATGTGCGCGAGCACCTGACGGCGCGCATCGACGGCGGGAATCGCGGCGTTGTGCGGCAGGCCCATGCCGAGCGATTCGGCCATCGAGGCCATCGTCGATGCGGTGCCCATCGTCATGCAATGGCCGCGCGAGCGGTTCATGCACGACTCCGCCTCGACGAACTCCTCCTGGGTCATCGTGCCCGCGCGCACTTCCTCCGACATCTGCCAGACGCCCGTGCCCGAGCCGATCGTGCCGCCGCGAAAGCGCCCATTGAGCATCGGTCCGCCCGATACGGCGAGCGCGGGCAGGTTGCACGAAGCCGCGCCCATCAGCAGCGCTGGCGTGGTCTTGTCGCAGCCGACGAGCAGGATGACGCCATCGATCGGATTGCCGCGTATCGATTCCTCCACATCCATCGACGCGAGATTGCGAAAGAGCATCGCCGTGGGCCGCAGGTTCGATTCGCCGAGCGACATCACCGGGAATTCCAGCGGCAAGCCGCCCGCCTCCCGCACACCACGCTTCACGTATTCGGCGAGCTCGCGGAAATGCGCGTTGCATGGCGTGAGCTCGGACCACGTGTTGCAGATGCCGATGACCGGCCGGCCATCGAACTGATCGTGAGGCAGGCCCTGATTCTTCATCCACGAGCGATGGATGAAGCTGTCCTTATCGTTGCCGCCGAACCAGCTTTGCGAGCGGAGCTTGCGCATGGAAGTCCCCTTTTTATTGCGCTTTCGCCATATTGTGGGATCCAGTGAAAAAAGCCGCGAGCGGCCTTTTGCGTGAACCGGATACGTCGAGTTATACACCTCGCTCAACTATCCGGCGCGCTTCCAACGCAGGATTCGACGATCAGTCGAGCGTCTCCTTCGACCGTTCGCGCATGCACGCCACCGCGATCACGCTCAACACGCCGCAGCCGATCACGTACCACGCAGGCGCAAGCACGCTCTTCGTGATGACGATGAGCGAGGTCACGAAGAACTGCGCGAAGCCGCCGAACACGGCAACGCCCAGACTGTAGACGATCGCCGCGCCCGTCGCGCGCACCGGGCGCGGGAAGAGCTCGCCGAGCATCGCGCCGGTCGGGCCGACGTTGAGCGAATGCACGATCGACAGGGCCGTGACGACCGCGAGCAGCGTCGCCGTGGTCGGCGACTTGTTCAAGAGCACGAAGGCCGGATAGATCGCGAGCATGAGCAGGATGCGCGTCGTCTGCGCGAGCCTGTTGCGGCCGATGCGGTCCGACAGATAGCCGCCGACCGGCGCGACGACGAAGAGAATCGCGCCCGACACGCAGCCCGACAGCATCGCCGTCCAACTCGGAAGCCCGAGCGTCTTCACGCCGTAGATCGACAGATAGAACACGATGATGAAGTGCGCCGACGTGCCGCCGATAGTAAGACCGAGCCCGTTGAGCACCGCGCGTCCGTGTTCGCGCAGCACGGTGACGAGCGGCATCTTCGGCGCCTTCGGCGCGGCTTCCACGCTTTCGCGCGGCGCCTCTTCCATCGTGCGGCGCAGCCACCAGCCGACCGGCACGATCGCCGTGCCGATGACGAACGGCACGCGCCAGCCCCAGCTTTCGAGTTGCGCCGCCGTGAGCGATGCGGTGAGCGCGACGCCCGTCAATGCGCCGGCGAGCGCCGAAAGACCCTGGCTCGCGAACTGCCACGATGCATAGAAGCCGCGCCGGTTCGCGGGCGCCTGCTCGAGCAGGAGCGTGGTCGATGCGCCCACTTCGCCGCCCGCCGAGAAGCCCTGGATCAGCCGCGCGATCACGAGGATGACCGGCGCGGCGACGCCCGCCTGCGCATACGTCGGCGCGACCGCGATCATCGCGGTGCCGAGCGCCATCAGGCCCAGCGTGAGCAGCATCGCCTTCTTGCGGCCGGCGCGGTCGGCGTACATGCCGATCAGGAGACCGCCCACGGGACGCGTGAAGAATCCGACGCCGAAGCTCGCCACCGCGAGCAGCAACTGGCCGACCGGATCGTTCACCGGAAAGAACAGCTTGCCGATGATGAGCGCGAAGAACGCGTAGACCGTGAAGTCGTAGAACTCGAGCGCGTTGCCGACGGCCGCCGCCGCGACGAGGCGCGTGCGTGCCGTCCTGCTCGTGTGCGCGGAAGTCGTGGCCGAAGGGCCGGCGCTGGCTAACGTGGGTGTTTTCATCATGTGCTCCGCGGCGTCGGCCGAAGGTCAGTCGGCGAGCCAGGCTTCGGCCAGGCGCACCCAGTAGCTCGCGCCGATGGCGAGGATGTCGTCGTTGAAGTCGTAGCCGGGGTTGTGGACCATGCAGCCGCCCTTCGATCCCACGCCATTGCCGATCCACGCGTACGTACCCGGGCAGGCTTCGAGCATGAACGCGAAGTCCTCGCTGCCCATCAGCGGCTTCGCGGCCGGCTCGACGCGCTGCGCGCCGAGCATCTTGACCGCGACGTCGTTTGCGAAGGCCGTCGGCTCGGCATGATTCACGAGCACGGGATAGCCCAGTTCGTAATCGATCTCCGCCGTGCAGCCGAATGCCTGCGCCTGCGCGTTCACCAGCGCCGTGATGCGTTCCTGCAAAAGCTGGCGCACGCCCGCGTCGAGCGCGCGCACGGAGAGCTTCATCAGCGCGGTTTCGGGAATCACGTTGCACGCCTCGCCGGCCTGCACGCTGCCGACCGACACGACCGCGGGCTTTTGCGCATCCACCTCGCGCGCGACGATGCTGTTGAGCCCGAGCATGATCGAGGCGACGGCGGGCATCGGATCGCGTGCGACGTGCGGCATCGCGCCGTGGCCGCCGACGCCGCGCACGGTGATGTTCACGCGGTCCGAGGAGGCCATGCCCGGGCCCGGCGTGAAGAACATGTCGCCCGCGGGCAGGCCGGGCATGTTGTGCAGGCCGAACACGGCGTCGCACGGAAACTTCTCGAAGAGGCCGTCCTCGATCATCGCGCGCGCGCCCGCCTCGCCTTCCTCGGCGGGCTGGAAGATCACAATCAGCGTGCCGGAGAACTGACGGCTCTCGGCGAGATAGCGCGCGGCGCACAGCAGCATGGCGGTATGGCCGTCGTGGCCGCATGCGTGCATCGTGCGGGCGCGCTTGCTCGCGTACGGCAGGCCGGTCGCTTCCTCGATCGGCAGCGCGTCCATGTCTGCCCGCAGGCCGATGCGCTTGCCGCCCTCGCCTTGCGTGAGCACCCCGACGATGCCCGTCTTGCCAATCCCGCGGTGCACCTCGTAGCCCCATTGCGCGAGCAATCCGGCGACGAGTTCGCCCGTCTGCGTTTCTTCATACGCAAGCTCCGGATAGGCGTGAATGCGACGACGCACGTCCACGAATTCGGACGCGATGGCGGCAATGCCGGGGATGACGGGCTCGACTGACAGCATGTGACACTCCTTGCTCGATGCAAATTCGACGTTTCCCAAGCATATAAAGCCGAAAAGCAAACCAAAAGACGGTAAATTGATTGCGTGATTACCATCAGTTGTCGGGACTAACCCTAGGGTGTCGCCCATGAGCATGAAGTACCACCAGTTGCGCGCGTTTCTGACGACCGCCGAGCAAGGCAGCATCCGCGCGGCCGCGCGCAGCCTTCATTTGTCCCAGGCGGCGCTCACGAAGGCGATCAAGGAACTGGAGCAGGATCTTGGCGTTCCGCTCGTCTTGCGCACCGCGCGGGGTGTGCAGCTGACCGCGTTCGGGCAGCAGTTGCGCGTGCGCGCGCATCTGATCGTGAGCGAGATGCGCCGCGCCGAGGATGACATCGCCCAGATGAAAGGCGCGGGCGGGGGAAGCGTGAGCGCGGCGATCACGCCGACGGCGGCGCTGTCGGTGTTGCCGCAGGCGTATCGCGCGTTTCGCCGGCAGATGCCGAACGCGAGCGTGAGCTTCATCGAAGGCTTTCCGGGCGTCGCGATACCGCGCCTGCGCGATGGCTCGCTCGATTTCGTCGTCGCGGTGGTCGTGCCCGAGTATCTCGCGCCGGAGTTCGATCACATCGAGTTGTATGAGAGCCGCTCGGCGATCGTCGGGCGTGCGGATCATCCGTTGAGGCACTGCACGTCGCTTGCGGAGTTGTCGGATGCGGAGTGGCTGCTGAATCCGTCGCCGGAGAGCTCCACGCAGGCGCTGCTCGATTCCTATGCGGAGCGCGGGCTCGCGGTGCCGAGGCGCGTGATCGAGTGTCCGAGCTTCATCATCGCGCATGGGTTGTTGCGCGGATCGGATGCGCTCGCTTCGATGCCCGCGGCACTGCTCGAGCATCAATGGGTCGGCGAGGGGCTCGCGATCTTCCCCATCGCCGATCCGTTGCCCGCGGTGTCGGTGCGCGTGGTGACGCGGCGCGATAGTCCATTGACGCCCGCCGCCACGTTGCTGCTGGATTGCTTGCGGCACGCGGCGCGCTCGCTGTGACGCGAGCGCGCTTTTCTCATGCGCCGAATGCCTTCGTCAACGCGGGCACGCTCAACACCGCCGTGTAGTAGCCCATGAACTGCACGCCTGTATTGAAGCCGAAGTTGCGCGACAACAACCCGCCGAGCAAGCCGACGCTCAGAATCACGAGCAAGCCGAGCAACTGTCCTTCCCACACGCTGATCACGACGATCAGGCCGACGAACGTCGCGATGATCGCCTCGTGACTCAGCTTCCTCGCGACGAACGATGCCGCGCGATGCGCGTAGTTCATCGACAGCGGATACGCGACCAGCGCCGCGAGCACGACCGCAAGCAAGCCGAAGCCGAGGAACTGCCACGTCGTCATCAACGTATGCAGGTTGTTGATGTGGCCGCTCGCCGTATCGACGAAGAAGCGCGGCGGCGCATTGAAGAGCGGCGCCGCCGGTCCCGCCGCGACGGGGCTCAGCGGCAAGCCGAACGCGATCAGCGGAATCAGCGCTTCGGCGATGTACGTCGCTTCCGTCACGCCGTTGCGCGCGGAGATCACGGTCGTCAGCCGGTGATACGCGTGCTTCACGCGCGAGCCGACGAGTTCGCCGAGCACGACCGTCATCGCGACGGGACTGAACACGAACGTCGCGCTGGAAACCGCGGCAGTCGCCGCGACCCAGCCGCGCTGCTGGCCGTCGAGCACCTTCATCGGATTCGGGAAGTAGCCGCTCCAGCCCTTCACGTCCGGCGCGAGCGAGAACGTGCGCACGCGCTCGCGGCGCATGCGGGCGCGGTCGGCGGGCGAGAGAATCGAGAACAGATCGGCGATGAGCGGCCCGATCGCGATGCCGAGGAAATAGCTCACCGAGAGCTTCACGCCGTACTTGCCCGTCAGCGCCTGCAAGCCGACGATGACCAGCACGAACGGCACGAGCAGGAACACCGAAGCCCAGCGCCCCGAGGAAAAGAACGCGATTGCAATCGATGCCGCCAGGAACACCCACGGCGCGGCCTTCGTAATGACCGGCCCGAACGGCGCGAGCAGCACGGCGAACAGCACCGCGAGCGGCACGGCGACGAATGCCGCGACGATCGCGCCGGAGATCATCTTGCGCAGCGCGATGTGCGGCACGCCGAGATTGCGCAGCATCGTCGCCTGTTGCAGCAGGGGCGTGGCGAGCGTATCGCCGGGAATGCCGAGCAGCGCGGTGGGAATCGCGTGCGTCATGTGCTTCGACACCGCACCCGCCATGAAGAACGAGAACACGCCGACAGGCGGCACCCCGAGCAGCACGACGAGCAGCGTGAGCGGTGCGAGCGTCGTGGTTTCGTCCGTGCCGGAAATCAGGCCGATGCCCGAGAACACGATCGCGCCGATGAGGCCCATGCCGAGCGCGACGAGCAGTTGAGTGACGAACGGTTCCATCAGCGCACTCCTTCGCGGTTTTCGTATTCGGCAAAGAGCTCATAGAGGCCGAGCTCCTTCATCTCGGCGACGACCGCCGGCGGCAGGTCCGCGACGCGGCCGAGACCGCCCGCTTCGCTTGCGAGCTGCGCGAGCACGGCCTCGCGGCCGGCCGCGCCGTGCGCTTCCTCGATCACTTCGCGCTTCGGCTTGAAGAGCTTCGCGCAGACCGCGCCCGCGACGAGGCAGCCTGCTAGGCCGACGAGCATCGCGTAGGCGCGAGCCATCGCGGCGTCGGGCACATGAGCGGCGAGCACGCGATTGGCGATAGCGAATGCGCCATAGCTGATCGCAATGCCGAGCACGACCGACCACGCGAGATGCCGCGTATCGACGGTATCGCCCCAGATTTCGACGAGCCTGTAGTCCGTTGTCTCAGCGCTTTGCGAGAGCGCACGGCCGCGCTCGTGCGCAGCGAGTTGCTGTTCCATGTCTCCTCCTTCGATGGAGTCTTTTAGATGCACTGCGTGGTTTGTCGGCGGCGCTTCGCCTCCAGCGCGCGCGCCACACGCGATGACGTCTCGCGCTGCAACGCGCCCGAAATGAACGCGCCCGCTTCGGCGAGCCTGTTCAAATCGATGCCCGTTTCGATGCCCATGCCCTCGCACAGATAGACGATGTCCTCCGTCGCGGCATTGCCCGTCGCGCCCGGCGAGTACGGACATCCGCCGATGCCCGACACCGAGCTGTCGAACACCGCGACGCCGCGTTGCAGCGCCGCGTGCACGTTGGCGGCGGCCATGCCCCAGGTGTCGTGGAAATGGCCGGCCAGTGCCTCGACGGGAATGTGCGCGATGCACGCATCGAGCAGCGCTTGCGTTTTCGCCGGCGTGCCCGCGCCGATGGTATCGCCGAGACTGATCTCGTAGCAGCCCATGTCGAAGAGCTTCTTCGCGACGCGCGCAACGGCCTGCGGCGCGATCTCGCCCTCGAACGGACAGCCGAGCACGCACGATACGTAGCCGCGAATGCGCAGGTTCGCCGCGCGCGCGGCGGCGATCACCGGCTCGAAGCGCGCGATGCTCTCGTCGATCGAGCAGTTGATGTTCTTCTGCGAGAACGACTCGGACGCGGCCGCGAATACCGCGATCTCATCGACATGCGATGCGAGCGCTGCTTCCACGCCTTTCATGTTCGGCACGAGCGCGGCGAGCGTCGTGTTCGTTGCGCGCGCCTTGTTCGACACGCGTTCGAGCACTTGCGCGCCATCGGCCATCTGCGGCACCCATTTCGGCGAGACGAACGATGCGGCCTCGACGTAGCGCACACCCGCATCGATCAAGCGTTCGATGAGCTCCGCCTTCACGTCCGCCGATACATGCGACGGCTCGTTCTGCAGGCCATCGCGCGGCCCGACTTCGACGATGCGCACGTTTGAAGGCACTTTATGCATCGCGCGGACCTTGCAGAAGGCTCATGCCATAGTCGACGCTCACGTTGCGCGCGGCGACCATCTTCTTCACGACCCAGTCGATGTCCGCGCCGCTCGCGCCCGCCGCCAGCGCGATATTGCGCGCGTGCAGCGCCATGTGTCCGCGCTGGATGCCTTCGGTCGAAAGCGCGCGCAACGCGCCCATGTTCTGCGCGAGACCGACGGCGACCGCGATTTCGCCCAACTCCTGCGCCGAGCTCACGTTCATGATCTTCAACGCGAGCCGGGCGAGCGGATGCGTCTTGGTCGCCCCGCCGACGAGACCGACGGGCATCGGCATTTCGATCGTGCCGACCAGATCGCCATTGTTCGCGACCTCCCACGTCGTCAGCGACGTATAGCGCCCGCCGCGGCTCGCGTAGGCGTGCGCGCCCGCTTCGACCGCGCGCCAGTCGTTGCCCGTCGCGACGATCACCGGATCGATGCCGTTCATGATGCCCTTGTTGTGCGTCGCGGCGCGATACGGATCGATCGCGGCGAAGAGGTACGCATCGACGACGCCGGCGATCACGTCCTCGCCCGCGTATTCCTTCGTTTGAAGCGTGGCGGCGGTGTAGCGCACTTGGGCGCGCGCGAGGCGCAGATCGGCGAGATTCGACAGGATGCGCAGGCGCACCTTGCCGCCCGTGATTTCCTCGATGCGGCCCGCGACCGTTTCGGCCATCGTGTTGACCGTGTTCGCGCCCATCGCGTCGCGCACGTCGACGATCAGATGCGCGACGACCATCGCGCCGCGCGGCGTATCCGGAAACACATGCACTTCGATGTCGCGGCAACCGCCGCCCAGGCCGATCAGCACCTTGTCGCGCGCGTTGGCCATCTCGACTAGTTCGTCGCGATGCTTGAGGATCGCGAGCCGCGCGCCATACGGGTCCGACACGCCGACGATCTGCACCTGCGCGCGCATCAGCGGCCCGGTGCTCGATGTGCGAAAGCCGCCCGCCTCGCGCGCGAGCTTCGCCATGTACGACGCCGCGGCGACGATCGACGGCTCCTCGACCGCCATCGGCACCAGGACGTCGCAGCCGTTGATCTGAAAGTAGCCGGCCACCGCCATCGGCAATTCGAATGTGCCGACCACGTTCTCGATCATGCCGTTCGCGATGTCGAGCGGCAGCGCGCCGGGTCTGGCGAGCAGCGCGTGCTCGGCATCGTTCAGCCCCGCGGCCTGCGCGATGTGGCTCAGGCGCTGCGCGGGCGACATCGCGCGGAAATTCGGCAACTTCGAATCGATCATGTGTCTTCCTCTGCTGACTGGATGTGTGTTTTCGGCGTCTCATTACGGCGCTTGCAGCGACGCGCCGAATGGGCGAATAATAGGCTGACTGTACCTATTGGAAAGGTACAATTTTGGCAAACAGTGCCCTCACTGTACCCAGTACGGCTGAGGCACTTTCCTAACAGGCAGACACGATGCAGCACGAGAAGCCGAGCTTGTCGGCGACACTCGCGAACAATCTCGCCAGACAGATCACCGAAGGTGTCTTGCGCGCGGGAGACAAACTCCCGTCGATCAGGGAATACGCCGAGGCGAACGGCTGCTCGAAGAACACGGTCATCAGCGCGTTCGATACACTGACGGCGAACGGTCTCATCGAACCTCGGCGCGGCGCGGGGTTTTTCGTCGCCAGCGTGACGAAGACGCCGCAACAGGATGAGGACGCGCCCACGCTCGACCGTGCGATGGATTCCGTCTGGCTCATGCGCGAACAGTTGCAGAGCAAGCCGGATTTCCTCAATCTCGGCGAGGGCTTTCCGCCCGTCGCCTGGCTCGAAGAGACGCGGCTCGATCACTTTCATCAGCGCGTGGTGCGCACCGGCGTCGCGTCGCTGTTCCGCTATGGCAGCCGCTTCGGTTATCTGCCCTTGCGCCAGCATCTGCAGCAGAAGCTCGCGGGTTACGAGATCGAGGCCGCGCCGCAGCAGATCGTGCTCACGCATGGCGCAAATCAGGCGATGGACATGGTCGTGCGCTACTTCGTGCGCGCAGGCGACACGGTGATCGTCGACGATCCCGGTTATTACGCGCTCTTCGGCAAGCTGAAGCTGTCGGGCGCGAACATCGTCGGCGTGCCGCGCGGTGTCGACGGGCCCGATATCGCCGCGCTGGAAGAGCGTCTCAAGACGCATCGGCCGCGGCTCTTCTTCACGCAATCGGTCGGGCACAATCCGACCGCCACGGACATCAGCGCGGCGAAGGCGCATCGCATATTGCAACTGGCGGAAGCGCACGATCTCATCGTCGTCGAAAACGACGCCCTCGCCGACCTCAAGCCGCGCTCGGCCACCCGTATCTGCGCGCTCGACCAGTTGCGGCGCACGATTTATGTCGGCAGCTTTTCGAAGTCGGTGTCGGCGGCGCTCCGCGTGGGCTTTCTCGCATGCGATGCGGATCTCGCCAGCGATCTCGCCGACGTGAAGATGCTCACGCACGTGAGCAGTTCGGAATATTGCGAGCGCACGCTGGACGCGATCGTGAGCGACGGACACTTTCTGCGTCACACGAACCGCTTGCAGGAACGGCTCAAGCGCGCGACGGCCACGGGCGTCGAAGCGTTGACACGCCTGAATGCGACCATCTTCAAGCTAAGCGAGCAGAGCCTCTATCTATGGGCCCGGCTGCCGGGACGCGACGATTCGATCGCCTTTGCGAAGGAGATGCTGGAAAAGCACGTGATTCTCGCGCCGGGGACCATCTTTTCGGCGCACGCGAACAGCGTGTCGCCGTGGTTTCGCTTCAACGTCGCGTATCTCGGCGATCCGCGGTTCGAGAAGGCGTTGGGGCTATAGGTGAGAATATTCAGGATCGCTCAGAATTTCACTCTGAGCATGAAGCCGATGGTGAAGGGAAGATCATTCGAAGGGATCGGTGGAATCAGGATGATGTTCGCGCCGACGCGCTTGTAATCGAGCATGATGAGCGGCGCGGCCACCGGACCGACCGTGTGGTTATGGCCGATGCCCCAGCTGCCGTAGTCATAGCCCGAGATGAGGCCGCCCATCGCGGCGAGCCGGATGAAATGCCAGTGGAGGAACTCGGGCGCCCAGACGCCGCCGCCGTAGAACGACGGCTTCGACAGCGAGTTGCGAAAATACCCGCCCGTCAGCGCCCATTGCGGCGCGACCCAGCATTCCACGCCGATGCCTGGATTGAACTGCTTGAAGTCCTTGTCCGGATGGAGGTGATGCGAACCGATCATCGCGTCGATCCAGAGGCCGTCGCCGCACCAGCTCGCGTGAGCGGCGGGCGCCCAGGCAGACACAAGCACAACAGCCGCCGTCAGCAGGCGGGCGCGAAAGGTTCGGAAGCGGGATGGCCGTGAACGCATATGTTCTCCGCCATCGCGCGGAAGCCATGGCGCCTTTTTCTGAGATGGAGGTCGAGGCGAACTCTACCTGATCACACTATTTTCGTGTGAGCGAGCGAAACGAGCGTGACGGCATGCGCACGTTTCGACGATCTCGGCGAAACTTGTGGAAATCCGGTTTCTCGTATTCGAGGCACAGCGCGATGAAATCCTTCAAGCCTCTCGTTCCGTTCTTCCTTGTCGCCGCGGTCGCTGCGTGCACGCCGTTGCAGGTGGTCACGCATCACGTGTCGTCGAGCGAATCGAGCGTGCCGTCCGGGCGTTATCAACTCGATCCGCATCACTGGAACGTGAGCTTCGACGTCGATCATTTTCACTATTCGCGCTTCGTCATTCGATTCGACAAGGCGACGGCGCAACTCGACTGGAATGCGGAGGGAATGTCCGGGAGCGCCGTGCGCGCGACCATCGACGCGGCGAGCGTCAACACCAACGTGCCGTTGCTCGATCGCATGCTGAAAGGGCCGGACATGTTCGACGTCGCGCGCTATCCGGACATCGTCTTCGTGAGCACGGGTTTTCAGCGCACCGGGGACGACAAGGGCACGCTGACAGGCGATCTGACGATCCGCGGCACGACGAAACCGGTCACGCTCAACGTGACGTTCAACGGGCACGCGGTCAATCCGCTCACGAAGCAGGAGACGCTGGGCTTCTCAGCCGATGGACGTTTCAGCCGCGCGCAGTTCGGATTGACGACGTGGTATCCGGCAGTCGGCGACGATGTGCACGTCGCCATTCAGGCCGAGTTCTCCAAGCCGCCCGCCAGTTCGGCCCAGTGATTGAAGGGCCGTTCAGGCCGCCGCTGCAGTCCAGTCGAGCACGACCTTGCCGCTGTTGCCGGAAAGCATCGTGTCGAAGGCGCGCTGATAGTCGTCGACGGGGAAGGTGTGCGTCAGGATCGGCGAGAGATCGAGGCCGCTTTGCAGCATCGCGACCATCTTGTACCAAGTCTCGAACATCTCGCGCCCGTAGATGCCCTTGATCTCGAGTCCCTTGAAAATCACCTGATTCCAGTCGATTGCTGTTTGCGCCGGCGGAATGCCGAGCAGCGCGACCTTGCCGCCGTGGTTCATCGCTTCCAGCATCGCGGTGAATGCGTTTGGCACGCCGGACATTTCCAGACCGACGTCGAAGCCTTCGGTCATGCCGAGTTCGCTCATCACGTCGCGCAGGTCTTCGTTCGCTACGTTGACCGCGCGCGTCGCGCCCATCTTGCGCGCAAGCTCGAGGCGGTAGTCGTTCACATCCGTGATGACGACGTTGCGCGCGCCGACGTGCCGGGCGATCGCGGCAGCCATCACACCGATCGGGCCCGCGCCGGTGATCAGGACATCCTCGCCGACGAGGTCGAACGAAAGGGCAGTGTGCGTCGCATTGCCGAAGGGATCGAAGATCGCGGCGAGGTCGTCGGAGATATCGGGCGGAATCTTGAACGCGTTGAAGGCGGGGATCACGAGATATTCGGCGAATGCACCTTCGCGATTCACGCCGACCCCAACCGTGTTGCGGCACAGATGCCGGCGCCCGGCGCGACAGTTACGGCAGAAACCGCAGGTGATATGTCCTTCGCCCGACACGCGATCGCCGATGGTGAAGCCGCGCACTTCCTGACCCATCTCTACGATTTCGCCGACGTATTCATGACCGACGTGCATCGGCACGGGAATCGTCTTCTGCGCCCATTCGTCCCACTTCCAGATATGGATGTCGGTGCCGCAGATCGCCGTCTTGCGGATACGAATGAGTACGTCGTTATGGCCAACTTCGGGCCGCTTCACGCGCGTCAAAGTGAGTCCGGGCGCGCGTTCGAGTTTGGCGAGGGCTTTCATTGCGTTTGATCCTGACGTTTGGTCCTGGTGCTTCTTCGCTTGGGTGAGCACGAGCTTGTGGCCCGGTTCACGCGTGATTGTCCGGCGGTGCCCCGGGGTTCTTTATGCGCATAAAGTCAGGCCCCGCGCTCAACGGATGACGCCGAGCGATCGGCCGACGCGGGCGAACGCATCGACTGCGCGATCGATCTGCTCGGGCGTGTGCGCCGCGCTCATCTGCGTGCGGATTCGTGCGCGTCCCTTGGGCACGACGGGGTAGGAGAAGCCGATGACATAGACACCTTCTTCGAGCAACGCATCGGCTATTTTCGAGGCGAGTTGCGCATCACCGAGCATGACCGGAATGATCGGGTGCTCGCCGGGTACGAGATCGAAGCCGAGTGAAGTCATTGCCTTCCGGAACTGCGCGCCATTTTCGCGGACGCGCTTGCGCAGCGCCGCGCCTTCATCGCTCGCAAGCAATTCGAGCACCTTCAGCGACGCGGCCGCGATGCTCGGCGCCAGCGTGTTCGAGAAAAGATAGGGCCGGCTGCGCTGACGCAGCAGTTCGATGATTTCTTTATGCGCCGCGACGTAACCGCCCGAGGCACCGCCGAGCGCCTTGCCGAGCGTTCCGGTGATGATGTCCACGCGGTCGAGCACGCCGCAGTGCTCGGGCGTTCCGCGCCCGTTCTCGCCGATGAAGCCGACAGCGTGCGAATCGTCGACCATCACGAGCGCACCGTAGCGGTCGGCGAGATCGCAGATGCCGGCGAGATCGGCGATGATGCCGTCCATCGAGAAGACGCCGTCGGTGGCGATCAGCTTGAAGCGCGCTCCGGCCGCGTCCGCTTCCTGAAGGCGCGCTTCGAGATCGGCGAGGTCATTGTTCCTGTAGCGCAGACGCCGCGCCTTCGAAAGACGCACGCCGTCGATGATGCTGGCGTGATTCAACTCGTCGCTGATGATCGCGTCTTCTTCCGTCAGCAAAGTCTCGAAAAGACCGCCGTTCGCATCGAAACAGCTCGAATAGAGAATCGCGTCATCGGTTCGAAGGAATTGCGCGATGGCCTGTTCGAGTTCCTTGTGCACGGTCTGCGTGCCGCAAATGAAGCGGACGGAGGCCATCCCGAAGCCATCCGCGTCGAGCCCCGCTTTTGCCGCATCGATGAGGCGCCGATCGTCCGCGAGGCCGAGGTAATTATTCGCGCAGAAGTTCAGCACGTCGCGTCCGTTCGCAAGCCGGATATCCGACGACTGCGGGCTCGCAATGACCCGTTCGGTCTTGTAGAACCCCGCGTCGCGGATCTCGTCGAGCGTCGAGCGCAGATGGGAGAGATATCGGTCGTTCATCGCAATCCTTTGTTCTTGGGCTGCTGCTGGTATCCGGGCGCCGTTTTCGTTTCGATCACGCATGCGCAGGCGGCCCTTAGCCCTGTTATAGTCCATTCATTGCATCGGACATATTCGATATCTCGAACTAAAATCCGATATGCCGAACACTCTAAGGGATTGTGAGACTCATGGCAAGCACG
Source organism: Caballeronia ptereochthonis (assembly GCF_001545075.1). Classification (GTDB taxonomy): domain Bacteria; phylum Pseudomonadota; class Gammaproteobacteria; order Burkholderiales; family Burkholderiaceae; genus Caballeronia; species Caballeronia ptereochthonis. Next base: position 18,749 of record NZ_FCOB02000037.1, read on the forward strand.
GGTTCAGAAGGAAAAACGGGCGAATTCACCGGAGCGGGCGCCGCACCGCCACGGGTCGGCGAAGTCATCCAACGGTTGCGCAACGAGCGAAAGCTGACGCTTGATGATTTGTCGCGTGCCGCGGGCGTATCGAAATCGATGCTGTCAGAAATAGAACGGGACAAAGCCAACCCGACCATCGCGGTCGCCTGGCGATTGACCAACGCGCTCGGCATCAGTCTCGATCAACTCTTCGCGCAGCAACGGCCGGTCGAAGCGATCCGGGTGGCCGGGCCGCATGACATACCGACTTTGAGTGGCGACAACGGTGGGTATCAGTTGCGCGTCTGGGGGCCGATCGAACTGGCCGGAAAATTCGAATGGTACGAACTCACGCTTCAATCGGGCGCCTCGCTTACGTCGAATGCGCACGAGCCAGGGACGCGCGAGCATCTCACTGTACTGAACGGTTCGATCGAGGTCGACGCATCCGGCGCGACGCGTCGGCTCAAAGCCGGGGAAACGGCGCGTTATGCAGCCGACGAAGCGCATGCAATTCGCAATGTGGGGCGTGCCGAAGCCAAAGCGCTGCTTATCGTGATCCACGGTTGACGCGACAGACCGCTCGGCCGATGGCCCGTCCGGCTTTATGCGCATAAACGTCCGACGAATGCCGCTCTGCGCCCAATGAAAAGCGGGACGCACGGCAAGGTGCATCCCGCTTGAAGCGGCGCCGCATGGCAGCGCCGTCGATGAGCGCGATATGCCCGCTTACGGGTTCTTCTTTGCGCTGTCCTTCACTGCTTCGCGCGCATCGCCCACGCCCTTTTGCACGTTGCCTGCGGCCTGCTGCACATCACCCTTGGCTTCCTGAACCTTGTCGCCCGTCATCTTGCCGACGCCTTCATTGATCTTGCCTTTGACCTGCTTGCCGACGCCTTCGACCTGATCCTTGTTCATCTCCGTTCTCCCGTGCTTTGCAGCGTTGTTGGCTGCGCGTTGCGCTTGAACTGAGCCATTCAAGCATCTGCGCATTCCGCCCAGGACCATTCCCAAGCATGGTTCCACGATGCGCTTCGTTGGTCAGCACGCATAGCGGCGTATGTCTGAAAGCTACGTAGGCGGAATCGCACATACACCCGCGACAACTAGCGAGACGCTATTTTCATTGCAACAAGTACTGTATGTTTGTACAGTACAATAAGACCAGTTGGGAAGGGGTGAATCATGGAGTCGAGCGGCGAAAATTTAAGCAGGAAGCAGTTTGCCCGCGCAGTGCGTGACCTCGAGCGCATCACGCGCCAGATAGCAGGGCGTTACATCGACAAAGGCGTGCCGCTGACGTGGCGTCTGCTGCACGCGATCGAAGCCGAAGCAGTGGCCGACTTGGGTTTTGCCGGGCGGCACGAAGCCGCGCTGCGCGAGATGTTCGCGCGTCCCGACGACTTTCATTTTCCCGAAACCGATGATGTAGTCGACGTCGCTTCGTCCAACGCCTTGCCCGCCGTTTTCGCCTTCGTCGTGGACGCCTACGAGCGCGCTGCACGACACGGCCGGCCGCAACTCGCCATCGCCGCGCACTGACGCCACCCGCCCGGCACGCGGCGCGTTCCGCGTGCCTCACCTCATCCCACCTCGCATCGAATGCCTTCAGAGCGCGAAGTCCGCTGCCATATCCGCGTCGGTGCGTGCTTCGAGCCTGCCGTCCCGGCATGCGGCGCGAAACTGCTCGTAGTCATTTTCCACCTGATCCGCATAGCCACGTCCGTAGCGCGCGAGCACCTCGGCCATGCGATCGCTGTTGCCGAGATAGCCTGAGATCTCCGGCGCGCAGCCGCCGGCTTTCGCATGCGCGCGGGCGAGCGCCCAGCCGCAGAGCGCGGCGTATTCACGAAACGCATGCGTATCGTAGGTTTCAAGCTCGGCGGAAATCTTCATGTCGCGCAGCTGGCGAATATAGAGCGAGCGCCCGAGTGGGCCGGTCACCCAGCCGAGAAAGGGATCGGTGGCCGCTTGCATCAGGCGTTGTCCGTGAACGACGCGCTGGCCCTCGTGCTCCGGCTGATTCGCGGCTTTCGAAGACTTCGCGTATCTCGCGACGACCGATGTCGACGCCTCCTTCATCTGCAGGAAAAGCGGCTTGTCGTGATGATCCGTGAGCAAGAGAATCAGGCAGCGCGTTCCGACGCTGCCCACGCCGACGACTTTGAACCCGACATCCTGCAGCGTGAATTGCGAAAGCAGCCGTGCGCGCTCCGGCGTCAGCGTCGCGACATAGTTGCGCATGATCGCCGCAAAGATTTCCTCGCGGCTGCCTTTCAGCGTCATCCAGCCATCGTCCTTATCGATCAGCGTGCTTTGGCCGCGAATGTGGAACACCGCGGGAGGTGCATCGCGGATGCGCCAGGCATTGCCCGTTCGATCCGCGAGCTTCGGCAACATCGTCTCGTGCGTACGACGCGACGCGCGCTCGATGCCGCGCTTGATGCGCCGCCGCGCGTCGTCGGTCTGCACCGCGTCGTACATGCGCTCGAACGTGATGCGCTCGTACCAGAGGTCGAGCACGCTCATTTCGGCGTATTCGCGCATATGCGACTGGTAGCTGCGCGCGGCGAGAAACGCGAACTCGTCGGCGGCGAGATCGCCGTGCCCGAGATGCCGCCCGGCGATCGTGAAACTCGCGACCAATCGCTTCAAATCCCATTCCCAAGGTCCGGGCGCGGTTTCGTCGAAATCGTTGAGATCGAAGATGAGCGCGCGTTCCGGCGTCGCGAAGCCGCCGAAGTTGGACAGGTGGCAATCGCCGCAAATCTGGATCGAGATGCCGCTGTCGGGCGTAGCCGCCAGATCATGCGCCTGAAGGATTGCGCTGCCGCGGTAGAACGTGAACGGCGAGGCCAGCATGCGGCCGTAGCGCAGTGGAATCAACGCGCCGACACGGCCCGCGCTGCTTTCCTGCAAGAGCTCGATGGGATCGCGGGCGACATCGCCGATCGCTTCGTGCGCCCCACGCGGGGTGCGCTCACGCGCTGCGCGCCCGTTCGCGCGGCGTTCCTGCCAGGTCTCCTGGGCCATGGTTGAACTCCTTTGCTCTTGTACTTGTGCGTGGAAAGAAGCCGTGTAGACGACAGTAGACGAGGAATCGCCTCCGCCGCAAGACAGTTATCGACACTTCCGCAAACACGTGCCCTTGACGTCAAGCCCCTGAAGCCCGACCCTGTGCGCAGTGCACTACAGCGCGCCACGCGCTTTCCGACACCATGCCGAACACTTCCGATCTCTTCGATCAACAGCGCGCCGACTGGCAGGCGGATCCGCATGCCGCATTCGACGCATGGCTTGCGCAGCAGTCGTTCAGAGCATCATCGGCCGATGTTTATCGCGCGCAGTGGGGCAATTTTCTGGAATGGCTCGCGGCGAAGCGCGCGACGCTGCACACGGTGCAGCGTCCCGTCATCGAGCAATTCGTCGCGCAGCTGGACATACGCCGTCCGCAGCGCATGCGTTACCTGCGGCTCATCGAGCGTGTGCTGGATCATCTGCGCGAAGTCGAGTCGGCGGCGACGAACCCGGCCCGGTTCATCGCCCAGGACGGCAACGCCGCCTGGCGCAAGGCGCGCGACAACGAGCCAACCGGCTTTCTCACGCACGATGAGCGCGCGCTGCTCATCGCGCATCTGTTTTCACCGCTGGGTGAGTTGCCCGCCGGACAGCGCTGGCGCGAGCGGCGCGATCGGGCGCTCGTCGCCGCATTTCTTGGCGGCGGCGTGAAAACGGGCGAAGCGGCGCAACTGAGCGTCAATTGCTACGCGGCCGGTGCACCTTATATCACCGTCGATGCCTCGAATCCCTTGCTGATCCGGCAAGCGCGGCTCGCGCCTTTCGCCGTCGAGCTGCTCGACGACTGGATCGGCGAACGCAAGACCGCCGGGCTGGCGGGCGACTTGCTGTTTCCCGCCGCGCCGTCCGGCCGCCCGATGCACAAGGCCACGATGCTGCGCGCGATCGACGCGGTGGTGGCCGCATCCGGCATCGCCGCGTCGCGCGTCGCACGGGCGAGTCCGCAGACGCTGCGCAACACCTACGCGGCGGAGTTGTTCGAGGACGGCACGGACCCGGATCGCGTCGGCCAGTGGCTAGGATTTCAGCAGACGATCTCCGTTAATCGGCTGCATCGCGCGTGGCGGGAATGGATGGGTGAGCAAATACGGGAGCGCGATATCGCCTTCGCCCGCGCGAGCGCGGCTCGATAGGCGCACGCGCAAGGACCAATCGCTGATCCCGAAAACTCTCACCTTTGATGCCAGCTGCCGCGTCGACGCCGTTAGGACGTCCTCACGCGGGCTGATCGAAGAAAACTCTCGACGGCCGAAAGCTTCGACGACACTGTCGCCGACGTCCGCTCACAGTTCGGACAAGACAGTTCGTACTCGTCCTCGTGCCTCTGCATTTCGGGTTCGCCGATTTCGCACGCGGGACAGACAGCCGGCGCGACGACGTGTGCATCGATCTGCGTGCCAATTCCGGCGATTTCGGCGGCAGTGAGGCGTCCTTCGACCGCCAGAGACGCAATCAGTGCACCGATTTCGGCGCTGGCGCCCGACTGGACGCGCTGCGCATCGCGTTCGCGAACGAGCGCATCGATCTCGTCGGACTGCGCGCGCACTTGCGATTCGAGCCGGTCGGCGCGATTCCGTGCTGCGCTAAGTTGTTGAATGAAATCGAATTCTTTCTGACTCGCCTCTCGCACGCCGGCCTGATACGTCGCGGCCATGCCGCGCAGGGAATCGAGCTCGACGAGCATTGGCCGCACGCGCCGCTCGGCTTCCTTGACGGCGTCCTTTATCTGCTGGGCGTAGTGCTCGGTGTTATGGCGCAGTTCGTTCTGCAGCTCATCGACACGGTCGCGAAGACGCGCCGCAGCCGATTGTTCTTGCTGCAGGCGCTCGGAAAGCGCTTCATTTTCCTTTTCCCAGCGGACGATGACTTCGCGCAAGCCCGTTTGTGCATCCGATCGCTGGCAGCGAAGCACTTTCAGTTCGGCTTCCAGCGCCGCGATCTGGGCCGCGCTCGCTTCGACGCGCGCCTCCGCGCGCTGATGGGCCTGCTCGATCGCCTCCCGCCGGATATTGGCATCGCGAACTTCTGCCTGCGCGGTTTGAACGGCGGCGGCGAGGTGTGCCTTCTCCTCGTCGAGCGCGGCGCGGGCATGCTGCCGTGCTTCATCGTAAAGCGCGGCCAGCAGCTCGCCGGCCCGTTCGTGCAACGACTCCGGGATCGCGCCGGAATCGACGCGGACACGCAAAGCCGAGCGCAGACCAGCCCAGAATGCTTCGATATCTTTGGGAATGTCGCTCGCGCTACCGGTTTGCGTGAGTTCCCGGACGGTCGTCACTGAGGGCCGGATGCCGAGATCGAAGAAAAGACGCTTGCAGGCATGCTGAGACAGATCCTGTCGACGCGCTCCGGTCGCGCGCATGGCTTCGATTTCCTGCCGCAAGGTGTCGCGGATTTGCTGGTCCATGGTAAAGATAGGAAGTTCGAGGTATCAATCATAACGTTTTACGTCTCGTACGTTACAACTTTCGATCTTCCGTGCGATTTTCGTTTTCTTGCCTGTCAGGAACTCCATTTTGCACGTTTTGACTTACGTCGCGTGTGGGCTTTCGTGAAACATCGTGAGGTAACCAGGCTAACTATATGATTTGGTGAATGTTTGAGTCAACTTTCAACTGAGGGAGGCTGTTTCACGGGTTATCGGCCTTATTACGCTTCACTGTGCATACTCGGTGCTTCTTGAGAGTATTAGAAGTAAACACCATTGAACCTTGTTAAAACAGTTAACGCCCGCGCAGAGCCTTGTGACATAAGGCTTTGGGGGCTATTGGGTGAGACTGTTCGGGACATATGGTGAAGTTCTTCGGGATAGAGCGGTGATGGGCTTCAGGGCTCTCCGTGAGGAGAAGCGGGAGTGATCGTGAGCGGGTTCAGGATGCGCGATCGCGGGCATGGTGAGCAATTTCGGGAGTTCCCTCCGCTGGGCCCATTGATGCGCTTGGGGCTGCTTCAGTCGCCTTATCGAAGAAAGGTGAGAGTATTCGGGACATGCGAAAAGACCAGAATATGCAGTCTGTTTGGGTAGTTTTTACCGAATGGTGAGATTTTTCAGGGCAAATGGCGGTTCGAAGGTGAGATTGTTCGGGTGAGACGGCGCTTTTGCGGCACTTCCCACGGATTTTTGCTCGAAAGGTGAGGAGTTTCGGGAGCGAGCAAGGGGACGCTGCATCTTGCGCTCGACGGCCAATTAGCCCAAAGCCGCTTTTTGCACCGCTTCCATGGCTCGAGGTGAGTTTTTTCGGGAGCGAAGCGTCAGCCTGCGCGGCCTCCGGGCCGCGTCGCCCTGTCTACCTAAAGGTGAGACGCTACAGGATTCGACAACCGCGCTTGGTACGTCTGCGGTTGAGGGCGAATCCTGTGCGATAAAAAAATCTATTAAAAACATATGTTTGGGCTGGTTATGACGTATCCGTTGCCGACTATGGTGAGGGCTTTCGGGATGTCTTGGCGCGCGGGGCACTATACGTCAACCTGCGATAGGTGAGTATCTACGGGACTCAGCCTGCTCGGATCAACGCGAGGAAAGCGAGATAAGTGCCTGGATGAGCTTGATTTTTTCAATCGCTTCATCCCAAGGTGAGAGTTTTCGGGACTTTCCGCAGAGACTTGCGCAAGCCGTACCGGGCTGCCAAAAATGGCAAAGGTGAGGCTTTGCGGGATCCATTTCGTCGCAAGGCGCATCGGTAAAGGGACGAAACCGATGTTTCCAACTCCGCGCGCCGAAGCAAGGTGAGCGTTTTCGGGACTCGTTTGAAGCCATCAATATGAGTGAGGCGACGTGCTGCCACATTTGCACCATGAGAGCCCGGATCGCCCGGACAAAGTGGACGGCGGCGGCGCTGTCTCTCACGTACCACACGTCGTAACTGCACGAAAAAAATTCGAGGTGAGTTTTTTCGGGAGCTCTTTTCGATCATCCGGCCTACCCCGAAAAAGCGGCGCAATTCGTTTACCCGCGTGGGCGCTACGTATATGCGATAACCGCGACGGGTGAGTGGTGAGCATTTACGGGAGCGCACCGCAGTGAGCCGGAGGGACACGTCTTCATTCACCCCAATATGGTGAAGCGGTCCCTATAGACGCGGTTCACCCCAATCGGTATCCTTCCTCGCAATATTGAACCCGTCCATCGCATGGCAACCAAGCGCGCAAAGAAAACCGACGTAGTCAGCCCGAGTTCGGCGGAATTGCGCAAGGCGGTCGAAGCCATTGCGATCCAGCCGAAGAGCGGCAAGATCACGCTGCTCACTCGCAAGCTGTTCAACGTACTACTTGCCGTCGCGCAACAGGCTGACGACTCCGGTGACACCTATCGCGCGCTGCTCTCCGACATCGTCGCGAATTCGGCATTCGATTCGAACGATACCGCACTGGTCAAGGAACACTTGCGTCGCATGGTGTCGGTGCAGGTGGAGTGGAGTACCGGCACGTCGAGCCAGAAACCCGGACGCAAATGGGGCATTTCGACGCTCATTGCCGATGCCGAAATTCTCGAAGACCCGACCACGCGTCGCGTCTGGGTCGAGTTCTCGTTTGCGCCAAAAATCAAGAAAAAGCTGCTCGATCCCGTGCAATATGCGCGTCTGAGTCTGCAGTTCCAGAGCCAGTTGCGTAGCAGCGCGGGTCTCGCGCTCTACGAAATCTGTGTGCGCTATCTGACCAATCCCAGCCACCTGACGATGCGCGAAACCTGGGAATGGTGGCGTCCGATTCTTTCCGGCACGCCGGACACGGAAGCCGGCGACGAGGCCAAGCGCGAGTACAAGTATTTCAAGCGAGATTATCTGCGCCCGGCAATCGCCGAGGTCAACGCGGTAACGAATATCTTTGTCGAATTGGTGGAGCATCGCGAGGGGCGTCGCGTCGCGGAAATCCAGTTTCGCGTGACGGAGCGCAAGCAGCCGATGCTCGCGCTCGATGAGCATCCGAACGTCTTCGATAGCACGCTTGTGGATCGGATGGTGAAGATCGGCATTCCGCTCAAGGACGCTCAGACGCTTTACGCCGACAGCGAGGAGAACCGCATCCGCGCCGCTTTGCAGATGACGGAGCAGCGCATGCGCAGCACGACGTTGCCGCCGGTTCGCAGCGCCGCGGCGCTGTTCAAGGACGCGCTCAAGAAGGGCTATGCGCCGCCGGTCGATGCCCTGCCTCCCGCAACGAGCATGGCGGCTCCGCGCGCGACAGTGGCCGTTTCCGGCGCCGACGATCTCAAGGCACGTCTGTTGAGCGAGTTCTCGGCGCATCGCCGCAAGGAAGCGCGCGTGCTCTACGACGAGCAAGGTGAGGAAGAACGGGAGCTCGCGCGTCAGTCGTTCGAGGAAGACGTGCTGCCGGGTCTCGGCACGCATATGCGAGACGATTGGCGCAAGCGAGGCCTGGACTCGAAGCTGGCCGAGACGTCGTTTTTCGACTGGCTCGCCCGAAAGACGTGGGGCGAGCCTACGGATGGCGACCTGCTGGCATTCACATTGAGTCAATCGCGCGTGGGTTGAGGCTCGCTACCGCGATCCACCGCAACATTGCTTTGCTTCCCGGGAAAGCAAAAAGGCCGCCGGAGAACGATCCGGCGGCCGTGTACAGCCTTACTCTTACTTCCTGATCTGGCCAGACTGAAGCATCGTTTCGATCTGGTGCAGCAGTTCATCACGCTTCTCTCGCGACAAGCCGCGCAGGCGCAGCTCGAGACGGTCTTCCCCATATGATTTCAGATCGCCGACTGCGACGCCATCCAGCTTGATCTCGAGCCGCTGCGCATAGCGCTGGCGGCTCGGCGTCTTGGGCGCGCCTTGAGTGCTCGCGCGCCCTTTGACGATATCGGCCACCTGGCGCGTGCTCAGATCGTCCGAGGTAATCTTGTTGATGAGCCGCAACGTGGCATCGCTTCCGCGAGCAGCGTGGTAGCGCGTGATCTGATAGGCCATGTTGGAGCCGAACCGATCCGGCCGCGCCACCATCTCCTGCATGACGTTCTCGGGAAGCTTTGCAATCGACAGCGCCACCGCGATCGTCGATTCGTCGAGGCCCAGATGATCGGCCAGTTCGCGCTGGCTCTGGAAGTGTTTCTCGTCGAGGAACCGCCTCCAGACCACCGCATTGTCGAAGACGGTCTGCGAGTCGCGCTGGACGTTCAGGTCGTAGCCCAGCTTGTAACTCTGAATGCCGACCGGCAGATCGACCACTACCGCCTTGACCGATTCCTTGTTTGCCTCTTTCAACGCCCGCACGCGGCGTCCGCCGTCGCTGACGAAGAACGTTCCCGGATTTTCATAATCGGGGATGACGTGGATCGCCTGCTGTTGCCCTTGCTTGGCGAGATTGACGGCCAATTCAGCGATCGACGTCTTGAGATAGAAATGGCGCGGATTGAAGGGACTCGGCTTGATCGACTTCAGCGGCAACTCGATTACCTGTCCCGCGGTATAGCGATTCGCACGCCGCCATGCGCGATATTCATCGGATTCCGGACCGGCGGCGATATCGCTTGGCTCTTCTGCGGCAAAGGCGCTCGAGCGGCCGTTCGCTGCCTGCCCCACATGCTGGATATCGACGATCCCGTCGATCGCGTTGAGGCGGTCGAGTGCCGTGCGCTTCTCGCTGCTCGTCGAGTCGGGGCGGGCCTTGAAGCCCTTTGCAAACTGGGACGGTTTCATTCAGGGTCCTTTATGCGCATAAAGTCAGGGGAGCATGCCGAGGATTTCGTCGGCCACGGCGCGGATCTCCGTCGCGGCGAGGCGTGAACCACGGTCGGTCATTTGAAGTACGGTCTGGCCAAGTGCCATCGCCTGCTTGTAGCACTCGCGCGTGGGGATCTGAGTCTTGAGCAAGGGGAATCCGAGCTCTTCCAGCGCGACTTTGAGTTCGCGCGTGAGCATGCGCTTCTCTTCGGTCTTGTTGAGCAGGAAGACGGCGCGCAGGTCCTCATTCATCACTTGCGCTTGTTGAACGAGCTTGACGAGACCGACGCTCGACCAGTAATCCGCCGGCGATGAAGACGTCGGAATCACCGCGACGCTCGCCGCGAGCAGCACCACACCAGATACCTTTTCAGTGATCGACGGCGGGCAATCCACGACGATGATGTCGTAGTCGTTGACGAACTTCTTGATCTCACGATGGATCTGCCCTCCTGCTTCCGACAGATTGACGACAGGAAACGGAATTCCGCTCATTCCATCCGATGCCGCGCTCGACCAGTGAATGAGCGTGTTCTGACCGTCCGCGTCGACCACCAGCACACGCTTCTTCTTTTCGTGAAAGGCCGCGCCCAAGTGCATCGCAATCGTGCTTTTGCCGACACCGCCCTTCTGCTGCGTGATCGCTATGATTTCCGCCGCCACGTTTTACTCCGAAATTTGAAGTCCGTTGAATTCTACATTGGCGTAGTTATTTTTCCAGTGAAATTCAGCAACGAATTAACGCGTTAGCCGTTCGGCCGAGGTTTATGCGCATAAAGTCGGGACCGTGCGTTCAGGCTTTGCGTGTATTCGAGAAAAAGCCTATGGAGATCGACTTCGCGAGCTAAGGCGCTCCGGCGGACTTTATGCGCATAAAGCTGACGTCCCGGATCTATGCTTCGCCAAATCGAACCGAATAGCTTCGCAACTCGGCGACCGCGACCCATTCCGAGCGAAGGACTTTATGCGCATAAAGCTCCAGCACCGCACTCTCGAATAGACTCCGCTTCCCGCTCCCCCGTCATCACCCGCCATACAAAATCGCCTATCCTAAGCGCTGATCCCACCGCCGCCCTGTCGGAGCCGTCATGACTGTTCGCAACCTCGATATCCTGTTCGCGCCAAAGTCGGTAGCCGTGGTCGGCGCGTCGTCGCGCGCGGGCAGTATCGGCGAGATGGTGTGGACGCGTGCCTTGTGCGCGGGATTCAAGGGCCCGATATGGCCCGTCAATCCGAAATACAAAACGCTGGGCGGGGAGCGCGTCTTTGCCGACGTCAGCGCGCTCCCTGACGCCCCGAATGTCGCCGTGCTCTGCACGCGACCGCAGACATGGCCGAAACTCGTCGAGCAACTCGGGAAACGTGGAACGAAGGCGGTGGTAATCGTCGGCGAAGCGAAGCAGCGAGGCGACTCACGGGTAGCGCAACAAGACAGGTCGCAGGCATTACCTGCCGATGCCGACAGCTGGACCGCCCGTACGCTAGCCGCTGCGCGTCCGTTCCTGATGCGGGTCGTCGGGCCGGCGAGTCTCGGCATAGTGGCGCCTGCGATCGGCGCATGCCTCGGCGCGCCGGCCTGCAGCGTGAAGCCTGGCGGCGTCGCGTGGGTTTCCGGATCGAACGCGTTGACGAATGGCGTGCTGGGCTGGGCGCGTGCACGCGGCCTCGGTTTTTCGAGAATCGTCGCGTTGGGCGATGAAGCTGATGTCGACTCGGGCGATATCCTCGATTTCCTGGCGAGCGACGCCTCGACGCGAGCCATCCTGCTGGCCATCGAAACGGTGAGCTCGGCGCGAAAGTTCATGTCGGCCGCCCGCGCCGCTGCGCGCAACAAGCCGGTGCTCGTGCTCCGTACCGGCCGCGACGATCCGTTCGATCGCCTCTACGGCGCCGCTTTTCGCCGCGCGGGCCTGGTTCGTGTCGACTCGCTCGACGACCTTCTCGACGAGATCGAGACCCTCGGCATCGGCCGAGTCGCGACGAGCGATGTCGCCACGGTGATCACCAGCGATCGCGGCGTCGCAGCCCTCGCGCAGGATGCGTTCGGGTGCGCGGGCGACGATCTCGCTCCGTGGCCCATTGCCGCGCGCGATGCCGTCGCCGCGGCGCTGCCCCGCGCCCACGCAGGCAATCCGCTCCTGCTCGGCGACGATGCGACCCCCGCCGATTTCGGCGCCGCGCTCGAAGCGCTCGCCGCGCATCGCGAGACAGGCACCGTATTCGTCGTGCATGCCCCGACGCACAGCGCGCCCGTCGCTGAAGTCGCGCGTACGCTGATCGCCGAGCGGCGACATGCGTACCGTGGCCTGCTGACCTGCTTTTTCGGCTGCGTCGATTCCGCGACGCGCGACGAACTGCACGCGAACGGCATTCCCGTGCATACGACGCCGCATCGACTTGCACGCGGCTTCGCGCGTCTCGTCGATTTCCGGCAGGGCCGCGAACTCCTGATGCAGACGCCCGATGGCCTTCCTTTGGAAATTCCCGAGGAAATCGACGCCGCGCAAAGCGAGATCCGCGTCGCGCTGGAAAACGGCATCGCCGAATTGAACGGGGAGCGTGCGGCGCGCGTGCTCGCCCGCTTCGGCATCGCGGTGAAGCCGGGACCGCCGGACTCGTTGACGAGCGATGCCGTCGAGATCCAGACGCGCCTGCTCAACCATCGCGTATTCGGTCCGGTGTTCGAGTTCAGGGCCGAGGGTGCGCTGGGCCTCGCCGATGCCCTGCACGAGTTCGCGCTGCCGCCGCTCAATCCCGTGCTCGCGCGCGATCTCGTCATGCGCTCGCCGCGTTCGCGCGAGCTGCCCGCGGAGATGCTGCTCAATGCGCTGACCGGGCTGTCGCAACTCGTTTGCTATATCGAGGAGATCGTCGCGTTGCGGCTCGTCTTGCGCGTCACGCGCGATTCGGTCGCCGTGCACGAGCCGCAACTCACGCTGGGCGCTCATCGCAAGCCGCTCGCGATCGTGCCGTATCCGCGCTGCCTGGAGGAGACGCTCGACTGGCGCGGCATGCGCGTCACGGTGCGGCCGATCCGCCCCGAGGACGAAGACGCGCATCGCGCATTCGTCGCCGCCAACACCGCCGAAGACCTGCGCCTGCGCTTTTTCGGCGCGGTGCGCAACTTCGATCATTCGCAACTCGCGCGCATGACGCAGATCGACTACGACCGCGAAATGGCGTTCATCGTCACGGCGGCGAACGGCGAGGGCGCGGCCGAAACGCTCGGCGTCGCGCGGGCGATCGCCGATCCCGACAACGAGACCGCCGAATTCGCCGTCGCCGCGCGCTCGGACATGAAGGGGAAGGGATTGGGATCGCTGCTGCTCTCGCGGATCATCGATTACGCGAGAAAGCGCGGTACCCGCTGGCTGGTCGGCGAAGCGTTACGCGAGAACGCCGGAATGATCGCGCTCGCGCGCAATTCCGGCTTCGAATTGACGAAGACCGAAGACCCTGGCGTCGTCGGCTTCAGGATGCGGCTGTGCGAGTCGCCGTCACAGCCGCGAGCGGATTAGGCCGCGAGCCTGGCCAGCGCCTCATCGACCTGTGCGCGCGACAGTGAAAGCTCGCCGAGCAATGCTTCGGCATACGAACTTCCCGTCTCCTTCTCGAGCCGCGCGATCGTCAATGCGCAGCGCGACGTATCCTTCAGCGTCGCGATGAATGGCTTCACCGATTGTCCGGACGTGAACGCTTCGAAGAGCGGCACGCGGATTTCCTCGGGTAGCGCGCGCGAGGTCCACTGATACGGCTTGCCGTCATACGTCAGTTGCGGCGGTAGGGTGCGCTCTTTCCTTGCGGCAGGAATCAGGCCGAAAGTGCGCGCCGCGTCGCCGATCTGTTCGGCCGTGAAAAGCTCGTCCGGCGTGATGTGGAACTGCGCGATGTACGTTTCGATCGCCTGCATCGCGGCCGCGCGATCGTCGCGTTTCTTCTGCGCGCGCGCGACGATGTCGCGCAACTCGTCCGCTTCGCCGGACGTGATCGTGAAGTTCGCCTGTTTTTGCTGGAGTTCGGTGAAGCGCAGGAATTCTGAATCGGAGAGAAGTTTCGCCATCGGGAATGCGTCGGATTGAACACGGCGGCGCGTCGTCGCGGCGCGCCGTCTTTTTGAGAGGGCCGCCATTCTAACGCGCGAAGCGTGCGCCGCTCAGTCGTGCATCATCGAGAGCGACGCCGCCGCATCTTTCAACAGCGCAGTGACGTCTCCGATCGACGGCGCCACGTACTCGTCGATGCGTCGCATGTAAGGGCAGGTGAGGGCGGCGATCGCCTGACCCGACGGTCCGATCAGCGGGAATGTCACGTCCGTCACGCCGAACGTCTGCTGGCTGTCCTTCTTCGAGTAGCCCGCTTCGCGGATCTGCCGGTAGTCGGCGTCGAGCACCGCGCGATCGAGCGCGATTTCGCCCTTCACCTTCGTATGCTCCGCGAGCATGTGCTCGCGTTGTTCGTCGGTCTGGAAAGCGAGCATCACGCGGCCCGAGCCGGTGTCGATCAATCCGACGCGCGAGCCGAGCCGGACCGAAATGCCCCACGTTCCGGGGCCGTCCACTTGCGCGATGACGAGCAGATTGCCGCGATCGTAGACCACGAGATGCACCGACTGCTCGGCCGCATCCGCAAATCGCTGCATCACGGGCAGGGCCTCGGAAATCAGCCGGTTCATCGGCGGATGGCGATGCGCGAGCGCATAGAGCTTCAGGCTCAGCGAATAGCGGTCGCCTTCGGGCGAGCGCACGACGTACTGCCGCGCGACGAGCCGCTCCAGCATCCGGTACATCTCGCTCGCGTTGCGCCCGAGCATCTTCGTGATTTCCGCGCGCGTGAGCCCCGATTTCTGCTCGGACAGCAATTCGAGGATGTCGAGCCCCTTGTCCAGCGCGGGCGCGCGATAGCGATCGGCCTCGCCGTCGTTGTCCGTTGGTTCCGAATCCATTTTCAGTCTGGGTCGATTCATGTTCTGGCGCGCCAGAGTGTAAGCCGCCCGAAGGCGCTTGCGTTCGATGGCCGGCTAGGGAAATTACCGATCCTTCTGGCCACGCGCCTTCTTGACTTCGTTTTGTCCGTATATGAATAATACGTTCACTGATGAATACATGCATCGAAGGAATCTCGCAGCACCCACAGCCGCAGGTTTGAAGTAGTCACCAAGAACCGCACACATCAGGAGACAAGACGCATGACGTTCACCCGGTCGGCATCGCGCCCGCCGTCGGCGCGATGCTCGTGATGCCCGCGGCTTCGTCGGGCTTCGGCCTCGAATGGCCGGCGGCGGGGCTCGCGGCGATCGTCGTCGTGGGCGCGCTGATCGGCTTCGTCAACGGCTTCCTGGTCGTGCGGCTGCGCCTGAACGCGTTCATCGTCACGCTCGCGATGCTGATCGTGCTGCGCGGCATGCTCGTCGGCGCGACCAAGGGCGGCACGCTCTTCGACATGCCGCCGTCGTTCTTCACGCTCGCGACGACGCTCGTGCTCGGCCTGCCGGTCTCGGTATGGCTCGCGGCGGCGGCCTTCGCGTTCGCGGCGTTCATGCTGCGCTATCACCGCCTCGGCCGCGCGCTCTATGCGATCGGCGGCAATCTGGAAGCGGCACGCGGCGGGCATTCGCGTCGAGCGCATCACGTGGGGCGTGTTCGTGCTGGGGAGCGTGCTCGCGTCCATCGGCGGCCTGATCGTCACGGGCTACGTCGGCCCGATCAACGCGAACCAGGGCAACGGCATGATCTTCACGGTATTCGCCGCAGCGGTGATCGGCGGCATCTCGCTCGACGGCGGCAAGGGCACGATGCTCGGCGCACTGTCAGGCGTTTTGCTACTGGGCGTCGTGCAGAATCTGCTGACACTTGCGCAGGTTCCATCGTTCTGGATTCAGGCGATCTACGGCGCGATCATCCTCGGCTCGCTGATGGTGGCGCGGCTCGCGGGCGGCGAAGCGCAAAACTGAACTCATTTGAGATAGCGACGATGCAAGAAACAACCGACCCACGCCTCATTCTGCTGAGTCCGGAAGACAACTGCCTGATCGCCGCAGCGCGTCTGCCGCAAGGCGAAACGCTGATGATCGAAGGCGAGCGCATCACGCTCGCGACGACCGTCGAGCTCGCCCACAAGGTCGCGCGGCGCGCGTTGTCGAAGGACGAAAAGGTACTGCGCTACGGCGCGATCATCGGCCACGTGAACGCCGATGTCGCGCGCGGCGAGCATCTGCACACGCACAATGTGGAAAGCGACTACATCCCCACTTACACACACGACGCCGGACACGCGTACGTGCAGCACTAGACGCTCATGAACAGCACGCCGAACACTCCCGCACTGCAAGGCTATCTTCGTGCCGACGGCAAGAAGGGCATCCGCAACGTCGTCGCAGTGGCGTATCTCGTCGAATGCGCGCATCACGTCGCGCGCGAGATCGTCGCGCATTTTCGTCCATCGTTACATGCCTTCGACACTTTCGACATCTTCAATCCGCAAGCCGAACCGCCCGTGCATCTGATCGGCTTTCCGGGCTGCTACCCGAACAGCTACGCCGAAAAGATGCTGGAGCGCATCTGCACGCATCCGAACGTCGGCGCGGTGTTGTTCGTGTCGCTCGGCTGCGAGAGCATGAACAAGCACTATCTCGCCGATGTCGTGCGCGCAAGTGGCCGCCCCGCCGCCGTGCTGACGATCCAGGAAAAGGGCGGCACGCGCAGCACGATCCAGAACGGCCTCGACTGGGTGCGCGAGGCGCGCGCGACGCTCGCCGTGCAACAGAAAGTGCCGATGGCGCTCGACGAGCTGATCGTCGGCACGATCTGCGGCGGTTCGGACGGCACGAGCGGCATCACGGCGAATCCGGCAGTGGGTCGCGCGTTCGACGCGTTCATCGGCGCCGGCGCCTCGTGCATCTTCGAGGAAACGGGCGAGCTCGTCGGCTGCGAGTTCCATATGAAGCGCCGCGCGGCGCGGCCCGAACTGGGCGACGCGATCGTCGAATGCGTGCAGAAGGCCGCGCGCTACTACACGACGATGGGCCACGGCTCGTTCTCGGTCGGCAATGCGGACGGCGGGCTGACGACGCAGGAGGAAAAGTCGCTCGGCGCGTATTCGAAGAGCGGGGGGGCGCCGATCGTCGGCATCATCAAGCCGGGGGACGTGCCGCCGACCGGCGGCCTCTATCTGCTCGATGTCGTCCCCGACGGCGAGCCGCGCTTCGGTTTTCCGAACATCAGCGACAACGCAGAGATCGGCGAGCTGATCGCCTGCGGCTGTCACGTGATTCTCTTCACGACCGGACGCGGCTCGGTGGTCGGCTCGGCGATTTCGCCGGTCATCAAGGTTTGCGCGAATCCGGCGACCTATCGCAACCTGTCCGGCGACATGGACGTCGATGCGGGCCGCATCCTCGAGGGCCGCGCGACGCTCGACGAAGTGGGCCGCGAAATCTTCGACGTCACGGTGGCGGTGGCGGCGGGCGCGGCGTCGAAGTCCGAGGCGCTCGGGCATCAGGAATTCATTCTGACTTACAAAACCTTCGAACCGGTCGGTCCCGCGTGTTTGCCCGGCGGCGCGGGACGCGTTACTGTGGCGGCTTGAATCGCGGAAATCGAAACACACTGACCGAGGTTTGCACATGACCGCACACGGGCAAGAAGCAGTTTCGCGCCGGCGCAGGATCGGCCGCACGTCACTCGACGTCACCGCACTGTCGCTCGGCACCGCGCCGCTCGGCGGGCTGTATCACGAACTCACGGAAGACGAGGCGCGCGCTACCGTCGATGCCGCGTGGCAAGCCGGCATCCGCTTCTTCGATACCGCGCCGCACTATGGCCACACGAAGGCGGAACATCGTCTGGGCGATGCGTTGCGGCGCTATCCGCGCGGCGACTTTGCGATCTCGACGAAAGTCGGCCGCCGCTTCGTCCCGCGCACGACGCCCGACGACGGCAGCGAAGGCTGGGCCGCGCCGCTTCCCTTCCAGGCTATCTTCGACTACACCTACGACGGCATCCTCCGCTCGTTCGAGGACAGCCAGATGCGGCTCGGCATGATCGATATCGACGTCGTGCTGATCCACGACATCGGCCGATACACGCACGGCGAGCAGAACGCGCACTACTGGAAGCAACTGACCGATGAAGGCGGTTTTCGCGCGCTCGAGGAATTGAAGCAATCGCGCGGCGTGAAGGCGGTCGGGCTCGGCGTGAACGAAGGCGCGGCGGTGATGGAAGCGATGGCCGAATTCGACATCGACTGCGCGCTGCTCGCCGGACGCTATACGCTGCTGGAGCAAAACACGCTCGACGATCTCCTCCCCGAATGCGAGAAGCGCGGAGTGAGCATTCTGCTCGGCGGCGCGTTCAATTCGGGCATTCTCGCGCGCGGTCTCGACGCGAAGGCGCACGGAGATCTCAAGTTCAACTACGGCGACGCGCCGAAAGAAATCGTCGAACGTGTCGGCAGGCTGGAGCGCGTGTGCCGCGAGCATGGCGTCGCGCTATCGACCGCGGCCATCCAGTTTCCTTATGCGCATAAAGTCGTGGCCACGGTGCTGATGGGCGCGCGCACGCCCGATGAAGTGCGCGAGAACGCGGCATCGTTCGCGACGCCGGTTCCGTCCGCGCTATGGGATGCGTTGCGCGCCGAAGGCTTGCTTCACGCGAACGCGCCGGTGCCGCGATGAAAACGAACGTGAGCATCGACGCGCATCAACACTACTGGGACCCCGCGCGCGGCGATTACGGCTGGCTCACGCCGGATCTCAAGCCGCTGTATCGCAGATTCGGCTCCGGCGATCTCGCGCCATTGCGTCAGGCAGCGGGCATCGAGCGCACGGTCGTGGTTCAGGCGGCGCCGACGGTGGAGGAAACGCGCTACCTGCTCGATCTCGCGCGCAGCGACGATTCGATTGCCGGCGTCGTCGGCTGGGTGCCGCTCGATTCGTCCGACGCACCCGCGATCCTCGACGAACTCGTGCGCGAGTCGAAATTCAGGGCCGTGCGTCCGATGCTGCAGGACCTGCCCGACGATACGTGGATCGCGCACGCGCCGCTCGAAGCCGCGATCGAACGCCTGATCGACCTCGATCTCGCCTTCGACGCGCTGATCTTCGCGCGGCACGTGCCTTCGCTGATCAAGTTCGTGGAGCGATACCCGAAGCTCAGAATCGTCGTCGATCATGGCGCCAAGCCGCCGATTCGCGATGGCATCGAAGCAGGCTGGCAGCCATGGGCCGACGGCGTCGCGCAACTTGCAGCGTTACCGCAAAAACTTCATTGCAAACTTTCGGGTCTGGCTACCGAAGCAAAGGAAAACTGGAGCGACGAAACGTTGAAACCCTATGTCGCGCATCTCCTCGAACATTTCGGCGCCGAGCGCCTGATGTGGGGCAGCGACTGGCCGGTGCTGAACATGAACGGCAGCTACAGTGACTGGCACGCCGCTGCGCGGCGCCTGACCTCTCATCTCGAAAAAGCCGAGCAAGACGCGATTTTCGGCGCGAATGCCCGCGCGTTCTATCGCCTCTGAAACGGCTGATATACCCGGCATGTCTCAAAAACAACTTCGACTGGAGCAGTAGATGGTACAAAGACTGGCAGGCAAGACGGCGCTGATCACGGCGGCGGGACAAGGCATCGGGCTCGCGACGGCCGAGCTCTTCGCGGCGGAAGGCGCGCGCGTGATCGCAACCGACATCCGCACCGAATCGCTCGAAGGGAAGCCGTTCGAAGTGCACAAGCTCGACGTGCGCGACACGCAGGCGATCAACGCGCTCGCGCAGGAAATCGGCGCGATCGACGTGCTCTTCAACTGCGCGGGCTTCGTGCACTCCGGATCGATTCTCGATGCGAGCGAGGAAGACTGGGACTTCGCCTTCGACCTCAACGCCAAGGCGATGTATCGTACGATTCGCGCTTTCCTGCCGAAGATGCTGGAAAAGGGCGGCGGCTCGATCATCAACATGTCGTCGGCGGCGTCGAGCGTGAAGGGTGTGCCGAACCGTTTCGTGTATGGTGCGTCGAAGGCGGCCGTGATCGGCCTGACGAAGGCGGTCGCAGCAGATTTCGTCACGCGCGGCGTCCGCTGCAACGCGATCTGCCCGGGCACGGTGGAATCGCCGTCGCTGAAGGATCGCATCGCGGAGCAGGCAAAGGCACAGGGCGCGACCGTCGAGCAGGTGCAGGCGGCGTTCGTCGCGCGCCAGCCGATGGGGCGCGTGGGCCGCGCCGAGGAGATCGCGGCGCTCGCGCTCTATCTCGGCTCGGACGAATCGTCGTTCACGACGGGTCAGATTCATGTCATCGATGGCGGCTGGTCCAACTGACCAACCATCATTCTTTTTCGGAACAAGAGGATCAAACCAGATGAAGCTGCTTCGTTACGGCCCCAAGGGTCAGGAAAAACCGGGTCTGCTGGATGCCGAGGGCCAGATTCGCGACCTGTCGAAGGTCGTCGACGACATCGCCGGCGCGACGCTGACCGAGGCGGGCCTGGCGAAACTGCGTGCCGTCGATCCGGCGTCGCTGCCGGTCGTCGACGGTAATCCGCGCATCGGGCCGTGCGTCGGGCGCGTCGGCAAGTTCGTGTGCATCGGGCTGAACTATGCCGATCACGCGGCGGAATCGAACCTGCCGGTGCCGACCGAGCCGGTCATTTTCGGCAAGTGGACGAGCGCGATCTGCGGCCCGAACGACGACGTCGAAATCCCGCGCAACTCGGTGAAGACCGACTGGGAAGTCGAACTGGGCGTCGTGATCGGCAAGGAAGCGAAGTACGTCGACGAAGCCAGCGCGCTCGACTACGTCGCGGGCTATTGCGTGATCAACGACGTGTCCGAGCGCGAGTGGCAGCTCGAGCACGGCACGCAATGGGACAAGGGCAAAGGCTTCGACACGTTCGGCCCGATCGGTCCGTGGCTCGTCACGAAGGACGAAGTCGCCGATCCGCAGAAGCTCGACCTGTGGCTCGAAGTAGACGGCAAGCGCTATCAGAACGGCAACACGAAGACGATGGTCTTCACGGTCGCGCAACTGGTCGCGTATCTGTCGAAAGTGATGAGCCTGCAGCCGGGCGACGTCATTTCGACGGGCACGCCGCCGGGCGTCGGCATGGGCGTGAAGCCGAACGCGGTGTATCTGAAGGCCGGCCAGACGATGCGTCTCGGCATTCAGGGTCTCGGCGAGCAGACGCAGAAGACGGTCTCGGCGCAGTAATCCGGACGCGCATAAACAAAGAACCTCGCCGTGGCGAGGTTCTTTGCTTTGGACGACGGGTTCAGGGAAAGGTAGTTCAGGCGTGGAAAACCGGTTCGGTGGCGACGCCTTCGCCAATGCGCGTGATCGTGCCCTGCGCCACCGCGACGAGCCGCTCGGCGCCGCCATCGGTGACGAACACGTCACACTGGCAGGTCGCCTGCGTCATGCCCGCATGGACGACGCGTGCCCGCGCCATCAGCGTGCCGCTGACCGCCGGGCGCAGATAGTTGATCTTGTATTCGCCCGTGACGACCTTCGGCCCGAGCCTCAGCGCCCCCGCGAAGGTCAGCGCGTTGTCCACGAGATAACTCACCACCCCGCCGTGCACGAACCCGTGTTGTTGCCTCAGCTCGTCCCTGATGGTCAGACACAGCGTGAGACTCGCGGAATCGACCTGCATCAGTTTGGTTCCGAGCAAGGCGCTGAACGGTTGCGCATTCAGCGCACCGCGCGCGATATCGACAATTTCGGTCATTCGGACACTCCTTGGGTGGGTTCGGTGCCGTCCTGCAAAGACAATAGGAAGCGTTCGCGCGCACTGCAAGGAAGTCACGCAAAAATTGTGCAATGGGGCGTTTCAGGCGGCACGCGCGCGTCTTCGTCCGGGTTTGTCCGCAGCCGCGCGTTCCCTGCACCCGTGTAGACAAGCCTTTGCGGCAAACGATTCAAGCTTTCCGGGCTGCTTGCCGTAAACCCGCACTGTCCCCGCATAAGCGGGCTTATTTTCGGAAAGTGTGGGTGCAAGTGATGTTCGGAAAGATCAAGGTTTCATCGGGTTTGCTCGCGGTTCTGGTGGTGTTCTGTCTCTTTCAACTGGTGACCGAGGGGCTCGGTTTCTGGTCCCTCTCGCGCACGCATGACGATGTCGGCAGCCTGTCGGACATCGCATTGAAGCAGGTCGACGCGGTCGGCACGACCACGCAGCACCTGATGGACGCGCGCATCAACCTCTCCCGCGCGGGTACGCGCATGGTGCGCGGCGGCACCGAGCCGACGGAGATCGTGCAGCACGCGCGCGAGCAGATCGCCGCGGCGGATAAATCGTTCAGCGCGTTTCTGAACGCGCGGCGGACGGGCGACGAAAACGTGACGCGCGCCGCGGCCCTGCAGGCAAAATACGCCGAATATTCGAAGGCGCTCTCCGAACTCGTTCAGTATCTCGACGCGGGCAATCTCCAGGCGTTTCTCGATCAGCCGACGCAGGGCTTCCAGGACCGCTATCTCGCGGAGCAGCAGAACTTCGTCAATTTCGGCGACGCGGCGAGCCGCAGCTATCTCTCGTCGATCGACACGCGCTACGTGTGGTTCCGCGCGGTGGGCATCGTGATTCTCGTGGCGCTCGTCGCGGGCATCGCGCTCGTGCACGTCGCGCTGCGTCGCGGCGTGATCGAGCCGCTGGAGGAAGCGGGCCGCCATTTCGAGCGCATCGCGAAGGGGCGTCTCGACGAGTGCATCGAGGATCGCGGCACGAACGAAATCGGCCGCCTGTTCGCGGGCCTCGCGACGATGCAGGCGAGCGTCGCGAGCACCGTGAAGACGGTGCGCGAGACGTCCGATTCGATCAACTTCGGCGCGGATGAAATCGCGAGCGGCAACGCGGATCTGTCGGCGCGCACGGAAAATCAGGCGGCTTCGCTCGAAGAAACCGCGTCGAGCATGGAAGAGCTGACCGCCACGGTGCGCCAGAACGCGGAGCATGCGCGCGAGGCGAACACGCTGGCGGGCGAAGCGCTCAACGCGACTTCACGCGGCTCCAGCGTGGTGGACGATGTCGTCGAGAAGATGCGCGGCATCGCGGCGAGCTCGGACAAGATCTCGGAGATCATCTCGGTCATCGACGGCATCGCTTTTCAGACCAACATTCTCGCGCTGAATGCCGCCGTCGAGGCGGCGCGCGCGGGGGAACAGGGCCGCGGCTTCGCGGTGGTGGCGGGCGAAGTGCGCGGCCTCGCGCAGCGTTCGGCGCAATCGGCGAAGGAGATCAAGGAACTGATCGGCGAATCGGTGGCGCAGGTGAGCGACGGCTCCGAGCTCGTCGAGCGCGCGGGCGAGGCGATGCGCGAAGTGTCGGCGTCGATTTCGCGCGTCACGCAGATGATGGCGGAGATCAGCGCGTCGTCGCTGGAGCAGAGCGTCGGCATCGAGCAGGTCAACCAGGCCGTCACGCAGATGGACGAGATGACGCAGCAGAACGCGGCGCTCGTCGAGCAGGCCGCGGCTGCCGCATCGTCGTTGCACGAGCAGACGCGGCAGCTGAAGGCGGCGGTTTCGGTGTTTCAGCTCGCCTGAGCCGATCAGACTGGCAACGCCGCATACGACGTCGCGAGGTGATACGGCGTCGTCGACGGCATCTCGGCGCGGATAATGTCGCCCTGTGCCGAGCGGCATTCCACCCAGCCACGCTCGTGCAGGAAACGCGCGCGATAGTGCGCGATCTGCTCGCCGAGCGCTGCGCCGCGCGTGGCCAGCGCGCGCAGATATTCCGTCTGCGCCCAGATGCGCTGCGTGCCGTCGATCACCCGGCCGGTTTCGTCGAGCGCGGCGCATACGCCGCCGGTTTCCCTGTCCACGCCGTGCTTCTGCGCGAAGTCGAACGCGCGCGCGAGTCCTTGGTTGAGCCCCGCCGCTTCGAATGCGGCGTGCCCGCTACCGAGCGCGAGGAAATACCACTCGAACTGATGGCCAGGCTCCAGCCGGTTGCCCGCCGTGCCCATCGGCAGTTCGGCGATCGACCCGCTCGGCTCGTGCACGAACGCATCCGCAACGGACTGCGCGAGCAGCGCGAGACGCTTGTCGTAGGTGGCGTCGCCGGTCGCCTCGCGGGCCGCGAGCCACGCCTCGGCGAGATGCATCAATGGATTCTGCAGCGGCGTTTCGAGCGTCGCGCCGAAATCCTCGGCGAGCACCGCGTTCAGCAGATCGCCGCCGCTCGAAAAGCGCGCCTCGACGAGCCGGGACGTTTCGTCGAGCAGCGCAAACGCGTCGGCCGAGCCGCTGCGCTTCGCGTAATGCGCGCACGCGAAGACCACGAACGCATGCGTGTACAGGTCCTTCTGGCGCTCAAGCGGCGCGCCGCCCGCATCCACGCTATAGAACCATCCGCCGTTTCGCTTGTCCTGAAAATAGTGTCGTAGCGAATCGAAGAGCGTCGCGGCATGAGCGAGGTCGCCGGCTTCCGAGAACACGAACAACTGCCGCGCGCAGGCCATCGCGCGATAGCGCTTCGGCGGCAGCGGCGCGTGATCGCCCGGTGCGACGGCTTCGTATGGCAAGCCGAGCGCGGCATTGAACCCCGCGCCGCGCCAGACCGGCAGCACGACGTTCGCGTAGTGCTCGCGCAGCGGCGCGGCGGAATCCGGGCTCGCCGCTTGCATCGGCGACAAAGCGTTTGATTGCTGATCCTGCATAGGAAGACTCTGATTGGTCTGAAGGTGGCGCGGACTTGCCAGGCGCGCGTAGCAGGAAAGAATAGCAAAACCGCCCCGGCGCGAACCGCTTCTTCGGACGGCGCGCCGGGCCATCGACGAGAGGAGGACAAAAACATGTTGGGAAACATAGAACTCGTTTCGCGGCTCGTAATGGCCGCGGCGCTCGGGAGCGTGATCGGCTTTGAGCGCGAACGGCTGTCGTGGGCGGCCGGTCTGCGAACGCACATGCTCGTCTGCGTCGGCTCGGCGCTCATCATGATCGTGTCCGCATACGGCTTCGAGGATGTGCTCAAGGCCGATCACGTCGTGCTCGATCCGTCGCGGATCGCGGCGCAGGTCGTGTCGGGCATCGGCTTTCTCGGCGCGGGCTCGATTCTCCTGCGCGGCGAGATCATTCGCGGGCTGACCACAGCCGCGAGCCTCTGGTCGGTCGCGGCGATCGGGCTCGCGGTCGGCGGCGGGCTCTACACGGCGTCGATCTCGGCGACGGCCATCATCCTCATCATCCTGGCGGGAATCAAGCCGCTCGAGCGCCGCTTCATCAGCGTCAAGCAGCGCCGGCAACTGACGATGCTCGTCGATCGCGGCTCGCTCAGCTTTCACGCGCTGCACGAGGCGCTCGGGCCGGGCAGCGTGCGCGTGAAGCAGTTCGTCGTGCAGCAGAGCGATGATTCGCCCGATCTGGACGAGATTCGGGTCGAGCTGTCGCGCGCGTCGGCGACGGAATATCAGGCGATCTGCCACCGCCTGCGGCATCTCGATGTGGTGCGCGAATTTCGCGAGGACGATGGAAGCTGAAATTGCCTCGCGGGTGCTGGCTTGAGCCCGCAGCCATGCGACAATGCGGCCTCTCGAAAATATTCGCCGAAGCGCCGGCGCGCCTTGCGTGCCGGCCGCCGAGGCTGCGGCCTTTCGAACCTATGCCAGATTCCGCTGTAAACAGAAATCCTGACACGCTCACGGGCGACACCGCCGCAAAAAGCCGCCGCCGCGCGGCCGACACGCCGGCCGCGCAAGACATCGCCGACACCGAAAAGAAACTCGCCCGCGCCGCACGCTCGGCGCAGCGCCTCGTGCGACTGAGCGAAGACCCGCGCAGCGGCGAAACGCTCGATCTCTTCGCGGAAGACGCCGAACGCGCGCACCTTCAGGCGATGAACACGGACATCCGTCAGGGTACGTTCGAGGGCTTCGAGCTTCCCGAGGTGTTTCTCGCGGCGGTGCAGTCGAATTGCGGGACTGCGGCGCCGGGCGCCAACGCATCGGACTCGACGGCCGCGAAACACGCGGCGCGCGGCAGCGTGGCGTCGGTCGTGCCGGTGCAAGGGTTGTTTCAGGACGACGCGTTTCAACCTGCCGAGGCCGCCGCGCCGCTGCAGGGCGCGAACGAAACCGCCGGAAAACCGGGCGCGATCGCCGCTGCCGTGCCGCGAGCCGCGAGCCTCAGTTCCGTCGCGCTCGATGGCGACGCTAACGCCGCACCGCAGGACGAACCCGCGCAAGCGCCCGGGAACGCACCGCATTGCCCCGCCGCGCCGGTCGTGCACGACCGGCGCGGATGCAACGACGCCGCCGCGCCCGAACTCGATCACGCCCGCGCCACGGCGTTCGCGGACATCATCGACGCGCTCTACGCCGTGACCGCCGAGCAGCGCACCTCGACGACGGCTCACGCGCGCCGCATGAAGACGATGCTGACGATCATCGTCTGCGTGATGCTCACCACGGTGGCGACCGGCATCGCGCAAACGGTCGTGCTGATGCGCATGAGCCGCGACAGCAAGCTGCAGCAGGACCGCATGGAGCAACTGATGCTCAACCAGCAGGCGACGCTCGCCTCGCTCTTCGACACCGATTCCGCCACCATCAGCATGGGCCGCGCGCCCGATACGCTGCGCGACGACGGCGGCGCCTCGCCGGTGCAGCCGGTGAGCGCGGTCAAGCCGGATTCCGCGCCGAATCACGCCCGTCACGCGCATCGCCACGCCGGCTCGACCGCGCACTGATCCCCGCTGTCACATTCCGGCGACACCTGGCGCTGCGGCGGCATGTCGCGCGCGTCGGCTCGTCTGGATGCCGACTGTCCGCGGCACGGGCCTCTGCGTCCCGTCCCCGTTTTTCATTGCTTGCAAATCGGTAATTTTGTAGAAAAACTACCAAATTTCTTTCCAAGAAATGTTGCATTGCACTAGAAATCGATAAGGGGTAACCCTATAATTCTTCCTAAGGGAAAACCCCTCTATCACCAACCGGAGTCAGTCATGAGCTACCTCTTTGCCCTGCTGCAAAAATTTGCTTCGTTGTTCGAATCGCCGCACCTCCCGATGGACAAGGATTACTCGTACCAAGCGCGTTTCCGTGAATCGGAGCGTCAGCGCAAGGCGCGCGGCACGGCGTTCGGCGTTCGTCTGTAATGCGTGGTTGAAGGCGGCGCGGGAAACAGAACACCAGCAACACACGACGGCATGCGCCGTACGACCCGCCCGCCAGTTCCTCCCATATATGTAGTTTTTCTAGCAGTTCCCGTATCGCTCCAGCGTCGTTTCTGACGCGTCTTCCTTCCGCGCCTCGCGCGCGCGACGCAGTCCCCTTCCTTTCGTCTGTCTGACACACGCCTCGCAAGCCGCCTTCATCGCAAAAAGCGTCCGGACTTGTTCTTGCGCGACACGCCAAATATCGCGAGTTTTTTCGTTTCACCCGCCGCAAACCCCCGCCCAGCAAGGCTCCGATCCGAGCAGCGCGCGCCTGCTCATATTCCAGTGTCGTATTTCCACATGTGGTTGTCGCAAATAGTCGGCTGACGCGACTTTTTTCTAGCAACTATGTATGCACAGCGCGGACGCGCGTCCGCCCTCGCCAGGAGATATTCGATGAATTCCCCCAAGGTGGTAGTCGAGGGACTGTGTAAGGTATTCGGCAACAGTCCCAAGCAGGCGCTCGACATGCTGGCCGGCGGCGCAACGAAGGAAGAAGTCTTCAAGCGCACCGGACAGATCGTCGGCGTCCATAACGTCTCCTTCGATGTCAAGGAAGGCGAGATTTTCGTGCTCATGGGCTTGTCGGGCTCGGGCAAATCCACGCTGATCCGGCTCATCAACCGGCTCGTCGAACCGACCGCCGGCAAGGTGCTGATCGACGGCCGCGACGTGGCGGCTGTGCCGCGCTCGGAGCTCACGTCCCTGCGCCGCAAGGACATGAGCATGGTGTTCCAGTCCTTCGCGCTCATGCCGCAGCGCACCGTTCTTTCCAACGCCGCATTCGGCCTCGAGGTCGCGGGCGTCGGCAAGAAGGAGCGCGAGGCGCGCGCGATGACCGTGCTCGAGCAGGTCGGCCTCGCGCCGTTCGCCCAGAAGCTGCCCGCGCAGCTATCGGGCGGCATGCAGCAGCGCGTGGGTCTCGCGCGCGCTCTGGCCGTCAATCCTTCGCTGATGATCATGGACGAGGCGTTCTCCGCGCTCGATCCGCTGAAGCGCAAGGAAATGCAGAATGTTCTGCTCGATCTGCAGCGCGAGCAGCGCCGCACGATTCTCTTCGTGTCGCACGATCTGGAGGAGGCGATGCGCATCGGCACGCGCATCGCGATCATGGAAGGCGGCCGCGTGGTGCAGATCGGCACGCCGCAGGAAATCATCACGAACCCGGCCGACGACTACGTGGAGGCTTTCTTCGAAGGCATCGACACGAGCCGCTATCTGACGGCCGGCGACCTGATGCAGACGGACGACGTGCCGCTCATCAAGCATTCGCCGCAGATCGACGCATCGAGCGTGGCCGCGACGCTCAATGGCAGCGCCAACTATGCGTTCGTGCTCGACGCGCAACGCCGTATCCGCGGCTTCGTGGGACGCGATGCGAACGGCAACGCTGTTCCGCAGATCAACCCCATCGAATGCATCGAGCGCAGCATGACGCTGGATGACGTCGTGAACCGCGTGGTAGCGAGTCCGGCGCCGCTGCCCGTCGTCGATGCGGACGGTTCGTATTGCGGGTCGATCAACAAGACCAATGTCCTGAAGGTCCTTACGCACCATCGAGGTTCCCATGTCTGAAATCATTCCGCTTGGTAGCTGGGTCGATCACGGCGTCCACTATCTCCTCGATCACGACGCCAAAACCTTCGACTCGATCGGCAAGGTCATCGAGAGCTTCGCGGCGGCCGTCGAGCATGGTTTGCAAGCGATCCCGATGTGGGCGCTGATGGCGATCTTCGTCGGCGTCGGCTTATGGCGGGTCGGCTGGCGTTTCGCCGCCTTCGTGCTTGCATCGCTGTTGCTGATCTATGCGACGGGCTTCTGGGATCAGATGGTCATCACGCTCGGTCTCACGCTGTCGTCGACGTTCATCAGCCTCTTGCTCGGCATTCCGCTCGGCATCTGGACGGCGAAGAGCAAGTACGTCGAGATGGCCGTGCGCCCCGTGCTCGACCTCATGCAGACGATGCCCGCGTTCGTCTACCTGATTCCGGCCGCGATGCTCTTCGGCCTCGGCCGCGTCCCCGGCATTCTCTCGACCGTGATCTTCGCGATGCCGCCCGCGGTGCGGCTCACGTCGCTCGGCATCAAGCACGTGAACCGCGAGATCGTGGAAGCGGGCCAGGCATTCGGCTGCACGCCGTGGCAGTTGCTGTACAAGGTGCAGATTCCGAACGCGCTGCCTTCCATCATGACCGGCGTGAACCAGACGATCATGATGGCGCTGTCGATGGTCATCATCGCGTCGATGGTCGGCGCGGGCGGTCTCGGCAACGACGTGCTCGCCTCGATTCAGCGTCTGGACATCGGCCTCGGCTTCGAGAGCGGCTTGTCGGTGGTGTTGCTGGCGATCATTCTGGACCGCATCACCGAGAGCTTCGGACGTTCGCCCGGCATGGCGCGCGCCCCGCTGCTCTCCGGTCTCAAGAGCGTGATGAAAGTACGCCGCGCACCGGCGGCGCAACAGAGCTAAAAAGCGTATGAAGCGCGACGCGATCGTTCCTGCCGTCACCGATTCGCCGCTGTCCAATCTCGCGCACTTCGGCTTCCTCACGCTGCCGAACTTCTCGATGATTGCATTCACGAGCGCGGTGGAGGTGCTGCGCATGGCCAACTACGTGGGCCGCGCGCAGCACTACACGTGGTCGATCATCACGCCGGACGGCGAGCCCGCCCGCGCGAGCAACGGCATCACCGTGAAGCCGACGGTGACGCTCGAGGAAGCGGGCATGCCGGACGTGCTGATCGTCTGCGCGGGCTGGCATGTCGCCGATTACGTCGACGACAGGGTGATCGCGCTCCTGCAGCGCGCGCATGAGGCGGGCATTCCGCTCGGCGGCATCTGCACCGGGCCGTACGCGCTGCTGGCCGCGAAGCTGCTTGACGGCTATCGCTGCACCCTGCACTGGGAAGACATGTCGCCGGTGAACAAGCGCTTCCCGCATGTGCGTTTCGCGGACGAGCTCTTCGTGATCGACCGCGATCGCATGACCTGCACGGGCGGCACCGCGCCGCTTGACCTGATGCTCAATCTCGTCGGCATGCGGCTCGGGCAGGCTCACTCGGCGCAGGTGTCGGAGCAGTTCATCGTCGAGCGCATTCGCGGATCGACGGACTTCCAGCACATTCCCGTCGATGCGCGCGTCGGCTTCTCGCGCGCCGAGCTCGTCGAAGTGGTGCGCCTGATGGAAGCGAACATCGAGGAGCCGCTTTCACTCGAAGAACTCGCGCGGCTCGTGCATCTTTCGCAGCGGCATCTGCAGCGCATGTTCAAGATGTTCCTCAACGTGTCGCCGACGCATTACTACCTGACGCTGCGGCTGCGGCGCGCACGCGAGCTCCTGCGCAACACCGATGCGTCGATCGCGCGCGTGACGAGCATCTGCGGGTTTCATTCGCCTTGTCACTTCAGCAAGGCGTATCGCGCGCAGTTCGGGCATGCGCCCAGCGTGGAGCGTCGTCTGTCGGCCTAGCGCGTTACTTGTCTGTTTTCCTTTCTGGTCCGCGCGGGCTTTCATGGGCCGCGCGCGGGCCGTGCTGCGCCTTCGAAAAACCTGGGAGAGAAACATGAAACGCTTGTGGATCGCGTCGCTTGCTGCGGCGATGCTGTCGGGAGTATGTGTAGCGAATGCCGCCGAGCCCGCCGCGTGCAGGAACGTGCGCTTCGCCGACGTCGGCTGGACCGACATCGCCGCGACGACCGGCCTCGCATCGACGATTCTTCAGGGCCTCGGCTACAATCCGACGAAGACGATCGCCTCCGTGCCGATCACGTTCGCGGGCGTGAAGAGCAAGCAGATAGACGTGTTCCTCGGCTACTGGTCGCCGACGATGGACCCGATGATCGACTCCTTCAAGAAGGCGAACCAGGTGAAGATCCTGCCGACGCCGAATCTGACGGGCGCGAAGTACACGCTGGCGGTGCCGGACTATACGTATCAGGCGGGCATCAAGAACTTCAGCGACATCGCCAAGAACTACGACAAGCTCGACGGCAAGATCTACGGCATCGAGCCGGGCAACGACGGCAACGCGCTCATCAAGAAGATGATCGACACCAACCAGTACGGGCTCGGCAAGTTCAAGCTGGTGGAATCGAGCGAGGCGGGCATGCTGGTCGAGGTGAATCGCGCGATTCGCGAGAAGAAGCCCATCGTGTTCCTGGGCTGGGAGCCGCATCCGATGAACGTACAGATGAAGATCGACTATCTCGCGGGCGGCGACGACGTGTTCGGTCCCAACTACGGCGAAGCGAAGGTGCTGACCGTCACGCCGACCGATTATGACGCGCGGTGCCCGAATGTCGCGAAGCTCGTATCGAATCTGCAGTTCACGACGGACATCGAGAATCACGTGATGCTGCCGATCATGAACAAGACGGATGCGAACAAGGCGGCGCGCGAATGGCTCAAGGCGAATCCCGCCGTGCTCGACAAGTGGCTCGCGGGCGTGAAGACCTTCGACGGGAAGGATGGGCTGCCGGCGGTGAAGGCGTATGTGGCGGGCGCCAACTGAGTGCTTCGAGGCGCATTCCGGCGTGAGGGGCGTGACCGCGCGTGAAGCAGGCGCGGTCACGATGATCGTCACGGCGACGCACGTGAAGCGTTTCCTAGATGCGACCCCAGGTCGTCACGATAGTTGTCATTGCCAGCAGGGCGCTCAGCACCGTCAATGGAAGCGGCGCCCTACCGATGGCCAGTCGCTCGAGTTGCAGCCGGCGAGTCACATCGCAGAGCACGATCACTACAGCGACCGATATGCCGATGTAACTCCAGTAGAAGTATCGAAGGTCCGACGCAACGCCCGCAGGAAAATAAGTGAGAACGTAGATCAGGGCGGAAGTCAGCGTGACGTGCGCGAACCTGGCGGCGCCGCTCGCTGTTCGCCAGCTCAACGTGAGCCAGACGAGTGCCATTGCGCCAGCGACACACCAGTACGCCGGCGCGCTCGGACGGGAATCTGCTCCTCTCGCGGTGTAACGCGCGAGCAGCATCGTGATTGGCTTGAGAGCGGACGCCGGCGCCAATGTACCACCACCGTCGATTACCTGAGCCTGGTCGATGAAGTGCCTGATCTCAGGGCGTTTGAGGAGCGCTTGATAGTTGTCGAGCCTGCTTCGCAGATACGCTTTCGGATGGTTCAGTATCTGAGTGAGCCATGTTCTCGTGAGCGTCGAGCTTCCCCAGTAATGCTGCTTCACCAGCTCTTGCATCACGAAACTGCAATCGTCTGGTCCGCCGTCTCCCCAGGCATAGCTGTTCCATGAGGTGTCCATATAGCAATGCCGTTCGATCTTTTCCGTTTGTTCGGGAGTCCAGTTGCCCGGAAATTGATTCGTTTGCGTATAGTGAGAGATGGCCGCCAGATTGTATGTCTGCACCGATGACAGCGGATGCGTGTGATCGACTGTCACGATCTTGCCGATCAGCGAGTTGATGCCGAAGCAGAGGACCAGGCAAGCGATGGCCGCAAGCGTCGAACGGACCGGCCGCATATCGCGGAACTCCCACATCAGCAGAGGCATGGCCGCGAAAACCGCATTCGAACGAACCAGAACCCCACTCAGTACGAGCACGACGATTGCCGTGCGGCGAAACAGACTGCGCGTACGAGCTTTGCCGCCTGCCTCGCCGATCATGAGGCCGCAAGCCAGCAGCCATAATGTCGCTTGCAATACGTCCTTCCAGACGATTCCCGAGAAGTTGAGAACCACGGGCAGAAAAGGCACGGCGAAAATCAGCAGCCCGCGGCGTCCGAATTCGGCGCACAGACGCGCAGCAAGCAATCCGATTCCGCCCCACAACGACGCCGAGATCAGGAGCAGCATGCCTGTTGCGCCAGGAAACACCGGCAGAAGCGCTGACCAGAGAATCGCCATGAAAGGCGGATGCCAATCCGCATAGGCGTGGCGCAGAGCCTGCGCATATTGGTCGGCCGAGTCCGAGCTGACAAGACCCGGGTAGAACGCGTAGACGTTGAAGACAAAACCCGCTAGCGCGAGCGCGAAGATGATTCGCCCGAGCCCGTTGCGGCGCTCGTCTTCCTTGAACGAGATGCGCCCGCCTACCGGCTTGTCTGTGTTCGTTTCGACCTGAATACCCATAGCTTGGCGGTGAGGAAATTGACGAACATACCGGCAATGGATCCTGCTGCCACCGCCAATGCCGGAGCCGCCGGACCCTTCGGCAGCAGTTTCAGTGCGACGGCGTAGACCGTGTAGTTGCACGCGCCGCCGAACGACATCGCAAGCAGATACTGATACCACTCTTTCCAGAGCGAGCCGTTCGCTCGCCCGGTAAAGGTAATACGCCGATTGATCTGCCAGGTAACGAATGCGGCGCACAGAAAGGACAGGGCGCGTCCGAGATAGGGACCGCATCCACCGGTAAGCGCGATGTACAACACGCCGGCGTCGACAACGAAGCCGACTGCGCCGGCGATCGCGAAGCGCACGAACTCGCGATGAGTCTTACTCACGGCTTCGGACAGGTTGCAGCGCGGGAATCGCGAGATAGGCGATTCGCTTTATCTCGTTTCTGCCGCGCGTGACCGTATCGAGCACAATGCCGCAGACCAGCAGAATGGCTCCAAGCAGCATGAGACCGATACTCAGGACGACGGTCGGAATCCGCGGCACCAACCCGGTTTCCACATAGGTTTCGAATACGGGTACGGCCAGACCAACCGAAAGCAACATGCAGATGACGAACCCGGCAGTGAAAAACGCCAGCGGCTTTTCCGCCTTGAACAGCTTGAGGATCGTGAGCAGGATGCGAAAGCCGTCGCGATAAGTATTGAGCTTGCTTTCCGATCCTTCCGGCCGGGACTTGTAGCTCGTCTCGAGTTCCGCCACTGGCATGCGCATGCTCAGCGCGTGCACGGCCAGCTCGGTTTCGATCTCGAACCCCGCCGAGTGCACCGGGAACGTCTTCGCATAACGCCTCGAAAATACGCGGTAGCCGGAGAGCATGTCCTTGAACGTCTTGCCGAAGATAGTCGCCGCGCACCGAGTGAGCAGCACATTTCCAAACCGGTGACCCAGGCGATAAGCGGTCTGCTCGTCACTCAGTCGGGATCCGACGACCATGTCGAGATGATTTTCGATCAATAATTCGATCAACATGGGTGCGGCGGCGGCGTCGTAGGTGGCGTCTCCGTCGACCATCACGAACACGTCGGCTTCCACGTCCGCGAACATCCGGCGCACCACGTTGCCCTTTCCTTGCAGTGGCACCGAGATCACGCGCGCGCCGGCTTCGCGAGCGACGCGAGCCGTGTTGTCACGGGAATTGTTGTCAAAGGCAATAATGTCTGCGTCTGGCAGGCTGAGTCGAAAATCGCGCACGACGGTTCCGATAGCGGCTTCCTCGTTGTAGCAAGGAATGACCACGGCGACACGTACCGAGGAATGTTGTTGGAGCATCGGGTAATAACAAGACAGTTCAGTCGCGCGCGTGCAAACGTGCAAATTGCGTTCGCGTTTGAGCGTATTCGGAGTGAAGGACCGAACGTTAGCATCGACTGATTTCGCGATGGATTGCTTGTTGCAAAATAGCAACACCTCCAATCAATCGAATTGAGGGCTTGCCTGATTAACTCAAGATGATTCGCCGGAAACGCCGCGAATTGGCGTACTGGACGTTTATCAGCAGTTGCGCTTTATATTTTCTTGTGCGAGAAAGCGCGCGATTTGATTGTTGCCCGACAATCAGATCGCGACGCACGCTCAATCCAGGCAGCAAATAATTCCTTTAGGTTCGACTCTCTTATTTCCTTCCTCTAACTTCGATAATTCGTCTTCGCGTTTCCCTCGATCATCCTCAACGCCGCCTCCCACTGCAGCGCCAAAATCCCATCCGATTCATCCCGTCGATACTGCGAAGCCGTCAGCTCGCAGACGTTCTTCGATGGAATCGTCAACTCCGCATTTCCCGCCAGCGCCCGAAGCTGAATCTCGCACGCGCGCTCGAGAAAATACATCTCCTGAAACGCCTCCGGAATCGACTTGCCGCAAGTGAGCAACCCGTGATTGCGCAGGATCATCGCGTTGTGTGACCCGAGGTCGTTGACGAGCCGATCCCGCTCGGCGAGATTCAGCGCGATGCCCTCGTAGTCGTGATACGCGAGATGTCCGTAATACTTCAACGCGTGCTGGCTGATCGGCAACAGGCCCTGCTTCTGCGCGGATACCGCCGCCCCCGCCGCCGTATGCGTATGCACGACGCACGCCACATCGGGACGCGCCATGTGAATCGCCGAATGAATCGTGAAGCCCGCCGGATTCACGCGATAGCGCTCGGGATCGTCGCTTGCGCCCGCTTCGACCGGACGTCCCTCGCTGTCGATGCGCACCAGATCCGACGCGCGCATCTCGTCGAACAGCACGCCGTAGCGGTTGATCAGAAAGTGATGGTCCGATCCCGGCACGCGCGCGCTGATGTGCGTGAAGATCATGTCGGTCCAGCGAAAGTGCGCGATCACGCGGTACAGCGCCGCCAGATCGCACCGCACCTGCCATTCTTCCTGCGAGTATCCGTGAGTCTCCATGCCGTTCCTCCTTGGTTTGACGAGCCGCGGAAAACGTGAACAGATCCTTCTAGATTGCCTGTGCGCGGCCCGGGAAAGTCTCGTCGTAGTCCATCAGCTGATTTGCTTGCTGCGCGTCCTGTGCGCCGCCCTGCTCGCGATACATCATCGGCGGCACGCCGAATTGCTTGCGGAACTCCCGGCCCAGATGCGATGCATCGGAGAAGCTGCAGCTCGAAGCGATATCGGCCACGGTCTTGTCCGAACTCGTCAGCAGCCACGCGGCCGTGCGCAGCCGCACCTGCTTCGCGTACGCCTGCGGCGCCTTGCCGGTCTCTGCCTTGAAAAGACGCTCCAGTTGCCGCGTCGAGAGATCGAGCTTGTGCGCGAGCTCGTCGAGCGTGAGCGAGCGCCCGACGTGCTGTTCCATCAACAGGATCGCACGTTTCACCTTCGGATGCGTCGCGGGCGCGAGTCCCGGCGGATGCGGCTGCGGCGCGTTGCCTTTCTGCATGTCGTCGACGAGCAGGATGCGCAGCGCCTTCTGCACCGTCGCCGTTTCGAAGTGGCGCAACAGAATGGCGGCCGCTACGTCGATCGATGCGCGCCCGCCCGAGCAAGTGATGCGCCGCCGGTCGATCACGAACAAACGGTCCGCGACGAGCGCCTGTTCGTCGACATGCGGAAAACGCTCGACGAAATCCCAGTAATGAAACCAGCTCACGCAGATGCGATGGCCTTCGAGCACGCCCGCGCGCATCATCGAGA
Organism: Caballeronia ptereochthonis; assembly: GCF_001545075.1. Taxonomy (GTDB): domain Bacteria; phylum Pseudomonadota; class Gammaproteobacteria; order Burkholderiales; family Burkholderiaceae; genus Caballeronia; species Caballeronia ptereochthonis. The sequence continues at coordinate 54,958 of NZ_FCOB02000037.1, forward strand.
AGACGCCCGTGCACATGCCGACGATGGTCGCATTCGACGCCGCCGCGCGGCGAATGAACTGCAGGGTCGCGTCGCTCGCGGCCGGCCCGGAATGCAGCAGGCCGCCGACTACGACGACGTAGTCGAACGGCTCCGCTTCGTCGAAGGTTTCCCAAGGCGTGATCTGGATGCCGCAGCTCGCGCGCACGGGCGCGAGCGTCTCGCCGATCACGCTCCAGGAGCAGCGCACCGGGCGGCTGAAGTCGCCTTCGTCGGCGGACAGGCGCAACAGGTCGACGAATCCGGAGAACGCGGTCAGCGTGAAGTTCGGCAGCAGGATGATGCCGAAGCGGATGCGCGATTTCGATTGACCGTCGATGGACAGCGGTGGAAGGGATTCTGCGGGGTTCATGCGCGTGACGTGCGGCGGCTCGAATTCATGCAGCGAGCATAACACCGGGCCGTGCGACGCGGGCGCGATGGAAAGGAATCAGGGGACGGAGGCGCGACGCGCATCGGACGCGGCGCCGGGAAAGCAGGGGATCAGCTGCCCAGGACCGCGAAGGCCCACGCGAACGCGGACCCGACCAAGGCACCTGTGGTGCGGCCAAGGAGGCTCGCGATCGTGTAATCGCCCCAGCGTTGCTCGATTTCCGCTTTCAACACGCCGAAGTAGCGCAGCGTCGGACCGATCGAGCAGGTGAGCATCAGTGCGAGCCAGACCGGCGCCTGGCGCGTGAGCACCTTGTCGGGCGAGAGGACATCGATGGCCTGAAGCGCGCCGACCACAGCCGCGCCGATGAGAAACGAGAGAACCCAGGATTTGAAGAACTGGTCGGGAAGAGCGTGAGATTCCATCGATGCAATCCGGTAAAAGCAGGACAGGACGAGCGACTTGAAATCACGGGAGCGCTCGCTTGCGAACGTAGGGGAATATACCTAGGCGAGGCTTCTCAGCCCGTCGGATCAGTCTCAAAAGCTCGGAACTTGCAACGAAGATGCGCAATAACGCGCAAAACGTGAAATGGTCTGTTACGCGGCTGCCTGCGCGCCCTCGGGTTTCGTCGGCGCGTCAGAAACTTGGGCAAATGCGTCACGCGCCGCGCGCGAGGCAACGCACTGACGCCGCCATCCCATTTCGACGGCGTTTTTGTTCTATCGGGTCCTTTTACGGTTTGGTGCAATGAGCGCCATACCGAAACCACGGTCGCGCATCCGCGCAGCGCCATATCCAGGGACACGCCAAATGAACGTCAGCGTCTTCGATCTGTTCAAGATCGGCATCGGACCGTCGAGCTCGCATACCGTCGGGCCGATGATCGCGGCGTGCCGCTTCGCGTCGCATATCGAGGACGCCAATCTGCTCGCTTTCGTCACGCGCGTGCGCGCCGAGCTGTTCGGCTCGCTCGGCGCGACCGGCAAGGGCCACGGCACCGACAAGGCCGTCCTGCTCGGCCTCGAAGGCAATCTGCCCGATCTCATCGATCCTGATGTGATCGCGCCGCGCCTCGCGGAAATCCGCGCGACGAAGCGCCTGAAGCTGCTCGGCAAGCACGAAGTCATATTCGAGGAGCGCGAGCACATCGGCTTCTATCGCAAGCTGATGCCGGGCGCGCCGGGTTCGAGCATCGTGCATCCGAACGGCATGCGCTTTCAGGCGTTCGACGGGAACGGTCAGCTGCTCGTCGAAAAAGAGTATTACTCGGTCGGCGGCGGCTTCGTGGTGAACCGCGAGGGCGATCGCGTGAACGGATTGCGCGCGGGCGGCGCCGTGCCGCATCCGTTTCGCACCGGCGACGATCTGATGCGCATCTGCCGCGAGACGGGCCTCTCCATCGCCGAAGTGACGATGCAGAACGAGTGCGCGAATCGCACCGAAGCCGAAGTCCGCGAAGGCATGCTCGCGGTGTGGCGCGTGATGGCCGCGTGCGTCGAGCGCGGCTGCAAGGAGCGCGGCGAACTGCCGGGCCCGATGCACGTGAAGCGCCGCGCCGCCGACCTGTGCCAGCAACTGCGCGCGCGCTCCGAAGAGTCGCTGCGCGATCCCCTGTCGATGCTCGACTGGGTCAATCTGTACGCGATGGCCGTCAACGAGGAAAACGCATCGGGCGGCCGCGTCGTCACGGCGCCGACCAATGGCGCGGCCGGCGTGATCCCCGCCGTGCTGCATTACTACGTGAAGTTCATGCACGGCGCGAACGACGAAGGCATCGTGCGCTTCCTTCTGACCGCCGCCGCCATCGGCATCATCTACAAGGAAACCGCTTCGATTTCCGGCGCCGAAGTCGGTTGCCAGGGCGAAGTCGGCGTCGCGTGCTCGATGGCCGCCGCCGCGCTCGCCGCGGTCATGGGCGGCACGCCCGCGCAGGTCGAGAACGCCGCCGAAATCGGCATGGAGCACAACCTCGGCATGACCTGCGATCCCGTCGGCGGCCTCGTGCAGATTCCGTGCATCGAGCGCAACGCGATGGGCGCGATCAAGGCGCTCAACGCCGCGCGCATGGCGATGAAGGGCGATGGCAAGCACTACGTCTCGCTCGATTCCGTCATCAAGACGATGCGCGAAACCGGCGCCGACATGAAGACGAAATACAAGGAGACGTCGCGCGGTGGCCTCGCCGTGAACGTCATCGAATGCTGATCAGCCCAAACGCATAACCCCGCACCAAGGAAACACCATGAGCCGCTACTCGATATTCAGCCTGCTGCGCAACGGCATGTCGTATCACGAGAACTGGGAGCGCCAGTGGCGAAGTCCCGAGCCGAAACGCGAATACGACGTGGTGATCGTCGGCGGCGGCGGCCATGGGCTCGCGACCGCGTATTACCTCGCGAAGGAGCACGGCATCACGAATGTCGCGATTCTGGAGAAGGGCTGGATCGGCGGCGGCAATACCGCGCGCAACACGACCATCGTGCGCTCGAACTATCTGTGGGACGAATCCGCCGCGCTGTATGAGAAGGCGATGAAGCTGTGGGAAGGTCTCTCGCAAGACCTCAACTACAACGTGATGTTCAGCCAGCGCGGCGTGATGAATCTCGCGCATACGCTGCAGGACGTGCGCGACACCGAGCGCCGCGTGAATGCGAACCGCCTCAACGGCGTCGATGCCGAGTTCCTCACGCCGCAGCAGATCAAGGAAATCGAGCCGACCATCAACCTCAACAGCCGCTATCCGGTGCTGGGGGCGTCGATTCAGCGTCGCGGCGGCGTCGCGCGTCACGATGCGGTGGCCTGGGGCTTCGCACGCGGCGCGGATCGCGCGGGCGTGGACATCATCCAGAACTGCCAGGTCGTGGGCATTCGCCGCGAAGGCAACCGCGTGACGGGCGTCGATACGACCAAGGGCCATATCAAGGCGAAGAAGGTCGCGATCGTCGCGGCCGGCAACACGACGACGCTCGCCGACATGGCCGGCGTGCGGCTGCCGCTCGAAAGCCATCCGCTGCAGGCGCTCGTCTCCGAGCCGATCAAGCCGGTCGTGAACACGGTCGTGATGTCGAACGCGGTGCACGCGTACATCAGCCAGTCCGACAAGGGCGATCTCGTGATCGGCGCGGGCGTCGATCAGTACACGGGCTTCGGGCAGCGCGGCAGTTTTCACATCATCGAAGGGACGCTGGAGGCGATCGTCGAGATGTTCCCGGTGTTCTCGCGCGTGCGCATGAACCGCCAGTGGGGCGGCATCGTCGATGTGTCGCCGGATGCGTGCCCGATCATCAGCAAGACCGACGTGAAAGGCCTCTATTTCAATTGCGGCTGGGGCACGGGCGGCTTCAAGGCGACGCCGGGCTCGGGCTGGGCGTATGCGCACACCATCGCGAAGGACGAGCCGCATCCGCTGAACGCGCCGTTCTCGCTGGATCGCTTCTATACCGGTCATCTGATCGACGAGCACGGCGCTGCCGCCGTGGCCCACTGAACGCACTGGAGAAAAGAACCATGCTGCTGATCGAATGCCCCTGGTGCGGGCCGCGCGCCGAAACCGAATTTTCCTGCGGCGGCGAAGCGGATATCGCACGCCCGCTCGACACGGAAAAGCTCACCGACAAGGAATGGGGCGACTACCTCTTCATGCGCAAGAACCCGCGCGGCGCGGCGCGCGAGCAATGGATGCACGCGCAAGGCTGCCGTCGCTGGTTCAAGGTGCAGCGCGATACGGTTTCTTATGAGATTCAAGGCTACGAGACGTTCGACCGTCCGCTGGCTGTGATGTCTGACAACGGAGGCACGTCGAAATGAGCCAGAAAGACCGACTCGGACTGGGCGGGCGCATCAACCGCGCGATCACCCTGACCTTCACCTTCAACGGCAAGACGTATCAGGGCTACGAGGGCGATACGCTCGCCTCGGCGCTGCTCGCCAGCGGCGAGCGTTTCGTCGCGCGCAGCTGGAAGTATCACCGTCCGCGCGGCATCATCACGGCGGGCGTGGAAGAGCCGAATGCAATCGTGCAGCTCGAAACCGGCGCATACACGGTGCCGAACGCGCGCGCGACGGAAGTGGAGCTTTATCAGGGGCTCGTCGCGAAGAGCGTGAACGCGAAGCCGAACATCGAGAACGATCGCATGGCGGTCAATCAGAAGATCGCGCGCTTCATTCCCGCGGGCTTCTACTACAAGACCTTCATGTGGCCGCGCAAGTTCTGGCCGAAGTACGAGGAAGTGATCCGTGACGCGGCGGGTCTCGGCGAAGCGCCGAAGCATCTCGATGCCGACCGCTACGACAAGTGCTTCGCTCACTGCGACGTGCTCGTGGTCGGCGGCGGCCCTTCGGGTCTCGCGGCGGCGCATGCGGCTGGCCTGTCGGGCGCGCGCGTGATTCTCGTCGACGATCAGCGCGAACTCGGCGGCTCGCTGCTGTCGTGCCGGGCGGAGATCGACGGCAAGCCCGCGGTGCAATGGGTGCAGAAGATCGAAGCCGAACTGCGCAGGATGCCCGACGTGAAGATTCTTTCGCGCAGCACGGCGTTCGGCTATCAGGACCACAATCTCGTGACGATTACGCAGCGCCTGACGGAGCATCTGCCCGTGTCGATGCGCAAGGGCACGCGCGAACTCATGTGGAAGGTTCGCGCGAAGCGCGTGATTCTCGCGACCGGCGCGCACGAGCGTCCGATCGTGTTCGGCAACAACGATCTGCCCGGCATCATGCTGGCGTCGGCGGTGTCGACGTATCTGCATCGCTATGCGGTGCTGCCGGGCCGCAATGCGGTCGTCTTCACCAATAACGACGACGCGTACCAGTGCGCCCTCGATCTGAAGGCCGCCGGCGCCGAAGTGACGGTGGTCGATCCGCGGCCGGTCGAATCGAAGGGCACGTTGCCCGCTGCCGCGCGCCGCTATGGCGTGCGCGTGATGAACGACGCCGTGATCACCGTTGCGCACGGCAAGCTGCGCGTGGCGTCGGTGGAAGTGGCGTCGTATGCCAAGGGTCAGGTCGGCCAGAAGCAGACCGAACTGCAATGCGATCTCGTTGCGATGTCGGGCGGCTGGAGTCCGGTGCTGCACCTGTTCGCGCAATCGGGCGGCAAGGCGCACTGGCATGACGAGAAGGCGTGCTTCGTGCCCGGCAAGGCGCTGCAGGCGGAAAGCAGCGTCGGCGCATGCGCGGGCGAGTTCTCGCTGGCGCGCGGCATTCGCTTCGGCGTCGAGGCGGGCGCGGAGGCGGCGCGTGCGGCGGGTCATATCGTCGCGAAGCCGCAACCGGTGCAAGTGGCCGAGATCGTCGAAGCGCCGATGATGCCGCTGTGGATCGTCGGCGGCAAGGAAATGGCGACGCGCGGTCCGAAGCAGTTCGTCGACTTCCAGAATGACGTGTCGGCAGCCGACATCTATCTCGCCGCGCGCGAAGGCTTCGAATCCGTCGAGCACGTGAAGCGTTATACGGCGATGGGCTTCGGCACGGATCAGGGCAAGCTCGGCAACATCAACGGCATGGCGATCCTCGCGCAGGCGCTGGGCAAGAGCATCCCCGAGACCGGCACGACGACCTTCCGCCCGAACTACACCCCTGTGACTTTCGGCACGTTCGCCGGACGCGAGCTGGGCGAGTTTCTCGATCCGGTGCGCAAGACCGCGATCCACGAATGGCACGTCGAGAACGGCGCGATGTTCGAGGATGTCGGCAACTGGAAGCGTCCCTGGTACTACCCGAAGGCGGGCGAGGACATGCACGCGGCGGTCGCGCGCGAATCGCTCGCGGTGCGTCAGAGCGTCGGCATTCTCGATGCGTCGACGCTCGGCAAGATCGACATTCAGGGCCCGGACTCGGCCAAGCTGCTCAACTGGATGTACACGAATCCGTGGAGCAAGCTCGAAGTCGGCAAGTGCCGCTACGGTCTGATGCTCGACGAGAACGGCATGATCTTCGACGACGGCGTGACCGTGCGCCTCGGCGAACAGCACTACATGATGACGACGACCACCGGCGGCGCGGCGCGCGTCCTGACGTGGCTCGAACGCTGGCTGCAGACCGAATGGCCCGACATGCGCGTGCGTCTCGCCTCGGTGACCGATCACTGGGCGACGTTCGCCGTCGTCGGACCGAACAGCCGCAAGGTGTTGCAGAAGGTGTGTCACGACATCGACTTCGCGAACGCGTCGTTCCCGTTCATGAGCTATCGCGACGGAACCGTGGCGGGCGCGGCGGCGCGCGTGATGCGCATCAGCTTCTCGGGCGAGCTCGCCTACGAAGTGAACGTGCCGGCCAACGTCGGCCGCGCGGTGTGGGAAGCGCTGATGGAAGCGGGCGCTGAGTTCGACATCACGCCATACGGCACGGAAACGATGCACGTGCTGCGCGCGGAGAAGGGCTACATCATCGTCGGCCAGGATACGGACGGCTCGATGACGCCTTACGACCTCGGCATGGGCGGGCTGGTGGCGAAGTCGAAGGACTTCATCGGCAAGCGCTCGCTCACACGCTCGGATACGTCGAAGCAGGGACGCAAGCAGTTCGTCGGCCTGCTCACCGATGATCCGCAGTTCGTGATTCCGGAAGGCTCGCAGATCGTCGCGGGTCCGTTCCAGGGCGATACCGCGCCGATGCTCGGCCATGTCACGTCGAGCTATTACAGTCCGATTCTGAAGCGCTCGATCGCGCTGGCCGTCGTGAAGGGCGGTCTCGAGAAGATCGGCGAATCAGTCCTGATTCCGCTCGCCAACGGCCAGCGGGTCAACGCAAAAATCACCAGTTCGGTGTTCTACGACAGCGAAGGAGCACGTCAGCATGTTGAATGAGATCAAGGCATCCACGACGGTCGTCGATCGCGCGATCAGCGGACAGGGCCTCAGCGGCACCTGGCAGGAGTCTCCGCTCGTCGGCGCCGACGCGCTCCTCAAAGCCCATCAAGGCGGTTCGCCGAAGGCGTTTCGTTTCACCGAGCGGCCCTTCCTCGAACTCGTGAACGTGCGCGGCGACACGCGCGATCCCGCATTCGTCGCGGCGGTGCAGCGCGTGATCGGCTGCACGCCGCCCGAGAAGCCGAACACGATTGCGCGCGGCAACGGCTACACCATGCTGTGGCTCGGTCCCGATGAATGGCTCGTGCATTCCGACACGGCGCACGACGCAGCGCGTCCCGCGCCGCTCGAAGCGAAACTGCGCGAGGCGTTCGTCGGCCAGTTCTCGGCCGCGGTGGATATCGGCAGCGGCTATACGGTGATCGACATCGACGGCCCGAACACGCGTGAAGTGCTCTCGCGCGGCTGTCCGCTCGATCTGCATCCGAAGGTCTTCGGCGAAGGACAGTGCGCGCAGAGCCACTACTTCAAGGCGTCGGTCACGCTCGTGCCTTTGGGTGGTGATCGTTTCGAGATCATCGTGCGGCGCAGCTTCGCGGACTACTTCGTGAAGATCATGCTCGATGCGGCCGAGCCGCTCATCGCATGAAGCCGTTCGAGCCGCTTCGGGCAGGTGGACAGGGCTGGCGCGTGGTCGTCGACGAGCTGGTGGTGAAGACGCGCATCGGCTTGTACGAGCACGAGCATCGCGCGCCGCAACCTGTCTGCATCGATGCGAGCCTGCACTATCGCGGCACGCCGCACGAGTCCGACGAAGGCCTGATCGATTACGAAGCGTGGTGCAACCGCGTGAGCGCGTTTCTCGAAGAGAAGCCGCATACGCGCTTGCTGGAAACGCTCGCGCTCGAGATCGCCGCGCTTTCGTTCGACGAATGGCCGGCGCTCGACGCGCTCACGCTCACGCTGCACAAGCCGAAGATTCGCGAGGGCACGCGGCGTCTCGGGCTCGAGCTCGACTGGCGGCGCGCGGATTACGATGCGTGGCGCATGAAAGCCGCCGCGCGCCTCGCGTCCGTGTGATGTCCATGTCGCGCGATGCCGCCGCGCTGCTTTCCGAACGCGCGTGCAAGGAACGCGATGCAATCGCCGCGCTCGCGCTGCTCGATCGCAGCATCCAGCTCAGGCACCGGCGCATCGCGCTGATTCGCTATCTGCATGCGCAATATCTCGACGCTCCGCTCGAGGCGCGGCATCACGACTATGTGAAGGCAATCGCGGCGCGGCTGAGCGTCGAGACGCTCACGCGCATCGCCGCGACGGCGCGCTCGCGCTTCGATGCATGACGCATGCGTTCCATCCCGATGACGTAAATCTTCTATGTCGCGGATTTCTGTCGGCGTCTACTGAAAACGCTTCGCCAGATCGTTTTTCGCCCACGTCCACGCGGCCGAGGCCGCATCGAGAGGGATGACATGTCTACCGCCACGCAGCCACGCGCGAGCGCCGCGGCTCGGCTCGAACGCCTGCCGTTTTCCGGGTACCACCGGACCATCTTCATCATCATCGCGATTGCGTTCTTCTTCGATTCGGTCGACCTCGGCACGATGACCTTCGTGCTCGGCTCGATCAAGAGCGAGTTCGGCTTGTCCACCGCGACGGCCGGCCTCGTCGCCAGCGCGAGCTTCTTCGGCATGGTGCTGGGCGCGGCCGTCGCGGGTCTGCTTGCCGATCGCTTCGGACGGCGGCCTGTATTTCAGTGGAGCATGGTGTTGTGGGGATTGGCGTCGTATCTCTGCTCGACCGCGCAGTCCGTCGATGCGCTGATTTTCTATCGCGTGTTGCTGGGCGTCGGTATGGGCATGGAGTTTCCGATCGCGCAGACCTTGCTTTCCGAATTCGTGCCGACGGCATCGCGCGGCAGGCTGATCGCGCTGATGGATGGGTTCTGGCCGTTGGGCTTCATCGCGTCGGGCGTGGTGTCGTACTTCGTGTTGCCGAAGTTCGGTTGGCGCACGGAGTTTGCGCTGCTCGCGATTCCCGCCGTGTTCGTGTTGATCGTGCGGCGCGTGGTGCCGGAATCGCCGCGCTGGCTGGAGCATCGTGGACGAACGGCCGAAGCGGATCGCGTGCTCGCCGACGTCGAAGTGAGAGTCATGAAAGCGAAAGGCCTGAGCCGGCTGCCGCCGCCTTCGATGCTCGCCGAGCCGCCGGTGAACAAAGGCACGGGCGCGTTTCGCGAGATCTGGAGCGCGGCTTATCGGCGCCGCACGGTGATGGTGTGGATGCTGTGGTTCTTCGCGCTGCTCGGGTTCTATGGGCTGACGTCGTGGCTGGGCGCCTTGATGCAGCAGGCCGGATTCGCCGTGACCAAGTCGGTGCTCTATACCGTGCTGATTTCGCTGGGCGGTGTGCCTGGCTTCCTGTGCGCGGCGTGGCTCGTCGAGAAGTGGGGGCGCAAGCCGACCTGCATCGCCTCGCTCGTCGGCAGCGGGGTGATGGCCTATTTGTATGGGCAGACGGCGCTGCATGCGGAAACGCCGACGCTGCTCATTTGCGCCGGGCTCGCGATGCAGTTCTTCCTCTTTGCGATGTGGGCCGTGCTTTACACCTATACGCCCGAGTTGTACGGCACCGGCGCGCGTGCGACAGGCTCGGGGTTTGCTTCGGCGATCGGGCGCGTCGGGTCGTTGATCGGGCCTTATGTCGTGGGTGTTGTCTTGCCGGTGTTCGGGCAAGGCGGCGTATTTTCGCTCGGGGCGCTCTGCTTCGTGATTGCGGCCTCGGCGGTCTGGCTGCTCGGGATCGAGACGCGGGGGCTGGCGTTGGAGACGCTGGTTTCGGAGGCGGAAGAGCAGGAGGGGAGCGGGGTGCTGGTTTCTGCGAGAGAGTGAATTTGCAGTGGCAGGAGGTAGGGCGATTTGAAGGCCGCGTTTGCGCGGCCTTTTTTTAGCTTTAGCGGTTCTTCAACCTCGCCGCGCCTCCGCGACCTCAACGACCGGAGATTTCGTGGTTCGCTGCTGACCTCGGGCGCGCGCGCCTCTCGCCACGAAGTAAGGCGTCGGAACGCGCGCCAACGCCTCCCGCCCCCGAATCCGGTCCGCAATCTTCTCCGCCAGCATGATCGTCGGTGCGTTGAGATTCCCGGTCGTGATCTGCGGCATGATCGACGCATCGACGACGCGCAGCCCCTGCATCCCGTGCACGCGTCCTTCGCCATCGACGACGGCCATATCGTCATATCCCATCTTGCACGAGCACGAAGGATGATAAGCCGTCTCCGCCTTTTCACGCACGAACGCGTCGAGCTCGGCATCGCTCTTCAGATCGTCACCCGGATGCAACTCCCGCCCGCGATACCCCTCGAGAGCGGGCTGCCGCATGATCTCCCGCGTGATGCGAATCGCATCGCGGAACTCGCGCCAGTCGAGCGGATCGGCCATGTAGTTGAAGAGAATGCCCGGATGCGCGTTCGGATCGCGCGACTTGAGCTTCACGCGCCCGCGGCTCGGCGAGCGCATCGAGCCGACATGCGCCTGAAAGCCGTGCATCTTGATCGCGTTCGACCCGTTGTAATTGATCGCGACGGGCAGAAAGTGATACTGGATGTTCGGCCAGAGATCGTCGTCGCGCGTGCGGATGAAGCCGCCCGCCTCGAACTGGTTGCTCGCGCCGATGCCTGTCCCGTTCAGCAGCCATTCGACGCCGATAGCCGGCTGATTCCACCACTGCAACGCGGGATACAGGGACACCGGTTCCTTGCACTCGTACTGCATGTACATCTCGAGGTGATCCTGCAGGTTCTCACCGACGCCCGGCAGATCGTGTAAGACAGGAATCTCCAGCTCCTTCAGCCAGCTCGGCCGTCCCACGCCCGAGCGCTGCAGCAACTGTGGCGAAGCAATCGCGCCGCTGCACACGAGCACCTCGCGCCGCACATGCGCGGTGACGCGCTGCCCGCCATGCAGATACGCCACGCCGATCGCACGCTTGCCCGAGAACAACACGCGGTCGGTAGTTGCATGCGTAACTATCGTGAGATTCGGACGATGCTTCGCGCGATCCAGATACCCGCGCGCCGTGCTGGCACGCCGACCCTTCGCCGTCACGGTGCGATCCATCGGACCGAAGCCTTCCTGCTGATAGCCGTTGAGATCCTCGGTACGCGGATAACCCGCCTGCACGCCCGCCTCGACCATCGCCGCGAAAAGCGGATTGTTGCCGGGCTTGCTCGTCGTCACGTGCACGGGGCCGTCGCCGCCGTGATAAGCGTTCGGTCCGATATCGCGCGTCTCCGCCTTGCGGAAATACGGCAGACAGTCGAGATAGCTCCAGTTCTCGAGGCCCGGCTGCGCGGCCCAGTTGTCGTAGTCGAGCGCGTTGCCGCGGATATAGCACATCCCGTTGATGAGCGACGATCCGCCCAGCCCCTTGCCGCGCCCGCATTCCATGCGGCGATTGTTCATATGCGGCTCGGGCTCGGTTTCATACGCCCAGTTATAGCGCCGCCCTTGCAGGGGATAGGCGAGCGCCGCAGGCATCTGCGTGCGAAAGTCGAAGCGATAGTCCGGCCCGCCCGCTTCGAGCAGCAGCACGGTCACGTCCTGGTCCTCGGTGAGACGCGAGGCGAGCACGTTGCCCGCCGATCCCGCGCCGACGATGATGTAGTCGTATTCATTCACGCTCATCGCAAAGCTCCTCAAAACACCGGCTGATAGGGACCGAGCTCGACCTGCACGGACTTGATGCGCGTATAGGCGTTCAGGGTCACGATGCCGTTCTCGCGTCCGATGCCCGATTGCTTGTAGCCGCCCACCGGCATTTCGGCAGGCGACTCGCCCCACGTGTTGATCCAGCAGATGCCCGCTTCCAGCCGATGAATCACGCGATGCGCGCGCGACAGGTTCTCCGTCACGACGCCGGCGGCGAGGCCGTAGTCGGTATCGTTGGCGCGTGCGACGACTTCATCCTCGTCGTCGAAAGCGAGGATGCTCATCACGGGACCGAAGATTTCCTCGCGCACGATGCGCATGTCGTCGCGGCAATCGGCGAACACGGTCGGCTCGACATACTGGCCGCGCGCGAACGCGCCATCAGTGATGCGCGCGCCGCCCGCTACGAGCCGCGCGCCTTCGCGCCTGCCGCTCTCGATGAAGCCGAGCACCTTCTGCAACTGCGCGGCGCTTGCGAGCGGGCCGAAGTTGGTATTGGGATCATCGGGTGCGCCAATGCGAATGCGCTTCACCCGCTCGACGATCAACGCTTCGAAGCGCTCGATCACGCCGCGCTCGACGAACACGCGCGTGCCGTTCGTGCACACCTGGCCCGAGCTGAAGAAGTTCGCGCTCATGGCGATGTCGGCGGCGCGCTCGAGGTTCGCATCGTCGAACACGATGAGCGGCGACTTGCCGCCCAGTTCCATCGTCACTTCCTTGAGCGTCGATCCGCCCGCGCGCGCCATCACTTTCTTGCCGGTCTCGACGCCGCCCGTGAACGATAGCTTCTCGATGCCGGCATGTTCGGCGAGCATTGCGCCGACGCGTCCATCGCCCTGAACGACGTTGAAGACGCCCGCGGGCACGCCCGCTTCGGTATAGATCTCCGCGAGCTTCGATGCGGTCAGGGGCGTGACCTCGCTTGGCTTGAAGATCATCGCATTGCCTGCCGCGAGCGCGGGCGCGGATTTCCAGCATGCGATCTGAATCGGGTAATTCCATGCGCCGATGCCCGCGCACACGCCGAGCGGCTCGCGCCGCGTATAGACGAACGACGATTCGCGCAGCGGTATCTGCTCGCCTTCGATGGCCGTCGCGAGTCCCGCGTAGTACTCGATGACGTCCGCGCCCGTGACGATATCGACGGCGCGGGTCTCCGCGACCGGCTTGCCGGTGTCGCGTGTTTCCAGCGCGGCGAGCTCGTCGTTGCGCGCGCGAAGCAGATCGACCGCGCGGCGCAGGATGCGCGAACGCTGCATCGTGGTCATTGCGGTCCATTTGCGCTGGCCTTCGCGCGCGGCTCGCACCGCGCGGTCGATATCCGCCTGTGACGCCTGCTGCACGCGTGCGAGCGTTTCGCCGGTGGCGGGATCGAGCGTGTCGAAGGTTTCGCCGCTCGTCGCATCGACGTATTCGCCGCCGATATAAAGCCGTTGCTCTCCGAATGCGGACATGTCGCGCTCCCTGAAGGTGAGTGTTGAATCAACTCCGCGCTTCGAGCACGAGGTCGATGTAGTCGTATGCGAGGCGCAGCGCCGCCTTCGTGTCGAAAGGTTCGCCGGCGAGCGCGCCGCGCAGCCACAGGCCGTCGATCAGCGCGGCGAGACCGCTCGCGGCGCGGCGCGCGGCCGGCTTCGCCAATGTTCTGGAGAAATCGGCGCACAGGTTCGAATGGAGGCGCCGCGTGTTCACGTGCTGGAGCCGCCGCAGTTCGGGCTTGTGCATGCTCTCGGACCAGAACGCGAGCCAGGTCTTCATCACCGGCCCGTTCACCTGCTCGACATCGAAGTTCGCGGCGACGACCGCGCGCAGCTTCGAGCGCGGGTCGGACTTTACGGCCTTGCGGCGGCGCGACGTCGCCTGCCACAGATCGCGCAGCACGTGGCGCATCGTGGCTTCGAGCAGGCCGTCCTTGTCGCCGAAGTAATGGCTGACGATTCCCGTCGAGATGCTTGCGCGCTGCGCCACCGACGCGAGCGTCGCGCCCGCGAGCCCCGACTGGTCGATGGTGTGCAGCGTGGCGTCGATGAGTTGTGCGCGGCGGATCTCGCGCATTCCGAGCTTGGGCATGGCGGCATCGAAACGAGAAAATGTCCGCCGATGGTAGTTTTTTTATTTTGAACGGTCAATCAATAAAAACCGGGTCGCAAGCCGGCCGGCGCGCGATGTCGGTTTGAGTCAAACGCGCGTCGCATTGAATGACAGTCGCCGCTTCCCGGCGGCGCTACCCTCGTTGCACGGGCGCGATGAGCCGGAACAGTGCAGGCGGGCCTATCGCGCGTGCCGTCCACGAAACATGGAGACGATCAATGAGCAGCAATCGCGGCGTCGTTTATCTGGGGCAGGGCAAGGTCGAAGTGCAATCCATCGACTATCCGAAGATGGTCGATCCACGCGGCCGCGCGATCGGCCACGGCGTCATTCTGAGAGTGGTCACGACCAACATCTGCGGGTCGGACCAGCACATGGTGCGCGGCCGCACGACCGCGCAGGTCGGCCTCGTGCTCGGTCACGAGATCACGGGCGAGGTGATCGAAGTCGGGCGCGACGTGGAGACACTGTCCGTCGGCGATCTCGTGTCGGTGCCGTTCAACGTCGCGTGCGGTCGTTGTCCGACTTGCAAGGCGCAGCATACGGGCGTGTGCCTGAACGTGAACCCATCGCGCGCGGGCGGCGCGTACGGCTATGTCGACATGGGCGGCTGGATTGGCGGCCAGGCCGAGTACGTGATGGTGCCTTATGCCGACTTCAATTTGCTGAAGTTTCCCGACAAGGCGCAGGCGATGTCGAAGATTCGCGATCTCACTTGCCTCTCCGACATTCTTCCGACGGGTTATCACGGCGCGGTGATGGCGGGCGTGGGGCCGGGCTCGACGGTGTATATCGCGGGCGCGGGACCGGTGGGCATGGCGGCGGCCGCATCGGCGCGTCTGTTGGGTGCGGCGTGCACGATCGTCGGCGACATGAACGAGGAGCGTCTCGCGCACGCGCGCAGGATGGGCTTCGAGACGATCAATCTGTCGAAGGACGCGACGCTTGGCGAGCAGATCGAGCAGATTCTGGGCAAGCCGGAAGTGGATTGCGCGGTGGATTGCGTGGGCTTCGAAGCACATGGTCACGGTTCCGACAGCGGGCACGAAGCGCCGGCCACGGTGCTCAATTCGCTGATGGAGATCACGAAGGCGGCGGGCGCGATCGGCATTCCGGGCCTTTATGTGACCGACGATCCGGGCGCGGTCGATGCCGCCGCGAAGCAGGGCAGCTTGAGCATTCGCTTCGGCCTTGGTTGGGCGAAGTCACATTCGTTTCATACCGGGCAGACGCCGGTGATGAAGTACAACCGCAATCTGATGCAGGCGATTTTGTGGGATCGGTTGCCGATTGCGGATATCGTCAATGTGTCGGTGGTTTCGCTTAATGAAGCGCCGGATGGGTATCGTCAGTTTGATGGCGGTGCGCCGAGGAAATTCGTCATCGATCCGCATGGGTTGTTGAAGGCTGCTTGAGGGCGGTTTTGGGTTTTTTCCCCTGCGGTCGCGGTTGTTTTTTTGAGGCCGTGGGGGATTAGTCGTTCGCTTCTGCTTTCGTGAAATCCTGAATTCTTAGTGGTCTATTGGTGTTGCCCCTGTGCGGGGCGGCAGTCACTTTCTTTGCTGCTGCAAAGAAAGCAACTGTATTGAAGGTCAAGTGCAAAGGCACAAGGAATCATGGTTTGGGTGGGTTCCAGGGCGTGGCATCGCGCATCATGGCGTTGAGCTGGGTGAGGAGCTTGCGCATGCCGGCGACGAAGGCGACCTTGGTCTTCTTGCCTTTGGCACGCAGCCGATCGCAAAACGCCTTG
>NZ_FCOB02000018.1 GCF_001545075.1 Caballeronia ptereochthonis
GCGGCCGAAGGCGGCAGCGCGCCAATCGAGAAGATCGAAGCCGCAGCCGACGCGGGCATCTCGCAGTTCGTGAGCCGCGAAGTGACGAAGCTGGACCGTCCGGAGTTGACGAGCGCGAACATCATCGTGTCGGGCGGGCGTGGTCTGGGCAGCGGCGAGAACTACACGAAGACGCTGGAGCCGCTGGCCGACAAGCTGGGCGCGGCGCTGGGCGCATCGCGCGCGGCGGTCGACGCGGGCTACGTGCCGAACGATTATCAAGTGGGCCAGACCGGCAAGATCGTCGCGCCGCAGTTGTACGTGGCGGTCGGCATCTCCGGTGCGATCCAGCACCTGGCCGGCATGAAAGACTCGAAGGTGATCGTCGCGATCAACAAAGACCCCGAAGCGCCGATCTTCAGCGTGGCCGATTACGGTCTCGTCGGCGATCTGTTCGCGGTCGTTCCCGAACTGGCGAACGAGCTGTGACGCGAGCCCCCGCCATGCCGAACCCCGCTCAATACCGCTCGTTCCTGTTCGTTCCCGGCAACCGTCCCGAACGCTTCGCAAAGGCGCTGGACAGCGGCGCCGACGCGGTCATCGTCGATCTGGAAGATGCCGTCGCGCCCGCGAGCAAGGACGAGGCGCGCGACGCCGCGGCCGCATGGCTCTCGCCGGAGCGGCCCGTCATGATCCGCGTGAATGCATGCGATACGCCCTGGTTCGAGCGCGACGCCGAACTCGGCAAGCTGCGCGGCGTGGCGGGCATCGTGCTGCCCAAGGCCGAAAGCGCGGCGGACGTCATCGCGCTCGTCTCGCGGACCAAGAGCAGATTGCCGGTCTTTCCCTTGATCGAAAGCGCGAAGGGCATGTTCAACGCGCTCGAAATCGCGAAAGCGCCGTTCGTGCAGCAACTGATGTTCGGCACACTGGATTTCTGCGCCGACATGAACATGGCGACCGATGACGACGTCCTCGACCCGTTTCGCGCGAATCTCGTGATGATCTCGAAGGTGGCGGGCATTCGTCCGCCCATCGACGGCGTCACGCCCGCCATCGACGACGAGCACGCATTGAACGCCGAAACGCTGAATGGCAAGCGGCGCGGCTTCGCGGGCAAGCTGTGCATTCATCCAAGACAGGTTGCAACGGTCAACGCATGCTATGCGCCGAGCGACTCCGAACTTGCCTGGGCGAAGCGCGTGCTCGACGCATTTTCGAATGCGAAGGGCGCCGCGATTGCCGTCGATGGAAAGATGGTGGACCGGCCCGTCGTGCTGCGCGCGCAGACCATACTCGAAGGCGTGCGCGCCCGAATCACGCAACACCGACGCTCCATGCGAGGCGGCGAGTAATAGAATAGGCGACCGGCGCCACAACATCGACGCGCGCGCCCGTCATCGCCACTCGCAACCTCTCATGGACGTTCGCCAGCTACGCTACTTCGTCAGCATCGTCGACTACGGCAGTCTCGGCAAGGCAGCGGAAAAGCTCTATGTCGCGCAACCATCGCTCAGCCAGCAAATGGCGCGGCTCGAAGAAGAACTGGGCGTGACGCTCCTCTTGCGCAGTAATCACGGCGTGACGCCTACCGCCGAAGGCGATGCGCTCTATCGGCATGCACGTCTCGTGCTGCGGCAGATGGAGCAGCTCAAGCAGGAAGTGACGAAAGGCGCGGGCGCGGAGTCCGGCACAGTCGCGGTCGGCTTGCCGACGACGATGGCCTCCGTCCTCGCGGTGCCGCTGTTCGAGCGCATACAGGACCAGTATCCCGGCATCCGCCTGCAATTCTTCGAGAGCATGAGCGGCTATCTCAACGAGCTGCTCGCGAATGGCCGGCTCGATCTCGGAATCCTCTTTCGCGAATCGGATACGCCGGGCATTACCGCATTGCCCGTGCTCGATGAAACGCTCTATCTGCTCGGCGAACCGGGCGGCGGTATTTCGCCGCGCTCATCCACATGCCCGCTCGCGAAGCTCGCGGGTGTGAAGCTGGTGGCGCCGGGCGCGTCGAACGGATTGCGGCTCCTGATCGAGCGCACGTTCGCGAGCGAGAAGGTCGAGCTGAATATCGTCGCGGACATCGATTCGTTGCCGTCGCTCCTGCTGATAGCGCATTCGGGCAGGGCCTGCACCATCCTGCCTTCGTCGGCGGTGGCGCAGTGGAACGGGGATCGCCTGCCGAAGATGCGCAGAATCGTCGATCCGATCATCAGGCGGCCGGCGAGCATCTGCTGGCCCAATGGCGCGCCGATGAATTCGGCGACGGTCGCGGTCCGTGAGACATTGATCCAATTGATCGCGGAACAGATCGAGCGCGACAGCTGGCAGGGCGTGACGATGCGCGAGCGCGCGCCGATGTGAAGGGTCGTACCGAGCCTAGATCGCGTTCGCGGCGCGCATGCGATCGATGGCGTCGGTATCCAGACCGAGTTCCCGCAGGATCGCTTCGGTGTGCTGGCCCAGCGCGGGCACGGCGTCCATGCGCGGTTCGTCGGAAGCCGCGAGGCCCGGCGGAAAGAGCGCGGGAATCACGCCCGCCGGCGTATCGACGCGAGTCCAGCGGCTTCGCGCTTCGAGCTGCTCGTGCTGCCAGACGTCGTGTATGTCGTTCATGCGCGCATTGGCGATGCCGGCTTCCTCCAGCCGTTCGATGACCTGCGCCGTCGTCAACGGTTCGAACGCATCGAGAATGATGTGCGTCAACGCCTCGCGATGCTGCGTACGGCGGCTGTTCGTACAGAAGCGCTCGTCGCTCTGAAGCCCGGGCTGGCGGATCACGGTTTCGCAGAACTTCTTCCATTCGCGCTCGTTCTGCAAGCCGAGCATGACCGTCTTGCCATCGCCCGCCCGGAACGGGCCATAGGGGAAGATGGTCGCGTGCGAAGCGCCCGCCTGCGGCGGTGGCGTCTGCCCGTCGATTGCGTAGTAGAGGGGGTAGCTCATCCACTCGACCATGCTTTCGAGCATGGAGACGTCGATGCGCTTGCCGCGCCCGGTTTTCCCGCGTTCGATGAGCGCGGTGAGGATGTTCGTATAACCATACATGCCGGCGGCAATATCGGCGATCGAACAGCCTGCCTTGGCGGGTTCGCCTTCTGAGCCCGTGATGCTGAGGAACCCCGATTCGCTTTGAATCAGCAGGTCATAGGCCTTCTTGTCGCGCATCGGGCCATCGGAACCGTAGCCCGAGATATCGCACACGATCAGGCGCGGATAGCGTTCCTTCAACGTGTCGTAATCGAGACCGAGCCGCTGCGTCGCGCCGGGCGCGAGATTCTGCACGAACACGTCGGCATCGTCGAGCAGCTTGTGCACGACCTCGAGCGCCTCAGGATGCTTCACATCCAGCGTAAGGCTTTCCTTCGATCGATTGGTCCACACGAAGTGCGACGCCAGTCCCGATACGCGCTCGTCATAGTTGCGGGCGAAATCACCGGTTCCGGGCCGCTCGATCTTGATCACGCGCGCGCCGAGATCGGCGAGCTGACGCGTGCAGAAGGGCGCGGCGATTGCATGCTCGAACGTGACGACCTTGATGCCTTGGAGCGGACGCATGATCGGCCTCCTTCAGAACGAGCGCGGCAGACCGAGAATGTGCTCGGCTACGTACGAAAGAATCAGGTTGGTCGAAATGGGCGCGACCTGATAGAGACGCGTCTCGCGGAACTTGCGCTCGACATCGTACTCGGCCGCGAAGCCGAAGCCGCCGTGAAATTGCAGGCAGGCGTTGGCCGCTTCCCACGAGGCATCGGCGGCCAGAAGCTTGGCCATGTTCGCCTGCGCGCCGCAATGCCTGTGCGCGTCGAAAAGCTCGCAGGCCTTGAAGCGCATCAGGTTCGCCGCTTCGACGTTGACATAGGCGCGCGCGATGGGAAACTGCACGCCCTGATTCTGACCGATGGGACGCCCGAACACGACGCGGTCCTTCACATACTGCGAGACCCGGTCGATGAACCAGTAGCCGTCGCCGATGCATTCCGCCGCGATCAGCGTGCGCTCCGCGTTCAGGCCGTCGAGAATGTATTTGAAGCCCATCCCTTCCTCGCCGATGAGGTTCTCGGCGGGAATCTCGAGATTGTCGAAGAAGAGCTCGTTGGTTTCGTGATTCACCATGTTGAGGATCGGCTGGACCGTGAGGCCGTGGCCGACTGCTTCGCGCAGATCGACGATGAAGATCGACATGCCTTCGCTCTTCTTCTTCACGTCCGCGAGCGGCGTGGTGCGCGCGAGCAGGATCATCAGGTCGGAATGCTGGACGCGCGAGATCCACACCTTCTGGCCGTTGATCACGTAGCGGTCGCCCTTCTTTTCGGCCGTGGTCTTGATCTTCGTCGTATCGGTGCCGGTCGTCGGCTCGGTCACGCCCATCGATTGCAGGCGCAGCTCGCCCGATGCGATCTTCGGCAGATAGCGATTCTTCTGCTCCGCCGACCCGTGGCGCAACAACGTGCCCATGTTGTACATCTGGCCGTGACACGCGCCCGAGTTGCCGCCCGAACGGTTGATCTCTTCCATGATGACCGAGGCTTCGGTCAGGCCGAGCCCAGAGCCGCCGTACTCCTGCGGAATCAGTGCGGCGAGCCATCCCGCCTTCGTGAGCGCATCGACGAATGCTTCGGGATACCCGCGCGCCTCGTCGATCTTGCGAAAGTATTCGTTGGAGAATTGCGCGCAGAGATCGCGCACGGCCTCGCGGATGTCCTGGTAAGCGTCGGGAGTGGTTTCGATCATGATCTATTCGCAGTGGATTCGTATCGTCAGGCGAGCGTGGCGCGCGCGGTCATGCCGAGCCAGCCTTCGTGATCCTTCGACCACAACTCGACGGTCTTGCCGTCCGCCGATGGCCGTCCGCACAGATGCAGCGTATTCCCCGCGAAGCAGGGGCGCTGCGCCTTGAAGGAGAAATCGACGACGGCCGCATCGGGCAACTGGCGGCGCAGCAGATCCATCAACAGGGTGGCGATGAGCGGCCCGTGCACGACGAGACCCGGATAGCCCTCTACCTGCGTCACGTAGGGCTTGTCGTAATGGATGCGATGCGCGTTGAAAGTCAGCGCGGAATAACGCAGAAGCAAGGTTTCATCGGGCACGATATCGCGCTGCCATTGCGCATCGCGAGGCGCGGCGGTCGGCGCGGGCGCGGGCATGCCGGGCGCGGCCGGCGCGCGATACACGATGTCGTGCTCTTCCTCGATCGCGGTGACATCGCCCGAGCAAATGCGATGCCCGACCGTCACGAAGCCGAGCTTGCCGGTACGTCCGTGCTTCTTCTTGATGTCGAGAATGCTCGAATCGCGCGTGATGCTCTTGCCGACGATTACCGGCGCTGGAAAGCGCAGGCGCCCGCCGGCCCACATGCGGCGCGGCAAGCCCAGATCGGGCAGGAAGCCGCCTTTTTTCGGATGGCCGTCCTCCGCGATCAGCGATTGTCTGACGGTCGGCCTGAAGAAGATCCAGTGCCACAAGGGAGGAAGCGCGGCGCCTTCGCCCGGCGCGGCATCGTGGTCGAGGGTGGCGGCGAGCGCCGCGACGGAAGTCGGCGCGACGAAATCGGCCGCGCTTTCCGTGCGTTTTCTGAATGACGCGAACGGGTCGTCCATTGAGTTGTCTCCGTTGCCGGATGCTGCATCCAGCGAATCCGTGTTCGATCGCAACTGCGTTGCATGGGACCAGAATATGGCGCCAAAGCACCCACTCTGCTCTACACGGAGACTTTAGGGAAATGTTCCGCGGAGTGGAAATACCAGTTTCATGTGCCGGGCATAGGATGAACCTATTGCACGGCCTTGCGCCGGTGAATCGAACGCACGTGATTCCTGACTGCGAGTCATGAATCTCATGACAGGCAAGTCATTTTTTCGATAACACCCGAGCCCTAACATGCATTCCATCGCAGCGATGCACGAAGTCCTTCGACGATGAGGGACGCCATCAAACGCCGTCAAACGAATTGCACAGGGAGTCGAATCATGTACGTCATCACTGGAATCACCGGACAAGTGGGCGGCGCGCTCGGCAACGCGCTGTTGCGGGAAAGCAGGCCCGTGCGCGCCGTCGTGCGCGACGAGAAGAAGGGCGCGTCCTGGGCTGTGCGCGGCTGCGAGATCGCGCTCGCCGATATGACCGACGCCGGTGCGCTCGCCCGCGCCTTCGAAGGCGCGGAGGGCGTGTTCATTCTTCCGCCTTCGGAGTTCGATCCCGCGCCGGGATTTCCGGAGGCGCGCGAAGTGATCGATGCGATCGTCGCGGCCGTGACGCGCGCGAAGCCGCGCAGGATCGTGTGCCTGTCGACGATCGGCGCCCAAGCCACGCAGACGAGTCTTCTGACGCAGCGCACGCTGCTGGAGGAGGCGCTTCGCAAGCAATCGATTCCGGTGACCTTCCTGCGTCCCGGCTGGTTTATGGAGAACTGCGCGTGGGATGTCGATTCCGCGCGTAACGACGGCATCGTTCAATCGTTTCTGCAACCGCTCGATCGCGCGATTCCGATGGTCGCGACCGACGACATCGGCCGGCTCGCCGCGAAGCTCCTGCAGGAAGCGTGGAGGGGCGCGCGCATCGTCGAACTGGAGGGGCCGCAGCGCACGAGCCCCGATGATATCGCCGCCGCATTCTCGGAGGTGCTCGGCAAGCCGGTGTGCATGCAGGCGGTGCCGCGCGAGACCTGGGACGCGCTGTTCCGGAGCCAGGGCATGAAGGACCCGATGCCGCGCATTCAGATGCTCGACGGTTTCAACGAAGGCTGGATCGATTTCGAAGGCCGCCGCGACGATATCGTCAAAGGCACGACGCCGCTTCGCGAGGTGATTCGTCGGCTCGTCGTGCGTTGATCTGCCGCGGCAGGCTTCAGGCCAGGTCGCTGACGTGCGGGATCATCGCCGCTTGTCCGCGATGGACGCCGTCGCGATCGAACAATTGCCATACGGTCGCGCGTTCGATCCAGAAGCGCTCGCCCGATTTCCTGACGCGAATGCCGCGATAGCCGGTGACGTAGCCTTCGCGCGTCACCTGTTCGAGAAACGCCTGACGCTCGCTGCGCTCGGGCGCTTCGGCCGAGAGGCGCGACGGCAAGGCGGTCAGCTGGTTCCACGTATAACCGAAGAGGCGTTGCGCGCGCAGGTTGCCGTAGACGAACACGGGGTCGGATTGCGTGTCGTGCGCGAGGATGCCGAAGGGCGCGTCTTCGTAGAGCCAGCGCGCGCCTTCGGCGGGAGTCATGTGTTCGGGAATCAGGGGCGTCTTGAGCAAGCGTGCGTAGCTTTCGTCGAGAAGCGTGAAGAAGTCGAGGTCGGTCGGCTGCATCGGCGTGATGGATCGAACAGGCGGGAAGCAGCAACCTTACTCGTTTGCTTCGGTTTGTGCACGCTCCAGGTCTGCATGGGCTTCATCGACCTTGCGCTGACGCTCGGCGATCTTCTTCGCGCTCCCGTTCGGCAAGCTTCTGCTGCGCCGCCGTGACCTCGCGCTGATTTTCGCTTTTCAGGGTCTCGTCCGTGCAGTTGGCGTTCAGGGCCTCATGAAGAGCGATACACGACGATTCATTCCTTGGTCGTCAACACACTCCCGACGTATTCATACTCCGCGGTGTTGACGTGCGAGAGCCGATACTCTACCGGTTTCTGGTTATACGAGTACGCGACCCGCTCCACTTCGAGCACCGGCGCACCCGCTGGCAGTGCGAGCAAGGTGCCTTCGAGCTCGCTCGCAAGCGATACGCGCACGTGCTCGTCGGTGCCCACCACGTTGATGCCGAACGCGTCCTGATAGAAGTTGTAGAGAGTGTTCGGCCGGTCGCGCAGCATCGCCTCGCTGAGCGTCGGGAAAATCGTCTCGGGCAGCGTGATCGACTCGACCATCACGACCTTCTCGTGAAGCGCGAGCGCATTCGTGAATATGAAGACGCGCGTTCCTTCCGCGATGCCGAGCTTCGCCGCGATCACACGCGTCGCCTTGCCCTTCTTGAAGTTGACGAGCGTGACCACGGGATAGCTGCGCTCGCCGTCGCGCCGCACCACGCGGAAATAGCGAAAGAAATGGCGGTCGCGCCGGTGCATCGCGACGAACGTGCCTAGCCCCTGATGACGGATCAGGATGTTCTCGGCGCACAACTCGTCGATGGCCTTGCGCAGCGTGCCGATCGACACGCCGAAGCGCTCCGCCAGGCGCTTTTCCGAAGGAATCGCCTCGCCGCCTTTCCATTCCTGTGCGGACAGCGCCGCCAGCATGCCCTCTTTGACTTCCTTGTACCGCGTGCCGCCCAGGGCACTCGGCATGGCCGTGACCGCGCTCATCACGCCTCCCTCTCATCGTTTTTGAAGCGAATTTTCGAATGAACCGATTGTACCTCCCGCAATGAATCATGTAACACATATAGATGAGTTAGTTGACATGGATGAGATGCCGGCCTAGTATGCATTCCAACGGAGGCGCTGACGAACTCGCCGACGATCTCACTAACCAGGAGGAGCACATGAGTTACGCGACAGCAGGAGCAAGCGGTGCGGCGAACAAGTCCAATGCGGGCGAACGCAAGACGATTCACATCGTGCTGCACGAGGCGAAGGACACGGTCGGCGTCGCGGTGGTGGAGGGCATCAAGGCGGGGTCGCAGCTGAATGCATGGATCATGGACGAGGACGAGATCGTCACGGTCAACGCGAAGCAGGACATTCCCATCGGTCACAAGGTGGCGCTGAAGGACATGAACGTGGGCGACACGGTGTTCAAGTACGGCGTCGATATCGGCAAGGTGGTCGCGCCCATCACGGCGGGCGAACACGCGCACGTGCACAACATCAAGACGAAGCGCTGGTGATCGTCAGATTCGCCCCGCGTTCTTCCACCCCACATCGAGAGAGACATCATGAGCGTGATTCAACTGGACACCACCTTCCGCGGCTATCGCCGTGAAAACGGCCGCGTCGGCGTGCGCAACCATGTCATCATCCTGCCGGTGGACGATCTGTCCAACGCGGCGGCGCTGGCCGTCGAGAACGCGATCAAGGGCACGATGGCCGTGCCGCATCCGTATGGCCGCCTGCAATTCGGCGCGGACCTCGACCTGCACTTCCGCACGCTGATCGGCGCGGGCAGCAACCCGAACGTCGCGGCGGTGGTCGTGATCGGCATCGAGGAGGGCTGGACCAAGCGCGTGGTGGATGGCATTGCGAAGTCGGGCAAGCCGGTGATGGGATTCGGCATCGAGCTGCACGGCGACCACGACACGATCATGCGCGCATCGAAGGCCGCGAAGGAGATGGTGCAATACGCGACCGCGCTCGAACGCGAAGAGTGTCCGATCAGCGAACTGTGGGTTTCCACCAAATGCGGTGAATCGGACACGACCTCCGGCTGCGGCGCGAACCCCACGGTCGGCAATGCGTTCGACAAGCTCTATGGTCTCGGCAACACGCTCGTGTTCGGCGAGACCTCGGAACTCACGGGCGGCGAGCAGATCGTCGCGGCCCGCTGCGCGAACGACGGCGTGCGCGAGCGCTTCCAGTTCATGTTCGACCGCTATCAGGACATGATCAACCGCTGGAAGACCGACGACCTCTCCGAGTCGCAGCCGACCAAGGGCAATATCGCGGGCGGCCTCACGACCATCGAGGAGAAGGCGTTGGGCAACATCCAGAAGATCGGCAAGAAGTGCATGGTCGACGGCGTGCTCGACAAGGCCGAAACGCCGACGCATTCGGGCCTGTGGTTCATGGATTCGTCATCTGCCGCGGCGGAAATGGTCACGCTGTGCGCGGCCTCGGGCTTCGCGGTGCACTTCTTCCCCACGGGACAAGGCAACGTGATCGGCAACGCGATCGTGCCGGTCATCAAGATCTGCGCGAATCCGCGCACGGTGCGCACGATGGGCGAGCACATCGACGTCGACGTATCGGGTCTGTTGCAACGAGAGCAGAACCTCGACGAAACCGGCGACAAGCTGCTCGAATGCATGCTCGCCACCGCGAACGGCCGCTGGACCGCGGCGGAAGTGCTGGGCCATCGCGAGTTCGTGATGACGCGCCTGTTCGAAAGCGCGTGACGCCTCGGCCGCGGTAAAGCAAGCAGGATCGTAGAAGCAAGAGGCAGACAGAAGTCCCCGTCCGGTGCGCGCGCCGGCTCGCAAGCCGCCGAAGAAGCGGCAGACGAGCCGGGCCCGCGCGCCCGTTTGTCATCTGGCAGCAGCGAGTGGAGGAGACACCATCTTGCGCGTGCTCAAGCATCTCTACGTCCAGGTCCTGATCGGCCTGGCAGCCGGCATTCTCGTCGGCTATTTCGCCCCGAAACTCGGCGTGCAGTTCAAGCCGCTCGGCGATACCTTCATCCGCCTGATCAAGATGCTCATCACGCTCCTGATCTTCTGCACGGTGTCCATCGGCATCGCGCGGATGGAGAGTCTGAAGCAGGTCGGCCGCGTCGGCTTCAAGACGATTCTCTACTTCGAAGTGGTGACGACGATCGCGCTCGTGATCGGCCTCGTCGTCGCGAACCTCGTGCATCCGGGCGCGGGTCTCGACATCGACCCGAAGACGCTCGATCCGGGCGCGGTCTCGCATTTCGTCACCGAGGCGCATTCGGCCGGGAAAAAGAGCTTCCTCGAAGAGATCGTGCCGAACTCGGTGGTGGGCGCATTCGCGCGCGGCGATCTGTTGCAGGTGCTGCTCTTCTCGGTGCTCTTCGGCGTCGCGTTGTCGCTCATGTCCGAGCGCAGCAAGTTCCTTTCGCAAGGCATCGAGCAGTTCGGCGACGCGCTGATGCGCATCGTCGAGATGATCATGCGCCTGGCGCCGCTGGGCGCATTCGGCGCGATCGCGTTCACGGTCGGCAAGTACGGCATCGGCGCATTGCAGCAGCTGGGCTTGCTGATCCTGTGCTTCTACGTGACGAGCATTCTCTTCGTCGCGATCGTGCTTGGCACCGCATGCCGATGGGCGGGCGTCGGGCTCTGGCCGCTGCTCAAGTATCTGCGTGAGGAGCTGCTGATCGTGCTCGGCACCTCGACGACCGAGTCCGTCCTGCCGCGTCTGATGGAAAAGCTCGAACGTTTGGGCTGTCCGAAGTCGGTCGTGGGTCTGGTGCTGCCGACGGGCTATTCGTTCAACCTGGACGGCGCCGCGATCTATCTCACGATGACCTCGCTCTTCATCGCGCAGGCGACGAATACGCATCTCACGCTGATGCAGCAAATCGGGCTTCTGGCGATCCTGCTCGTCACGTCGAAGGGCGGTGCGGGCGTCGCGGGTGCGGCGCTCGTCGCGCTAACGGCTACACTGTCGTCTCACGACATCATTCCGGTTGCGGGCATCACGCTCATCATCGGCATCGACCGCGTGCTCAACGAGATCCGCGCGATCGTCAACATGATCGGCAATGCAGTCGCGACGCTCGTCGTCGCGCGCTGGGAAGGTGTGTTCGACGTGGAGACGGCGCGCGCGGTGCTCGCCGATCCACGCGGCGCACGGGAGGAAGAGGTGCGCCTGATGATCGAGCCCGCGCCGCATCAAGCCATGCAGGACATGCACAAATGAGCAGTCTGGATCAAGAGACGCTGACGCCCGAAGCGCTTCATCAGCTTGCACGCGCTGCGTTGCTCGCGGCAGGTTCGACCGAAGCGACCGCCGGGGCGGCGGCCAGGGCGCTCGTCTATGCCGATATGCGCGGTCTCGCATCGCACGGCGTCGCGCGTCTGCCGATGTATCTCGCGCAACTGCGCAACGGCCGTGTCGATCCGGCCGCGGTGCCGCACATCGTGCGCGACAAGGGCGCGGCGTTTCTCGTCGATGCCGCCGATGGCCTCGCATTCGCCGCGTGCGAGCTTGCGATCGCGACGGGCATCGAACGTGCGCGCACGTTCGGGACGGCGGCGGCGAGCGTCACGCGCAGTCATCACTTCGGCGCGGGCGCGTACCATCTCGAAGCAGTGGGCGAAGCGGGCCTGGTCGGGCTCGCGTTCAGCAACGCGCCCGGCTCCATGCCCGCATGGGGCGGCTCGCGCCCCCTGTTCGGCACGAACCCGATCGCCGCCGTGTTTCCGCGGGCGAACGGCAAGCCGCTGATGATCGACCTGTCGCTCTCGCAGGTGGCGCGCGGCAAGATCATGGTCGCCGCGCGCGACGGCAAGCCGATTCCTGAGGGTTGGGCGACGACCGCGGACGGCGAGCCGACCACCGACGCCCACGCCGCGCTCAACGGCATGATGCTGCCCTTCGGCGGCGCCAAGGGCGCGATGCTGGCGCTCATGGTCGAGCTGCTCGCGGCGGCGCTGGCCGGTGCGCAATTCGGCGCGGAAGCGGGGTCGTTCCTGACGGCCGAAGGCAAGCGTTCGCGCGTCGGCCATCTGTTCTGGATCATCGATCCGGGCGCGCTCGCCGGACACGGCGCCTATCTCGAACGCATCGAGACGCTCGTCGAGCTGATGCTCGTCGATGAAGGCGTGCGCTTGCCGGGGTATCGGCGGGATGATGTGGCCGCGCGCTCGGAGCGCGATGGCATCGAGTTGCCTGCAACGCTCGTCGCGCAACTACGGGCGCGGGCGGACGAGCCCGCGCCGTCATCATCGTGACGCCGCTGCAGGCGGCTCAGTGCTCTTTCACCACCTTGCCCGCCTGCAGCACGACCTGGATGCGCTCGCCGTTGCCCGACACCGCATCGATGTCCTTCAGCGGATTGCCGTCGACGACGAGTACGTCCGCGGTCGCGCCCGCGACGATCGCGCCGAGCTTCCCCTTCAGCCCGACGATCTCGGCGGCGACCGTCGTCGCGGAACGCAGCGCTTCGAGATTGCCGAGCACTTCCGCGCGAATGCGGAATTCGCCTGACTGGAACTCGTGCATTTCGCCGAGCAGGTCCGAGCCGAAGCCCATCGGCACGCCGGCGCGCGCGTAGATTTCGAGCGACTCGCGTCCGGCCCGTTGCACCGATGCGACCTTGGCCACCGATTCGGGCGGCATGCCGTACTGCGCGCCGTGCTTCGCGAGGGCATCGTAGGTCACGAGCGTCGGCACCACGAACGCGCCGTGCTCGCGCATGACGTTCGCCGCCGCTTCGTCGACGAGATTGCCGTGCTCGATCGTGCGCACGCCGCAGCGCACCGCGCGCGCGATCGCGCGGCCCGTGTAGGCGTGCGCCATCACGTAGGTATTGGCCGCTTCGGCTTCCGCCACGATCGCGCGAATCTCGTCTTCCGAGTATTGCGTGTTGTTGATGGGGTCCGTCGGCGAGGCGACGCCGCCCGAAGCCATGATCTTGATCTGCGTCGCGCCCTTCTGGATTTCCTCGCGCACGGCGAGCCGCACGGCATCGACGCCGTCGACCACGCGTGCGATCGCACCGGCGCGAAAGCAGCACGAGCATGGCTCGAGGACGTCGTTGCGCGGACGGAAGTCGCCGTGACCGCCCGTCTGCGACAGCGCCTTGCCCGAAGGGAAGATGCGCGGTCCCGGCACGAGGCCGGTTTCGACCGCCTGCATCAGCGCCCAGTCCGCGCCGCCCGCGTCGCGTACGCTCGTGAAGCCGCGCGAGAGCATGGCTTCGAGAATCGGCAGCGCGCGGATGGCGGCGAGAATGTTCGGCTGCGCGGCGTTTGCGCCGAGGTTCGCGTTGGAGGCGAGCACGTGCACGTGACAGTCGATGAAGCCCGGCATCACGGTTTTGTCCTTCGCATCGATCACGCGTGCATTGGGCAGATCGACGATCCGGTCCGTCACTTCGACGATGCGCTCGCCCTCGATCACGACGTGATGATGCTCAAGCAGCTCGCCGCGCTCGAGATCGAGCACGTTGCCGCCCTGGATAACGATGGTTGTCATTGCAATTACCTTTGGATGACTCAGACGCGCTGCTTCACGTCCTTGATGAAGCGCGTGCCCGCGAAGCTGATCGCCGCGGCGATCATCACGTAGATCGCGGGCGCCATGTTGCTGCCGGTCCGGGCGATGAGCCAGGTGATGAGGAACGGCGCGAAGCCGCCGAAGATCGTGACCGCGAAGTTGTAGGCGACGGAAAGGCCGGTGGAAAGCACCTTGGTCGGAAAGAGTTCGGCGAAGGCGGCGAGAATCGGGCCGGTGTAGGCCGCGATCAGCACACCGAACACCGCCTGGAACACGAGCAGCGAGGCGAGGCCGGGCGCGGCGTTGATCCACGCGAACATCGGCCAGGTGAGCACGAGGATCGCAATCGCCGCGCCGGAGAGGAACGGGCGGCGGCCGTGCCTGTCGGCGAGTGCGCCGATCACGGGCGAGAAGCACATGATCATGACGCCGCCGATCATGCCGGCGGTGAGACCGGTCGATTGCGGCAGATGGAGCGTGCGCACGGAATACGTCGGCATGTAGAAGAGCAGCACATACGTGCAGACCGTCCAGAGAATCACCATCGAGAAGCTTGCGAAGGTTTCGCGCGGGAAGCTCGACAACACTTCGGCGAGCGGCGACTTCGGCTTTGCTTCGTCGCTCACGGCGGCGAATGCGGGCGTCTCGTCGATATGGCTGCGGATGAAGTAGCCGACCGGGCCCACGATGATGCCGAGCAGGAACGGCAGGCGCCAGCCCCAGCTGTTGAGCGCGCTGACGTCGAGCGAGGATGTCACGAAGGCGCCGGTCGCCGCACCGAGCAGCACCGCGAAGCCGATGCTCGACTGAATCCAGCTGGAATAGAACGCACGTTTTTCTGGCGGAGCGTATTCGGTGAGGAAGGCCGTCGCGCCGCCCATCTCGCCGCCCGCGGAAAAGCCCTGCAAGAGCCGTGCGACGACGATGATGAGCGGCGCGAAGATGCCCGCCTGATCGTAAGTCGGCGCAAGACCGATGAGCGCCGTGCCGAACGCCATCAACAGGATCGTGAGGGAGAGCGCCGCCTTGCGTCCGACCTTGTCCGCATAGATGCCGAGCACGATGCCGCCCACGGGTCGCATGAAGAAGCCCACGCCGAAGGTCGCGACGGTGAGCAGCACCGAGCTCAGCTCGTTCCCGGTCGGGAAGAACAGCTTGGCGATGGTGACCGCGAAGAAGCTGAAGACGGTAAAGTCGAACCATTCGAGCCCGTTGCCGAGCACCGTGGCGACGATGGCGCGGCGCCGCTGCGTCTCGGACGAGGGCGCGGACGACGTGGCGCGTGATGACAGGGTTCCTTGCATCGGGCGATCCTCCTTCAGAAATGAGTCTCCGGTTGCATGACCACATGCTAAGTACGGGAAGATTTTTTTCTGAAACGAAAGATTCGCATGCACGCATGCGCTGGGCGCATGCGAAACGCTCATTCGGAATTCTGCTGCTCGCCTGCTTTTTCAAAAATCCAGCGCGTGAAAAGACGCGCCGCCTGGTTTTGGGCGCGGTCGTTCGGCCAGATCACGTAGTAGCCGCCGCCGTGGCTCGCCGATTCATGTGTCACGCGCATGAGCAGTCCTTGCTCGATGCACGGATCGATCATATGCTTCCAGCCGAGCGCGATGCCCTGGCCGAGTATCGCCATCTGCACGAGTTGCGGATAGTGATTGATGGTGATCGTGCGCGCCGACTTGGGCATCTCGATGCCGTGCTGGCGAAAAAGTTCGGACCACGACATCCACTGGCGCTGGCCGTCTTCCATCACGAGCAGGGTTTCGCGCGCGAGATCGGCGAGAGCGAGCGTGCGGCCCGCGAGATACGCGGGCGAGCAGACGGGAAAAACCTCCTCGTCGTAGAGACGGCGCGCGCTCAGGTTCGCGGCGATCTGCTGGCGCACGTAATAGACGCCTACGTCGAACTCCGCGGGTGTCATCGACGCGAGGCCGTCGCGCACGATGAGTCGCAGCGTCACGTTCGGATGGGCGGCGCGAAAGCCCGGCAGAAGCGGGGTGAGCCACAGCACCGCGACGCCCGACGAGCACGCGAGCGTGAGCGCCATGTCGCCGTGATGCTTCATCACGTCGTGCGTTGCTTCGGCGCAATGCGAAAGGATCGACTGCACCTGGCTTGCATACCGTTCGCCCGCGATCGTGAGCCGCAGCGATCGATGCTCGCGCACGAAAAGCGAGCGGCCGAGAAACTCCTCGAGCTGCTGGATCTGCCGGCTGATCGCGCTTTGCGTGAGATGAAGCTCGGCGGCGGCCTTCGTGAAGCTGGCGTGCCGGACGGCCGCTTCGAAGGCGACGAGACATTGCAGGGGAGGAAGGGGCGCGATACGCATGATCGATGGCTCGGAATGAATCGTGGCTCGCGCCGACGTTACGGTCAACGCCGCGCGTTTGCAAGGGTTCAGAGTACGGAACGCTCGTCGGCGTGTCGTTGACGATATGCCGGTGCGTCGCGAGCATCGTACTCGCACCGCAACCCGGACCAACTGCATTTCGGCGATCAACGGCACCGCCGTGGGCGCGGGCGATCATGCTGCGATCGTATGGCCGTTGCTGTGCGGCGTCGCGAAGGCGAAGTATTACCTGATGACGGCCGATTTCATCGGCGGGCGCGAGGCCGAGCGCATCGGGCTCGTGAGCCTGTGCGCGCCGCGAGCCCGCGTGCTCGGACGCGTGCTCGAAGTGGCCGCGCAACTGGCGCGCGGCAGCCAGACCGCGATCAGCGGCACCAAGAAGTCGCTCAGCAACTGGATGCGCATGGCCGGCCCGATCTTCGACAACTCGCTCGTGCTGGAAATGCTCGGCTTTCTGGGCCCGGATGCGCGCGAAGGCATAGGAGCGATGCGGGCGAAGCGCGCGCCCGAGTTTCCGTCGGCGAAGCTGCCCGGGGCGGCGCAATAGGCAGCGCTCGCACTCCGTATCCGTGATTGCGCATTATGGATCGATCGATCTAAAATGACGCGGCAACGCCATGATACGGAGACGACCCGCATGATCGAGTTCTACTTCCATCCGACGCCCAACCCCGCGAAGATCGCGCTGTTTCTCGAGGAATCGGGTCTGCCTTACGAGCTGAAACCCGTGGATACCAGCAAGGGCGAGCAGCATTTGCCCGCGTTCCGCGCGATCAACCCGAACGGAAAGGTGCCCGCCATCGTCGATACGCAAGGGCCCGGCGGCAAGCCGGCGGTCGTGTTCGATTCCACCGCGATCCTGCTCTACCTTGCCGAGAAGACGGGGCAGTTCGCGGGCGCGCCCGAAGACCGCCCGCAACTGCTTTCGTGGCTGATGTTCATCGCGAGCGGCCTCGGGCCGTTCTCGGGGCAGGCGGTGCACTTCCAGTACGCGGCGCCGCAAGGGCTCGACTATGCCGTGAACCGCTATCGGCGCGAGGCGGACCGCCACTATCAGGTGCTCGACGACAGGCTGAAGGGCCGCGAATTCATCGTTGGCGACGGCTACACGATCGCGGACATGTCCGCGTGGGGCTGGCTCGATCGCGCATCGCGCGTGTTCAAGAACAGCGACGATCCGCTTGGTCCCTACCCGGAACTGAAGCGCTGGTTCGCGCAAATCGATGCGCGGCCGGCTGTCGAACGGGCGCGGGCGGTCAGCAGGAAGCATGCGTTCAAGACAGTCAATGACGAAGAGACGAAACGGGCGCTCTTTCCATCCAACTACCCGAAGACGGCGTGAAGAGGGAGTCCGGGCATGCCGCGTCCGCGTGAGTTCGACGAGGAAGCCGCGCTCGATGCGGCCATGGCGCAATTCTGGTCGCACGGCTACGAGGCAACTTCCGTGCGCGATCTCGCGACGACGATGGGTCTCACGTCCGCGAGCCTCTACAACGCGTTCGGCGACAAGCGCACGCTCTACGAGCGTGCGCTCGAACGTTACGTGGAACGTGGCTTTCGGGACCGCGTGCGGCGCTTCGAGCATCACATGCCGCCGCGCGATGCGATCGGGGCCTTCTTCGACGAAATCATCCAGCTTTCGGTAGGCGACCCGCATCGCAAGGGCTGTCTCATCGTGAACTCCGCCATGGAACTCGCGCCGCACGACAAGCAGTTTCATCGCGCATTGAATGGGGTGCTGAAAGATATCGAAGGCTTCTTCCAGCGTTGCGTGAGCGCTGGGCAGAAGGACGGGACGATTTCGTCGGACCTCGACACCGCCGATATGGCGAAGACGCTGCTCGCTTCGCTGATGGGTTTGCGCGTGCTCGCGCGCGTCAATCCGCAGCGCGCGCTGCTCGAAGGCGCGGCGCGCCCGGTGCTCGCAATGATCGGCGTGAACCCGAACGCGCGACGCGCGCGCCGCAGGATCTGATCACACGGATTTGACCTCGCCGCATACGAGCGTTGGCGGCCGGTCATCACCGGGCGCGGCAGTACGCTGTTGAGACGGATCGCGGTCGAACGCCCGATGCCCTGACTCGCGCCCGTGACGATGGCTGCTTTCGTGGACGTGTCATCTCTCCCGTTTCAATGAACGACGACCATCTTGCCGTTCGCTTCGTTGGCTTCCATCACGCGGTGCGCTTCGTGAATCTCGTCGAAGGAAAGCACGCGTGAAGGCTTCGCGTCGAGCCGGCCCGCCGCGACATCTGCCGCGATGGCTTGCAGCGGCACGTCCGACAGCGGAAAGCCCGGCGTGCCGAACACGAAGCTGCCGAAGAAGGTCAGATACACGCCGCTCGACATTTGCAGCAGCGGATTGAAGTCCGGGCTCGGCGCGAGCCCGCCGAGCCAGCCCGCGAGACATGCGCGCCCGCCGCGACGCAGCATGGCGAGCGAATCGAGGGTCGTGCTGTTGCCGACGAGATCGAGCACGGCGTCGATCTCCTTCGCTTGCGCGACGCGCTTGCTCAGGTCCGGGCCGCCCGCCGAGCTGGACAAGGTCGCGGCGAAGGCGCGCGGCCTGCGCGAATGGTTCAGGGCGTTCGTGCAGAAGAAAAAAGGGCGTGCGCTGACGGCCGGGGATTTGAGCGAGCTCGAGCCGCTGAACAGCGTGCTACAGCGCGATGAACAACACGGCTTGCTCGTCGCGGACGCGAGCTCGGCGAGCGGGCTCGCCTTCGCGATGCAGCGCCGCTACCCGACGGCCGAATCGCTGCTGATGCCGATCGTCGAGGCGCTGGCGAAGCTCGTCTGCGAAGAGGATTTCACTTACGTCAAGGCGTGCGAGGGCCCGAAGTGCACGTTGCTCTTCGCCGATTACACGCGCGGACATGCGCGCCGCTGGTGCAGCATGGCGATATGCGGCAATCGCGCGAAGGTTGCCGCGCATCGCGCGCGGCTGAAGGAAGGAAAGGGCGGCTGAGCCGTCCCGATTCGTTTGCGTTGTTCACGAGAAGGAGGCAGCATGAATCACATCGAGGCGATTGCATTCGACCTCTACGGCACGTTGTTCGACGTGCACTCGGTCGTCGATCAATGCGAGCAGCGTTTTCCGGGACGAGGGCGCGAGATCAGCGCGATCTGGCGGCAGAAGCAGCTCGAATACACCTGGCTGCGCAGTCTCATGAACCGCTATGTGACGTTCGAGCAGGCGACGGAAGATGCATTGCGTTATACGTGCCGCCATTTGAAGCTCGACCTGAACGATGAGACAAGAGCCGCGCTGTGCGATGCGTATCTGAAGCTGCGGCCGTTTCCGGAAGTGCCGGATACGCTTTTGCGGCTGGGGGAACGCGGCCTGAAGCTCGCGGTGTTGTCGAACGGATCGCCGCATTCGATCGGTTCGGTGGTCGGCAATGCGGGATTGCGCGATCGTTTCGATCATCTGCTGAGCGTCGATCCGGTGCGTATCTACAAGCCGCACGATCGTGCATACGAACTCGCGGAAGCGGCATTCGGCCTTTCCCGTGCGGCGATTCTCTTCATCTCGTCGAATGCGTGGGACGCGACGGGCGCGCGCTACTTCGGCTTTCCGACGGCGTGGATCAATCGCAGCGGCAACACGTTCGAGGAAATGGGGCAAAGGCCGGACTGGGAACTGACCGGCCTCGACGGCGTGCTGAAGCTCTTCGACAAATCCGCCTAGCGGCGATCGCGCGCGACTCGAATCATGACCTCCGCGAAGTTGCGTGTCTGGTCGAGATCGAGCACGGCGTTGACGACGCCATCGATTGCGCGCGGACTGAGCACGCGTTCGGCGTTGTGGCAGAACTTCTGCACGAGCTCCTCGGTCGTCATGAGGCTTGCAGGATCCGGCGACGGACTGCCCTTCGGATAGAGCCGCTCGGCGGCGAAGGTCTTTCCGCGCGCGCGAATCTCGACCTTGGTCGGACGCGCGCTGCCGTGCGCGGTGAGCGCCTTCACATAGTCGGGATGCACCTCGTGCGTGACCTTCTCCATCAACGCGAGCACGGACGGGCTGAACACGTTCTGCGGGTCTTGCCAGTCGCGCCCCGGCGTCAGATGGTGTGCGCCCATTGCGATGCCGTGCGCGATGCTGAACTGCGCATCGTGCACGTGACGGATGTCCTTGTTGAGCCACACCGGCTGCTCGACGAAGCCTTCGACGAGCACGTTGATGTTGTCGATTTCATCGGGCCGCAAGTCGTGCTTCTCGACGATCTCGCGCACGCAATCCAGCGGCGCATGAAGAATGCGGCAATGCGGATAAGGCTTGTACGCCTGCTCGCCGACGAAGCCCCAGCGCGTGCCCAGCTCCCGTGTGATGTTGTCCGGCTCCCAGCGGCGCGTGCCGATGAAGCGGGGAAAACCGTGCTCGGCGTCGTCGAGAAGGTGAAGATCGCCGCGATGGCCCAGCTGGCCCATGTGCGCGGCGGTCATTGCGGATTGCACGAGCACGCCGGCCATCAGGTACTTGATCGTGGTGCTGGGCGCGTGCCGAAAGAACGGAATCTGCGAATGCACCGGCGCGATGCTGCCCGCGACGCCGAGAGAATGCGCGAGCACATCGGCGGATTGACGCTGCAGCATGCCGATCGCGGCAGTCGCGCCGAAAATCGTGCTGCTGTAGCCGAACACGGGCGGCGGCGAGACCTTGCCGTCCTGCGTGTCGCGCAGATAGTCCATCGCCTTGCCGAGACGCCACGACATTTCGTGCGCAACGGCGATCGAGCGGATCATGTCCTTGCCCGACGCGCCGAGCGTTTCACCCAGCGCGAGCGCGCCGGGCAGCACATAAGGCGTGACGTGGCCGGGCGGGAGCACCGCGTCCATGTCGAGCGCGTTGATGAGCTCGCCGTTCGCGAAGGCTGCGCCGAAGATCGACACGCGATCGGTCGTGCCGATGATCGTCGCATTGCCCTGGCCGCCCATCAGCCGCCCGTACTCGATGCCGATATGGCCCTTGGGATTGTCCGCGCCTGCCAGCGCGCAGCCGAGCGAATCGAGCACGAGGCGCTTGGCTTCCTGAACGACGTTGGCGGGAATGTCCTCGAAGCGCGTCTGGGTGGCGAAGCGCGCGAGTTGCGCGACGAGCGTGGTCATGGCTGTCTCCGTTCGGTTCGTTCGATTGATGCCGCAGCCTATGGCGCGCGAAAACCTGGTGTCAATCGAACGGAGCCAGCCGTTCCGTACAACGGAGCGCGTTACTCGAGCCCTTCGGCGCGCGATGCGCAGAAGCGCCACGAAGACGGCTTCGGCGCCTCGGCGACTTCGCGCCACCAGCGCTCGCCGCGATGCGGCGCCGACAGATCGAGCCGTTCGCCCATGCGCGGGGTCGCCAGCGTGACGCCGCGTGCAAGCGCGAGTCCGGTCACGCGCTCGAACGGTTCCTGCCACGGGTGCATCGCGAGATCGAACGTGCCGTTGTGAATCGGCACGAGCCAGCGTCCCCGCACATCGACGTGAGCCTGCACGGTTTCCTCGGGCTGCATGTGGACGTAGGGCCATTGCGCATCGTATGCGCCGGTTTCGATGAAGGTGACGTCGAACGGGCCGAGGCGCTCGCCGATCGTCCTGAAGCCGTCGAAGTAACCGGTGTCGCCGCTGAAGAAAACGCGCAAGTCGTCGTCGACGATGGCCCACGACGCCCACAGCGTGCTGTTGCCGTCGAAGAGGCTGCGGCCGGAAAAGTGCTGCGCGGGCGTCGCGGTGAACGAAAGACCGTCGATCTCCACGCTCTGCCACCAGTCGAGCCGGCGCACCTTCGCGGCATCGATGCCCCATTCGATCAGCCGGTCGCCGACGCCGAGCGGCGTGAGGAAGACTTGCGTCGTCGCCGCGAGCGCGAGCACGGTGTCGCGGTCGAGATGATCGTAATGATCGTGAGAGAGGACCACGCCGCGCAAGGGCGGCAGGGCTTCGAGCGCGATGGGCGGCGCATGAAAGCGCTTCGGCCCGAGCCGCTTGAATGGCGAAGCACGCTCGCCGAAGACGGGGTCGGTCAGCCAGAATTCGCCGCGCAGCTTGAAAAGCAGCGTCGAATGACCGAGGCGATAGAGGCTGCGATCGGGCGCGGCGTCGAGTTGCGCACGCGTGAGCGTATCGACGACGGGCGCCTGCGCCGGCGCCGTTCCGACCGGCTTTTTGAAAAGCACGTTCCACGCGATGCGCAAGGTCTTGCCGAAGCCTTCGACCGGACGCGGCTTCACGTTGCGAAAGCGTTCGCCGTCATGCTGCGGCGACGCGCTCGACAACTTACGGCCGCGTTCCGCGGCGGCGAGACCCAGGGCACGGCTGATGCGATCGGCAAACGAAGTCATGTGTCGTGAACCCGAAGCGAGAAGTAGACTGTACAGTGTAGTTTAATTTTGAGAAAAAAGTAAACCGCTCGGTGTAAAATATGGAGATGGATTCGAACGATATTCCTCAGCGCCTGACTGACCGCAAGCGCGCCGCCATCGTGAATGCGGCCGTGGAGGAGTTCATCGCCGCGGGCTATGACGCGACCAGCATGGACCGCATTGCCGCGAGCGCGGGCGTCTCGAAGCGCACGGTCTACAACCATTTTCCGAGCAAGGAGGCGCTGTTCGCGGCGATCCTGCATCAGCTCTGGGATGCGAGCGAAACGGGCGATGCGCCCGCGTACAGCGCGGACGAGCCGCTGCGCGCGCAGTTGCTGGCCTTGCTCTCACGCAAGCTGCGTCTCATGAACGACGAGGCTTTTCTGTCGCTGGCGCGCGTCGCGATCGCGGCCGGCATCCATTCGCCCGAGCGCGCGCGGGACATGGTGGCGCGCATCGGTCAGCGCGAAGAAGATCTGACGGTGTGGATCAGGAAAGCTGCGGCGGATGGCCGTCTCTCGGTCGCCGACCCGGTCTTCGCCGGGCAGCAGCTTCATGGGATCGTGAAGGGTTTCGCCTTCTGGCCGCAAGTGACGATGGGCCAGCCGCCGTTGACGAAGAACGAGCAGAAGAAAGTGGCGGAAGCGGCCGCCGATATGTTTCTCGCGCGCTATGAGCGCGCCGCGTCGAACCGCCCGCGCTAGCGGCTCCTGTGACACCGCTTCGGCCAGGAGCTGCAACGCGGGCGCGATCAGCCTTCGATCAGAACTTGTGACGCAGACCGACGCGGGTCACGAACCGCGTGTTCGCACCCGCATTGCCGATGAACGACGACGCCGAGCCGATACCGAACGGACCTTGCGCCTAGTTCAAGCCGAAGCTGTAGGCGCTCGATGAGCCTTGCGTCGTCGTGCCGCCAACCGTCGTCGTGGGCGAGCCCGCGAAGCTGGTCGGGTTCGAGAAGCCGTACATCGCGCCGAAGGTCACGCCGTAGAAATTCGCGCTGCTGAACTTGACCGAATTGTTGATGCGGCTCGAGGTCAGGTAATCGAGATCGTTGATGTGATACGCGTAGTTGCCGCCGAGATAGTCGGTCGAGAACGAGCGCTGACGGCCGAACGTGAGCGAGCAAATTCGTTCTTCGAGAGACCGACGTACGCCTGACGGCCGAATTCCGCGCCGCCCTGGCCGAGCGTGCCGTTGTCGCTGTTGAAGCCGCTTTCCAGCACGAAGATCGCTTGTTTTTTGTGTTCCGCGCGCAACTAACGGTCATACCCACCAACGACCTTCGAACAGGCGCGCTTATTGCAACATGAGCGGAATCCGCTCCATTCGAGCGATCTGCAGAGAGGAGGCAGCATGCCCGCCAGCAAAACTCCAGACGCATGCAGACTCGGCGTTGCCTTCATCGAAGCGCAACTGACGATGCTCTGCGCTCACGCCAGCCTCCTGTCCGACTGGATCGAGCGCGGCGCGCCCGCGCCCGACCTCGCGAAGGCGCAGCCGCTGCTGGCCCGCAAGCGCTCGCATCCGGAAGCGCACGCGCACAGCGAAGACGGCACGCCGACCAGGAGCCCTGCGCCGGAAGATGCGCTGGCGTGGCCGTCGTTCGACACAGTCGAGAAGCGTATCGCCTTCGCGATGATCGTTCCTTGCACGAATGCGATTCTCGCGGTCGCCGAATACTTTGATATTCATCGCCTGTCGGTTTCGCGCGCGCCTGAGGTGCAGTTCCTGATGCGTCTGCGCGATGCCGCCGTGAACGGCAACACCTTCAGCATCGCCGCCGACGAATACATGCCGCACGCCGCGTATGGCGGCCTGATCGTCGATCACACACTCGACGGCACGCTGCTGTTCAGCGACGGCGTCAAGCCCGGTTTCGTCGAATTCGGGGATACGGCCGGTCTGCTTCGCTATCTGACGAAGCTATTGAAGAGCATGCAGTCCGCGATCAGCGCGGGCGATGCGGGATAGAGGCGGGCGAAGACGGGAAGCGGCTTCAGCGCACTTCGCTCGCGGCGCGCTCCTGTCCGGGCGTCCTCGAAAAGAACTGCTTGTAGCAGCGCCCGAGATGCGACGCGCTCGCAAAACCGCAATGCATCGCGACGTCGAGCAGTGAAAGCGACGATTCGCGTATCAGCTTCTGCGCCGCCTTGAGCCGCAATTCCAGATAGAACTGCGACGGCCGCACGTTGAAGTGCCTGATCCACATGCGCTCGAACGTGCGCGGCGAGATGCCCGCGAGCGAGGCGATCGTCTTCATCGGAATGGGGCGCTCGATGTTCTGTTCCATCAGCGTGACCGCATGCACGATGCGCCTGTCCTCCACGCCGTAGCGCCACTGAATCGCCATCTTCTGGCTCTCCTGCGCGGTGCGCATGCGCGTGTGGATGAACTGGTCCGCGACTTCCGCCGCAAGCGGATGCCCGTGCTGGCGCGCGATCAGCTCGAGCATCATGTCGATAGCGGCAGTCCCGCCGCTGCATGTCAGGCGGTCGCCCTCGATGCAGTAGAGATCGCGGCTCACGTCGAGCGAGGGAAATTCGTCGGCGAGCTCCTTGAGCGCTCCCCAGTGAATCGTGCAGCGGCGCTTGGTTGGAGAGCTTGATCATGATTTATTGCGCGTGTCCGGTTTGTTTGCGAAAGCCTGTCATGGCGCCGAGGCGCAGCGCGAGATCGGCCGCGCGGGAAGGAGCGCGAAGGCCCTTGGGCGTGAGGAAGCCGCTGAACCCAGGAAAGACCGATATCCGCCGCGATGGCGAGCACGCTCACGAGGATCGCGTCCGCGATCAACTGGCGCGGGTCCGATTGCGAGATGCCGCGGCTGATGAGCTTGCCGAGCCCGCCCGCGCCGATATACGCCGCGATCGCCGCGATGCCCACGTTGATCACCACCGCCATGCGCACGCCGGCCATGATGATCGGCAGCGCGATCGGAAGCTCGACCTTGCGCAGGCGCGCGCCGGTCGTCATGCCCATGCCGCGCGCGGCCTCACGCAACGCCGGGTCGATGTTGGTGATCGCGGTGTAGGTGTTGCGCACGATCGGCAACTGCGAGTAGAGGAAGAGCGCGACCGAGGGAATGGTCATGATGATCGCGGCGACATACAGCACGATCTTCGCGAGCCGTTCGTTGACCGTGATCGCGAGTCCGACACCCACTCCGACGATCTCGACGTGCTCGCCGGTCATCCTGGCGATGCTCGCCAGGTTGTCCCAGATGAAGGCAAGGGTTTCCACTATGTCTCCTGAGCTCTTGAGAGCCATGTTTATGTTTGGGTGCTGCCGTGGCCTACACGATAGAGCGGAGCGGGGTCATATGGCTGACATCGAGCCGACATTGTTTGTCACAAAAGCGGCATGACGCCGGAGTGACTCGAAATTTTGTTTTTGAATCAGCGATGTAGGAGAATGCGCAGGTTGTCCGCGTTTGTCACCGCGAGGCTGCGCCGCGACGGGCGCGGACGCTGCGAAAGGCAAGCGTCGCGAGCGCGGCGGTGACGATCATCGTGAAGAGATAGATGCCCGAAGGGCCCACGCGGCCCATCACGAACGATGCAGCGATCGGCCCGATGCTTCCACCGAGCGCGAAGGTCAGGAGCAAGCCCGCACTCACCGCCACGCGCTGTCGCGACGAGATCCTGTCGTTCGCATGCGCGACGGCTACGCCGTACACGGTGAAGATCAGGCTGACGTGGAGATAGGCGAGGGGCTGGACGAGCGCCGCGCCATGAAACACGAAGAGCGTCGTGCTCGCGAGCGTGAGCATGGAAGCGATCGCGAGGATGATGCGCTTGCGATCGATCCG
This sequence comes from Caballeronia ptereochthonis, assembly GCF_001545075.1. Classification (GTDB taxonomy): domain Bacteria; phylum Pseudomonadota; class Gammaproteobacteria; order Burkholderiales; family Burkholderiaceae; genus Caballeronia; species Caballeronia ptereochthonis. The sequence goes on from NZ_FCOB02000018.1 coordinate 26,323, forward strand.
GTCCGAAAGATGTGCAAGCGGCCATTGCGGCAACAGCGCGACGATCAGCGCCACGCCCATGAAGCTCGATATCTCTTCGACGGAATAGCCCGCGCCGCGCATGTACACCGGATAGAGCGCGTAGAACGCGCTGTTGAGGAGACCGGCCGCGAAGCATCCCCAGAGCGCGAGCGGTGCGTTCCGCCAGAGCGTCGGCAGCGCCTGGAACTTCGATTTCGGCGGGGATTCGAGCGGGCCGGCGGGCGCGGGCCGTTCGTCGATATCGGCGACGGAGACGCGTGCGAGACTCGCGGGCACAAGCGACAGCGCAAAGAGACACGCGACGAGACTGAACAGCTCGAAGCCGTTCGGATTCGCGAGGCCGATGAGAAACTGCCCCGCGCCCACGCACAGATACGTCGTGATCAGATAGACCGAGAACACGCGTCCACGGATCGCGTTGGGCGCGACGCCGTTGAGCCAGCTTTCCATCACGGCGAAGATGCCGACGAGCGAGAGCCCCGTCATGAAGCGCAGCGTCATCCAGACGGGCGGCGCCGTGCCGAGCGCGTAACCGAGCGCGCTGCATGCCGCGAGCGCGGCGAATGCGGCGAACGCGCGATGATGCCCGACGCGCGCGATCAGCGCCGAGCCGCGCCATGCGCCCAGCATGAAGCCGGTGTAGTAGGCGGCCTGAACGAATCCGATCGTCGAGGAAGGGAAATGCGCCTGAACCATGCGCAACGCCACGAGCGTGCCGAGCAGCCCGTTGCCCATGACGAGCAGCGCGAACCCGAGCAGCAGGCTCGCAATCGAAGAAACGATGCGGCCAAAGGGAAGCCCGCTATCGCCGGAAGCATCGCGCGCATCGCATGTATCGCGTTCGTCGGCCCGACTCGTGCTGCCCAGTTCTTTAGTGCTCACGCTCTTGGCCTCGAATGATTGCGCGGAATCGACGGCTCACTATAAGGACGGGAAAGCACACCCGTGTAGCACCAGAGCGACATCGGCTTGCACGCATGCGGCAATCTGCGACGCCGCGTATGGCGCGACTGGGCGGAGTGGCGCAGGCGCGCTGTTTGCTTGCGTGCCCGCACCGTTTGAAGCCCGGTGCACGCTGGGTGATCGCTCCGATTGCTGCAACATGGTGTCCGAGCCGCTCTCCGGCCCATTCCGATCCCAACATTTTTCGCGCGCTTCGATCAAAATGATCGACATGCCGCGCGTTTTCCATGGAGAACCGCAATGTCCGCATCATCGAACGACCCGCCCGTCTGGTTCATCACCGACGAAGTTCGCGCTCGAAGGGCTCGGGGAGGCGCGCAGCGCATGGACCGACCGTCCCGCGCAATGATCGACCTTGGACGAGCGCTCGCACGATGAACGGGCTCCCCGCGGAAGAAGACCGGATCCGGTCGCTCGTGGCCGCTGATGCCGCCGCGCTGCGCGTCGCGCCGCCGCGCGTGCGCTTCGTGAAGACCTCGGGCGGGCCGTGCTATGAAGCGCTGTCCAACTGCATCGAGATCGACAGGAGCACGCTGGCCTTGCCGGAGCCGCTGCTGCGCATTGTCATTGCGCACGAAGTCGGGCACGCCACGCAGCGCAAGACGATGCTGCTCGACTTCGTCCGGACCGCGCTCGTGGTAGCCGCGCTCATGTCGGTCCCGTGCGTCATGTTCACGACCTTGCCCGACGAAGAGCTGTGGCGCGTGAGCGTGCCGGGCTTCGGCTTCGTGCTTGCCTTCTTCGCTTGCTGGAGGATGCGGCGGGCACATGGGGCGAAACGCGCCGCCGCCCTGGAGCTCGACGCGGATGCGAAGGCGGCGTCGATATACGGCGCGACTCCTGTGCTGCAGGCGCTGGAAGTGATGGCCACGCGCGGACACATCGATGCGGCGCGCCTCGACGCCATGCGCGCGCGTCTTCCGTTTGGGGCGTGTCGGAATTGCTGCTTTCCGTACGGCATTTTCCGTTGCAACGCGGAAAACCTCTCACTTTCAGAAAGTCCTTGTAACCAGCCCAGTGCCGATAGATCCATCTAACATGCCGCGAGCCGGAAAGTCACGTTATCAACGGCCTCTCGTCCTTCGAGCGAACTAGCAGCCGCGGATGGATCGGCTTGGGTTCATCAATGGCAGAATGTGAATTGTTGTCAAATCCAGATGAGCTGGTCCCCAATCGTTTAGGATTCCGTTGGATATTCCGCCAACGATTGAGAGGGAGACTGGTTGACTGTGAGCACAGCCATTTCGGACGCGTCCGCGCGCGCTGGCGTCGACATCCACCCGTTCTACAGCCTGGATCTCAAGGGCGCGCCCGCCGCGGCGCTGGCCGACATCTACGAGTTCGAAGGCACGCGCGGCATCGGCGAGCCGACGAAGTACACGATCCAGTTCACTCATCCCCGACACGACCTGTCGCGCAGCGAATTCCTGAATCACATCGGCGCGCTCGTGATCCAGCCGCCGCCGCGCGAGCGCTGGAGTCAGCCGGAAAGCGCGCGACGCGTGCAGGGCGTGGTGACGCGCTTCGCGCTGAAGGACACAAACCGCGATCAGTCGTTGTACGAGATCGTGCTGGAGTCGCGCCTGGCGCTGCTGCGCAACGCGCCAAAGTGCCGGTTCTTCCTGAACATGACGATCCCCGAGATCATCGGGCAGATCTTGCGGGAGCACGCGTTCAACCAGATCTTCGCCGACTTCCAGTTCCAGCTGGAGCGGACCTATCGCAAGCGCAGCTTCGTCATGCAGTGGGGCGAAGACGACCTGGCGTTCATCACGCGGCTGTGCCAGCGCTCGGGGATCTGGTTCGTGTGCGAGGAAGGGGAGCACTGCGAGCAGGTGCGCTTTTGCAACGACTATGCGCACTACCGGCGGGAGCCTGACCGTCTTACGGTCGCGTATCGGCCTTACAGTGGGCTGGAAACCAGCGGCGTCGAGTCGGTCAGCAAGCTGGAGATGTGCGCGAAGACGTTGCCGGCCGCCTACACGGTGCGCACGTTCAGCACGGAGAGTCCGGTGTCGGAGCCGATCGAGGCGGTCAGCCCGATCCTGGAGGACCGCACCACGTATGGCGAGGCGTACACGTGGGGGACGCCGAACCAGGGCGAGGACGAGGCGAAGGAAGAGGCGCAGCTGCGGCGCGAGGCGGCGTTGGCCGCCCAGCTCGAGTATCGCGGCGAATGCGACATGCTGGACCTGGCGGCCGGCTGTGTGTTGAAACTGTCGAATCGCGACCTGCCCGAGGCGAAGTACGGATTGGTGGTGGTGCGGGCGACGTGTGGCGCATCGCGCAAGAAGCCGTATCACGTGAAGTTCGACGCGATTCCATCCGATCGCCAGTATCGCCTGCCGCTGAAGGAAGAAACGTGGCCCAAAGTCCACGGGGTCGTCACCGGCACGATCGCGTCGTCGGGCGGCTGGAAAGACCCCTACCTGGACCGGCAGGGCGAATACATTGTCGATCTTCATCTGGACCGCGACACGCGCGTGCCGGGTCTGCAAAGCTGCCCGATGCGGCTCGCGAAGCCGTTCGCGGGAGCGGACCAGACGGGCTTCCACTTCGGGCTCGTCGAGGGCACAGTGGTCGGCGTGAGCTTTCTGTGGGGCTGCGTGGACCTGCCCTTCATTAGTCACGTGCTGCATACCGCGCAGCACACGGACCCGATCGTCGCGGGCGCGCCCTGGGGCACGCGTAACACGATCCGCACGCGCTCGAACAACACGCTGGAGATGGATGACCGGCAGGGGCGCGAGCACATCAAGGTGGCTACCGAGCATGGCAAGACGCAACTCAATCTCGGCCACATGGTCGATCGCGGCCAGAGCGAGCGAGGGAGCGGAGCCGAATTGAGATCGGATGGGCCTGCGGCACTGCGCGGCGGGGGTGGCGTGATGGTGTCGGCCTATGCGCGAAACGGCGCGTCCGGCAAGCAGCTCGACATGCAGGAGACTGTTGCGCTGCTTGAGGATGCGTTGGCGCTGGCTAAGGCACTGGCGTCTTCGGCTCAGGCGTCGAAGGCCGAAGCGGCCGATATCGGCAGTCAGCACGCCGTGAACAAGGCGCTCTACAAGCTTGAGCAGTCCGGTGTACTGGTGACCACGCCGGTGTCGGCTGGCGTGGTGAGCGGCAAGAGCGTGCAATTCGTCGCCGGCGAAAACATCATGGGCATCGCCAAGGGCGACGCGAGCTGGAGCGTCTGGAAGCGCTTTACGGTGGCCGCGCACGATATGGTTTCGCTGTTCACGCAGAAAGGCATGAGCCTGATTGCGGCGGCGGGCGCAGTCATCGTGCAGGCCCAGCGCGGGCGCATGCAGCTTGCCTCACAGGACGACATGACGGTGGAATCGGTCAACAACGTGGTTCATGTGAAGGCCGCGAAGGAAATCGTCCTGAACGTGAACGGCACCTACGTGAAAATCAACGGGGGCGGCGTCGAGATTGGTTCGCGCGGTGGGGTGCTGTACCGCACGGCTGGCGTAAAGGGGAGCGGGCCCGCGCAGATGGACTTGAGCGGCGCGGCGTTCTCGCCGCAGTTCGTGCCGTATACGACGGGTTGCGAGGTCTGGCGTACCAACCCTGCCTTTGTGCCGCCGCCGGCTCCCGCGCCCGAGATGATCGCGTCGGGGAGCGGGGGAACGGTAGCGCCTGCACCTGATGCGGGCGGGGTCGCGCCGTCGCCGTTTGGCGACTTGTTCTCGCGCCTCTCTGGCGGGGCTGTGCCGCCGGAGGCGTCTGATTTTTCTCCGTTTGATGGCAAGCCGTCGAACGTGGATACCGACATCCCCAAAGCCAAGGTCACACTGAACAGTCCTGACGACCAGAAGCAAACCGTGGTGACGCCGGATCCGATCAAGCTGGTGAACGCTGTTCCTTGCGACTGGAAAATTTCGGATCTGAGGGCCGACGTGAAGGCGCATATCGAAGCCAAATCGTATTGGGGGATGTTGGATAACCGGACGCCATGGATGAGCGACGATAAAACGACGCAGTATCGAGGCGGTGGTTCCAGATATTCGAATTTCGAGTTTGCGTACAGCGAGCAGGACAAGGCGATTACATGCACGGTGCGTGTAATGCTTGTTCCGATGGAACTGTTTCCGGTCGATGGAATTGGAAAGCGTGATCTTACGGCTGATGACCAAACGGTTCCTTACGATTTTTCCCAGCATTCGACAATGACAGCCGGCTCTGTACGCAAGGGTGTCAAGATGGACTATCGCGATGCGGTCGGGCCAAAGTTCGATGTCAGAGCGCTGACTGGCCGCATCGAGGCCGTGCTGAATCAGGGGAACTACAAGCTGATCCTGGACGGATGCTCCAAGGGTGCGGCGTGCGGCTGCCGTGTGAAGGTCAATTTCAAAGTTGATCTTCGCGTGTCGATCAGGGGTGTGCCCATTAGCGGATTCAGTGAACACGTTGCCCTCCATCTGTACCCCTCCGTCCTTCGAGCGGACACATCTTCATGGGGGGAGCGGCAAAAGTGGCAAGACATAAATCAGGTAATACACGATTATCCAATGGCGAATGTCGAAGCACATGAGTGCGGACACTATTTCAATTTCCCGGATGAATACTACGACCAGGGTGGCTGGCTCCACGAGTCATATATCAAGAACGAGCACATCGATTTTTCGCTGGTCGATGCGAAAACGGGAATTCTCGCGTGGCAAGGACGCTCACAGTCAAATCTAATGGGTTATGGCGCTACGACGCCATTAGATAAAGGTCGCGCAACTATTAGCCCCTATTATCTTGAATATGTACGGCGTCAGTTTTCTCTTGCGACGAACAAATTGTGGAGGGTCGGCTATGACGCGTAGTTCATGGATTACCTATTTGGGCAATGCGGCGTTCTGCTTTTTCCTGCTTGGAAGCAATGCCCATGCTGAGACTGTGAACCCGGAGAAGCAGGAGATGCAATTTAGCTATACAACGAATGGTGCTGCGGATGGCAGCATCAACACCTATGGGAACAATTCAATATCCGTCTCGGGTGAGATTTTAAGGGTTCAGATCGGTGACTCCTCGTTGGATCGGAATATCAATGGGGTCGGTATATATGAACTGAAATTGATGAACCAGAACTTGAGAGGTGCTAGGAAACTTGCGGAATTACTCTGCTCCTCGAAGGACACTACAAGTGGTGTGCCGATCTCCGACCTTTACACAGCGAAATGTGGTGGGGAGATGAGAAGCAGCTACGTCAGGGATTTTAGTCGTGACGTTGCAAGCAAGATTGCTGATTTGGTGGACTCGCTCACAAATGCGGGGATTCAGGACGGGAAAAAGCTTGTGAAGCTTGACCTCTCGCTTGCTTCGGTTGATCGTGAAAAGGACGGATTTTTAGTGTCCGTGAGGTTTACGAATAGCGGTGACTACCCGATCAAGTTCAAGACGCCTGATAAGTGGGATGTCAGAATGGGAAGGCGCATGGCTATTTTGGGTGTAAATGGTTCGCAGGTTAATTCTCCAAAAGATAAATTTGCTCTTGCGTTGGCTGGTCAGTCTCTGGTCAATCCAGAGCAATTTCCTGATGGAGAAGCTAATCTTGCGCCACGCGGCTCTATTGTGATCAAGCTAAAAACTGATTCCATCGAAAAATTTTCTGCTGGCGAATATAATTTGAACGCCGGTACATTCATGGATATTGAGGTCGTTGGAATCCAGTCCAGTCTGGTGCGCGTCGATTTTCATTCCGACTACAAGAATCCGACTCGCGTCACCTTCGACCGCGACTATCCCTCGACCCCGCAGGAGCGCGAGCAGTGGGAGGCAACACACCGCCAGGAAATGTCTTGGCAGCCAGTAAAGCCCGGCGAGACGTTCGCGGAAGACGGCCTTTACCGTGCTGTCCGCACGAACTCCAGCACGCACCGCAGCCTCCAGCTCGTGCCGTTCAAGACAGGAGCCGTTGCAACGACCGACAGGGTAAAGATGCTGATGGAGAACGGTAACGGCATCAGTTTTGACGGTCCCGTGCAGTGGCTGTGGGAAGGCAGCGCGCCGACGCCGGTCACGCAGTATTCGTTCGAGACCATCGAAGAAACCCGGCAGTTCTGCAAGCCGGGGGCGGTATGCCCGCGTAGCGGTCGCTGGCTGCCTCGCATTCGCGAGGGATGGGGCACGGGCTATCGTTACGATCTGGCGGGCATCGTCACGATGCGGCATGGGCAGACGATGCCGGCCGTGAAGGGTGCCGGCGATGCCACCGATTGGGAATGGGTGGGAGCCTGAGATGGGCGCTCATATTTACGAAGGCGACCGCACCACTGCGCGCGGGACCGTGGCCGATGGCATCAACGGCACCGGCTACAACGGACGCAGAATGGGCTATATCGGCGCACCCGTAATCTGCCCTGCGTGCGGCACCACCGGCACGATTGGCCGCAACGGCGAGCGCTTCGAGCAGATGTGGTACGGCAAGGTGCCCGCGCTGGAGGACGACTTGTGCCTGTGTGCCTGCAACCCGAAACCCAGACTGCTTGCCTCGCAGCATGAATGGACAGCTGAGTAACCGGAGGCTGGATGAGTTTTAACTGGAACCGGCAGTTCGCGTCTGAATGGAAGGCACCGGATCCGCCGTCCATCTGGTTCTTTCTCTTGCTGTACGTGTTTGTTGAGGGCGTGGCCCTTGCCGTGGTCGTGCCTGACTTGCCAAAGGGTTCTATGCCCTGGGACAAATTCATACACGATGCAGTAGCCATTCCGTTTTTCTGCTGGACGACACTCAGTTGCCTTGTGTGGCTGCTGGCATATGACATTCCAGCGACGCAGGCCGCGGCGCATAACAGGTCACGCTGGCACCAGATAACCACCTGGCAGCGGCAAAGCCGTGCAGGCATGGCCGTGCTCGACAGCGTGATTCTCACGCCTGAGGCGGACCTTGCCGAGCGCATGCTGAAACTCGAAGGCGAGCCGCCAGAGAATCCCGGAAAGGTCATGCGTCTCGCCAGCATCGAGGGAGCCGATGCCGCCTCGCGTGAACACGCGGTAATTGAAAAACTATTGACACCGCTCGCCGCACGGCTTGCGCTGGCGGCGAAAAGCGATTCATTCGAGATTGTGATCCAGTGCGAGCAGGCTGAATCGTCTCTTAACCTTCAGGCGGTTTGGGCGCGGATCGGCCTGCCAGGCAAGCCTGTTGTGCGGTGGCTGGATAACAGCAGGGATGTCGGGTTTGCGGACACGTGGTTCGAGGGCAAAGCCAATTACTGGCCCTACCATTCGCTGGACATAGCGCCGAAGTACCGCGTCGTGGTGGCGTGGCATCTGAATGACGAAAGCGCGGACGTTAAACCGGACGTTTCGGAAGCAGCCGTGGCGCTACTGTTTGGCATGCCAGCGCTCATGCGGGCAAAGCCGGACCAGAAATGCCAAGCCTGGCTGTTGCGCCAGACCGTCGCGGATGCGGACGAAGCGGGCAAGGCACTTGTGTTGCTGCTGGATTCAGAACAGGTGCCGCGTACACGCATTCGCCACTTCTGGCATAGCAGCCTGAAGGGCCTCGCGCGGCACGCAACCCTTGGAGCCCTGAGGGAATCCGGCCTGAGTGTGGAAGCACATGCGCTTGACTCTGCCATTGGTCCGCAGGCCCCGGTGGCACGCTGGGTGCTCCAGGCGCTGGCGGCACGGATGGCTCATTTCGGCCAGGGCGCACAGCTTATCGCGTTGCCGCATGAGCGGGGTATCGCATTGAATGTGGCCACGAAAGAGCGCGATCCGGTGGCGGTGCCGTGGAAGAAGGAATACGGGTACAACCCGATCTTGGGCCCCGCCTCGGCATGTGCGCATCAGTATGGGCGGTTATCATGCTGCTTCCGCCCAGCGGCTGGAGCACGGCAGACACCGTTGTCACGTGGGTTATTGCGGTTGGAATGGTAGTGCTCTTCCTTCTGCGCCACTACCAGTTGGTTGCACCGATCGTTGAATCGATAGTGGATTATGTGATGAGCTGTATTGGTTGATAAAACACGAATCCATGGGATTAAATGAATGATGTGGAAGGGCATCGCCTTCACACTATTGACTTGGGTTTTTTTGCGGGCGCTCTGCGTACCGGCCGGCATCGGCATGGCGGCGTCGTATCGGGCGATGGTGTCTGCGGGTAAGGACATGAGCGTGGCAATTTCGGCAGGATTCAACGTCAACCCGCTGCGGGCCATTGCGCTGGCGGCGAAAGGCGCGAAGGTGGCGTTGTTCGATCCCGAGCTTGGGCAGTGGCGCTTCGTGGCGCTGGACGGGCTCTGCTGGCAGGGCAACGGTTAGAGGAAGCACGCGCGACAACCCGCCGCTTCCTGCATCGACAACGCGCCGAACTGCGCTGGCGCTGCTCTTCGTGAGCCGGCACATCGCGCGCGAATAGTGCGGCGAGCGGCACGAACGGAAAAGCACGCGCGCCCGCAAGCGCGCGCGCGTGCTTTATACGAAAAGACAAAAAGAGACGAAAAGGGCGTTTTACTGCGACTGCGTGGCGGGCGGCGTCGCGGACTTCTTGCTGTGCTTGTGCTTTTGCCCTTTCTTGTGATACGCGGGACGCGGCTTGTTGTCCGGATACTCTGCAGCCGCGTACGACAGGGTCGGCGCCGCGAAAGCCGCCAGCACCAAAAGCACGAGAGACTTCTTCAAGGACGTTTTCATCGGAGACTCGCTTTGAGGAGATGGCCTGAAAAGGCAAAGCAGCCCACAGCCCGCCGCTTTGCACCCCAAGAATACAAGACCGGAAACCTGTCTGCAGCCAGGGGACAACCGGCCCGATCGGGCGCGTGCGATCGAACCCGCGCGCAACTGTCGCGCTTTCTATCCCGCAGCGGTCCGCTGCGGCAACAGTATATTGCACAAAAAAATGCAATTCGTCAGTGCGCTTGACTAAGGCCTTGAACCGGCGGGATATTTGTCGCTTCGCACTGCTTCGATAGGCGGGTTTGCGGTGCCTGGGGTCCGCGACAAATGTCATCGACTCCATCTACTATCGTGCCTGTTCTCAACTCAGGGACGAAAAAGTGAAAGAAGACGACATCCGCAGGAATGCCTTCGCCATGCCTGTGCACAATCCCGCCTACCCGCGCCCGCCGTTCCGCTTTCTCAATCGCGAGTACTTCATCATCTCCTACGAGACGGATCTCGACGCATTGCGCGCGGTGGTTCCCGAGCCGCTGGAAGTGGACAGCGGTCTCGTGCATTACGAATTCATCCGCATGCCGGATTCATCCGGTTTCGGCGACTACACCGAAAGCGGCCAGGTGATCTCCGTCATCGATCCGGACGGGAACAAGGCCAGCTATACGCACGCGATGTACCTCGACGACGAAGGTCCGATCGCGGGCGGCCGTGAAATCTGGGGCTTTCCGAAGAAGCTGGCGTCGCCGCGTCTGTCCGTCGACGGCAAGGACACGCTGCTCGGCACGCTCGATTACGGTACGCAGCGCATCGCGACCGGCACGATGGGCTACAAGTACCGCCCGCTCGATCTCGAAGCGGAGCGCAAGAAGCTCGCGGATACGCCGAACTATCTGCTCAAGGTTCTGCCGCATGTGGACGGCACCGCGCGCGTGTGCGAACTGGTGCGCTTCTTTCTGCGCGACGTGAGCGTGCTTGGCGCATGGGAAGGCCCGGCCGCGCTCGAACTGCACGCGCATGCGCTCGCGCCGATCGCGGACCTGCCGGTGCGCAAGGTGGTCGGCGCGCGGCATGTCATCGCGAATCTCACGCTCGATATCGGGGAAGTCGCCTACGACTATCTCGCACCCGCGGATGAGCTCAGGCTCGCGGTCAATCAATAACATCACTAAAGGAACAAGCAAATGGCACTGCAAGGAAAAGTCGCGCTCGTGACGGGCGCAGCGAGCGGCATCGGCGAACAGACCGCGCGCAAGCTCGCGGCCGATGGCGCGGCCGTCGTGATCGCCGACCTGAATCTCGCGAATGCGCAGAAGGTCGCGGACAGCATCGTCGAAACGGGCGCGAAGGCGATCGCCGTCGCGATGGACGTGACCAACGAAGACGCCGTGAACGCTGGCATCGAAGAGACGGTCGCGAAGCTGGGCGGCATCGACGTGCTCGTGTCGAACGCGGGCATTCAGATCGTCGCGCCGATCGAGGAGTACGCGTTTTCCGACTGGAAGAAGATGCTCGCCATCCATCTGGACGGCGCGTTCCTCACGACGAAAGCCGCGATCAAGCACATGTACGCATCGGGCAAGGGCGGCTCGATCATCTACATGGGCTCGGTGCACTCGCATGAGGCGTCGAAGCTGAAGTCGGCGTATGTCACGGCGAAACACGGCTTGCTGGGCCTCGCGCGCGTCGTCGCGAAGGAAGGCGGCCCGCGCGGCGTGCGCGCCAACGTGGTGTGCCCCGGCTTCGTGCGCACGCCGCTCGTCGAGAAACAGATTCCCGAGCAGGCGAAGGCGCTCGGCATTTCCGAAGAAGAGGTCGTGAAGAATGTGATGCTGAAGGAAACGGTCGACGGCGAATTCACGACCGTCGCCGATGTCGCGAACACCGTGGCATTCCTCGCGGGCTTCGAGTCGAACGCGCTGACCGGCCAGTCCGTCGTCGTGAGCCATGGCTGGTTCATGCAATAAGGAGAATCCATGCGCCGCAGTCAACGCAACACACTCACGCAGGCGAATCACATCGCGCTGCCGGACTACGATGAGGTTTGCCTCGTGCTGCAAGGCGGCGGCGCGCTGGGTTCCTATCAGGCCGGCGTGTTCGAAGGCCTGGGCGAAGTCGGCGTCGAACCGACGTGGACGTCGGGCATTTCCATCGGCGCGCTGAATACCGCGATCATCGCGGGCAATGCGCCCGAGAACCGCGTGGCCGCGCTGCGCGGTTTCTGGAACACGATCTGCCAGCCGGCGGACCTGATCGGCCACGTCGGCGCGTTCTTGCCCGCGGCGTTCGGCTTCGCCAATCTCGGGCGCAAGTTCTCGAGCATGTGGGCGGCGGCGCGCGCGCTGACGGAAGGGCAGAAGGGCTTCTTCTCGCCGCGCGTGCAAGTGCCCGGTCTCGTTCCGAACACGAAGAGCAAGCGGCCGAGCGAAGTGAGCTATTACGATACTTCCGCGCTGCGCTCGACGCTGCTGCAATTCGCGGATTTCGACCGCATCAACGATGGCGCCATGCGCGTGTCGGTGGGAGCGGTGAACGTGCGCACTGGCAATCTCGTCTACTTCGACAACACGAAGACGCGTCTCAGGCCCGAGCACTTCATGGCGTCGGGCGCGTTGCCGCCGGGCTTTCCGGCGGTCGAGATCGACGGCGAGTTCTACTGGGACGGCGGCCTCGTGTCGAATACGCCGCTGACGGAGATCATCCGCGAGAGCCAGCACCGGGACACGCTCGTGTTCCAGGTCGATCTGTGGAGCGCGCGCGGCACGCTGCCGGGCGATTTTCTCGACGTGAGCGAGCGCACGAAGGACATCCAGTATTCGAGCCGAACGCGCGCGATCACCGATTTCGTTTCGCACAACCAGAAGCATGCGCGGCTCATCAAGGAGCTGCTCGAGCACGTTCCCGAGAAGGTGCGGCGCTCGCATCCGCTGTTGCGCGAGGCGCAGAAGGTGGCGGACGGCGGCGCGGTGAACGTCGTGCATCTCATCTACAAGAACAAGTTCTTCGAAGGGCACTACAAGGACTACGAGTTCAGCAACGACACGATGGACGAGCACTGGGCAAGCGGTCTCGAAGACATCCGCCGCTCGTTCGGGCATCCGGAGTGGTTCGAGATTCCGAGCCACGACCTGGGCTTCGTCACGCATGACGTGCATCGTTACGAGCCCGCACCGAAGCCGACGGCCGAGATGCCGAAGGCCGCGTCGAAGAAGCTCGATGACGTGGATGTGGCGGAAGGCGTTTGAAGCCGTCGCGGGATTCCTATACTCCGGCTGGCCTGGCCACGATCATCACGAGGGATCTCATGAGCGAATGGAAGCCCGCGACTTATCCATCCGTCAGTCCGTACCTCATTTGCGAGGACGCGGAAAGCATCATCCGCTTTCTCGAACGCGTCTTCGATGGCGCATTGGTGCGCCGCTTCGACCGCCCCGACGGATCGCCGATGCATGCGGAAGTGCGCATCGACGACAGCATCGTGATGATCGGCGGCGGCGCGACCGTTCAGCAATCGCAGGGTCCGCACATTCACGTCTATGTGCGCGATGCGCAGGCCGTCTGCGACCGCGCGATGCAGCACGGCGCGCAAGCCGTGCAGGCGCCCGCGCGCAAGCGTGACGACGACTTCCGGGGCGGCTTTCGCGATGCCGCAGGCACGACCTGGCGGGTCGCCACGCAATGACGCGCTAGCGCTTTTTCTTCCTTGCGCGCGTCGCCGGCTTTGCGAGACTCGCGCGCAGCGCATTCGTCAGCGTGCTCAGAAACTGGCCGACGGCGGGCGGCAGGCGGCGTTCGCGCATCACCGTGACCTGCAGCAGGCGCTCGTTCAGCAAGGGTTCGTCGATGGGCGTGGCGACGAGCGTCGGCGGGCCGGGGTCGCCTTCGAGCGCGACCGCGCTGCCGAGCGTGATCGCGCCGGTGAGCGCGGCGAAGTGATGCATCGCGCTGGAGTTGTTGCTCGTCAGGACCGGCTCCAGATGCACGCCGCGCGCCGAGCAGCACCAGTCGATCAGGTGGCGCACGGTGGTGCCGCGATCCAGCACGGCGGTCGGATACTGAAGGATGTCGTCGAGCGTGACGTTTTCCTTGCCCGCGAGCGGATGCGTCGGCGGCAGCAGCGCGCACACGGGCGCCTTCACGCTGTATTCGACGCTGAGCGCCGTCGATGTCGACGTCGAGAACGCGAGCCCCACATCGACTTCGCCGCTCGCCACCCAATGCTCGACCTGCGCGGGCGAGCCTGAACGCATCGCGAAGCGCGTGTGCGGATGCTCGCGATAATGCGCCGCCATCACGCTCGGCAGAAAGCAGCGCGTGAAGCCCTCCGTGCAGCCGATGCGCACGTTGCCGCGCTTGAGCGCATGCATCTCCGATATCTCGTCGAGCACCGCGTCGCCGTCCATCAGCGCGCGGCGGGCGTGCTGCACGAGCAGTTCGCCCGCTTCCGTCAGGATCATGCCGCGCGGCATGCGCTCGAACAGCGGCGTGCCGGCTTGCTCCTCCAGCTTCGCGATCTGCCGGCTGATGGCCGAAACCGCCACATGAAGCTGTTCGGACGCCGCCGCGAGCGAGCCCGCGCGCGCGACCTCCACGAAGTATCTGAGTGCGATTCCATGCAGCACGATGCTTCCCCGAGTCTTGCCTTTTTGGCAATGCTAGTCGCAAATATTGAAATTGTCGCGAATTTTTGGTGTTTCTAGACTGGGCCGGAGTTGCAGCGATACATCTTCCGGAGACGTCGTGAAAGAACCCCAGAACACTCGCGAAACCGCCATCGCCATTGCTTGCCAGGCATTCGATTCGGGCGCGTTTTTCGCGGATTTGCAGCGCCGCGTCGCGTTTCGCACCGAGAGCCAGAACGGGCCGAATGCCGCGTTGAACGCCTATCTCACCGACGAAGTGAGCGATACGCTCGCGCGTCTCGGCTTCACGGCGCGCGTCGTGGAGAATCCCGTCGCGGGCGGGCCGCCGTTTCTGATCGCCGAACGCCATGAGTCCGGCGACCTGCCGACCGTGCTGACGTACGGCCACGGCGATGTCGTGCGCGGCTACGACGAGCAGTGGCGCGCGGGCCTGAAGCCGTGGGAGATCGTCGTCGACGAAGACCGCTGGTACGGCCGCGGCACCGCCGACAACAAGGGCCAGCACTCCGTCAACTTCGTCGCGCTGGCGGCGGTTTTGCAGGCGCGTGAGGACAAGCTCGGCTTCAACGTGAAGGTGATCTTCGAGACCGGCGAGGAAATCGGCTCGCCGGGCCTGAACGAAGTCTGCGCCTCGCAGGCGGACGCACTCGCGGCGGACGTGTTCATCGCCTCCGACGGGCCGCGCGTGTCCGCGGAGCGTCCCACGCTCTTTCTCGGCTCGCGCGGAGGCGTGCCGTTCGAGCTGACCGTGAACCTGCGCGAAGGCGGCCATCACTCGGGCAACTGGGGCGGCGTGCTGCGCAATCCCGCCGTCGTGCTGTCGCATGCCGTCGCGAGCCTCGTCGATCGCAACGGGCGCATCGCGGTCGAAGGACTGCGGCCGCCGCCGATCCCGGACGCGGTGCGCGAGGCGCTCGCCGATATCGAACTCGGCCGCGACGAAAGCTCGCCCGAGATCGATCCGGCCTGGGGCGAGCCGGGACTCACGCCGACCGAACGCGTGATCGGCTGGAACGCGCTCGAAGTGCTCGCCATGAAATCCGGCAACGCCGACGCGCCCGTCAACGCGATTCCGCCCGTCGCGAAAGCCGTGTGCCAGTTGCGCTTCGTGGTCGGCACGGACTGGGAGAACCTGCAGACGCATCTGGAGCGCCACTTCGCGGAACACGGCTTCACCGAAGTGACGGTGAAGGCGACGCGCGGCACGCCCGCGACGCGTCTCGATCTCGACGATCCCTGGGTGCACTGGGCGCTCGATTCGATGCGTGCCACCACCGGCAAGAAGCCCGCGCTGCTGCCGAACCTGGGCGGTACCGTGCCCAACGATGTCTTCGCGAAGACGCTCGGCCTGCCGACGCTGTGGGTGCCGCATTCGTATCCCGCCTGCAACCAGCACGCGCCGAACGAGCACGTGCTTGCGCCGGTCATGCGCGAAGCGCTCGGCGTGATGGCGGGCCTGTGGTGGGATCTGGGCGAGATGGGCGCGGCGATCGTCGCTGCGCGCCATGCCCGTTGACAAGCGACTTCACTCATACGCGGACATCATGAAGAAAAAGCCCCTGAGCCTGACGCAGATCGTGCTCGCGACTTCGGTCGGCAACGCGCTCGAATGGTTCGACATCGCGATCTATGCGTTCTTCGCCGTGTATATCGCGAAGAACTTCTTCCCGGCCGCGAACGAGACGGCGTCGATGCTGCTCACCTTCGGCTCGTTCGGCGCGTCGTATCTGGTGCGCCCGCTCGGCGGCATGGTGCTCGGCGCGTACGCGGACAAGCGCGGGCGCAAGGCGGCGCTGATGATGTCGGTCGGGCTGATGATGATCGGCACGGCGATCATCGCGGTGATTCCGCCGTATGCGTCGATCGGGTTGATCGCGCCGGCGGGTGTGTTCATCGCGCGGCTGATTCAGGGCTTTTCGGCGGGCGGCGAGTTCGGTGCGTCGACGGCGATGCTCATCGAGCATGCACCCGACCGGCGCGGCCTCCTGGCGAGCTGGCAATTCGCGACGCAGGGCCTGGCGACCTTGCTCGCGTCGCTCTTCGGTTTCGCGCTCGCCCGGCTGATGCCCGGCGCGGAGCTCGCGGCATGGGGCTGGCGCATTCCCTTCTTCTTCGGCTTGCTGATCGGGCCGGCAGGCCTGTTCCTGCGGCGCTATCTGGAAGACGCCGCCGACTACACCGAAGCGCAGCACACGGCCACGCCGATCCGCGACGTATTCGCGCGGCAGAAGGCCTTGCTGCTCGTGTCGATCGGCGCGCTGACGGTGTCGACGGCGGTGAACTACCTGCTGCAGTACGTGCCGACGTTCGCGATCCGCGAGCTGCATCTCGATGCATCGACGGGCTTCGCGGCGAGCATGGTGGGCGGCTTGATGCTGACGTTCGTCACGCCGTTCGCGGGCCATCTCTCCGACAGGATCGGCCGCGTGAAGCAGATGTCCACGGCGGCGTTGCTGCTGTTCGTGACGGGTTATCCGGCGTTCGCCTACGTCGTGTCGCATGTGTCGGTGCCGGCGCTGTTCGCGCTCGTCGCGTGGCTTGCGCTGCTCAAGGCGATGTACTTCGGCGCGCTGCCTGCGCTGATGTCGGAGATCTTCCCGGTGTCGACGCGCGCGACGGGCATGTCGATCGGCTACAACATCGGCGTCACGGTGTTCGGCGGATTCACGCCGGCGATCATCATCTGGCTTCTGAGCGCGACGGGCAGCAAGGCCGCGCCGAGCTTCTACATGATGTTCACGGCGGTGATCAGTCTGGCGGCGCTGGCGGCGGTGAGCCGGGGAAAGGGGGCGACGAGCGCGGCGGGTGTCGCTGCCTGAAGCTGCCTGCCCCGATATTTCTCCGGCGGACTGTTTCAGCGCGCGACAGGGGCGCGTTGATCGGCCGCCCGCTTGTATCGCAATGTATCCGCATCGGCGGCCGACACACGGCGTTTCATAACCGGCGTTCGCCGAAACAACCCAGATACGTCCCGCGGTTTTAATACCTCCAAGCCCGAGCGATCCGGAACACACACCGGATCACCAAGACGGCCTTCCATCACATTCTCTGGAGGTAGAAATCATGAAAGTCATCCAATCGCTCATCGTCGCCGCCGCTGTCGCGCTTCCGGCCCTGTCGTTCGCGCAATCGAACCCGCCTGTCACCCGCGCCGAAGTGCGCGCGCAACTGGTCGAACTGCAAAAGGCCGGCTACAACCCCGCGAGCGATCAGACGCAGTATCCGAACAACATCCAGGCCGCTCAGGCGCGTGTGAACGCGGAGAAGGGCATTTCGGCTTATGGCGTGTCGACGGACGGCGCGTCGGTCTCGGGCGCGCGTTCGGCGGATACGGACGTCATCGGTCTCGGCCCGGTTTTCGCCAGGCCGTAAGCGTCTCGCTTCGCGTGCCATCGAGCCTGAACGGGAAGCGCCGTTCAGGCTCGATGCGTTTTCGGCGCAACAAATCCGGCCTCGAACCGGCGGCGGCACAGGCGATACACTCACGTCGGCAAACCCCTTCGGGCGCGGCATGTGACGTGCCGTGAAAGATGACGCGGAAAATCGGTATCATCCATTTCCGCCCGGCGCGGATTCCGCCAAATGTAACAACGTATCGCAGCTTTTTTGCGTGCGACGCCACTGATTTTCGAGGCGCTTATGCCCAACGACGTAGACATCATCACTGACGAGCAGATCGCTTCGATTGCCGATCGCCTGACCGAAGAAGGCCGCAAGGTTTCCCCCATGACCGTTTGGGCGGAGGCGCGCGGCGCTTCGATCGTCGCCGTTGCGGCGGCTTTGCAGCGATGGCGCGAGACGCGTCAGCCCGCCATGCCGCAGCAGCAGGTTCCGAGCGGGCTGCCCGACGACCTCGCCGAGACGCTCGTGAACGTCGCGCGGCGGCTCTGGACGGTTTCACGGGATGAAACCGAGCGATTGTCCGGTCAGCGTCTTTCAGTCGTGACGCAGCGGCTCGCGACGGCACTCTCGGAGCGCGACGAGGCGCTCGCCGAATTCCAGAAGACCGGCGACGAAGCCGCGAAGCATCGTCAGGAACTGGACGAACTCACGACAAAGCTGCGCACTTCCGAGGAAACGGTCGCGCGCCTGCGGGAGGAATTCGCGGAAGCCACCGCGCGCGTGCAGGCCATCGAGGCGCGCGCGTCGACGGAACAATCGCAACTGCAAGCCGTGAAGGCATCGCTCGAGGAGCAGCGGCAGACCAGCGAGACCTTGACCGCGTCGCTGGCGGGCAAGGACGAAGAGATCGCCCGCATCACGCAGGAACGCGATCAGGCTCGACGCGAGCATGAGCAGTTGCAAGCGGCGGTCTCGGGCAAGGACGAGGAACTCGCGCGCGTGGCTCAGGAGCGGGATCAGGCGCGGCAGGAGCACGCGAACTTGCAGACGTTGGTTTCAGGCAAGGACGACGAACTCGCGCGTGTGGCTCAGGAGCGGGATCAGGCGCGGCAGGAGCACGCGAACTTGCAGACGTTGATCTCGGGCAAGGACGAGGAACTCGCGCGCGTGGCTCAGGAGCGGGAGCAGGCGCGGCAGGAGCACGCGAACCTGCAGACGTTGATCTCGGGCAAGGACGACGAACTCGCGCGCGTGGCTCAGGAGCGCGATCAGGCGCGGCAAGAACACGCGGCGCTGAGCCAGGCGTCGCAGGAGAAGTCGAAGGAAGCGCAGCGCTGGTCGCAGGATGCGAGCGCCGCGAATTCGCGCGCGGAGGCCGCCGAGGCGCGGGCGAGCGAAACCCTGTCGCGCATCGCCGCGCTGGAAGCCGAGTTGAACGAAGCGCGCGCCGCGCTGGCTTCGGAACGCGAGACATCGGCGGCGCGCGGCGAGGAAGCATCGGCGCAGCGCGATCAGGTGAGTCGCATGACCGCCGAGCTGGAGGAAGCGCGCACGCAGCTCAACCGGATGACCGAGGAAAGAGCCGCGGAAAGCGCCGAGCTGGCGCGCGCAACGAACGATGCCAGCGGCCTGCGCGAACGCGCCGAGGCGGCGGAGAAAAACGCGACCGAGCTCGCGAAGCGCCTCGTCGAGCAGGGGCAGAGCGCGGAATCCGAGATCGCCTCGCTGCAGCGTCAGATTTCGGCGCAGGCCAAGGCGCATTCGAAGTCCTATGACGAGCTGCGCGCCAACGCCGAGCAGTGGGTGACCTACGCGAAGGATTTGCGCCAGCGCCTCGACGTCGCCAACGAGAAGATACTGTTCATCGATGCCCGCAGCACCGGAGAAGTCGCGCTCATGCGCAGGCTCGCGGTCGAGCTGGAGCGGCTGAAGCCGGATCACGAGCTGGTCCTTCGCGAGGCGCAGCAGAAGCTGATCGGAGACAAGATGTCGCAGCAGCTCGCGCAAAAGGGCTATCGCTACGATCCGGCCACGGCGGTCATGTCGAAGATCGAAGGCTGACGGCTTCGTGACCATGGAAACGATGACCATCGGCGCGTCGATCGACCGCGACTGGCGCGAGCTCTACGACGCGATCTGGCATCCCGAAGTCTTCCCGACCTGGGCATCGGGACTCGCGCAGTCGACGCTCGAAGACCACGGCGATCACTGGCGCGCTCGCGGCCCCGAAGGCGAGGTGACGATCCGCTTCACCGGCTACAACGCGTTCGGGGTCATGGATCATCGCGTCGATCTTCCGGGCGGCGATCAGGTGTACGTGCCGCTGCGCGTCTTTCAGAACGGCGCGGGCGCGGAAGTGGCGCTCACGCTGTTTCGCCAGCCCGGCATGTCGGACGAAAAATTCGCGGCCGACGCCGAGTGGGTCCGCCGCGATCTCGCCACGCTCGCCGCGCGATACGCAAAAGCGTAGCGCCGCGCTTCACGGCGTCCACCGGTACATCAGGATCTTCGCGCGGGCGTCGTCTTCCACGAGAACGACGTACTCGCCGTTCGCGCGGCGCGTCGCGCTGATGCCCAGTTCCACATCCACATAACCGCTCGTGCCGCCGACGTTCGCGCCCGGCGTCATGGCGCCGACCGGCGCGCCGGTGCGCGCGTCGTACACGTCCACTTTCTGCGTATAGAGCTCCGCGACGAAGAGATAGTCGCCCGCCGTCGCGACGCCGACCGTCGTCACGGGTGGACTGCCCGCCGTGTTCCACGGCAGCGCGATCACATATGTCATGACCGGCGCGCCCGTGCTCCAGTTGTCGTAGCGCGCGAGATACGGACCGGCTTCCTTCCAGCGGGCCGCATCGTAAGGGACCGCCTGCGTGAAGCCGGAGACGTACATCGTGTCCGTCTCGGCCACGTACAGCACGCGTCCGATGCGCGTAAACGGCGCGGGCATCGGGTAGGTCTTCGACGCGGCGTACGAATAGATCGGGTTGCCGGGCGCATCGAAGCCCTGAACCGGCATCTGGCGGATGCCGCTCGTCGGCGTGCCGAACCAGACGCCGCCCGCCGAATCGACCCAGATGAAGCTGTTGCCGACCGTGCTGCCCGTCGATGGATTGCCGGTGAATTCGTTGCCGCCGAGGCGGCCGTCGCCGTTGATGTCGCGCCACATCCATTCGCCCGAGCTCGGCTGATTCGCGGGAAAACCGCCGGAAATGAAGGTCTCCGCGAACATGCCCGACGGAATCGCGATGCTGCCGTGCGCCGCGTCGAAGCGATGCACGTAAAGCTCGTGCGAATACGGATCGAGCGTGTACAGATAGGGGCGGTTGCCGTTCAGGCGCCGCACCATCGGCTCGCCGCGCACGCCGCGTCCGATGTGCAGCGGCGGATCGTCGGGATAGGTGAAGCGATCGACCGTGTAGGCGGTGTAGGTCCACTGCTTGCCGGGCGGCTTCGTCCAGTCCATCGTGAAGATTTTCGAGCCTGTGTAGACGGTGTCCGGCGCGCCCGGATCGAAGTCCGCGCCATCGACGAACACGAGGCCGTCGAGCTCCCACAGCAAGGATCGCGACGTGCCCCTGAACGCCTGCAGCACCGCGCCGGAGCCGACCGAAGCCGAGTTCAGTCCGCGCGGTCCCGCGCCGTTCTGGCCGACATAAAGATTGCCCGCGGAATCGAAGCCGATGCCGGTGATGAAGTTGAAGCGCCCCGCATCGATCGCGCCGGCGGGCGCGTGGTTCACGCCGTTCAGCGTGCCGACAGGCGTCGCGGCCTGGAGCGCCGAAGTGGCCGTCTTTTTGTAGGGCAGGATCTGCTGGCCCGGGCCGATATCGGCGATATACAGGTCGCCCGACGGCGATATCGCGATGTCCGCGGGCACCGTGCCGTTCGGCAGGACCGGCGCGCCGCCGAGCAGCGCGCCCGTCGCGGAATAGTGAGCGACGGCCGGCTGCCCCGTCAGCGCGCCGACGATCGCCCACAAGGAGCCGTCCGCGTCGAGCGCGATGCGTCCGGGCGACGCGACATCGAACGAACGCTTGCGGCGCATCGTATTCGCATCGAACACGACGATGCGATTCGCATATTGATCGGAGACGAAAAGCTCGCTGTCGCTGGCCGCGAGCCCGCGTATGCCGGCGTCGGCGCCGGCGGGAACCGTATCGACGATCAGGAAGCTGTTCTTCGTCGCGTTCGCGCTGTTGCCCACGCCGCCCGCGAACGGCGCGCCCTGCGCGATATTGCCGAGCGCGCGCCGCGTGATGCCGAACCACGTATGGCCGTTGGGCGGATAGTCCGCGCCGACGAGGCCGCCGCCCTGATTGCCGATCGACATCGCGGCGTAAACATAGCTGCCATTGGACGTCACTGCATCGCCGCCCGCCGCGCCCCAGCCGTGCGTCGCGCCCGCGACCGTGACGCGGTCGCCGTTGCGGTACGCTGCGATCTCGGCGCCGCTCTCGTCCCACGGCGAGTTGGTGTAGACAGTGCCGTCGGATGCGACATGCAGCGCCTGGATGTCCTGCTGCATCCATTTGCCGTCGCCGAAACCGAAGGTGTTGCCGATCCACGAAGTCGTGTACGCGAGTTGCGCACGGGCGTCGTCGGCGTGCGGCGCGAGGCTGAGTGCCAAGAGACAGGTCATCGATAAGGTAAATCGTTTCATTGCCCGGATCCTTGGTTCAGGGGCTGCTATTTTGCCTATCGGCCCGATGAGGCGCAGCTTGAGACGGAACTTCCGATGCACGATGACGGTGCGCTTCGGCTAGTATTGGCCCCATGAAGAAAGCGCGGGAGCGGAAGTCGAAATGAGCGATCGCAAGAAAGGGACCGCATCGGACTGGGTGCGGCGCGCCCAGCCGGGCGAAGGCATCGAGCGGATCGAGGCCTGGTTCGGCGGCAAGGCGTACGGCATGCACCGGCACGACACCTACGCGATCGGCCGTACACTCGCGGGCTTTGCCGATCAGAGTCATATGACGCGGCAGTTCACGCGCGCCTACGGCATGCCGCCGGCGCGCTGGCGGACGATCGCGCGCGGCGTCGGTCCGCGCTCAGCGTCTGCACGATCGTTCAAGACGCGCGCGCCGGGCGGGCGTTAGCCTCGGCTTCCTTCATCGTCACGGTTACGGAGCCACATCATGACATCAGGTCCATCCACACGCGGCCAGCGCATCGCGATCGATCCGCTCGACAAGGCGCGCCAGATCGACGGCTTCTGGCAACAGCGCGTGATCGCCGAAATGAACGACTACCAGTTCAAGGTCGCGCGCGTCGAAGGTGACTTCATCTGGCACCGTCACGCCGACACCGACGAGACCTTCATCGTCCTCGAAGGCGAATTGCGCATCGACTTTCGCGATGGCGCGATGCATCTTCGCGCGGGCGAGCTCGGCATCGTGCCGAAGGGGGTGGAGCACAAGCCGTATGCGGCGGGCGAAGTGAAGATACTGCTGATCGAGCCGCGCGGCGTCGTGAATACCGGCGATGCCCGGAGCGATCGCACGGTGCCGAACGATCTCTGGATTTGACGAGTCGCAGGCGGGAGCGGCGGCGCCGGCAAGCTATCATGTGCACATTGCAAAATGTGCCGCACAGGCCGGAGAACCCTTATGGCTGCACCCCAGGAAAGCGTCAGCATGGCGTTGTTCTGTGATTTCGAGAACGTCGCCTTGGGCGTTCGCGATGCAAAGTACGAGAAATTCGACATCCGACCCGTGCTCGAACGCCTGCTGCTGAAGGGAAGCATCGTCGTCAAGAAAGCCTATTGCGACTGGGACCGCTACAAGGGCTTCAAGGCCTCGATGCACGAAGCCAGTTTCGAAATGATCGAAATTCCGCACGTGCGCCAGTCGGGGAAGAACTCGGCCGATATCCGTCTCGTCGTCGATGCGCTCGATCTCTGCTACACGAAATCGCATGTCGATACCTTCGTCATCATCAGCGGAGACTCCGATTTCTCGCCGCTCGTGTCGAAGCTGCGCGAGAACGCGAAGAAGGTGATCGGCGTGGGCGTGAAGAACTCGACTTCCGACCTGCTTGTCGCCAATTGCGACGAATTCATCTTTTACGACGATCTCGTGCGCGAGCAGCAACGCGCGATTGCCAAGCGTGACGCGCGCGAAGCGAAGCGCGCACCCGAAGAAGACCGTCAGCCGAAGCAGGAGATGGAAGCGCGCAAGTCCCAGGCGATTGCCATCGCGGTCGAAACCTTCGAGGCGCTCGCTTCGGAGCGCGGCGAGAGCGGCAAGATCTGGGCTTCGGTGCTCAAGAGCGCGATCAAGCGGCGCAAGCCCGGCTTCAGCGAGGCGCACTATGGCTTCAGGGCATTCGGCAATCTGCTCGATGAAGCGCAATCGCGCGGTCTTCTCGAAGTCGGACGCGATGATAAATCCGGCGCGTTCGTTTTTCGCTCCGTGATGACGAGCGCGGTGGATGTCAGGCATGGCGAGACGCCGGCGGCATCGAAAGAAAGCGAGGGGACGGAGAACGCAGACCGCAGGGCCGCGTGGCAGCCGGCGCAGGCGGCTGCACAGGAACCGCAGGTCGTCGCGGAACGGGAGACGCCTGAAGTGCCGAGTGAATCGAAGAAGAGAAAATCGACCGCGCCGCGTCGCACGCGCAAGACGGCCGCGAAGCAATCTCCGTCACCGGTCGATGCGCCGCCAGATTCGGAAGCAAGTGCGCCGATAGAGGAAGCAGTTGCACAGACCAAGCCCGCGAAGCCCTCACGCAAATCGACCTCTCGCGCCGGTCGTTCGCGCAAGGCTGCGGAGAAAGTGAGCGATCAGTGAGAGCACGCACCGGCTGTGCACGCTTCGGGAACCGCCACGAGTAGTGGCCATCCGATCTCGAAGCGCTCAAGCCGCACTTCGGCATCGGCGACGAAAGAAAGGTGAGCCGGGACATCCCGTCGACGGTTTCAGGACGAGCCGCGCTCCATTGAGCGAAGTGATGCGCAGGGTGTGAGGGCGGTTCAGCGCGAACCTCGCTCCATCGTGCCCGCAGCCGTCTCGCGCGCTTGCGCCGCGGCATGCTCCTCGGCGCGCCAGCGTTGCCGCGAGCGATACATCGTCGCCACGGCGATGCGCGCCATCTTCACCCAGCCCGATGGACGCGGGTCCGCGAGCATGCTGAGCGCGCGCGCATAGTCGAGCGTGAGGCCCGGCGTCCATGCCATCGTGGCGGCGCGCTTGCGCACTTGCGCGGCGACCCAGAGTTCAGGCGTCGCCATGATGCGCACCAGCGGCTTCCATCCTCCGCCCTTGCCCCACACGCGTGCCGACGCGCCCTCGATGGCCGCTTCCAGGGCCCGCGCCACGCTGCTCGAGCAGTTGCGATACGTGAGGTTGTAGGTCGTATCGCGGCGATATGCGTCCCAGAAGCGCGCGAGCCGTTCCGGATCGTAGTTGCGGATGCGGACCTGCTGCGTCGATGGACACCATGTCCTCGATTCGGTCGCATAGTCGGGCTGGAAGAGGCCGGGAACGTCGTTCTCGCGCGTCGCGCGAAGCGTGCGCGAGAACTCGTTCGGCGAACGGTCGATCTCGATCGCCGGATAAAGGCTGATATAGACGCCTTCGGGCGTTTCCAGCGCCGCGTGGCCCGTGGAGATGGTTCCGTTCCTGTCCACGGCGGCGATGTAGCGATCGACGATCAACTGCCGCCTTGGCTGCGCTCTCGCCGATCCGACCGGCGTCCATACGTGCACGGTCAACGCGGCTTCGTCGGGTGCGGGCGGCCCGTCGAAGACGAC
The DNA here is from genome assembly GCF_001545075.1 of Caballeronia ptereochthonis. GTDB lineage: Bacteria > Pseudomonadota > Gammaproteobacteria > Burkholderiales > Burkholderiaceae > Caballeronia > Caballeronia ptereochthonis. The sequence goes on from NZ_FCOB02000018.1 coordinate 51,658, forward strand.
GCCGGCGACGGCCGGCGGCGCGTGCGTCGAATCATTCGCATTCTGCATGGCCGCCTTCGCGGCGCCTTCGACAGCGGGATTCGCCGCCATGCGCCGCACGCGCGTCGCGAGCAGGATCATGTTCCAGCCGCCGAAGAAGAGTCCGAACGCGACGCAGTACGCGACAGTACCCGCGTAATGATCGGGATAGGGCTGATAGAAGAAGATGGCGATGGCGATTTCGAGCACGCCGCCCGCCGTCGCGAGGCGCCATCTGCGAAAGCGGACCACGCGCGCCGAGATGATCTGCAGCGTGCCATCGACGAGAAAGAGCGTGCCGAAGATGAGCGAAAGCGCGAAGTTGCCGTGCTCGCCGCCGATCAGCACGAGCATCGCCGACAGGCAGAAGGTCGTGCCTTTTACGTAGCGCAGCGTGCGCTGCCCGCCCATGCCGGTCCACGCTACAGCCAGTGTGGCGAGCCCTTCGAGCAGCATCAGCAGCGCAAAGGGCATGATCGGGAAATAGAGGGCGCCGTCGAGCGCATCCGTGAAGACGACCGCGCCGAGCGCGATGCTGAGCAACCCGAGCGTCAGCACGGTGCGCCAGCGGGTGCGCAAATAATCGACGCCGAGAAGAATCATCACGAGACGAACCATCGCTTTCTCCGTCTGATCGTTCATGCCTTGCGCGGCGGCGTCATTGCGACATGCGCGGCCAACCAATATATATGACATTGACGAGAGAAACGGCAAGAACGTCCGGCGGCCCGGCGTGACTTCAAAACGCAGACGAATGCGCGCGGCTGCCGTGCACCCTGCACGAGAGCCGCGCGCGATGGCTTCTCTTACTGCACCGCATGCTTCGCGGCATCTTCGATGACCGCCGCGACCTGCCTGGGCTTCGATTCATACACGGAATGGCTCGCGCCCGGGATGACCGTCATGTGGCTGTGCGCGCGCTCGTGGTACCAGCGCTCCAGCCGAGGCTGCTTGCAAGATACGCTTCATGAAAAGCGCCGCTTGGGCGAATGAGGGATCAGCGATCCGGGTAGGTGGATCAACGGCCGAAGTACGGCTGACAGAAGTCGATCGGACCGACGCACGAATTCTTCGTCGCGGCGTGCTTCGATACGCCCGATGCGCCCGTGCCGCTCCGCGTGCCGCCATATGCTTGCGCCGCGATGCTGCCGCCTTGCTGCGCGGCGACCTTCGCTTCCGCTGACTGAATATCGGACGGGTAGTACGGATCGCTTGCGAGCGCCGGGTCATAGCCGGCCTTTTCGACGGCGACGAGATCGGCGCGCACTTGCGCACGCGTGACCGGTCCGTTCGACTGAGCGAATGCCAACGCCGGAGCGGCAAGCGTGGCGGCGGCGAGGGTGAGGCAAACGAGATGCTTCTTCATGGTGAACTCCTTCGATGAATGATTGGCTATCCGAAACAAGTAGGAATGTCGAACTCCTTTACCGGGCGGAGAGCCGTCGCATCGTGCGATGCTTGTTGGTCCATCTCCGTATCGCGACCCTGACGGAGATTTATCGGCTCGCTCGCCCGGCGACTACACCTACGAAGGAACGGGCGGCCACCAACCAACGTTGCGTCGGCTAGACGTTCGCATGGCGGATGTGTCGATCGAGAGGGCGTCGGAGTGCATCGGATCCGCCGCGCGAATGAGGCCCGTCATTCCGGCGGCTGACGCGCTCATACGAAGGTGTTGGCTCTTCGCGATGTCCGTTTGGCCGAGCGCCTTGAGCAGATGAACGGTAGCGTCGAGTCGGCGCGAATCAAACCTTGATATAGGTTGACGCAACCATTGGGCGAGGTCTTCAACCGTATGTACGGCTAGGCGGGTTGTTTCCGGCTGATTAACTTTGAGTCATCGCGTTGACGGTCTTGTCGGCGCCACGCCGAAATCCTGAGCGAACTCATCCAAGCAATCCTTACAAGGAGCCGAAACATGGCTGAAGCCGCAATCGCCCTCGATCCGTGGACCCAAACGATCTTTCAATTGACTTCATTGCATGAAGGCGCGCGCATCGAGGCGCCGTTGCTCGGGCGTCCAGTCGCTCAGGCCGGTGACCGTCGCGTCGCCGTGAAGCTGATCGAGCGTCCCTCGACCACCACGGTCACGATCGAATGGCGCGACGCCACGCACTGCTGCTACGGCGATCAGGTGTGGCGAGCGATGCGCGCGCGCAACGCGGGCGTGTGCGCGATGAGCGGTTGCGCGATCCGTCCGGGCGATGCGGTCTATGCGCCGAATCCGCGGCCGGTCCCGTGCAATGCGGGGGCGATGATCCTTGCGTCGGTGCTCGATCAGGCGACGCCGCTTTAAGATGCCCCGAACAAGAAAACACCGCCTTGCGAGGCGGTGTTTCGTGCGCAGCGCGAAATCCTGCGGCGGCTGGAGAGAGGAGACGGAGGTACCCCGCCCCTTCTCCCTTCGAAGCGATGGCTTTAGAGCTTCACGCCTTGGAGCAGGCTGCCCACGCTGGCGAGCGACTTCGTGACGTTGGTCACGTCGACGTCGGTGTGCGTCGAGGCATCCACTTGCGTGACCGGCGCGACATTGGTCTGCGGGCTGGCGAAGGAGACGCCGCCGCCCTGGAAGTTGGAGTTGATGCCGTTGTTCTGGAAGATGCTCGTACCGCCCACGATGGCGCCCATTTCGGCACGGTCGAGTTCTTTGCTAACGGCCAGGTTGTCGATCTTCAGCATGATGAATCTCCTAATCACTCGGTTGGTTGGATGAGCACCAATCGTTGCGCTCGCAGCTACATTTGCGAGAGCCGTGCCAGGCGGGTGTAGAAGATCTGCTCGGTTAACCTAATGCCTTGTCGATAAAGGGGAATCCGCGATACACATGCGATTTTAGACCGATTGTCGAAGCGCCGATGCCAAGCGATATGTCGGCTTCACGAAGACAAGTCATTCGAGGCCTGTCGGTATCCGGCAAACAGAATCGTGTTCTGCGTCTCGCGTGTGCGAACGAGATCGCTTCAGAACTTCTCGACCCAGGGCCGCAGCTCCATTTCCCAGGTCCATGCGCTGCGGTGCTGACGCAGCACGTCGATATAGCTTTGCGCAATCGCATCGGGGTCGAGCGTGCTGTCCGGCGTGCCGGACGCATCGGCATGATGAGCGGCACGCACGCTTCCGTCGATCACGAAATGCGCGACATGAATGCCCTTCGGCGCGAGTTCGCGCGCGGCGCTCTGCGCCAGTCCTCGCAATGCGAACTTGCCCATGGCGAAAGGCGCGGACAGCGCAAATCCTTTGACGCCGGCCGTGGCGCCCGTCAGCAGGATCGCGCCCTTGCCTGCGGGCACCATGCGCCGCGCCGCCTGTTGCACCGTGTAGAACGCGCCCAGCGCCGATATGGCGACGGCGCGTTCGACCTCCGCGGCATCGAGTTCGGCGATCGGTCCGCGCAGACGGCCGCTGGCGTTGTAGATCACGATTTCAGGCGCACCGATGCGCGCTTCCGTCTCGGCGAAGAGCGCGTCGATCTGGCCGGCCTCGGCTGCATCGACGGGCAGGGCGATGGCCCCCGTTTCATCGACCAGCGAGGACAGTTTGTCGATACGGCGCGCGGCGATGACGACCGGAATGTTTTCCGCGCGCAGGCGTCGGGTGAGGGAGCCGCTGATGCCGGGCCCGGCGCCGATGATGAGGGCGCTGCGGTAAGGAATATCGCTCATGATTTCGCGCTCGAACGGGTGTTGGAAAGGAGGCTCTTGCCCGATCGATCATAAACGTCGGCGACAATCGGCGCGCACGGCGGTCACGGCGCCGGCTCCCGGGAGACTCATGAAGGCTGCTCGATGTAACGCGCTTCGTCGAGATCGGCGATGAGCGTCGGCCCCGTGGGCGTCCAGCCGAGACGCGCCTGCGTCGATGCGCTGGAAGCGGGCATGTCCAGCGCGACGAACATCGCCATCCACCCGAAATGCGCCTGCGCATCCTCCGCGGCGATCGACACGACCGGCAGCTTCAGGCCGCGGCCCAGCGCCTCCATGATTTCGCGGCTGCCGACGCCTTCCTCGCCGACCGCGTGATACCGCGCGCCGCGCTCGCGCTTCTCCACGGCGAGACGGTAGAGACGCACGACATCCGAGAGATGACCGGCGGGCCAGCGGTTGCGTCCCTCGCCGACATACGCGCAGACACCTTTCTCCCGCGCGATGCCGATGAGCGGCGTAATGAGCCCTTGCCTGTACGGGTTGTGAACCTGCGGCAGCCGCACGACGGACACATTGACGCCTTTTTCGAGCAACTCGTTCGCCGCCAGCTCGGACGCGATGCGCGGATTCGGATGACTCGTGTTGAAGACATCCTCGGTTGCCGGCTCGCCGTGCTCGCCGCTGCCCGCCCCGGTCCCGGAAGTGATGACGAGCGGACGAGCGGAACCCGCGAGCGCCGAACCGAGCGCGGCGATCGCGCGCTGGTCCTTGGCGCAGTTCTCGACGAAGCGCGAGAAATCGTGATCGAAGGCCGTGTGGATGACGCCGTCCGCTTTCGCGGCGCCGCGGCGCAGGCTGTCGGGATCCTCCAGGGTGCCGCGATGCACCTCCGCGCCTGCCTCGACGAGGGCTTTCGCTCCCGCGTCCGAACGGGTCATGCCGATCACCTGATGACCGGCCGCGATGAGTTCGGGAACGAGCGCCGAGCCGATGAAGCCGGTCGCGCCCGTCAGAAAGATGCGCATGGTGAACTTCTCCTTGATCGTCACCCGTGAACTATCTGGCCATTCGTTATCCCGTTAAAGTAGTGATCTCATCATAGTAAAGCGACTAACAGGGTCTTCATGTCAGTCAATACGGCCAGATCGCTCGGCGATTTTCTGAGAAGCCGCAGGACACGCCTCGACCCGGCGAGCTTCGGATTTTCCGGACGCAGAAGAACGCCGGGACTGCGCAGGGAAGAGGTCGCGCAGCGCGCGAACATCAGCCCGACCTGGTACACCTGGCTCGAGCAGGGGCGTGGCGGCGCGCCTTCGGCGGAGGTGCTGGATCGAATCTCCAGCGCGCTGATGCTGACGGATACGGAGCGTGAGCACCTTTTCATGCTCGGGCTGGGGCGGCCGCCGGAAGTCCGCTACAGGCCCGTCGAGGGCGTCAGTCCGCGGCTGCAGCGGTTGCTCGATTCGCTTCAGACCAGCCCGGCGATCATCAAGACCGCCACGTGGAATGTGGTCGCGTGGAATCGTGCGGCGGCTGTCGTGCTGACCGACTATGGCGCGCTGCCGCCCGGCCAGCGCAATATCCTGCACTTCCTGTTTCGCGATCCCGCCGTTCGCGCCAAGCAGCACGACTGGGAAAGCGTCGCCCGTTTCGTCGTCGGCGCATTCAGGGCGGATGTGGCCCGCGCGGGTCTCGTGTCCGAAGCCGCCGAACTCGTGGACGAGCTTTGCAGCGCGAGTCCCGAGTTCGACGCCTTATGGCGCGACAACGACGTCCTTGGCCACTCGGATGCGGACACGGTCAAGCGCCTCCTGCATCCGACGCTGGGGCCCGTCGAGCTGGAGTACTCGGCATTTTCCGTCGATGGCAGGCCGGATTTGGGGATGATCGTCTACACGCCGGTCGATGGTGAAATCGCCGAGCGGATCAGAGTGCTTGCGGCGAGCGCGTGAGCGGCGACACGGCTTTGGGTGAGGGAAGCGGTCGAAGTGCGGGAGACGGGGACCCGTGCGTAACGGTTGCTCCTTCTTCGCGACTGCCGATAGGGGCGTCGCTCGAAGGCGCCAGGCATTTTTCCCGGAGTCCGTGGCCGAACCGCCGGGAAGAGGAGAAGGACATACCCCGGTTCCTTCTCCCTTCCAGGCCGAGGCCTTAGAGCTGCACGCCGCCGAGGAGGCTGCCCACGGCGGTGAGCGACTTCGTGACGTTCTTCAGGTCGACGTCGGTGTGCGTCGAGGCATCCACTTGCGTGACCGGCGCAACATTGGTCTGCGGGCTGGCGAAAGAGACGCCGCCGCCCTGGAAGTTGGAGTTGATGCCGTTGTTCTGGAAGATGCTCGTACCGCCCACGATGGCGCCCATTTCGGCACGGTCGAGTTCTTTGCTAACGGCCAGGTTGTCGATCTTCAGCATGATGAATCTCCTAATCACTCGGTTGGTTGGATGAGCACCAATCGTTGCGCTCGCAGCTACATTTGCGAGAGCCGTGCCAGGTGGGTGTAGAAGATCTGCTCGGTTAACCTAAGCCATTGACTTCAAACATGAATCAATCAGCAGCGTGCAGTTTTTGATGGCCGCGAGCGTCGCCATCGGGCGGGGATGTGTTGGTGGGCCGAGCACGGATCCATGGGACGTGTCGGCGCATGGCGAACAGATCGGAGGCACCGGCTGAAACTCCCCGCCGCACGCCGTAAAACAACCCGACGACCGTTTCGAATCACAACGTCAGGAATCTTTACGGTCCGTCGTTCCGACGCCGTGCAAAATCCAGCAAAGCCCCGCCAGCCGGGGCTTTGACGCAATTGGCCCGGCCCTGGAATTTGTTGCGCTCCAGACGACTCTGGAGCCGCACATGATCGAACAAGGCCGAGCCGCCACGCTCACCCACACCGTCACTTCCGCGGACCTCGCGCCCGCCCACGCTCAGGCGGCGGGCGAGCGCTACCCGGAGGTGCTCTCGACGCCCGCGTTGCTCGCGCTCTTTCTCGACGAGATCTCGGAGTTGCCCATCGACGTGCAGGCGAAGCTGCTGCGCGTTCTGCAGGAACGCGAAGTCACGTGCATCGGCGACACGCCCGGCATTCCGGTCGATGTGCGCATCATCTGCGCGAGCAATCGCGATCTCGCGTCGATGGTCCTCGCGAAGACCTTCCGCGAGGATTTGTACTACCGCTGCAACGTGATCGAGATCACGACTCCGCCGCTGCGCGAGCGGCGCGAGGACATCCGCGCGATGGCGGAGTTCTTCCTCGCGCGCTATTGCACGCGCATGCACAAGCCGACGCCCGAGATCGCCGAGCAGGCGCTGCTGCAGATGGAGTCGCACGACTGGCCCGGCAACGTGCGCGAGATGGAGAACCTCGTCGAGACGATCGTCAATTTCAACGAGGGCGAGCGCATCGTCGATGCTTCGTCGTTTCTCGGCGGTGCGTCTGTCCCGCAGGCGGGCAGTGCGTTGGGAAGCGGAGCGCGTCGCGATCGAAGCCGCGCTCGAGGCGTGCAACTTCAACGTGACGAATTGCGCGAAGCTGTTCCGGCGTGCATGGCGACAGCGACACGCGCTACTTCACCTTGCCAGGCGTGATCTGAACGTGGTCGATGGCCGCCGCGACGAGTTCATCGGCGTTGCGGATGCCTTGCGCCGACGCGGCCAGCGCATTGAGGCGCCCGTCGATCAGCAACAGCGCGAGTCCGTGCACATGGGCCCAGGCCGCCGTCAGCGCGACGGCGCGTGTCGCGTCCATGGAGCCGAAGGCTTCCTTTCCCGAAGGCGCCGACGCCGGCTCTTCGTCGAATACGCTCGCCAGCGCGAGGCCTGCCGCTTTCCGGGCGTCGATCAGCGATGGACGGTTCGAGTCGAACATCTCTCCTCTCGACATGAGCCTCATGAGATCCGGATTCTTCTTTGCGAAGGCGATGTAGCCACGAGCGATGGCCTTGCGCCGCTCCGAAGTTCCCTGCGCGCCTTCGGCGTGAGCGGCGATCGAAGCCGACAGCCGCATGAACCCGGTCGCCGCCAGTTCGCTCAGCACACCGGCGGTGTCGCCGAAGTGATGTTGAGGCGCCGTATGCGAGACGCCGGCCTCTCTCGCGATCGCTCTCAGCGTCAAGCCGCCGATTCCCTCGCGCTGGAGGACCACTTCCGCCGCCGCCAGCAATGCCTGCGGCAACGAACCGTGGTGATAAGGCCTGGTTTGCTCGTCGCCAGCCGGCCTGGCGGAAGTCTTTTTCGCGCGTGGCTTTCCTGCCGCACGGCGTGCATTCGTGTCGCTCATGACCGCCAGTCTTTTCCCGGTTTTTACAATGGAAACATGGTGACCGGTTTGCCTCTGGATGTCAAAGCGGATGAGATGATTCGGCGCTTCGAACCTTGGCGCGAGAGCATCCTGAACGAGCGGCGCCTCAAGACCTCGATTTGCCGGTCGTTAACCAGTCGTACGGCAAAGTCTCCAGGGAATATCGGGCAAGCGAGAGCATGCATGTCGATCTTATTACCATCTACCTCCTGGCGATCGGAACGCTCCTCGCCAGTTGCGGAATGACGCTCTGGGAGCGTCGCACTCACCCCCGGCGCAAGCGGGAATTAGGGACACTGGCAGCGGGATACGCCACGCTCGCAGTCGGCTGCGCGACGGTACCCATACGCCATGATCTGCCGGGCGTGACGGGATCCGCGTTGAGCAATCTCGTCATCGTCACCGGCTATCTGTTGATCCTGCGCGGTGTCGCAGTCATGAACGGCCGGCAGTATCGTGCATTGTCGGTCGGGATACTGCTCGGGCTGGCGCTGGCATGGGTCATCGCAGGCACGCGCCGGGAAGTTCCCATGTGGAACTACGTAAGCGCGATTCCGATCGCGGCGGCATGCGGCATGGCGTCTCGCGAGCTGCTGCGAAGCGACGGAGCGAAGCGGGCGCAGGCGAAGGACATCGCCGCAGTCGTGTCGGGCGGTCATGCGCTGTTCTATGCCGCCAGAGCGTGCATCCTGCCTTGGGTGGCGACATCGTTTGGACCGGGCATGTTGTCGGCCATCGCGAAGTTCACCGTGTATGAGGGTGTCCTGTATTCGGTCATTCTGCCGATGACCTTGCTCAGGCTCGTCCGCGACGAAGCTCACGGCGAGCTTCTGAAGGAATCGCGGACGGACTATCTGACAGGCCTTGGCAATCGCAGATGGTTTTTCGAAGAGGGCGCGCGGATCGTCCGCATTAACGAAGCCTCCCGGCCGGTTGCTCTTCTTGCGCTCGACCTCGACAACTTCAAGACGATCAACGATCGATACGGCCACGATGCGGGCGACGAGGTGCTCAAGTCATTCGCGAGAATTGCGAATGACGTGCTGGGACCGGAAGCGATGTTTGCCCGCATCGGCGGCGAGGAATTTGCCGCCGTGCTTCCCGATCACGATCGCGTTCGGGCGAAAGCGATGGGCGAGGCCGTTGCCGCACGCTTCGCGCAGACGATCTCTCACGGCGCCGGGGGCGTCGAGATACGGGCGACGGTGAGCATCGGCCTGGCGCAGTCGGGAGCCGAAGCGGCCACGCTGACGGACTTGCTGGCCGCCGCCGATCGGGCGCTATACAGCGCGAAGTCGCTCGGCGGTAACAGGGTTGAACTCGCGCAGTCCGCCCCGCCTCCGCCAATGGCTCTCGATGGAGTCGCGTGTGGAAGTTGAGCGCGATTTGACTCGCGCCCGGGACTGCACACTACCAGCGCAACAGCCTGGGGCCCAGCCACGCGCCGATGGCCGCCGGCATCAACATTCCGATGGCGTACCACACGCTCCAGAAAGCCGGACTCATCTCGGGACAATGCAGGCAGTACACGATCGTGGCGGTCGAGCTCGCGAGCAGGCCGGCAACGGCGCCCGCGAGCCGCAGACGCGTCGGCGCGAGGAATCTGACCGCCCAGATCACGGCGGGGAAGGTCGGCACGGAAAGAAGCAGGATGTTGAACGGACACGTGCGCCATGACTCGCCCAGCACGAGCGGCCAGCGTCCGGCCGGCGTTGCATCGTCGAGCACCAGCAGACCCGCAACCCATACCGCGACGAACGGCAATGCGATGAGCGCCCACGAATAGCCGGCACGCGCACCGGGCCGGCCGAGGCGCATGACGGCGAGCATGGCGCCTGTCGCGATCGCGAGCGGATACGCGAGCTTCGCCCAGAAGACGCCGGTGCGGATCACGCTGCCGATATCGTGCCGCACGCCGAACACGATGCTCATCAATATCGTCGAGCCCAGTGCGCCCAGCAGCAGCGCCTCGGCGAAACGGCGCGCAACTGCCAAGCGGTCGACGCGCGTCACCTGATTCGAAAGGAGGCTGATCAGCTCGTCGGTCTTCATCGACGCCCCCGGATCTTTGCAGCAAGCGCCTTGAGGCCGCGGTGCACGCCCACCTTGACGGCCGATTCGGAAAGCCCCGTGATGCGCGCGGTTTCCGTCACCGACAATCCTTCGAGTTTCATGTGAACGATGGGCAAGCGCTGCTTGTCCGGCAGATGCTCGAGCAGTTTGCCGATGTCATGGCGCGCGTGGGCGGGCTCGTCGTAGGTCGCGGCGAGGATGTCCTCGTGATCGTCGAGCGGAGTGTTCAACCATTCGCGGCGTGCGTGCGAGCGAAAGAAATCCATCAGCTTGTAGTGCGCGATCGCATGCAGCCAGGCGGTCAGCGGTTCATCCGGGCGATAGGTATGACGCGCATTGTGCACCGCGAGCAGAATCTCCTGAACGAGGTCTTCGACGTCATCCCGATGATGCGGAATGCGCTTGCGCAGATAGCCGCGCAGATGGCGGGTGAGCGCTTGCAGAAAGCCGCGATAAGCGTCCTGGTCTCCGTCGAGTCCGCCAATGAACAACGCTTTCAGACGGCTTTCCGCATCATCTTGCGACATGGTTCCTGTATGAGCGATACGGCGGGACGATGACCCGGGCAAAGCGCTCTCGGCCGACGACGCGAGCGGCACGCCCGGTTTTAGATCGAGCGTTTCAGAATAGCCGAAGCTGTGATGCGCCGCAATAGCGCCGTCGTGATCCATCGTCGTCCGTCTCCTGTCCTTCGCTAGTTCGCGCTTTCGCGGCTGCGGGTTACAGCGCGCCGTGATTTTTCGCGCGCCAAAGGAACCGCTCGACGAGACGCGCCTATTCGGCGAAAAGCTGTAACCAGCCGGGCGTCGGCAGCGAATTGACACGTAACCGAACATCATGGTGACTCACATGGAAACGATGAAAGCGCCACTTGCTTCAGCGCCGGAGAATTCGCGCCGCGGTACGCCGATTCATCCGCTCTGGCTGCGCGTCACGCACTGGATCAATGCTTTCGCCGCGCTGATCATGATGTTTTCCGGGTGGCGCATCTATGACGCCTCGCCCGTGTTTCGCGAGTTCGCCTTTCCGCCGTCGATCACGCTCGGCGGCTGGCTCGGCGGCGCGTTGCAATGGCACTTCGCGGCGATGTGGCTGCTGGTGCTCAACGGCATCGCCTATATCGCGCTCAACATCGCGAGCGGCCGCTTCTCTCGCAAGTTCTTCCCGCTTTCGCCGCGCGCCGTGCTGCACGATCTCATCGCCGCGTTGAGCGGCAGGCTCTCGCACGCGGATTTGCGGCAGTACAACGCGGTGCAGAAGCTCGCGTATCTCACGGTGATCGCCGATCTGCTCCTGCTCGTGCTGTCGGGGCTCGTGATCTGGAAATCCGTGCAGTTTCCGCTGCTGCGCGAATTGATGGGCGGCTACGACAACGCGCGCGTCGTGCACTTTTGCGCGATGGCGGTGATGGCGGCGTTCGTTGTCGTGCACGTCGCGATGGTCGCGCTCGTGCCGCGCTCGCTGCTGACGATGCTGCGCGGACGTTGACCGCGCCGGGGACACGCCATGAAGACCAACGAAAAGCGAATCATCCAGCTGGATCGCGCATCGATTCTCGCGGACGCGCGCCGTGAACTGGACATGCCGTCGCGACGCCTGTTCGGCAAGCGCATGCTGACCCTGGGCGGCCTCGCGCTGCTGACCGGTTGCTCGATCACCGACGAGGACTCGGTCAACAAGTTTCTGACGGCGGTATCGCGGCTGAACGATCGTGCGCAGGCGCTGCTCTTCGATCCGCAACGCCTGGCGCCGACCTATACCGAGGCGCAGATCACGCGCCCATTTCCGTTCAACGCGTTCTATGGCATCGACGACGTGCCCGAAGTGAACGGCAGCGACTATCGCCTGAAAGTGAGCGGTCTCGTGACCGGACAGCGCGTGTGGTCGCTGCCGGAGCTGTACGCGCTGCCGCATGCGGAGCAGATCACGCGGCATATCTGCGTCGAGGGCTGGAGCGCAATCGGGCGCTGGGGCGGCACGCCCTTCTCCGAGTTCCTGCGCCGCACGGGCGCGGATACGACGGCGAAATATGTCGGTTTTCGCTGCGCGGACGACTACTACGAGAGCATCGACATGCCGACGGCACTGCATCCGCAGACGCTGCTCACGTTCGAATATGACGGCGAGCGCTTGCCGGCGAAATACGGCTATCCGATGAAACTGCGCATGCCGACCAAGCTCGGCTACAAGAACCCGAAGCACATCGTCGAGATCTTCGTGACCAACACGTATCCGGGCGGCTATTGGGTCGATCAGGGCTACAACTGGTTCGGCGGCTCCTGAGCGTCGCGCCTTGCATTCGGTCCGGTCTGTCACCGGACCTCACCTTCCACCCACCAAGGAGAGCAACAATGAAACGACTGATGACGGCAGTACTCGCGGCGGCACTGACGATGGGTACATCGGCTGTGTTCGCGCAGGCGAGCGGCACGATGTCAAATGACGCGATGCCGCACGATTCGATGAAGAAGGACGACATGTCGCACGATACGATGAAGAAGGGCGCCATGTCGCACGACACCATGAGCAAAGGCGACAAGATGAAGAAACACGACGCGATGGGCATGGACCATCCTGCGTCCGGTTCGATGTCGCAGTAGACCTGACGCCGCGAGCGACACCGGGCGTGCATGCGCGCCCGGATCGACGTCCTTCATGGCGACGGCTCTCTCGTGAATCACGCCTGCGCCTGAAAGACGAGATTGAACGGAGTCTGCGTGGCGCGCCTGAAGCGGGTGAAACCGCCGGCGGTCACGACTTCCCTGAGCCTCGCTTCGCCTGCTTGCGCACCCAGGGCCCTTCGTCCTTCCTGCGACAACGACGCGCCCGTGCAGATCATCGTGGACGCCGAGTAGAACACGCGTCCCACCGGATTGAGATTGTCTTCCAGCCGGTCGTTCGCAAAGGGCTCGACGATCATCCACGAGCCGTCCGGCTTCAGCGAATGCAGCACATGCGCTGCAGCGCCCGTGGGATCGCCCATGTCGTGGAGGCAGTCGAAGAAAGCGACGAGATCGTAGTCCGTCCCGGGGAATTGCGTAGCGCTGGCTACTTCGAACGACACGCGATCGTCGACACCTGCCTCTCGCGCCGACTCGCGCGCTCGCAGGATGGACGGCTCGTGGTAGTCGAAGCCAATGAACTCCGCGTTCGGATACGCCTTTGCCAGAAGAATCGTGGAAGCGCCGTGTCCACAGCCTACATCGGCGACTTTGGCGCCGGATCCCCTGAGCACCGCGTCGACACCGTCGAGCGCCGGAATCCACTCGTCGACCAGATGCGCGGCATAGCCAGGGCGAAAGAACCGCTCCGTGCCTTTGAAGAGAGAAGGGTGGTGCTCGTGCCAGCCGACGCCGAGGCCCGTCCGAAACGCCGCCTCGAGCTTGGGCAAGCTTCGGAACATCGCTTCGGCGCAGTCGCAGAAGCCCGGGATGAAGGTCGGGCTGGTCTCATCGGCGAAGCACATCGCCATTTCGTTTTCGAGCTGGTAACGGCCCGTTTGCGCATCGTACGCGATGAAGCCCGATGCTGCCTGCGCAGCCAGCCATTCGCGCACGTAACGCTCGGCAAGGCCCACGTGCTCGGTGATCTCCTCCGATGTCATCCAGCCTTGTTCCGCCATTGCCTTGTACAGGCCGAGCCGGTCTCCTAGCGCGATGAGTGGCGCGGATGCCACTGCGCCAAACTCGCCAACCATGCGCGCCATGAAATCCTGCACCTTCTGTTCGTCGTATTGCATGCGCCACCTCCCTTGACGAAGCGAGAATCGATCTGACGAATGGCGATACGCGGCACCGTCATTATTGGGTTCAGCTCGGTGGGTGCCGACCTCGTCCTTTCAAAGTATAGGAAGAGGGAACGCAGGTGAAAGGCGATCGACAACGAACTATTCGGATTCCGGCAGCACAGCGACGGCCTTGATTTCGACGATGTATCCCGGCGTGCCGCCGAGCATGTGCGCTCCCACCGCTGTCCAGGCCGGCAGCGGATCCGTATCGAGATAGCGATCACGCACCTTCATGAACAATGGCAGATCGCGCATATCCGTGTGGAACGTGGTGAGATCGACGACGTCGCTGAGCGAAGCACCCGCGGCCCCCAGCACCAGTTTGAGATTTTCGAAGGCTTGCACGATTTGCTCTTCGCGATCTTCAACCAGCTGCATGGCCGCGTTGCGGCCAATCTGGCCGGACACGTAGATGGTGTTGCCGACCCTGACCGCCGGTGCGTAGCGAATCTTCTCGTAGACAGCTTCCATTCCTGCGGGAATGACGGCTTGACGATCATTCATGAAATGCTTCTCCTGCGCGAACTCGTGGGGTTCATGGGTCAGCCCGTATCGCCGCCGGCAACGGGCAACACGGTTCCGGTGATATAGCCTGCCTCATCGGACGCGAGGAAGAGGATCGGTGCGACCTGTTCGTCGATGCTGCCGTAACGTTTCAAGAAGGTGGATTCGGTGACCTGCCGTACTGCTTCTCCCATCCAGGCCTGCTCCTGTTCATTGTCGCCGGATGCGTTGCGCGGGACCCGTCGGGGGGGCGCGGTGGTTCCGCCCGGCGCGGTAGCGACCACGCGGATGTTCTGCTCCGCGTATTCCATCGCCAGCGACTGGGTGATCGCGTTGACGCCACCCTTGGCGGCCGAGTACGGTACGCGGCGGATGCCTCGCGTGGCATTCGACGAAACATTGACGATCGTACCGCGACCGCGTGCGAGCATGTACGGCAATACCGCATGACAGGCGTAGAGCGTGGGCATCAGCGAACGGCGGATTTCCGCGTCGATCTGCGCCGGTTCGAACTCGGCGAAAGGACGCATGCGAATCGCGCCACCGACACCGTTGACGAGAATGTCGATACCGCCGAATTTCCGCGCCGCGAAGTCCATCGCCGATTTGGCGCCATCGTACGTTTCGAGGTCGGCCACGAAACCCGCCGTTTCCGCGCCCTTCGCCTCCGCGGCGACTTCGGAAACGAAATCCGCCCGATCGACGAACAGCACGCTCGCGCCTTCGGCAGCGGCGCGCAGCGCGACGCCTCGGCCGATGCCCTGTGCCGCGCCGGTGACGACCATGACCTTGCCGGCAAATCGTTGCGTATTCATGCGCTCACCGGTGCGACGTTGGGAGTGAACTTCTCGTAGTGGAAGCTGTTGGGCTTCACGCCGTTGTCGTCGAAGTGCTTGCGCACCGCATCGACCATCGGCGGGGGACCGCACAGATAGACGTCGACGTCGCCATCGTTCATCGCCTCGGGCGGCATGTGCTGCGTGACCCAGCCTTTGCGAGGATGGCTCGATTCCGCATCGGCGACGACCGTGGCGTAGCTGAAATTCGGCAACTTCGCCCTGTATGCCTCGATCGCCTCGACCAGAACGAGGTCGAGATCCCGCGTTACGCCATAGATCAGATGCACCTTCTGCTGCGAATCTGCGCGCGTCAGCACTTCCAGCATCGACAGGAAGGGCGCGAGGCCCGTACCACCCGCGAGGAACAGAACCGGCCGTTCCACGGCGCGCAGATAGAAACTGCCGAGCGGTCCGGTCAGCTCGACCTTGTCGCCGGGCTGTGCGGATTCGAGCCAGGTGCTCATCACCCCGCCAGGAATCTTCTTGATCAGAAAACTGATCTTCGATTCTCCCGGCGCCGACGAGAACGAATACGACCGATGCTGACCGCTGCCGGGTACATCGATGTTGACATACTGGCCCGGCAGGAACACGGGCGCCTTGGCATCCACGTCGAGCTCGAGCACGACGGCGGCATCGTTATGCTGCTCGACTTTCGTCACGGTGGCGGCGAACTTGCTCTGCTCGGTCTTGCACGCCGTGGAAGATGCGGGCACGGCGATCACGCAATCGCTTTGCGGCACCATCTGGCAGGTGAGGACGAGACCACTGTCCTTCTCGTCGTCGCTCAATGCGTCTTCGATGTAGTCGTCGCCCAAATCATAGCTGCCGCTTTCGGCGCGGCACTTGCACGTGCCGCACACGCCGTCGGAGCAATCCATGGGCAGGTTGATCCTGGCGCGAAAGGCGGCATCGAGCACCTTTTCGCCTGCCTTGCATTCGACGAAGCGGGTCACGCCGTCCTCGAAATTCAGTGCAATGTTATAGCTGGACATGTTGCCTCCTTTACTTCCAGTCCAATCTCTTCCCGACGCTCGACATCAGACGTGGTAGACGTCGAGTACCTGACGGATGTAGTCGTTCTTCAGCACAATCTTCTTGCGGGAAATCAACAGGATTTCATCGACCTTGCGCAGGGTGACGAACATCGTGCCGAAGAACTGATCGGTGAGCTTGTAGCGATGATTGAGCGTGTTGAAGTTGTACCGTACGTCCACTTCATCGCCGCGTTCGGCCAGCACTTCCACGTTCGTGATGTTGTGGCTGGTGCGCGGCTCGGGCATCGAAGCACCGCTACGCTCCGTCTTGATGCGGAATACACGGTCTTCCAGGCCGCCACGGTCCGGGTAGTACATCAGCGAGATCTGGCTTTCGTGGTCATCGGTGAGCTGGTCGTCGTCGTCCCATGCCGGCATCCAGTAGGTGACGTCCTCGGCGTAACAGGCAAGCCACTCGTCCCACTGGCGGTCGTCGAGCAGGCGCGCTTCCTGATACAAGGCGGCGCAGATTTTCTGGTAGTCGAAGCTCATGCCAGTGCCTCCGCTTGTTCCTTCTTCAGCGCGTCGCGCATCACTCGCACCCAGTACTCGTGCTGGCACACGAACAGGCCCTCGTCTTCGCTGCGCTCGCCCGAGATGAGCGGCTTGAGGCCCATGTTCTTCGCATTCTCGTCCGGGCCTTCGATCCACAGCGGCGCGCCGCGCGAAAGGTCGTTCCACAGCGCCGTGATGCCCGCATAACCCGACTGGCAGGCGCGGAACTCTTCGAGGTCGTCGGCGGTGCCCATGCCCGAGACGTTGAAGAAATCCTCATACTGGCGAATGCGGGTGGTGCGGTCGGCTGCGCTCTCGCCCTTCGGTGCAAAGCAGAAGATGCTGACTTCGGTCTTGTCCACGCTGAGCGGACGTACCACGCGAATCTGCGTGCTGAACTGGTCCATCAGGAACACGTTCGGATACAGGCACAGGTTCCGGGTCTGATTGACGATGAAGTCGGCCTGCACATCACCGACGCGTGCCTTGATTTCGTCGCGGTGCTGGTGCACGGGCCGCACTTCCGGGTTCATCGTCTTGGTCCACAACAGGATGTGCCCATGGTCGAACCCGTAGACGCCGGCTACCGACTTGCTCCAGCTGTTCGCATCCACCGCCTTGGTGCCGTCGACCTTGCGGCGGCCCATCGTCGCGGCATAGTTCCAGTGCACGGTGCTGACGTGGTAGCCGTCGCAGCCGTTTTCCATCTGCATCTTCCAGTTGCCGTCGTAAATGTACGAGGAATTGCCGCGCAATACTTCCAGTCCGTCCGGCGCCTGGCCGACGATCTGGTCGATGATGACCTTGGTCTCGCCGAGATAGTCCTCAAGCGGCATCGAGTCGGCGTCGAGGCTGCCGAAAAGAAAGCCGCGATAGCTCTCGAAGCGCGGAACCTTTCTCAGGTCATGCGAGCCGTGGGTATTGAATTGCACCGGATATTCGGTGGTCTTTTCATCCTTCACCTTCAACAGCTTGCCGGTGTTGGAGAAAGTCCAGCCGTGGAACGGGCAGGTGAAGCTGCCTTTATTGCCGTGCTTGCGACGGCACAGCATGGCGCCCTTGTGCGCGCAGGCGTTGATGACCGCGTGCAGCTCGCCGGTCTTGTCGCGCGTGATGACCACCGGCTGGCGGCCGATCCAGGTGGTGTAGTAGTCGTTGTTGTTGGGAATCTGGCTTTCGTGCGCCAGGTACACCCAGTTGCTCTCGAAGATGTGCTTCATCTCCAGGTCGAACAAATCGGCATTGGTGAAGATGTCGCGGCGGCAGCGGAAAACACCGCTTTCCTTGTCGTCCTGAACGGCGCTGTGCAGCAGTTCGTCGAGCTGTCTGGCTTTGTCGATAATGGCGGACATGTGTGCTCCCCCTATGCGTGCTCCAGGCTATGGAGCTCCGGCATCGGTATCGAAGATTCTTGCGGAGATTCGAGCGGCGAGCGCGTCATGCGCCGCCGCCGCTTTGCGCGGTTACGCGGTGGCTAGCGCGCGCAGGCGATTGACGAGCTGGTTGTCCTTGCCCTGAACCGGCGAAGTGAGCTCGATATTGAATTCGATCTCCTTGTACGCGTCGGCCTTCAGGCCCAGCGCGGTGCCGCCGGTCTTTTCGACCACGTGAGGAATCAGGTCCTCGCGGGTTGCGTAGGCGAAGTCGTCCCAGATCAGCGGATCGCCTTCGATGTTGATCTGCGTGGTCAGCTTGCGATGCTTGTCGCTGGTAACGAAGAAGTGGACGTGCGCTGGACGGTTGCCATGGCGCGCGAGCGCGTCCAGCAGTTGCTGAGTCGCGCCTTGAGGCGGGCAGCCATAGCCGACCGGCATGAGCGTACGGAATTCGTACGTGCCGTCGGCGCCCGTCTTGACGGCACCGCGCAAGTTGAATTCGCTCTGCGCGCCGGTCGGGTCGAAGTGCGAATAGAAGCCCTTCGAATTCGCATGCCAGCACTCGACCACGGCGTTCTCGACGGGTTTGCCGTCCGGGCCGGTAACGGTGCCGCGGATCACCAGCGGGCCCGCATCCGCGTCGGGGTTGAGGTCGATCTTCGACACGCCATCGCGCACGGGTGCGCCGGCGACGTAGAGCGGGCCTTCGATGGTGCGCGGCGTGCCGCCGTGAATGTCCGCCTCGCGGTCCTCGGCGTCCATGCGAATGTCGAGATACTTCTCCAGGCCAAGGCCGGCGGCAAGCAGCGCGGCTTCGCCGTCCCGGCCAAGCTTGTTGAAGTAGTTGACTCCGGCCCAGATTTCATCGGGCGTCATGTCGAGGTCGTCGATGGCCTTGAACAAATCGCTCAGCAGGCGATGCGTGATCTGCTTGGCGCGAGCATTGCCTTTCTGGCTCCCGAGGTTGGTCGCGGCCTTCAGCAGATCCTGTACTTCCTTCGTATCAAAAACTTTGACGCTCATGATCTTTGTCTCCTCTTGATGTTCAGGAAAAGAAACGCTGAGGAGTGTCTGCCAAGACATCAAACTGACCGTGGGTCATTGTCTGCTCCTGAATGTCTGTATCTTTCGGTGGGGTAAACCCTCGTTTCAGCGCTTTCAGGCAATGCCTGAAAGGTATAATCGGGCGTTGAAACAGAGCGTGAAGGCAGAATAATTGACCCTCGAAGGGGTCGTCCAACACTGATTTAGTATCGGGCTATATCTACGAGGTATTGAGATGGAATTGCGGCACCTTCGGTATTTCGTGGCCGTGGCGGAGGAAAGGAACTTCACGCGCGCGGCTCAGCGGCTGCACATTGCCCAGCCGCCGCTAAGCCGTCAGATCCAGCAACTCGAGGAAACCCTTGCGGTTCAACTGTTCGAACGCAATTCGCGTCCGCTCAAGCTGACCGAGACCGGCAAGTTTTTTTATTCGCACGCGGTGCAGTTGCTGGCGCAAACGGCGGAGCTTGAATCGATGACGCGACGCGTGGGCAACATCGAGCGCAGTCTCTCCGTCGGGTTCGTGGGGTCGACCCTGTACGGGCTTTTGCCGAAGATCATTCGTCGCTTCCGGGACGAGAATCCGACCGTCGAGCTCAGTCTTCACGAGATGTCGACGACGGATCAGATCAGGGCGCTGAAGGACGGACGAATCGACGTCGGCTTCGGGCGCATCCGGCTTGAAGACGCGAACATCCGACGCGTGGTCTTGCGAGAAGAGAAGATGATCGTCGCGTTCCCGCTGGGTCATCCGCTTTCGCTGTCCAAGCCGGTCCTGGCGTTGCGCGATCTTGTCAACGAGACGCTCATCATCTACCCGAAAACGCCTCGTCCGAGTTACGCGGATCAGGTGCTTGCAGCCTTCCAGGACCGCGGTCTGAAGCCCCGGCGGATCTACGAGGTGAGAGAG
Organism: Caballeronia ptereochthonis; assembly: GCF_001545075.1. Lineage (GTDB taxonomy): Bacteria > Pseudomonadota > Gammaproteobacteria > Burkholderiales > Burkholderiaceae > Caballeronia > Caballeronia ptereochthonis. The sequence goes on from NZ_FCOB02000018.1 coordinate 71,680, forward strand.
CTGCAGATCGCCCTGGGGCTCGTGGCGGCGGGCGAAGGGATGTCGATCGTGCCGAGCAGCGTATATGGACTGAAGCGGGACGACGTGAACTACAAGGAACTCGACGATCCGACCCTTGTGTCTCCCATCATCATGAGCACGCGAATGCTGGACGAGTCGCGAGACATTCGCGAGATGCTCGAGCTCATCTACCGCCTTTACGAGGAAGAGAAAATACCGTACACGCCCCGCGTGGATCGGGGACGTTGAGTGCCTCATACCTCGCAGGTATGACACTAGACGTCGATGGTCTTGGACACGAGCCGGTTGTGCGCGCAATACTTCGGCAACCTATCCACTCCATCATTCCGGTATGAACGCCAAAATCACATCCGTCGAGGCGATCCTGGTCGATCTGCCGACCATCCGCGCGCATCAGCTAGCGATGGCGACCATGCAGCAGCAAACCCTGGTGATCGTTCGTCTCCGTTCGAGCGACGACATCGAGGGCATCGGCGAAGCTACGACGATCGGCGGGCTCTCGTACGGTGAGGAAAGCCCCGAGGGCATCAAGCTGACGATCGACGCCTATCTGGCGCCGGCGCTCATCGGGCAGGATGCGACGAACATCAACGCCGCGATGTCGAAGCTTAACAAGGTGGCCCGAGGAAACCGGTTCGCCAAGAGCGCGATCGAAACGGCGTTGCTCGATGCTCAAGGCAAGCGCCTGGGCGTTTCGGTGTCGACGCTTCTGGGCGGCGCGGCGCGCAGCACGCTTCCGGTTCTGTGGACGCTCGCAAGCGGCGATACCAGGCGCGACATCGAAGAGGCGGAAATGCTTCTTGCCGAGCGTCGCCACAATACCTTCAAGCTGAAGATCGGCCGCCGCACCGTGCGGGAAGACGTGGCGCATGTGTCGGCAATCAAGTCCGCGCTGGGCGACCGCGCGAAGGTCACGGTCGACGTGAATCAGGCGTGGAGCGAAGCGGAGGCGGCAATGGGTATCGCTGCGCTCGAGGCAGGCGGCATCGATCTCATCGAACAGCCTACGCCGAGAGAACAGCGCGGCGCCCTCGCGCGACTTTCGGCACGGTTCGTGGTTCCGATCATGGCCGATGAAGCAGTCACCGGTCCGGAGGATGCGCTTGAACTGGTACGCGGCGCTTGTGCCGATGTCTTCGCGCTGAAGATCGCGAAGTCGGGAGGAATCTACGGCATGATGCGGACCGCTGCGGTCGCCGACGCAGCAGGTGTGGCGCTCTACGGCGGCACGATGCTCGAGGGAAGTATTGGTTCGATCGCCGCCGCGCACGGATTCAGCGCGTTGCCTCAGCTTGCCTGGGGTACCGAGCTGTTCGGACCGCTTCTGCTGAAAGACGACATCGTAACGGCTCGACCGCAATACCGGGACTTCGATCTGCACCTGCCTGACGGTCCGGGACTCGGGCTGAGCATTGACGAGGAGAAGCTCGCGTTCTATCGCCGCGACAAGAGTCTTTGAGGCACGTCAACCATGGTCGCGAGACGCTGACCGGCGTCTCGGCCAGCACTCACTGAAGGGAAGCCATGCTCTATCTCGTAAGAATGGATGTACACCTGCCGCATGACATGCCCGCTGCGCAGGCTGAAGAGATCAAGGCCCGTGAAAAGGCCTATTCGCAGGATTTGCAGCGTCAAGGCAAATGGCAGCAACTGCATCGCGTCGTGGGCGAGTACGCCAATTACAGCGTGTTCGATGTGGATTCGCACGACGAACTGCACACGATTCTGTCCGGTCTGCCGCTGTTCCCGTACATGACGATGAAGGTCACGGCCCTCGCGCGTCATCCTTCGTCGATCCGCTGAAACAAAAGCCGCTCATTTTCACTTCACTCTGCGCAAGCACACTGCATTCATCGCCAATGGACGAGGGATGCAGTCATGGAAACGTATGGGAAACCGGCCTTTCGGTCCTATGTCGATGTCCTGCTCGATCAGCTGGAAACGTGTGCTGATCGCACGGTGCTGCACCATCTCGGCGAGGACGTGACCAGTCGCGCGTTTCGCGCGTCGATCCATCGTCATGCGGGCGCGCTTGCGACGCTCGGCATCGGGCGCGGCTCGCTCGTCGCGCTGTTCGCGCCGAACTGCCCCGATGCGCTCGCCATTCGTTACGCGACGAACCTGCTTGGCGCGGCGGTGATGTTCCTGCCCGCGTTCGCATCCGCGGAGCCCATCCGCACCGACTTCGCGACGTGACGGCGCGTTTGCGCGAACGGGACAGCCGTGTGCCGCTAACCGACCAAGGCAAAGCGGACCGCGCCGCGATCGGGCGCATGTGCGCGGTCGAATCGGAACGGCGTGTCTTGAAGGGTGTCGCTGCCACCATTCGTCTGTCGACGGCTTCCCAATTCAGTGCGATGCCGCAATAGCCGTTACCCGTCCAAAAAGCCATGCGCAATTAGGGTTCAGACTGCTTGCGCCCTCCCCGTAAGTGCCCAACACTTTGCCTCATTCCGATTAGTCAGATGCCAATCCGGTATATCGGACAAACATCGAGGGCATTGCGTTTCGGGCGCCAAATGGTTTTGGAGCCGGTTCCGTGTCCACGCCCTCCCTAAACCAGGACCAGCCATGAAGCTTGCAAACAAAGGCACCAGAGCCGCCTCTCTGTTCGTTGTGGTGGGATTGCTGGCGCTTTCCGCCTGTACAAAGGTCTCCACGCCAACCGAGGGCGGCACGGCAACGGCGGCCTCTTCGACGCTTCAGGCCGTGCTGCAGCGAGGGACCTTGCGTGTCGGCGACTGTCTGACCTTTGCGCCGTTCGGCTTCTACGACAAGGATGGTCAGCCCGATGGCTATGACGTCGATCTGGCCAAGGAGCTCGCCAAGCAAATGGGCGTCAAGCTCGAGGTGGTAAACACGACGAGCGCGAACCGGATTCCGAACTTGCAGACGAGTAAGGTTGACGTCGTGTTCTGCAACTTCACGCGCAATCTGGAGCGTGCGAAGGTGGTCGAATTCACGACGCCGTACGTCGTTGCGAGTGAAGCGCTACTGGTCAAGAAGAGCAGCGGGATTCAGTCCGTCAAGGACATGGGTAATCGCACGATCGCGACCGTGAAGGGCTCGACCAACGGCGATGAAGTCCGCTCGCTGAACATTCCCATCAAGATCCAGGAATACGACAGTTCGCAGGCCGCGATTCTCGCCGTCAAGCAAGGTCAGGCGGACGCGATGATCGAGGACAACAACTTCCTTGCGTATCAGGCGAAGCTCGATCCCGAACTGAGCGTCACGAACGAAGCTCTGGTGCCGCTCGAATACAACGCCTTCGGGGTGAAGGCCGGCGATCAGGCGTGGCTCAATTACCTGAATCTGTTCCTCTTCAACATCAACGCGTCGAAGCTCAACGCACAGCTCTACAAGAAGTGGTTTGGCGCCGACCCGCGTTATCCGCTCAACCCGCAGTTCTGAGGAGCGCGTGATGTCGATACCGCATGAGACCGGAATGAGGGGGAGGCTGAAATGAGTTACGAGTGGCTGACGTTGTGGGGCTACGTCCCCGAGTTCCTGAAAGCCGGCTGGCTGACTCTGCAGGTGACGCTCCTTGCGTTCGTACTGGCGGTGCTCCTCGGTCTGCTGACGGCGCTGGCCAGTACGTCCCCGTTCGCCGTGGTCAGATTCATCGCCCGGGCTTACGTTGAAATCATCCGCAATACGCCGGTTCTCCTGCAGATCTTCATCGTGTTCTTTGGCTTGCCGTCGGCGGGAATCTCGCTGGACGCCTACTGGGCCGGCGTGATTGCGCTGGGTCTCAACGTCGGCGCCTATCTGTCGGAAGTGTTTCGCGCAGGCATTCAGTCGGTGCCGCGCGGGCAACTCGAAGCCGCGGGCATTCTCGGCCTCGAGCGCGGACAGATCTTCACCGAGATCGTATTGCCGCAGGCCGCCCGTGCGGTATATCCGGCGATCGTCAATTACCTGATCCAGCTGCTGCTCGGCACGTCGTTGCTATCCGCGATCGCATTGCCCGAGCTGACCGGCACCGCGACGGTCATCAACGCGCGGACGCTGCTCTACATCCAGACCTTCACAGTCGTTCTCGTCGTGTATCTGGTGCTGAGCAATGTGCTGTCATGGCTCGCAAGCCAGCTCGGCGCCCGGATGTTCCATCCACCCCTGATCGTCCGGCCGCGCACGCGATTCGGCGGTTTCACGTTCCGCCGCGCCAATCGCGCCTGATTCCCGAACCGGAGCCGGATCATGTCACTTGAATTGCTGAAAACCAGTCTGTCGATCCTGCTGCAAGGTCTGGTCACGACGCTGCTGCTGTCGATCGCGTCCATCATCGGCAGCACGCTGATCGGCCTGCTTGCTGCCGTGTTGCGAACGTTCGGACCGTGGGGCACGGACCGGATCGCGAAACTCTATACCGAGCTCTTTCGCGGCACGCCCGTCCTGATCACGCTGATGTTCATCTACTTCGGCGTCTCTTACTTCGGATATGCGATCGATGTATTCGCCGCCGGCGTGATCGGCCTGAGCGTGTATCAGGGCGCCTATATCGCCGAGGTGTTCCGCTCCGGCATCGAGTCGGTGCCGAAGGGGCAGTGGGAAGTCTCGCAGATTCTCGGTCTGTCGCGTACGCAGGCCTTCGGGTCCGTGGTGCTGCCTCAGACGGGAAGGATCGTGCTGCCGCCGCTCGTCGGTCAATATCTTTCGCTGATCAAGGACACGTCGATCGTCAGCATGATCGGCATGTCCGAACTGATGCACGGCGGGCAGGCGATCGTCGATCGCGTCGGCAAGCCCGTCGAGATCTACGGACTCGTCGCAGTTATCTACTTTGTCGTGTGCTTCCCGCTTTCGCAATGGGTGCGCCACCATGACCGCAGGAGATTGTCGTGAGCAATCAAAGCCAGACCAAGCCCGTCATTTCGCTTTCGGGCGTCAGTAAAGCATTCGGCGCGACGCGCGTTCTCAACGAGATCAATCTCGACGTGCGCTCGGGCGAGGTGCTCGTGCTCATCGGCGCGTCGGGTTCGGGCAAGAGCACCGTGCTGCGCATCATGGCAGGCCTGGAAACGACGGATTCCGGCGAAGTATGGGTCAACGAAGTGCCGCTGCATGACCCGAAACGCGCGCGCGAGATTCGAGGCCACGTCGGCATGGTCTTCCAGCAGTTCAATCTGTTTCCGCACAAGACGGCGCTCGGCAATGTCACGCTCGCGCTGATCAAGGCGCGCCGGATGAGTCCGGCCGATGCGCGCAAACGCGCGATGGAAGCGCTCGACCGCGTCGGGCTCGCGGAACGGGCGGAACATTACCCGAGCCAGTTGTCCGGCGGACAACAGCAGCGCGTCGCGATCGCGCGGGCGCTCGCCGTCGAGCCGGGCATCATGTTCTTCGATGAAGCGACCTCCGCGCTCGACCCCGAACTCGTCGGCGAAGTCACCGAAGTGATGCGCGGGCTCGCGCGCGACGGCATGACGATGGTCGTCGTCACGCATGAGATGGGCTTTGCGCGCAAGACCGCTGATCGCGTCGTCTTCATGGACAAGGGCGTGATCGCCGAGCAGGGCGATCCGGAGCAGATCTTCGTCAATCCCTCGAACGAGCGCACACGACAGTTCCTGCATCGAGTGCTCGACCATTGACGCACCGGACGCGGATGGCGCGTTTGCGCGTCCGGGCCATACAATCGCGTCACATGAAATGAACGCTCTCACGGAGTAAATGCATGGCTGTTACAGAATCGTCGCGAGCCAGGGGAGTGGACCGGGTCATTGCCATATTTCGGCAATTGCATCTGGCTCAGCGCCCGATGACGATGCGGGAGTTGATCGAAGCGACCGGTGCGCCGCGTTCGAGCATCTACGAACTGGTCGCAATTCTTGCCGAAGTCGGCTGGCTCGAGACCGCTGCCGATGGAAGCGTGTTCTTCGGACGGGAGATGCACTACTACGGTTCCGACTATGCCACGCGTAACGATCTGATCAGCCGCGCGCATCAGTCGATTCTCGCGCTGGTGAGGAAGTATGACGAAACCACGCAGTTGTGCATGCTAGAGGGCAACAAGTACACCGTGGTGCTGTCGGAGAACAGCGCGCGCCCATTCAACATCAGCTCGGACATTGGCGTGCGGGTGCCGATTCCGTGGACCGCCACCGGACGCCTGCTGCTCGGTCACATGAGCCCGGAAGAAATCCGCGCATTGATTCCGCGCGAGGACTTCATGCTCGACAACGGCGTGCTTGTCGACTTCGATGAATTCATGCGCGATGTCCAGCTCGCGAAGGATCAGGGCTATTGCTGCACCGAAGGATTGTCGAACGCGTTCCGCCTGTGCATGGCGGCGCCTGTCCGTGATCGCGGCGGATTGCCGATCGCGGCGTTGTGCTTCATGACCGGTCGCGATACGGATCCGGAAAGGCGGCAGGCAATGCTCGACGACCTCCTGCAGTCGGCGAAGGCGCTTTCGCACAGGTAGTGCTCAGGCAAAACGGCCCAATCTGGTTGATATCAGCGAAGGAAAATGACAACGCGAGCCGCAGATGACGATGTCGAAGAAAGATTGCGATCGCAGCTTCGGCGAATCAGTCAACTCGAGCAGGAAAATACGGCGCTCAGAGAAGTGAACGACATATTGCGGAAAGCCGTCGCGTACTACGCACCGGTTTGTGCTCGGTTGTTTGAGCGAGAGACGGCACCCTTGGGGGATTAGCAGATTCCGCCATTCCGACTTTCATGTCCGTCATGCCGCGCCGCGTAAAGTCTGAAGGAGCATCCCGGTAACGCCGGGTTCAGCATGGGCGGACGCTTGTCCAAGGCAAGCGCCCGCCCATTGACTGTCAATCGTCGAATTTCACTTCGCGCGTGAGCTTCGCGATGTCAGCCAGCACTTTCCTGCGCGCGCGGCGCATATCAGCTCCTGTCGTACGAGAACTGGATGCCGGCCGTGCCGCCGGTCTCGACGAAAAGGTTCACGAAGGCCGGGACGGTCTCGCTGCGTGCCCAGTCGCGTTGCAGCTCACAGAACAGCTGGGCGACGCTGATCATCTTGCCGCCTGCCTGCTCGATACGGCGCAACGCGGCCTCGTGCGCCGCGACGGACGTTCCGCCGACCGCATCGACCACGACGTAGACCTCATAGCCGGCTTTCAAGGCATCGAGCGCCGGGAAAGTCAGGCAGGCTTCCGTCCAGAGCGCGGTCATGATCAGCTTCTTGCGGCCGGTTGCCTCGACGGCCTTGCGGAATTCGACGTCTTCCCACGAGTTGATGCTCGTGCGATCGTAGGTCGGATAGTCGCCCAGCACCGCGCGCAGTTGCGGAATGGGCGGCTTGTTCAGGCCGGTCTTCACGTTGACCGTCGAATGGATGATCGGCAGCTTGTATGTGACCGCGGCCTTCGAGGTTCCCACGATGTTGTTGACCAGTTGCTGGCGATCCATCGACGCAATGGAGTTCACCTGGACCGGCTGGTAATCGATGACGATGAAGGCCGCATTCTGCGGCGTCAGAAGATGATCGTTCGCGGGATCGCGAACGGGTTCGCTTGCCATGCTTGTCTCCAGAATCAGTGCGGGAAGTGAGAGGGGATCTCCATGATCGGATGCGTCGCGCATCCGGTCTGCAGGCAGCGATGATCCTATGCGCACATCGAGCCGGCTTCCAGTCTCGAAAAAAGCCGTCTGTGTTCTATGAGCGGAACAACCGCGGGGGCTTCCGCGCAGGGGCCTGTCGCATCTCGATACCTTAAGATGCCTTTATTGTTCTGGAGAAGGAACAGTAATGGACGACTTGAACGACATCTTCTACTTCGTGAAAGTGGTCGACAACCACGGATTCACTCAAGCCGGCCGCGCGCTCAACGTGCCGAAGTCCAAGCTGAGCCGTCGCATCGCCGAACTTGAAGCCAGGTACGGCGTGCGACTGCTGAACCGGTCCACGCGGCATTTTTCGGTGACGGAGACCGGACGGGAGTTCTACGAGCGCTGCATCGCCGTGCTCGTGGAAGCGGATGCCGCCCGCGAGGTCATGGAGCGCAGGCTTTCGGAGCCTCAGGGCGTGGTGCGCATGAGTTGCCCCACGACGCTGCTCGAATACCGCATCGGGAATCTGGTGGCCGACTTCATGATGCAATACCCCAAGGTGCAGATCCTTCTCGATGCAACGAATCGCCGGGTCGATGTCCTGGGCGAAGGCCTCGATCTCGCGCTGCGCGTCCGTTTTCCGCCGCTCGAAGACAGCGGGCTCGTCATGCGCGTGCTGTCCGGAAGCCCGCAGCGTCTCGTTGCCGCTCCGGCGCTCGTCGAGCGGCACAGAAAGGTCGCGCATCCCGCGGATCTCGTCGGCATGCCGAGCCTCGACTGGGGACCGCAGCGCGATCATGCATGGGATCTGCTCGGACCGGAGGGAACGGAAGCCCGGGTGAGCCACACGCCGCGCTACATCACCGACGATATGACGGTGCTTCGGCAGGCCGCCCTGAGAGGCGTGGGCGTCGTGCAGATGCCCTGCATGGTCGTCGAGGATGAGCTCGAAAAGGGCGGCCTGGTCGACGTCGTGCCGGGCTGGACGCCCAAGGGCGGGCTGGTACATGCCGTGTTTCCTTCGCGCAGAGGCTTGTTGCCGGCCGTGCGGCTGCTCATCGACCATCTCGCCACGCATATACGCAAGGATGAGTGATCGCTCGCCGTGCGATGACCGGCTGAGCCCCGCGCATCGATTGTTCCTTCGATAGGACACTGTGTACGGCCGCGCAATCTACCGCCGCCGCCGGCCAGTTTCTATTCTTCCTTCGTCGAACGAGCCGGAGGTTCACGATGAAGAAGATTCTTGGCACATATGGCAATTCGGTCGCGCACTGCGATGCGCCCGGCTTGCCGGTGCGCACCTTGTTCTCCCATCAGTCGATGGGCGACTACGTCGACCCGTTCCTGATGCTGAACCACGCGGGGCCCGCGTACCTCGTGTCAGCGGAAAAGTACCCGGAAGACGGGCGGCGCTTTCGGGACGGCGTCCAGAAGATCACGCTCGTGTATCAGGGCGAACTGGAACGAACCGGCCCGAGCGGCTGCGGCGGCCGGCTGGCCGCCGGCGACGTGCACTGGATGACGGCCGGCGCGCACGACGCATGTGAGCGGTCTCAACTACACGGCATGCAGGAGTGGGTCCAGCTTTGGGTCAATGTCCCCGCAACCCACCGGCAGGCCATCTTCCATCCTCGGACCTTCGCGGCAAGGGACATACCCACGGTCCCGCTTCCCGACTACGCCGGGCACGTGAGGATCATCGCGGGCAACTACGCGGGGGTACGCGGACCTGCCCACACCTTTACGCCGATGGACGTCTGGGACGTCAGGCTGAATCCGGCAAGCACCACGACGTTGCGTGTCGCTGCGGGCCGGCCGCTGGTTCTCGTCGTGCTGCGCGGCCGGATCACGGTCAACGATGATCCGCGGCCCGTGAACGAAGCTCAATTGACGCTGTTCGATCGCGAAGGCGCCGATGTGCGGATCAAGGCCGAGACACATGCCACCATGCTCGCGCTGAGCGGCGAGCCCATCGCCGGATCGGACGCCGGGTCCACACGCGACGCGGCACGCGATCGCGCGATCTCCCTCGTTCACTAGACCACTCGCCAACGGTCGAGCGAGGCCTCGACCTCCCTTCACGCTGATAACACATGGAGATCCAATGCGGTACATCCACTTTTCTCCCGACAACCGTCGCCGGCTGCTCGGAGTCGTGCAGGGCAATACGATCCGCTCGCTCGGCGAAACAACCCTCGATGACCTGCTCGCGCGTGGCGTCGACCTCGCATCCTGGGGCGCGTCGCATCACGTGGACGGCGAGGAATTCCCCCTCGGCTCGGTGACGTACCTGCCGCCGCTCGCACGTCCTGGCAAGCTGCTTTGCATCGGGCTCAACTACGCGGATCACACGAAGGAAAGCCCGTATGAGCAGCCGGACTATCCGACGATCTTCCCGCGCTTCAACTCCAGCCTGATCGGCCACGAGGCTCCGATGATCCGGCCGCGTATTTCCGATTCGCTCGATTTCGAGGGAGAGCTGGCGGTCATCCTCGGCAGCGGAGGCCGACATATTCCGAAGCGGCGTGCGCTCTCCTGCGTCGCGGGTTATTCGATCTTCAATGACGGTTCCGTGCGCGAGTACCAGTTCAAGTCGCCGCAATGGACGGTCGGCAAGAACTTCGACGGCACGGGCGCCTTCGGCCCGGTGTTCGTCACCGCCGACGAAGTGCCCGCGGGCGGCGCGGGCCTGAAGCTCGAAACGCGCCTGAACGGCGAGGTCGTGCAATCGGCGAATACGAGCGACATGCTGCACGACGTCGCTTCCCTGATCTCGATCATCAGCGAGGCGATCACGCTCGAAGCCGGCGACGTCATCGTGAGCGGCACGCCCGCCGGCATCGGCTGGGCGCGCGAGCCCAGGCTGATCATGCGTCCCGGCGACGCATGCGAAGTCGAGATCGAAGGACTTGGCGTATTGCGCAACGTCGTCGTCGACGAAGACGCTGCGATCGAGCGCTGAACGATCGTTGCATTCCCCTGAAGGAGGAGACATGAGAAAGATTCGCGTCCCGGTTTTCGTGGTGGGTGCGGGGCCCGCCGGACTCACGGCCGCCGCATTGCTGGCGAAATACGGCGTCGAGGTGCTGGCGATCACGCGCTATCCCGGCACCGCCCATTCGCCTCGCGCGCACATCACGAATCAGCGCACCGTCGAGGTATTTCGCGATCTGGGCATCGAGGATCGCGTGCGCGCTCTGGCCATGCCCCAGGAGCTGATGTCGAACAACGTCTGGGCGACGAGCTTCGCCGGCACGGAGATCGCCCGGCTGCAGACGTGGGGCACCGGCATCAGCCGCAAGTCCGACTACGAGGCGGCGAGTCCGTCACACATGTGCAATGCTCCGCAGCACCTGCTCGAGCCGGTCATCCTGTCGGCGGCGCGCGAATATGGCGCAAAGGTGCTCTTCGACACCGAGCTGGTGTCCATCCGGCAGACCGAAGAGGCCGTCTATTCGCGGCTCGTCGATCGCGTGACGGGCGAAGAGATCGAGGTGATCTCCGACTACGCGGTGGGCGCGGACGGCGCGCAGAGCGTCGTCGTCAGGGATCTCGGCTTCGAGATGGACGGAGAGATGGGGCTCGGCTGCGCGGTCAATTGCTGGCTGGAAGTCGATCTGGCGAAGTACACGGCGCATCGTCCGGGCGTGCTGTACTGGATGGCCCAGCCGGGCAGCGACTACTGGGTGGGCAGCGGCACCTGGATCTGCGTGCGCCCGTGGAACGAATGGGTCCTGCTCTTCATGTACGACCCGAAAGAGGGCGAGCCCGACCTCAGCGAGGAAGCCGTGATCGCGCGCGCCCGCGCCACCATCGGCGAGACGGACATTCCCGTTCGCGTAAAGGCGGTTTCGAAGTGGACCATCAACCGGATGGTCGCGCGCACCATGGTCAAGGGACGCGTCGCGATCGCCGGCGATGCCGCGCACCGGCATCCGCCGGCCAACGGGCTCGGCTCGAATACGTCCGTGCAGGATGCATTCAACCTGGCATGGAAGCTCGCGATGATCGTCAAGGGGCAGGCTTCCCCCGCGCTCCTGCAAACCTATTCGGACGAGCGTCAGCCGGTTGCCCAGGGCGTCGTGAACCGGGCGATCAAATCGGTCGGTGAGATGCTCCCGATCGCGAATGCCCTCGGCTTCTCGCAAGGACAAAGCGCCGCGGACGGCTGGGCCTCGCTCAACGAGTTGTTCTCGGACTGCGAAACCGGCAAGGCGCGCCGCAAGGCGCTCGCGCAGGCCGTCGAGCTGCAGAACTATCAGTTCAACTGTCACGGCGTCGAGCTGGGGCAGCGGTACGACTCGGCGGCGATCGTACGCGATGGCGCGAACTTCCCCGCCCCCTCGCGTGACCCCGAGCTGTACTACCAGCCCACCACGACGCCCGGAGCGTATCTTCCGCATGCGTGGATCGAGCGCGAGGGCGAGCGGGTTTCGACGCTCGATCTGGTCGGCAAAGGCGTGTTCACGGTGCTCACCGGAAGGGGTGGGCAGGCATGGCTCGATGCGGCGCGACAGGTCGCCGACGAGTTCGGCATCCGGATCGATGCGGTGTCGATCGCGCATGCGACCGAGACCTTCGATGCATACGGCCAGTGGGCCGCGCACAGCGAGATCGAGGATGACGGCTGCCTGCTGGTGCGGCCGGACCGCTTCGTCGCCTGGCGCTCGGTCAGGCGCGCGACGGACCCCGCGATGGAATTGCGACGCGTGCTCACGCGGATCCTCGGCACGGCGCCGCGCGCATCGAGCGGCATGGACGCGCATGCCGAGACGGGAGTCGAGTCATGACATCGACAACGATCAGCCGCGCGCGTTTCGGCATCCACTCGATCGACCATTTCGCGCTCGATGTGCCGAATCTCGACGAGGCGACGCGCTTTCTCGACGCCTTCGGCTTCCGGCTGGAGCCGCGGCCGGGACAGTTGCTGCTGCGCACGCCTGGAAGCGACCACGTGTGGGCGAGGGTCCGCGAGGGCGGCCGAAAACAGCTCGCGTATCTGGCGCTGCACTGTTTCGCCGACGACTTCGCTCCGCTGTGCGAGCAGGTCCTGAACGCCGGTGGAACGGCCGCCGAGCCTGCGCGGCTCGCGCCGGACGACGGTTTCTGGTTCCACGATCCGGACGGCAACCTGCTGCAGCTGAAGCCCGGCGTAAAGACGTCGCCCGGCTGCAAGCCGGTCGCGCGCCGGGAGCCGGCGCCTTTGCGTTCGCGTGGCGCGTCCGCTCGCGCCGATGCGCCGCCGACGCGGCCCACGCGGCTGTCGCACGTGCTGATGTTCACGCCGGACGTGCGCCAGGCGGTCGCCTTCTACGAGCGCTCGCTCGGCCTCGCGCTTTCCGACGGGTCCGAGGGTATCGTCGCGTTTCTGCACGCGCGCCACGGCAGCGATCACCATCTGGTCGCATTCGCGCAGGGGGCGGCGAAGGGCTGGCATCACAGCGCGTGGGATGTCGCGACCATCGATGAGGTCGGAGTCGGCAAGATGCAGATGCAACGCGCGGGCTATGTCGAAGGGTGGGGCGTGGGGCGGCACGTGCTCGGGTCGAACTACTTCCAGTATGTGCGCGATCCCTGGGGTTCCTACTGGGAATATTCCGCCGATATCGACTACGTCGGAGCGGGCGTCGAGTGGCCGAGCGGCAATCATCCGCCCGAGGACTCGCTGTATCTCTGGGGGCCGGACGTGCCGGCGTATTTCTTCGAGAACACCGAGGCCTGATGCTTGAATAGCGAATGCGGCGAAGTGCGTTCGATCACGACAGCCGCATTCGGCTCGAAGGCGGCCGCCGCATGCGTCCGGATTTGACGGGATCGCTTCAGACCTGCTTCTTTTCGGCGTCGAGAGGGCCGCGCTCTTCAATGAGGAAGGCCATGAGAGCGCGGACCTTCGTAGTCTTCTGGAGGCTACGTCGTGCCGTAAGTCCGTCGTCACCTGGGACTGGGCGCGTCGGATGTCTGTTTCGCTGCCGGCCGCGCCTCCCCGAAGCGTCCGCTGTTGAAGTCGCGCACGGCCTGACTGATTTCCTCGGCCGAATTCATCACGAACGGTCCATAGGCGACGACCGGCTCGTCGATTGGCTCGCCGCTCAGCAGCAGGACAGTGGCGTCGTTGACTGCCTCGATGCGCACGTCAGTTTCCTCGCGTCCGAATACGACCACCTGACTGGCGTTGACCGACTCCTCTCCGTTGACCAGCACTTGGCCGCTCAACACCACGAGCGCCAGCGACCTTCCGGCCGGCAGCCTGAAATCAGCGGAGCGCGCACCCACGAGGCGCACGTCCCAGACGTCGAGCGGTGTGTAGGTCAGCGCGGGGCCTTTCTGTCCGCCATAGCTGCCGGCGATCACCCTCACGCGCCCTGCGCCGCCGGGCAATTCGACTGACGGAATTGCGCCGTCGTGCAGCGTTTGGTAGCGCGGCGGGACCATCTTCTCGCGAGCGGGCAGATTGACCCACAACTGCACCATCTCCAGCGTGCCCCCATTCTTCGCGAAAGCAGGCGAATGAAATTCCTCGTGAAGGATGCCCGAACCGGCGGTCATCCACTGCACGTCCCCAGGACCGATGAGGCCTCCGCCGCCGGACGAGTCGCGATGCTCCAGCTCGCCCTGGTAGACGATCGTCACCGTCTCGAACCCACGGTGCAGATGCTGCCCCACGCCTCTGCGCGCCGAAGTCGGAGCGAAACGCTCCGGCCCGGCATAATCGAGCATCAGGAACGGGCTGAGACCGCTGCCGACAGCGGAATGAGAAAACAAGGTACGAACGGGGAAACCGTCACCGACCCAATGAGAGCGGTTGTTCGTATAGGTGCCGAGAATCTTCTTCATGATGATGTCCTTGAATGCGACACAAGATCGCGTTTGCATCTTCATAAAGTAGGGCAGTCGTCTCTCTTTCAGTAGAGGGCGCTGGTTATCCACTGTGTCTCACCAATGGAACGATCGGACATAGGCGATGCAGGATCTCAACGACCTCTATCTCTTCGCCCAGGTGGTCGACCATCAGGGTTTCACCCCGGCCGGGCGGGCGCTCGGCATGCCCAAGTCGACGATCAGCCGGCGCATCGGGCTCCTGGAAGAGCGCCTCGGCGTGCGGCTCCTGCAACGATCGACGCGCCGGTTCGGGATCACCGAAATCGGCCAGATCTACTACGGCCATTGCAAGGCCATGCTGATCGAAGCCGAGGCTGCTCAGCAATCCATTGACTTCAACCGCTCGGAACCGCAGGGCGTGGTGCGTCTGACGTGCCCCGTGGCGCTGCTTCACGCGCGCATTGGCGCCGTGCTGGCCGAGTTCATGGCTGAAACACCCCGCGTGACCGTCCATCTGGAAGCGACCAATCGCGTGGTCGACGTGATTGCCGAGGGGATCGACGTCGCGATCCGGGTCCGGCCGCCGCCGTTGAAGGACAGCGATCTCGTGATGCGCATGCTGGGAGAGCGCAACTGGTGCCTCGTTGCGGCGCCGGCGCTCCTGCAACAGCACCGCGATCCGGCCGCGCCCGCGGATCTGGCCGAATTGCCGACTCTCGATTTCGGGCCGCCGTCGATCGAGCACGTGTGGCACCTTGAAGGCCCCGATGGTCTGTCGGCCGCCGTTCGCCATGTGCCACGGTTCATCACCGACGACATGATCGCGCTGCGGCAGGCCGCTGTCGCCGGTGCGGGCGTCGCACAGTTGCCGGTCATGATGGTGACCGATGAACTCATGAAGGGCACCCTCGTCAGGCTCATGCCCGAGTGGCGTCCGAAGAGCGGCATCATTCACGCCGTTTTTCCTTCGCGGCGCGGACTGATGCCCTCCGTGCGAAAGCTGATCGATTTTCTTGCCGAGCGGTTGGGGCGGATCGACGAGGCATAGAAAAAAGACGCTCAGGCCCGTCCCCGCGCCAAACGCTTGCGCGCCCCGCGCATTGCCATCGGGCGAAAAATCCCGTCGATCCGAGGAGCGTCATCGGCGCTGCGATGCCGGTCCAACATCTCGCCTTCCAAGGGTTACTACGAATGTTCGAACATTCGTAGGAAGTCGTATCGTCCGGTCCATGGATGGGCATGAGCCATTGAACACGGAGCATGTCCAATAATCGATACATGGAGAAGCGATGAGAAACATGACCGAAGCCGATCTGACAGAGGTAGTGCTGGAACGCTATGCGAGCACGCCTGATCCTCGCCTGCGTACCTTGCTCCATGCACTGATCCGTCATCTCCACGCGTTCGTGCGGGAGGTGCGGCTCACCGAGGATGAGTGGATGGCAGCCATCCGGTTTCTGACGCGCACGGGACAGATGTGCGATGACAAGCGCCAGGAGATGATTTTGCTATCCGATAACCTGGGTCTTTCCGCACTGGTCAACATGGTCAGTGCGGGCGTGCCCGAAGGCGCAACCGAGTCCACGGTGATCGGGCCGTTCTATGTTCCCGATTCGCCGCAACGCGAATGGGGCGAGTCGGTGCTGCTGCGCGAAGGTGAAGATCCTGTGCTCGTGATTCACGGGCGGGTGCTCGGGCCGCAAGGTGAGCCGGTACCGGATGCGGTCATCGAAATCTGGCAAACGGACGCAAACGGCATGTATGACATACAAGACAGGTCGCAGCCGGAGAACAATCTGCGCGGCTGGTACCGAGCGCGCGAGGATGGCACGTTCCTGCTCAAGACGATCCGTCCGACTTCCTATCCGATCCCGACGGACGGCACCGTCGGCGAGTTGCTGCACGCGAGTGCCCGGCATCCGTTTCGCCCTGCTCACATTCACGCGATGGTGTCCGCACCAGGCTATCGCCAACTGACGACGCATCTGTTTGACGCCGAGGATGCGTATCTGGATTCAGACGTGGTATTCGCAGTGAAGTCGTCGCTGATCCGAAAGTTCGAGCGCAACGAGTCCGCCGAAGCAGCCGCTCACTGGGGCGTGCGCGCGCCCTTCTGGGAGTTGAGCAACGACTTCGTGCTGAGCCGCAATGGGTGAGGCAATGTACTTCCTCGTGTATGCAACCGATCGTCCCGCCGCCCATGCGCTTCGCGCGCGGACGAAGTCACGGCATAGCGCGCACCTCGACGCGGGGTCGACCGATGTACGCGTCGTGCAGAGCGGTCCGTGGCTCGACTCGAACGGCGCGGAGGTCGGCTCGTTGCTCATCATCGAAGCCGATACCGCGCATGCGGCAGAAGCGTTCGTCAATGCCGATCCCTATGCGCAGGCCGGGATCTTCGAGCGGGTCGAGATTCATCCATGGCACTGGCGTCGCGGCAATCCGTTTCTCGTGCGCGATGTACCGGCAGCCGCAGATCGTCTCAAACAAGCCTGACGGAGCTGATTGTCATGAACATCATGTGGATCGGCTACGGGAAGATGGGCGAGCCGATGGCTCGGCGCGTGTCGGACGCAGGACACACGTTGCTGGTGGTCGACGCGAGTATGGCTCGTCGCAATCTGGCGCGCGAGCAGGGATTCTCAGTCTCGGAACCCGAGCATGCCGATGCGGCTGCCGCAGATCTGATCGTCACGTCGTTGCCGAACGACGCCGCGGCACGACTCGTACTGACAGGTGACGTGGACTTGCTGGCCAGAGCGCGTCCGGGCACGGTGCTCATCGAAACGAGCACGATCTCGGTGGGCGCGTCGTCGGCAATCGCAAAGGCGTGCGGCGAGCGCGAGGTCGGCTACGTGCGCGCGCCTGTGTCGGGATCGATCGCCGCAGCAGGCGACGGCACGCTCACATCCTTTATTTCCGGGCCCGCTCAGGCAAGAGCGCAGGCGCGGACGCTGGTCGAATGCTACGCATCGACGGTAATGGAGATCGGCGACGCGGAGCAGGCGCGGGTGATGAAGCTTGCGATCAACCTCATGGTTACCACGATCGTGGCGAGTCTCGGCGAAGCATATGTCCTGTGTGTCAAAGGCGGCATTGCACCCGGAGCGGCGCTCGACGCCATCGGCGCAAGTGCGATCGGCTCGCCGCATCTGCGCTTCAAGGCAGCCGCGCTCGCGCAACGCGACTTCACGGCCGCATTCACGGTTGCTCAGATGCGCAAGGATCTTCAGTTGATTCTGGACGGCGCGCGGGCGTATGGATCGCCCGTGTTCCTCGGTGCGGTGGTCGACCAGATCATGGCGGCTGCCGAGGCATCCGGTCATGGCGAGGAGGACTATCTGGCTTGCGTCAAGGTCATCGAGGACATGGCGGCAACTGCCGCCTGAGCGATTGGCGTAACGCTTCGGATCGCACTGAGGGCGATTCAATCAAACACCGAGGGATGAAACCATGAACGACGAACGCCATGACCCGGAGATCATCCGGCAGCTCGAGGATGCGCGTTACGAGGCAATGCTGGGCAAGGATACCGGAGCGCTCATGCGTCTTCTCGACGAGCGACTGATCTACATGCATTCGAGCGGCGTGACCGATACCAGGGGGAGCTACCTGGACGGGCTTCGTTCGGGCCTATGGAACTACCGGCAAATCGGGCGAAGCGACGTCCGCATCGAGGTCCAGGGCGACGTAGCACTGGTGTTCGGAAAGCTGGCTATCCAGTTGATGTCGAATGACAGCCTCAAGTCGTTCGAAACACGCGCCCTGGCCGTCTGGTATCGCAGGCAGGACAGGTGGCAATTGATCGCGGTGCACTCCGGAGCGTTGTCCGCTGCGCCATAACTTGCCGCCGCCTGCCGGGAGATCGGCTAACTCATGCGCCAGAGGATTTGTATTCCGTCGGACTGCGTGTGAGTTGGCTCGTACCGGTCTGGACCCTGAGCGACCTATGGAGAATTTTGATGGCACATCGAACCTTGATCCGCAATTCGAGCATCATCAGTGTGGACCCGGCAATCGGCAATCTCGACAAGGGCGACGTTCTGATCGAAGGAAAGCATATCCGCGCGGTCGGACGCAGCCTCGATGCATGCGACGCGCAGGTCGTCGATGGCACCGGCACGATTCTGATGCCAGGCATGATCGACACGCATCGCCACATCTGGCAGACCACGCTGCGCAATATCGCCGCAGACTGGACGCTCGACCAGTACTTCGCCGGAGTTCGCGGGCAACTTGGCGAGCACTTTCGCGCAGAGGACATCTATATTGCAAATCTGGCAGGTGCGTATGAGGCGCTGAACGGCGGCGTGACCACGGTGCTCGACTGGTCGCACAACATGAACACCCCGGCGCATACCGATGCCGCCGTCGAGGCATTGAAGGCATCGCACGGTCGTTTTGTGATGTGTTATGGCAACTCGAATGAAGAGTGGCTGCCGGTAAGTAGTCTGCCGACATCTCAAGACGTACGGCGCGTGAAGCTGCAGCATTTTTCGTCGTCCGACGATCTCGTGCAACTTGGCATGGCGCTGCGTGGCCCGCAATACGCGACAAAGGAGGTTACACGCGACGACTGGGCGCTCGCGCGCGACCTTGATGCACTGATCTCCGTGCACGTCGGCGACGGCGCATGGGGTAAGGGGCGGCCCGTCGAGTGGCTGATGCAGAACGGTCTGCTCGGTAACGACGTGATCTGCTCGCACTGCAACTCGCTCTCCGACGACGAGTTCGAAATGATGGCCGGCTCGGGCTGCTCGGCGTCGATGACTCCGGAGATCGAACTGCAGATGGGGCACGGCTGGCCGGTGACGGGGCGACTCCTGAAGGTTGGGATGAAACCCACGCTCGGCATCGATATCGCGACTTGCAACAGCGGCCATCTTTTCCAGACCATGCGCACCGTGCTGCTCGTCGAGCGCGCGTGGGCGCATGACCGCGCGGACCGCACGGGCACGACGGTGGAGCGTCTGCCCGTCGATACGCAAGACGCAATCGAATTCGCGACGATCAATGGGGCGAAGGCACTGCGTCTCGACCACCGGATCGGCTCGATCACGCCGGGAAAGGAAGCGGATATCGTCATGATCCGCGCCGACAACCTCGAGATGGTGCCGCTGAACGACCCGGTGGGCGCGGTCGTGCTGGCCGGCCATCCGGGGCTGGTCGATTCGGTCTGGGTAGCGGGACGCGCGGTAAAGCGCCACGGGAAACTCGTTGACGTCGATGTGCCGCGCGTGCTTGGCGAACTCAGCCTCTCGCGCGACCATGTACTGTCCAAAGCAGGCGTGGCGCCCGGGGAGCGCTTCGTCCCGGCCCCCTACGAGGCACGTTGAAACCCAACCGGCCGACAGGGAATGCGCAACTGTCGGGGGAGGGCAATTGCAGACCGACTATCTGGTCGTGGGCGGCGGCAGCACGGGCGCGGCCGCGGGTTGTGCTGCTCGAAGCCGGCAGTGACACGCAGGCCGCGCGAAGCGGCCGATCGTCATCCGCCGCTCTGGGTCAACTGAAAGGACATCGAGTAACTAAACCGGCTCGCCGGATGAATGCCGGTCGTGACCTCGATCACCTTGTCGCGCACGAAGTAGCTCCGAACGATGCGCAGTCCGGCAGAGCCTTGCTTCACCTGAAGCACATCTGCCTGACATCCTTCGATCAACAGCCCCTGAATCTGCTGCTCGACGCGCGTGACCTTGATTCCGTGCTGTTCCTCGATCATGGTGTACACGGGCTTGTCGAGCGTCTTGGATAGCCCGGTCAGTCGGCTGTAGGCAGAATCCACATAGATGTCCACCAGTGCGATCGGTTCCTTGGCGGCTTCGCCGCCATAGCGCACGCCTTCGAGATGCAGCCATTTGCTGCCCGGGGCGCAGCGCAGGAGTTGGGTCAGGGACGCGTCCGCTTCCATCGTCCGGCGCGTATTCACCCGTAGACGCGTGCCTTTGGCATAAAGAGCAAGGTCAGACAGAGAGTCCATCGACTGGACATAGCGCGTCTGAGGGCGATCAGCCATTACTGTCGTCCCCACTCCTGCCTGACGGGTGATGAGACCAAGGGCGCACAGTTTCTGGATCGCCTGGCGCACGGCATAGCGGCTCAAGCCCCATTTGGCGCACAACTCCGCCTCGGTCGGCAGCATATCTCCGACCGCAAAGCGGCCGTCGCGTATGTCCTGCATGAGTGAGCGAGCAAGATCGAGGTGGCGCGGCTGTGGCGCGTCGAGCATCAGCGATTCGCGGTCGTCCTGGAAGGTCGGCATGGAGCGGGTTCCCGACAATGAACGGCCTTCCTGGCCGTGACCCGACCAGTATAGCAGCAGCCTTCGCCTAAATCCGAATGTTCGAATCTTACTCCCGGAGAGGCAGGACTTGGCCTATCGCGCCAGTTGCCTCAACGGGCGGAGAACATTCTTCAGGCGCGCGCCGAGTCCAGCTGTTCGCCATTTCTCACGATGTCTTGCGCCTTGGCATAGCTTTCGATGAGCAGCCGGTATGGAGGAAAGATCAGCCCGTAAACGTCCGCCCATTGCTGCGCGTCGGGCCGGTGCCAGGTCTGCTGCAATTCTGAAGCGACCGAGGCCGTGTCCATCGGCACGACGCCTGCCTGAACCACGCGAGCCAGGGTAATTTCCTGGGCCATTTTCGAATACGTTCCCGAGGCGTCGACCACGGCGAAGACCTTGAACCCGTCGTGAACGGCGGATATCGCGGGGAATGCCATGCACACGCTGGTGATCGTGCCCGCGATGATCAGCGTCTTGCGGCCGGTCGCCTTGACGGCCTCAACGAATTCCGGGTTATCCCAAGCGTTGATCTGGCCTTTGCGAGCGACATACTTCGCATGAGGCGCGGTCTCATGGATCTCAGGAATCAGCGGGCCGTTCGGACCCTGCGGCACTGATGCCGTGGTGATCACGGGGATGTTGCACAAAGTAGCGATCCTTGCGAGCGCGATCGCGTGATTACGCAGAACCGTTGCCTCCATATCCTTGACGGTCTGAAACAGCCCGCTCTGGTGATCGATCAGCAGCATCGCGGCATCGTTGGGATCGATGACGGGGCGCTGTCCCTTGAAGTTTGCTGGTGCGGTCATCGCAGGTTTCTCTCCTGAAAAACGCGGTCTACAAGTCGGGCTTCGTCACCGTGCGCATGAGCACCAGGGCTTTGAGATGGTGACTACGGCCGCAGTAATTTCGAACGAACGCGAAAAGGGTAGGGGATGCCCGGCGGCGAAGGAAGGCAGCGAGGACTGTCCTCAGCGTCTCATTTATGGAACGAGCTTTTCGACGATGATGACCTCGGGCCGTGCTTGAATGGACGTCCGACGGCCCTTTCACCGTCGCTCCCCAAGACGACCCGCCCACACGATTTGAGCATTGAGCATCGTCGACGTAGGGAAACTCCGAATGTTCGAACATTCGAACGAACAATAAATTTGGATGCAACGAGGCGGTAATGACGCCCGTACCTTCTGACTCTGGAGAACCCCGCATGTATCCGATTGATTTTCTCTGGCGTGCTGTACAGCGCCATCCATATCGGACGGCAGTCGTGAGTCCAGCCGGCTCTCTGACGTTCACCGCACTTGCCACCGAGGTCCTGCGACGCGCCCGTGCCCTGGTCACGCTCGACCCGCAGCCGCGCAGCCGCGTCTGTATCGGTGCGGCGAACTCGGTTGATCATTTGCTGACCCTGCTGGCCGTTCTGGCCGCGGGCAAGGTGTGGGTGCCTTTGAACCCTCGCAATGGCGATCCCGAATTGCAGCGCATCGTCGAGTTCGTGGAGCCGTCGCTGGTGCTTGCTGACGACGCAATGTTCGACCGGCTCAACGGCGTGGCGACGCCGGTGCGCAGGCTCGGCGAACTGGCCAGTTGTTCACGCGATGTCTCGTCCGTTGCGTTCGGACCGTATGCACCGGGAACAGTGAGCCTGGAGGATGCACAGGCGATCAAGTTCACCGGCGGTTCGACAGGGCAGCCGAAAGGCGTCATTCAACCGTTGCGTGCGTGGAATACGAACATTGCGACGCAGATCCACGAACTGGGTCTGACTCCCGCGGACCGCTACCTGGTCGCCGCGCCGATCACGCACGGCACATCGACCTATATGCTTCCGCTGCTGGGCGCCGGCGGGGCACTGATCTTTCCGGAGCATACAAAGCCGGCCGGCCTGCTGGACGCAGCCAGCGAGCATGGCGCGACGGTCTTTTTCGCCCCGCCGACCCTGATTCTCGCCCTCGTCGAGGAACAGCGCCGTTCGCCGCGCGAGTTGCGTGCGCTTCGCTACCTGGTGTATGGCGGCGCCCCGATGCGGCCTGAACAGATTCGCGACGCACAGTCCGTGTTTGGCCCGGTGGTCTGTACATCCTTCGGACAGACCGAGGCGCCGCAAATCATCACATTCCTGCCGCCGGCGGAAATGACCGGTGAGTATCTGACGTCGGTCGGCAGGCCCACGCTCCTGACGCGAGTGGCGATCCTCGACAATGAAGGCTATCCACTACGGCCAGGCGAAGAGGGCGAGATTGCGGTGCGCGGCGGCCTTGTCATGAGCGGCTATCTGAATGCCGAAGAAGAGACACGCAAGACACTGGTGGACGGCTGGTTGCGCACGGGTGACGCAGGCGTCTTCGATGAGCGGGGCTATCTGTTTCTGCGCGATCGAATCCGCGACGTGATCATCACGGGCGGCTTCAACGTCTATCCCGGCGACGTCGAAGTCGTGCTGTCAAACCATCCCGCGGTGGCGGAGTGCTCGGTGGTCGGCGTCCCTGACGCGAAGTGGGGGGAAGCGGTGCACGCGGCGGTGCAGTTGCGCCCGGGCATGAAGGTGAATTCCGACGAGCTGATTGCCCTTGTCAAACATGAGCTGGGGTCGGTGAAGACGCCCAAGCACATTCACTTGTTTGAATCACTCCCGCGCAACGCGGTCGGGAAAATTACGAAGCCAGCGGTGCGAGAAGCAATCCTGGACCAATGGAGCCACTCATGAACGGGCGAGACGGAACAGACATTCCTCACACGTCGTTGTGCCGTTACACCACCGACGCCGTCTTCTATCGCGAAGATGACCTGGTGCGCGACCTCCTCGGCAAGGCCACGTTCGTCGACGTCTTCCTGAAGCAGACGTTTGGCTATTTGCCGAATGCCGCGCAACGCCGCATCGTCGATGCGGTGCTGGTGACGCTGATGGAACACGGCATGACGCCGAGCGCAATCGCAGCGCGCATGATCTATTCGAGTTCGCCGGAAAACCTGCAGGCGGCAGTCTCGGCCGGCCTGCTCGCCGTGGCGAGCCGTTTTGTCGGCACGATGGAACCCGCTGCCCAGCTTCTCGAACGCATCGTCGCAGCCGGGGAGCATGCGGCGGACGAAGCCACGCGGATTGCCCAGGACTACCGATCGCGCCGCGCGGCGGTTCCGGGCTTTGGCCATCATCTGCATCGTCCGGATGATCCGCGTGCCTTAGCACTGTTGAGCCTGGCGCGCGAGGTGGGTACTTACGGCGAGCGTTGTGCGGCGCTCGAGGAACTCGCCGCCAAGGTAGACGCCGCAGCGGGACGCCACATCACGATCAACGCAACGGGAGCGATTGCCGCCTTGCTTGGCGACATTGGTATTCCCGTTGCGCTGATGCGCGGTTTCGCCGTACTCAGCCGGACCGCAGGGCTCATTGCCCACATCGCGGAGGAGCAGCAGGACCCCTCTGGCCGCTTCATCTGGGACCTCGTCGACGCGAACATGACGGCTTAGTCCGCCGGTGCATTGCGCCATCAGACCGACGTGCGCCCCGTCACACTCGATTATTCAAGGAGACAACCATGACCAATATCAACCAGTCGATCATGCGCCATCATCACATCACCCTGTGCGTGGGAACGGCGCAGCAGGATTACGACTTTCACACGAAGGTGCTTTCGCTGAAAAGCGTGAAGAAGACGCTGATCTACGATGGAACGTCGCCGTTCTACCACTTGTATTACGGTAATGACCTTGGCGAAGAAAGTACTCTGATCACCTGTTTTCCGGTCGGACATTTCGGTCGCAAAGGCCAGCGTGGCGCAGGCCAGGTTGGCAGCCTTGCACTGTCGGTGCCCGTGTCCGCCATCCCATTCTGGGAAAAGCGGCTCGCGAGGCATGGTTTCGACGTGCGGCGCTCGGAGCGCTTCGGCGAACAGGTCCTGTCATTCTCACACCCGTGCGGCATCCCGTACGAGCTGATCGGCATCGAGGACGATGCGCGCAAACCCTATTCGAATGGCGAAGTGCCTGCGGAACTGGCGATCCGTGGACTGCACACGATCACCGTCAATGCTCGCGACATGGAGTCGTCCCGGGAATTCATGCGGCAGGGGTGGTCCGCGTATGACATCGCGCAGGACGGAAAATATGCGCGGTACGCGTTCGGTGAAGGCGCCTCCGGCAAGTACGTCGATTATGCGTTGGAACCGGGTCTTCCTCAGGCGAGCTGGACCTACGGCGAAGGAATCGTGCACCACTGCGCGTTCCAGGTGGCCGACCGCTCGGTGCAGGACAGGGTCAAGGCAAATCTTGAAGGCTTGGGCTTTACGGACACGTCGGAGCGCAAAGACCGCGGCTATTTCGAGTCGATCTATGTCCGAACGCCGAGCGGCGCCATGTTCGAGGCAACGGTCTCGAAACCCGAGGGCTTTCTGATTGATGAGCCGTATGAAAAGATGGGCCAGACGGTTCAACTGGCGCCTCAATTCGAAAGCCAGCGCGCGACGATTCTCGAATCCCTTGAAGCGCTGAACTATTGAACCGTCACGGCTGGCGACGATGTGACCGCCAGCCGCCGCTGTCACGGCAGATTGCGAAAATGAAGAATCCTCATCTCGTTGTTCCGGTGGTCGAGTACGGTGCGCCGGTCGAGGACGCAACACTGGCGGTGATCCTCGTGCATGGACGTGGCCAATCGCCGGACTGGATGTACGAAAACGTCGTACGCCGGTTCGACGTCAGGAACCTCGCATGGAGAGCGCCGGCGGCCGGGGATTCATCGTGGTATCCGGAGCGGTTCATTGCACCCGTCGAGTTGAACGAGCCGCGGCTTTCATACGCACTCGCATGCGTGGACGCCGTGTCGGAAGACCTCAGGAGGCGGGGGATGCCATACGAGTCGCAGGTCTTGATGGGTTTTTCACAGGGCGCCTGTCTGTGCAGCGAATTCGTATGGCGAGCACAGCGCAGGTATCGCGCACTCGTGTCATTCACAGGCGCGCTGATTGGCCCACCGGACACGGTGCGCGATCCGTCAGCTTTCTGCTTCGAGAATATGCCCGTGCTTTTTTCGAGCTGGGATCAGGATCCTTACGTGCCCGCGGGTGAGGTGGAGAAGTCCGCCGAGCTTTTTAGAAAGGCAGGGGCCGCCGTCAAGGTGCGCGTTGATCCTGGAACCGAACACGGCATTCGCGACGCTGAGATCGGATATGCGCGCAGCCTCGTCGATCCGGGTCGTTCCAACTAACATCCTATTAAACGGACTCACTACCATGCGGTCTTTCGTACACGAAACCCGCCCGGCCCGTGTCGTGTTCGGCAACGGAAGCCGCCAATTGCTACCGCGCGAGCTCGACCAGCTAGGCATCCGGCGTGCAATCGTGATCACCACGCCCGAGCAGGTCGGACTCGGCCAGCAGGTCGCGGAGATTCTCAAGGACCGGTGCGCGGGCGTGCTGAACAAGGCCGTGATGCATGTGCCTGTCGACGTCGCGCGTGCAGCGATCGAGGCTGCCCGCCAGCTCGGCGCTGACGGCTGTGTCGCAGCCGGCGGCGGATCAACGATCGGACTTGCGAAGGCGATCGCACTCGAATCGAATCTCCCGATTCTCGCGTTACCGACCACGTATGCGGGTTCGGAAATGACGCCGCTCTACGGTGTCACCGATGGCGGTGAAAAGAGAACGGGGCGTGACTGGCGTGTGATGCCGCGCGGCGTGATCTACGACCCTGAGTTGACACTTTCCCTGCCGGTCCAATTGAGCATGACGAGCGGCATGAATGCGATTGCGCACGCCGCCGAAGCGCTTTACGGGCCTGACGGTAACCCGATATACAACCTGATGGCGGAAGAAGGTATCCGTGCGCTGGCGGCAGCGCTGCCGCGTCTGCATGAAGCGTCAAGCGATCACGACGCGCGCAATGAGGCCCTATATGGAGCCTGGCTGTGCGGCACGGTCCTGGGCAATGTCCAGATGGGGCTGCATCACAAGCTGTGTCATACGCTCGGTGGCAGTTTCAACCTGCCGCATGCGGAAGTGCATACGGTGATCCTGCCATACGCACTTGCCTACAACGCCTCGTCCGCACAGCAGGCGATGACATGTATCGCCCGCGGGCTGCGTGGGGAGGAAGCCGTTGGAGCGTTGCGCGCCCTCAGGCGGTCACTGGGTGTGCCGCATTCCTTGCGGGAGCTGGGCATGCCGCACGATGGACTGGACCGGGCCGCCGATCTGATCGTCGCAAAGCCATATCCCAATCCGCGGCCGGTCGAGCGATCCGCAGTCAGGGAGTTGCTCGAGCGAGCCTACGCGGGCGTCGAACCCGCCTGAAGCGGTATCGGCCGATAAAACTTTTCTGGAGGTGTATGAGTCATGCTGATCGAGCATCGCGCCTACACGCTGCGACTGGGCACGACGGAATCGTTCTGGGACGCCCAGCGCGAGCGCGGGGCCGATGGCCTGCGTCCGATCGTTGAGCGTCTGATCGGCGCCTTTGCGGCGCGAAGTGGCGCCACCGATCAGATTGTCAGCCTGTACCGCTACGACAGCTTCGAAGACTGGCAGGTTCGCCTGCTCGGACTGTATGGGCAGGCGGACCTGCAGTCTTACTTCCGTGCGGTCAGGACGCTCATCGTGTGCCAGGAGACGAAGTTCCTCGTGCCGGCGCCCCTGCCCGATCTGGCGGTTCACTGGGGCAACGGACGGGACTGGCTGCCGAAGGTCGGACCGGTTTTTGCAGCACCGCGGGCGCTGAGCGTAGTTGAAGAGCTCACGCTCAGCCTTGTCGCCGGCGGGGTTCCCGAGTGTTGGAAAGCATTTCGCGAGCATGGGTTACACGACGATTCCATTGTGGCGTCCGGACTGTTCGGTGTGTTCAGCACCATCGCCGGCACATTGAACCAGGTCCTTTTATATCGTTGCTTCCCGGACTTCGAAGCATGGTCCGCGTATCGAAAGCGTCTTGGCGAATCCTCATGCTGGAAAGGCATCTTGCATTCGCTCGCGCCGCTGACGGTCGACGCTACGACGAAGCTCCTCGAACCCTCCAGGGTGGCGGACATGTCGCCGTTGTTCGAGGCACCCTGAGCGCGCAACGGCGTGGAAGAGTTTCCCGAGAAGAGCGCCCGGTCCGATGGGACGCAATTCACGCTGCAGTGACGTTGTGAGCCATCCGTCGCCTCAAGGGGAGGCTCACGCCTGTCTGGTGGCGAGTCGTCGATAGCCGTAAACATGGCGTCAACGAATATCCCAAGCGCATCAGTTAGGAATACGACGCACATATCGAATGATAAGAGTTATACGACCTTTTTGATAAATCCCGTTTGTTTAAGTGTCAACCTCGACATTAAACAACCGCCCGACGACATGTTTCTTTCTTGATCGAGAAGCCACGATGGAAACCAGAACGATGACGGATGAGCAGCGCAAAGCGATCGCGCTCGAGTATTTCAGGCGCATGGACAGAGGTGAGAGCATCTTCGACCTGTTTGACGACAACGCCGAGGTTTATTTCCCAAAATGGGGCGTTGCTCGCGGAAAGCATGAAATTGAGCGGCTCTTCGGCGATCTGATGAGCATTCTCGCTGGCGTATCGCATGACATGACCTATGCCAACGTCATCCAGCAAGGTGACATGGTAGTGGTCGAAGGTTTGTCGAGCGGAATGCTGAAGAACGGCACCGAGTGGCGTGCCGGCACGACGCACGCCGGCAGGTGGTGCGACGTGTTCGAGATTCGTGATTTCAAAATCCAGCGGTGCCACGTGTATCTGGATCCCGATTACGCGGGCGCAGACACGTCCCGTTATCCATGGCTCGGCGTCGGGCGAACGACACGTTACTAGACGGCCGTTCGAGCAATCGCATTGAACATTAAAACACGCGCAAGCATGGTCGCCCCGGATCGGCGGCGCCATGCGCGATTCGAAAAATAAACAGCGCGATGATCCGGTGGGTTCAGGAGACGGAAAATGTCATGGAAAGAGAGCAAGGCACCGGGGCTGGCCCTGTGTGCGCTTGGACTGCTGGTCGCTGATGCGGCGCGGGCGCAGAGCAGTGTCACATTGTTCGGTGTGCTCGATGCGGGACTGCTATACACCAGTAAGACGCTTGATCCGATAACCGGGCAGAATGCCGGCAAACAGTTTTCGATGATCGACGGCGGCGAATATTATTCGCAGTTCGGCATGGTGGGTACAGAAGATCTCGGTGGTGGTTACAAGGCGAAGTTTCGTCTGGTCAGCGGATTTAGCCTTGGGAATGGTGGTCTTCTTCATTGCAACGGAAATCTGTTTGGCTGTGAGGCGTGGGTCGGAATAGGAGGACCACCTGGAGAGATCAAACTGGGCTTGCAGTTTTCTCCCTTTTTCCTTGCCGTCTACGACTCGGACCCACGCAGTCTCTCGCTGTTCGGAAGCGGTTCGGTACCGCTTGTGGACAATGTGCTCGGCACCGGTATTTTCAACGCCAATTCCATTTCCTACACCAGTCCGGTACTGAGTGGTCTGCAGGCAAGCGTCCTGTATGCGTTTGGCGGGCAGGCAGGCAACTTTCAGGCGGGGCGGCAGTACTCGGCGCGCCTCAGATACCAGCTGGGCGGCCTTACCGTCAACGCGGCGTTCTACGACGGCAACAGCGGCGGCACGGCACAGACACCGATTCCGACCAGCGTTCAGTATGAGGGCCGGATGCTGAGCGTCGGTTACCAGTTCGGCTCGCTGACCGCGAAGGCTTCGTTCGTCAATTACAAAGTCGCCGGGTCGTTCAACAACAACGTCTATGGTGGCGGTGTTACCTGGTATGTAATGCCTACGCTGGACGTCAACGGTGGCGTCTGGGTGACGAGCGACCGCAACCATACGGCCAATCATTCGGTACTCGCGGCATTCGGCACGGACTATTTTTTGTCGAAGGCAACGACGCTCTATGCGCAGATGGGTATGGTCAACAACCACGGTGCAATGAACACAGGTCTGGCGCTGACCGGTGCGATGTACGAGGTGGCCGGCACGACCGTCGGCGCTGTGGTCGGCATTCGACACACTTTCTGACCGTGCATCCTTATGCGCCACATCTGGGCTGTGGCGCGACATCACATCCATTCCTTTCAATGAGGCAAATCAACGTGCAGTACATCAAGTCAATCCAAAGCGCGGCCGGCGTTTTGATCATGGTATGTGCGTCCGCTGGGCATGCGCAGGTCGGTGCAAGCGTGGCGGAACCTTCGGTGGCATCGGCCAGTACCGTCTCAAGCCAAAAGGCTTTGAAGGCGGAGAATCGCAGGCTGCAGAAA
The DNA here is from genome assembly GCF_001545075.1 of Caballeronia ptereochthonis. Classification (GTDB taxonomy): domain Bacteria; phylum Pseudomonadota; class Gammaproteobacteria; order Burkholderiales; family Burkholderiaceae; genus Caballeronia; species Caballeronia ptereochthonis. The sequence continues at coordinate 101,590 of NZ_FCOB02000018.1, forward strand.
GCCGTGCTGCGCAGTCTCTCGCAAACGAAAGGCCTCAACGCAAGTAACATCCTTGTCGTCGCTCGAAGCGGCGTGATTACGCTGGCCGGCTCCGTTCCCGCTAGTGACCAGCTCGACCTCGCGGTTGCGACAGCCAAGGGCGTGGAAGGCGTCAGCGGTGTAAGGAACGACCTGACGGTGAGGCCTGAAGGTCTTTAGCCAGTGAAACTCGGCGCCGAGTGCGCATTGCGGGGCACGGGACGCGTCGAATCCGAGGAGGCGAGCCTGCGGCGAGGGGGAGGACCTTCCACAGAGCAGCCGTTGCACTGGGAGCGGAGGCATTGCCGATGAATGGCATGTCCTCGGACAGTGCCATCGCGCTCGACGATTGGGCAGCATGCCCAGGCATGACGCACGCGCACATCGGTCGACCACCAGAGACATGGCGATCATGCGCGATCACCGCCTGGCACGGATCTGGCATCAGGAGGGGCGGAGTATAAGCGGCTAGCGCCGGGCGAATGCAGTCCGGCGTGGGGCATTGCTCCTGGGGCGCATCGCGCGCCCACGTCGACCGTGTCGACGTTCGAACGGAATCGCCGGATTCCGCCGACAGGAAGCGCAAGACCGCCCCTGACTTCGAGCGTCGCCATGGTCTTCCGATAGTCATGTTCGGGAGCCATTCATGCGTCTCTTTCGTCGCTTCTTTCACACTGCCGTTCTTGCAACCACCTTCGGTTTCGCCGCCACCCAGGCACACGCCGGAGATCGCGTCACCGTGCTGACGAGCTGGTACGCGCAAGCCGAGCACGGCGGGTTCTATCAGGCGCTCGCCACCGGTCTTTACGAGAAGGCCGGGCTCGACGTCACCATCAAGATGGGCGGCCCGCAAGTCAACGGCATGCAGCTGCTCGTTGGCGGGCAGGCGGATTTCATTCTCGGCTATGACTTTCAGGTGCTGTCGAGCGTCGAAGCCGGCATCCCCGTTGAAACGGTCGCGGCATCGTTCCAGTTCGATCCGCAGGGCATGCTCACGCACGACGACGTGAAGAGTCTCTCGGATCTGAAGGGCAAGACGATTCTCGTCGCCGGCTCGGGCCGCACGTCGTGGTGGCCGTGGCTCAAGGGGAAGTACGGCTACGTGGACGCGCAGACGCGCCCCTATACCTTCAACCTTCAGCCGTTCTTCGTCGACAGGAATGTCGCGATGCAGGCGTACCCGTCGTCCGAGCCTTTTCAGGCCGAGCGCGCCAACGTCAGGACCCACTTCTTCCTGTTCGCCGATGACGGCTACCCGCCCTACAACACGACGATCGTCGGCTTGAAGAAAACCATCGATGCGAAGCCGGATGTGGTCGCGCGCTTCGTGAAGGCGTCGATGGAAGGCTGGAAGAGCTATCTCGCCGATCCCGCGCCGGGCAACGCCCTCATCAAGAAGGACAACCCCGAGATGACCGATGCGCAGCTCGCGTTCGGCGTCGCGCAACTGAAGGCGCTGAAGCTCGTGACGGGCGGCGATGCCGCCACGCTCGGCATCGGCGCGATGACCGATGCGCGCTGGAAGAAGACCTACGACTACATGGTGTCCGCGAAGCTCCTGAAGGCGGGAACCGACTACAAGAGCGCCTACACGCTGAAATACGTGCAGGACGCGAAGGTCATGCCCTGAGCGCGCAAGCGAAGCGTCCACGATACCGAGAGAACATCATGCTGGTGACACGCCAAAAAGTCTTGCGCCGCTTCTGGTACGCGGTGATGCCCATGTCCCGTCTCGACGATGGCCCGAAACCCTTCACGCTGCTGGGCGAGCCGATCGTGCTGTGGAAAGGCGCGGGCGGCAAGCCGCATGCGCTACGCGATCGCTGCTGCCATCGCACGGCGAAGCTCTCGAAAGGCTTCGTCGATGCCGACGGCAACATTGCCTGCGGCTATCACGGCTGGACCTATGACTGCACGGGCCAGTGCGTGAGGATTCCGCAGAACGAAGGCGGCGAGATTCCGTCGCGCGCCGTCGTGCAGGCTTACCGTTGCGAGGAACGCTACGGCTACGCGTGGGTCGCGCTGGACGACCCCTTGCAGCCCATTCCCGAGTTTCCCGAGGACACCGCACCGGGCTACCGGCGCATCCTGCAGTTCTACGAGCAATGGAACACGAGTCCTCTGCGCATGATGGAGAACTCGTTTGACAACTCGCATTTCAGCTTCGTGCATCAAGCGAACTTCGGCCTGTTCGATCAGCCGAAGCCGTCCAAATACGAATTCCGGTCCGGCGCATGGGGTTTCGAAGCGGAGACGCGCGTGCCGATCCGCAATCCTGAAGCGAGCTTTCGCATCACCGGGACGACCGACGACATCACCGAGCGGCACCTGATCAATCGCTGGTTCATGCCGTTCGCGCGGCGCTTCGGCTGCATGTATCCGGCAAGCGGTGTTCACCACATCATCTACAACTGCGCGACGCCCATCGACGACCGGACGATGATGCTCGTGCAATGGCTCTATCGCAACGACACGGAAGAGCAGTGTCCGACCCAGGCGCTCATCGACTGGGACCGGCCTATCACCGACGAGGATCGCGAGATTCTGGAAGCAACCGACTACGACGCGTGCATCGACGTGCGCCGGCAGCAGGAGTGCCACATGGTCTCGGATCAGCCCGGCCTGCTCATGCGCCGCATGCTGCTCAGGTTGCTGGAAGACCACGGCGAGAAGGAAGTGTTTCGCATCGATGCGGAGGCGTGAGCGATGAACGATATGCAAGACAACGCGCTTTCCGTGCAGCGCGTCGACAAGATCTATGCAAACGGCACCACCGCGCTCACCGATGTGCGGCTCGATATCCGCGCGGGCGAATTCGTGTCGCTGCTCGGGCCTTCGGGCTGCGGCAAGAGCACCCTGCTCAGGATGTTCGCGGGAATCGAAGCGCCCACGCACGGCCACATGCGCTGGTGGGGCGAGCGGTTCTCGACGCTCGGCACGAAGGGCCGCCGCATGTCGATGGTGTTCCAGGAGGCCACGCTGATGCCGTGGGCGAGCATCGCCGAGAATGTGCGCCTGCCGCTCGATCTCGCCCACGTGCCCCGCAAGGAAGCCGACGCGCGCGTGGCCGATGCGCTCGCCAACGTGGGCCTCGCGGGCTTCGGCCGTGCGCGTCCGCGCGAGCTTTCGGGCGGCATGCAGATGCGCGCTTCGCTCGCTCGCGCGCTCGTCACGGAGCCGGACTTGCTGCTGCTCGACGAGCCGTTCGGCGCGCTCGATGAATTCACCCGCAACAAGCTCGATGCCGATTTGCGCACGCTGTGGAAGGCGCGCGGCATGACGGTCGTGTTTGTCACGCACAGCATCTACGAGGCGGTGTATCTGTCGAGCCGCGTGGTGGTGATGCAGGCGCGGCCCGGTCGCGTGATCGCTGACGCGCCGATCGACGGACCTGATGAGCGTGATGAAGCGTATCGCGTGTCCGCGCCTTTCCTGCGCCATTGCAAGACCCTGTCCGACCTGATCTCGGACGCGCATCAACTGCAAGGAGCCTATTGATGATGAGCGAGACCATTGCAAACGATCGCGCCGCACCGCAACGCAAGACGACAAACGTGCGCAAACCGCTTCTGCAGCGTACCGGAGCGATGAAGGCGCTCGCGCCGTGGATCGTCGGGGTCCTGATGCTGCTCGCCTGGGAGGGCGCGTGCGCGTTCTTCGACGTGCCGGTGTATCTCGTGCCCGCGCCGCACGACATCGCGCGGCAGCTCGTCGTCGATGCGCCGATGCTCTTTGCGGCGCTCTTCGCCACGCTCGAGATCACGCTGCTGGCCTTCGCGCTCGCGACGGCGCTCGGCGTGGCCATCGCGCTCCTCTTCGCACAGAGTCCGCTCATCGAAGCGAGCTTCTTTCCATACGCGATTCTCCTGCAGGTAACGCCGATCGTCGCCATCGCGCCGCTCATCATCATCTGGGTGAAGGACACGACCTTCGCGCTCGTGATTTGCGCAACGCTGGTGGCGCTGTTCCCGATCATCTCAAACACGGCGCTTGGGCTTCGCAGCGTGAACCCGGGGCTCGTGAACCTGTTCCGGATCAATCGTGCGACGCGCTGGCAGACCCTCGTGCGACTGCGGATTCCGAGCGCGCTGCCGTACTTCTTCGGCGGGCTGCGCATTTCCAGCGGCCTGTCGCTCATCGGCGCGGTGGTGGCGGAGTTCGTCGCGGGCACGGGCGGAACGGGATCGGGTCTCGCGTACCAGATCCTTCAGGCCGGCTTCCAGCTCAATATTCCGCGCCTGTTCGCAGCGCTTTTTCTGATCACCGTGACCGGCGTGGTGCTGTTCGGCATCAGTGTCTGGGTGTCGCGCATCGGGTTGCGCGGCTGGCACGAGAGCGAGCTATGAGGCACATCGCAGCATGACGACCACACTCATTCGCAACGCGGCGGCCATCATGACGGGAGGCGGCGCGAACGAGGCCGCGCGCCTGGCGGGTCCCGACATCCGCATCGAAGGACAGGGCATCCAGGCGATCGGCGCGCTCAGGCCGCAGCCGGGAGAGACGGTGATCGACGCGACCGATTGCGTCGTCTATCCCGCGTGGGTCAATACGCATCATCATCTCTTTCAGACGCTGCTGAAGGGCGATCCGGCGGGAATCGACGCGTCGCTCACGCCGTGGCTGGCCGCCACGCCGTATCGCTATCGCGCGAGCTTCGACGAAAAGCGTTTCCGGCTCGCGGCGCGCATCGGCATGATCGAGTTGATCCGCTCCGGCTGCACGACGATCGCCGACCACAACTACGTGTATTACCCGGACATGCCGTTCGACAGCTCGGCCATCCTGTTCGAGGAAGCGCAAAAGCTCGGTGTGCGGTTCGTGCTTCTGCGCGGCGGCGCGACGCGCACGCGGCAGCTCGAAGCCGAACTGCCGAGCGCGATGCGCCCGGAAACACTGGATGCGTATATCGCCGATCTCGAGCGTCTCGCCTCCACCTTTCACGATGCTTCGCCGCGCGCGATGCGTCGCGTGGTGGCCGCGCCGACCACCGTGCTCTATTCGATCTCGCCCGCCGAAATGCGCGCGATTGCCGATGCCGCGCGCAAGCTCGGCTTGCGTCTGCATAGCCATTTGTCGGAGACGGTGAGCTATCAGGATGGCGCGCACGCGATGCATCGCATGTCGCCGGTCGAGTTCTGCGGCGAGCACGGCTGGCTCGGAGACGATGTGTGGTACGCGCATCTCGTCAAGCTCGATGAACCCGAGATCGCGATGCTCGCATCCACGGGCACGGGCATCGCCCATTGTCCGCAGTCGAACGGGCGGCTTGGAAGCGGCATCGCGCCCGTGCGCGAGCTGTCCGATGCGGGTGTGCCGGTTTCGATCGGTGTCGATGGCGCGGCGTCCAACGAGGCCGCGGACATGATCTCGGAAGTGCACATGGCATGGCTCGCGCAGCGCGCGCGGCGCGGCATGGCGGCGCAGCCGGCGTACCGCGGAGGACGTTTCGAAGGCGGCGCGGAAGCGGCCTCGGTCGAGGAGGTCGTGCACTGGGGCACGGCGGGCGGCGCACGCGTGCTCGGGCTGGAGGGCATCGGGCGCATCGCGGTGGGCGCGGCGGCGGATATCGCGGTGTACCGGCTGGACGATCCGCGCTATTTCGGCTTGCACGACGTGGCGATCGGACCGGTGGCGTCGGGTGGCCGGCCGGCACTGGCCGCGCTCTTCTGCGCGGGTGAATGCATCGTGCGCGACGACGTGCTGCCGGGCGTCGATCTCGCCGCGCTCCGGCGCGAAGCAGCGCTCGAAGTGCGCGCGATGATGGCCGAGTCGAACCGATCTGCGGCGACGCGGTCATGACGACGGCGAGGCGTCCTGGCGAGATCGGACACTGCACTTCATGAGCGCGCAGCCTTTCCCAGGAAAAGGATCTCGAGGGCGCCACGACGCGTCTCACGGCGTCGTTTTCTTACTGAGAGCGGCGTCCGGTGATAGTAATACTACTGTCATTATTTTCGTGGGCTAGCTTTAATCATATCTTTGCAGTCGGTCAAGTCATTGATTTGTAACGACATAAGTTAATTGTTTTCTTGAGCGCAGGAGGTTAACCCTAGCTTGTTTATGGATAGTCGACGCATTACGATCCGTTGTAACACTACGTCAACGAACGAGTGTTACTACGAGTCTGCATCGAATTCCAGCAGGCTATCGCCCTTCATATCGCTGGTGAGGAGACAACAACTATGGAAGATGCCGAAGTCGCATCGCGAAGAAAATTTCTGGCCGGACTCGCCGCCGCAGCCGGTGGCATCGCGCTTTCCTCGGTTTCGGGAATCGCCGGAGCCCAGCAGAAAGTATTCGTGCCGTTTAGCAACAAGAGCCTCGACTATTACTTCTTCGCCACGCAGCAAGAGGCTGTGAAACGGGCCGTCGAGGCGAAAGGCTGGACCTTCCAGGCGGTCAACGCCAACTTCAGCACCACGACGCAACTCGAGCAGTGGCAAAGCCTGTTGCTCAAGAATCCCTCGGCGATCATCGCGGACCCAATCGATAGTCAGGCCATTGTCAGCGCCATCAAGAAGTACAACTTCAAGAAGATCCCCGTCGGCATCATCGACACGCCCGCGCTCGGCGGCGATGTCGCGATCACCGTCGACTTCGACAATCGCGCGGGCGGCGTGATGGCGGCCGAAGCGATCGTCGCCGCGCTCAGGAAGAAGCATGGTGCGCCGAAGGGAACCGTGCTCAATTGCTACGGTGCGCTGCAATCGGTCGCGTGGCGGCTGCGCAAGGAAGGCTTCGAGGAGACGCTCAAGAAGTACCCGGAGGTGAAGCTCATCAGCCGTCCGACCGAAGGGCTGCTCAAGAACATGCTCTCCGTTACGCTGTCGACCCTTTCCGAATATCCCGATCTCGACGCGGTGCACGCGCCGAGCGATTCGCCCGCGCGCGGCATCGTGACCGCGCTGCAGCAGAAAGGCAAGTGGAAGAAGGTGGGCGAAGCCGGTCACGTCATCTTCGTGAACATCGATGGAGAGCCCGCCGCGCTGCAATGGATCGGCGACGGCTATATGGATGCGGTGGTCTCGCAGGACCCCATCGCCTATGCGCAAATCACGGTCGAGATGCTCGACAAGCATTCGCTCAAGGGCCAGCCCGTGCCGCTCGGGGCGTACCAGAATAGCCAGTACTTCTGGGAGAAGGCGCAAATCACGAAGTCCGACACGGGTGCAAGCCTCGTGATCCAGCCATTCATCGTCGATGCCAGCTCGGTCAAGGACAAGCGCCAGTGGGGCAACATCGCCTACAACGAATGGGGTCTGCGCTACACGTGATCCACACCGCCCACCGGCTCAAGCCCGCAGCCTGCGCGACATGAATGCCGCGCGGCTGCAGATCGAGGACTTCCATCATGGCGGATATGAGCAGCAACGAGTACATCCTGAGGACGCACAACGTCGGCAAGCGCTACAAGAGCGTGGTCGCGCTCGACCAGGTATCCATCAACATCCGGCGCGGCACCATTCACGGCTTGCTGGGCGAAAACGGCGCGGGCAAATCGACGCTCGTGCGCCTTATCTCCGGGCAGACCGCGCCGAGCGAGGGCAGCATCGTATTCGACGGCGAAGAAGTGCAGGGCCTCGATGTCATGGAGATGGAAGCACGCGGCGTCTTTCTTGTAACCCAGGAGCCGATGATCGTCGATTCGATGTCGGTCGCCGACAATCTCATGCTGGGTCGCTGGCCGCTCAGGCGCGGCTGGACCAGGCGCGTGGACCAGAAGGCACTCATGCAAAGCGTCGAGGTCGCGCTCGAAGGCACGGGCTTCGATCCTCGCATGCCGGCACGTCATTTGTCCGCGGTAGCGAAGCGCAAGCTGAATATCCTGCGCGCGCTACACAGTGGCGGCAAGTTTCTGATTCTCGACGAGCCGACCACCGCGCTCACGCTCGCCGACCGAGACCATCTGTTCGAATTCATGCGCAGCCTGAAATCACGCGGCGTCACCTTCGTGTTCATCTCGCACTACAACGAAGAGATTCTCGACATCTGTGACGGAGTATCCGTGCTGCGCAACGGCAATCTCGCGGGTGAGCACGACGATCTCTCCGAGATCGATTCCGATGGGCTTTCCGAGCTCGTGATCGGCCGTGACGTACCGCTCTTCTATCGCGAACGCCCCGCCGCCTCAAATGTGCAATCTCCACGCGCTCCGGCGGCATGGCTCGTGGAAGAGCTCGTCGCGCCGGGCATCGAAGTGGAGCGCTTCGCGATAGCGCCGGGCGAGATCGTGGGCTTTGCGGGCTTGCCCGGCTCCGGTGCGAAGGAGTTCGCCCTCGCGCTTTTTGGTTTGAACCCCGCGAGCAGGGGACGTGTGTCGTCGGGCGGCAGCACGCCGCACGCGCTGCCGGATCATCCGGGCAAGGCATTCGAAGAAGGCATCGCCTATCTCTCCGACGACCGTCATCGCGACGGCCTGGTGGGCCTGCAGAGCATCGCACACAACATCACGTTGTCGAGCCTCAAGAGCGTGTCACGCGGCGGGGTGATCGATGCGGCGGCGGAAAAAAGCGTCGTGCGCCGCTATTTCGATCATTTCCGCGTAAAGGCGGCCACGCCCGAGGTGCTGCTCGGAACACTCTCGGGCGGCAATCAGCAAAAGGTGTGTCTCGGCCGCGTGCTCGCCACCGCGCCGCGCCTGCTGATCCTCGATGAGCCCACGCGCGGCATCGACGTGGGCGTGAAGGAAGAAGTGCACCGCATCATCGATGGGCTCACGCGCGAGGGTTTGAGCGTGATCGTCATCACGAGCGATCTGGACGAGATGGTGCGACTGGTGGATCGCGTGTGTGTATTCATCGGCGGACGCATCGAACACGAGTTCACGGGTGCGCAAATCGAAAAAGACGCCATTCTGCGCTCGGCCTTCGGTGCGGCGCTGACGTCGCTCGTGGAATAAACGAAAGGAGATACGGTCATGCAACCGAGAAGCGAGTTTTCCACCGGGGCTTCGTCGCCCGGCACAGCCGCACTGGCGCAGGCCAGTACGCCACCCGCCGCAAAACGAGGCAAGAGCAGCGTTCAGTGGATGTTCCAGAACGTCGTGTGGCTCTGGCTGGCCGCGCTGGTGGTCGTGTTCGGCGTTCTCAATCCATTTTTCTTCACGCTGTCGAACCTGCAGAACGTGCTTGTGCAGGCAACCGTTCTCGGCCTGCTCGCGCTCGCCGTCTCGCTACCGTTGATGGTCGCAGAGATCGATCTGTCGATCGCAAGCAACATGGGCTTTTCCGCCGCGATTGGCGCGATCCTCACGACTCGTCTTGGACTTTCGCCCGCCGTCGGCGTACCCGTGGGCATCGCGGCGGCGACCGCGATCGGGTTTTTCAACGGGCTATGCGTGACGCGCCTGAAGATGGTGTCGCTCATTCAGACGCTCGCCGTGATGATCGTGCTGCAAGGAACGCTGCTCGCCGTCACGCAGGGCAATACCATCTCCGACATGCCGAACCCGTATATCTGGATCGGTCAATACACCGTCGGCAACTGGCCGGTGATGCCGATCGTATTTCTCGTCGCGCTGATCGGCATGGGCTTTCTCCTGCGAAAGACGGTGCTCGGCCGCTGCCTCTATGCGACGGGCGGCAACGCGCTCGCCGCGAACTCGGCGGGCATTCGCGTGAATCGCATCAAGATCGTCGCGTTCACGTTGTCGGGGCTCCTCTCCGGCGTCGCAGGCTATCTGCTTGCGGCCTGGCAGATGGCGATTACCTCCGACCAGGGAGAAGGCTTCCTGCTCTACGCGATCGCCGCGCCGATCATCGGCGGCGTGAGCGTGTTCGGCGGGCGCGGCGGCGCAATGGGGATTCTCGGCGGCGTGCTGCTGCTCACGGTCATACACGTCGGACTCGCAATCACGGAAGTGCCGTCCTTTTACGTGCAGATGATCGGCGGCATCCTGATCTTTATCGCCGTGGCGGTGGATGCGATCCGCGTCAACTTCGTTTCGCAGTGACCGCCGCACCTGATTACCAGAGTAGAGTCGCCATGACAGAACCGAAACAATGCGAGATGTATATCGACGGCCGCTTCACGCATGACGGCGTCATGCAGTGGATCGACGTCGTCAATCCGAGCACCGAACGCGTGGTCGCGCGCGCCCCCGATGCCGGCCAGGATGCGATCGATGCCGCTGTGGACGCCGCCCGGCGGGCATTCAAAAGCTGGCGCCGCGTGAATCCGTTCGAGCGCTCGCGTCTCCTGCACGCGATTGCCGATTGCATCGAGAGTGACGAACGCGAGATCGCGCTCGCAATCACGACTGAAATGGGCAAGCCGCTCGCCGAAGCGAGGGGAGAAGCACGCAAGCTCGCGAAAGCGTTTCACTATTACGCGGAAGAGGCGGTGCGCATCTTCGGCCAGACGATCCCGAACGAAGAGGACGGGTTCGTAAGCTTCGTCGAGAAAGAACCGGTGGGCGTCGTCGCGGCGATCGCGCCGTGGAACTACCCGGTCGAGCTGATTGGCTGGAAGCTGGCCGCTTCGCTGGCGGCGGGTTGCACGATCGTCGTGAAGCCGTCCGAGTACACGCCGTCGAGCGCGCAAGCGGTGTTTCGCTGCGTGCACCGCGCGGGCGTGCCTGCGGGCGTCGCCAATCTCGTGATGGGCGCGCGTGAAACCGGCAGGCGGCTCGTCGGTCACCCGGCGATCGACAAGGTTGCCTTCACCGGCTCGGGCGCGGCGGGCGAGGACATCTACAAGACGGTGCGCGGCATCACGGGTTTGTCGCTGGAACTGGGCGGCAGTTGCCCGCTCATCGTGACGGCGCACGCGGATATCGAGCTCGCCGTGGCGGGGACCTTGAGGCGCGCGTTTCGCAACGCGGGACAGATCTGTATCTCGATCAACCGTGCATATGTGCAGGAAGCGGTATACGGCGAGTTCATCGAGCGCCTGGCCGAAGAAGCGAAGCGGCTGGTCGTCGCGGACGGTATCGCAAACGAACGCGCCGACGTCGGCCCGATGGCAACGCAGGCGGGCCTGCAAAAGGTGTTGCGTCACGTCGACGATGCGCGCACGCGTGGCGCGCGCATTCTGTGCGGCGGCGGACGGCCCGAAGCGCTCGGATCGACGGCACAGGGACTCTTTTATGCGCCGACGGTGATCGCAGACTGCCAGCCCGATGCGCTTGTGATGCACGAGGAAACGTTCGGTCCGGTTGTCGGCATTGCGCCGTTCAAGACGCTTGACGAGGCTATTGATGCGGCCAACGGCACGCCCGCCGGACTCGCCGCCTATGCCTACACCGAAAGCATCAAGGAGAGCTTCGTGCTTTCGCGCGAGCTCGATTTCGGCAACGTGGCGATCAACAACGTGGATGCCGGCATCATGAACGCGCCCTACGGCGGCCGCAAACAGAGCGGCACGGGCTACGAGCATGGCCGCGAGGGCCTGGAAGGTTACCTGCACCTGAAGCACGTGCGCCTGCGGCATGGCGTCTGAGCGAGGAGGCGAGATGGAACGCTATCTTCTGGGCATCGACATCGGCACGTCGGCGTGCAAGGTCATCGCGGTCGACAGCGTCGGGCGCGTCGCGGCGAAGGCACTCGCCTCATATCCCGTGATCTCGCTGCGCCCCGGCTGGGCGGAGCAGGAGCCCGAGCAATGGTGGCGTGCCACGCAAAAGGCGCTTGCCGAGGTGCTCGCCGCGTTGCCTGATCGCCGCGCGGTGCGGGGCATCGGACTTTCCGGTCAGATGCACGGGCTTACCGCGCTCGACGCGAACGACGAGGTCTTGCGCCCGGCAATCCTGTGGTGCGACCAGCGCGCCGCGCCTCATTGCGACGACATCACCGCACGCGCGGGTGGTCTCGACGGCGTGCTCGGTCTCGTGCAGAACCGCATGCTGCCGGGCTTCACGGCAGGCAAGCTCTTGTGGATGCGCCAGCATGAACCCGAGTTGTTCGCGCGCATGCGCCGCATGCTCAATCCGAAGGATTATCTGCGCCTGCGTTTGAGCGGGGAGCACCTCACGGACGTGTCGGACGCGTCCGGCACCGGCCTTTTCGATGTGAAGGAACGCGCATGGTCGAAGGCGATGCTGTCGCTGCTCGATCTGCCCGTGAGCCTCGTGCCCGAGGCGGTCGAGTCCACCGCGCGCGCGGGCGTGTTGCGCCCGGAACTGGCCGAAGCGTGGGGCTTACCCGCGGGTACGCCGATCTATGGCGGCGGTGGCGATTCCGTGATCCAGACCACTTCGATGGGCGCGATCGACAGCGGCCCGCTGGGCGTCACGATCGGCACGGCGGGCATCGTCGCAGGCGGGACGCGCGCGTGCCCGGAGCCGACCGGCCAATTGCAGATTTCCTGTGGCAACGCGCCGGGGCGCTGGCACGTGATGGGGGTCACACTGTCGGCGGGCGGCGCCTTTGAATGGCTGCGCGGCGCGCTCATGCGCATGATGCCCTCGTTGTCCTTCGAAGACATGACCGCGCTTGCAAGGACTGCGCCGGCCGGTTCGCACGGTCTGCTGTTCCTGCCTTACCTTCTGGGTGAGCGCTGTCCGCATGTCGCCGCTGATGGCCGCGCGGCGTGGATTGGCCTCACCTCGATGCATGACACAAGCCACATGGTGCGCAGCGTGATGGAAGGCGTCCTGTTGAATATTCGTTCGATCGCAGCGCTGTGTGCGACGTCCGGCCTCACATGCGATGAGGTGCGCGCATCGGGTGGCGCGACCGCCGAGCCGTTCTGGCTTCAACTGCTCGCCGATGTCCTGCAGCGCGAAGTCACGACCGTCACCGGTGCCGCCGAGGGCGGTGCGTATGGCGCGGTGCTCGCCGCGGGCGTCGGTGCGGGATGGTGGTCGACGCTCGAAGAAGCTGCGGGGTCGCTGCGCGTGACGAGCCGCGTCCTGCCGGATCCGACGCTCGCTTCGCTCTATGACGCGCGCTTCGACACGTTCCGCACGCTTTACGACACCTTGCGCCCCGCGTTCCAGCAAATCGCCGCGGAGCCTGCTTCGCCCGACAACACCGGCAGCGGCGACGGCCGACTGCCCTCACCGGAGAGCTCCGCCTCATGACTCGCATAGCCAGTGGCCTCGCAGAATCGCCCGTTGCCCTTCCCGTGGACGCGGTGGTGTTCGATCTCGACGGCACGCTCGTCGATACGGCGCCCGATATCGCGAACGCTGTCAACCGCCTTCTCGCGACCCACGGTCTTCCGCCGCAGACGGTGGGCTTCGTCGAGGGCTTCATCGGCGAAGGCTCGTTCGGCCTCATCGACAAGCTTTATAAAGGCCTTGGTCTCACGCTCGACCAGGCAAGAGTGAATGCGGACGTCGAGAAGTACCTCGAAATCTACAAACGCAATCCGGTCGAGAAGGCCACGATATATGCGGACGCACTCGCGGCGATTCCCGCGCTGTACGCGGCCGGCGTCAAGCTCGGCGTATGCACGAACAAGGCGCAACAGCTCGCTCATGCGGTACTGGAACATTTCGGTATCGCGCCCTATATCAGCGCGGTCGTGGGAGGAGATATGCTCTCGCAGAGAAAGCCGCATCCCCGGCATTTGCTCGCGACGCTCGAACAGATGGAGGTCGCGCCCGAGCGCACGTTCTACGTTGGCGATACGCGCATCGACGCCGAATGCGCGGCGCGCGCGCAGGTGCGCTGCCTGATCGTCAACTGGGGCACTGGCCCGAGCGTGCCCGTCGCCGAGGATGCAAGGCTCGATTCCTTTGCTGAACTTGTGACGAGATGCGCCACGCTCAATGCGTCGCGCATGCCAGGAGCCTAATGAGAAACGATCTGTTGCGACGCGTCGCGCTGGAGCGTCCCGCCTTGACGGGCGCCGCACTGCGCATTGCCGATGTCCTGCTGGGCGCGCCCGAAGCGGTGCTGAAGATGAGTATGGCCGAGCTATCCGAGGCCGCGCAGACGAGCGACCCGACAGTGGTCCGCTTCTTCAGGCGCTTCGATTGCGCGGACTATCAGGACTTCAAGGTCCGTCTCGGCCAGGGGCTGATTCCGCAGGCGCCGTTCGACTATGAGGCGATCACCGCGAACGATACGCCCGAGAATGTATGCAACAAGATCGTCAACAACTCGCTGCATGCGATTCAGCGCTTCGCTTCGGACGTGGACTCCGCGGCCATCGAGCGCGCTGCTGCTCATCTGATCGAAGCGAAGGGCATTTTTCTGTTCGGGCTCGGGATCTCCGAGACCATCGCGTTCGATGCCGAGCACAAGTTCTTTCGTCTGGGACTGCATTGCCGCGTCGTGCTGGAAAGTCAGCGGCAACTGCTGCTCGCGCCGACCTTGCGCAATGACGAAGTCGCGGTGTTCTTCTCGCACTCCGGCTCCACGAAAGCGCTCGTAATGGCCGCTGCGATGGCCAAGGGCCGGGGCGCGGTGACCATCGCGATCTGCGCGCCCGGATCGCGCCTGGCGCAGACCTGCGACCTGACCATTGCCGTCCCGGCCTACGCGAATACCGAGTTGTATACGCCGCTCACCGCGCGTATCAATCATCTGCTCGTGGTGAACATGCTGGTCGCGATGTTGGGCATGAAACAAGGGCGCGAACTCCCCGATAACCTGGCCGCGCTCGACCCTTGGTTTACCGACAAGTTTGTGGAATAGGCCTGCTCGTTTTCCAGGCCAGTTGAGATCAATACGGAGGTGCAATTGAGCACGCATATCGAACCGGGCTACGCCCACATGAAACCCGCCTCGAAGCAGGATGAAGCCAAGCTCGTGTCAGGCATCAAGGCCGTCGACCACTATCTGCGTTCCGGGATGAAGGTCGGGCTCGGATCCGGCACGACTTCGCACTGGTTCGTGCGCGCGCTCGCGCCGCGCGTGAAGGAAGGGCTCGATATCGTCGGCGTGCCGACTTCCAATGCGACGCGTGAGCTCGCGCTCGAACTCGGCGTGCCGCTCACCGACCTCGGGCAGATCGACCGGCTCGACGTGACCATCGACGGTGCGGACGAGATCGATCATCGCGGCAGCATGATCAAGGGCGGAGGCGCTTGTTTGCTGTGGGAGAAAATCGTCGCCGCGGCCTCGCGCAAGATGGTCGCGGTCGTCGACGACAAGAAGGTGTTCGACACGCTGGGCCGCTTTCCGCTGCCCATCGAAGTGATTCAGTTCGGCTGGCAGAGCACGGAGCGCCTGCTGCGTGAGCTGTTCGTCTCCGCGGGCTTCGATGCAGGCGTGCGCATCGAGCGGCGCAGGACGAACGGCGAGCTCGTGGTGACCGATAGCGGCAACTGGATTCTCGACTGTCATCTCGAAGCCATTGCCGATCCGCTTGCGCTCGCGCCGCGCTTCAATGCAATTCCGGGCGTGGTGGAGAACGGGCTTTTCGTCGGCATTGCGAGCGAAATGATCGTTGGTCACGCAGACGGCAGCGCCGAGATCGTGGTGTTCGAGGGAGCGCACTCATGAGCACGGGTTCGACGCTGGACGCGTTTCGCCTGGACGGCGACGTCTGCGTGGTCACAGGCGCGGCGCAGGGCATCGGCTTTTCGATCGCGAAGGGCTTGCGGGAGGCCGGAGCGACGGTGGTGATCGCGGATCGCGATGAAACGCTCGGCCAGCGTGCGGCGGAAGAGCTCGGTGGCAGCTTCGTCGTGCTCGACGTAACGGATTCTTCGACAGTCGACGCCGCGTTCGATACCGTGGTTGCGCGACACGGCAAACTCGACGTGCTGGTGAACAACGCGGGTATCGTGAAGAACGCGCCCGCACTGGAAACAGACGACGCCGCATGGCGCGCGGTCCTCGCGGTCAATCTCGACGGCGTGTTCTATTGCAGCCGCAGCGCGGCCCGGCATATGGTGCGGCGCAACTCCGGGCGCATCGTGAACATTGCGAGCATGAGCGGGTCGATTGCGAACAAGCCGCAGCCGCAGGCCTCGTACAACGCGTCAAAGGCGGGCGTGATTCACCTGACGCGCTCGCTTGCTGCGGAATGGGCGGCGCACGGCGTGCGCGTCAATTCGATCTCGCCGGGGTATGTAGCCACGGAACTCACGAAGCGCGGCTTCGAAATCGAGGAGTGGCGCAAGGTGTGGATCGACGGCACGCCGATGGCGCGCATGGCGACACCCGAGGAAATAGCGCCGGGTGTGATCTTCCTGGCGTCGCGAGCGAGCGCGTTCGTGACCGGCTCGGACCTTGTGATGGATGGCGGTTATACGGTTTGGTGACGGTCTTGGCTCTCGACCCGAGGTGCACTTCGGCTTTTGGAACCTATAACAGAGACACGAGTCATGAAAGTAAATAAAAACGTGATCGCGCTGCGCGAGGCACTCGGTGCGCAAGTCGTGACGCTGCCCGAAGAGTTCGGTGAGAGACGCGTCGAGGACTGGAGCGGATTGCCGGGCGCGACGCCGCTCGCGATCATCCGTCCGCGCACGACGGAGGAAGTCGCGGAGGCGCTCGCGATCTGCTCGAAGCATAGGCAGGGCGTGGTCACCCAGGGCGGTCTGACGGGTCTCGTCGGTGGCGCGAATCTGCTCGGCGGTGAAGTGGCGCTCAGTCTCGAGCGTATGAATCGCATCGTCGAGATCGATGAAGTTTCAGCCACGATGACGGTGGAAGCCGGCGCGCCGCTGCAAGTGGTTCAGGACGCAGCCAGCGCGGCCGGATTCTATTTCCCGCTCGATCTGGGCGCCCGAGGCAGTTGCACGATCGGCGGCAATCTCGCGACCAATGCAGGCGGCAATCGCGTCATCAAGTACGGCATGATGCGCGACCAGGTGCTCGGCGTCGAAGCCGTGCTGGCGAGCGGCGAGGTCGTCGGCGGCCTGAGCAAGATGATCAAGAACAACAGCGGCTACGACTTGCGCCATTTGCTGATCGGGAGCGAAGGCACGCTCGCGGTCATCACGCGCGTCGTGCTGCGGTTGCGCCCGAAACCGACGGCAACCGCTACCGCATGGTGCGGCCTGCCGGATTTCGACGCCGTCACCACGCTGCTCACGCACTCGCAGGCAGGCCTTGCGCCGGGGGTGTCCGCGTTCGAGGTGATGTGGGCGGGCTATCACGATACCGTCATCGGCAACCTGAAAAACCTGCGTGCGCCACTGGCCGACTCGCATCCGTTCTATGTGCTGCTGGAGAGCGTCGGCACCGATCCCGTGCGGCACGGCGAAGCCTTCGAGGAATTTCTCGGCGGCATGCTCGAAGAAGGCGTGGTGAGCGACGCGGCCATTGCGTCCTCGGAAGCGCACGCGCGCGATTTCTGGGCGATCCGCGACGCGCCTGGCGAATATCAGCGTTTCATTCCGAACCATGCGGCGTACGACGTGAGCTTCTCCATCGCGCAGGTGGGTGATGCGGCGGCGCAATGCGAGGCGCGTCTGCGTGCGCGCTGGCCAGAAGCGACCGTGATGACCTACGGGCATCTCGGTGACGGCAACATTCATGTCGTCGTCGACGTGCCCGGCATGGGCAAGCACGAACACGATGATATCGATCGCGTCATCTACGACGTCACGCGCGAGTTCGAAGGCTCGATCTCGGCGGAGCACGGCATCGGCGTCAAGAAGCGGTACTTTCTATCGCAGTGTCGGCGCGAGGCTGATATCGATGCCATGCGCGCGATCAAACAGGCCCTCGATCCGCAAGGCTTGCTCAATCCCGGGAAGGTCTTTTAGCGGCTGATTGAGGAGCGAGCCATGAACGAACTCGATCTGGCGCGTACGCATGCCGCGACGCAGGCGAATGCGCAGGATGGCGATCTCTGGCGCTGGTTCTCTCTGCTGATGGAAGAGCGACGTATCCGGTGGTGCCAGGCTGATGGCTGCTGGCTTGTGAGCGTCGATCATCGCCACGTGGCGACTGAGTCGACCTTCGACCGCGCCATTCGAGAAGCCAGGCGGATGCGCGAGAGGGGCATGTCTCGCCGGCGGGCGGCTTGAAGATAGGCCTGCCGCGCGCCGATCGGCGCGGTGGACGTGAGCGATCCGCGCTTTGCCGCGATCTTCGATGCGGTCGACGGCGGCCACCGGGTTCATCACCGGTTCGACGTCGGGAATGGCGATCGCGGGTGGTTCTGCGACACGCTCGATGAGCGTCGAGTCTGTGACGCCGCTTGCCAGATCCAGCCATTCCTCTGTTGAATCGTTGTCCGAGCTACTACGCATTGCCTTTCAAGCGCAATTCTGCAATTGTCATCGTCGCTGTATATTTACAAATATAACGGGCGACATGATGCAACATGCATCGCGCCACCATTGGAGGAAGTTGACCGATGAGATTTGCCCTTGATCTGAGGCGTCTGGCATCGCCGCTGTTTCTGCTGGCGCTGCTTCTCTTCGCGACGGCCTCTTGCGGCGGCGGCGACGACGATAACAACCCGCCGCCTCCGGCTCCCCAAACCGTCTTGTCGGTTTCCGGCGATGTCACCGCACCGGCGAGTCTCACGCTCGCACAGATTCAGGCGCTGCCCGCCAGCACGCAGACGGTCTCCTTCGCCAGCGGCACCGGCCAGCAGACCCACACCTACACCGGCGCGAGCCTCTGGACATTGCTGAACCAGATCGGCATCACGACCGATCCGGCCGTTCACAACGATGTGCTTGGGAAATACGTGATCGCCACCGGCAGCGACAACTACCGCTCGTTGTTCGCAATGGGCGAGCTGAGCCCGGACTTCGGCAATCGTGGCAATCAGGTGGCATACGCCGAAACGATCAACGGCACGAGCGCCGCGCTGACGACGACGGACGGCCCGCTGCGCGTAACCGCGCCGGGTGATATCAAGGGCGGCCGCTACGTGTCCAATCTGGTGAAGCTGGAAGTGCGAACGGCCACGTCGACGGTCACGGCCAGCGGCGGCGGCACCACTACGAAGTTCCAGCTTTCAGGCGCCGTGACGAAACCGGCGACTTACGACCTCGCGGCGCTGCAGGCGCTCCCCGTCGTGACGCGCACGGTGGGTACGACGACGTACACGGGAGTGAGTCTCTGGGACCTGATCAACGCAGCCGGTATCCAGACCGATTCGTCGGTGAAAAACGACTTGCTGGGTTTCTATCTCGTCGCAACCGGAAGCGATGGTTATCGCGTGGTGGTTTCGCTGGCCGAGCTTTCGCCGGATTTCGGCAATCAGCCCGATATCGTCGCCTATGCGATGAATGGCGCGCCCTTGACGACGACTGGCTTCGCGCGCCTCGTGATTCCCGGCGATGGCAAGGCTGGCCGCTACGTCTCTAACCTGGTGGCGCTGGAAGTGGTGTCGGCGGCACGATGATTCCCTGCTTACGCCCGAACCGCGCGCGCTCGTCGGGGCGCCTGACCCGGCACACGACGCGGCCCGTCCGACGCGCGGATGATCAACTCGGGCGCCCACACTTCCTGTAGATCCTGCGGCGCCGCGCCCGCGAGCGGCATCGACGATTCATGAGACGAGAGAACGAATCATGCGGTTCGGAAAAGGTGGCTGCCTGTGCGGGGCGGTGCGTTACACCGTTGAAGGGCGAACCGCTGGCAAGCGCGATTTGTCATTGCACGCATTGCCAGAAGCAAAGCGGGAGTTTGTTTTCCTTCACTCTCTTCATATGGGAAACCGACTACGAGTAACACGGCGAAACCTCGTCTGGCAGGGTAGCAAAGCCGTGCGCCGCCGCAATGCGTGCACACACGGCTCTCATATGCGATGCGCGAAGCGCGTGGCGAGCGCGGCCCTGAAGCGGGCTGCGATCTTGGCGAAGCCGGCGCCGGTCGGATGCAGCTCGTTGGCCCAGTCGTCAGGCGCGAGCGTGCCCTGCGTCTCGACCAGCACCATGTTGTGGGCGGGATCGCTGGCGAGCCGTTGCAGCATCACGCGGAACTGCACGAGGATCGTCTTCACGATCAGCGTGCCGGGCGTAAGGCTCGACCAGCCGCGATCGACGAGCGATGGGCGCAGCCATGGTCCCGCGAGATGGCAGGCCGAGACGCCCGTGGGAATCGCAAAGTCATACGCGTGCGCGAAGATCGGCGCGTGAGGCGCAAACTGGTCGCGGATGCGGATCAGGTCGAGATAGGCACTCTCGACCACGCCGAAGATGTCACCGATGCGCTGGATGTTGACGCCTTGCGCAGGGTCGTTGCCGACCGCGCTCGCGTCGTTGAGCCAGAAGCGGAACTGGTCGCCGACCACGTCGTTGCCGCCGCCGGAAAAGAGCAGGGCGTCGACGGGTCCGTTGGCCGGGTCCTGCAACTGGGCGATGAGACGGTTGCGTTTGGTCACGCCAAGGAGCGTGGTGGTCGCGTCGCTGTAGTGCGCCAGCTTGAGGATCATCGGAGCCGGTTCGCCCGCGGCCCTCAGTGCCTCCAGCACGTCGGTGGCATGAAGCGGATCCGGCAACGGGTAGTCGAACCAGGAATCGCCGTCGCCGATCAGGATGAGCGGCGCGGGCGCGCCGGCCTGGCGGGCGTGCAGCGCTTTCGTCTGCAGCACCTCCTGCTGGTGCGCCCTGATGCGCGCCTTCAGATCCTGCTGGATCTGCTCCTGCCAGCTCTCATAGAGGTTGTTCGCCGGACCTGTCATGGTGGCTCCATTGCGCCTGCTGGGTGTGTGCCGATGCGCGCGTTCACGGAAGCATTGTACTTGCGCGGGGCGCACAGTCGAGTCGGGGCAGCGTGCGGCGCGCTCCAATCGCGCTCCCATGAGTGAGCGCAGAGAATCCATTTTCGTGACGCCGCCTGCAGCATCATCCACAGACGCGTACCTTTAACGAACCGGTGTTCGCCCTGCGGTATCCCTTGCACCGTACTTCCCCGAAAGCCGGCGCGACGGAGGCTGTCGCTTGCTCCGCGCCGATACGGCTGTAACGCCCAGTACATGTGTCGCTGTGACACGTGTCACCGACGACGGGCCGTACACATCACCAAAACGCCCGGTTTCTCGGGGTAATCCCTTGGCTTTCATCCTCTTCCAGGCGCCGATGCGATTGGCATAGCGCTTGCCTTTATTCGCCGCACAACGATTCCAACGCCCATCCGAGGCAAAGGAGACATATGTCCGATCGGGACAAGCGGCTCTTCGGCGTCGCCGCCAATCCCGTCTTCAACGAGACTTGACTGCCTCTGCACGAATCACCACCTCCACTTCAGCAGCGGCCCCGAGGTCTCGGGGCAAATTTCGCGACGTTTCCCTTTACGAACCTATCCGATACCGACTATGAGCAATGAATCGAGCGTCGAACTCAAGAGCCGCCTGAGCCTGGTCAACAAGCAGTTTGCAGCACTGGGGCAGGCGCAGCCGCTCGTCATGACGGGGTTTCAGTCCGTGATGAAAGCGGCCGTACAGGAGGGCACCCTGAGCCCGGCATTGAAGGAACTCATCGCTGTCGCGCTCGCCGTTTTCAAGGGGTGTGACGATTGCGTGCTGTTCCATACCGTGCAGGCGATACACCACGGTGCAACGCGTGCACAACTGGCCGAGGTACTCGCCGTCAATGTCGAAATGGGCGGTGGCCCGGGTGCCGTGTATGCGGCAAAGGCGCTCAACTACTTCGATACGCTTGTCCAGTGAACCGATAGCGCGTTCTCTTGTTGCAAGCATTGACGCGCTACGAATGAAGAGCGGAAGTGCAGGAGCGGCTGAAAGGGCAAGACGCGGGTCGATGGGCGCACACGACGGACCCACCCGATAGCCTCCAGGTTGGTGTGAAACCGCAGTTCGTATCTCAACGGGAGCGATTCACGATGAAAGCTGCAGTCTACTATGGCAACCGCCAGCTCACGATCGACGACGTGCCGGAGCCGTGGCCGGTCACAGGCGAAGTGAAGGTCAAAGTCAGTCGAAACGGCATATGCGGAACCGACATTCACGAATACTTCGACGGTCCGGTTCTGATTCCGAAGACGGAGCCACATCCGCTGACCGGCAAGACCTTGCCTGTCGTGATCGGGCATGAGTTCTCGGGAACTGTCGTCGAAGTCGGGCCGGACGTGACCGACATCAAGGAAGGTGACAAGGTCGCCATCGAACCGGTTATCCGTTGTGGCATGTGCAGACCCTGCAAATCCGGCTACTACAACGTATGCAACTGTGTCGGATTCCAGGGACTCTCATCCGATGGCGGGATGGCGGAGTATGCGGTCGTACCGCGCCACATGGTTCACAAACTTCCGGATAATGTCCCCGTTGAGATGGGCGCGCTCGTCGAACCCATGGCGGTTGCCTACCATGCCGCCACACTCGGAGAGGTCACCGACCAGAGTCGCACGTTGATCTTCGGTGCGGGTCCCATTGGTATTGGTCTCTGGTTCGCTTTGCGCGGTATGGGGGTGACCGAGATCGACGTAGTCGAGCCATCGCCGACTCGTCGCCAAGCGATTGAAGGGCTGGGGGCGCGCACTATCGACCCGACGAGCACTGATGTGCCGGCCTTCATCGCCGATAAGACCAACGGTGAAGGAGTCGATGCAGCGTATGACGCCGCCGGCGTGCCGGCGGCTGTCGCGGCTGGGTTGAAATCGTTGGGCGAGCACCGGACTCTTGTCAGTGTTGCGATCTACGACAAGCCAATGCTGACTCCTCTGCTCGATACCGTCATGCGTGAACGACGCATACAGGGGACGCTCTGCTACACGAGCAAGGACTACAAGAGCGTGATCGACCTGATGGAGCGCGGACACTACAAGACGACGGGCTGGGTGGAAACAGTTCCGCTCGCGAACGTTGTCGCAGAAGGTTTCGAGGAACTGCGGGCTGGTCGCAAAATGAAGGTGCTCATTGACCCGGCACAGTAGATCTCGTTGACCGAAGCGCGGGGGATGCCGCAAACGGAGCGGTTTCGGTACTCCCGCCGCGCTGATCGTGTACGGTGCTTCTGACGATGCCTAGCGATCGAATTCCTTCGTCTGCTCGGCCTCTTCGAATATCCCGCCGAACCCGGTAGGCACGACGACGACCGATCGCTCGGCAGCGTCGAAGTTATCGACCAGCGCGAACGCTTCCGAAATGATCGCCTGCACATCCTGCCGCAGCATCGTCACGTCGAAGGCCAGGTGAGCGGCAAAGGGATCCCAGTCGAAGCAACCGACAACCGTCGATTTCCAGGCATCGGGCGGCAACGTGGACGTGAACTGCACCAGACCTTCGAAAGCGGTGATGGAGTTCATCAGCAAGCCGGATGGAAGCCGCCCGAGCTTCTCATAGCGGACGGCAAGCGCGCGCCTCGCAGCAGCGGCGTTATAGCCGCAGCTGTCGACGGCATCGGCCGCGGGCGCGATCCGCCGGGCTTCGAACGCGTCGCGAAATCCCGCAATACGCATCTCGGTCGCGTACTCACCGGGCAGGCCGCCCAGCAGAACCAGCTCGTCCGCAGACTTGCCGCGCGCGATCAGTTTCTCGATCAGCACATCCGTAATCGCGCGGGCGCCGCCGCGATTGTCCGAAACGACCGACGGCGCGCCATCGCCGGGAAGATCCAGGTTGATCGACGGCACGCCCGCGGCCGCACAGAGTTCGTTCAGCGGCGTCGGGTTGCGCACCCCGGCGATGAAAAGCAGTTCCACGCGTTGGGAAAGAAGCGTCTCGGTGACGCTCACCTCCACTGACGGATCGCGCTGCGTCCCGACGACGATAGGGCAGAGCCCCCGGCTGCGCGCCTGATCCTCGAAGGTCTGCGCGAGCCCCGCAAAAAAGCGGTTCCGGTAATGAGGCAGCACCATGCCGACCAGACCCGATCTCGACAGCCGCAGCCCGCGCGCCTTCATGTTGACGTTGTAGCCGAGCTTCCGCGCGCTTTCGAGAATCCGCTGCGCCGTCTCCTCCTTGATGCGATAGCGCGTCCAGGTGCCGTTCAGCACCATGCTCACCGTGGACGTCGAAGATCCCGTCGCCTTGGCGATATCGTAGATTGTGGATTTTCTTGCAGAGAGATTGCTTGCCATCAGGGCTTGCTCCAGGCGCACTTCCATTCACGTGTCCAGACGTCAGCCTTTTCAAAACGGGAAACCGCATAGGGTTTGTCCGAGTCGACCATGGTGCTGAATAGATTCAGCATACCCCAACTCGCGTTGCTAAATGGATTTAGCATCGAGTTCAGCAGGACAGCGCATCGGAAATTCCGAATACCCAACTGGGCGTCTGCCTGAGGTGCGCGGGCGTCCGCCGGAGGAGACATGTCCAAGAAACTGATTCGCACGTTGTGTGCAGGCGTCGCCGCATTCGCGCTGGCAGTCAACCTGGCCTCAGCGTCGCCCGACAAGCCCGTCATCGGTGTCGTCGTCAAGATCGGCGGCATTCCATGGTTCAACGCGATGGACGCCGGCATCAAGAAGCGCGCCGACCAGTTGGGCGTCAAGGCGTTCATGGTCGGGCCGACCAGCGCCGATCCCGCGCTCCAGGTTCGCGCGATCGAGGATCTGATCGCGCAGAAGGTCGACGTGATCGGCGTCGTGCCCAACGATGCGGAAGTGCTCGAGCCCGTGTTGCAGCGCGCCAGGGCGGCCGGCATCAAGGTCATCACGCACGAGTCGCCGAAGCAGAAGAACACCGATTGGGATTTCGAGCTCGCCTCCGTCAAGGGCTTCGGCGAAGCGTACGCCAAGCGCCTCGGCGATGCCCTGGGCGGCAAGGGCGAATACGCCGTCTTCGTCGGCTCGCTGACCGTTCCCCTGCACAACGCATGGGCGGATGCGGCCATCGCCTACATCAAGGCCAACTACCCTGGAATGACGCTCGTCGGCGATCGTTATGGCGTCGCCGAGGACGTCGACGCCTCGCGCAAGACGGCGCTCGATCTGATGCGCGCGCATCCGGACCTGAAGGCCATTCTCGCGTTCGGCAGCCAGGGGCCGATCGGCGCGGCTCGCGCGGTGCAGGAGAAGCAGGCGAAAGGCAAGGTGCTGGTGCTCGGTCCGTTCTCGCCAGGACAGGGCAGGCGCCTCGTTCACGACGGCGTCCTGACCGGCGGCTACATGTGGAATCCGGAGCAGGCCGGCGAAGTCTTCGTGACGCTGGGCACCATGGTCGCCAAGGGCCAGCCGATCAAGGACGGCACGAACATTCCGGGTCTGGGCGTCGTGCATCCGGACGGCCACAACCTGATCGTCGATCAACTGGTCGATCTCAACGCCAAGACCGTCGACGATCTGGCCAAGACGGGCCTCTGACCAACGATCTGACGAGCGGCCGGGCGCGGCGGGAGCCGTGCTCGGCCGGATGAACCGACACGTCGCATCGGAGCGCTCCATGGTTCATGCAGCATCCACCGGTCGCCTCGCTTCGCAACGAGGCGACCCGAGCGAAGCGCCGGTTGCCGCCGCCGCCGGCCGCACTCCTTTGCTCGAGCTCGAGAACATCTCCAAGGTCTTCGGCGGCGTCAACGCGCTGCGAGCCGTGAAGTTCGACGTCATGCCCGGCGAAGTCCTCTGCCTCGCGGGCGAGAACGGCTGCGGCAAGAGCACTATCATCAAGATCATCAACGGCGTCTATCAGCCGGAACCCGGCGCGGTGATGCTCATGGACGGCGAGTCCATCGAAGGTCTCGATCCCGCGAAGGCGCGCGAGCTCGGCATTCAGGTGATCTGGCAGGATCTCGCGCTGTTCCCGGAGATGACGGTCGCCGAGAACATCGCGTTCGAGCAGAATCTCGGAGCGCGTCCGCGCCTCGTCAACTACGGGAAGATGAAAGAGGCGGCGCGCCGCATTCTCGAGCGTCTGGGCGTCGTCATCGACCTGAATCGTCCGGTGCGCTCGCTGTCCATCGCGCAGCGGCAGATCGTCGCCATCGCGCGGGCGCTGGTTCGCGATGCGCGGCTCGTGTTCATGGACGAGCCGACCGCTTCGCTGAGCCATGCGGAGACGGAGGCATTGCTCGAGATCGTCCGCCGGCTTTCGGCGGATGGCATCGCCGTGGTGTTCGTCAGTCATCGGCTCGCCGAAGTGCTCGAGGTCTGCACCCGCGTGACCGTCCTGCGCGATGGTCAGTATGTCGGCACCTTCCCCACGGAAGGCATGACGCAAACCCGCCTGACGGAGCTCATGACGGGCCGGACGTTCGACTACGCAGTCCGCGACACGAACCTGGCGGCGGCTCCCGTCGTGCTGGAGGTGCAGGGATTGTCGCGCGGGCGCGAGTACGCCGACGTTTCACTGCGGATCAGAAAGGGCGAGATTCTCGGCGTCACGGGACGCCTCGGCGCGGGACGCACGGAGCTTGCGCTGTCACTGTTCGGCATGACCCGGCCGCGCGCGGGTTCGATCCGCATCGATGGCAAGGAGATCGTGCTTCGATCGAATCGCGACGCGATTCGCGCGGGCATCGCCTATGTCTCGGAGGATAGGCTTCAGCTCGGCCTCGTGCAGCCGCAGTCGATCGGAGACAACACGGTCGCCGCGGTGCTCGACGATCTCCTCGACGCCACGCATCTGATCTCTTCGCGCAAGCGCAACGCGTTGATCCACGACTGGATCCAACAGCTCGCGGTGAAGATCGGCAAGCCGGACGACGCGGTGTCGACGCTCTCGGGCGGCAACCAGCAACGCATCGTGCTCGCCAAATGGCTCGCGACCAACCCGAAGCTGCTGATTCTGGATTCGCCGACGGTCGGCGTGGACGTAGGCGCCCGCGCCGGCATCTTCGCGATCATCCACAAGCTCGCGGCGCAAGGCATGGCGATCCTGCTGATCTCCGACGAGATCCCGGAGGTCTATTTCAACGCCGACCGCATCCTGCATATGCGCAATGGCCGTATCGTCGGCGAGTACGTGCCGGGTGCGACAACCATGGAACACATCGAGCGAGACGTCCATGCCTGATCTTCGCAAACTCGGTATCGGTTCGATCGAGGCGCTGCTGATCCTGGTCATCGCCGTGATGGTCGTCGGCCTCGGCCTTTCGACCTCGACCTTCCTGACGCTTTCGAATCTGTTCGATCTGCTCAATCAGAGCTCGGTCAACATCATCTTCGCCGTGGGACTGCTGGTGGTGCTGATCGCGGGCGGCATCGACATCTCGTTCGCGGTCGGCGCATCGGTGGCGCAGTATCTGACCGCGTTGACCGTCATGCGGCTCGGCGGCGGCAACTGGGCGCTGGGCTTCATCGTGGCGGCGTTCTTCGGGTTTCTGCTCGGCGCCATCAACGCGACGATCATCTACCGGTTCCGGATCGTTTCGATCGTGGTGACGATCGCCACGTTCAACGTGTTCTTCGGCGGCCTGATGCTTCTCACCGGTGGCGTGTCGATCTACGACCTGCCGGACTGGTGGGTCGATCGGGTGTCGATCGTGCATATCGATACCGCGGGCGGCGTCGCGAATCTCGCGCTGCCCGTCGCCGTGATGGTCGTGATGGTCGCGGCGACCTGGTTCCTGCTCCGGCGCACCACCACCGGCCGCCAGCTCTACGCGATGGGCGACAACCCCGAGGCGGCGCGGCGCGTGGGCGTCAACATCGGCGCGATGCATTACGTCGCGTTCGGCTGGCTCGGCATGATGGCGGGCATCGCGGGCCTCATGCAGGCGCACTACGTGCAGGAAGTGGTGCCCAACGCGCTGTATGGTCGCGAGCTCGACGTGCTCGCCGCCGTGGTGCTCGGTGGCGCGCGGCTCGGCGGCGGACGCGGCACGATTCTCGGCGCGATCCTCGGCATTCTGCTGACCGCCATCACCGCGAACGGACTGAACCTGCTCGGCATTTCGCCCTACGCGTTCAAGATGATCATCGGCGCGATCATTCTCGTCGCCATTACCTTGTCGAGCGGCGGCTTCGCCAAGCTCGTCGGTTCGCGCTTCGCGTCGCAAGGCGCCAGGGCCTCGTCATGAAACCGCTCTCATCGCATCGTTCGTCCGAGCCGCTCATACCCGCGGACGTCGCCGGACTGCTCGGGTTTCTCGTCGTCGTGATCGTGGTCATGAGTCTTGCCTCCGACCGCTTCTTCTCGACGAGTACGTTCGTGTCGGTGGCTTTCCAGTTGCCCGAGCTGGGGTTCTTCACGCTGGCCATGCTGATGCCGTTGATCTCCGGCGGCTTCAACCTCGCGGTGACCTTCACGGCCAATATCGCCGGGCTGGCGATGGCATACGTGCTGCACACGCACGGCGGCGCCGACGCGGGCGCGGGAGCCGTCTTCCTCGGCATCGCTGCCGCGTTGGCCACGGGCGCTGCGGCCGGCTGGGTGATGGGCGCCGTCATCGCACGAACCGGCGCGAGTCCGATTCTCGTCTCCCTGTCGATGATGATCTTCCTGCGCGGCCTGGGCGAATTCCTCACGCGCGGAGGCGACATCTCCGGATTCCCGCCTTTCGTGCGCGAAATGGGCAACGGCGTTTTCATCGGCGTGCCGATTCCGCTCTGGATCTTCATCGGCTGCGCGGCGCTCTGGCATGTCGTGATGACGCGCTCGCGGCTCGGCTTCGCCACACGCATGATCGGATCGAATCTCGAAGCCACGCGCTATTCCGGCATTGCGACGACGCGCGCCGTCACGCGCATCTACATGCTTTCCGGGTTGATGTGCGGTATCGCGGGCGTGGTGATGGCAGCCCAGTTCAACTCGGTGCGCGTGGGTCACGGCGAGGCGTTCCTGCTCATCTCGGTGCTTGCGTGCTTCCTTGGCCGCGTCGATCCGTTCGGCGGTTTCGGGCGCGTGGTGCCTGTCGTCATTGCGCTGGCGATTCTTCAGGTCATCGCGTCCGGGCTCAATCTGCTCGGCGCGAACCAGCATCTCGCCACCGCGCTGTGGGGCGTTTTCCTGCTGGTCGTGATGCTGATCCGTTGGGCGTGGGCCAACGGCATTTCCAAAACCCTGGTCCGCAGGCGCGTGACCGCATCGGAGGGAGTCACACGATGAACAAGCTTGGCGTACATGCACTGGTCTGGGCCGGCGACCTGACGCCGGAATCGACGCGCAAGGTCATCAGTCAGACCAGGGCCGCCGGTTTCGATCTGGTCGAGCTGTCCCTGCACGGCCCGAAAGTCATGGACCTCGCGCTGACGCGTGACCTGCTGCAGGAGCACGAGCTGGATATCGGCTGCTCGCGCGGTCTCACATTCGATGCGGACGTCTCCAGCGAGGATGCAGCGACGGTCGCGCGCGGCGTCGCCTTGCTCGAGGAAGGCATCACGATCACGGCGGAGCTCGGCGGAAGCTACTTCGGCGGCATTCTGTACGGCGCGATGGCGAAATATTCCGCGCCCGTCACAAAGCAAGGCCGTCGCAATGCGGTGGATTCGCTCAGTCACATCGCCGATTTCGCGCTCAGGAAGAATGTGACGCTCGGGCTGGAAGTGGTCAATCGTTACGAGAGCAATCTGCTGAACACGGCATCTCAGGCGCTTGCGCTGATCGACGAAGTGAACGCGCCGAATGTCGTCGTTCATCTCGATACGTATCACATGAACATCGAGGAATCCGACTTCATGCAGCCGGTGCTGGAGTGCGGCAAGCGTCTTGGCTACGTGCATATCGGCGAGAGCAATCGCGGATATCTCGGCTCGGGCACCATCGATTTTTCGCAGTTCTTTCATGCGCTCGCGATGATCGATTATCAGGGCGTCGTGACCTTCGAGAGCTTTTCGTCGACGGTCGTCAACGAGCAGTTGTCCAATGCGCTGGCGATCTGGCGCAACCTGTGGGACGACGGCATGGATCTCGCGAAGCATGCGCGCGAGTTCATCGCGGGCGGCATCAACGCCGCGGCGAAGGCGAGGGCGCATCACTGAAGGCGTCCCATCCGGAATGGTACGAGGCGCCGGAGCGCGATCGACTCATTGCAGCGCCTCTTCCACCAGTTCGATCCAGTGCCGCACGCCCGTGCGTCCAGCGCCCGCGAGATGCGTCTGACAGCCGATATTCGCCGTGACGATCAGCTCGGGCGCGCCGCTTTCGAGCGCATCCATCTTGCGGTCGCGCAATTGCGTCGATAGCGCCGGCTGCGTGATGGAATACGTGCCCGCGGAGCCGCAGCACAGATGCGCGTCGGGCACCGGGGCGAGGTCGTAGCCGAGCCTCGTCAGAATCGCCTCCACCGCGCCGCCGAGCTTTTGCGCATGCTGAAGCGTGCAGGGGCAATGAAACGCGATGCGGCGTCGTTCGGCGGATCCGAGTGCATCGAGCGGCTCGGCCTGAATCACTTCGACGAGATCGCGCGCCAGTTCGCTCACGCGCGCGGCCTTGCGGGCATACCGCGGATCGTCGCGCAGCAAATGGCCGTATTCCTTGACGAACGCACCGCAACCGCTCGCGGTCTGCACGATGGCCTCCGCGCCAGCTTCGATGGCGGGCCACCAGGCGTCGATGTTGCGCCGCGCGCGCATGAGCCCGGCCTCCTGCGCGTTCAGATGGTAATCGGTCGCGCCGCAGCATCCGGCCTGCGGCGCATCGCTCACGCTGATGCCGAGCCGGTCCAGTACCCGCGCGGCCGCCGCATTCGTATTCGGCGACAAGGAGGGCTGCACGCAGCCTTCGAGCATCAGCACACGGCGCGCGTGGCGCGCGGGCGGCCTCGCCTTGGCCGCTATCGGGCGTGCGGGAATTTTCTGCCGCAGCGCGGCCGGCAAAACGGGGCGCGCGAGACGACCCGCCTTCAGAAGCGCGTCGAATACGGCGGGGCGTGGAATGACCCGGCGCAAGCCGTTGCGCAGCATGCGTTCGCCGGCGGGGCGCTGCACGCGGCGCTCCAGTTCCGCCCTGCCGATATCGAGCAGCGCGTGATAAGTGACGCCGGAAGGGCACGTCGTTTCGCAATTGCGGCATGTCAGGCAGCGGTCGAGGTGCAACTGCGTCTTCTCGGTGACCGGCTCGCCTTCCAGCATCTGCTTGATGAGATAGATGCGCCCACGCGGGCCGTCGAGCTCGTTGCCCAACAACTGGTAGGTCGGGCAGGTGGCGTTGCAGAACCCGCAATGCACGCACGAACGCAGAATGTCTTCGGCTTCCTTTGCGCGCGCGAGCGTCCTGGCTTCGTCGCTGAGATTCGTTTGCATGGCTTGTGCGTATCGGTGGCGTCAGTAATCGGCGTACATCCGGCCCGGATTGAACACACCGTGCGGATCGAGGCGTTGCTTGAGCTGCTGGTGAAAGCGCATGAGCGGCGCCGCGAGCGGATGGAACGGATCGGCCGTGACATTCGGCGTGAAGCACGTCGCATGACCGCCCGCCGCGCTCGCGATGCCGCGAATGGTCGCCGCGCTCGCATCGCTCTTGAGCCAGCGTTGCGCGCCGGCCCAGTCGAGCATGACCGCGCCGGGCAGATCGACGAGAGGCGCGCTGTTGGGGAGGGACAGACGCCAGAGCGGGCGCTCATCGTCGAAGAAGGCGAGACGCCGTTCGCGCAATTCGGCCCAGAACGTCTCCTCGAGATGCTCGCCGCCGATGCGATCCGACGCTGCATGCACCGAGCCGGTACCGCCTTCCAGACGCACGTGCAGGCGGCCATCGATATGACATGCGGCGCTGACGGGCAACGCGGCCCTTCGCCATGACGAAAGCTCGCGCATCGCTTCGCTCGCTTCCAGTTCGAGTGTGACGCTCATCGTTTCGCGCGGCTTCGGAAGCACCTTCAGCGAGACTTCGGTGAGGAGCCCGAGACAGCCGAAGCTGCCGCTCATCAGACGCGACACGTCGTAGCCCGCGACGTTCTTCATCACCTGGCCGCCGAAGCGCAGGTGCTTGCCTTCGCCGGTGACGATGCGGCAGCCCAGGAGGAAATCGCGTACCGAGCCAGCCCAGGGACGGCGCGGACCCGAGAGACCCGTCGCGACCACCCCGCCGATCGTCGCCGATTCGCCGCAGGCCGGCGGTTCACAGGGCAGCATCTGACCGGCTTCGTCGAGCAACGCGTTCAGCTCGGCGAGCGGCGTACCGGCACGCGCGGTGATGACAAGCTCGCTCGGGTCATAGCTCACGACGCCGCGATGCGAGCGCGTGTCGATCGCCTCGCCTTCGACGAGCCTGCCGAGAAACGCCTTGCTGTCGCCGCCGCGAATGCGCAACGGCTGCTTGCGCGCGATTGCGCCTTGCACTTGATCGACGAGGCGCGCGCTATCGTCGAGGGAGATGAGGTCGCGTCGCATCAGAAGCGCTCCAGTTCGGGATGAGGCAACGCGCCGTGATGCACGTGCATCGCGCCGAACTCCGCGCAGCGATGCAGCGTCGGCACGTTCTTGCCGGGGTTCAGCAAACCCGAGGGATCGAATGCGGCCTTGACGGCATGAAAGAAGGTCAGCTCGTCGCCGTTGAACTGCGCGCACATCTGGTTGATCTTCTCGCGGCCGACGCCATGTTCGCCCGTGATGCTGCCGCCCACCGCGACACACAACTCCAGGATGCGCGCGCCGATCGCTTCGGCGCGGTCCATTTCGCCGGGCGCGTTGGCGTCGAAGAGAATCAGCGGATGCATGTTGCCGTCGCCCGCGTGGAACACGTTGGCGACGCGCAGCCCGTATTGCTCCGAGAGGTTCGCGATGCCGCGCAACACGCGCGACAGCTCGCGCCGCGGAATCGTCCCGTCCATGCAGTAGTAGTCCGGCGAGATGCGGCCCACGGCGGGAAACGCGTTCTTGCGGCCCGCCCAGAAGCGTTGCCGTTCCGCTTCGTTCACGGCGAGGCGGATATCGGTCGCGCCTGCGCTGCGAAGGAGCGCTTCGACGCGCGCGCAGTCTTCTTCGACGTCGGATTCCGCGCCGTCGACTTCGCACAGGAGCAGCGCCTCGGCGTCCACGGGATAGCCCGCGTGAATGAAGTCCTCGGCGGCGCGGATCGCGAGGTTGTCCATCATTTCGAGGCCGCCGGGAATCACCCCCGCCGCGATGATTTGCCCGACCGCATCGCCGGCTTTCTCGATGTCGTCGAAACTGGCGAGCAGCACTTTCGCGCTTTGCGGCCTGGTCAGGAGCTTGACGGTCACTTCGACCACGACGCCCAGCATGCCTTCCGATCCGGTGATGAGCGCGAGCAGATCGAAGCCGGGCGAGTCGAGCGCTTCGGAGCCGAGCGTGAGGCGCTCGCCGTCGATCGTGACGATCTCCACGCGAAGTATGTTGTGCACCGTGAGCCCGTACTTGAGGCAATGCACGCCGCCCGCGTTCTCCGCGACATTGCCGCCGATCGAGCATGCGATCTGCGACGAGGGATCGGGTGCGTAGTACAGCCCGTGGGGTGCGGCGGCCTGCGAGATCGCGAGATTGCGCACGCCCGGCTGCACGCGTGCGATGCATGCCTCGGGATCGATTTCGAGGATGCGGTTGAAGCGCGACATCACGAGCAGGATGCCCTTTTCTAGCGGCAGGGCGCCGCCGGAAAGACCGGTGCCCGCGCCGCGCGCGACCACCGGCACGCCATGCGCATTCGCATATTTCAGGAGCGCCTGAACTTCGTCGATGGTGCCGGGCAGGGCGACGAGCATCGGCGTGATGCGATAGGCGGAAAGCCCGTCGCATTCGAAGGGCCGCAGGTCCTCTTTCGAATGCAGAAGCTGAAGCTCGGGAAGCAGCGCCTGCAGGTCGCGCACGATCGCGGCCTTGTCGTGATCGCGCAGGGGACCGTCGAGCTTTTCGTCGTAGGCGTAGGTCATGCGGTGTCTCCGGTGGGGCGCGGAATCGTGCCCACGTGTGTTTTTCTGCGATTCTTCCGGGTCGGGCCGGCCGTGTCGATGATTTTCCAGCTGGTATTACCAGTTTTTTGGACGCGCTCGTTCGATCAATGTGCGCTGAAAGCGGATAGAAGCGCGTCGGACGGAAGCGAATCGATTCTCGGCGTGCTACCATCCAATGGTGGTAATACCAGTGGTGACCGTGATGAAAGAGGCGGAAGAGAGCAAGCGGAAACTGGCGGACGTAGTCGTCGAGCGCATCGAGGCGTTGATCGTCGACGGCGTGCTCAAGGTGGGGCAGACGCTTCCGTCCGAGCGGCGGCTGACGGATAAGCTCGGCGTGTCGCGCACCGCATTGCGCGAAGGACTGAAAGTCCTGCGGGCCAGGGGCCTGATCGAAACCGCGCAAGGCAAGGGCTCCGTCGTCGCCAGGCTGACGGCCGAACCCGCGCAATCGCCGATGATGCATCTGCTCGGATCACAACCGCGCACGCTCTATGACCTGCTGGAAGTGCGCGAGATGCTGGAAGCGGAGGCGGCGCGCCTCGCCGCGCTGCGCGGCACGGCGGCCGATCACATCATGATCCGGCGGCGCTACGAAGAGCTCGTCGCCGCCGATTCGCACGAAACCGACGCATCGACGCATGCCCGGCTCGATCACGCCTTCCATCTGGCGATCTGCGAGGCGTCGCACAATCCGGTGCTGGTGCACACGCTCGGCATGTTGAACGATCTGATGCTGAGTTCGGTGTTCGCGTCGGTGAACAATCTCTATCACCGCGAGCCGCAGAAGCGCGTAATCGACCGGCAGCACGCGCGGCTCTACAACGCGGTGACGGGCAGGCTGCCGGAGCAGGCGCGCCGCGCGGCGGGCCAGCACATCAAGAGCGTGCGCGAGAGTCTCGCCGAGATCGAGCAGGAGGAGGAGCGGCTCGTGCGTTCGACGCTGCGCCTGGAAGGATGGGCTTGATAACCGGGGCTCTCATGGCGCGAGCCAGCCGCGGTCGATCGGCCACGCAAGGAGCTTGCGATAGAGCGCGATCAATATGCGCATCAACGCATCGCCTGCTCGAACCCAGAGCGGCTCGATAAGCACATAGGCCACGCAGGCAACGCCGACGGCGCCGATCATGTCGAACGGAAAATGCACGCCAATGCGCACACGCGCCCATGCGATGAGCACACCCGCGAGTGCAACCAGCACACCGCTGCGCCGGAGCCCTGCGAGCAGGAACGTCAGCGCGATGCTCGCGAACACCGTCGCGTGATCGCTGGGAAAGGAGGGGTCCGGCACGTGCTCTGTGAACGTGTGGCCCAGACCGATCATGAACGGCCGCGGATGCATCCAGACCATGCCGATCAATTGATTGAACCCGAGCGCCAGCAGCGCGACGCAACAAGCACGAACGGCGGCGGCTCGCTGGCGGCCATCGCCGAACAGCCATAGCAAGGCGAGCAAAACCGGAATCAGATAGATGAAGTCATTCGCGATGGTCAATGCGGTTTCGATCTGCCATCGCGGTGTCGCGGGCGTCGCGTTGATCGAAAGAAACAACGCGCGGTTGAACGCTTCAAGTGTATGCATGCGGCGGTTCGCGGACGACGAGGATTACGGCGATCGTAGCCTGCGAACCTTATGCGAGACTTAGCAGTCCGCCACCGCCGCACGCAAACCCAACAAATAACTTTCGACGCCAAATCCGCATATCTGCCCCTGCACGACCTCGGCAAAGACCGAGTGACGCCGAAATGCCTCGCGCGCGTGAATGTTCGACATATGGATCTCGACAATCGGACATTCGAGTATCGCGAGCGCATCGCGAATGCCGTAGCTGTAATGCGTCCACGCGCCGGCATTGATGAGCACCGCGTCCCGCCGATCCTCGAAGGCGCGATGAATGCGTTCGCACATCGCGCCTTCGCTGTTCGTCTGGAACGAATCGAGCGTCACGCCGAGCTCGGCGGCAAGCGCCTGCAAGCGCTCATCGATTTGCGCGAGCGTGATCGTGCCGTACTGCACCGGATCGCGCTTGCCGAACATGTTGTGATTCACTCCATGCAGCATCAGGACTTTCTTCGTCATATGCGTATTCCTCAGGCATTCACTCGAGCGGCACCGTGAGACGGTCGATCACCGGGCGCGTATCGGGCCGCACGCCGCGCCACCATGCGAAGGCTTCGGCCGCCTGTTCGACCAGCATGCCGACGCCATCCGCCACGCCGAGCACACCGGCATTGCGCGCGAGACGCAGAAAAGGCGTGAGCCGCTTGCCATAGGCAAGCTCGTATGCCGTGCCTTGCGGGCTGAAGACGCCAGGCGCGACGGGCGGAAGTTCGCCGGTCAGGCTCGCCGATGTCGCGTTGACGACGAGATCGAAACTGCCCATTGCTTCGAGATCGGCATAGCCGCGGGCGCTGAGGGGTACGGACGCCTTCACTTGCGACACCAGGGTCCTGGCCTTGGCGACATCCCGGTTCGCGATGACCATTTCCGCTGGCCGCGCCGCAAGAAACGGCAGCAACGCGCCACGCGCTGCACCGCCCGCGCCGAGCATGAGCACGCGCTTGCCCGCAAGCGGCATGTTCAGATTCACTTCGATATCGCGCAGCAGGCCCACGCCATCGAAGTTCTCGGCCACGATGCGGCCGCTCTCGAACCTGAGCGCATTGGCCGCGCCCGCGAGCGTGGCGCGCTCGCTGCGCTCGTCGGCCATTGCAAAGGCTTCGAGCTTGAAGGGCGCGGTGATGTTGATGCCCTTCGCCCCGCTCGCGATGAACGCGCGCACGGTTTGCGCAAAGCCCTCGCGCGGTGCCTCGATGGCTTCGTACGCGATGTCCTGATGCGTCGCTTCCGCAAAAAGCCCGTGAATCAGGGGCGATTTCGTGTGTCCGATCGGATTTCCGATCACGGCGTAGCGGTCAGTCATGATGGCCTCGCTTCGAATAGAGCACCCCCGCGGCTTGCATCGCGTCGATCTCGGCGGCGGTGAAGCCGAGGGTGCTCGCGATATCGGCGTTGTGCTGGCCCAGATCGGGCGCAACTTCGCGGATGGTCGTGTCGCAGTCGGAGAAACGGAAGGGCAGGTTGGGCAAGCGCAACTTGCCATAGCGCGGATGCTCCTGCTCGATCACCATGCCGCGCGCGGCGATCTGCGGATCCGCGAGGACTTCGTCGATGCGCTGCACCTTCGCGCACGGCACGTCGATGCCATCGAGCAAATCCAGAACCTGCGCGACCGAACGGCTCGCGACCCAAGGCTCGACGACGGAAAGAATCTCCGTGCGATTCGCATTGCGTCCGTCGAGGCTGTGAAAGCGCGGGTCGGCGGCGAAGCCTTGCGGTCCGCCGTGCGACTCGATCAAAGCGGCGAAGCGCTTCCAGGCATCGTCGACTTGCGCGGCGATCACGAGATCGCCGTCGGCCGCGCGGAACACGCCGTAGAGCGTGGACGTGGGCATGTCGTGACCCGTCTGCTCGGGCAGCACGCCCTGCATCGTGTAGCACTGCACCGCATATTCGTGCATCGATACGAGCGTGTCGTAGAGCGCCATGTCGATATGCTGGCCCCGGCCGCTCTTCTCGCGACCGAGGAGCGCCGCGTTGATGGCCGCCACCGCGTGAATGCCCGTATACATGTCGCCGAGCGAGATGCGCAGCAGCGGGGGGCGCTCGCCGGGCGTGCCGATCATCTGCATGATGCCGCTCTTTGCTTCCGCGATGAGACCGAAGCCCGCGCGATGCGCATCCGGTCCGCTGTGCCCGTATGCCGAAATCGAGCAGTAGACGAGCCGCGGATTGCGCGCGCAAAGCGCCTCATAGCCGAGCCCGAGCTTCGTCAGCGCGCCGGGCCGGTAGTTCTCGATGAACACATCCGCGGAATCGCACAGACGCTGCATGAAGTCCTTGCCGCGCGGGTCTTTCATGTCGACGCTCACGCCGCGCTTGCCCATGTTGAGCTGGAGGAAGTAGCCGCTTTGTTCGTCGTCGAGAACGGTCGCGTGCTGGCGTCCGGCATCGCCGCTGCCGGGCCGCTCGACCTTGATGACTTCGGCGCCGAGCGCGGCGAGACAGCGGCCCACGTACGGACCCGCGAGAAAGTGGCTGTAGTCGACGACGCGTATGCCTTCAAGTGGCCGTGCCTGCATCAGAACGCTCCCGGACGGCGCGGCACCATCAGTCGATGCTCGCCGCGATGAACGGTCTCGCCGTTCTGGTTGATCAGCTCCGACGGCAGCACGACGATGCCCCAGCCGGGACGGCTCTTGCTCGCGCGCATCGAGCCCACGCGGAATTTGACGTGCAGCACGTCGTTCACCTTGATCGGCAGAAGGAAGTCCCACGTCCAGCCGAGCGACATGCCCGGCACGAAGCGATAGTCGCTCTGCGTCTTGAGGCCATCGGCGATCGACAGGCCGAACAGTCCATGCGCGACGATCGAGCCGAAATGGCTCGCGTTGGCGTACTCCTCGTCGACGTGCACAGGCGTGTGGTCGCCGGTCAACTCCGCATAGGCGAGGATGCGCGCCCGGGTCACGGTATAGGTCGGGCTCACGCACTCGTCGCCTTCACGGGCGTCGTCCCAGTACTTCTCGATGATCGTCATGTTCACGCCTCCGCGCGCGGGTCGATGGCCAGCGCCCGCGCGACACACGCCGCGGGTCTGGCCTGAATGAATTCGATGGCGAGGCCATCGGGCAGACGCAGCCAGTTGCGTCCCTGCGGCAACTCGCTCACGCCGTAGCGATGCGCGGCGCTCAACGCCGCCTCGAGGTCCTCGCACATCACGCCGAGATGCGCGAGGCGTCCTTCGGGCGCTTCGTATTGCGGATCGTGGATGAACTGCATGCCGCCGAACGTCCAGTACTGGCGCGGCGCTTCGCGCGTGCCGTCGATTTCGCGCATCGTCATGCCGAGCACGTCCTCGAAAAATCGAATGTGCCAGTGGATGTCCTTCACCCAGATGGCGACATGTTCCAGATAGGCCTTCGGTGTGCTCATGCGGCTGTCTCCTTGTTTTGCCGGTCGGCCATCGCGCGCTCGAGGCCCTTGATGCAGGACACGAGCGTCGCGTTGACGGGAGTCGGCACGCCGTGACGCTGGCCCCAGCGCACGACCGAGCCGTTGATGAAGTCGATTTCGGTGACGGAGCCTTTTTCCAGGCTCTGCAGCATCGAGGTCTTGAAGGAGGGCGGCAGGCCGTCGGCGGCGAGCGTCCATGCGTCTTCCGGAGCGCGCGTCGCGAGCGCGACGCCGGCGGCCCGCGCGACCGTCATCGCTTCCTCGACTGCGGCGAGCGCGGTGGCCTTGAGGAGCGGCTCGCGATAGAGCTGCCCGTAGGTGAGGCCGGTGAGACCCGTCAGCGCGCCGGTCGCGACATTGACGAGCAGCTTGTCCCACATCGTGCCGACGATGTTGCCGCTGACCGTGGTGATCAGCCCCGCGTCGTTGAAGACGCGCGCGATGTCGTTCGCGCGTTGCGTGACGCGGCCATCGAGCTCGCCGATGTAGGTCGCCTTTCCGTACACGCCCGACTGAATGTGTCCCGGTTCGAGCAGCACTCCGCCGACATAGGTCTTGCCCGCCAGCACGCGTTCACGTCCGACGATATCGGCGAGCACATCCTCATGTCCCAGGCCGTTTTGCAGCGAAAGCACGACCGTTTCAGGACCGACCAGCGCGAGCGCGCCGCGCATCGCCGATTCCGTGTGAAACGATTTGACCAGCACGATGACGAGATCGACCGGGCCCGCTTCGTCGGCCTGCTGCGCCGCACGCACGGCGACGATTCTCGAACCGTTGGCATCGTCGACCCGGAGGCCGTCGCGGCGCATGGCTTGCACATGGCCCGCCGCGCGATTCAGCAGCCAGACTTCGTTTCCGGCTTCGGTCAGCGCGGCGCCGATGGCGCAGCCCAGCGCGCCCGCGCCCAATATTGCGATCTTCAATGGCGTCTCCTTGAGATGGAGACCAAGATACGGGTACGGCCTCATTTCGACAATGCAATGCGTACAATGACGCCATTGCAATAGGCAATAATGGGCGCGCCATGAACACGACCGAACTTCCCGACATCAAGCTGCTGCAGCTTTTTGATCTGCTTTACGATGTGCGGAGCGTCACGCGCGTCGCGGAGCAGCTCGGCCAGAGCCAGCCGACCATCAGCATCTGGCTCGGACGCTTGCGCGAGCACTTGCAGGATCCGCTCTTCATCCGCACGCCCGGCGGCATGGCGCCTACGCCGCAAGCCGACGCGCTGATCGGCGCATGCCGCGAAATCCTCGAGTCGCTGCGGCGTTTTTCCGCGTGGGAGATCGCCTTCGATCCGGCTACCGCGCAGCGGCGCTTTCGCATCTGCATGACGGACGCGAGTCACGTCACGCTGCTTCCGCGTTTGCTCGCGCATATGCGCGCTCAGGCGCCGGGCATTCGTCTGGAAGCCGCGCGCATCGACGGCAATACCGAACGCGCGCTGGAGTCGGGCGAGGCCGATCTCGCGATCGGCTACGTGCCATGGCTCGGCGGCGGCATCTATCAGCAGCAGTTGTACGAGCAGGATTGGGTGTGCCTGTCGAACCGGCACCATCCGCGCTTGCGCGCGAAGCTGAGCGCGAAGCAATATCGCGCGGAAGGACATGTGACGATTGCGGCGGGAACGGGCGCGCAATTGCTGGATCAGGCGCTTGCGCGCGAGCAGGTGGAGCGGCGCGTGGTGCTGGAGTTACCAGGGTTTCTCGGATTGGGCGCAATCATCCAGACGACGGATCTGATCGCCACGCTGCCGCGTCATATCGGCGAGACGCTCGCGCGCGTCAACGATCTTGCCGTGCACACGTGCCCGATTCCCGTCGATGGATTCGCCGTGCGTCAGCACTGGCATGCGCGCTATCACCACGAAGCAGGGAACCGCTGGTTGCGCGGCGTCGTGTCTCAGCTGTTCGGCGCACGATGATCGATGCTCACGAGCCGCGCATCGAGCCGCTTCGCGAGCGCCTCGCCGCCCTGCTGCATCACGTAATCGTGATTCCACTTGAAGATCGGGCGCGCGATGGGCGCGAGGAGGTTCATCCAGCCGCGGCCGGTGCGAACGCGCCATTCGTATCGCACGGTGGTGACGCTGTCGTGCGATGAAAACCGCCAGCGTCCGCGGCCTTCGACATCGCCGCTCGCTTCGCCTTCCAGCAAGGCGAACGGCTCGACGCGCGCCACGCGCATGTCGAAGCGCACGCGATACGGCAAGCGTCCTTTCCACGTATAGCGATGCAGC
Organism: Caballeronia ptereochthonis; assembly: GCF_001545075.1. Lineage (GTDB taxonomy): Bacteria > Pseudomonadota > Gammaproteobacteria > Burkholderiales > Burkholderiaceae > Caballeronia > Caballeronia ptereochthonis. The sequence continues at coordinate 142,369 of NZ_FCOB02000018.1, forward strand.
GCGCCGACGCCATCGTCCGCGCCGGCTTCGACTTCGATCACGCGCTCGACGCAGCTCCACCATTGCGGCCACGCGGCCGGATCGTGAATGGCGTCCCACACCGATTGAAGCGGCGCTTCGATGCGCCAGGTCGTGATGAAGCAGTATTCGCTCGCGCGCACGATCGCCTCCGGACCGCCTATTTTCCCTTCGCGTCTTGCGCGATGGCTTCGTCGGTTTCCCAGCCGCCGCCGAGCGCGAGGAACAGATTCACCTGATCGATGGCGACCTGGCCCTCGGCGGCCGCGACTTGCGCCGCGACGCCGGTGAGCGTGCGCGTCGCGTCGAGATCGTTCAGGAACGACTCGCGGCCCGCGCGATAGAGCCGATTGGTTTCATCCGCCGATTCGATCGCCGACTTGTACGCGGTGCGCAATGCATCGGCGCGCGTGGTGTCGGAAGCGTAGTTTGCGAGGCTGCTTTGCGTTTCCTGCAAAGCCTTCAGCACGACGCCGTCGAAATGCGCGAGCGCGCCGTTCGTCGCCGCTTCGGCCTGATGCACGCGGGCGCGCTGGCCGTTGATCGGGAAGCTCCAGCTGATGAGCGGCCCGAACGCCCAGCGATTGGTGTTCGCGCCGAACAGGTCTTCCGCGACGCCCACCGACCCCACCGACGCGCCGAGACTCACCGATGGATACAGCGCCGCCGTCGCCACGCCGATGCGCGCCGTCGATGACGCGAGCTGCCGTTCGGCCTGACGCACGTCGGGGCGGCGCTTCAGCAGCGCGGCGCCATCACCGACGGGAATCGGCGCGCGCAGCTTCGGCAGCTTCCTGCAGGCAAGCGCCGCCTTCGGCAAGTCGGAAGGCGCACGCGCGAGCAGCATGGCGAGACGATATTGCGCGACGCGGCGGCGCGCGACGAAGCGGGGGATATCGGCGGCGAGCGTTTCGGCTTGCGTCTGTCCGCGCGTGACTTCCGATTGATTGCCGCGGCCCGCATCGCGCAGACGCTGTGTGAGCTTCACGCGCTGCTTCTGCAAGGCAAGCGATTTCTGCGCGATCTCCAGTTCTTCCGCTGCCGAGCACGATTCGACATACGCGCGCACGACATCCGCGACCACCGTGATGCGCGCGAGGTCCTGCGCGGCTTCCACGGCCTCGTCGTCGGCGTTCGCCGCCTCGACGCCGCGCTTGAGCTTGCCGAACAGATCGAGCTCGTACGAGATGGAAAGATCGAGCGCGCCTTCGTTGACGACGGGAAGCTTCTCCGTCAAAAGATATTGTTCCGCCGATTCCTGCGCGCGTTGAAACGCCGCCGATGTCTTGCCGGAGAACCCGCCTTGCTGGTTCGCGAATTCGACCTCGGCGCGCGAGCGCGCGAGATTTGCAGCGGCCACGCGCAAATCCGCATTCGATGCGAGCGCTTGCGTGACGAGCTGATCGACCACGGGGTCGTCGTAGAGGCGCCACCATTTCGACGGCACCGCGCCCTGCGTGACGGGTGCCCGATCGGCGCCGTCGATGGCCGCGTTTGCAAACGCTGCGTTGACGGTCGCGTTCTCCGGGAGCTTGTAGTCCGGGCCGACCGTCGTGCAGCCGAACAGCGCGAACGCCGACGAAGCAGCGATGGCTATCGCTTTCACGATCCGCACGCCGGTCATTGCGAAGCACCCGAAGCGGTTGCGGGTGCCGACACGCTCGAAGTCGGCGCCGGCGCGGAAGCAGGCGATGTCTCCGACGCCGCGCGCTTGCCGATCGAGGGTCCGATGCCGCGCACCGATACCGTCGCCGTGCGGCCCGCGATCATGCGGAAGTCGGCGGGAATCTCATCGAGCGTCACGCGCACCGGAATGCGCTGCGCGAGACGCACCCAGCTGAATGCGGGATTCACGTTCGGCAGGAGGCTCGGGCTCTGCTGACGATCACGGTCCTCGATGGCCGCCACGATGCTCTGCACATGTCCGCGCAAGACGTTCGGCTCGCCCATCACCTTGATATCGACCGGCTGGCCGATGTCGATGCCGCGCAGCTTGGTTTCCTCGAAATAGCCATCGACCCGGAACGAGTGCATGTCGACCACCGACAGCACCGCGCGTCCCGCCGACACGAACTCGCCGACGCGCGGCGCGCGGTCGTTCAGATAGCCGTCGACGGGACTCAGGATTTCCGTGCGCTGCAAGTTGAGGCGCGCGGTATCGATGGCGACTTCCGCATCGGCGAGCGCGGCCGCCGCCTGTTCGACGCGCGAATGCGTCTCCTCGACCACTTCACGCGCCACCAGATTGCCGAGCGTGCGGTTGCGCGCATCTTCGCGACGCGCCTGGTCGAGCGTGGCGCGGCGCTGCTGCGCGGTGGCCTGTGCATTGCGCAGTGCGAGGGCATAGCGCGCCTGATCGATCACGAAGAGCACGTCGCCTTTCTTGACCTGCTGATTGTCGACGACCTTCACGTCGGTGATGAGGCCCGAGACGTCGGGCGCGACCTGGATCACGTCGGCGCGCACATGACCGTCGCGCGTCCACGGCGCGAACATGTAGTAGTCGACGAGTTTCCACAGCACGACGGCCGCGATCGTGACGACGATGAGCGTGAGCAGAATCTGCCCGAGGGAGAACCAGGTTTTTTTCACGTGATGAGCCGCTGCGAAACGATGACGACAAGACCCAGCACCAGTACATAGATGCCGAGATCGAAAATGGAACGGTGCCAGACGAAACGATAGAAGCCGACGCGCGCAAGCACGGTGCGGATCGCCAGATTCACGAGATAGGCGATGAACATCAGCACGAGCACGGCCGGCACGAACACGCCGAGAATGTCGATTTCGCCGATCATGTGTGGCGTTCCGGTGAAAGATGAAGGACGAGGGTCATGCCGGCTCCTCGCGCGGCGGCGCGCCGTTGGCTGCGCCCGGTTGCGCTTGCGTCGCGGGCGGATGCAGCGACAGGCGCATGCCGACCAGTGCGTGCAGCGTATCGCGCAGCCAGCGCTCGGCGACGGGATCGACCGCTTGCGATTGCGCAATGGCGCGTGAGGTGACCTGGGCGCTCGTGGCGTCGATGTTGCGGATCAGTTCGGGCGGCACGGGCTGGCGCGAGCGCCGCGCGATGCACAGTTCGAAGTAGCGGCGCAATGCGTCGAGCACATCGTCGACCGATGTCTGCAATTCGAGGGGGAGCTTGCGGCGCGTGCGGCGCAGATCGAGCGCATTCAACGCGACGCGGAAATCCCGGAAGCTTTCGATCGACGGATGACGATGCGAGTCCGTCGCCGCATGACGGGGCAGCAGTTGCATCAGGCGGTCGAGCATGCGCGCGTACAGATTGCGCTGATCCTCGATGACTTCCGCCGACGACGCGCTCAACACGATATCCGCCCACGCCGAGCGCGTGAGGCGCTCGGCGGCGAGCTCCGCGCCGAAGGGGCGCGTCATGCGCGTCCAGATGAACGCGAAGAGCAGGCCCGCGACGCCCGCGAGATTGCTGTTGACGAAGACGAAGAAGTTCGCTTCGTACGCGCTCTGGATGCTGATGAAGGTGGCCGTGTTCACCGCGACGAGCAGCGTCACGAGCGTGAAGCGCGGCTGCGGAATCAGCGTACCGATGATGAGGAAGGGCCCCGAGAAAATCAGCACGAGCATCGGGAAGTCGTGCACGTGCGGCAGCACGACGAACACGTAAAGGCCGGCGAGCACCACGCTCATGCAGGTCGCGAGAAAGAACTTGAACACTTGCGGTGCGGGCTCGTCGAGCGCGGCGAAGAAGCAGGTCGAGACCGCCGCAAGCGTCACGGCGCCCGCGCCGTCGTTCCAGCCCGATTCGATCCACAGTCCGCACGCGACGATGATCGCGCTCACCGCGACGCCCGTCGAAAACAGCATCATGCCGCGATCGAAGAAGCGCGCCGTGCCGCCGAGACGCCAGTGACGGAAGTGCGGACGCCATTCGCTCGTCTCGTTCAGAATGGCCGCGCGCAGCGCGCGAATGTCCTGCCATACGTCGATGACCTGGCCGAGACGCCAGAGCGCATTCGAGAGCAGCGCGCCTTCGGCGCTCGCCAGTGCTTCGACAGATGGGCGCATCGCGGCCACACGTTCGCGCAGCGCATCGGGCTCGCGCTCGTTTTCGATGGCCTTCTCCGCGCGCGGCGCGGGCGAGGCGACCCACGCGGCCACGTCCTTGAGCAGCTTGTCGAGTCCTTCAGGGTGCTTGCCGTGCTTGTCGATCAGTTCGATCAGCGGATCGGCCATCGACGAAATCAGCGGCAGGAAGATCTGCATGCGGCCCTGCAACGCGCGCGCGCGGCGGATGATGTCGGGCCGCGTGTGATCGTAGGTCAGCTGGCTCAGCAGGAGTTCGAGGCCGTTGACTGTCGCCGCGAGCCGCTGTCGCGCCGCCGAGATCGATGCGCCCGCGATATGCCCCGAGAGGGTTTCGCTCGCGTAGAAGACAGCGTCGCGGAACCATGCGTCCGTCCGTTCGATGAGCGTTGGCGCGAGACGGCTCGGAAACACCGCGCTGCCGACGATGCTCGCCACCACGATGCCGAGCAGGATCTCCTCGGTGCGCGTGATCGCGAGATCGAAGACGGTCGTCGGGTTGGTCACGGCGGGCAGCGCGATCAGCGGCAGCGTGTAGCCCGCGAGCATGAACACATAGCTGCGCGCGGTGCGGTCGAACAGCGACAGATAGAGCAGCGTGCCCGTCCACAACGCGACGATCACGCTGAACAGAAACGGCGACTCGACGAAAGGCGGCACGATCAGCACCGCGCCGGCCGCGCCGATCATCGTGCCGAGCGCGCGATAGAGCGCCTTGGAGCGCGTCGCGCCGACGAACGGATTCGAGACGATGTAGACGGTCGCCATCGCCCAATAGGGACGCGGCAATTCGAGCGCGAGGCCGATATAAAGCGCGATCATCGCGGCGGCGAAGGTCTTTGCGGAAAAGAGCCACTCGCGCGCGGAAGGAAAGGACATGGTGCTACGCTCCGCGCTTTCCGGCGAGCCGGGCAGGCTTGGCGGGCTCCTCGGCCGCGGCCATCGCGGCGAGGATCTTTGCATCGGCCGGCGCGCTGAAGGCGTGGAGCACGCGCAGCGTCGTTTCCAGATCCTCGCGGGTCACGCCCTTCAACAATCGCGCGCGCAGCGTGACGAGGCGCGCTTCCATGCGCGCGGTGACGGCGCGGCCTTCGTCGGTGAGCGTGATGGTCTTGGCGCGCCTGTCCTCGGGATCTTCGTCGCGACGCACGAGGCCCGCCGCGCAGAGCTGGTCGAGCAGCCGCACGAGCGACGGCCCCTCGATGCCGACATGTTCCGCGAGCGTCACCTGACGCACCGCCGCGCCGAGCCGGTTGGCGGTGAGAAGCGGCACGGCGCAGGCTTCCGACACGCCGTATGAGGCGAGCACGCCGTGGCTCGTGCGCCGCCAGCGTCGCGCGGCAAGCACGAGCGTGCTGCTCACGGAGCGGCGCAATGTATCTAGCTGGGTCATGCGGCGGGATTATAGCGAGAAGCTTATTCGTTAGCATCCTATCGAGTGAGGATTTTTATTTCAGGTTTCGTCGTTTGAAACGATGGGCCATTCGCTTTCATGTGGCGAGCCCGGGGAGCGCCAAAGTACGGAACGGTCGTTCGTGCCGCGTTGACCCTCGAAAGTACCGCATGCTGCAATCGACCGGAACACTCAATAGGCGAGCATCGCTCCGCAGCATGGAATCAACCGCTATCGACTTCGACGGCCTGATCCGTCCCGGCGACACGATCATGTGGGGCCAGTCTCACGCCGAGCCGGTCACGCTGATGCGCGCGCTCGTGCGGGCGCGCAGGCGGCTCGCGCGCATTCGCGTGTTTCTCGGCATCGGGTTCGCCGAGGTGCTCGAGCCCGAGCATGCTGATTCGATCGACTTTCTTGCCTATTGCGGCAGCGGCTCGAACCGCAAGCTCGCGCGCGCCGGCGTGCTCGACATTCTGCCCGCGCACTATTCACAGCTTCCCGGTTTGATCCGCAGCCGCGCGCTGCGCGTCGATGTCGTCATGCTTCAGGTCTCGCCGCCGGATGCGCAGGGCCGTCATAGCCTCGGTCTCGCGCGCGAGTATCTCGTCGAGGCGGTGAAGGGCGCGCGCACGGTGATCGCGGAAGTGCATCCGGGCGTGCCGTGGACCTTCGGCGGTCCGTATCTGCGTGCATCGGATCTCGATCTGCTGGTGCGCTCGGATGCGGCGTTTCCGGAGCATCCGAAGAACGCGCCCGGCGAGATCGAACAGGCAATCGGGCGGCATGTCGCCGATTTCGTCGATGACGGCGCGACGCTGCAGACCGGCATCGGCGCGATTCCCGATGCGGTGCTCGCCGCGCTTGCCGACCGGCGCGAGCTCGGCGTGCACAGCGGCAGCATCGGCGACGGCATCGCGGCGCTCGCCCAGAGCGGCGCGATCAGCAACGCGCGCAAGACGATCGATGCGGGCATCACGGTCGGCGGCGTGCTGATCGGCTCGGAGCGGCTGCGGCGCTTCGCGCACGGCAATGCATCGCTCGAACTGCGCGGCACGGAGTACACGCACGATCCGTGCGTGCTCGGCAGGATCGAGCGGTTCGTCGCGATCAACTCGGCGGTCGAGGTCGATCTGACGGGGCAGGTGAACGCGGAAGTCGCGGCGGGCACGTATGTGGGCGCGGTCGGCGGCGTCGGCGATTTTCTGCGGGCCGCGCAGGCGAGCCGCGGTGGCGTGCCGATCGTCGCGCTTCCTTCGACCGCGGGAAGGCACGGCCGCATCGTCGTCCGCGTTTCGGGACCGGTGACCGTGCCGCGCAGCGATGCGTGCGTGATCGTCACCGAATACGGCGCGGCGGATTTGCGCGGGCTGTCGCTCGCGCAGCGCGTGCCGCGGATGATCGCGATAGCGCATCCGGACCATCGCGAACAACTTGAACGCGACGCGCGCGCATGTTCGATGTGAAAATGCGGCTGACGTCCATGGAGAAAGACCAATGAACGACGATGAATATCGCCGCGCGCTTGCAACCGTCAATGCCGCATGGAGTGCCGCGGCGCAACGCTGGGACGCGGACGCCTTCGCCGCGCTGTATACGGAGGACGCGCTCTTCTTCGGAGGAAGGCCTGCGCATTCCATCGGCAGGGATGCGATTCGCGCGTACTTTGCGTCGTATGAAGGCGTGATCGACTCCGCATCGCTCGAACTCGAGGAGCAGCATGTGATGACGCTCGCGTCCGATTGCTTCGTCGCGCAGGGCTACGGCGTGTTGTCGAGCAGATTCCCGGGCAATCGTGACTCGCGATCGCGCTTGCGCACGACGTGGATCATCGCGCTGCGCGATGGCGAGTGGCGCATTCGTCAGCATCATTTCTCGGGGCTGCCGGAGAAGCCGCCGATCTGATCGGACTCGCATCCGCATCCTGTCGAACGGCGGCCGGCCTTCATGTCCGGCCGCTGTTCGTTTCATCGGCCGAAATCACGTCATGGCGACCCGCGGCCGCGTCGGCGCACGCTTTGCGCAACGCCGTGCGCCATCGACTCCAGCACCATTCGTTTCAACGTACGGATCACTTCGTCTGCTTCGATTGACGCTCATGCGTCGCGACCGTCAAATGGACGCCACATAACGAGATCGATTGGAGACACACATGGTACGGAGAACAGTGCGACGCGCGCTCGCGCTCTGGCTGGCCGCGATGGGCGCCGTGCCCAGCGCATTCGCCGATGCGCCCGGCATCATCAAGGTCGGGTTGTCCGTGCCGCTTTCCGGCTCGGGAGCGAACTGGGGAAAGGGCGGTGAGTGGCTCTGCAAGCAGGCCGCCGACGAGATCCGGAAAGCGGGCGGCGTGAAGGTCGCGAACAAGGTCTACAACTACGAATGCATCGCGTACGACAACAAGTACAACGCGGCTGACGGCGCCAGGGTCGCGCAGACCTTGCTGAGCAAGGACGGCGTGAAGTTCATCGGCGGCGCGCTGGGCACGGCGCCCACGCGCGCGTTGCAGGCGCGCACGGAGCGCGAGGGCGTGGTGCTCTTCACGACGTCGTGGGGGGCGAGCATCAAGGGCCCGAAGTATCCGCTGACCTTCACGCAGATGAACACGCCGATCGAAATCGCGCCGCCGCTCGTACGCTACGTGAAGGAAGCGAATCCGAAGATCACGACCGTCGCGCTGCTCAACCCGAACGACGCGACAGGCCAGGAAACGGAGAAGCTCGCGCGCAAGGCATGGGAAGCGGTGGGCGTGAAGGTCGTCGCGAGCGACTGGTACGAGCGCGGCACGACCGAGTTTCAGCCGGTCGCGGCAAAGCTCGCGGGCCTGAAGCCGGATGTCGTCGACCTGTGCTCGAGCCCGCCGGCCGACGGCGGCCTGGTCTTCAAGGAGCTCGGCGCGATGGGCTGGAGCGGCGTGAAGGTGGTCGAGGTTGGCACCGGCGCGGACGGCCTGCTCGCAACCGGCGGCCGCGCGGTCGACAGCGCGTATCTCGGCGCCGCGGTCACCTTCGACGGCCCGGGCGTCACGGCGCGTCAGCGCGAGTTGAATCAGGGCGCGCGCGCACTGACGGGCGAGTCGCTCAACGCGGTGCAGATCGGCTTCTACGATTCCGTGAAGGCGCTCAAGGCCGCGATGGAGAAGGCGCAGAGCGTCGAGCCCGCGGCGGTCGCGAGCGCGCTGCCCAACGTCACGTTCGATTCGTTCTACGGACGCGCCGCGTTCGGCGAGAAAGGCGTCTACGGCAGCCCGCAGCAGATTCTCGTGCCGGTGATCGTCACGCAGATTCAGGGCGAGAAGCTCGTGGAGCTCGCACGCATCAGCCCGGCCGAACTGAAGCAGCGGACCGGCCAATAACGCACGTCGAGGATGCGGAGCAGTCATGCAGACACTCTTCCAGCTCACGTTGACCGCGCTGCAGATCGGCTCGGTCTACGTCCTGTTCGCGCTCGGCCTCACGCTGATCTTCGGCGTCTTGCGGATCGTGAACTTCGCGCACGGGCAGTTCTTCACGCTGTCCGCGCTGATCGTGTCGGTCGCGATTCCGTGGCTCGTCGCGCGCGGCGTGCCGGTGCAGCTTGCGTATCTGGCGGCCTTCGTCGCGGGCGTGGTGCTCGCCTCGGCGCTCGGCGCGCTCGTGTTCCGCTTCGCGTTCCGCCGCTTTCAGCGCGACCTGGCGGGCTCGTTCATTCTGTCGGCGGGCTTCGTGCTGCTTTTCGAAGGCATCTTTCGGGATGTATTCGGCGGCGCGGTGCGCTCGGTGCCGCCGCTCGTCGACGGCAACGTTGCGATCTTCGGCGCGACGCTCGCCACGCAGCGCCTGATTCTCTGCGCGGTGGCCGTGGCGCTCGCGGGCGGGTTGCTGTGGTCGCTCGACGCGACGCGCCTGGGCCGCGCGATGCGCGCCGTCTCCATCGATCACGAAGCGGCCATGCTGCAAGGCATTCCCTACAACGCGATCGCATTTCGCGGCTTCGTCGTCGCGACGGCGCTCGGCGCGATCGCGGGCGCGCTGATCGCGCCGGTGTCGATCGTTTCGCCGGAATTCGGCGAAAGCTATCTCGTGAAGGGCTTCATCGCGGTCGTGATCGGCGGGCTGGGTTCGGTGCCGGGCGCGATTCTCGGCAGTCTCTTCATCGCGTTCATCGAGAGCTTCGGCGGCTTCTATTTCGATCCGTCGAGCGCGAATCTCGCGATCTTCGTGCTCGTCATGCTGGTGCTGCTGGTTCGCCCGAAAGGAGTGCTCGGTCATGCCTGACAGGTCTTTCCCGTTCTGGGGGCTAGCGGTGCTGGCGCTCGGCGCCGCCAGTCTCTTCGCCGGCGGCGGCTACGCGGCCGATCTCGTCGTGTGGTGCGCGATCGCCGCGCTGACCGCGTCGAGCCTGCGCTTCGTGTTGTTGATGGGCGAACTGAACTTCGCCACCGCCGCGTTCTTCGGCATCGGCGCGTATACGGCCGGCGTATGCACGACGCTGTGGGACATTCCGTTCCCCGTGACGTTGTTGCTGAGCGGTGTGCTCGCCTGCGCGATCGGCGCGGTGTTCGGCTTCATCACGCTGCGCGCGAAAGGGCCGTATTTCCTGCTGATCGGCTTTGCGTTCGCGGAGGTCATGCGCATCGTCTATACGCGCTCGGACTGGCTCGGCGGCAACTCGGGCATGGTGGGCATCTTTCCGCCCGCCGCGTTCGGCACGGGCTTTCCCGCGTTCGTCGTGTTGATCGTCGGCGTGTTGCTGCTCGTGCTGCATGCGATCGAGACGTCGCAGTTCGGCAAGCTGCTGATCGCCGTGCGCGACAACGAGAACGTCGTGCGCTCGGTCGGCATTCGCGTGCATCTCGTGAAGATCGCGTGCTTCTGCATCTCCTGCTTCGTGACGGGCATCGCCGGTTCCCTGCACGCGTTCGCGAACAACGTCATCAGCCCGCCCGATTTCGGCTTCCTGCTGTCGACGCTCGCGCTCGCCTATCTCAAGGTCGGCGGCGAGCATCATCCGCTCGGGCCGGTTGCGGGCGCGATCCTGCTCGTGTTGCTCGGCAGCTTCACGATGGGCCTCGGCGCGAGCGAGCATATCTTCTACGGCGCGGCCATCGTCATTGCGATGCTGCTGCTGCCCGGTGGCCTGATGGGTCTCCTGCGCGGCCGCATGGCCAGCGCGAAGACACGCCGCGCCGCGCTCGCTCGTCCGAACGGAGGCGTGTGATGCAGACAGCCACTCCATTGTTCGAGGCGAAGGACATCGCGCGCAGCTTCGGCGGGTTGCTCGCGGTGTCGGAGCTGAGCTTCGAGATCCGCGAGCGCGAAGTGCTCGGACTGATCGGACCGAACGGCGCGGGCAAGAGCACGACGTTCAATCTGATCAGCGGCTTCTACACGCCAACGCGCGGCAGGCTCTTCATCGACGGCGCGGACGCGACGGGCATGTCGCCCGAGCGGATCAGCAGAAAAGGGCTCGTGCGCACTTTCCAGCACGGCAGCCTGATGCGCAGCATGAGCGTGGCCGACAACATCCTGATCGGCACGCTCGGCGCCTTGCCGCGTGCGGAACGAGCAGAGCGCGTGCGCGAGACCGCGGGCCTCTTCGGCCTGCAAGGCAGGCTCGATGAGATCGCCGGCATCCTGCCGCACGGCTTGCAGCGGCTCGTGAGCATCGCGATCGCGTTCGCGTCGCGTCCGCGCATCCTGTGTCTCGACGAACCGCTCACCGGACTCAATCAGACGGAAGTCGCGGCGACGCTCGACGTGTTCGAGCGCATCCGCGATGAGTTCGGCAGCTCGGTGCTGCTCGTCGAGCACAACATGAAGGCGGTGATGCAGGTGTGCGACCGCATCGTCGTGCTGCATCACGGCCGCATGCTCGCGACCGGCACGCCGGACGAGATTCGCCGCGATCCGCGCGTGATCGAAGCCTACCTCGGAGCAAACCATGGGCACTGACGAAATCGTGCTGGACGTGAGCGATGTGTCGATCAGCTATGGCGCGGTGCCCGCCGTGCGCGGCGCGAGCCTGCAAGTGCGCCGTGGCCAGGTCGTGACGCTCGTCGGCGCGAACGGCGCGGGCAAGTCGACGCTCATGAAGTGCGTCGCGGGCCTCATCAAGGCCAATGCGGGCAGCGTGAAGCTGAACGGCCAGGAGATGAAGGGCGCATCGGCGGACGTTCGCGTGAGGCACGGGCTTTGTCTCGTGCCCGAAGGCAGACGCCTCTTCGGCGGCATGACCGTGCGCGAGAACCTCGAGCTGGGCGCATATTGTCGCGACGACGCTCGCGCGGTCGCGGCCGATCTCGAGCGCTGTCTCGGCTACTTCCCCGATCTGGTGCCGAAGCTCGGCGCGCCCGCCGGCACGCTGAGCGGCGGCCAGCAGCAGATGGTGGCGGTGGCGCGCGCCCTGATGTCCGCGCCGCGCATGCTCCTGCTCGACGAGCCGACCATCGGGCTCGCGCCCGCCGTGGTCGAGAAGATCGCGCGCGTGATTCATGTGGTCCGCGATACGGGCGTCGACGTGCTGCTCGTCGAGCAGAACGCGGAGGTCGCGCTTGACGTCGCGGACTACGCCTACGTGCTGGAAGGCGGCACGGTCATCCAGCACGGTGACGCCAAGGCCCTCGCCCGCGACGAACGCGTGCAACGCGCCTATCTCGGCATGTAGCAATACAAGGAATGCTGCTTCAAAATGGACATCCGATGAGTGACGGAAGGAAGCGCACATGGAACTGAACCTGAAGGGCAGGCGCGTGCTGATCACGGGCGCGTCGCAGGGCATCGGCGAAGGGCTCGCGCTCGCATTCGCGCGCGAAGGCTGCGCGTTGAAGCTCGTCGCGCGCTCGGCGGACAAGCTCGCCGCGCTCGCGGAACGTGCGGCGGCGCTGTCCGGCGAGCGCGCGGAGACGCTCGCGCTCGACATGACGGCGCCGGGCGAGATCGACCGGATCGCCGAATTCGCGGGCGATATCGACGTGCTCGTGAACAACGCGGGCGGCATTCCCGGCGGCACGCTGTGGGACGTGAACGAAGACGCGTGGCGTAAGGGCTGGGAGCTGAAGGTCTTCGGCTACATCAATCTGACGCGCGCGATCTATCCGCGCATGAAGGCGCGCGGCGGTGGCGTGATCCTGAACAACATCGGCAACGGCGGCGAGAACTTCGACTTCGACTATATCGCCGGGACGACGGGCAACGCAGCCTTGATGGCGTTCACGCGCGCATTGGGCGGCCGCAGTCTTGCCGACGACGGCATTCGCGTCGTGGGCGTGAATCCCGGCCCCGTCGACACCGAGCGCATCCGCAAGGTGCTGAGCGTGCGGGCCAAGGCGCGCTTCGGCGATGCGTCACGCTCAGGCGATTTGCTGGCGAACTACCCGCTCGGCCGAGCCGCGACCGTCGATGAAATCGCGGACCTGTTCGTCTACCTCGCGTCGGACCGATCGGCGTACACGTCGGGCACGATCATCACGGTAGACGGCGGCATCACGTCGCGACGCGCCATCGGCTGATCACCGGAGCGACGCGCAGGCGCGCCATCGAGTCCGAATCAGGGCGCCGCGGCTGCCTCCGCGATGATCCAGTCGCGGAACAGCCGCATGCCGGGAGACAGGCGCCGCGACCTGAGCCACGTGAGCCAGTAGCTTCCGGTCTTCACCTCGATATCGAAGGGGCGCACGAGCAGCCCCGCCTGCAGCTCGCGCACGAACATGCGCGGCGGCGCGAGCGCGACGCCCGCGCCTTGCACCGCAGCTTCCACCATCAGGCGCGACGAATCGAACACGGGGCCGTTCATGGTCCACGCGTCGAGGCCGGCGGCATCGAACCAGTTCATCCAGTCGTCCGCGCGATAGGAGCGCAACAGCACTTCGTTCGCGAGATCGGACGGCGTGCCGAGGCGTCGCGCGATGTCGGGTGCGCACAGCACGGCGAGCGGCGCGTCGAGCAACGGCGCGTTGTGCGTCGCGGGCCAGATGCCCGCGCCGAAGCGGATCGCGAAGTCGAGACCCTCGGAAGCCGGATCGACGAGATTGTTATGCGTGAGCAGCCGCAACTCGACGAACGGATGCGTTTCGCGAAACGCCTTCAGCCGAGGCATCAGCCAGCCGACTGCGAACGTGCCGACGACGCCCACTGTCAGCACCTCATGAAAATGACCGCCCTCGAATTGCTTGAGCACGGCTTCGATGCGGCCGAAGGCATCGCTCAGCACGGGCAGGAGCGCGCGGCCTTCGTCGGTGACGCCGAGCCCGCGCGGCAGACGCCTGAAGAGCGGCGTGCCGAGCCGTTCCTCCAGCGCGCGCACCTGCTGGCTGACGGCCGCCTGCGTGACGTTCAGCTCCTGCGCGGCGCGCGTGAAGCTCAGGTGCCGCGCCGAGGCTTCGAACGCGCGCAGTGCATTCAGCGGAAGATGAGGGCGCATGGCTCGCACAAGATTTTCTTTTGCCTGCGGCAAATTATCCTCGATTGTCGAAGCGGCTGAAAGAGCGGATATTTCGCTTCAGTCCAATCACGGCAACCAGGCGAAGGATCGACACCCATGAAGTTTCGTACGCTGAGTTTTCTGGCGGCAGCCATTTTTTCTTTTGGCGCGATATCCGTCGCCGCCCACGCGGCCGATGCCGACGACGCGAGGATCAGGAAGACGGTCGATGACACGATCAAGCCGATGATGGCGCTGCACGGCATCGCGGGCATGGCGGTGGGCGTCGTCGTGCAAGGCAGGCCGTATGTGTTCGATTACGGCGTGGCGTCGAAGGAAACGAAGCAGCCCGTGACGCGCGATACGCTGTTCGAGCTCGGCTCGATCAGCAAGACCTTTACCGCGACGCTGGCCTCGTACGCGCAGCTCGAAGGCGATCTCTCGCTGAACGATCCGGTGAGCAGACATCTGCCGTCGCTGGCGGGAAGCGAATTCGGCAAGGTGACGCTCCTGAATCTGGGCACGCACACGCCCGGCGGCCTGCCGCTGCAAGTGCCCGACGACGTTCACGACAACGACCAGTTGCTGCGGTACTTCAAATCGTGGCGCCCGGCGCAGCCGCCCGGAACGATCCGCACCTACGCGAATCCCGGCATCGGGGCGCTCGGTCTGATCACCGCGAAGAGCATGCGGCAGGATTTCGACGCGCTGATGCAGACGCGCCTCTTTCCCGCGCTCGGCCTGAAGCACAGCTATGTCGACGTGCCCGCCGCGAAGCAGCGCGATTATGCTCAAGGCTATGGGAAGGACGACGCGCCGATCCGCATGAAGGGCGGCGTGCTGTCTTCCGAGGCCTATGGCGTGAGATCGACGGCAGACGACATGACGCGCTTCATGCAAATCAACATGAACATGGTGCGCATCGATCCGCCGTTCCAGCGCGCGGTCATCGCGACGCACACGGGCTACTTCCACGCCGGCCCGCTGACGCAGGACCTGATCTGGGAGCAGTATCCGTATCCGGTCGCATTGCAGTCGCTGCTGGATGGAAACTCGCAGTCGATGATCCTGAACGCGACGCCCGTCACCGCGATCGAACCGCCGCAAGCGCCGCGCGACGACGTCTGGATCAACAAGACCGGCTCGACCAACGGCTTCGGCGCGTATGTCGCGTTCGTGCCGAAGGAGCGCGTGGGCATCGTCATGCTGGCGAACAGGAACATACCGAACGACGAACGTGTGAAGGCCGCGTATGCGATCATCACGTCGCTGGTCGGCGGACGATAGTCGAGAGGCGATGAGAATCGATCCCTACAGTCTTGAGCTCTTCATCTCGGTCGTCGAGGAAGGATCGATCGCGCGCGCCGCGAGCCGCAATCACATCGCGCCTTCGGCCTTGAGCAGGCGCATCGCGGATCTGGAATCGGCCATCGGCGCGGCGCTGCTGATTCGCTCGCCGTCGGGCGTGCAACTGACCGAAGCGGGCCAGCACGCCTATTCCAGCGCGCGCTCCATTCATGGCCAGCTCGAACGCATGGCGCGCGAGGTCCGGTCGATGAGCGGCCAGATCGCGGGCGTCGTGCGGCTGCATGCGAACGCATCGGCGATCGTGGGCTTTCTGCCCGAGCGGCTGAGGTCGTTCAACGCGCGCTATCCGCTGGTTGACATCGCGCTGACCGAGCAGATCAGCGACGAAGTCATCCGCGCCTGTCTCGACGATCGCGCGGACGTCGGCATATCGGCGAGCACGAAAACGCCCGCAGGTCTGGAATCGTGGCACTTCGCCAACGATCCGCTGATGGTCGTGCTGCCGCCCGATCACGAACTCGCCTCGGCGGCCGCGTTGAGCTTCGCGGAAGCGATCCGCTTTCCGCTCGTCGCATTGCAGGCGGGCGGATCGCTCGATCAGACGCTCAAGGAGCACGCCGAGGCCGCGCGCGCGGCGCTCAACGTGACGGTGACCGTCAACAGCTTCGACGCGCAATGCCGCATGGTGGAGGCCGGGCTCGGCATCGGCATCGTGCCGACGAGCGCGGCTTCCGCGTTCGCGGGATCGCGCAATTTCGCGCGCGTGCCGTTGCGCGAGACCTGGGGCAGCGGCCGTTGCCTGCGCGTGCATGCGCCGCGCAAGTCCTCGCGGCTGAAGGCCGTGCAGGCGCTGATCGATACGCTGACCGGTTCCGAGGGTAAACGCTGACATCGCATCTCGCGATGGCCCTTTTGCCGAACGAACACTTCGCGGCGGCACGGCTTTGCGTCTAGATTGGCGGCCAGGGAGAATGCGATGGCCAGACTGGATATAAGCGGGCGGATGCTGTTTCTTTGCGCGGACCCGGCGAAAGTCGAGCGTCAGCTTGCGGGCGAGGATTTGTCGCCCGACGACGCCGGCGCGTTGCGCGACGACGTTTCCACCGACGAGATCACGCCGATCAGCGTGCTCACGCGCTTCGACGAGCGCCTCGGTCAGTGTCCGTATGTCGGCTTTCATGCGGGCGGCCGCAATCCGGTCGGCCACGACGCGGTTCGCGCCGGGCGCTTTCAGGTGACGGTCGCGGGCAATCGCTACGGCAAGGGCTCGTCGCGCGAGCACAGTCCGCTCGCGGAATATCACGCGGGCATCCGCCTCGTCATCGCCCGCAGCTTCGAGCGCATCTACCGGCAGAACGCGGACAATCTGGGGCTTTTCACGTCGACGGATTTCGGGCTCATCGAGCGCATCCGGCGCGGAGAGGCGATCGATGTGGAGGAACTCGTCGCCGATCGCGATCCGCTGGCGGCGGCGATTCTCAAGAGCGGCGGCCTGTTGCGATACGGGCAGTCGCACATGCGGCGCGTGAGCGTCGGTCAGGTCACGAACGACGCTACGCCGCGCACGCTCGTCGAAAAGATACTCGCGCGCCGCGCACTGACGACCGATGCGACGGGCGCCTCACTGGAGCCGGGCAGCGGCGTCTTCGTGCGCGCGGACTGGCGCTTCATCCACGAGTACTACACCGGCATGGCCGCGCACATGCTGCACGCGACGTTCGGACGTCCTTTGACGCTTCGCGACCCGCACGGCATGCTCGCGTTCGAGGATCATCTGTCGTATTCGCATCGAAGCGAACTGCATGTGAAGAACGGCTTGCTGCCGAACGTGCGCGAGTTGTCGGAGGCGCATCGGGCGTTCGCGCGCGACTATGGCGTGCGCAATCACGGCTATCTGAACGAAGCGAACAGCGGCATCGACGAAGGCTCGGAAGGCATCTCGCACGCGATGATGGCCGAGCGTTATGCGTTGCCGGGTCAGATCGTGGCGGGCACGGATTCGCATACGCCGCATAGCGGCGCGCTGGGCTGCGTGGCCTTCGGCGTCGGCACGACCGACATGGCCAACGCGTTCGTCACGGGCGCGGTACGCATGACCGTGCCGCAATCGTTGCGGATCGAACTGCATGGGCCGATTCCCGCGGGCGTGACGGCGAAGGACATCGTGCTGCATCTGCTCGCGGACGCGCGGATTCGCGCAGGTGTGGGCGTGGGCAAGGTATTCGAGTTCGCGGGCACGGCCATCGCGAGCCTCTCCACCGACGAGCGCACGACGCTCACCAACATGACGGCGGAGCTCGGCGGCTTCACCGGCATCGTCGCGCCGGATGAAGAGACAGTGCGCTTCCTGAAGGAACGTCGCGGCATCGACTTCACGATCGAACCGTGGATGCGAAGCGACGAGGGCGCGCGCTATGCCGATGTGATCGGCATCGATTGCGCGCGACTCACGCCGATGCTCGCCGCGCCCGGCGATCCGGGCAATGGCGTCGCGCTTCAGGCACTCGATGAAAGGCCGCGCATCGACATCGCGTATGGCGGCTCCTGCACGGCGGGCAAGCGTGAGGACTTCGATCACTACCACCAAGTGCTCTCGTGGGCGGCGGCGCGCGGGCTTCGCGTGCCGGATGGCGTGAAGCTGTATCTGCAATTCGGCACGCAGGACGTGCGCGACTATTGCACCGCGCGAGGCTATGTCGAGGCCTTCGAACGCGTCGGCGCGATTCTGCTTCAGCCATCGTGCGGTGCGTGCGCGAACTGCGGACCGGGATCGTCGACGGATGCGGCGCAGGTGAGCATCAGCGCGACCAATCGAAACTTTCCTGGCCGCTCGGGTCCGGGAAAAGTGTGGCTCGCGAGTCCGCCGACGGTCGCGGCGAGCGCGCTGCTCGGGAGCATCGCGTCGTTCGCGGAATTGCAGGCGCGCTTCGAAGGGGATGCGAACTGACGCGGTCAGTTCGCTGCAAGCGGCGAAGTCAAAGCGACCGCTCTATCGCCTTGCCGAGCAACTCGAGACCCAGATCGATCTCGTCCTCGCTCACGGTCAGCGGCGGCGCGATCCGGAACACGCCGCCCATGCCGGGCAACTGGACGATGTTCATGCTGAGCCCGAGATTCATGCACTCGCGCGTGATCTTCGCGCCCAATCCATCGGCAGGCTCTTTCGTGCGGCGGTCCTTCACGATCTCCACGCCCAGCAGCAAGCCTCGTCCGCGCACGTCGCCGATGCAGTCGAAGCGCTCCATCAGATCCAGCAGGCCCCGCCTGAGCCGCTCGCTCATCACGCCCGCACGCGCGACCAGCCCCTCGCGCTCGACCACGTCCAGCACGCGCAGGCCGACCGCCGCGGGAAGCGGATCGGACACGTGCGTCGTATAGAACAGATAGCCCCGTTCATGCGCGCGCTCCTCGATTTCCGCGGAAGTCAACACGGCCGCGAGTGGCAGGCCGGCGCCCAGCGTCTTCGAGAGCGTGAGAATGTCGGGCGTGACGCCGTCGCGCTGGCAGGCGAACATCGTGCCCGTGCGCCCGATGCCGGTCTGCGCCTCGTCGAGGATCAACAGCATGCCGCGCTCCTCGCACTTGCGCTTGAGTGCCGCCATATAGCCTTCCGGAAGCTCGATGATCCCGCCGGAGCTCAGGATCGGCTCCGCAATGAAAGCCGCGAGATTGCCGCTCGACTGGCGATCGACGAGATCGAACGCGTAGTCCAGTTCCGCGAGGTAGTCGTACTTGCCGTTGCGCTCGAACTGCGGCCGATACGTAAAGGGCGCGGGAATCGCGAATGAACCGACGGCCGCGGGACCGACGCCCTTGCGCCCGGCGCTGTACGTCGCGGATGCCGCATGGCCCGTCATGCCGTGCCACGACTGGGCAAAGCCGACGACTTCGTATCCTCCGGTGACGAGCTTCGCCATGCGGATGGCGGCCTCGTTCGACTCCGCGCCGGTGCTGAGCAGCAGTGCCCGGTCGAGGCCGTCGGGCGAGATTTCGGCCAGACGGGTGGCCAGGTCCACTACCGGCCGCGAGAGCATGCCGCTGAAGAGATGGTCCAGCTTGCCGGCGTATTCGCTTATGACCGAGACGATTTCCGGATGGCTGTGACCCAGCACCGCGCTCATCTGTCCCGAAGTGAAATCCAGGATCGCGCGGCTGTCCGCGTCATAGACGAAGCTTCCCTGGGCGCGCTCGATGATCATCGGCTGGAACGTGGCGCCGTAGCGAATCAGATGTTCTTGGGCGTTGCGCCAAAAGCCTGCGTCGTTGTTCAGGGACACGGTGCTTCTCCCGGCGAATGATGGAAAGAACTTGCAGTCTAGACGGCCCTCTGGTTTTATAGAAACGAATAGTTCTAATGCCGGCCAGAAGAGGGGCTAATATCTTGAGCCTTTCGCTTGAGATCGATCTGTTGCGCTCGTTTGCCGTCATCGCCGAAGTGCGGGCGCTGAGCCGCGCGGCCGAACGGATCGGCCGGACCCAATCCGCGCTGAGTCAGCAGATGAAGCGGCTCGAGGAAATCGTCGATCAACCCTTGTTTCGGCGCACCGGGCGCGGGGTCGTGCTGACGAACCCCGGCGAGCGGCTGCTCGTCCACGCCCAGCGCATTCTGCGCCTGCACGACGAGGCGATGGCCGATCTGTGCGGCAAGGGGCTGTCGGGCAACATCCGCTTCGGCTGTCCGGACGATTATGCCGCCGTCTTTTTGCCTTCGCTGCTGCGGCAGTTCTCGAGCCGGCATCCGCATGCGCTCGTCGAGGTCGTGTGCGGGCCTACGCCGAGACTGCTCGAACAACTGGACATGCGTGCGCTGGATCTCGCGATGATCTCGTTGCCCGAAGCCGCCCCGAACGTCGACGTCATTCGACGCGAGCAACTGGTGTGGATCGGCTACCCGGGGATGGACGCCGCGCACTTCGATCCCTTGCCGCTGGCGCTCTCCGACCCCGATACGCTCGATCACACCGCGGCCTGCGACGTGCTGAAGCGCGCGGGCAGGGCTTACCGCATCGCTTATGCGAGCAGCAGTCTCGCGGGTCTTACCGCGCTCGTTCGTTCGGGACAGGCGTTCGCCGTCATCACGCGGACCGCGGTGCCGCCGGATCTTTGCGTGCTCGATGCGGATCCGGAGCTTCCGGCGTTGCCGAGCGTCGGCATTTCGCTGAAATTCGAGCGCGGGCGTCCGTCGCCCCTGACCGCGGCTTTCGCGGCGCACATCAGGGCGAAGCTTCCCTTGCTGTGAGCGACAGGCGGCGGTAACGCGGCGATTCAGGCAAACGATTGACTATGCGGGCTCGTGTTCATCGCGTATGCGCTGAAGCCCTGATTCCCCGAGCGGCGGTTATCATGGCGGGCGGCGTCGGCAGCCGTCATGCGTGCCGCCGCTTTCATTCGAATAACAACTCAAGCCTGATCGCGGTGGATCGATACATCCGCCCAAGGATTCATGCGTCCGACATTTCTTTCTGATCGGCGCGCCACGAGACGCGGCGTGCTCCTGGCCGCGTCGATCGCATGCGGCGGTTTTGCAGCGGCGGTTCATGCGCAAAGCGTCGTCACACTCTATGGAACGATCGACACCAGCATCGAGGTCACCAATCCCGGTTCGTCGTGGACGCCGCGCATGGACTCGGGCGCGTATCGCGGTTCCCGATTCGGCTTGCGCGGCGCGGAGCCGCTGAGTTCGGACACGCGCCTTCTGTTCGATCTGGAGAGCGGCTTCAGTTCCGCCGACGGCACGTTCGCCACGGCCAACACCATCTTCAACCGCCAGGCGTGGATCGGTCTCGGCGCGCCCTGGGGCGAAGTTCGCATGGGTCGTCAGTATTCGCCGATCTATATTCCCTTCAAGGGGCAACTCGATGCGTTCGGCGCGGGCACCATCGCGTCGGGTCTCAACAACCTGTCGAAGATCACGCCTTATACGGATAACGGCATCGCCTGGCTTTCGCCCGACATCCACGGGTTCTCGACGACGCTCATGCTCGCGTTGCGCGACAGCGGCGACGGCAATGGACTGTCCGGTTCCTACGAGACATTCGCCTATCACAACGGACCGTTTCGCATCTCCTATGCGCATCAGCAGACGAACGGCAGCGGGGCATTGCGCTCGAATCTCGGCGGCGTGTCGTATCGCGTCGGCAAGGCGACTGCATTCGTTGCCTTCTTCAACGGCGACGGCGGCTCGCCGCGATATCACGACGATGGCCTTTCCGTATCGATGCGTTATGCGGTTTCGTCGCGCCTGAGGGCTTCGCTCGGTTACACGTACGCGCGCGACCGGTCGGGCGGCGACGACGATGCAGACCAGTTCAGCGTGGCGTGCGAATACGATGTGTCGCCGAAGCTACTGCTCTACGCGAGCGGTGCGATGCTGCGCAATCGCGGCGACGCGACGTTCACGCTTCGCGGGGTGAACGTCGCCGGGATTCCGGCGGCATATCCGGGAGCGCCGGTTCGCGGTGTGCAGGTGGGGATGATCGAGCAGTTCTAGACGCACATATTGGGTCGGCGTCGCGAGCGGCTATTTCCTGGCTGTGAGGTTTCCAGGCCTGTTCCGACGCATCACGCGCCGGAGCCGAAAACATGAATGACAACACCGCTTCTTGATTTTAAGAGAATTAAAAATTTTAAAGACTGCCGATTGTCAGTGTTTTTGGCCTAAAGGTTTATCCCCATTTCTCTTGAAATAAACCCCCTTTAAGTTTCGCCCGCCGAGCAAGCGCTACTGTGCGACCGTTCGTGGTAGCGCGCGAATATCGGATATGTCAGGCCACTTCTCCTGCGTGTCCGCGCCCTGAACGATATTCGAAACCGCTTGAATCCGAAGCGGAAACGCATATCGTTGATATTCGGTTGGTGTTAAGGCCGCGCCCGGATTTCCAATATGCGACCGATAAAAGCATCCCCATAGGCAATAAGAGTAAGTTTCTCGAATGTTAAAAAGTAAGGAAATGGAGTCTGCGTCAACCGAGGATGATCCGGGAATTGCAGCATTAATTATTATCGCGCGGTTTCACGACATCGCCGCTGATGCCGCTCAGTTGAAACATCAGGCGGCGAACGACAAGGGCCGGTTCACCGACAAGGACTTGGTCCGTGCAGCCCGTACGCTTGGACTTAAGGCTCGAACCGTTGCGCTTCGTCCGGCGACGCTCGGCACTGTGCCTATGCCCGCACTCGTTTTGGGTCGCGAGGGGCGTCATGTGATCCTCGCCAAAACGGATGGAAAAACCGGCTTGGTGCTGGAACCCGGTGCCGTTGCTCCGAAGATCGAACCTTTAGACGAAGTGATTGCGCGATCCGACGGGCGGATGATCTTGTTTGCGTCGCGTGCATCGCTCGCTGGCGAGTTGGCGCGCTTCGACTTCTCATGGTTCATTCCCGCCATCGTCCGCTACCGCGTACTACTGCTCGAAGTGCTGGGCGTGTCGCTGGTCCTGCAACTCTTCGGCCTGGTATCGCCGCTGATGTTTCAGGTGGTCATGGACAAGGTGCTGGTGAATCGCACCTACAGCACGCTAAACGTCGTGTGTGTCGCGCTGCTGGTGAGTTCGATCTTCGAGGTCTTGCTAACGGGGCTTCGGAACTACGTGTTCTCCCACACGACGAACCGCATCGATGTCGAGCTCGGCGCCCGGTTGTTCCGGCATCTCGTCGCGCTGCCGCTCGGCTACTTTGGCGCGCGGCGCGTGGGTGACACTGTGGCGCGTGTCCGCGAACTGGAAAACATTCGCAACTTCCTCACAGGCCAGGCGCTGACCGCATTCATCGACCTGATGTTCTCGGTCGTTTTCATCGCCGTGATGTGTGTGTACAGCGTCTGGCTGACGCTGCTCGTGGTGGCTTCCCTGCCGCTCTACGCGGTAATCTCCGGCGGGCTGATGCCGGCTTTTCGTGCGAGGCTGAACGAGAAATTTGCGCGCGGCGCGGACAGCCAGTCGTTTCTGGTCGAGTCCGTCTCGGGCGTCGAGACGCTCAAGGCGATGGCGGTCGAGCCGCAGTTCATCCGCCGCTGGGAGTCGCAGCTCGCGGCTTACGTCAGCGCAGGCTTTCGCGTGAGCCAGCTCGGTAATATCGGCCAGCAGTTGATTCAACTGGTCGGCAAGCTGGTTTCGCTCGGCACGCTGTTCTTCGGTGCGCGCTTCGTGATCGACGGCCAGCTCTCCGTTGGCGAGCTCGTCGCTTTCAACATGATGGCGCAGCGCGTGAGTGGACCGGTGCTGCGCCTCGCCCAGTTGTGGCAGGACTTCCAGCAGATCGGCATCTCGATGCAACGCCTCGGCGACATCCTGAATACGCGCTCCGAGTTGCCGCAAAGCCGGCAGGCGTTACCGGCGATTCGCGGCGAAATCGCGTTTGAGAATATCCGCTTCCGCTATCGAGCGGACGGGCCGCTCATCATCGATGGCGTGTCGATGAAGATTGGCGCGGGACAGGTGATCGGCATCGTGGGGCGTTCAGGGTCGGGCAAAAGCACGCTCACCAAGCTGTTGCAGCGACTCTATCTGCCCGAACAAGGAACGGTGCGCATCGACGGTGTCGATCTTGCGCTCGCCGATCCCGCCTGGCTGCGCAGACAGATCGGCGTAGTGCTGCAGGAGAACTTGCTGTTCAACCGCACCGTGCGCGAGAACATTGCTCTCACCGATCCCGGAGCGCCGCTGGAGGCCGTGATCCATGCGGCAACGCTGGCGGGCGCGCATCAGTTCATCTGCGAGCTGCCCGAAGGATATGACACGGTCGTTGGCGAGCACGGCAGCAACCTCTCGGGCGGGCAGCGCCAGCGGCTGGCCATCGCCCGCGCCCTGCTGAACGACCCGCGCATCCTGATTTTCGACGAGGCGACCAGTGCGCTCGATTTCGAAACCGAGCGTGTCATCCGCGAGAACATGAGGATGATCTGCGCGGGACGCACGGTCATCATCATCGCGCATCGTCTGAGCGCGGTGCGCCACGCGCACGGAATCATCGCGATGGATCGCGGGCGCATCGTGGAGCACGGCAATCATGACTCCCTGTTGGCGCACGGCGGCTTATATGCGCATCTCGTTTCTCTGCAGGACGCCGCCTGATGACACGATCGATGAAACTACAGGCCCTGCACGATCTGATGAAACGCCATGCGGATGCATGGCGCGCGGTTTGGGATATGCGCAAGGAACTCGAACGCCCGTTGCGCGATGCCGATCAACTCGCATTTCTGCCGGCTGAACTGGAGCTGCTGGAAACGCCGGTTCATCCAGCGCCGCGCTGGGCGATGCGGATTCTTGTCTTGCTCGCGGCCATTGTGTTACTCGTCGCGCTCGTCGGGCGTCTCGACATCGTGGTCACGGCGAATGGGCAGTTCATCCCTGACGCGCGCGTGAAAGTCATTCAGCCTGCCATTACGGGCGTGGTCCGCGAGATTCGGGTTCGTGACGGTGATCGCGTAAAAAGCGGTCAACTGCTAATGAAACTCGACACGACGCAGGCAGCAGCCGACGCGGACAAGGCGCGTTCTGCGCGCCTCGATGCGCAACTGGCCGCCGCACGCGCCGCCGCCCTGCTGGCAGCGCAGCGCGACAACCGCGCGCCGGTAGTGGTCGTGGTGAACGATGCGCCGACGGATCGAGCGCGAGAGGCACAGCGCCTTGCAGAGGGCGCATGGCTTGAATATCAAGACCGCTACAACGGGGAGCAGGCCGAGTTGCTCAAGCGCGAAGCTGCACTTGCAAGCACCCGCGCGCAGATCGCCAAGCTGGCGGAAATGGCGCCGCTTGCGCGTCAGCAGGCGGACGCTTATCGCGGGCTGGTCGCAGATCGATATGTCGCACGTAACGATTTTCTCGACAAAGAGCAAGGCGCGCTCGACAAGGAATACGAATTGAAGGTGCAACGCAGCCATGCGGGTGAGCTGACGGCGGCTATCGCGGTACAGCGGGCGCAGATGGAGGCGATCACTTCGAAGTTCCGTCGCGATCAACTCGACGCGCTGGAGAAGGCGATGCAGCAGGTCAGGCAGAGCCAGGCCGATGAGACCAAGGCGCAGACGCGGCAAGCACTTCTGAGCCTGACAGCGCCGGTCGCGGGCACGGTGCAGCAACTCTCCGTGCATACATTGGGTGGCGTCGTGACGACGGCGCAACCGTTGATGGAGATCGTGCCGGATGATGCGCTGGAGGTCGAAGCGCGACTCGACAACAAGGATGTTGGCTTTGTCGAGGTCGGCCAGCGCGCAGCGGTGAAGATCGAGGCGTTTCCGTATATGCGGTACGGATATCTGAACGGCACGATCACGGACGTTTCGAATAACGCCGTGCAGGACAAAAAACGTGGGGCGACCTTTCCGGTACGAATTCGTCTGGAGGCGAATCGCATTCGCGTCGACAAGCGCTGGATCACCCTCACGCCGGGCATGGCGGTCACGGCGGATATTCGCACGGGCACGCGCAGTGTGATCGGCTATTTCCTCGATCCGCTTTTGCAGACGGCGCGGGAGAGCATGCGTGAGCGCTAGAAAGCAGGTTCGCCGTCTTGCGGCGATCACACTCGCCGTGTCGGCCGGCACGGCGCATGCGATCGACGTGCTGCGCGTCGAACAGGGCATCTCCGCCACCCCGGCTGGAGCGATGGTAGGCGTATGCGCATTCGGCACACTTCCAGCACGACCGTTGCAGCTTCGGGAGGTCGTGGAGCGCGCACTGTGCAGCAATCCCAAGACGCGCGCGCGATGGGCCGACGTGAAGGCGCAGGCGGCGGCTGTGGGCGTCGCGCGTGCCGCCTATCTTCCGACGCTCTCGGCAACGTGGCAAGGTGTGCGCGACAAGTCAAGGATCGATGTCGACAATCATCCGCTGCTCGGTTCAGATATCGCTTCGACGGTGCATTCGGAGAGCGTGAGCCTGAACTGGCTGCTCTACGACTTTGGTGGACGCGAAGCGGGGCTCAGGAACGCCCGCTCCCTGCTCGAAGCGGCGCGTGCGACACAAGACGCCACGCTGCAGGAAGTATTCGCCGCGGCGGCCAAAGACTATTACGCGGCACAGACGGCCGTAGGTGCATTGGCAGCGGCCGCTGAAGTCGAAGACATGACGCGCCGGAGCATGATCGCAGCGCAAGCGCGTGTCGACAAGGGTATCGCGCCCGTTACGGATGCGCTTCAGGCGCAGACGCAGCATGAGCAGGTGCTATTCGGCCTGACCAAAGCCGAGAGCGAACTTCGAAACGCGTTGGGTACGCTGGCCTCCGACATGGACCTCGATCCGGACGCTTTGCTAGAGGTGCCACCGGTCACCACCGATGCGATCACGAGCAAGACGTTCGGTGATTCAGTCGAGCAGATGATGGCCGCTGTACGAGCGTCGCACCCCTCCGTGCGGGCCGCACAGGCGCAGTACGACGCATCGCTCGCGAAGGTGACGCAGACACGCGCGCAGGGACTGCCAAGCGTGAGTCTGGTGGGTAAATACAGCCGGAACAACCAGCCGCAAAGCCTTGGGCTGGGTATGCCGACTTATCCGGCCACAGGACATGACGCCTATATCGGCGTGCAAGTGAGTTTCCCCCTGTTCGAAGGGTTCGGGCGGTACTACCAGATCCATCAGGCCGTCGCGCAGGCTGAACGGCAAGAGGACGTGCTCGATGGCACACGAAGGCAGGTCGCCCTGGATGTCTGGAGGAGCTATCAGACGCTGACGGGCGCGACGCGAAACACAGAGAACAGCGCAAATCTGTTGGCGATTGCAGAGCGTTCGTGGGAAGGGGCCCGGCGTCGGTACAACGCCGGCGTGGGAAACATTCTTGAATTGCTGGCCACGCAGACCGCATTAGCCAACGCAAAGCAGCGGCGGATTCAGGCGCTTGCAGACTGGAACGATGCGCGGGTGGACTTGGCGTCAAAGCTTGGGGCACTTGGCCACGAAGACATGCAGTGACGAACACGCTAGACACTCTTTCTAAAACCAATGGAGAACAGGTGACCAAACGACACCGGAACTGGATGTTGATTCAGTTCGCCTTCCTCGCTGCATTGACTACATGGTCAGTCTCAGCGAAGACAACGGCGCCACTGGCTACCTTTAAGGATTGCGAGGACTGCTCCGAGATGGTCGTCCTGCCAGCGGGCCAATACATAATGGGCGCGACCAAAGACGATTTTGAAGGCGATTCCAAAAAGTATCAGTTGGAACTCATCGTAGAAGGTCCACCACATTCCGTGCGCGTGAAGTCATTCGCGCTCGGTCGCTTTCATGTCACCAGGAAGCAGTTCGCCGTCTTTGCAAAGGAGACGGGTTTTAACGGCAAAGGCTGCATGACATTCAAGCGGACGGATTGGGATTTCGTTTCTGACGCAGACTGGGAGAACCCCGGCTTCCCTCAGACCGATGATGATCCGGTCGTGTGCGTGTCATGGAATGACGTACAGCAATACATCGAATGGCTGAATAAGAAACTCGCTGAAAAGACCGCACATCGATACCGGTTGCCGACTCAAGAGGAATGGGAATACGCCGCGCGCGCAGGCACGAGCACGCCGATGTATTGGGGGAGCAGCAGGCAGGACCAGTGCCGTTACGAGAACGCTCGCGATGAAACAGCAATGGCGCTAGGCCCGGATTACCCAGTTGCACCCTGCGATGACCACTTTCTTTGGACCTCACCAGCAGGTTCGTTTCAGCCCAATCCGTGGGGGCTGTATGACATGCTGGGCAATGCGACTCAATGGATGGCTGACTGCTCCGAAAATAGCGGAAAGCTGTTTGCCTACTTGCCACCAGTACCTGAGAGGGAATGTCGCGGCCACGATCTGCGGGGCGGCAGTTGGGCTTCCATTCCGATTGGAGTTCGCGCCGCCAATGG
>NZ_FCOB02000090.1 GCF_001545075.1 Caballeronia ptereochthonis
GCTGCGTAGCGACGCCGAAAACTTCAACGGACGCGCGCCCAGATAAGTGCCGCGCCCGACCCCGCGCCACACACGCCCTGCCGCCTCCAGCGAAGCCAGCGCAACGCGCAAATCGCGCCGGCTCACGCCGAGTTGCTCCGCAAGCTTTCTTTCAGACGGCAACGCGTCACCATCTTTCAGCTTGCTCTGCGCGACGTAGTCGAGCAGCTTGTCGAGCGCGGGCTTTTCCATGATCGTGGTGTGAACCAATGTTTATTGGTTCATGTTAGCAGAACACTGACCGTGGGGTGACGGATTGCTTAACTTTTAATGGTGCATTACGCTGTGTCGATACTTTTCCGTGCTCTTGGTGCGGCGAGATTTTTTGCTGACCGGCAGAACCAATGAGCAATGGTTCGTCCATGGAACGACGGCAATGGCATTCACGACACGACCCGAACTGATCGGCACCTTCGGCATGGCCGCGTCGACGCACTGGCTGGCGAGCGCGTCGGCCATGGCGGTGCTCGAAAAAGGCGGCAACGCCTTCGACGCGGCGGCCGCCGCCGGCTTCGTGTTGCAGATCGTCGAGCCGCATCTGAACGGGCCGGGCGGCGAGTTGCCCGCCGTGTTCTACAGCGCGAAGGAAGATCGCGTGCGCGTGCTGTGCGGTCAGGGCGTGACGCCCGCCGCCATGACGATCGAACGCATGAGGCAAATGGGCCTCACCGTCATGCCCGGCACCGGCCTCTTGCCCGCGGTCGTGCCCGGCGCATTCGGCGGCTGGATGGCGATGCTGCGCGACTACGGCCAGTTGCCGCTCGAAGACGTGCTGAGCTATGCGATCGGCTATGCGGAGCACGGCTATCCGGTGCTGCCGCGCATGGCCTCGTCGATCCTCGCGATTCAGGATTTCTTCAAGAGCGAATGGCGAACGTCCGCCGAGCAATGGCTGCGCGACGGTGAAGCGCCGCGTCCCAATCACCTGTTCGCGAATCCGCCCATCGCACAGACGTACAGGCGCATTCTGCGCGAGGCGGGCACGCGCGGTGATCGCGCGGAACAGTGCGAACGCGCGCGCGTCGCGTTCTATCGCGGCTTCGTCGCGGATGCGATCGACCAGTATTTCCGCTCGGCCGACGTGCTCGATACCTCGGGCCAGCGCAATCGCGGACTGCTCGACGCGTCCGATCTCGCGCGCTGGGAGCCGAGCTACGAAGACCCCGTTTCCTACGAATACGAAGGCTTCATGGTCCACAAGACCGGACCGTGGGGGCAAGGCCCGATGTTCCTGCAACAGCTCGCGTTGCTGAAGGGCTTCGATCTCGCGAACATGGACCCGCTGGGGCCGGACTTCGTGCATACGGTGATCGAATGCGCGAAGCTCGCGTTCGCGGACCGCGACGTCTTCTACGGCGACCCGAACTTCTCCGACGTGCCGATGGAC